>NZ_JAGGLU010000034.1 GCF_017874575.1 Lactobacillus colini | reverse complement strand
CAATGGAAATTTGAAGGGATTTCTATTACTCAAATTTCTAAGAATTGGAAGTTAAATAATCGTGGCATTGCTTATATGATTAACTTAATTGATCGCTATGGGATTGGAATCTATGATCAATCAAATGAAGTCTTCTCTAAAGAATTTAAAGAAGACGCAATTGAAAAATTATTATTAGGAACTAAATCCCTTACTGAGCTTTCTTTGGAGTTAGGTTTAAGAAGTAATGGAATGTTAAGCAATTGGGTTCGCGAATACAAGAAAAATGGGTATAATGTCGTTATCAAGAAGAAAGGACGACGCCCTTCCCATGAACCAAAAGAAGTCACGCAAAGAACTAGAAAAGAAGATCCAGCAGCTAGAAGAAGAAAACTTAAAATTGCGTATTGTCAATGCTTACGTAAAAAAACTAAACGCCTTGGATCAGAAACCACCGAAGAAATAGCTCAAGCAATCACTGAACTAAGGCAAATCTTCAAGGTCAGTTTAGAATACATCCTTGAAACTATCGCAGAGTCTCCTGACCTGCCGCAGATTGCCAAGAGTACCTATTACTACACGATTTCAAAGCCGGCTAAAGAAGACAAGCATCCTGAGCTTACACAGAAGATCAAAGAGATCTTTGATCATCATAAACAACGCTATGGCTATCGCAGAGTCTTCTTGCAGCTTGCTAGAGAAGGTTGGGAGACCACACTTAAACAGGTACGATTGATTATGCAAAGACTTGGCTTAAAAGGCAGAAAACGCAATAAGAGAAAATATTCAAGCTATAAAGGAACGATTGGCAAAATTGCACCAAATCACATTAAGCGCAATTTCTTTGCCATTAGACCAAATATGAAGTGGTATACGGATATTACTGAATTTCATTTAAATGGTGAGAAGCTCTATCTATCACCGATCCTAGATGGCTGTGGTGGAGATATTGTTGCCTATTCTATTTCTAGACATCCAGATATGGAATTAGTGCTTTCGATGCTTAATAAAGCATTTGATAAGCATAAGGCTCTTAATGCGCTT
>NZ_JAGGLU010000033.1 GCF_017874575.1 Lactobacillus colini | reverse complement strand
TGATATGAACCCTAAAATTAGGACATATTATTGATTTAGTTTTGATTTAAGATCACATTCCGATATTCCATCGGGGTGTGATTTTTTAGTATAGTTTTTATTCTTTTAGTATTGTAATATTCAATATATTCTTTAATAGCTTGCTCTAATTCATCTAGACTTTTAAATGTCTTCTCAAAGCCATAGAACATTTCTCTTTTGAGAATACCGAAGAATCCCTCCATCATACCATCATCTAAAGAGTTTCCTTTACGTGACATGCTTTGAGTAATCCCATGATTTTTGAGCCATGTTTGGAATAATGGATTTTGATATTGCCAGCCTTGATCAGTGTGAAATACCAATCCATTAAGTGCTGGATATTTCTTGTAGGCTTGCTTTAACATATCCATTACTTGTTTTAAGACTGGTCTGCGACTAAGAGTATAAGAAACTATCTCTTGTGTACAGCCGTCCATAATTGGTGACAGATAAAGTTTTTCGCCATTTAAATGAAACTCAGTTACATCTGAATACCATTTTCTATTTGGCATTACGGACTTAAAATTGCGTCTGATCAAATTAGCTTTAATCTTACCGACGGTTCCTCGATAGCTTGAATACTTACGTCTACGTCTAATGGCGATACCATATAAATGCATCTTAGTCATTAGACGTTTTACTTTCTTATGATTAATTTCAATTCCTTCACGTTGAAGTTGAGCCGTGATTCTTCTATAACCGTAGCGATGTCTGTGTTCTTCATATATTTTTTTAATTCTCTCCATAATCTTCTTGTTCTTCTTATCTTTGTCATCATGTTTTAGAACATAGTAGTAATTACTTCTAGATAGGTGAGGAAGATCAGGTTTAGAATTAATAACTTTGAGCACAAAATTCACAGTCACGTGAAGTTCTTGCCTTAGTTCAGTGACCGCAGAAACTATTTCTTGTGCTTTTGGTTTTTGGTTCTTTGAGAGACTAAGGCATCCAATTTTTTTATAAATTTGTTTTCGACAGTAAGCTCTAGATTCTTCCGTTTTAGGTCTTTGATTTGCTTTTGAAGTTCTTGAATTTGTTTGTCCTTGTCCTTCACTGGATTTTCTGCCTTTCTTATGATTAATGACATTATACCCGTCTTCTTTGTATTTGCGAAGCCAATTGTGAAGTGTTCCTTGATTTGGCAAACCAAGATCTAGTGAGATTTGATTAATAGCTTCATTTCCAGTGAGGATCCTTTTAATAGCTTTCTCTTTGAATTCTACTGAATAGGAATGAGGTGATCTATCTAATATTTCTAATCCATGTTTATCGATCAGTTGAAATAGATATCTAAGATTACTAGTAACCACTCCGTATTCTTCTCCTAATTGGTAAGAAGACTTACCGTAATATTTCCACTTATTATAAATATCAATTTTATCTTGTTTAGATAATTTGGTCATAATAAAACCCCGAAATTCTTGTCCGAATTTCGGGGTTCATATCA
>NZ_JAGGLU010000032.1 GCF_017874575.1 Lactobacillus colini | reverse complement strand
TTTTCCACCTAAAGTCAAGTAATATCAATATTTTTAATAAATTTTCTTGTTTGGTTAGTTCAGTATTAATATCCAAATCAAAATTTTATAGAAATTGAGAGTATGCTAAAAAGTGCCTACTAAATAGAACTTTTTGTAGACAATTGGGTTATACTTGAAGTGGTCAGAATTTATTCATTTTTGACTGCAAAGTTATAGTCATAAGTTTGTTTATTATGAATAAGCGCAAACAGTAGACGAATGAGCTTATGAACTGAAGCGATAGCGATTTTCTTATATCCATGATTGGATTGAGAAAGTCGCTTTTTTCGTTCATAGTAATCTATTACATGACAAGGGGAATGGCGTTGAACAGTAATCATAGTATTAACAGTTTCATAGAGAATCTTTCTCAATATAGCACTGCCATGCTTAGATATGCCATAATGAGAATCTATCTGACCTGACTGATATCGACCTGGATCAATTCCAATATATGCATCCATTTGATTAGAAGATTTGAAGCGTGATAAATCACCAAACTCTGCTATTAAACGTGCAGCAGTTAATTCAGCGATACCTGGTACAGAAATAAAAATTTTAAAAATTCTAGTATCTTGTTTGGAAAGTAAAATCTCTTTTTTAATCTTCTCAATAACTCGCTGTCTAGTTCTTTGAATATCTAACAATCTTTCCACACAATATCTAATCTCCCATACTTGTTCACTATCTTTATCATCGTAATATGAAGTTTTAGTGGCTAAATTTTTTAATCGACATGCGATGTTTTCTGCTGTTTGTTGGCCAATACCAGAGAGTGCTTTTAACTTCTCTAAGATTTTACCATTGCCATCATCTAATACCATTTGAGCATGAGGATATATTTGAATAATCTGCCAATATTTGATCCCTGTGGCAGAACCAAATAGCTTTTCAATTTGCGGGAAAGTTGTTTGAAGTGCACGATGCAGCCTAGTTTTGAATATTATTAAATCATGAGTTAGTTGATCATAAGTATGACTAGCAATTTTCATCTCACGGTAATGCTTATTAGGCATTTGAGATAGAGGCTGAGGGAGAGTAAATTCAATCATTGCTAAATGTTTAGCATCAACCTTATCTGTTTTTAAGTGACGCAAATTATTATCCATCAACTTTTTTGCTTTTAAAGGATTAAGGTAAATAAAGTTATACTCATTGTCACTTAAGAACTTTTCTAAGGATAAGGAATAAACACCTGTAGCCTCTAATACTACTACCAAATTTTTCTTACTATAAAGTTCCAAGTAACTTGATAATTCTTCAAAACCTGGCTTATCATTAGTGATTTTGAAGCTCGCTTGTTCTTTCTTCTTGATAACAACACTAACGTTAGATGTGTGACTACTTACGTCAACCCCAAAGACTATTTGAAAACTCATAATAATATACCCCCAATAGTTTTACTTATCCTATGACTAGATGAAGCTGTTCATCAGTTGATATTCAGTGCTACTTTTCCAAACACGGCATTAAAACTGCCTACATACTTCGATAAGCTTTTTGAATAGCTGGTGAAGCTGCCTGTTTTTTGTATGACGTCCAACCGCCTAACGCATCCTCGGCATTAAGCGCTTCATCTTACTTTTATTTTAAGTAAAAATAAAAGTGCTAGGCAATTATTCCGTCGAATAACTACCTAACACTAAGTTAGTATGTTTTT
>NZ_JAGGLU010000031.1 GCF_017874575.1 Lactobacillus colini | reverse complement strand
GTACCTTGAAAACTGAACAAAGTTTCGCAAAGTGTGCGGGGTGAGTAACCCCAAACGAAAGCGAAGTCAATTCGCAAGCAATAAATTTGAGATAACAAATCAAAAAACGTTAAGAGCTAAGAAAGCTCATTTGAAAAAATGAGAGTTTGATCCTGGCTCAGGACGAACGCTGGCGGCGTGCCTAATACATGCAAGTCGAGCGAGTTTGACTAGAAGAATGAGATGCTTGCATCACATGAAACTAGAAACAAACTAGCGGCGGACGGGTGAGTAACACGTGGGTAACCTGCCCAAGAGACTGGGATAACACCTGGAAACAGATGCTAATACCGGATAAGAACTTAAGTCGCATGACTAGAGTATAAAAGATGGCTCAGCTATCACTCTTGGATGGACCTGCGGTGCATTAGCTAGTTGGTAAGGTAAAGGCTTACCAAGGCAATGATGCATAGCCGAGTTGAGAGACTGATCGGCCACATTGGGACTGAGACACGGCCCAAACTCCTACGGGAGGCAGCAGTAGGGAATCTTCCACAATGGACGCAAGTCTGATGGAGCAACGCCGCGTGAGTGAAGAAGGGTTTCGGCTCGTAAAGCTCTGTTGTTGGTGAAGAAGGATAAGGAGAGTAACTGATCTTTATTTGACGGTAATCAACTAGAAAGTCACGGCTAACTACGTGCCAGCAGCCGCGGTAATACGTAGGTGGCAAGCGTTGTCCGGATTTATTGGGCGTAAAGCGAGTGCAGGCGGTTCAATAAGTCTGATGTGAAAGCCTTCGGCTCAACCGGAGAATTGCATCAGAAACTGTAGAACTTGAGTGCAGAAGAGGAGAGTGGAACTCCATGTGTAGCGGTGGAATGCGTAGATATATGGAAGAACACCAGTGGCGAAGGCGGCTCTCTGGTCTGTAACTGACGCTGAGGCTCGAAAGCATGGGTAGCGAACAGGATTAGATACCCTGGTAGTCCATGCCGTAAACGATGAGTGCTAAGTGTTGGGAGGTTTCCGCCTCTCAGTGCTGCAGCTAACGCATTAAGCACTCCGCCTGGGGAGTACGACCGCAAGGTTGAAACTCAAAGGAATTGACGGGGGCCCGCACAAGCGGTGGAGCATGTGGTTTAATTCGAAGCAACGCGAAGAACCTTACCAGGTCTTGACATCTAGTGCAAACCTAAGAGATTAGGCATTCCCTTCGGGGACGCTAAGACAGGTGGTGCATGGCTGTCGTCAGCTCGTGTCGTGAGATGTTGGGTTAAGTCCCGCAACGAGCGCAACCCTTGTCATTAGTTGCCATCATTAAGTTGGGCACTCTAATGAGACTGCCGGTGACAAACCGGAGGAAGGTGGGGATGACGTCAAGTCATCATGCCCCTTATGACCTGGGCTACACACGTGCTACAATGGGCGGTACAACGAGAAGCGAACCTGTGAAGGCAAGCGGATCTCTTAAAGCCGTTCTCAGTTCGGACTGTAGGCTGCAACTCGCCTACACGAAGCTGGAATCGCTAGTAATCGCGGATCAGCACGCCGCGGTGAATACGTTCCCGGGCCTTGTACACACCGCCCGTCACACCATGAGAGTCTGTAACACCCAAAGCCGGTGAGATAACCTGCAAAGGAGTCAGCCGTCTAAGGTAGGACAGATGATTAGGGTGAAGTCGTAACAAGGTAGCCGTAGGAGAACCTGCGGCTGGATCACCTCCTTTCTAAGGAAGGGCGAAGATGGAAGAGAGGATGCGAGAGCATCAAGATAGGCCATCAAGCCAAGCGGAAGCACACAAGAGAAACTTTGTTTAGTTTTGAGGGTA
>NZ_JAGGLU010000030.1 GCF_017874575.1 Lactobacillus colini | reverse complement strand
CACAAGGTAAGGATCAGACTGTGAACAAGGGTGATGAGCCAAAGGCCGAAGATAGTATTGCTAACAAGGATGACTTGCCAAAGAACACTGACTACACTTGGAAAGAAACCCCAGATACTTCTAAATCAGGTGACCACGGCGCAACAGTAGTGGTAACTTATCCAGATGGTTCAAAGGACGAAGTTGAAGTTAACATCCACGTAAATTCAGATGCAGAAAGTCACAAACCGCAAGGCCAAGATCAAACTGTCGATAAAGGTCAAGAACCAAAGGCCGGTGACAGTATTGCCAACAAGGATGACTTGCCAAAGAACACTGACTACACTTGGAAGGAAACTCCAGATACTTCTAAATCAGGTGACCACGGCGTAACAGTAGTGGTAACTTACCCAGATGGCTCTCAAGATGAAGTGGACGTAACTATCCACGTCAAGGAGGAAACTCCAACTAAGGAAACTGATGCTGACAAGTACGATCCAAAAGGTCAAGATCAGACTGTGAACAAGGGTGATAAGCCAAACGCAGGCGACAGCATCGTCAACAAGGACGACTTACCAAAGGATACAGGCTACACTTGGAAGGACACCCCAGATACAAACACCCCAGGTGACCACACTGCTACAGTGGTAGTAACTTACCCAGACGGTTCAAAGGATGAAGTTGAAGTTAATATCCACGTCAAGGATGAAACTCCAACTAAGGAAAATGATGCTGACAAGTACGATCCAAAAGGTCAAGATCAGACTGTGAACAAGGGTGATAAGCCAAACGCAGGCGACAGCATCGTCAACAAGGACGACTTGCCAAAGGATACAGGTTACACTTGGAAGGACACCCCAGATACAAACACCCCAGGTGATCACACTGCTACAGTGGTAGTAACTTACCCAGACGGTTCAAAGGATGAAGTTGAAGTTAATATCCACGTCAAGGAGGAAACTCCAACTAAGGAAACTGACGCAGATAAGTACGATCCAAAGGGTCAAGATCAGACTGTGAACAAGGGTGATCAACCTAAGGCGGAAGACAGTATCGCCAACAAGGATGACTTACCAAAGGACACAGGTTACACTTGGAAGGAGACACCAGATACTACTAAGCCAGGTGATCACACTGCTACAGTAGTAGTAACTTATCCAGACGGTTCAAAGGATGAGATTCCAGTACAAATTCACGTAACTGATGACACTCCATCTAAAGAAACCGATGCAGATAAGTACGATCCAAAGGGTCAAGATCAGACTGTGAACAAGGGCGATAAGCCAAACGCAGGTGATAGCATTGCCAACAAGGACGACTTACCAAAGGATACAGGCTACACTTGGAAGGACACCCCAGATACAAACACCCCAGGTGACCACACTGCTACAGTGGTAGTAACTTACCCAGACGGTTCAAAGGATGAAGTTGAAGTTAATATCCACGTCAAGGAGGAAACTCCAACTAAGGAAACTGACGCAGATAAGTACGATCCAAAGGGTCAAGATCAGACTGTGAACAAGGGTGATCAACCTAAGGCGGAAGACAGTATCGCCAACAAGGATGACTTACCAAAGGACACAGGTTACACTTGGAAGGAGACACCAGATACTACTAAGCCAGGTGATCACACTGCTACAGTAGTAGTAACTTATCCAGACGGTTCAAAGGATGAGATTCCAGTACAAATTCACGTAACTGATGACACTCCATCTAAAGAAACCGATGCAGATAAGTACGATCCAAAGGGTCAAGATCAGACTGTGAACAAGGGCGATAAGCCAAACGCAGGTGATAGCATTGCCAACAAGGACGACTTGCCAAAGGATACAGGTTACACTTGGAAGGACACCCCAGATACAAACACCCCAGGTGATCACACTGCTACAGTGGTAGTAACTTACCCAGACGATTCAAAGGATGAAATTCCAGTACAAATTCACGTAACTGATGACACTCCGACTAAGGAAACTGATGCCGACAAGTATGATCCAAAGGGTCAAGATCAGACTGTGAACAAGGGTGATAAGCCAAACGCAGGCGATAGCATTGCCAACAAGGACGACTTGCCAGCAGGTACACACTACGACTGGAAGGACACCCCAGATACAACCACCCCAGGTGATCACACTGCTACAGTGGTAGTAACTTACCCAGACGGTTCAAAGGATGAAATTCCAGTACAAATTCACGTAACTGATGACACTCCGACTAAGGAAACTGATGCCGACAAGTATGATCCAAAGGGTCAAGATC
>NZ_JAGGLU010000029.1 GCF_017874575.1 Lactobacillus colini | reverse complement strand
GATGTATTTGTGGTTATTTACATTCTAACAAAGAGTCACAAATGGGCTTTTTTAATTTTATGAACTAAGTGTTCAATTTGATTCTACAATTAACGTTCTACAATTAACGTAAATTAATTTTAACATGAATTAGTATAATCCTGGGATGAATTGCAATCCATACAAAAATAAAATTATCAAAAAATTTGCTCCAAAATACTAACATAAGACTATAATTATGATAGATACTAAATGTAAAACAAAAGTTAAGGGAGTTAAGCTAATGAAACATAAAAGGGATAAGGGTCTTTATGTTGGACTTACAGGAGTAATAGTTCTATTAGTGTGCTTGTTATTGGTAATTAGCATCAATTACTTTATTAATTATTATGGTGACTTATTCGAGTTACTATTACAAGTATTTGTAGAGATATTTGTATCTATGATGATGATCCAAATCATCTGGAATAATTACACACAAAGAGAAAAAATCAAACCTAATAGGCCAAAAATACGCTGTCAAAGGCATAATAAAGATAATTAGATTAAGAAGTACTACATTTTAGTAGTACTTTTTTAACTTACTCAGTATGCACAGGGCGCATGCTACCATAGGCAAACAGCAATTTTATTTTATATGGCTAGCAGATATACTAATAATTGTTAAGAAACAAATCGTTATTAATTATGGAGGAAATTTAAATGGATTACATTACTTTAAATGACGGAAATAAGATGCCACAATTAGGATTTGGTGTATTTCAAGTACCAGATTTAAACCAAGCGCAAGCAGCTGTTAAAGATGCTATTGACGTCGGTTACCGCTTATTTGATACCGCTGCAGCTTACCAAAATGAAGAAGCAGTCGGAAAAGCAATTAATAATAGTGGTATTGATAGAAGTGAATTCTTTGTAACTTCTAAGTTATGGGTTGACCACTTCACTTATGAAAAGGCAAAGCAAGGAATTGATGAATCTTTACAAAAGCTTGGTATGGATTATTTAGACTTATACTTGCTTCACCAACCATATGGCGATGTTTATGGAGCATGGAGAGCACTAGAAGAAGCACAAAAAGCGGGTAAGATTAAATCAATTGGTGTATCTAACTTTTATCCAGATCAATTCAAGAACTTAGAATTGATGAGCGATGTTAAGCCTGCTGTTAACCAAATTGAAGTATCTCCTTGGTACCAACGTCCAGAAACAGTTAAATACTTCCAATCAGAAGATATAACTGTAGAAGCTTGGGCACCATTTGCAGAAGGTAAGCGTAACATCTTCACTAATGAAACAATTGCTTCAATTGGTGAAAAATACGGCAAGAAGAATGGTCAAGTTATCTTACGTTGGTTATTGCAACGTGGAATTGTTGTAATCCCTAAGTCAGTTCATAAGGCTAGAATGGAAGAGAACTTCGATGTATTTGACTTTAAGCTAAGTGATGAAGATATGAATAAGATTAGTAGCTTAGATCTAAATGAAAGTCAATTCTTTAGTCATCGTGATCCTAAAGCAATTGAAAGTATCTTCGGCTCAAGCTTGAAAGCCTTACGTTAAACATGGAAAGATGAATATTTAATTTATGACAAAAGTAGCAATTATTGGTGCAAACGGGCAAATCGCTCGCTTAGTTGAAGATAAAATTTTAACTGGCAATAGTAATATTGAATTAACGCTCTTATTGCGGAATGCAGCAAGACTAGATAGTTTAGCAGACAATCCTAGAGTTACCATAATTGATGGGGATGCTAATAATCCAGAAGATTTACGCAAAGTTATTAAGGGACAAGACATTGTCTATGTTGCATTCGTCGATCATGGTGCAGATGCAAAATTAACTCAAGATGTTATTAAAATTATGGATGAAGAGGGTGTAAAGCGCCTCATATCATCTAATATATTGGGAATCTATGATGAAGTTCCTGAACCATTCGGTTCATATAATCGTGATGTTTGCTTTGGCGGCGAAGTGAAGCCAACAGATACAGTCGTATTGTCTGATAAATATATTGAAAAATAAGATTTAGATTATACTGTTTTGCGTTTAGCGTGGCTCAATGATAAAAATGACACTAACTATACTGTAACTCAAAAGGGTGAAGAATATATTGGCGTTTCAGTTTCAAGAAAGTCATGTGCCCAAGTAATTACAAAAATTATTAATAATCCTAAAAAATATAGCAGAGAAAGTATTGGCTTTGCGGATCCTACAACTCAAGGTTCTAGTAGACCCGTTTATTGATAATTATTTTAAAGTCTATAGTATTCTTACTCCTCAAAATTCAATTTAAATATTTTTCTTACTTATTCAAACTCATTAATCTATTTGAGCACTTCCTAACTTAATTGAAGTGCTCTTTCTATGTAATCGATTAATTTAACAGAAAAGGGTGTGCCAAATTTGAATAAAGAACGATTAACCGCATTTACTGATGCGGTGCTAGCAATTATTATGACTATTCTTGTTTTAGAGTTAGAAAAGCCGAAAATAATGACTTGGTCTGGGCTTTGGAATTTAAGAATGAGTTTTCCACCTAAAGTCAAGTAATATCAATATTTTTAATAAATTTTCTTGTTTGGTTAGTTCAGTATTAATATCCAAATCAAAATTTTATAGAAAT
>NZ_JAGGLU010000028.1 GCF_017874575.1 Lactobacillus colini | reverse complement strand
ATTTCTATAAAATTTTGATTTGGATATTAATACTGAACTAACCAAACAAGAAAATTTATTAAAAATATTGATATTACTTGACTTTAGGTGGAAAAAGCATCCCTATTATCATTAAAATTCACAAAGTTCGCCTGCAATTTTTTATTTAAGTCAGTCATGACATTTTCTCTATTAGTACCAGGCTGATTCATCTTATTGACAAAAATAAAAGTTGGAACTTGATAATCAATTAGCTTATCCCACAACATCTTGGTATAGCTTGTTATCCCATCACTTGCAGATACTAACAAGACAGCATAATCTAGTACGGATAAGACTTGCTCAGTCTGGCTAGCGAAATCAATGTGTCCTGGAGTATCAAGCATTGTTACTTCTGTATCTTTTAAATTCATTTTGGCCATATGAGAAAAAATAGTAATCCCGCGTTTCTTTTCTAAATTATCAGTATCTAAAAAAGTATCCTGCTTATCGACTCTTCCTAGCTTCCTTAACTGACCACTAGCATATAACATCCCTTCAGACAAGGTAGTTTTACCAGCATCAACATGAGCCAATAAGCCTAAAGTAATTCTTTTCATTATAATTCCTCGAAATTTTAAATTTTTTTATTAATTGCAATTTCTCCTATGGTGTATTATATTATTACAAATGTCTTTAGCATAGAAAGGATACTATTATGCTTTCCCTGTTATTTTTAATTTTTATTTTCTGGTTATGTTGGAAGCTAGGAATCGGCTTATTTAAAGTTGTCGGCTTCTTAGTTGCAATAAGTCTAATCTTTTTCTTTGCAGCATATTTATTGCTTCCAATCTTAGCCTTATGTGTAGCAATTGGAATTTTAAAATTAGTTATCGACTAGTCAAAAAAAGGGTTCATCAGATATTTTTCTATCTAATGAACCCTTTTAAATATCTCAACCCAGGGGGGAGATTAAGTGATTGAGATATAGGGGGCAGTATACATTAATTATCTAAAACAAATTTTTGAAAAGCTTGTGCAATTCCATCTTCATCATTAGATGCTGTTACATAATCAGCAGCATTCTTAGCTTCTAAACTACCATTGCCCATAGCGACTGCTTGCCCGACAATTTCAAACATTGAGATATCATTACCTGAATCACCTAAGGCCATCATTTTCTCTGTCTTAATGCCAATTTTATTTCCAAGATTAATGAGACCATTGCCCTTACTTACATTTGGATGCAACACTTCTAAGAAGTAATCGTCAGCACGGACAATATATAGGTCGCCCCCAAACTGCTCACGCACCTTAGGTTCAATCTTATTCAAAACTTCAGGATCTGTACTTACAAAGCACCCCTTAGAAATTTCAAAATCTGCTGGCAATTCATCTGGCTGGCGGACAAGCATCCCGGCATGGTTTTCCCAAGCTTGCAATAACTCGATATAGTCAATATCATGGTCCGCTGTAATAATCTTAGAATCAGGATCTACAATATTAAATGGGACATTATTTTCCCTTGCAAACTCAGTTAATTTTCGATATGTTTCGTTATCTACTAAGTCCTGAGCTAATATATGGTTATCTGCATTCCTGACAATTGCTCCATTTAAAGTGACAACGTATTGGTTTGGACCGCTAATTCCCAGTTCATCCATGTATGGGCGTAAGCCAGCAATTGGTCTACCTGAACACAGAACTATCTTGATTCCCTTATCCAAACTATCTTTTATGACTTGTTTTGTTGAGGGCAATATTTTATTCTTAGAATTAAGTAATGTGCCATCCGTGTCAATTGCTACTAGTTTAATCATTACGACTTCCTCCTTTCTGTTTACAAAAATAATTTATCATTTATAAAAAGAGAGTAAGTATTAATTTTTAAACTAGTTATTACTATTTTTTTAAGGATTAAACATGACAGTTATACATGAAGAAGTTCAAAACACTCCCCGACTTCCATTTTATTTTTATGATTCAACTAATCCCTTCGTTAAAGAACATTGGCATCAAGGAATTGAAATCAACTATTTAATTGAGGGCAACGATTTGCAATTTGTATTAAAGGGAACAACTTTTCACTTTAATGCTGGCGATATCTGGATAGTTAACCATAACCAAGTTCATTCAGCTTCTAGTATTTCTAAAAATAAAATCCACTATGTTGGCTTAATCATTGACGACGACTTCTTATTAAGTGAATTTCCTTCTAGTGCTAATTGGAATTTACAATTAATGGGCAAGAGCGTTAATCACAATTATCAAGCTTATCAAAAGATCTCTGAACTTCTAATCAATATTTCTAAAAAAGTTAAGCAAAAAATTACCGATCCAATCAGGTTTGAAATTCTAGCAGACTTTTTTCAAATTATTGCTATCCTTGACCAATACTTTAATCAACCTCAGGATAATTCCGCTACGCTTAATTCACCTTTAGTTAATGAATTAATTACCTACATTAATAACCACCATCGCGAAAATGTTTCGGCTAGTTCTATTTCACATAAGTTTGGAATCTCCCAAGTAACACTCAATAGTCAGCTTAAGCAGAGTAATTACATGTCAGTTGGCAAATACCTGAATCTCACCAGATTATTAGATGCACGCCAATTGTTATTAAATACTAATAAGCCAATTGCAGTTATTGCTAATGAGGTTGGCTTTTCAGATTCAAAAGTTTTAAACAGAAATTTCAAAAAATGGAAAAATAAGACCCCTAGTCAATATCGCAATACTTACGCTAAATATCATTCTAAAGCGTATTTTCAGTATTAAAAAAGACCATTGTGATATGAACCCCGAAATTCGGACAAGAATTTCGGGGTTTTATTATGACCAAATTATCTAAACAAGATAAAATTGATATTTATAATAAGTGGAAA
>NZ_JAGGLU010000027.1 GCF_017874575.1 Lactobacillus colini | reverse complement strand
AGAGTTAGTACATTGAAAACTGAATATAATCAAAGCAAAAAACCGAGACAATCGAAAAAGCAGATTGTAAAGAGCGACCGAGAAAAGAGAGAAACTCAAAACTTGATAAAGGTCAAGTAGAAAAGGGCGCATGGTGGATGCCTAGGCACTAGAAGCCGATGAAGGACGTGACGAACCACGAAAGGCTTCGGGGAGCAGTAAGTAAGCGAAGATCCGGAGATATCCGAATGGGGGAACCCAATACCGAGAGGTATTATCAATAGATGAATAAATAGTCTATTGAAGGAAGACGCAGTGAACTGAAACATCTAAGTAGCTGCAGGAAGAGAAAGAAAAATCGATTTCCTAAGTAGCGGCGAGCGAAAGGGAAAGAGCCCAAACCAATTGGCTTGCCAGTTGGGGTAGTAGGACTGCAAAAAGGTACTCGAAGTGATAGCAGAATTATCTGGGAAGGTAAGCCAGAGAGGGTGAGAGCCCCGTAAGCGAAATTGCGAAGAGACCGAGCAGGATCCTGAGTAGGTCGGGACACGAGGAATCCCGATTGAAGCAGCGAGGACCATCTCGCAAGGCTAAATACTAGCTAGTGACCGATAGTGAACCAGTACCGTGAGGGAAAGGTGAAAAGAACCCCGGAAGGGGAGTGAAAGAGAACCTGAAACCGTGTGCCTACAAGTAGTCAAAGCACATTAAAGTGTGATGGCGTGCCTTTTGTAGAATGAACCGGCGAGTTACGTTATGTTGCAAGGTTAAGTCAGAAAAGATGGAGCCGAAGCGAAAGCGAGTCTGAAGAGGGCGAAGAAGTAATGTGATGTAGACCCGAAACCAAGTGACCTACCCATGACCAGGTTGAAGGTGTGGTAAAACACACTGGAGGACCGAACCCACGTGAGTTAAAAATCGCGGGGATGAGTTGTGGGTAGCGGTGAAATTCCAAACGAACTTGGAGATAGCTGGTTCTCTCCGAAATAGCTTTAGGGCTAGCCTCGTGTGAATGATAATGGAGGTAGAGCACTGTTTGGACTAGGGGCCCGTCAGGGGTTACTGAATCCAGATAAACTGCGAATGCCATATATCAATGCACGGGAGTCAGACTGCGAGTGATAAGATCCGTAGTCGAAAGGGAAACAGCCCAGATCACCAGTTAAGGTCCCAAAATCTATGCTAAGTGGAAAAGGATGTGGAGTTGCGTAGACAACTAGGATGTTGGCTTAGAAGCAGCCACCATTTAAAGAGTGCGTAATAGCTCACTAGTCGAGTGACGCTGCGCCGAAAATTTACCGGGGCTAAGCATAGTACCGAAACTGTGGATGCATAGTAATATGCGTGGTAGGAGAGCGTTCTAAGAGCGGAGAAGTCAGATCGAGAGGACTGGTGGAGCGCTTAGAAGTGAGAATGCCGGTATGAGTAGCGAAAGATAGGTGAGAATCCTATCCGCCGTAAGACTAAGGTTTCCTGGGGCAGGCTCGTCCGCCCAGGGTAAGTCGGGACCTAAGGTAAGGCCGAGAGGCGTAGCCGATGGACAACAGGTAGATATTCCTGTACTAAAAGCGTTCGATATGAGCAATGGAGGGACGCAGGAGGTTAGTGATGCATGGAGATGGAACCATGTGCAAACGTCAAGAGTAAAGATGAGTCAAATGCTTGTCTTTAAAAGCTTAAGGCGTGAAGCGGAGTGAATTAAAAGTAGCGAAGATCATGATATCACACTGCCAAGAAAAGCTTCTAGCCAGAGCGATTTTACCCGTACCGCAAACCGACACAGGTAGTCGAGGAGAGTATCCTCAGGTGAGCGAGAGAACTCTCGTTAAGGAACTCGGCAAAATGACCCCGTAACTTCGGAAGAAGGGGTGCTGATTGTAAAAGATCAGCCGCAGTGAAAAGGCCCAAACAACTGTTTATCAAAAACACAGGTCTCTGCAAAATCGTAAGATGACGTATAGGGGCTGACACCTGCCCGGTGCTGGAAGGTTAAGAGGAGAGCTTAGCGAAAGCGAAGGTTCGAATTGAAGCCCCAGTAAACGGCGGCCGTAACTATAACGGTCCTAAGGTAGCGAAATTCCTTGTCGGGTAAGTTCCGACCTGCACGAAAGGTGTAATGATTTGGGCACTGTCTCAACGAGAGACTCGGTGAAATTATAATACCCGTGAAGATGCGGGTTACCCGCGACAGGACGGAAAGACCCCATGGAGCTTTACTGTAGCTTGATATTGAGTATTTGTTAAACATGTACAGGATAGGTAGGAGCCAGAGAAGATAGGACGCTAGTTTTATTGGAGGCAATGTTGGGATACTACCCTTGTTTGATGGATCCTCTAACTTAGGTCGCTAAGCGCGATCGAGGACAGTGTCAGGTGGGCAGTTTGACTGGGGCGGTCGCCTCCTAAAGTGTAACGGAGGCGCCCAAAGGTTCCCTCAGAATGGTTGGAAATCATTCGCAGAGTGTAAAGGTATAAGGGAGCTTGACTGCGAGAGGTACACCTCGAGCAGGGACGAAAGTCGGGCTTAGTGATCTGGTGGTACTGAATGGAAAGGCCATCACTCAACGGATAAAAGCTACCCTGGGGATAACAGGCTTATCTCCCCCAAGAGTTCACATCGACGGGGAGGTTTGGCACCTCGATGTCGGCTCGTCGCATCCTGGGGCTGAAGTCGGTCCCAAGGGTTGGGCTGTTCGCCCATTAAAGCGGCACGCGAGCTGGGTTCAGAACGTCGTGAGACAGTTCGGTCCCTATCCGTCGTGGGCGTAGGAAATTTGAGAGGAGCTGTCCTTAGTACGAGAGGACCGGGATGGACGCACCGCTGGTGTACCAGTTGTCTTGCCAAAGGCATCGCTGGGTAGCTATGTGCGGAAGGGATAAGCGCTGAAAGCATCTAAGTGCGAAGCCCCCCTCAAGATGAGATTTCCGATGCGAAAGCAGTAAGACACCTTAAAGACGATGAGGTAGATAGGCTAGGAGTGGAAGTACAGTGATGTATGGAGCGGACTAGTACTAATCAGTCGAGCACTTGACCAAAGCTCAGAGGTAGAAAGCTTTAGATTATATTTAGTTTTGAGTGTAAAAGCTCAAAAAAGAGTACGGTGGCGATAGCAAGAATGAAACACCTGTTCCCATGCCGAACACAGAAGTTAAGCTTCTTAACGCCGAAAGTAGTTGGTGGGAAACTGCCTGCGAGGTTAGGTAGTCGCCGTGC
>NZ_JAGGLU010000026.1 GCF_017874575.1 Lactobacillus colini | reverse complement strand
GATGTATTTGTGGTTATTTACATTCTAACAAAGAGTCACAAATGGGCTTTTTTAATTTTATGAACTAAGTGTTCAATTTGATTCTACAATTAACGAGAAAATTAAATTTAAAAAGTCATATATTATTTTTGATGATTTCTTGTTTTAGATTTTCTAATTCAACTAATTGGGCGCCTTGATAGCCCGATAAGTTAAGAATATCAAAGGCTGTCTTCATCTTATCTATTCCTAAATTGTGTTCACCGCTAAGATATAAATTAGCTCCTTGATAAAAAATAAGTCTTGTTTTTTCGAAAAGAAAATCTGGAGAATCGATTAATAGTTTAACCATGTTGAAATAAGATGGGATAAGATTAAGTTCTCTTCTTTTAATGAAAATCTCTATAGTATTTAGCAGGGTATCAATTAAGCTATTTTTATTTTTACTTAAACTGATATATTTTATTCCCTTTTGATAAACTTGCTTACTTAAAATTTTTATAATATCAGTTGGTAAAAATGGCATTGCATTTGCATAAAGCAAGAATTCATAATATCCCCAATTTTCAGCGTAAAGTAAATAATTTTTTATAGGCTCCCAATCTTTATTGAGGGGCTTTTCTTTATTAATAAGGGATTTATACAGGGAAGCTAAACAAATGTTATGCAAATATCGAATATTTTTATTTTCTTCGTAAATTGATTTTTCTTTATAAATTAAGCTATCAATAAGATCTTGGCTGTTTAACTCTACAGCTTTAGCTAACTTCTCTAAAAAATAGTTTTCGCTAGTGTTTTCAAAATGATTAGCTTCTAGCAAAAATTCATTAATATCAACATTAATGTTGTTCAAAATATTAATAAGCCTAGAAAAAGAAATTTCACTTTCTCCTCTTTCAAACTTTGATAAAAATGCTGGTGTGACTACATTACTGGCTGCTTGTTTAATGGTGATATTTTTGGCCTTTCTTATGTTTCTAAAAGCAATCCCATATTTTTTCATGATATTCTCCTAAATTATAATATATGACCTTTTAATAAGAATTCTAACACAGCTTTATATAATAAATGCTGTTAAGCTTAACGCGTTTACACAAAGGATTGAATGCACTTTTCACTAACAACATCTTTTTAAATTAGTAACAAAGAGGGGACATAATTATGAATATTTTAGTAAAAAATAAATACTTTAGAAGATTTTCAGTTGCTCAGCTACTTTCCGGAGCTGGCGATTCATTATTTTATTTAGCACTTATGACTTATGCTAGTAACTTATCTAACTATTCACTTGCTTTATCTTTAATTGCAATTTCTGAATCATTACCGAAGGTATTGAATATACTAGGTGGCTATTATGCAGATAAAACAGTAAATAAGCTAAAAGCAGTCATAAATTTAAATTTCATAAGGTTTTTCTTTTATCTGCTGGTAACAATATTATTTCTATCTCATATTATCCCTTGGTATATAGTAATTATATCTATCTTAATCAATTTAATTTCGGACTCGTTAGGATCTTATTCTACTGGTTTACAATTGCCCTTAATTGTAAGTTTAGTTAATGAAGATGAAGTTTCTGAAGCTGCTGGTATTACTAATGGACTTTCTGAAGCTGTAGTATTTGTAGCACAGCTTATAGGTTCAGGGTTATTGATTTTTATTTCATATGCAGGTATTGCTTTAGTAAATGCTATTACATTTTTGTTAGCTGCGATCTTATTCCTCAGCTTGCGAAAAGTATCGAATTTAAATAGAGCACAATCTACATTAAATCCAGAAAATAGCGATAATCTTATTACTACACTGAAAAAATCTTTTTATCAATTGAAAAAGTCTAGTAGTATACTACCGACTATATTATTACTTTCGGGCTTAAATGGAATTATCGGAAGTATAGAACCGTTACTTTCAATTGTTATAGCAGCCAATAAAAATATAATGGTCATAGGAACATACAGTTTAACGATTACGCTTGTAGGTGGTGCTATCTCGATAGGAATAATTTTGGGAGGAATCTTTGGACCACAAATTTTTAAGAGGCAGTCTATCTTTATCATTTCAATATATGCTCTATTAGTTAGTCTATGTATACTAATAGCTGTCTTCTTTAGAAATATACTAGTATGTTTAGGTTGTCTAGCTTTCCTTGGTCTATTTATAGGGACTATTTCTCCAAAAATGATGCAACAACTTGTTAAAATTGTAGACAATTCTTTACTGGCGTCTACTATGGGCGCCTTAAATACATTTCTAGTTATAAGTGCTCCGATAATGGTTTCAGTATTGACAACTATTTCAGGCTTAACCAATGTCAAGGTCTCGCTATTTATAATTTTAGCTTTAGACATTATGCTATTAATTGTTGCCGTTGATTGTTTATTTAAAAAGTTAGAAACTGAATAATTGAAAAAAATACGATAATGATAAAAAGGCTTTAAAAAAAGTCCAGTCTTAATACTAGTTGTGTTATTTAGTAATCGTTTTAGCTACAGTTTGATAAGCTTGTGCATCTGGCAAGGTGAAGTTAAGATTGTTGATACCATCCCAACTAGTTTGCATGTCAACTAATTTGGTTTCGTTATTTACAACGTGAACTGGCTTTAATCCTAAGGCTTGGCGGATTATCTTAGATGCCTTGTTAATTTGCTCACTTGTAGCTATTTGGAAGTCTAGGCCACTAATTTTAGCATCTTTGCCCCTAAGACCATAGTTATGAATAGTATTTAGATTTTTGACGTAATTATTGTATAAAGCTGCAAAATTATCTAAAGGGATGTCGGTCTTGATATCATCTTTGACTGCGTTAACCAGCTTAGTAGCAGTAAATAGGTTACCTGACTTACTAAATTTACTAAATGCACTCATTAAGATCTGTTGACCACGCTTTTGGCGACCGTAGTCATTATCCGGATCGTCGTAACGCATTCTAGCATATCCTAAAGCTTGGCTACCATTTAAATATTGCATACCTTGAGGATAGGTATGTCCTTGGAAGGTAAACTTAAATGGATTGTTAACCTCAACTCCGTCAACGGCATTGACTACTTTTTCTAGCATGCCCATGTTTACTAGGGCATAGTATTGAACTGGCACATCAAGTAATTCACTTACTTGCTCTTTGGCTAACTTAGCGCCACCTAGAGCATAGGCGGCGTTGATCTTGACATAGTCAGTTCCTTGACTGGTATTGACCTTAACTAAGGTATCACGAGGAATAGCAGTAATTGTTACTTGCTTAGTCTGAGGATTAACGGTCATTAATTCCATTGTATCTGTATTACCGGTATTAGTTGCCTTCCTACCCAGTGCGCCATCGTCTGTTCCTAAAAGTAAAACCGAAAGTGGCTTACCTTCGGCTATTTGCCGTTCATCTTTAGCTGAATGGTTACTAGAAATATTGTCGACAGCACTATGAATATATCCAAATCCAGCTGCTCCAATAGCTAATAAGACGGCAATAATTCCTAATATCCAAGAAAATGTTCTCTTCTTCACGTTAGTATCCTCCAAATCATCTATTCATGTTCTAGCTTAAATAGATAAATAAATAAATTCCAGAGAGATATAAAATGTTTTGCAAAATTTTTAGGTTGATATAAAATTTCTTTATAAGGTATTAAAAATAAATATACAGAAAACAAAAAAAAGACATCGCTAACGCGATGCCTTATAATTATGGGTGGTCAGGGGATCGAACCCTGGACCCACGGATTAAGAGTCCGTTGCTCTGCCAGCTGAGCTAACCACCCATTGGATAACCAA
>NZ_JAGGLU010000025.1 GCF_017874575.1 Lactobacillus colini | reverse complement strand
AAACTACCACACCCCAAATGAACTTTATGAGAAAGAACTAGATTCAATCTATCGAATTCAATCGTAAAAAGTGTTCAATTTAAATTTGCAATTTACGATTTTATCTTTTTTCATGTGTTTAACTAAAGATGGTACACATTTAGAATTTTAATGGCTTTTCCTCTTTGTACCATCTTTTATCTCCTTCTTTTATTAGAGTGCACGTATTAAATACGTGTGTCAATACTTTTTAAGTTTATAACAAAAGTGACCAAAATTATAAATATACTGATAGAGATGAATTAATAGAATTAAAAAATATTATTGATGACAAATTGAACAATTTATAGATTTAACACACTACTTTATACGTGGTGTGTTTTTATTTGCTAATATTTGACACTTTAAAGCTTTTTTGACTAAGAAGGGTGGTGTTTTTTTGCTTGGCAAATAAAAAAGCTGATAAACCGACGAAAATCACGCCAGAAGTAATTAAGGGAATGAAGAATTATATGATTGCTGGCTTAACGCTTAAAGACGCTTGTGAATTGCTTGATATTGGTACAACAACAACATGGAGAGATTACGAGCGCAAAAACCCTAATATGCGTCGAAAAAGAAAAGGCTGGCAGGGTATAATGCCCATAGCAGATCAAATAATAAATCGTAAGGACATTTCGACCACAGTGTGGTATTTAGAGCGTGCAGACCACTTAGAAGATAAGAATGCACGCAACAAGTTTACACGAGCACAAGCCAAAAAATACCGAATAGAAGCAGAGCTAGCAGAAAAACAGAATTTACAAGTTGATAACGCAACAAATGCAACTGTCGCTAAGATGAAAGATTTAAGCTTAGAGGAGCTTAGAGCATTAGCAAAGATGGCACAAGGGAATGAAGACAAATGAATTTGACAGATAATGAAGCATTGGGAATTTCATTGTCAGCAAGAAATGAACTCATAAGACGAAGTTATGAAGATTTTTTTCGATATGATAATCCTGAAGCAAAGTTATATCCGCATGTTAAGGTCATATGTGATGCATTACAAAAATTGTTGATGGAGAACAACACTTTTACATAGTAGAAATGCCACCACAGCACGGAAAGAGCTTATCTATCACTAAAACGTTTGGTGCTTACTACTTGCTAACACACCCAGAAGCAAGAGTTATGGAGACAGCTTACTCTTTCGGCTTATCTGGTCAATTTGCTACAGATAATCGACGTAAGTATATCAATGGGCTCATTTTTTGGGGTTAGATATAAGCAACTCGCAAGGAGTGCGACACATTATGTTGGTTCTTAGATTGCATTTCTAAGTTATTTCAATCCACGCACTCACAAGGAGTGCGACCGCAATATATTGATAAAATAAATAAACCTTATCAATATATTCGGCTAAATATTATAAAAATTAATAAAATCCAGCTAATAAACTATTAATTTTATAAAAAATATATATTATTTTGGTGCGAATCTATAGTACAAAACATGTTCACTTATAATTCGCACTTCAATACATTTATCCTTCAAAAACATCCTCTTTTAAATCTTCAGGTGTTTTATCTATGAATTCAAAATCTTCTAGCTTAGTGGGCATATCATTCTTATTCTTAACTTCTACCATTTTACTAACTTTTGCTGGTGAATACTGTCCTAACTTATTATTATGGTCCCACCAATATACTCTCACAACCTGCATTGAACCAGCTGGGCGTGCAGAAGATTCATCATTCTCAAAAAGCGTTTTCAGAGCTTCATGAATTGCCTCAGCATCCTCTTCACTAAAGCCTGTTTTTTTCTGCAAGTTGAACATTAATACTGCCACTGAATTCATATAAAGCATATCCTATATTGTATTTCATCCCCATTGTATCAGAAGACTTGCCCTTTCCGGTTGAAACAGAGTTCACAGACTTGGTAATTTGCATTTCATTAATAACAATCGGATTAATTGATCTAGCTATTCTAATCGAAACAGGTCCACGTACACCAACTGATAATTTATCACCTTTAAATGCAAAAACCTGACCAAAGCCTCTAACATCAATCCACTTTTCGCATGCTATTTTAGCATATTCATCTTCATCTTTTGCCTTACTAGCCGCTTTTAATTCTGTAACGCTATCTGCACGATCTTTCAAACTCTTAAAGCCATCATCTGTACGATCTGCAGATTGAACAAAAATATTATATCCCATATCTTGTAGTCTATTGCGAATCTTGCGCTTAATTGCAACATCAGATACTTCACCGTAGCCATCGCTTGTTTGACGTGGGCGGTTTCCATTTAATGGATCACCATTAGGATTAGCACCTTGTACTGCAAAAATAACTTTAAAATCTTTTTGTGTTTTAATGACATTTTATTTCTCCTTCTTATATTCAAATTTATTCCAAGCAACTTTTTGTTGAGCATAACCAACTAAGCTAAGACCACTTAATGGCTGTTCATTAGTTATATTCATATCTAATTTTGAACTAATTTCTTGAATCATATTTTCTGCTGTTGACTTATATTTTGACCTATTTATATACGGTTTGAGTCGATTATATATTGTCTTCCAAGTACTTACAGGTCTGATCAGAAATGATGAAAGATAGATTTTAACATTTGTCGGTCGATTGATTGCATTGCTAATAAGAACATTCTTCTCAAGAATATCCGAAATTGCCAACAATCTACCAAATAAGTAGCTTCTGTCCAAATTTTTAGTGTCTAAATTTGATAAACTTTCAATTATTTTTTTGTCTTTTTTTAAAAGATATATTTTTTGCTGAGCAAAACCAATCAAAAAGATCCCATTTAGAGGTTGATTTAAATCATCCATTGTACTTAATTTATTAGTAATCTCGGTGATTACTTGATCATTTTTGACGGCATATGCACTTTGATTAATATATGGTTGAATATTTGAATATATTGTCTTCCATGTTTCCAAGGGGCGCAAAACAAAAGTACGCATGTATCTCTGTGCATTGGTCAACCTTGCGTCATCCTGCTCATTTAATGTTTGGCGTTCAATACTATCAGCAATCCCTAACAATCTTCCAAATAGATAACTTCGGTTGTCTATTTCACTATTCAATTGATAAGTCTTTTCATCTTTAGCATCGATTTCTGGATTATTCTTTTTTTGATATCCAATATTTCTTTGTTGAACAAAACCAATTAAGAACTCGCCGCTCCCCATTAATGACCTATTCAACTCATCGTTTGTATTACTTAATACTTTAATCTTATCTAAAATTAGATCAATCTCGTATTTTATAAAATCAGGATTTATAGTACTAGATTTTTTGCCAAAATAAGGTTGTAATCTCAAATAGATATTTTTCCAAGTATCTAACGGGCGATTAACGAATTGAGCCATATATCTTTCAGCAATTGTGCGTCTATTATTTCTTTCATTATCATCATATGTCGCATATTCTAAAATATAAGCTAATGCCAACAATCGCCCAAACAAGTATGCTGAAGAAATATTTTGAGTATCCAAATATAATTTAAATTTTTCATCAGAATACTTAGTCCGGTATAATCGAGCTGCTGTATTAATTGTGTTATTCCAAGTTATATAACTTCCATAATCACTTGATTTACCAAAACTGAGTGGATGAACTGCTTTTCTAAAAATAGCAAGTAAAAGTTCATCGGGAACAACTTGATATGTCAAAATAATTCTTACTAATTCTGAAACTACGTTTTTATATAGCTTATTGTTAATTCTTACTTTTTTATCATCACCAACAGTTCCATAGGCAAGTTTTGCTATAGTCCCTAAGCTTGGTAATTTTTTGTCATTAGTAGAAATAGCTGTCTTACCATACCAAGACGAAAGCTTATCAATATATTTTTCAACATTAAGAGTTTGATAATAAAGTATATCTATTCGTCCTGGAACAGGAGCTTCCAGTTCCATAATATAAGTCTTATCACTCAATCGAACATTATGCTCGTTTATGCCCTTAATTAATAAGCCCTTAATTTCATTTGCCAATGCTTCATTAGTAGTTGGCTTTTTATTTTTTTCTGAATTGATCAGCGCCATCATAACTACTGAATTTTGATAATCATTAGCTACCGAAAAATCTTCTTTAACTCCCCAAGCTAAGTATTCTCGATCACTAATTGAAAAACCTTGCTTTTCAATTAACCATTTCAATGCTAGTTGCGCTTTCTGTGACTTTTCGTAATTTAATCCTACTACTTCTGATGAATCTAAAAATCTTCCTCTAAAGGTATAATTACTGGTATCATTTGCTGAGATTAATTTAGCATTATTAGCCACAGGTAATATGCCATTTAGATGCTTTTTAGTTAAAATTTCTTTTTCACTAGCCGTTATATAATCAAGACCTAAATTTTTCTTAGAAAGCACATGATTATAATATTTAATCCAGTCATTGAACAAAACGGGATTTTCCCATCTATTATTAGTTGTTGTTGCTTTTAAAATAACTTTAAATCTTACATAACTATCAAGTGGTGAACCTGTTGCGACTTGATAAACTAAAGGCTTTTCATCTTTACCTTTCCAAGTTTTTTGAATATCATAACCAGTTTGTTTTTCTCCAAATAAATGTTGAATATTTGTTAAATCACTTAATACATCATGATTAGAAACATATTTAAAAATTGCTGCTATAGTTCGTCTACTGATATCTGAACCATTAGTATCTAGATAATCAGCATATTGCTGTAACTGTTTTATGTATGCCTCATAATATTTTTTATCTTTTTTATTCTTGCTCCACTTATAATAATCACGAGAAACATATTTTAGTTTATCATCAACCGGCATGGGAAATATACCACTTGATCTAGAAGCTGAATCTTCGGTAGTAGGTATAACTGTTTTTTGGTCGGATTTATATACTGCATCTGCTGAAATGAAATTCCCTGTTTCATCAATCTCAATTTGAATTGGAACATTAACCATTCTATGTGAAATGGGCAATAATGTCACCATTCGGTCTTCTTCTTTACTTTTAGGTATTCCAACTAAATCTTTATTTTGATCATATATATCTACTAAATCTGAGAACCATGTCAATCTTACTCACCTCCAAACAATTCTGAATACAACTCATCTACATTTGTGAAATTATTAGAACCAAAATTTTTAGTTTTTAATTCATGTAAATCTCTACGAACAGGACACTCTCCGGGCCGAATAAAATTTATTACTCCCTTGTGCATAACAGGATGCCATAAACGAACTCCTAACATATTCCTTCCTGTTTCATCAGGATAATCAAGCCCATGAACCATTGTTCCAAAGTTTTGATCAGGAGCATCATCATAATATCCTTTCCCCTCACCGAAGTTACATGGTTCAATATATCCTTCAGCATCTCTAGTACCCAAAAACGTGTCTCTACGTCCACCACGTTCAATGCATCTTTTCATAATTGCAAGATGCTTTTTGTAATTGCGATCATTAGCTAAATCCGGTCTGTTTTTGTTAAATTCAAAATGGGCTTGAACTTGATACTAAACATTTTTTAAGTATGTATAACGAGCTAAGTCTGACTTGCTAGAATCATTATATTTAAAAAGTCTAATATCCTTTGCTTCTAAATCAATAGGATTCATTATTCGAACTTTATCAACATATATAACTATAGTTGGTTTCCAATAAATGCTTTCACAAATTCCCTTTAATGCTTGATAGGTAGGCACTGGGTAAGTAAATTTTTCACCACTTAATTTCATAATAGGATCAGTAAACAACGCCCAATCGCCCCAAGCCCTAAAGTAAAAAGTTGTTTTTTCTTTTAAATTATTCAAAGTTCATTCCCCCTACTTGTTACATAATGGACAAAAAAAGTCTTTAGTATTAAGCATTAAACTTACTTAATACTAAAGACTTCTTCTTTATTACGGAGATTGAGAGATTCGAACCCTCGCGCCGGAATTATCCGACCTACACCCTT
>NZ_JAGGLU010000024.1 GCF_017874575.1 Lactobacillus colini | reverse complement strand
TTTCTATAAAATTTTGATTTGGATATTAATACTGAACTAACCAAACAAGAAAATTTATTAAAAATATTGATATTACTTGACTTTAGGTGGAAAAGCGCATCCCGATTGAATATCGAAATGCGATCATGAATCAAGGCTAATCAATAATATATCCTAATTTTAGGGTTCATATCAGCTTTGAAAAACAAGGTTATCAACGATTTTTGTGATTTTATAGTTTTTTCCGAGTCACTTAGCTTTCAAGTTTCAGTAAAAAATAAAAACTCTGAAACTCAGAGTCCTTATTAACTATTAATCATCATACTTAACTAATGAAAAAATATCAGTATCTGGGAACATACTTCTTCCCTTAAGATTGGTCAATTCAATGTAGAATGCAGCACCAACTACTTCACCGCCTAAGCGCTCAACTAATTCCTTAGTAGCATGTAAAGTGCCAGCAGTTGCCATTAAATCATCACAAATAACTACCCTTTGACCAGGCTTAATAGCATCTTTATGCATTTCCAATACATTTGAACCATATTCCAAATCATATGAAGCTCTCTCAACTTCACGAGGCAACTTATGTGGCTTACGAGCAGGAACAAATCCCACTCCTAATTCAGTTGCAACAGGACATCCTACAATGAAGCCACGTGCTTCTGGTCCTACAATAACATCAGCGTTACGGCTTTTAGCATACTCAGCTAATTCATGAGTTGCAGCTCGGTATAATTCACCATCTTGTAAAATAGGAGTAATATCACGAAAAGTAATACCCTCATTAGGAAAATCCTTAACGCTTGCAATACGCTGTTTAAAATCAATTGCCATAAAAAAGAGTACCTCCATTTGACCCTTAGATAACGGTCTTGCCGTTGACTGTTATATTTTAACAAATTTTGATGTAAAAAACACTTAAAACTCACACATCAATAAAATTTACTACCAATTATTTAAAGCTATTTATATAGTTAAGTAATTGATTAAACGGCATTGTCTTTAATTTATTAGTAAATTCTATTTGCGAAGACACTGATTGATAATACTTAGAGCCAGTCAAAGGTTGCTTTTGAGGATTAGAAACCGGCACTATCTTACCTTCTTCGTATTTTACGAATTTTAATTCAAAGAACACTCGCAAAATAAATAAAACACTGTCATAACTCAAACTTAAAAATGGAGCTACTTGACGATAATCCTGCGGTGTTAGTTGAGGATGAGAATAAATATATTTTAGTGTTCGACCAAATGAATCTTTAGACGGGATTTGGCTAATGGGCAGCTTATTGAGCAAAAACCTTAAATATAATTGTTGGTAATCTTTTTCTAAAGCCGTATTTAATTGTAGTTGATTATGTGGCGTATCAAGTAAGACTGCCACTTCGCCATTATTATTATATTCATCAACTAAGGTCAATCTCTCCTCGTTAATTCCTAGCCCATCTCTAGCTAAGGAATAATTTTCCTTATCAAATAATAAGTATCTGTCAGCAAAACCCATAATATATTTTTCATTACGTAAATCAATTACTGGTGCTGGAACAACTAATTTCGGGCTTTGAAAATTAATTCCCTTAATCATTGCTTGAACGCTTGTCTTTTTATTCCATTGATTAAGTGACAAGGTAACGAATAATTGATGAATATACGGCAACAAATTTTCACTTAAATAGGCCTTATTAAATCCAATAGTTTGAACACTTCCAGCTTTAATCTTAGTAGTAAAGCGGACATGATTTTTGTCTTTACCTATCTTTGTAAAGTGAGAAATTATAGGATCTGTAATTGAAAAGATAGGTTCTACATTAGCTGTACCAAATGGTCCAACTAAATTCATCTCTTTGATTGTTTCGGGTGTTAGCTTATTTAAAGATAGTTCAAAGTCATATTCTTTTACCTTCAGATTAGTTTCAACATGATAATCTGACTCAAATCTTTCTCTTAACTCACCTAATTTATTGATGTCTAATGATAGTCCACAAGCTAAATCATGCCCACCAAATTGAGTTAGAATGCTGCCATTTAAAGGCTCAAGTGCATCAAACAAATTATATCCTTCAATAGAACGTCCTGAGCCTTTTAAATTGCCATCTTCTCCCTTGGTAAGTACAATAGTAGGCTTGCGAGTTGCCTCAACAATCTTATTAGCTACTAGTCCTAATACTCCCTCATGAAAGTTATCATCAACCAATACCAAAGTCTTGCGATGTTGCCAACCATTACTTTTAATCATCGATAAGCATTTTTCATACACTAATTGAGTTAATTCTTTGCGACGATTATTAAGTTCTTCAATTTGATCAGCAATTTTTTGTGACTGTTGTTCATCATCACTTAGCAACAATTCTACTGCCAAGCTAGCATGATCCAATCGTCCAACTGCGTTCAACCTAGGAGCAATAGCAAAGCCGACATCCGTAGCTGTGATATTACCTAAAGTTAGACCTGCATTCTTAATTAATGCTCGCAGTCCTGGTCTTTGCGTATTATTTAATATTTCAAGACCACGCTTAACAATAATATGACCTTCATCGTTGACCTTTACCATGTCGCCAATAGTTCCAATCATTGCTAAATCAAGCATATCACTCATTGGATCATCCATTAAAGCCCGTGCAATAGTGTAAGCCACTCCAGCACCACAGTAATCATCAAATGGGTAAGCTTGCCCGGGATAATTGCAATGAACAATTGCATAGGCAGCATCAGGCTTTTCAGCTTGAAAAGTATGGTGGTCAGTAATAATTGTATCTACACCCTTACTTTTAGCATACTGCACTTCTTTTACACCGGTTACACCGTTATCAACGGTAATAATTAAGTTAGTACCATCAGCCACTATCTCCTGATAGCGCTGCATACTTGGGCCATAGCCATCTTTAAAGCGATCTGGAATAAAGAAATGAACATCAGCACCTAAAATTTCTAGCGTTTCAACCATAATTGCAGTAGCAGTTATGCCATCCGCATCATAATCGCCATAAATAGTAATCCTCTCATTATGGTCAATTGCTTGATTAATCCTATCAATTGCCTTTTGCATATCATGCATTAGATATGGGTCAGCTAAATTATATTCGTTAGCATTTAGCCAAAAATCTAGCTTATCAGCTGTATCATTGCCACGCAATGCAAATAATTTAGCCTGTAAGTCAGTCAAGTGAAATTGTTCAATTAATTCCTCTGATAAAGGATTAGCTTGTCGTTGCTTCCATTTCATTTATAAATTTACATCCCCAATTTCTAAACAATACATAGAAGTTAATTATAATTAATTTTATTATGCTTGTGCAAGCAAATAAAAACTGCGGCAAAGCTTCTAAGCCTTATCGCAGTTAAGATCTATTTTAGTTTAAAAATTTTCAAGTTCGTATCAGTAGCCTTTTCTGTCTTAATTAAATTACCACGAACTGCCCAACGATTTACCCCACCATCTGCACAGGTAATCAAAGTTACTATATCTTGTTTAGTGTTATTAACTAGCCAGACGGCTGTTGGGTCGACCTTCTTTTTCATGTAAATTTTATAAATATATATTTTATTTAAGTCAGTTAAATAAACTTTTTGACCAATTTTAGATTGCTCTAGTGGTGAAAATAAAACCCCCTTAGCAGTCATATAGTGCCCAGCAAGTGGGTAATTTCCCTTTCCCATTACTTGGTCGGCTCTCATTGTGCCGCCACCTGTAGACATAGCATCATCACTTAGCCCCTTCATGATTGGCAAGTACATGTTTACTTGGGGAATAGCTAGTGCACCAATTGCATCAGCAGTATTATTAACCCTTGCTCTAGTTGCTTGTCCAGCATCAATCTCTTTTACCTTAGAGAAGTCAAACATACCTTTTTTCTTCTCATTTTTGGCAATAGTCTTGCGATCCAGCTTTTTAAGAGCAATAGTTTGATTTTGTCTAACCATCAGATCCCTAATTTGGCCATTAAAAATTAGTACTAGGCCCACTAATACTAAAATTACTGCTAAAATTCTAAGAAAAATAGTTTTCTTGTTCTTTTTCTTATTATTTCTTTGACCTATACGCGTTGGTCTTTCTTCCTTCATTTATTAAACCTCCCTTCTATTGTCGAAATACCTTAAAATTGTCGCTCTCATAACTTTCATTACTTTCTATACTAAATGATGTACATATAGCTAGTTTAACATATGCTTCAATAAAAGTATGCACAATTTAATTTTTCTAATGAATACGCTTTAATATTTTTCAATAAAATTAAACTTTTTCTGCTAATTTGTTATATAATTAACAAGTTGACAATTATATCGTTAAAAGGAGAAGCTTATGGCTGAAACACAAAACAATTCCAAAAAAATGATGTGGACAACCTTAGCAATGATGGCCTTCTCAACAGTTTGGGGCTTTGGAAATGTTGTTAACGGTTATGTCTACTTCGACGGAACCAAGGTTATTTTTAGTTGGATAATAATGTTCCTACTATACTTTGTTCCTTACGCTTTAATGGTTGGAGAACTTGGAGCAACATTTAAGAATTCTGAAGGTGGGGTTTCGTCTTGGGTAAATGCTACCTTAGGCGCAAAATGGGCCTATTATGCTGGTTGGACTTACTGGGCTTGTCATATCGTTTATATTTCTAGTAAAGGAACAGGTGGCCTCAGAGCCTTATCTTGGGGCATCTTTGGTAATACTGATTGGTATGACAAGTTACCAACTGCTACAACTCAATTTGCTACTTTAGTAATTTTTCTGTTTTTCTGCTGGGTTGCTAGCCGTGGTATTCCAGTACTAAAAACATTAGCAACCATTGCAGGAACCTCTATGTTTGTAATGTCAATTTTATTTATTATCATGATGTTTGCGGCTCCTGCAATTAATCCACATGCTACTTACTACAGTATTAATTTTAATTGGAAGAATTTTATTCCTAACTTTAATATTAAATACCTGACCTCACTATCTATTTTAGTATTTGCAGTAGGTGGCTGTGAAAAAATCTCACCATATGTAAATAAAGTTAAAGATCCATCTAAGAACTTTCCTAAGGCAATGATGGCTTTAGCAATTATGGTTATGGTTTCAGCAATTTTAGGTACATTTGCGATGGCTATGATGTTTAATCCTAAAGTTGTTAACAATAATTTAAATGAATATATTTCCAATGGTGCCTACATGGCGTTTGACCAATTAGGGAAATACTACCACGTCGGTGGCTTATTCATGTATATCTATTCTTGGTGCAATATTATTGGTCAATTTTCAACTTTAGTTTTGAGTATTGACGCACCACTAAGAATGCTTTTAGGAAGTAAGGAAGCTAAAGACTTCATCCCTAAGAAGCTTTTAAAGCTTAATAAGAATGGTGCCTATATTAACGGTATCTGGATGATAGTTATTCTCTCTGGTGGTCTTATTGCAGCACAAGCATTATTGCCAGACGCACAATCTGTAATGGCTCAGTTGGTTAAATTAAATTCAACTACTATGCCATTGCGTTATCTCTGGGTATTTGCCGCATATATTGCTCTTAGAAAGCAACAGGAGAAATTTGAGACTAGCTACCAAATGACCAAGAATCAATTCTTAGCATACTTAGCTGGTTGCTGGTGCTTCTTAGTTACTGCTGCTTGTTGTATTTTAGGAATATATTCACCAGACCCACTTACTTTAATCTTAAATATTGTAACTCCAATTATTTTAGTTGCGTTGGGATTAATTTTACCAGCTATTAAGAAACATCAAGAAGGAAAATTAAATTAAAATTCAAAAGAGATCAAGCATTTTTACCGAGTTATAAAGTTTATTTACTTTAAACCGGGATGCTTGATCTTTTTTATAATTATTTATGCTCATCTTTGTCAGTTTGATTAATTGTTAGAGGAAAATTTTTATCAAGTTTAGGATCAATAAATTTAACTACTAGCCAAGATTTAAGTGGCTCCATAATTAACCAGCCACCAATCCAACCAACTCCCAAGACAGCCTGCATTGCATCTTGTCTAATCCAACTAAAATTTATTCCCCATAAAAGCATTATTATGATATAGACAGCAGTATATAATTGGCTAAAAGTTTTAAATTCTTTTGTCCTCTGAGTTAATTGGTACTCTAGCAATTCTCTTGCAGATTTTGTTTTATCATCCATTTTAGCATTATCTGAAATTACGTCTGCAATTTTTACTCCTAATGCTTCTGCTACTAAATTCAAAGTTGAAATACTAGCATCATCACCCGCTTCTAATCGCTGGATAGTTCTAACAGATATCTTAGCTTTGTCGGCTAACTGTTGTTGAGACAGATTTTGTAATAAGCGTAATTCCTTTATTTTATTTACCATGATTTATACCTCCTTATTCATAGCCTTTTCTAGTTTTATTAAATCATTATATTATTTTGCATTCAACGACAAATACCTGCCAGTTACTCGCCACTTAGCTGACATTTCTGTCAGCTAAAATTTCCTAGGAAATTTTAGAAATTAGGTATTAACAATAAAAAAATACCTAACTTCAACACGAAGTTATGTAATGAGCCCCAAAAGTTAGACATTTTTGGGGCTTTTACTATGACTAAATTAACTAATGAACAAAGATTACAAATTTATAATCAATGGAAATT
>NZ_JAGGLU010000023.1 GCF_017874575.1 Lactobacillus colini | reverse complement strand
CCCGCACACTTTGCGAAACTTTGTTCAGTTTTCAAGGTACGAAAGTCGATAAACGACTTATTTAATTTATCATATCTCATCATCTTTGTCAAGATGTTTTTTGATAAATTGTTGTGTCGTGTGTTCTTTTCTCAACGACAGTTTTTAATTATACATACTGCCATTTATATTGTCAACATCTTATTACATATTTTGTCATCAATTTCTTTAGAATTTATTTACTGTTCAAATACCTATGTTATTAAACTAAGTTGTTTTATTTATAAATCTGAAACCTGAAAGCTGAAAATCACGCTCTTTCCGCTTGTCTTTTGGCTTTTTCTTTCCAAAAATAAAAGTGTCTAGAAAATTAGTTTTTTCCCAGACACTTGTTATGGTGCTTTCAAGTTTCAGTTCATTAATTAAAAGCAAAATACCTAGTATTTTATCATTTATCTTTCCAGTCAAAAGAATTCCTATACGAGCACACAGAAAATATGCTCACTAACTTCTTACACCCTAAAAAATAACTGGTCCGTCTAGGTCAACAATAGTCTTACAGCCATAACTAAATATTTTATTATGATACCTAGATCCAATATTAAAAAAATATAGGCTATCATACTCCTCATCTATTTCACTTAAAAGCTTATTTTTCAATATTTCCAATTGCATATTGTTTACTAAACATTCAAATACAGAATTTTGTACTCTTTGTCCATAGTCTTGACAAATTTTTGCCACATGACGTAATCTCTTTTTTCCTGCTGTATCCTTGGTATTAACATCATAACTTACTATTACCATCAATTTTAGTTACTTCCATAAAAATGGTGGATATTCATCTATATCCCCACGTAAAAACCTTGCCAATAACTGTGATTGTATAAAGGGAACTAATCCCCATTGTATTTTTTCCTTTAGATATGGGTGCATCAACTCTTTCATTTTATTTTTTTGCCATTCACTTAAAAATTTCTTCCGAGCACTTTCACTAAGTAGAACAGCTCCATCAGCCTTTTGTTCAAAGTCTTTTTCGCTAATCATCTTTTTATTAATTAAACTTAAAACAAACCTATCAGCAACAACCCCACGTAATTCTTCCATCAAATCAAGGGCTAACGATTCCCTTCCGGACCTATCTACATGCATAAAACCTACATACGAATCAAGCCCATTAGAAGTTAATGCTGCTGAACATTCAGCCGCTAAAAGTGAATAAGCAAAAGAAAGCAATGCATTAACATTATCCATAGGAGGTCTACGATTTCTTCCGTGATAATAAAATGTTTCCTTCTGATTAATTATCATATCATCAAAAATTGCGAAGTATTCTGTTGCAAGGTTACCTTCAATTCCACGTAATTTATCAACTGAATCAGTACTTTCAATAGCATCTAATCCTAATTTCAGTTTAGAAGAAACATCTTTAAATTTTTCGACATTTATTTGCATCCCATGATCGCGAGTAAGCCTTTCAATAATCCAGCGCTGATTATAAATCTTGCCTAATATAAAGTTGCTTGCAATTTGCAATGCTAATACTGGCTCTATTGAGGCACCATATTGTGTTTTTCTTAAATAAACATTTCCATACGGTTTTCCTACCACTCTTCCCCTTAATCTACCTGTTTCAGACATAAAAGAAACACTTATTCTATTTTCTAAACACTTTTGCATTAATCCTGGACTAATGCCAGCATAACCAAAAGTGACAATTGCCTCAAAATTCTGCAAAGGAACTTTTCCAGCACATTTTTTATCTATAATAACTTTTACATCATTGCCTTCTGTAGCTAAATATGCATTTTTAGAAGTTACATATAATGTGTTATTTATCTTCTTCATTCATTTAGCCTTCTCTTGATATACGAGTGAACATTTTCACTTTTCAGTAACTCTGGCAAGCAAATTTCACGTAAAGAACAAGATTTACACCTATCAGATGGCTTTACCCTAGGTGTATATTTTTTCTTCCAATAAGCATGCATTTCATTAATATCTTTCTCAAATTCTTGACGTAGACTTTCCGTAAATTTAACTTTTTCTCTATGACGAATTTTTCCATAATAAAGATATCCATACTCTACATGACAAAATAACATCTCTTCTAAGCAAAGTGCTTCACCTAAAAGTTGTAATTTATCTGAATGATCAGATTTTTCCTTACCATGCTTATATTCTACAGGAATTGGTAAGTACTTGCCTTGTTTCCCATATACATTTACTCCATTTTTATCTTTTAAAAATTCTACTGCATCACATTTTCCTGATATACCATATTCGCGTGAATGAATAGGCATTGCTCTCACAATAAATTTTGACCCTCGCGTTTCGCTAATATATGGATCGTCTACTCTTTTATGCATTAAATCCCCAGCTATAGTTAAATAATTATCTTGCCATTGGCGCTCAATATGAGCTAATGCCCACTGACGACGACAAAACGCAAAATGCTGAATTCCAGATAATTGTAAATATTCATCTTCACTATAAGTCATTTTTACCTTCAAAATTATCATTTAAAAAATAATATTTGCAACGCAGTCCGCATTGAATTGTGTTGTCAAACCTGTATATTCATTATAATATCCCTCTTTTAATGCATAAATTGCAGTATTAGAATTTTCTGGCGAAATAACTTCTAATGCTCTTTCTTTATCTAATGTATCGAAAACATTTTTATACACATTTACTATGTAAGATTGGGCTTTCTTCATTAAATCTTTCAAATCAGACTTATTCTTTACAACTCCATTTATCTCAGCAATGATGTCTTTTGCCTTATTTCCATAAGGAACGATAATCGAGGTAGTATTTTGGGTAATTACTTCAAAATTTTTAGCTATTGTTTCAAAATCTGAAAAAGGCACAGTATTAATGTTATTTTCTTTAACCCCAACTCGAAAAACATAATCACTAAGATTATATTCACCAACTCTTTTGCCCTGCGTTAAGCCGTTTAAATTCTCTTTTTTATAAAAAATATTAAAATATTGTGCTACCACATTTTTATCAAGTAAATTGGTTATATCAGCTTGCTGACTAGTAATCATATCTAGCATAATTTCTTGACCTGCTTTTATTGTTTTTAATCTTTCTAGATTCTCTTCTTCTTTTTTTATTGAAATTAGATAAACATAACCACAATCAGTTTCTGAATTTCTATTACATCTACCTGCTGTTTGAATAATCGAATCTAGACCGCAGGCCGATCTGAAAACACTTTTGAAACTAATATCAACCCCAGCTTCAATCAAAGGAGTAGAAATACAAATAACCGGTTGATTTTCTTCCAATCTATTCTTTATATCTTTAATAACATCTTTTCTATGTGCCGGACACATACGCGTGCTTAAATAATAAACAGGAATTTGAACATTGTTTTCTATTAATAATTCATTTAATTTAGTAAAAACCTTCTCAGTGGCAGATATTGTATTAAATACTGCTAAAATAGAATCAGTTTTCGCTGTTGCTTCAAAAATTTTAACAGCGGCTTCATCACAAGTAAGATCACTTTTTCTTCCATTAGAGAACATTTTATTTATAAACTTAACCCGCTTGAACTGATCAATCCTCTCATCTAAATCTGAAATTATTTCCGCATTTTTAGAGATATTTAGTTTGGGATCATTTATTTTATCTAGTGCTGGTTGAGTAGCTGTACAAAGAATTATGTTACAATTACATATCTCTTGTAAGAAATTAATTGCATAGTTGAATAAAGCCGTTGTTTCAATTGGTAACTTTTGAATTTCATCAAAAACTATTACTGAATTACATAAATTATGCAACCTTCGCCGATTTTTAGTTCCTGAGGAATAAAACGTATTCAAAAACTGGACCATTGTAGTTATTACAATAGGAGAATCCCAATTATCTTCTGCTAAATCCATTAAATTTTGAAATTCAAAATTATTTTGTTTATGAGAGATATTGCTGTATTGCGTATTTAACTTTTGAGAAATATTACTGTGAAATTCTAAAATATTAGTTGTATCGTTTTCATTATTGTTAAGCTTTTCTCGAAAAACTCGCGCATTTTGTTCAATTATCGTTATATATGGTAAAACATAGATTATCCTTTTCTTATTATGCAAAATTGAATGCTTCAAAGATAATCTCATGCTTGCCAGCGTCTTGCCTCCGCCGGTTGGAAGAGAAAGAGTATAAATGCCTGACTTTTTTGTAGCAAAATCATCGCACTCTTGCGACATTTCAGCCCTATACTGATTTATCTGAGATATTTTGCCTTTATTCATATCATCAAGCTTATCAACCAAACGTCTATAATACGTTTTAAAAATTTTTTGACTATTATTTTGATTTAGAACTTCCTTTCCATATTCAAAATTAGCAGCATCAGTTCTATCAGCATCTAGCAAGCATGAATAAACATAGTTACCAAGCATAGCTAGATTCGGTAAAGTTGTATCTTTATTAGTAAGAATGTTCTCTACTATTCTCTTAAATTCCGTAAATGCCTGATTAAAATAATCGTCCAAGTTTGCTTTAGACATCACATCACTATAAAAAATATTTTTAATAATCTTTAGTTCATTAACGTTTTTCTTGCTATCTAAAAAATTTTGAATTCGTTCCAAAAAGGGGCTCTTATTACTTGTTAATAGATAATCTTTTAATCCATTTGTATTATGGTGAGAAAAGATTGCATTCATTAAAATATTTTGAAGCATTTGCAGATTAAATCTAGTATTGGGATCGCATTCATTTAATTGTATGTAATCAGTAACATATTCTTTAATAAATGCGCCTCCAAATGTAGAATGATCAATACTTCCTCTTTTTTCATTACCAGTTTTAATATAATCTTGAAATTCTGATCTATATTTTCCTAAATCGTGTAAGATCGCCGCTAAGCCAGTTACATGAGCAATATTTAGTTCCGAGCCAAATTTTTCAGCATATTTTTTGCTATTTAATAAATGGTCTCTTAGTGACTGAATAGCTATAATTTTGCCATTTTTGTCTATTTTAGTATGTCCAATATATTCTGCCATTTGCCTATCCTAATTATGTAATCGCTTTATATAATATTTTAGTACTTAATTATTAATTAGTCTAACTAGCTAATTAGCTTACTATAATGTATTCATACATACGTCATGTAAGAACAAAAAATCTAAAAAGAAATCTTAGCTGTGATATGGCTATGATTCCTTTTTAGTAATTTATTAAATTTAAATAGTGCGACTATAAATATACTAGATGTTACCTAACTGTTCGTAATGGATCAATCATTTTATGTATCTGCTAAAGATTTTCTAAGTACCTAAAACGTCTAAAAGGATTAATCTTTAAGCTTTTAATTATTTCATCAAAATCCATTTTTTAAGCCCGCTTGTTTTTAAAGCTGAATATCTTTTTATTCACATCTCAATGGACTTTTAATTTTCAGATTTCTGATATGGATAATAATTCAATAAAGTCGTCATCTGATGCTTTTCCAATTCTTTCAAAAATTGTATCAAGTGTATCATTTTTTCCAGATATTCTAATTCCTTCAAGTGTTCAAATTCTTTTTTTGTCAATTACTATCACCCTGTTATTATTCCAACTCACGCACTCGCAAGGAGTGCGACTATAGACCAGGATATTACTGTTTTATATGACAATGAATTTCAATCCATGCACTGACAAGGAGTGCGACTTTATTGATAGCTTTAGCGATTATTTTTATCATTTTGAAGATACTGAATATTATTACCTGGTTTTGGTGGTTAGTTTTACTACCTTTGTTTATTTATATAGCTATATGGCTATTGGAAGTTATTGTAGTGGCTATTCTTGCTTGGCTAGGATACAATGCGATGCTAAATAAATTAACACCAGAGAGGATTATTTTTTATGGTAAGGTTCCTAAACAATGTAGAGGTAATATTATCCAAATACAAAGTTTTGGCAGCAAGCTTAATGAGGCAGTGTTAAATGGGTGGTAGAGGAGCAAACTTTAGAGTAAGTATCAAAGGTCATAGGTATGGAACTGAATTTAGGTCAGTTTTTAAATATAAGAACATAAAGTTTGTAAAAAACAATGGTCTTGACTATAGAAAAGGAAAGAAAAATAAGGCTATACCTGCTACATTGCCTTTAGAAACTCAAACAGAGGGCAGAGTTTATATTTCTGTTGATAACCAAAATGAGTTAAAAAGTATTGCTTTTTATAAAAACAAAAAGAAGTATAAACAAATTGACATAGATCATAAACACAAAATAAAAGGAAAATATATTCAGCCACATACTCATTTAAGATACTATAATGCTGAAAATGGCACCAAAAAATTAACTAGAAAAGAGCGCAAAATGATAGCGGAAGTTATAAAAGTATGGAAAAATGTAAATAAGTAGAAAGCTGTAGTTTAGTAGGGAGAACAGGGCTTTACACTTTATTTAGCGATCCGATAGAGTGGTATGCAAAGATATGTTGTACTGGCATATTTAAATTGAGGCGCGTGTATTAGTCAAGACATCAGTTCAAATCTGGTCGCTTTCTACGTTTAGGACAATTGCGGTATATGTGATTGTCCTTTTATTTTTATCTAACTTGTAAATGGCATAAATGAATATATTTTGAGTAAAATATTTTGGCACTCAAGATGTATGAACCAAAAATAAAGAACTTTAAGAAAATTGATTCATAAACATAGGAGGGATGAGTATGAAATTAAAATATATAGGTGAGTCGTTTGGAGTTGACAGCCTAACTAATGGAAAAATATATAAATGTCTGGGTGAAGAAGGCTCATTTTATCGAATAATTGACGATAGTGGTGAAGATTATTGGTATTCTAAAACTAATCCGGCACCTCTTGATGGATCGTCAAAAGGTGGTAGATGGGAAGTTGTAAGCTAGTAGTCATACTCATTTTGGATATGAACATTCTAAAATGGAACACGAGCTACAACTAATTTTGAAAATATATTTACTGATGTAGTAAAATAAAAAGTGAGGATAAGTCGTCTAACGGGCAATACGTAGTTGTTAATCAGCTAAGATATGGGTTCAATTCCTGGCGTCCTCATAAATATACTTAAGCGTTCAATTTTGAACACTTTTTTATAATATTTTTTAAAAAAGCTTAGCTATAATATATTGATTTAGTTATTAAAATGTTAACGTACTGGTCTTTTTCTAATGATCGTTTAGGATATATAAAAATCCTACGTTTATAGATGACTTGTTTAAGTATCTATAAACGTAGGATTGTAACATTGTATTTTTATATTATTCAATTTCAAGTTTTTGCTTTAAAGCATCTGTTAAAATGGCTGAAAAGTTAATACCTGCTTCTTTTGCTTCTTCATTCAAGTAATTAGGAATAGTGAGGGTCTTTTTAACTGTCCTATCATCATTCATTCTTTGATACTTTGAAATGTTGACATCAACTAGTGTAGCTATAGAATTAGCTCCAACTTTTGGTATTTTAGTATTATTGGCAGGTAGTTTTTCAACTAGTGACATAGTACCTATTAAATCTTTACCCATTTCAATTGCTTCTGCTACTGTATTACCTTGTGTATCTCTATCGAGATCAGGAACATGAACGGTATATTTAACTTTTGAGTCGCTGGTTTCAGTTATTATAATTGGAAATATTGCAATTTTATCTTTTTCGTTAATTGTAGAATCAAATTGAACACTTAGTTCATAAAATTAAAAAAGCCCATTTGTGACTCTTTGTTAGAATGTAAATAACCACAAATA
>NZ_JAGGLU010000022.1 GCF_017874575.1 Lactobacillus colini | reverse complement strand
TACTTATTAACTTATGCAAGAAGAAATTTTACTTCTTAGTCACTTGTCATAAGCAACGAATAATACTTTACATGATTATCTTCTCTTAGTCAACAACTTTTTTAGAAAAAAAAGCTGCCAATTAGCAAAAATGCTAATTAACAGCTTTAACAATTACTTATCTTTTAACTCTGGCGCATCTGTTTTATATAACTTTTGCGTACTCTTTTTATCGTTTTTATACCACAAACTTGTTTTGTATTTCTTATCTTTTGCAGCTAATTTCTTCAATGCGTCTATTTTTTTATAGGAATAATCTTTGCGTTTTACGGTTTTAAATCCTGCTGGTTTATAAAATCGTAATAAATTTCCTGTTATTACACGATCAGACAAAGACAATTCAGTTGTAACAGTATTGGAAATCAATTCTAATTTTTCTTTTAATTTTTTACCTGGATCAACAATTTTAGTACCTGTTTTAGTGTAATAATATGCACCTTCAACTTTGCTATATTCAGGAGTAACGAAGTCGCCATTTCTTTGAGCCACTATTTGCGGAGCCTTTTTCGAAAGTAAACTATGACCAAATTGAATTAATCCTTTATCACTTATTCCTAAAAGATTAAATAATGTAGGGCGAACATCAATTTCGCCACCATATGTATGATCAATTCCGCCATGAAGTCCCTTCATATGGAACATTAATGGCACTCTTTGAAATTGCAAATTATCAAAATTAGTGAACTCATCCTTCTTCAATAGTTGAGCACAAGCCTTATGGTGATTGCCAGAAATACCATAGTGATCACCGTAAAACATTATTAGAGTATTTTTATCTAAACCAGACTTTTTCAAATATCTCATTAACTCACCAATTGCTTGATCGAGATAGTGAGCGGTTTGAACGTATCCATCTACAGTTTCATCACCTGTATCAGTCTTAGGAATAGTTTGATTTTCCTTATCTAAATCATACGGATAATGATTAGTAACTGTAATCATTTTTAAATAAAATGGTTGTGGCAATTGTTCAATATATTGAACAGACTGTTTAAAAAATAGCTTATCTTTTATTCCATAGCCGTTATAATACCCTTTTTTATTTTCATAATAAGATAACGGCATGAAATAGTCATATCCAAAAGATTTATAAGCATTATCACGATTCCAAAATGAGCCAGCACCACCATGCATTACAGCACTTGTATACCCTGCCTTCTGGTCTAAAATAGCTGGAGCGCTTTGGAAGGTATTAGAGGTTCCATAGCTAGACATCGCTGAGCCTGACTGCAAGCCAAATAAGGAATTTTCAAGCATCATTTCAGCATCTGAAGTCTTACCTTGACCAACTTGATTAAAAAAGTTATCAAAGCTTAACGTATCTTTAGCGTGATAAATCTTATTTAGGTTAGGTGTAACTTCCTTACCCTTCCACTTATAGCCTATCAAAAATTGCTGAAAACTCTCCAAGTGGATAACTAGTACATTTTTACCCTTAGCTACACCATAATATTCAGGATTCGGTGCAACATAATTTTTTTTAATGTAAGATTGAACAGTTTTTAAATCACTTCGATTAGCTTTAGCCATAACCGCATTATTATGGGCAGTCTTTATGCCATCATAAACAGCATAGGTATCAATTCCTAAATACTTAACAATATAATTGTTATCAAATGTTCTTGTCAAAAGCCCAGAACGATCTTTTTGAGCCATTGTTAAATTAAGACTTAATAAAACTAATGCAAGTACTTCGATTAAACTGGCAATCTTAAGTTTTAGACGTCGAGCATCTATTTTAAAAAATTTAAAACTTACTAATACAATAATTATTGCTACATCTAAAAAAACTAAAAAATCTGTTGGCTTAGTTATGCCCGCTATACTTTTTCCTAAGTTATCAGATGTTGAACCGGAAGTTTTAATGATTGAAACTGATAAAAAATCAGAAAATTCACGATAATACAGAACATTCGCAAAAAGCCATAGCGATAACAAACAGTCAATTACAATTATTATCCAATAAGACTTTCTTCCTTTAGCAAATAAACCTAGTCCCATTAATAAGATCGCTGCTGGAAGTGGATTAAACAGCAACAAAAAATTCTGCATAGGACCAACTGTACCCAAATTGAACTTAGTAATATAAGTCAAATATGTTTTTAACCAAAAAAGAATAATAACTACACTAAAGAAACCTAATTTTGTTTGGGTAAACCAATTATAGATAAATTTTAGGCGTCCCATAACTTCCTCCTCAAATGATTCTTAGATGATGATACTACTAAAAGCCTTATAAATCTTTAGTGATCAGATTCCTTTTTAAAAAATTAATTTTCTTTGTTAGTAATTTTTTTAGGTTTAAAAAACCAACCGAATAATCCTAATATCATTCCTAAGAAATAAGTTGTAAAGCGCCACAAGAACATCCCCAAAACTAATAAAATATTAGAATGTACAAATGTCGAAAATAATGTCTGAAAGCTAAATTCTGCACCACCTGATGCTCCAGGAATCGGAACAATAGCCATAAACATAATAATCATAATATTCATTTCTGTTACATGCATCCAAGATGGAGCTAACCCTAGAGCTAATAAAATAAAGTAAGGTATAGAATAAAAGCATAATAATTGCCCAACTGTACAGATTGAAGCTAAGATTAACTTCTTTTTCTCTTTTTTAAGATTTTGTCCCTCTTTGTAAAAACTCTCAATCTGATTCATCGTGCTTTTACGCCATTTATCAACTTTATCTTTATCAAAGAAACGCTCTAATATTCTCATCACCCAAATAGTGACTTTTTTTGTCCAGTTGTAAGCAAACATCACTGCCAACAAAAATACAATTGATGACATATGAATAACAAAGCCAATTCCAATAAAAATTGCCAGACCGCTAAACTTGGTTACCACAATGTGAAATCCAAAAATCATGGTTGTAACATACGCAAATAGGACGCAAATTTGATAAATAATAAATTTCATCAATAAGATAGAAGTAGCTCTTCCTGCTTCTATTCCCATTTGAATCATTGCAACTAGCTGTGAAGGCTGACCACCAGTCGACATTGGAGTTATTGCGTTAAAAAGTGCCTGAATAAGGGGGATTCTAAAAAAAGACCATGTGGAATGATGTGGCTCATCTTTTCTTCTTTCTAAAATTGCAATAATTGTAGCTTCAAAAACATAAGAGAAAAGCATTATTGCCAATACGCAAATCAGAAAAAAGATATTGAGATTTTTAGCTGCTTGCCATAATTTTTGAACGGGTGTATCCCTTAGTTCTCTAAAGATAACAAAACCACTGATTAAAAGAACAACCAGCATACCTAACAAATGCTTTTTATTCATGGTCTTATTTGCCCCAATTTTAGTCCTAAATCATATTGCTCTAAATAAAAATCACGCCAAATTTGTGCTAAATGCTCTTCTGAATATTCTTGGCTAGCTTGTTTTGATAATTGACTATACTGTTTTAAAATATAAGGATTATTTTTAATTCTCTGAATCTGTGCATTTAATTCTTCAAAGTCTTTGCCCTGCATATAATAACCATCAATTATTGCCTTATACAGGTCTAAATCTCTTAATAAAACTGGAGTATTACAACTAAAAGCTTCTAAGACCGACATTGGGAATAACTCATCAAATGATGGCAACAAGAATAAATCAGCTATATTTAAATAATTTACCAGTTCTTTACGATCAATAATCCCAGTAAATTTAAGATTCTTAGGTGGATTATCTACTAAGTCTTTAAAATGATTATAACCATCGGTTATCTTTCCGAAAGAAAAACCGCCAGCCCAAATAAATTGAATATCAGGATTAACCTTAGCAAGGCGAGCAAAATCATCTACGCCTTTTCTTTCTTGGACTTGTCCATCACCAAAAATGACCATCTTGTCCAAAGGAATCCCTAAAGAATTGCGAAAAGCATTTTTTTGTTCCCTTGTTTGTTCATAAAATTCACTTTTTGACACAAAATTAGGAATATACTTTACTTTCTCTGGATCAATACCATGCTTAGCGAGTTTTTTAATGAACATCGGATTAACAACAACAATTTGATCCATTCTGTCATAAAAATCAATGACGTATTTATAAAAAATATTTTTAGCAAACTCAGGTAACTTAATTGATCCTTCCAAAGTTTCAGGTAAAAAGTGCACATATCCAATCTTTCTTCCCCGCCCTCTTGAAAAACTATTAGCAAAGTAAGTTGGATTAATTGTGTGATAATGCGTCAAATCCGAATTACCGTATCTATTAATTGTGACATAAAAATCATCAATTAGATCTCTTCTCAAAAGTTGAATTAATTCATTATATGCAGAGCCTACTCCCTGCCCTTGAACACTATCAGCTTGTGAAAACATGTTTATTCTAATCATTAGTAACCTCATTTGTTTGTAAAATTGTAGCTGCCTCATGATAAAAATCAACCACATGACTAGCAAAACTAGCAGCACTAATTTCATTTAACTTCCGCTCTAAAATCTCTTCTGGAATTTGAAAACTTTTGTTTTCAATATAAGATTCTATTTTTTGTTTCATCTCTTGCTTTGTTTTAAAAATTGCACCTAAATGTGGATCATCGAAGATTGTTTCAGTGTAATCAGTATCATAAACAATCCCTGGCGTTCCTGCAGCCATGGCTTCAATATAGGTTAGGCCTTGGGTTTCAGTATCGCTTGCAGATACAAATAAATTTGCCATACGATAATAGTTTCCAACGTCAGTGTGCTCAACACTACCAGCAAATATGACATAATTTTCTAATGAACTTTGTTGTACCTGCTGTTTTAAATTATCCATATCTGGACCATCACCAGCAATTACAAACTTTACCTTAGGATACTTTTTTATTATTTCAGGTAAAATATCCAAAATATGTCCAATTTTCTTTTCGGCGGCTACCCTGCTCAATGTCAACAACACTATGTCATCTTCGCTTAAACCTAAATCTTTTCTCACATCTCGCTGTGGATTCTCATTTATACCCTTTAGATCAACTCCGGTTGGAATAATGCAAATTGGAATTTTTATACCATAACTCTCTAAAACGTCTTTTACTTGCTGACTAGGAGCAATCACACCTTGCATATTGTGCAAATATGCTCGACAAAGTTGTTTAACATGATAAGGCTTTAAAATATGCCCATTTAAGATATAATGCAGATAATCTTGATACATAGTATGGTAAGTATGAATTGCTGGGATTCCCATGCTGTGAGCTACATACTTTCCAATTGCTCCTAGCGCAAATTCCGTCTGTGTATGCACAATATCCAACTTAACTTCTTTAGCTATCTTAGTTGCCTGAAATAAGCCTCTAAAAGCAATTCGCCGATCCGTGAAGGAAACAAATGGCACACTGCTCAATCGAAATATATTTGGCTCCACAGTTCCCTTAGCTACGTGTGGATCCGTAGTCGTAAAAATGAAAACAGAGTGTCCTTGGTCTTCAAGTGCATTCTTCAATGTTTGAATCGAAGTAGCTACTCCTGAAATTTGGGGAAAATAGCTATCGGTAAATAGCCCTATATTCATAATATAATACCTCCATATTTCTTCTATTATAAAATTAGAAGAAAACTGTTGCAATTAGATACAAAAAAAGACGCAAGGTAGAAATCCTTACGTCTTAATCTCAGCCAGAATGTCTGAATAAAATAGCGGTGATCGGGGTCGAACCGATACGTCCCAAGGGACACCAGATTTTGAGTCTGACGCGTCTGCCAATTCCGCCACACCGCCATAATAATGCGAATTAACCAGAAAATTCAGGCAAAGGCGGCGATCGGATTTGAACCGATGATTAAGGTTTTGCAGACCTCTGCCTTACCACTTGGCTACGCCGCCATCTTCTGATTGTTTAAAATAAAAATTAGAAAACTAGAATTATAACTAACACTTAGTTTTCTAATGTTAGGGCGGAATATGGGATTCGAACCCATGCATGCCGGATCCACAAACCGGTGTGTTAACCCCTTCACCAATTCCGCCATGATATTAAATATCAGGTAAACAGGGATAGTAGGAATTGAACCCACACTAGCGGTTTTGGAGACCGATGTACTACCTTTATACGATATCCCTATTTTATGGAGGCCAGTGGATTCGAACCACCGAACTCAGAGAGAGCGGTTTTACAGACCGCCACGTTTAGCCACTTCGCTAGGCCTCCAGAACATGGCGCGAGACGGAATCGAACCGCCGACACAAGGAGCTTCAATCCTTTGCTCTACCAACTGAGCTATCGAGCCATCTTACGGTCCCTACCGGACTCGAACCGGTGATCTCCTCCGTGACAGGGAGGCGTGATAACCACTACACTAAGGGACCATTATTGCGGGGACAGGATTTGAACCTATGACCTTCGGGTTATGAGCCCGACGAGCTGCCAGACTGCTCCACCCCGCGATAATAATAAGGAGGATGTGGGATTCGAACCCACGCGCGGGCAGAACCCGCCTGACGGTTTTCAAGACCGTTCCCTTCAGCCGGACTTGGGTAATCCTCCATGTATTACCATACTAATGGTAATGACCCGTACGAGATTTGAACTCATGTTACCGCCGTGAAAGGGCGGTGTCTTAACCACTTGACCAACGGGTCATGTCATCTAACACATTTATTAATGTTATCAGATTTGTTAACTCTTGTCAACAACTTTTTTCAATTAATTTTGTTGAGACGTCTCAGGAATTAACTCCCTTGCCGCATCAGCAATAATAATAATACTAGATATACATGGCTTATGCAAGTCTTTTTTTTAAATTTATTTTTTTAATGCTGAAAATCTTTTAATAGCAAGTTTCATAACACCAATTTTTATATCTTTATTAGCTTTTTTTACTTAGATATTACTACGTATACAAATTAAAAACTCTTCTCAAAATCAATGTTCAAGAGGATTGCAATAGCTATTAGCGGTATCAGTCAGATTTTTTATTTAAGATCATAGCAGATAACAGCAGGTGTATCGGTATCACTTTCACAACGAATTTAGCAATTAAAAACTGAACATAATTACTTGTTATTGCTTCCGCTGATCGTTTGTCTTTCCTCCCTATATTTTTAATTAAGCAATCATATTTTGAACTAAGCGCAAGACATTTGTTCCATTTAATTCACTATAATCTGCTTTAGGAATTAATTGAACCTTCACATTATAATCAGCCGCCTTTCTTTTTAGCTCATTTATACGATTTGCAAAAGGCGTTGCAACTAATAATACATCAATAACCGGTAGGTACTGATCAATTTCTGCAACACTGCAAGCAATAACTTTATAATTCAAATTTTGCCTTTTAACTGCTTTTCTAATACTAACAGCTAAAAATCCACTAGACATTCCCATCCCACAACATAATAAAATAGTTTTCATTTTTACACCTTTAAAAATCAAATAATACTTTTTTGATTTCTTCCATATTTTTGCAATTCATAATTTGCTTCTTTTTATTATAGTCTTCAAGTAACTCAATTAGTATCTCATATAAGCGTTTAAACTCATCACGTCGATTTTTAGCAATAGATATTAATAACACGATATTTACTTGATTATGATCCCATTGCATTAAATTAGGGATTATAATGAAAGCAATTTTAGTATCAATAGATGAATAATTTATCGGATGAGGAATCGCAATATTATTAAACGCTGTAGAAGATAATTTTTCTCGCTCAATTATTTTCTTATAAAAATCTTTATCTGCATATTTTTTAGAAACCATATACTTACATATTTTCTTAAGTAGATTTTCTTTATTCATATTATTCTCAATTTTAAAGAATAAATTATCAGGAAATACCGAGTCAATTAATTTTGCCATGCGAGTAATTTTTTTCCTAAGCAATAAACTATCAATTTTTTCTTTTATTGTATTTTTATTCCATTCAATATCAGCAATATTAATTGTGATTTCATGTTCACTATAACTCATAGTATCTTGAGTATTAAAAACAACATCATAATTTTCTAGATTATAGGCAGACGTATCTTTTTCTTCGATTATATGAAGAATAGTTAGTTTAGAAAAGAAATTTTTATTTAAGAAATCTACTACGTGATTTTGAATGTTTAGGTAAGTTGGCGCGATGACAATTGCATTTAGCTTTATCGAATTATCGAAATTCCGTCTAAGTTCAGTAGATATATGCATAGCTAAAAAAGTAATTTCATTTTGTGATACTTTAATATGCCAATTTTTCTGAATTAAACTAGCCATATAAGTAGCAATATCAAAGATTAAAGGAGTCTTGTTACGATAACTATTTGTAAAAGGATTGTTAATAGATTGTCCACTATTGCTACGTTTAATAAGGCGTTGAACATGTACCGCAAACGGAATTACAAAATTTGGCGAATGCAAACTTATAGCATAATTCTTTTCTGTTTTCATGATAACGCTTTTTATTTTATCTAAAAACATAGTTGGAATATGTATATTAGTAGACATATTCTTTTCTATTGAACTATGCAACAGAATATTAATTTGATCTTTGTCTGCAGTAACAAATCGAATAGAAAATTCTTCTTCTAGCTGTTTAATGGTTTCAGACGTCAAGGATGAAAACTCATCCTCTTTAGTATTAGTTCTATTAGACTCTTCCTTATAATTCTGATAACGACTAACCATCACCAAAATATGAATTAGTAATGTATCATATGAAAATTCATTTATTGCCACATTATAATTTTTAATTGCTCCATCTATAATATCCTCTACTTTATGTAAAGTATTGCTATCAAAGGTTTTAGATAAATAAGCATCATTGAAAAAACTATGAGAATTTTCTATATAAAGTAAATGAGTAAAATATTTACGTTTATTGTATTCATCACCTTCTAAAACAATATTAGAGTGTTGAATTCTAATTTTTAGTTCCCATTCTGCTAAAGTTTTATTACCGTAGCTGATTGTCCTTTGAATTGTTGAATAAGAGACATGCCATTGTTCACAAAGATCAAATGAATTAATAACTTTATTGCTAAGAAGTTGTTTAATTAAGATTAAGTAGCGATCTTTCTCAGTTTGTGGTATCGTTTCATCCTTCTTTAATTGGTTCTTTCTTTGTTTGAGATAATAACCGGCATGATTACCTAAAATTTGAATATCAGTATTATTTTGATTTATTTTTTTAATATAATTTCTAATTGTTCTGGTTGTAACTTTTAATTCTTGAGCTAATTCTGTACTTGTTACTTCGTGATTCTTTTGACTTAAAAAATATACTAATTGTTTCCTCTTATTTTTCATGATTAATCTCCTCGTATATATAAGTCATTGTAACCCTTTTCTTAATTTAAATGGCACTAATTTCCTATAATTAGGAAAATTCATGAAATGAAAGCAAATACATATTTATAGATAATAATATTGTAAAGAAGAAGTTAATCAGTTTTATTTAGGAGGTTAATTATCATGGAGGAAAAAAAGATATTATTATGTTGCGGAATGGGAATGTCTAGCGGATTTTTAGCAACCAGTGCTAGAAAAGCTGCCAAAAAAGAAAAATTGCCATACAAGATTGAGGCACGTAGTGAAGCTGAAGTAGAACAATACATTAATAGTATTGATTGCCTACTCGTAGGACCACATTATGCAAATAAAGTACCTGCATTTAAGGAAATGGCTAAAGAAACAAAAACTGTTATAGAGGTTATTCCTGAAGATATCTATGGATCACTGGATGGAAAATCTTTACTTAAAATGATCAAGAAGATGTTGTCAGAATAGAAAGGATTATTATGAATAAGCTTATTAATTGGCTTTCAATTTCATTTGCTCCAAAAGCTAAAAAGTTATTTTCACACCCTTGGATTGCTGCTGTAGCTGATTCAATGCAAAAAATGGTGCCATTTATTTTAGCAGGATCACTAATATTTATTTATAACGTCATTAAGTCTTATGTATCAGCACTTCCAGATTTAAGTAATATATCAAACTTTACTTTTGGAATGCTGGGTCTAATAGTTGCCTTTTTAGTAGCTAGTTCAGTTATGGAAAACTTACATCATCAAGCTTATATTCAAGTTGCTGGGCTAACATCCATTGCAGTTTATCTTGTAAACATGACTCCAAAGATTAATGAGAAGAACATCATGCAAATTGATTTTTCAAGATTCGGTGCTTCTGGTTTATTTGTAGCAATTGTTAATGGACTTTTTGTCGCAATTATTTTTCATTTATGGTCTAAAATTCACTTATTAGAAGATTCAAGTATTCCTGATTTTTTCGTTAACTGGATCAATGACATTTTTCCAATTTTAATCAGCGTAGCTATTGCCACTGTTTTTGTCTTTAGTTTAAAACTTGATATTTTCAAAATTATTCAATGGTTATTTAGTCCGTTACAAGGTTTTGGTCAAACGCTACCAGGCTTTATCTTACTAAGTTTAATCCCCGCATTTTTCTACACATTAGGTATTTCATCTTGGTCATTCAACGCAATCACAATGCCAATATTTATGGCCGGAATTACTGCTAATATTGCGGCAGTAAAAACTGGACATGCACCTATGAATATTGATACGTACGAAGTAATGTTTACATCTGCCCTGATTACACTAGGTGGTATGGGAGCTACACTCCCTCTAAATATCTTGATGTTTACAGCCAAAGCTAAAAAGCTAAAAATATTGAGCAAGGTATGTATTTTCCCATCACTCTTTAATATTAATGAGCCGCTCATGTATTCCACCCCAGTTGTTATGAATCCTTTATTAATGATACCAATATGGATTAACGCAATTATTGGTCCAATAGTTATTTGGATAGTCATGAGAATTGGATTATTAAATATCCCATCTAAAATGATTCAAGTTGGTCAAGTACCAGCACCAATTTCTTCTGTTATGGTTACTCAGGACTGGAGAGCAATTATTTGCTATATAGTTTTATTTACTATCTACTTATTAGTTTGGTATCCATTCTTTAAGGTTTATGACAATAGTTTAGTAAAAGAAAGTACGGAGAAGTAAAAATAATGGAAATCACAAAAAAAGATATTGAATCAACCTCTATGCAAATTATTTTACATGCTGGAAATGCTAAAAACATCGCATTAAAAGCTTTCGATTTAGCAAATAAAGGAAATTTTCAAGAAGCCGATAAACAAATGCAAACTGCCCATAAAGAAATTTTGAACGCACATAATGCTCAAACACATATTATTCAAACCGAAGCTGAGGGTAAAGAAGTTAAATATTCAGCCCTTTTCTCTCATGCACAAGATACATTGATGACAGTTTCTACCTACATAGATGTAACTAAGCAAATGCTTATTATTCTAAAAAAATTTAATTAAAGGAGTCTTTTTGATGTTACGAGATATAAATGAGTTTCCAATTGATTTTATGTTTGGTGGTGCAATTGCCGCTAATCAAGCTGAAGGTGGTTATGGTAAAGATGGAAAAGGTGCTTCAACTGCCGACATTCAACCATATTTACCAAATGCAGATAAAAAGGATTTACACTTTAATAATATGGATAGTAAAACATTAGATGATTATATCAATGGTGATTACTATTATCCAAAAAGAGAAGGTGTTCACTTTTATGATCGGTATAAAGAATATATTGATAAGTTAGCTAAAATGCATTGCCAGACTTTGCGTTTATCAGTTGCCTGGACAAGAATATTTCCGAATGGAAATGATGATAAGCCAAATAAAAAAGGCCTAGAGTTCTATGATCATCTTTTTCAGTATATGAAAGAGAAAAATATTAAACCTATAGTAACCATTTGCCATTATGAAACACCACTGAATTTAATCTTACATGAAGGTGGCTGGGTAAATCCTAAGATTATTGATTGGTTCTATCGCTATGGTAAATTAATTATTGATCGTTACCATCAATACGTTAAATATTGGATTATTATTAATCAAATTAATTTAATTCATTTAGAAGCTTTTGCTTCATTAGGTATTTTAAGCGATAAAGTTTATAACTATCAACAAGCTAAGTTTCAAGCTATTCACCATGAATTTGTTGCTTCAGCTAAACTTACTAAATACATGCATGAGAATTATTATGGATTAAAAGCCGGTGTTATGTTAGCTGATAGCACTCTTAGTCCTGCAACACCTAAACCGGCAGATATTAAACTAACCTTTAAGCGAAACAGAATGCAATATTTCTATGCTGATGTATTATTGCAGGGAGAATATCCTAAATATGCCTTAAATTACTTTAAAGATAATAATATTCATATTAACTGGACTAATAATGAGTTAGAATTGATTCGCAAAAATGTAGCCGATTTTCTATGCGTAAGCTATTATTATTCGAATACTATTGATGCTTCAAAAGATACTATGGATCCTGCTACCTTTGAGACGAATCCATATCTGACGGCAAATGAATGGGGCTGGGCTATTAACCCTTCAGGACTTTACGTTTGCATGTCAGAGTATTGGGATAGATATCATGTACCAATGATGATAGGCGAAAATGGCTTTGGATTTAATGATGTTTTAACTCCAGATAATAAAATACATGATCAATATCGTATTGATTATACTAGAGATCACTTAAAAGCAATTTTAGAAGCAATTAATGATGGCGCTGATATCTTTGCATATTGTTCTTGGGCTCCTTTTGATATTGTTAGTGCTGGAACAGCTGAAATGGGCAAAAGATATGGTTTCATTTATGTCAACTACGATAATTATGGTAAAGGTGATGGTGAGTTAATAGAAAAAGATTCCTTTGATTGGTATCGTAATATAATTCTATCTCGTGGAAACGATCTGTTTAAAAATTAAATAGCTTTATTTTATGATATAATTTTTCCTATGTCTAAATAAAGACAAGGAAAGTAGCTTAAATTCATAGCAAAAAATAATCACACGTTATTTTATAGAAGTGTGATTATTTTTTATATATGACTTTACTATAGACTATATCAAGAAGCTTACACAAATATGGATAGTTCAATTAATTTAATTCTTAACAAACACCATTCACCATTTATTAAATACCTTGATATACTTGTATTTGCGTAAAAAAGTCTTTAGTATCAAGCATTAAACTTACTTAATACTAAAGACTTCTTCTTTATTACGGAGATTGAGAGATTCGAACCCTCGCGCCGGAATTATCCGACCTACACCCTT
>NZ_JAGGLU010000021.1 GCF_017874575.1 Lactobacillus colini | reverse complement strand
AGCGCTTCATCTTACTTTTATTTTAAGTAAAAATAAAAGTGCTAGGCAATTATTCCGTCGAATAACTACCTAACACTAAGTTAGTATGTTTTTTTTATGTCGCCACTTGTGGCGCCATAGGGGAAGCGTTTAGTTGTGTCAGTAAACCTACAAGCGGTAACGGCTTTAATTAAGTAGTAAGGGTTTTGTTAGGGTAGTTTGTCATAAACCGCCGTTCATGTTTGTTGAATTTAAAATTGCTGCATTGGTTGATATACAAGTATTTATAGAATTTTTAAAATTTTCGATTTCTGAACTTTTCTGTTAAAAATCTTTGGTCGCTTTTAAATATTCAAAATGTTTTGATAATGTATTGAAATTGTGAGGTTTACTTGAATTTTAATAATTAGACTCTTTCGACGAAAATTATTCAACTGGTGGCAAAAAAACAATATGCTTTAACTTATGCTTTTTGTTTATTTTTACATTTGTTCAGCAATAAAATAAATAAGTTAGCAATGAGGATTAATGATGACGCGTGCTTGTATACTCATAAGATTCAACAAAAAATCTTGCAAGTAAAGTAATAGATCATTTATAAGTTCATATAAGCCGTTTTAAGGCTTTTTTATTTTGAGCTAGTAAAGTTTACCTAAATATGTTTTTAAAGTGGCTGAATGTAAGTATTTTTTATATACAAGCGCATTAAGTAATAACTATTTTATTTAATATAAAGTGTATATCAGAATTTAATCTTTTTTTGTGATTGCAATTTCTTTAGTATCATGTTGCAGAAACTCACACTTTAACTCGCACTTAGTTAATTGGTTGTAATCCCTTGACAGACAAGGCGTTTAAGCTGTTTTTAGAAACTGTGAGCTAACTGTGAGTTTTTACAAAAAAGTCATGATTGTATTAATCATGACTAGAAAATTATTTATTTTAAAAAGACCGCAAAAAGCCTATATATCAAACCTTATAGTTACATGGTGGCACTTACTGAGGCACTTACAAGAAATGAATAGAATCGTTGATATATCAATTCTTTTAGTGGTTTTTGACACATGGCACTTAATTTTAAAAAAAGAAACTCTATATATAAGCGTTTTTTGAAAATCTTTTTTAAAAAAATAGGCTATTTACTGCCACCAATGAGCCTAAACGTTGATATATCAAGGGGTTAGAGCAACTAGAGAAAGTGCCACTTTACTGCCACCAAGTGCCACATAAATATATTTAAATAACATAATATCATTTTATTATTATTTATTATATTAATATTTATAAGATAATATATAACTGTAATTTTCAAGAAAATAAAACATAAGAGAAAGTGCCATCAAAGTGCCACCAACAAAAAAATGCAACCTTTTTAGAGGTTGCAATTTCTTTAACTTACTATTTTTTATAATGGTCTGCAGGGTGCATTCTAGAAATATTAGTTATTATCTTTACATTAAAATAATAAACCCTACCATTCCTGGTTTTATGTATAGTTTGTTTTAGCTTTTTGTTGTCCCGTAAATCTTTAGCAAAATTTCTTGAATTAGTAGGCTTGTACCCATTAAGTTCACAATAGTTACAGTATGCGTTATATATTTCTGTTCTGTCTGTCTGCTCGTTGGAACTTCTAACAGTATTTTCTTCTAGAAAAGCGCCTATAGGATCGTTGAGCCCTAACCATTCATCACGGGCTTTTTTAATGCTACTTGTAGTCGTGAACTTCTTTCTTTTTATAGCTTTTTTTGTCGCTTGTATGCATTTATATATAAAAGCTGGTGTTTCTTCTTTAACTTTTTGAAAATCTATAACATTATCAAAATTTTCAATTTTATTGAATGGTATAACAATAGAACGTCTTCTCATTCCATTTGTATTATCATTAAAGGCAGGTAGGTTGTTAGTACCGAAAAGCATCTTAGCGTTATTAGTAAAAATAATGTCGCCTTTACCTTTAACACTTGCATTAATCCTATCGCCACCAGTTAACATTTTAAGGCGTGCGGTGTCGTTAATTGGTACTTCTGAGTTTTCGGCATGAGCGTTAAGGTATTTACCTTGTAACTCTGATAATTTAAATTCACTTATGTTTTTACCTGCTATATCAACAAGGCTTATTGACGATACATTATCATTACCAACAGCAGGAACAAGCCACTGGTTTATAAACGTACTTTTACCGTCGTTGCCCTTACTCTTTAGGATAATAAAAGCATTTATAGGAGAATAGCTACCATAAAAAATATAGCCTATAAATTCCATCATAGTCTTATAATTTTCTTGAAAGCTTAGCTTAAACCACTTATCTAACATAGGTGTTTCAACACTCTTAGTGTTTAAATTAACACCGCTTGTACTTGTAAAGAAGTACTTTCTAGAATGCGGTTCTAACTTCATAGTTTGCCAATTAAAAACCCCATTTTTAAAGTTGAATTTTTGAATGTTGGGCTTATAAATAGTATCTTTGGTAAAAACCCTTTTAGCGTGTGATTGGATATATTGCACGGCTTCCTTTTCTCTCTTAGCCGTCCATGCGCCCTTAATTGCATCTAATTCTTTACCTACTAGTTGATTTATATAATTCGCTGGCGCTTCAATCCAATAGCCTAACTCATCACCAGAATAATAGAATATGCTTTCTTTAGTGCCATTTACCATATACAAAAAATCATTTTTGTTAATTATGGTTTTGCCTAAAAGTGGAATATTAACATGAGTTATTTGGTTTTCATCTATAAACCACCAATTTGGGCTAGCAGGCAAAAACGATTTGTTGCCATACTGTTTTAAAATTCTTTCTAATTTATCCATTGTGCTTATTCTGCTTTCTCATTTCTTTATAAAAAATGCTGGTAAAGATTTGGTTTACTTCTTTCAAGGGTAGAGGTTCAACAAAATTAGAATTAGCAAAATTTGTGTATTGATAGGCGGTTTTAGTTGTTATACCAGATACAAGCAATTTACCGACTATATGGGTTAAATAAGTATTTCTTTGACCTTTAACTTGTGGTGTAACCATTTCTTCGAGTAAGTTAGCCATATAGCTTTTAGGGCTTGAATTATTAGGACTGGCAAAGTTGCTAAATATTTTATATTTTTGCGGTGTAAGCTGTTTTTGCAGCATATTAATTAACTCAATTGGTGGCTTAGTAATAGTTTTAACGTTGGGCTTCCATACATAAGGTATTCCATTTCTAGTAGTGGGTGGAATAATTGAAATACTGTTCTTGTCAGCTTGTAAATCAATACCGGGAAAAACACCCGCTAAACTTTTATTAGGCTTACCATCTATTTTTTTATAGTAAAAATGAATACCGCCACTAGGTGTTAGAGCTGTTAAAGTTTCAGGTAGCAAAATATCATTAAAGTATTTTCTTAATGATTTAGTCCCGTCTATTTTGGTTGTCCCACTATGTTGCGGGGTATCAATATCAATACAAAAGAAATCAGTTGTTTTAATTGCTATACCGTAATTAGGGTATTCAGTCCATAATTCACGTATTTCATCGATAGTTAAAGGTTCTTGGTTAGCGTGCTTTATTGCTGGTCTTTTAGTATCAGGAATTATAGGAACAACAGAGAAGCCATTTTTAGCTAATTGTATAGCTGCATTTAGATTATTATTCATTGCTGTTAACCTCGCTTAAAGTAAAGGGATGCACAACCCGTGGCATCCCTCTTATTAATATTTTATTTAGTCTTCTTTATCTTTTTGATAATCTTCTGCTATTGCAATTTGATTAGCAAGCTGTGCAAGTTCACGCCATATAAATGAAACGGGTTCAACTTGCCCATCAGTTTTAATTATTGTGTTTTCACTTAATGCGTCTTGTGATAATTCTTCGAATTGTTCCATTTTTTTATCTAAGTAAGAAGCAATATCAACGCCTTTAAGCCCCTTATTATCATCGTTTTTGTCTAATTCTGATAATTTTTCAATCACGGGAAGTACTTCATTGAAGCTATTAGCAATCTTAAATAGTTCGTTACTTAAAAATATTATTCCCTCGGGTTTTGTATAACTGTCTTCTGCAATTAGAGCTAGACCGCTTAAAAATGAGCTGCAAGCGGCTAGTTTGTCCCTGTTTTCGCTTAATATATCTAGTGCTTGAATTAATTCCATTGTTGTAACCTTATTTCTTGATTTACTTATATTTTTTGATCTGTTCTAATATCTTTCTTGCATTCTTAATTTGATGTGGTGAGCTATTAGGGTTGTAAATAACTTGATTGCAAGCCATTTTTAAACCCTGTACGTCGATTAGTACTCGACCATCTTTAACAGAAAAGTTTTCATTTGGAATTGTCATAAATGCAGGATTTTCAAGCTTGAATTTTTCAATTGGATTAGCCGTATTAAAGCTAATCTTTTCAAATAACCCCATTTTAAAACCTTTGGTTGTGGGGTTGCCGTTTTCGTCTATAGCTTGCTTTTTAACCATCATTTTGTATAAATCTTGTTTAGTGATGTCTTTTTCGCCACGTTGTAACAACAAGTTATAAGCTTGTTCTATTAATGGTGGATAGATAATTTTCATTGCCGGTTGTCCTTTCTTTAATGAAATATGCTTGTCCTATTTTTGACCGTCGTGGACTATTCGTATATAATCAACGTGAAAATATATTTTGTCTGAATATTTTCGTTTAGCCTTCTACTAGCCTAATAGTAGGGGCTTTTTTGTTTGTTCTTTTGATTTTAACCAATTGGTTATGCTTTCTTTGCCGTAAAGTTTATAGCCATCTATAACGGCTACTGGCATCCCCAATGTAGCCCATTTTGATAGAGTGGCAGGGGCTACATCAAAATATTTTGATGCTTCTGTCTTATTGAGATAAGGCTTGTTAAACTCAATTTTGTTTATTCTATTCATGAGTGCATCAATTTTATTAGTTATCTCTAATTCTTGTTGCTTGTCTAGTTTAAGTTCTAGTTCCATTTATTTCACCTTCTTTCTAAGTGGTGGTGCTTCAAGTAAAGAAATACCAAAAGTATCTTGAAAGCCTTTAGCTAATCCGTTAAGTGTGTTTGTCATGTGCTTTCTAGCACTATTTAAACCGTTAACGGTTTGATTAAATTCTTCCATTGTCGTAATCATGTAATAACCGCTATAAGGTTGTTTATGTGATGAACCTATTAAATAGCCTTTATTCCTTGAAGATTTAACTAAACTAACAATTGTACGCTTATCAACGCCAATGATAATAGCTAATTCTTTGGCATTTTTAGCGTGTTCTTTACCTTCGTGCAGGGCTGCGATTAACCTCTTTTCATTTAAAGTAAGTGGTTTTCTATTTGTTTTCATAATTCACCTCTTAAAATTTCTTTGTTAAACTGTTGGTGTATTTTTGGGTTACCTCAATTAATGAAGCTAATTCGCTAACTTCGTCTATGCTTGGAGTACTACTTAGTTCATCAGCTAAGTGGCTGATAGCTTTTAGCGCAGAGTTAACTCTAATTAAAGAGCATTCTAAATCATTTTTATCCAATGTTTAACTCTCTTTCTAGCATCCCTTATTGTGGATGCTTTTATTTTGCTTTCGACAATTTGTCGATAATCTAACGTAACGTTTCGTTACTTTAGGTAGGTGTAACAATTCGTTCCGCCCATCTATTTAATTGTTGTGTATTGGTCAATAATCCAATTATTCAATTTTTCAAACGTTGGTTTATTAACCTTACGTTGTCCACGCTTAATAATGTTGCTTAAAGTGTGGCGGTCAACATTAATTTCATTAGCTAGTTGAGTAATTGAATAATCAAGCAGCCCACGTTGCTTTTTTATAGCAATAATTTGTTCTTGCGTTAATTGCATTTGCTTCACCTTCTTTTTTATGTTTCAAAGTCCACCTTTGTGGTTATAATTATAATATCTACTTTTGTGGCTAAAATCAAGTGGAAAATACACAAATATGGCGAAAAATGTTAATATTTATAAATAAATGGAGGTGAAAAAATGAACAATAGAATTAAGCAAGAACGAATAAGTAAGGGACTAACACAAGCAGAATTAGCTAAAAAGACAGGAATAAGCAAACAGTCAATTAGTTATTATGAAATTGGCAAAAGACAGCCAAAAATAGAAGCTTGGCAAAAACTAGCTAACTTTTTTGGTGTGTCTATTCCTTACTTACAAGGCTTAGAGCCTAATTATGAAGAAATTACCGTTAAAACTTGGCAGGAATTAGCTAATGTTTTGAATGGCTTTTATTTTAGCCCTAATGGAGGAATTGAGGCATCTAACCAAGTTAGAGACTATATTAACAAGTATTTAAATTTAGCTAATATTAAGGAAAAGCCCAAAAAAGATAGCAACAATGTGGGATACTGGCATAAATACTTTAGCTTTTTGCTGTTTGATAATCCTGCAGTTAGTAAATTAAATTATAAAGCTTATAACAAGAATAAAGATTTTAGTAAACAAGTTGAAAGCCGATATAAAACTTTTATGTCAAATGTGATGTTTGACAAATTGAGTAGAGAAATTAGCTCTAAGTTCACAACAGATATAGGAGAATTTTATGAATATGAATATCATCGTAAAATATTCAACGTTACTGAAACTTTAAATAGAAAAATTAGATTTACTAAAAGTAAAGACGCAGCTAAAAACACGTTGTACAAGTATTTTGATGAGTTAAATAGTTACAGAGATAAGTTTTTAAATGATTTAAACAATGGCAAGTTTGATAAATTTATACTTAAACGCAATGAAATGTTAGCCGAGGAAAAGAGTTTTAATAACAAAATAAAAGAAGATATTATTAAGATTCTTTCAAAATTTTCACAAGAAAAACTTGATAAATTGCGTATTGATGATGTAGTAGATTTATTAAAAGAAGAAGGGTGTATAACAGAGGAACAAGAAGAAATTTTTGATTTAGATAGAGTTGTTTATGATGCATTACTTGAAATGAAAGATAAAAGTGACACCGTCTAAGCCTAGAATTATGTTTATTCCATCCTTTAACGTGGTTCTAGTCTCTTTTTATAGTGTAAAAATTGCGTGCATCCCTTATAGCTAATATGTAACTTCATAGTGCATATAAAAAACGACTACCCTAGATGTAGAGTAGTCGTAAAAAAAATTAAATTAAATTTGATGTTGTCATTCTAAATCGATGTGAATGATTTAGATTTATAAAAGATGTTTATATAAATATCCTTGCTTGTCCTATTTTTGACCGTCGTGGACTGATAAGAGGTAAAAAATGAATATCAATCACAACGACAACAAGGAAATCAAAGAATATACAACGCCGAGTGGCGCTTTACGTTATAAGTTTACCATTTATCTCGGAAAAGATGAACTAACTGGCGTTACTAACCAGATCAGAAAACAAGGTTTTAAAAGCTATGAAGATGCTTTAAATAAATATAATTTTTACAAGAAGAAATTAGATCAAGGTCTTTATACTGGCATGGAAAATAAAAATCATAGGTTTAGTGAAATCTATGAAATGTGGTTAAAGGTCTACAAGCCTACTGTTAGAGAAAACACATACTTTAAAACGTTTAATTTCTTTAAAAATCATATCTTAAAAGAGATAGGTAATTTTTATATTGAGAAATTGAACGTAATTAAAGCCCAACAGTTAATTAATAAGTGGTTTGCTACTAATAGATATAGCACAGCTTGTACAATGGTTCACCACACTAAAAGAGTTTTTGGTTATTGCCTGGCTTTAGATTTAGTAGAAATCAACCCATTTGAAAGGGTAATCACACCAGCCCAAACGAAAAAAATAAAGAAATTTGATGATTATTATTCTGTTGAAGAGCTAGAAACATTTTTAAAATGTGCATACAAGAAAAGATTTAAATGGTATGTAGCATTTGAAATATTAGCACATACAGGGATGCGAGTCGGGGAACTTCTGGCGCTTAATTGGTCAGACGTAAGTTTTGAAGATAAAACTATTAGCATCAGTAAAACTATATCAGTTGGAGAACATAACAAACTATTGATTAATGACCCTAAAACCTATAGCGGTAATAGGATAATTGGCATAGACAATACATTAGAAAGGGTATTAAAAGACTGGCGTAAAAAGCAACGTGAATTACTATTTATGCGTGGTGAAAATCCACTAGATAGTAAGCAATTGGTGTTGTCGAACCATAATAATGGACTGATGAGAATCAATGTTTTAAATTATTGGAACATAACTATTTGTAAAGAATACAATTTAAGACACATAAAGATACACGGCTTTAGACATACTTACGCCTCTTTAATGTTTAAAGATGGAGCTAAGCCCGTTGAAGTTAAAACCCAATTGGGACATAGATCAATTATTACAACTTTGAATGTATATACTCACATTAACAAGGAACAAAACACAAAAATAGCTGAGCGTTTCGACAACATTGTTAACTTTTAAAAGTGCTAAAAAGTGATTTAAGAACAATATTAGGAGCAATATTTAAAAAAAGCAAAAATAAAGTGTCTTAGCCCCTGATATAATAAGATTTAAAATATTTTTAGCACTTCCCTTGCATAGAGTGCTAAAATCTAGTATTATATTAACTGTTAGCACATAGGAAGCTTGAGTGCTAATAAAGGGGCGATAATTAATGTTGACTGAGCGGCAAGAGCTGATACTTAAAACTATAATTCAGGATTTCACGACAAGTCATGAGCCTGTTGGCTCTAAGACCGTGATGAATCAACTGCCAATTAAAGTTTCGAGTGCAACTATCAGAAATGAGATGGCGGCCTTGGAAGAGAAGGGCCTTTTAGAGAAGACACACTCATCAAGCGGTAGAATACCATCAAGTGCTGGTTATCGTTATTATCTTGATAATTTAGTTGATCCCGTTAAAATACCTAATTCAGTTTATAATCGAATTATTTATCAACTGGACCAGCCATTTAATCAAGTTAATGAGATTGTACAAGAAGCGGCCAAGATACTGTCGGATTTGACTAATTATACTGCTTTTGCGGCAAGTCCTGAAACTTACGATGCTTTAATTACTGGTTTTAGAATTGTTCCGCTTTCTGAACATCAGGTGATGGCAATTCTTGTTACTGATGATGGAAATGTTAAGAATCAGGTCTATACTTTATCCCATCATTCCAATGGTGAAGAAATCGAAAAGGCTGTTAGACTAATAAATGATCAGTTAACTGGCAAGCCATTAAGTAGTGTAAGTAGTGATTTACTACATAAAATTGCTAACCATTTACTATCACGCGGTTCTGCTGTTGAAATTCTTGACTTACTTCAAGATGTGGTTAAAGATGCTGCAAGTGAACAAATGTATGTAGATGGACAGATCAATCTCTTAAATGACTATCATCATAATGATGTAGCTAAGATTAAGTCATTATATGAAATGTTTGATCAAAGCGATGAAATATATCGGCTAATTGGTTTAGTTCCTAAGCAAGAATCTGATGATAAGAAAAAAGGTAAAGTACAAGTAACCTTGGGACCTGATCTTCCATCAGACCTTTTAAAAAATTACAGCTTATTAACAGCTCAATATAGCGTTGGTAAGTATGGAAAGGGAACTATCGCACTCTTAGGTCCAACTAATATGCCATACTCGCAAATGATTGGGTTACTTGACTACTTTAGGAATGAATTAGCAAGAAAGTTACTTGATTATTACGGTAGGTTTAGATAAAGGAGGCTAGCTGTGAGTAAAGAAGAATTTCCTCATGAAAAAGATTTAAAAAATGAGGTTACTCCAGATAAAGCAGAAAAAAAGAAAACTGCTGATAAAAAAACAGTTGAAGCTGAAGCTTCTAAGTCAGAACAAGTAGATAAAGTTAAAAAATTAAAAGAAGAATTTGATAATTTATCTGCTAAGAATAAAGAACTAGAGGACAAATATCTTCGAAGTGAAGCTGAGATTCAAAATATGCAAACTCGTTATGCAAAAGAGCGTGCACAATTAATTAAGTATGAATCTCAAAGCTTGGCTAAGGATGTTTTGCCAGCAATGGATAACTTGGAAAGAGCTTTAGCTGTAAAAGCTGATGATGAGGCTTCAAAACAATTACAAAAAGGCGTACAGATGACCCTGGATGCCTTAGTAAAAGCGATGGGTGATCATGGTATTACTGAAATTGAAGCTGAAGGTCAGAAATTTGATCCTAATGTCCATCAAGCTGTTCAAACTGTTGAAGCCGACGCAGATCATGAAAAGGACCAAGTAGTTCAAGTTTTACAAAAAGGTTATAAATATAAAGATAGAACATTAAGACCAGCAATGGTTATTGTAGCTCAATAAAGAAAGGAAGCTCACAAATATGTCAAAAGTTATCGGTATCGACTTAGGTACAACTAACTCTGCAGTTGCTGTACTTGAAGGTAAAGAACCTAAAATAATCACTAACCCTGAAGGTGGTCGTACCACTCCTTCAGTAGTTGCTTTTAAGAATGGTGAAATTCAAGTTGGTGAAGTTGCCAAGCGTCAAGCTATCACTAACCCTAATACTATTGTTTCCATCAAGCGCCACATGGGTGAATCAGATTACAAGGTTAAAGTAGATGGAAAAGAATATACTCCTCAAGAAATTTCAGCAATGATTTTGCAATATATTAAGAAGTTTTCTGAAGATTATTTAGGCGAACCAGTTAATGATGCAGTTATTACTGTGCCAGCTTACTTTAATGATGCACAACGTCAAGCAACTAAGGATGCTGGTAAGATTGCTGGCTTAAATGTTCAAAGAATCATTAACGAACCAACTGCTTCATCTTTGGCATACGGCTTAGATAAAGATGAAGATGATGAAAAGGTCTTAGTATATGACCTTGGTGGTGGTACATTTGATGTTTCTGTACTTCAATTAGGTGATGGTGTCTTCCAGGTATTATCAACTAATGGTGATACTCACCTTGGTGGTGACGACTTTGACAATGCAATTATTGATTGGCTTGTTAAGAACTTTAAAGATGATAATGGCATTGACTTATCTAAAGATAAGATGGCTATGCAGCGTTTAAAGGATGCAGCAGAAAAGGCTAAGAAGGACTTATCTGGTGTAAGTTCTACTCATATTTCACTTCCGTTTATTTCAGCTGGTGAATCTGGCCCATTACACCTTGAGGCAGATTTAACTCGTGCACAATTTGATGCATTGACCAGTGATTTAGTTGAAAAGACTAAAATTCCATTTGACAATGCCTTAAAAGATGCTGGCTTAACTGTTGCTGATATTGACAAAGTTATCTTAAACGGTGGTTCTACCCGTATTCCAGCTGTTCAAGAAGCAGTTAAAAAGTGGTCTGGTAAAGAACCTGATCACTCAATCAACCCTGATGAAGCTGTTGCCTTAGGTGCAGCAATTCAAGGTGGTGTTATTTCAGGTGATGTTAAAGATATTGTCTTGCTTGATGTAACTCCATTATCACTCGGTATTGAAACTATGGGTGGTGTCTTCACTAAATTAATTGATAGAAACACAACTATCCCAACTTCAAAGAGCCAAATCTTCTCAACTGCTGCTGATAATCAACCAGCTGTTGATGTTCACGTTCTTCAAGGTGAACGCCCAATGGCTGCAGATGATAAGACACTTGGACGTTTTGAATTAACTGATATTCCACCTGCACCACGTGGTGTTCCTCAAATTCAAGTTACTTTCGATATTGATAAAAATGGTATTGTAAATGTATCTGCTAAGGATATGGGGACAGGTAAGGAACAAAAGATTACAATCAAGAGTTCATCCGGTCTTTCTGATGAAGAAATTAAGAAGATGCAAAAAGATGCTGAAGAGCATGCTGAAGAAGACAAGAAGAGAAAAGAAGAAGTTGATCTTCGTAATGAAGTAGATCAATTAATCTTTACCACTGAAAAGACCTTGAAGGAAACTAAGGGTAAAGTCCCAGAAACTGAAACTCAAAATGTTCAAAATGCTCTTGATGCTTTGAAGAAGGCACAAAAAGATAATAATCTTGACGAAATGAAGGAAAAGAAAGAAGCTTTATCTAAAGCCGCTCAAGATTTAGCTGTTAAGCTTTACCAACAAAATGGAGGAGCTCAAGGTGCAGCAGGCCAAGCAGGTCCTCAACCAAATGGTGGTCAACCTAACGATGGTTCTTCAAATAATGACTCAGATGGTTCAACTGTCGATGGTGATTTCAAAAAGGTAGACCCAGATAAGTAAAGTAGTTATAATAGATTAAAAAGAAAAGAACTGCGTTATTGTAGTTCTTTTCTTTTCTAAATTAAAGGAGTTTGCAAAATGGCGCAACGCGATTACTATGAAGTACTGGGTGTTGATAAGAATGCAAGTGACGCTGATATAAGTAAGGCATATCGTAAACTTGCTAAAAAGTATCATCCCGATTTGAACCATGAACCTGGTGCTGAAGAGAAGTATAAGGAAGTTAATGAAGCATACGAAGTGCTTCATGATCAGCAAAAACGTGCACAATATGATCAATTTGGTCAAGCTGGTGTAAATGGTCAAGGTGGCTTTGGTGGTGCCGGAGGAGCTGGTCAATATAGTGATTTTAGCGGATTCGGTGGCTTTAGCGATATCTTCAATGATATTTTTGGTCAAGGCGGTGGTCGTCAGCGCGTAGATCCAACGGCTCCTCAAAGAGGGCAAGATCTTGACTACACGATGACAATTGATTTCATGGATGCTATCAAGGGAAAAGAAACGGATATTACTTACACTAGAAATGAAGTATGTTCTACTTGTAATGGATCTGGAACAGAAAAAGGCACACATCCAATAACTTGTGATAAGTGCCATGGTAGTGGTGTCATGATGATTACTCGTCAAACTCCATTTGGTGTTATGCAACAACAGACCACTTGTGACAAGTGTCAAGGTCGTGGTGTGATAATTGAACACCCTTGTCAAACTTGTCATGGTCAAGGCGTAGTTGAAAAGAAGCAGACTTTACAAGTAAAAGTTCCAGCTGGTATTGACAATGGTCAACAAATTCGCTTAAGTGGTCAGGGTGAAGCTGGTAAAAATGGCGGTGCTTACGGTGATTTGTACATTGTATTTAGAATCCGTCCAAGTAAGGAATTTACTAGGAGAGGAACTACCATTTATTCTGAAGTACCTATTTCTTTTGCTCAAGCAACTTTAGGGGATCAAATACAGATAAACACTGTGCATGGCAAAGTATCTTTGAAGATTCCAGCAGGTACACAGCCTAATACTCGCTTTAAACTTCGTGGCCAAGGTGTTCCTAAGCTTAATGGTGACGGAAATGGCGATCAAGAAGTTACTGTCAATATCCGTATTCCTAAAAAAATTAATGATAAACAAAAGGAAGCCTTAGTAGATTTCGTTAAAGCAGGTGGAGGTAATATAAGTCCACAGGAGAAGAACTTTTTTGAACGATTAAAGGATAAATTAAGTTAAATATTGTACCTAATGTACTGAGCCGCAAAAGTTGGACAAAAATTTAATCTAAGATGCTAAGGCTTGATTTCGATATTCTATCGGAGTCAGGCCTTTTAGTCTGTCTTTTATTCTTTCAT
>NZ_JAGGLU010000020.1 GCF_017874575.1 Lactobacillus colini | reverse complement strand
ATGTATTTGTGGTTATTTACATTCTAACAAAGAGTCACAAATGGGCTTTTTTAATTTTATGAACTAAGTGTTCAATTTGATTCTACAATTAACGAAAATAAAAAAACTCATAATTATTGTACAAGAAATTACAATAATTATGAGTTTTTTGCGTTTTAAAAATATAAATCTTTATCATGTTCAAATAAAGCCTTAGTAGCTTCAGCCATTCTTTCAGGAATACCATAACATTGCATGAAGGTACCAGGATCTTCAAAGTAATCGCCTCGATTCTTTGAATAATCGTAGATTAGTTTCAAGGCATATAAGTCGGCAGGCTTTTCTTCAGAACATTTACCAGCAAAGCTTTTTAAATATATTACACCGCGGTCATCTAACATGAGATGACCAATCTCGTGACCAATAGAGAATGGTATTTCAGATTCGTTATGCCAATTGGTATTAATGATTATCTTACGTGACTGTTTTAATGATACGGATGGATAGTAAGGGTCAACTGATATCAAGACAGGTGAAATACCATGATTTTTTGCAAAAGTTAGTAGAGCGTCTTGTAGTTCTTCTTTGTTCCTATCATTTATCTTCATTTTGCTTAGCCTGGCCTTCTTTGATGTCGTCTTCCATTAAGTTTCTAATTATTTTTAGATACTTTTCGGGGACATTATAGCCGTGATATGAATAAGGCATCTCTTGGTCTAAGGGGATAGAATCTGTTGCTTCATCTTCAGATCGCGGAATAGGATTATCGGTTAACCCATTTAGATAATCAGTTGAAGTTCCCAACACGTGAGCAACAGCCTTGACTGCATCTGAGCCGGGCTTGCGAGTCTTCCAATTATAAATTGAATTAGTACCAATCCCTGCCTTGTCATTGACTTCTTTTAAAGTCATTTTCTTTTGTTTAGCTAAAATTTTAACTCTTTCAAATTGTATCATATCAAGCTTTTTCCCAAATATCTAAAAGTTTTTAGCAAAAAAGCATAAAATACTATTGACATTATTAGTCAATAAGCATAATATACTAAGTGTCAACAGAAATACTAAAGTCCAAGCTTACAGTTGCTGTCCTAATAAATACTGTAACTTGGTTAATATTTATATCTCTATATTAGTATATTTACTAATATATTGCAATACTTTAGTAGGTTAGTTGGTAGATTTTTAATAGAGGTGAAAGCCCATGGGCATTTAGTGCCTCTTTTAGAGAGGTGATAAGAATAATCATGGATTTACATGATTACGTTGAGCTCATAGCCTTGGGGCTATGGGTAGCATGTATTGTTGGAATTGGCATTTTGAGCAGACTTCATTTTAAAAATAAAAAGCTGGAACAATTTAGGCTTACTGCAAATGACTTGATGAAGAAATATATTTCTTTCTATGAACAAGAGAACTTGTCAGAAGAAAAGAAGATCAATCGCATAGCCAATGCAGTAGTCGATGGATTGCAAGCTAAAGGCTTTAAAGTGACTGAACAAGATGTCGAAGATATTCTTGCTGGAGTTGAAAAGGTAATCAAGGAAAGGGACTTAACTGAGCAAGAAGAGAAGAAAGATTAAATTTTATGGAGGTATATTTATGAAAGATTTAAAAAATGAAGCTACAAATGTTTCAAAAGTATTAAAAAGCGAGCTAGTGGCACCATATGTAAATGTGGTGCAAAAGGGTAATGTTGGATCTAAGTATAATTATGCATTGCAATTACACAAAGGAGTAACATATGTATATCGTGGTATAGGATCCAAAATGAACACATCAGTCCTTACTTTATCAGGAAGTGCTGCTGGTCATACTCAGACTTGGGAATATTCTGGTAGATCTAATAAGTGGTTTGTAGGTGTTAAGCCATCAAATATTAATGGAAGTAGTATTAACTGGGCAAAGCAAATTGCTCGTGTAGATATTAAATTAAATGGTGGTATGCACAGTTCAAATACCGATTTTCCTCGTTTAGCCTATTTGAATAGAGCAGGATCTACTTCATTTAGTGGGGATTCAATGACCCACGCTGAAGCAGCTGTGTCACCAGATTATACTAAGTTTTTAATTGCTACAGTTGAAAGCGGCAGAATTGGTCACTTTACCATTTATGATTTAGACACTATTAATAATGCATTAGATAATGCAGGGATAGGGTACGTAAGTTTAGAGAACTTTCCATATATAGATAGTTTTACTATTTCAAATCTTTACGGTGGTTCTAATGATGATGTTGTGCTTAATTCCATTCAGGGCTTTGATATTGATAATTCTGGTAACATTTATATTTCAAGTCAATTATCACCAAAATATGATTCAAAAAGTAAGAAATGGTCTGTTCACCACAAACAAATTGTAAAGATCCCATTTTATGCACGTAATGAAGCCGCCGAAGATAGTCAATGGCAAACTGTAAACTTAAGTAAACTGAAAATTGTCGATTTAACCGGTAAACATAGTGAAGTTGAGAGTATTCAAATAATTGGTGAAAATCATTGTTATTTAACTGTGGCATATCACCAATTGGTTTCCAATGTTAATAAGACAGTTTTAAATAATATTTACGAATTAACTTGGGACTAGCATAAAAGATTGATAATCAGCATAAAATCAGCTGTTATCAATCTTTTTTATATTCTTAGATAGTTTTGCCTCTAAATTGAAAAGGTTTATAATAAAGTTAAACGTATATTTTGCAATAAATATTAAGGAGAAGGGAATCATGAGATTTGCTAAACGTATAACCCTGCTTTCTACTATAGCTTTGATGGGTATGACTCCTGTATTTGCTAAGCAAGTTAAAGCTGCAAGTACTAATTCAGTTCAAAAAACAGTTATGCACAATGCAGCTATCTATGACAAGAATGGTAAGAATACAGGTAAGGTATACAAGTCGTATCAGAATGTATACGTAGACTCTGATACTGTTAAGATTAAGGGTAGTGAATACTACAAAGTTTCAAATAAAGATCAATATCTCAAAGTTGGAAATATTGATGGAACTAAAAGAACATTAACTCATAATGCTTATGTATATGCCACAAGTACTAGAAGAGCAAATAATACTGTCTTAAAGAAGGGAAGCTCGGTAACAACTTATGGCGGCTCATATAAATTCAAGAATGGTAAACGTTACTATCGAGTTGGCGGACCAAAGAAGCAATATGTAAAAGTAAGCAACTTCTCTAGCGTTACTAATGCCGATAACAGTACATCATCTACTAGTATAGTAACACCTGAAACAGGAACTCTTGTTACTAATAGTTCATCACTTTATGATAAAAATGGTAAGCCATATACTAAGCAGCTAACAACCAATTATGTATCTAATTATGCAGATGGACAGCATACACATTGGAAGACTAGATTACCTTACTTTGGTGTTAAGACAATTAAAGGTGAAGAATATTATCTAATTGACAAGGATAATGGAGTCTATGTTAAGTCAAGCGATATAAGAGAAATAGTTGGTCAAACTAGAATAAAGGTTCGTAAGAATTCTAAGATCTATAGTAAGAACGGAAAGGTAATTAGTTCTAAGTTACCATTAGATAGAATCTTTATTTATCCAGGTCAAGTTAATAATATTGAAAAGGCAAGCAAATATTACTACATAAATAATGAAGGACAACCACAAGACTTGCCATACACTACTATTAAAGGTGAAGATTACTATAATGTTGGCAATGGTCAATATGTCAGAGTTAAAGATGTTTCATCAATTAATCATAATGGATTATATACAAATTACATTACAGTAACTACAACTAAAACAGCCCCAATTTACGATATGAATGGTAAGAAGACTAGTTCAACTATAGCGAAAGGTAAGAAGATAAAAGTTGAAGGTGAAGATTCTAACCCACAACATGAAGTTATAATAGAAACTGATGACATTGGTTTTAGTTATGATTACTATAAGATTAAAGGCAAGGACCAATTAATTAGCTTCTTAGACGTAGATACTACTAATCCATTAATTTCTCCACGTTATTTTGATGAAAATACACCAGCTGACATGAGAATTAGCTTGTTAAATGATACCCCAGTTTATAACAGTAATGGTCAGAGAAAAGATGATGGCTGGTTCATTCCTCACACTAATGGTGGATCATATTCAGTGAATAAGCTAGTATATATTTATAATCCAACTGACAAGAAGGTAGAGTTATTCTATCATTTAACTTCAAGTCATATTAGTTTAATTAATTCTGACGATAGTCGTAGTAGTGATGGTGATAAAAGTATTGACACAAAGGACTTGTATATTAAGGCTTCAGATGCTAGTTATTATGATGGCTTTGCTTTAAAGCCTTCTAATACAGTGGAGCAAGCGCAGGCAAGTGCTACGGCTGAGGTTAAATAGTTAATAGGCAGTGCTGTTTGGGCGCTGCTTTTTATCTGGACAAATTTTTAGAATACAAGGTTATATCATGAATTTACATAAGAAATTACTAACAATTACCTCTACATTGGCATTTATCTTACCTATTACTGTGTCTAATAAAATCTATGCTGCGGATAGTGTAGTTACCAAGACACTAATGCATAATTCTGCTGTCTACAATAAGTCGGGAGAGGCTACTGGAGAAGCCTATGCCGCATATCAAAACATTGAGTTTTATTCAAAGCCAGTAAAGATTAAGGGACAGCAATATTATCGAATATCTTATGAGAATAATTACATTAAGTTGTCAAATATTGATGGAGTGAAGAGAAAGGTTACGGCTAATTCTTACGTTTATGCTTCAAGTGTTAAACGGGCAAATAAGCGACTTATAAGGAAAGGATCAACAATAACAACCTATGGTGGTAGTTATAAGTTCAAAAATGGTAAGCGTTACTATAGAATTGGTGGTCCTAAAAAACAATATGTAAAAGTAGCTAATCTAAGTAAATCTGCTGATGAAGTAGCTGTACCTGCTAAAGAAGAAGTAGCTACTGCTACAGTAACTTCTAAGCTAGCCTCAATTTACACAGGAACTGGCAAAAATGGTCAGGAACTCAAAGTAGTAAAGAAAAAGTTAAAAGTTGGTAGTAAATTTACCGTTGATCGTTTTTCAAATACACCGTTTTCAAATTGGTTCCCTTCAACGCAGTATGGGGATGCACCAATGTATCGAATTAAGGGAACTAATAACTGGCTACACTATGCAGATGTAAAGGTTAATAAAGAATTGGAATTGCACAGCTTTGACCTTGAGCATTCCTCTCGAATAAAGTTTATCAAGGATACAGATATTTATAATGCAGATGGTACAATGCAAGACCATCAAGGTCAAAAGATCGCAAAGCAAGGCGGCAGCTTAAAGGTAGATAAGTTAGTCTATCTCTGGGTTCCAAGTGAACAAAAGGCGGAGTTATTCTATCATCCCGTAGCCCAAAGAATGTACGCAACCTCGAAGGGCTCATCTGATATTATTGAACTACACAATGGTTATGTGAAGGCAAGTGACGTTAAATTTAATATGGGATTGAAGTTAATTCCGGGCAATACTCCCCAAGAAGCTAAAGTGGCTTATGATAAGTTAATTATATCTAAAAAAGCAAACCAACAAAGTGTAATAACAGAAGATAAATAGTTAAAAAGCAGTGCTGTTTTGGCGCTGCTTTTTTCATGCAAACTATCATATTAAGTCAAAAATAAATAGAAAAAAAGCGACTTAATCAAATTAGGTTAAGCCGCTAAATGCATTAATCTTGCTTCCACATATCACCGAAGTTTCTCAAAATCTCATCAGTTGGGAAGCTATCTTTACCCTTATGTTGCCGAGCAAGCTGGATCTGCTTACTAGATAAGTGCTCAGTTAAAAAGCTCTTAATCAAGCGATTAATTAACTCATCTTCTTCTATTTGAGAATGAGCTAGATAGTATTTTAGCATTCTTAAAGTTTCATCATCTAATTCAAAAGTTCTCTTAGCCATAGTGTCCTCCTTATGAATCTCATAACTCTATTATATCAGTCTTAAATTGAAATGCCTGTTAAGAATATCCAGTAAGTTTCACATGAAACAAGAATCAATAATAAAATATAAATTAATATATAAATATTATTTTATAAATATAGCTAATATATCTATAAAAAAGGCTATTTTAGCCCAAAAATGGACAATTTTTAATAAAAACTGTGGAAAAATATGTATAAAAATGTTGCATTCTGTGGATAACCTGATATAATATTAATTGTCAAGAAGTTAGCACTCTATAACTTAGAGTGCTAAAATTGTATACTTAACAAGAGGAGTGAAAATATATGGCATACTTTGACAATGGTAATTACAACTTTGATGATTTATTTAATGAATTGAACAGTGATTTCTTCGGTAATAACGGTAGAAGAATGTCTGGCAATCAACCTATGAACTTTCAACAAGGGCAAGCACCACAGCGTGCTAATGGTCAACAAGCTAAGAAGGAAAAGCCAATTGGTGTTGACTTAACTGATCAAGCTAAGAAGGGTAAGTACGATCCAGTTATTGGTAGAACAGCAATTATTGATCAAGTAATTGAAATCCTAAGTAGACGTAAGAAGAATAATCCTGTCTTAACTGGACCTGCCGGTGTTGGTAAGACTTCAATAGTTGAAGGATTAGCTCAGAGAATTGTTGATGGCGATGTTCCTGAGAAGTTGAAGAAGGCACACATCATTGAATTGAATATCAATGAATTAGTTGCTGGTACTTCATTACGTGGTTCATTTGAAGAGAAGTTAAAGAAGATCATTGATAAAGCCAAAGGCGATAAGAATGTCATCCTCTTCATTGATGAATTGCACAACATTGTTGGTGCAGGTTCAACTGATTCTGAGAATAATTCAGGTGATGCTGCTAATATCTTGAAGCCAGCTTTAGCAAGTGGCGAAATTCGTGTCATTGGTGCAACTACAACTAGCGAATACCAAAGAATCGAAAAAGACCCTGCCTTAGCTCGTAGATTCCAACCAGTTCAAGTACCAGAACCTACAATTAAGGATGCTATTGAGATCCTGAAGGGTTTAGCACCACGTTATGAAAAATACCATAATGTAAAATATGATCCAGAAGCATTGAAGCTTGCGGCAGAACTTTCTAACCGTTACATCAATGATCGTCACTTACCAGATAAGGCTATTGACTTAATGGACGAAGCTGGTGCTAAGAAGTCATTAGGCATGGACCAAAAAGACGAAACTTCCATTAAGAATAAGATCCACGCTCTAGAAGTTAAGAAGCAAGAAGCTGCTAAAGCTGAAAAGTATGATGAAGCCGCTAAGCTTAAGAAGCAAATTGAAGACTTAAAAGAGGATCTTAAGAGTGCTGGCAAGGCTAGTGAGCTTAAGGTTACTCCAGAAGATATGTACGAGTTGATTCAATCTAAGACTGGTATCCCAATGAGTGAAATCAATACTAATGATGCTCAAAAGAATGCCAACTTAGCAGCTGACTTGAAGAAGGTTGTGATTGACCAAGACAAGGCGATTGATATTATTACTGATGCTATTGCTCGTAAACAAGTCTTTAAGGATTCTAATCGCCCAACTGGTTCATTCTTGTTGACTGGACCTACTGGTGTTGGTAAGACCGAATTAGCTAAGCAATTAGCTATTAAGTTATTTGGTAATGCGGATGCCTTAGTACGCTTAGACATGTCTGAATATCAAGACCAAATGGCAGTTAATAAGCTAATTGGTTCAGCTCCTGGTTATGTTGGCTACGGTGAAGGTGGTCAATTAACTGAGAAGATTCGTCACCAACCTTACTCATTGATCTTACTTGATGAAATCGAAAAGGCTAACCCACAAGTCTTTAACGCCTTATTACAGATCATGGATGATGGTCGCTTAACTGATGCTCAAGGTAGAACAATTTCCTTCAAAGATACAATCATCATTATGACTTCTAACGCTGGTTACTCAGATAAGCTATTGAAGAACGATGATCAAGCTAGCTTGCGTAAGGCTCTTGAGAACTACTTCAGACCTGAATTCTTGAACCGTCTTGATGCAATTGTCCCATTCAACTCATTAACTAGTGATGATATGCTTAAGATTTTAGATCTTTACTTAGCTAAGATGGAAGCTTCACTTGCTAAGAGAAATGTTAAACTTACAGTAACTCCAGAAGCTAAGGAGTACTTAGCTAAAAAGGGTTATGACAAGGAATTCGGTGCTCGCCCATTAAGAAGAGTTGTTGAACAAGATCTTGAAACTCCAGCAGCTAAGTTAATTGTGGCTAAACCTGATACTAAGGAAGTTAAGTTCACAATTGATGACAAGCACTTATACTTAAATGGTGAAGTTCTTGAAGATATCTTGTTTGATAAAGATACTAAAGAAGATAAATAATAATTCTAAATAGCTAAGAGTCAAGGAATCCCAATGATTCCTTGATTTTTTTATAAAAAATTGCTGCGTATAATTATCACTTCTAAAAATAAGTAGACCACTTCTATTAAAAAGGCGTATAATTAAAAACCGTTAAAATGTTTTTAGGAGGAAAGCGTATGAGCAAGGAAAGCGAAACGCAATTAAAATTAGAAGAGGATCAAAAGTATAATCGCTTGACAGCATTGAAGTTGTTCGCTATGACATCTTCAATGGTAATTTCGATTAATGAGCTTGCCCCATTCGGTAAGACGGGGCCAACCGCATTATTTTATATTTTACTAGCTGGTATTTTATGGTTTATACCAATTACGCAAATGGCTGGTGAAATGGCCTCAGTCGATGGCTGGGAGAAGGGTGGAATTTTTACCTGGGTTAAGGGAACTTTAGGTGATAAGACCGGCTGGTTAGCACTGTTTTATCAATGGGTTCATATTACTATTGGGATGAACACAATGATGTTAGTTATTATTGGTTCGCTTTCTCTAACTTTGGATATGCCACAGATTGATAGTAATCCTGGGATAAGGTTTGTTTTAATGATGATTATTCTATGGGGAATTACCTTATTTGAATTAGTCGGAATTAAAAAGATTGGTAGAATAGCTGAATGGCTCTTTGCTATTGGAATTGCCTTACCGGTTGTCTTATTGATCGTTGCTTTCTTTGTTTATCTTGCTCAAGGAAGGCCAATTCATTATAGTTTGAACTGGTCGACTGTCTTTCCACATCAAATCAATGGAACGACCTTGGTAGAGTTTGTACCATTTATTTTAGCCTTTTGTGGTGGGGAGGCTTCTGCACCACATGTTAGATACTTGGAACATCCTAAGAAGTATTCTAATGTTATGTGGGCGCTGGCAATTACTGCTATGACCTTTGACTTGTTAGGTAGTATGGCTATTGGGATGACTGTTCCTAAAGGAGAAATTGCCAATAGTAGTGGTTTTGTCTTTGCCTTTGGGCATTTGCTTAATTCAATTGGTTTGCCAGGTGAGTTATTAGAAAAAGTTATTGGGATCATGCTAGCTTGTGGAATTATCGGTGAGCTTGGTAACTGGTTGGCTGGTCCCAGTCAAGGGATGTTTGAAGCGGCTAAAGAAGGCTACATGCCAGCTTTCTTTGCTAAGTCGACCAAGCGTGATGTGCCGATGAACTTGATTGTCTTACAGTCTTTGATTGTTACCGCATCAACAATAGTCTTAACCTTATCAAGCGGCGGTAATGCCGACTTTGCCTTTAATGTATCCCTGGCTTCAACTACGGCTCAATACTTGATTGTGTATATTATTATGCTAATTGGTTTTATTGTTTTGAAGTCTAAGCATAAGGACTTAAAGCGTAGTTATCATATGACTAAAAATAATACTTGGGCTATCGTTTTAGCATTTATTGCTTTATTTATTACGATTATCGCTTTCTTTGTTAGCTTTATTCCTGCTGCAGGTACACCAGGTTATTTACGTGGAACTTATGTAGCAATTATGATTGGTATTTGCATTGTAGTAACAATATTGCCTTTGATAATTTATCATTACCATAAGAATTTTGGTAACTATGAAGATTAATATTTAACGGTCCAATAGGACCGTTTTATTTTAAAAAAAACATTTTGCCGTTTTTTGCGTAATTTATGATGAAGGATAAATCCACCTCCTTCCAATAAATTACGAAAGGACGTATCAAATGCTAAGAAGAAGTTATCTAGCCGGTGATTTTAAGCAAGATCTAACTCTTGATCCAATCTTTGGTTATGTGATGAGCAAGAAGGAAAATTGCTTGCATCTCTTGCAAATGGCACTACCAGAATTAGACATCCAAGAGCTTGTTGACATTTCACCACAAAAGCCGATTGATCTGAACTTATTTGAAAAGACATCAAGACTAGATGTCTATGCTAAGGATAAGCAAGAGCGAGTTTATGATATTGAGATGCAGAACTTGCCGGTTGATTTTTTAACTAGGAGGGCTTGGTATTATCTACGGCAGTTAAATATACCTAAGCCCGGAGAAAATTATGACCAAGTTAAGGAATCATATATGATTTTCTTTTGTATGTTTGATCCCTTTAATGAGGATAGAGCAGCTTACAGATTTGACTTTACTGAGCGAAGAAATAATAATTTAACTATAGAGAATGTAGGACATTTGTTATTCTTTAATGCCAAGGGTAAGGATAGAAGCAATATAACACCGCAGATGGCAGAGTTCTTAGATTATTTAAATGGTCAAGTATCTAAGAAGCCAAGCAAGTATATCATTCAATTGAATGATGACATTGAAGAATACACGAGTAAACCAGAATGGGGCGAGATTATGAATCAGATTGCTTTAATGAGAGAAAATATCCAAGAAGATATTAGACGAGAAGCCGTAGCAAAGATGATAAAATTATGTCGAAAAAACTTTAAATTAACAAACGAAGAAGTATTGCCATTATTGATACAAAGCTACGGTGATGACTTCACCAAAGATGAGCTTCAAGAGATGATTGAACAGACCAAGTAGAAGATTGGCTTAGTAGGTTGTTTTATTTTAAATTGCACTATTAGCGTTGTTGCTAGTGGTGCTTTTTTGATAAAATAATATCTTAAAATATTTTTAGGAGAATTCGATGAAAGAATCACCCAATAAAAGATTTAGTATCAAACAATACTTAATTGTTGCGTCGATGATTTTTGCTTTGTTTTTTGGTGCAGGTAACTTAATCTTTCCCTTATATTTGGGACAATTAGCAGGTAAGAATTGGCTTTTAGCAGCAATTGGATTTTTAACAACAGGGGTAGCCTTGCCGTTATTAGCCTTATTAGCAATTGCGGTTACCCGGAGCAATGGTATGTATGATCTGGCTCTTCCGCTAGGTAAGAAGTTTGCTCTTATATTTATGACTTTAATTCATTTAACTATTGGACCGTTCTTCGCAACACCGAGGACAGCAACAGTATCATACACTGTCGGCGTAGCACCATTATTGCCTAGGGAATATCGTAATTTAGGATTAATTATTTTTACTGTTGTTTTCTTTATCTTAGTTTATGTACTGGCTTTCAATCAGAATGATATTTTATCTAGTTTAGGAAAAATATTAAATCCAATCTTCTTGGTAGCTTTATTCTTAGTTTTTGTAATTGCTTTTGTTAGACCAATGGGAAATCCGAACTTAATGCCAGTGGCAAATAATTACACCAGTGGCGCTCTTATGAATGGCTTCTTAGAAGGTTATAACACTATGGACGCTTTAGCTGGATTAGCATTTGGCATAGCTGTAGTGTCAGCAATTAGATCAATGGGAATTAAGCAAGAGAATGAAATTGCTAAGGTTACCGCTAAGTCTGGTATTATTGGGATAGCAGCAATTGGAGTAATCTATCTACTATTGATTATTATGGGAGCAATGTCGTTAGGGAAGTTTAGTCCGTCAACTGATGGTGGGACTGCATTTTCGCAGATTGTTAGGTATTATGCCGGGACGTTTGGTCAAGCATTTCTAGCATTTTTAATAGTTTTAACCTGCTTTACTACTGCAGTGGGGTTAGTGGCGGCATTTGCGGAAGACTTTCACCAGCATTTTCCAATTTTTTCATATCATGTTTGGCTTACAATCGCCAGTGTAGTGGCATGTTTAGTAGGAACATGTGGACTAGATCAGATTATTAAATGGTCGAAGCCGATGTTAATGTTTCTCTATCCATTAGTAATTGTACTGATTGTGTTATCATTACTTTCCCCATATATCAAAAAAGATCCGTTAGTTTATCAGGTGACTATTAGCCTGACCTTAATTCCAAGTATCTTCGACTTAGTTAATAGCTTGCCAGCTCCACTTAATCAAACGGCTTTTGTAATTAAGATGGATCTAGTTAGAAGTCAGTTTCTACCTTTAGCAGGCTTAGGATTATCTTGGGTTGTCCCGGCTTTGCTAGGTTTGGGAATAGGAATTATCCTACATATCTTGCAAAAAAAGAATAAACTCTTATAGAGCAGAGCATCGTACTTTTTCTATTTTAGAAATAAATGAGATAAAATAGTAATATCTAAAAAATAGAATGGAGTCTTTTAATGAAAACAGGAAGTAAAATTATTACTTTAGACAATGGCTATCACTTATGGACTAACACACAAGGTGAAGGGGATATTCATTTGTTGGCACTTCATGGTGGCCCTGGTGGTAACCATGAATATTGGGAAGATGCAGCAGAGCAATTGAAGAAGCAAGGTTTAAATGTACAAGTTACAATGTATGATCAACTGGGTTCTTTATACTCTGATCAGCCAGACTATTCTAATCCAGAAATTGCTAAAAAATATTTAACTTATGAGTACTTTTTAGATGAAGTTGATGAAGTCCGTGATAAGCTTGGTCTTGATAACTTCTATTTAATCGGTCAAAGTTGGGGTGGACTTTTAGTTCAAGAGTATGCAGTAAAATACGGCCAACATCTTAAGGGTGCAATCATTTCTTCAATGGTTGATGAAATTGATGAATATGTTGACGCTGTTAATAGAAGAAGGCAAGAGGTTCTTCCACAGACAGAGATAGACTTTATGCATGAGTGCGAAGAAAAAGGAGATTATAGTAATCAGCGTTATCAAGATGATGTTCAAATTTTGAATATCAACTTCGTTGATAGAAAGCAACCTTCTAAGCTTTATCACTTAAAAGATATAGGCGGCAGTGCGGTTTATAATGCCTTCCAAGGCGATAATGAGTTTGTTATTACTGGTAAGCTTAAGGATTGGCATTTTAGAGATCAATTAAAGAATATCAAGGTACCAACGTTGCTTACATTTGGCGAGAATGAGACCATGCCGATTTCTACTGCTAAGATTATGCAAAAAGAAATTCCAAATTCTCGTTTAGTTACTACACCTGATGGTGGTCACCACCACATGGTTGATAATCCGGCTGTTTATTATAAGCACTTGGCTGACTTCATTAGAGAAGTAGAAGATGGCAGCTTTAAAGGTGAATAATTAAAAAACTACTATTCTAACAATTAACAAAAAATTGCTGTGAATAGTAGTTTTTTAGCATAATAAATGTAGCATTACTATTTATTTATCATACTTTAATTATGATCGATAATTTCAATGTTAATCATAAGCTAATTGAAGAAAATTAAATTCCTAAATTGCAAATTTAAATTGAACACTTTTTACGATTGAATTCGATAGATTGAATCTAGTTCTTTCTCATAAAGTTCATTTGGGGTGTGGTAG
>NZ_JAGGLU010000019.1 GCF_017874575.1 Lactobacillus colini | reverse complement strand
AAGCGCTTCATCTTACTTTTATTTTAAGTAAAAATAAAAGTGCTAGGCAATTATTCCGTCGAATAACTACCTAACACTAAGTTAGTATGTTTTTTGAAAATATTGCCACTAGCGATGAAGATTTACTAGAAGAATATTTAGAAAATGGCACTATTGAAGACCAGAATATTATTGCCTTAATTAGTCAAAGAAAAGTTATACCCGTTTACTTTGGCTCAGCATTAAAGATGGAAGGAATTGAGGAATTTTTAGCAGGCCTAAACCAGTGGACACAGGAGAGTGAACATCAATCAGAATTTGGCTTACGTGTTTTTAAAATTAGTCATGACAATAAAAGTGAACGCCTGACTTGGGTGAAGGTTACTGGTGATAAACTGCAAGCTAAAACAGAATTATTAGATAGCGAAAAAGTTAATGAAATTAGAATTTATAATGGCGATAAGTATCAAGTAGTTAACTATGTGGAAGTTGGCGAAGTTGCGGCACTAAGCGGACTTAGTTCAACTTATCCAGGTCAAGGACTGGGGATTGAGCAAGATGATAATAAGTTAAAGCTAAGACCAATTTTATGTTATCGAGTAGTTAGTGACAGTGATCTGTCTAACCTTCTAGCTGCCTTGAGGGAATTAGAAGATGAGGATCCTAGTCTGCATGTTAAATGGTCAGAACATTTGCAGGAGTTAAGTGTGGAGTTAATGGGAGAAATCCAAAAAGAAATTCTCGAAGTACTCTTGATGGAGCGTTTTAAGCTTCAAGTAAGCTTAGAGCAGGGGAGTATTTTATATCAAGAAACAATCACTGCATCGGTAGAAGGAGTGGGACATTTCGAACCATTGCGCCATTATGCAGAAGTGCATTTGTTGATGGAGTCAATGCCAGCAGGCAGTGGGGTGATTTTTGAGAATAAATGCAGCTTAGAAGTCTTAGATAAGAACTGGCAACATCAGATAATGACTAGCTTAGCAAGTAAGGAGCATCTAGGTGTGCTAATTGGTGCTCCAATTACTGATATGAAGATAACTTTGATAGGCGGTAAAGGTAGTAATGTCCATACAGTTGGTGGGGACTTTAGAGAGGCGACCTATCGGGCTGTACGGCAAGGTTTAATGGAGTTGAGAGAACAGCAAGCTTGTCAATTATTAGAGCCCTGGTATAGCTTTAACTTAACAGTTCCACAAGATGCAGTAGGTCGGGCAATTAATGATATTCAGAAGATGTCAGGCAAGTTCAAGCTGCCAGATCAAATAAGTGACTTAGTAACAATTTCAGGTCAGGCACCAGTTTCTGAGATGCAAGATTATGCTAGCGAAGTACGTGCGTATACGCACGGTCTGGGGCAGTTAGAATGTATAGTAACGGGTTATCTACCATGTCATGACAGTGACAAAATAATTACAAATGAAAAATATGATCCTACTTCAGATTTGGCTAATACGCCTAATTCTGTTTTTTGCTCACATGGAGCAGGTCATACGGTCACATGGGATAAAGTTAGAGATACCGCACAATTTCCATATGTGACAGGTTATTAGGTATCTCTTAAGGTAGTCTATTTATGGGTTTTAATATTTAAGAAGATGCTAAAAGATGGTGATGAGCCATCTTTTTTATTATTGGCAGGAATATGACTATTGGTGAAGTTTTATATCAAGAAAGATTAAAAAGTGCAGGTGTGTGTGGACCTTTTCTTGCGTACTTGTCAAAGTAGTATTTTTGAAAACGAAAATATTATTTCAATATGTAAAATTTTAACAATAAATTTTTTTGTTGTATATAATCACATTAAGTTTTAAAATATAATTAATTTTATTTAAATAGAGTGCTAAATTCAGGTTCTTCAATATAAACCTGGATTATTGATGGGTGAATTGAGAGTATCTATTTTGATAAATAGCATTTTAAATAATAAACCTTGGAAAAACGATTGGATTTTTTTAATGCATTAAACAAGGAGAAACTTCTATGCAGGCTAAATATCTAAAATCTTATTTCAAAATAGCAATTAAATCTAAAAAGAATATTTACCTTGGCTTAATCTTGCTCTTAATATCCTGCTTATTACTATTTGTCGTTGAGAATAAGAAATTAGGTGAAGGTGCTACTTCATGGGAAAGTTATCATGAATCTGTTTCACAAAATATTAAGTATTTTCAACTAAATTCATTGAAAGAAAAGAAATACCAGACAACTTATAATAATTTAAACAAGCAAAGTGCGTTACTAGCTCAACTTGAGAATAGCCAAGTCTTTGACAATCCTAAATCATACTTTTCTAGTTCTATTGAGCTAATTAATACTATGTTAGAAGGCTATAAGAATAATTATAAGGGTGCTAGTTCACTCACCATCATGTCAAAGACAAAACTATACCAACTAAGAGCAGTATATAAATATCTCAGTGATAATAACATTCCAATTGCCCTGTCTTCTACTAAATCGTCTACTTATTTAATCTATCTACTAACCATTTTAGGTGGGATTATTTACTTTTTAATTGTTTTGCTTGTCAGTGATGTTTGGATGCCGCAGATTCGCCATGCAACAATTCTTCATAATGTGCCATATCAGTTAAAAACAAGAGTGATTGGTGTCAATATAGTTACACTTGCGATCACTCTTAGTGAACTTTTATTAAGTCTGTTGGCTGCATTCTTGTTAGCAGGACTAAAGAATGGCTTTTCAACTATTAAATATCCTACTTCTGTCTACTTTAAAGATTTTTCTGCTTTGCCTGTTTGGCTATATGTAATTTTATTCATTTTTTATGTTGCAGTTGTCTGTGTATTTGCGACTAATTTGGCTATTTTATTAAACAAAATTACTAAGAATATCTACCTAACAATTTTTGTTAGTTTAGGAATGTATTTTTTAAGTTATATCCCTTCAAAATGGATCTATCTACTACCAGCACCATACTTGAATATTACTAATGTCTATAACGGGCAATTAGCAACTAGTGTGAATACGTTAGTTCCGCTTAACTTCTTAGCGGGAATAGCTATTTTATTAATTTGGTCAGCAATTATCATGATGACATATTTGCTTGTTGAAAAGAAGGTGACTCCAAGATGAAACGGACCTATTTCTTATTGCAGTTGAAGTTATTCTTCAATAACCCTAAGAATATCGGCTTATTTATTATCTCTGCAATTGTCGCTCTTTATTTTGGTTTGGTTAGTGCGCCTAACCACCATATAATTGAAAAGATTGATCAACCTGCTATTCAAGCAGAGTTAGATGACCATCAAGCTTTCATCAAGATTGCCGATAAAGAATTCCAGCGTTCAGCTAATAACCCTAACGCTATGCCACCAAGTAAGGGTGCAAAAGAGGCTAAGAGAACTTATCCAACGATTATTAAATTAGATAAGCTTCGCTTGCAAGCCTTAAACAACAATAATTATCGTGCATATGCTAGCTTTTCCTGGCAATGGTATCACTACCTTGACTCGCTATTATTTCAAAAGGCAATTCAGAATTATACTTACCCTAGTGAATACTATAGTCAGACTAACTACCCTGGCTATGATGGACACTATGGTTATAGTCGTATTACCGCTTTATATAAAGGACTTTCCCAAGGGAAGACTTCGGTTAATAAGGATATTTTAGAAGAACGGACTAGTCTACAAATTTTACAAAAATCATTATCTGGTTGGAGCGTAATATTGTTAATAATTTTTGTCTGTTTATTTACTTGCGATTTATTAACATATGACCAAAAATTTCGCACCATTTTGAAAAATATCCCCTTAACTAAAACATTCCAATTAGGAACGAAGCTAGTTGTTGCTTTTATTGGTATTATCTTTAATTTTTTGATTTCATTTCTAATTATAATCTTATGTACAGCTCCAAGATACGGTCTAGGATCACTTAGTCTAGCGGTTCCGATATATCGCGGGCGACCATATTATGAATTCTCTTTTAAGACAATTAGTCTGGGAAGGTATTTTGTGTACTTTAGTATGATGGCTTTATTGGTAATATTGATCTTTATTAGTTTGAGTATTCTTATTTCTCTACTTATCAAAAATAGTTATATTACCGCAATTTTAACGATTATTGTTGCTGTTATTGCTAAGGTTAGTTATTTCTCATTGGGAATGGGTTATGTTTATCCCTGGCTGAGGTACTTGCCAACTACTTACTTTACTATTGGTGATAGTTTGTCAGGTTATTTAAGTTATCTGATGGGAACACCTGGATGGGGCTTTCAATGGGGATTAATGCCGTTATTAGTTTTACTAATTGGATTAAACTTATTACTTTTAATTTTTAGTAATAGTAGGCGTTTTTCAATTATTTAGTAGGTGATTTAATGTTAAAAATAAAAAATGTTTCTCTCGCATTTGGTGAGCACCAAGTCTTAGATAATTTAAATTTGGAGTTTAAGCAGGGACAGATTATTGGTCTTGTTGCTCCTAACGGCACAGGGAAGTCGACCTTAATTAATGTAATCTTGCATAATTTAATTCCACAACGTGGAGAAGTAGAATATGATTCTCTAACTTACTCATCTAATAAAAACGAAGTAAAGCTTCACAAGTCTATTTGCGCTTTTCCAGATCAAAATGATCTTTTTCCATATATGACGGGGCGTGATCACCTTAAGTTATATGCGGATTTATGGCATAATTCATCTAGTTCAGTTAATGAAATCATTTCTCAACTGCAAATGGCAAGTTATATCGATAAAAAGACTGCTACCTATTCTTTAGGAATGAAGCAGAGGCTATGCTTTGCAATGGTAGTAGCAGCTGATACTTCAGTGATGTTGCTTGATGAGATTATGAATGGCTTGGATCCTCAGAATGTAAGCTTAATCTCAGATGTTCTAATTGAACTAAAGCGTAAGGGCAAGTTATTAATTATGGCTTCTCACCTATTACAGAATCTACAACTTTATGCCGATCGGGTATTATTTCTTAAGTCAGGTCATGTTATTCAAGATATTAACTTGCAAGATAACAAGGAATTGTATTTAAAGCTGCAAGACTCAAATAAAGTTGAATCAATAATTAAGAATATTAAGCACTTAAAGTTAGCTAATGGCTTAAATCTTATTTCTTTAGCTGAATTAGATAATCTTAAAAAAGAAAAATTAATGCAAGATTTAGCTCTTAACCTTATTCCTTATAAGGTAGAACCAATTAGCCTGGAAGATCTATTTGAAATTCACTACGGTGAATAATTTTTAAGCTAGTTGATAGCTACTTAGTGATTTTCTAGCTAAAATAGAAGATGGTGATGAACCATCTTTTTTTGATGCATTATAATTTAGGTAAAAATATTATTTTAAGATAGGAAAGTAAAAGATGAGATTAATTTCATGGAATATTGATTCGCTAAATGCGGCCTTAACTAGTGATTCTGCTCGTGCCCATGAAACACGTGCAGTGCTAGAAACAATTAAGGAGAATAATCCCGACATTATTGCTATTCAAGAAACAAAATTGCGCCCAACTGGTCCAACCAAGAAGCACCGAGAGATCTTAGCAGAGATGTTTACCGAATATGATTATGTTTGGCGCTCTTCTCAAGAGCCTGCTCGTAAGGGTTATGCAGGGACGATGTTTTTATATAAAAAAGACCTAGCGCCGACTGCAACTTATCCTAAAATTGGTGCTCCAGAGCCAATGGATGATGAGGGGAGAATTATTACTCTAGAATTCGATAATTTTTATGTAAGTCAGGTTTACACACCTAACTCTGGTAATGAATTGAAGCGATTAGGAGATCGTCAGGTCTGGGATAAGAAATATGCCGACTATCTTCATGAACTTGATGAATCTAAACCGGTTATTGCTAGCGGTGATTATAATGTTGCCCATACTGAAATCGACTTGAAGCATCCCCAGAATAACCACCATAATGCTGGCTTTACTGATGAAGAGCGGCAAGACTTCACTTATCTGCTAGATCAAGGCTTCACCGATTCATTCCGTTATATTCACGGTAATATCGAAGGTCAGTATAGCTGGTGGGCACAAAGAGTCCGCACCAGTAAGCAAAATAACTCTGGTTGGAGAATTGATTATTATATTGTATCTAATAGAATTGCTGACAAGATCCAAAAGTCAGAAATGATTGACAGTGGCGCAAGAAAGGATCATTGTCCGCTATTGCTTGAGATTGATTTATAGCAGTTAAATATTGTCGTAAGTACAAGTTAAGGACGTTAACGCTAAGTTAGCGTTTTTAATTTAGAAGGGAAACATATGACTAATTTTTTGCAAGAAGCAATCCTTAATGGGCTATATGATGATAAATATCAAGGCAGTAATTTATTGAGTCCACAATTGCTGACTAATCAACAAGATGAGAACATGTGGCTAACTTTGCGATATGAATTGTTGCATGCTAATTATTTTATTTGGGCAGTGGCCTTCATTGGTGAGAGTATGCTGGTACCATTTAAGTTAGTAATGTCCGACTTAGCTAATAAGGGGATTAGTGGCACATTGATTACTGGAGATTATCTTAGCTTTAATAGCCCCAAGGTGTTTCGTGAGCTAAATAAGATACCAAACCTGACTGTTAAGATAGCTAGCCAAGATGGATTTCATGCTAAGGGATATTTTTTCGATCATGGAGATTATCAGACTAGCATAATTGGGAGTGCTAATTTTACCAGTAATGCTATGCTCAAAAACTATGAATGGTCTTTAAAGGTTAGTTCTAAGCAAAATAGTAGCCTTACTCAAAAGATCCATGAACAATTAATTGAGTTAGATCATGATTCTACTCCCTTAACTGATAACTGGATTAATGAATATGCTCAATCGTGGCAGCCAATTAAGCGGAGAAATTTAATTACTAAGACAGAAAAGATTACCCCTAATCAGATGCAACAACCAGCCTTAAAGAATTTGCATAATCTAGTTGCTAAAGGTGCTAATAAGGCTCTAGTTGTGTCAGCGACAGGTACAGGTAAGACCTATCTTGGTGCCTTTGCAGTTAAGAATTATCAACCACGGCGATTTCTTTATCTGGTTCATCGTAGTCAAATTGCTAAGAAGGCACGTGACAGCTTTTATCAAGTAATTGGTGGCAATAAAAGTGAGTTTGGCTTATTATCAGCTAATCATCATGATTTAAATGCCAAGTATCTTTTTGCGACTGTGCAGACTGTAAGTCAGGATAATGTCTTAGGATCAATTGATCCTAGTGAATTTGATTATATTCTGATTGATGAAGCCCACCGTTCAGCTGCTCCAAGTTATCAAAAGATTTTGCATTATTTTAAGCCTAAATTTTGGTTGGGAATGACAGCAACTCCTGAAAGAATGGATGAGCAAAATATCTACGAGATATTTGATTATAATTTGGCTTATGAGATCCGTCTGCGCGCGGCCTTAGAAGCACAGATGTTGGCACCTTTTCATTATGTAGGTGTTGAAGATTATGAAGTTGATGGCGAAATTATTGATGAAACTAGTAATCTTAGTCGCTTACTCGATTGCAAGCGAGTTGAATACTTATTAAAGCAGATTAACTATTATGGTTATCCTGGTAAGCGGGCCAGAGGATTGGTATTTTGTAGCCGTAGACAAGAAGCCCAAAAATTAGCAGAGTTATTTTCTCAAGCGGGACATCCATCGCTACCCTTAACTAATGAAGATAGTGAGCACAAGCGTAATGAGGTTGTTAATAAGCTAGAGCGTGGAGAGATAGAGTATATCTTTACGGTTGATTTATTTAACGAAGGGATTGATATTCCTGATCTTAACCAAATTATTATGCTAAGAAATACTCAGTCCAGTATTGTCTTTATCCAGCAATTGGGGCGAGGGTTGCGTAAGTATCCTGGTAAGGAATATGTAACTGTGATTGACTTTATCGGTAATTACCAGAATAATTACTTAATTCCGATTGCCCTTAATGGCGACACTAGCCGTGACAAGGACTTGGTGCGCAGAGAGAGCACTCTGCCGACTCAGATTGATGTATCGACGATTAACTTTTCTCAGATTGCTTCAGAGAGAATCCTTGCCTCTTTGGATAAGATTAAGTTAGACGGACTCAAGCAACTGCGTGAGTCTTATCAAGAGCTAAAAGATAAGCTGGGGCGGACTCCATTATTATTAGACTTTTATCAATATGGATCGACTAGTCCGGAAGTCTTTGCTAAGAATAAGAGCCTGAATCATTATGGGAGTTTTTTGAAGAAGATGGGCGAAGCAGTGGAGTTAACTGCTTATCAAGATCAAGTTCTTAGCTTTGTAACTAAAGAACTATTAAATGGCAAACGGGTGCATGAGCTAGTTTTATTAGAGATGTTGTTCAATAGAGATTCGGTTAGTCTAGCTAGCTATAAGCAAGGCTTATGTGACTATGGGGCTTATGTAGACGATGATGTGCTTAGATCAGTTAAAGATATTCTTAACCTAAGCTTTTTTGATGTGAAGCAGGGTAGGACTAGCAAGAAGGCACAATATGGCAATCGCAGCTTAGTTGAAGATAACGCTAGTCGTTATCGCCTCAATGATGAATTGAGGGATAGCTTAACTAATGTATCTTTTGCTAAATTATTTAGGGATGCTGTGCAAACAGGCTTAGCCTTAGGTAATAAGTACCAACAAGATCGTCAATTTACCCTTTATAAGCAATATGATCGCAAGGATGCCTGCCGCTTGCTTAATTGGCCGCTTGATGTATCAGCACCAATGTATGGCTATCGAGTAGGTGAGCAAGAAACGCCAATTTTTATCACTTATAAAAAAGATGATAAAGATAAGCGTAATGCTGTCTACAATAATTCCTTAGAAGATGGGCGATCTTTGCGCTGGTATACTAGAAGTCCACGTCACTTGGATTCGCCAGAAGTAGAAAAGCTATTAACTACGCCTGACATGAAGTTGCACTTATTTGTAAAGCAGAGTGATAGTGTGGGCAAGGAGTTCTTTTATTTAGGGCAGGCCTATATTCAACAAGATTCAGTTAAAGAAGAAAAGCTTGGCCCTAAGAAAAAGTCTGCTGTAGGGATGAATCTAGTATTGCAACATCCTTTAGCTACTAAGATGTATGAATTATTGTTTGATTGATTAATAAATAACGACCTCAATTATAGGAAGTCTTTTTTTATTAGGATGTTTAATTTAAAATAATTTTTGATAACGATTACAAGAGTTAATGGTGGATGGGATTATGACTACAAATAAAGAAAAGACATATAAATACATTCAGAAGAGATTTTTAGCTGATAGAGAAAGTGGCTTAGACAATGGTGTAGATACGCAGCAAGTGGCAGACTTTTTAAAGATTAAACGTCCCAATGCAAGTGCAATCTTAAATCGGTTGGTTAAAGAAGGCTTGCTTAATAAATCTTCTACAAGACCTGTTCATTATTATTTATCAGAAACAGTAGCTCATACAGCTTTTGATGATTTGGTGGGGGGGGGGTAGAGGGCAGCCTGAATGACGCTATAAAACAAGCTAAGGCAGCGATTAATTTCCCTGGTGGGCACCCTTTACCTATTCAGATTATTGCTGAAGCTGGAAGTGGAACGACGTATTTTTCTAATGTTTTAATTCAATATGCTAAGGATCAAAATGTTATTCCTCAAGAGGCTAAGTTTTTAGATATAAATTGTATCTTAATGGCTGAAGATCAAGCTAAGCTGAATAAGACACTTTTTGGTGATAGAGATAGTAAAGATTGCTTTCAATCTGAAAACTATGACGTCGTGATGATTAATCATTATGATCGACTATCACAATCGCAGATTTATCATATTAACCACTTATTGGAAGAAAAAATACCTGGTAAGCTAGTGATTCTGTCAACAACACCTAATAATAAAAACCGTGTTAATACCTCTATCCAGATTGAGCTGCCTAACTTTAACTTACGACCCTTAAGTGAAAAAATTCAGGTGATTGAGGCAGAGTTTGACCGACAAGCTCAAAATGCGGGGAAGCCAATTATAATTAGTTCAGATTTATTGCTTTCATTAGCCCAACATGAATATAGTCATGGCTTTAAGGAAGTTATGAAGTATATCACCTTAGCATGCGCTAAGTCTTACTTGCGATCTATTGATAATATAGGTGCCAAGATTAATATTGTTAATGCGGATTTACCAGATACTGTTATTAACCGGACAGCCGATTTTGAAGATTATCAGGATATTAAAGCGATTTTAGCAGGACGCAATAATTTTATTTTTTATGGCAAAAAAGAAAATTACCAAAGTAATCAAGAACTAAACTATAATCAGAAGCTATATCGGCATATTAACTCCAATTACCAAGACCTGCTGATTCAAGGACTCAACCCAGAAAATATTCAACAATCTGTCTATAAACGTGTGCAAAAAATTTATGATGAGTATAACTTCCATGGCGTAGCAAATTCTCAACATGATAATGAACTAGACCTATCCGAATTAAGAAAAATAGTACCTCAGAAAATTATTGAATTGGTAAAAAATTACTTAGCCCAAGTCCAGCAAACTCTACGCCACCAAATAGATTCCAATTTGTTTTATGGGCTTTGTTTACATATAAATTCGATGATTAACTTAGGAACTAGTGGAGATTATGAGTGGGATAGTGCTAGGATTAACAACTTAAAGGAAAAATATCCTGAAGAGTATAAATTAACTGAAATGTTTTCAGATGATTTGTATAGGCTGTTTGATTACAGCTGCAGTGAGTCAGAAAAGGCAGTCTTGTTAACTTTCTTGGTTGAGCCTAAGGGCAAACAAATTCATCCAGTAGTTCTTTATGCAATGCATGGGAAAGGTACGGCTCATTTTTTGAGTCAAACAACTAATGATCTAAATCACACTAAAAATAGCTATGCTTATGATATGCAGCTAAATAAGGACATTAATGTAGTTTATAAAGAGCTTAATTCCTTAGTTAAAAAGATTAATCAAGGCGCAGGCATTATAGTTATCTATGATATGGGCTCATTTAAAGATATCTTTATGAAGATTTCAAAGCAAACAAATATATCTATTCGTTTAATTAATATCCCTGTTACGCTAATTGGGCTAGAAGTGTCTAGAAAGGCTTTAATGTCCACTAATATTGATAATGTGTACCATGACACACTTTTAAATATGGAGAATTATAATGTTAAAAATAATGAAAATAAGCAGGGGATGATTATTACACTATGCCATACCGGTGAAGGTGGAGCTATCCAACTAAAAGATTATATTGAGCAATATTCTCAATTAGGTTGGGTTGTTAAAGCGATGAGTGTGTCAGAGCGAGGTGATTTAGCACGTAGTGTTTTGAAGTTAAAAGAAGTGTATAACATTAAGGCATTTGTAGGGACATTTAATCCTGAATTATTTGGAATTCCTTTTATTTCAATAGCTAAAGTCTTTGAAAATAGACATGAAGATTTAGATAAGGTCTTAAACTTCATACCAATAAATGTTAATTCTGATATTTATCAAAAAATCTATAATTACTATGAATCTGAATTAAAGTTTACTCGGGTAGATAAATTAAAAGAATTGATGCCAATGGTAATGGACTCGCTAGTTAACCAGTATCAGCTAGACAGCGATCAACAAGTGGGAATCTTCACTCATATTGTTGGAACATTAGAGAATATCTTATCAGGTAAAAAACGACCAAAAGTTGAGATGAACCCAATAATTTATCAAAAGTCTGAGGCAGATTTTGAATACTTGACTAAGTGCTTATATCCTCTAGAGAAAGAGTACAAGGTTGTATTTAACGAAGGCGACTTATATACGATAATTTTAATATTGAAAAAATTATAGAAAAAAGAGGAAATTCTCCCAAATGGGTTTATTTCCTCTTTATTTTGTCTTAAATTTTCGAATACCGGCAGCTAATTTATTTAGCTCATTCTGAGCACTGCGGTGATACATAAAGTCATAGAATAAGTTAGCTAACTTATTATGCTTGCTGGGATCGTAGCTATGAACTGTTTCGGTAAGGGTGATTCTACATCCCTGCTTTAAGTTATCAACAGTATAGCGAACTGTCAATCTTTCTCCTAAACTAGCAAAAGTTGCGTCATAGATATGGTCACGCTCGAATTTATTAATAACGATGTCTGTAAATTGTTGTCCATCCTTTCCATACAGACGGTAGCGTGTCCCATTACTAATAACTACCTTCTGGGAATTATTACGTGATTTGCGAATTTCTTTTTTTAATGAATCTTCAATGTAGTCAAAGAAGTCCTGAGCATTGAAGTCATATTCTCTAATTAGTCTAACCATACTTGTAGTATAAAACGGTGAGTTAAAAAATAAAAATTCTCCAAAAATTTCCAAATAGATATACAGATAAGTCAAAGTATACACTAGCTGATATTTAATGTTCATTATTCTATACACAATTAATAAATATAGCTTTTTATTTTTATTTTTTCATAACACAGTCAAAATAATCCAGGTTCAAAGCCTTTATAAGAGTATACACAAAAAAATTTTACGAATTTGTGCATTTTAAGAAAGCGCTTTATTATACGATTGTAAGTTAAAAAAGGAGCGAGAAAAATGGCAGATGAAATAAATTCTCAAGCTCAAGATATTGCAATGGCTATCATCGCAAATTCAGGAGATGGTCGCTCAAAAGCTTTTGAAGCATTAACAAAAGCACAAAATGGCGATTTTGAGGAAGCAAAGAAGTTAATTAAAGAGTCAAGTGATGCGATTGGTCAAGCCCACGATGTGCAGACGCAAATGCTCGTTGATGAAGCAAATGGCAAAAAAACTGAATTTAGTATTTTGACCATTCATGCCCAGGATCACTTTATGACAAGTTTATTAGCTAACGACTTAATTAAACAAATGATCAAAATGCAAGAAGAAATCAATGAATTGAAGGGAGAAAAATAATTATGAAAGATTACAAAATTATGTTGTTATGTGCTGGTGGGATGTCAACTAGTATCTTGATGAAGAAATTAGAAAAGTATGCTAAGGAAAACGAACTTGGCTTATCAATTGAAGCAGTGGGTTTATCTTCAACTTCTTATATTAGTGAAGCCAAGAAGTTCGATGTAATACTAATGGGACCTCAAGTTTCATATAGATTAGATGAAGTAAAACAAGCTACTGGTAAACCAGTTGAAGCCATTAATCCAACTGACTATGCCCTAGGAAATGCTAAGAATATTTTTGATTTAGCAGATAAGTTGCTTAAGACGATCTGAGTTATCTTGTAGCGGGGGAGATGATATTTTATGGATAAGTTATTTAATAACAAGTTTATGATTGCGGTACAAAAAGGTGGTCAAAAGCTTGGTCAATTACATTTCGTTGGTGCTATCCAAGGAGCAATGATGTCGTTAGTTGGTGTCTTAATGGTTGGTGCCATTGCTCAAATTATTCAATCTATTATTGGACCAACGATGTTTAAATTGGTATCAACTACCAGCGGTATTTATCAATTTTTAAATATTCCATATCAATTTACGATGAACTTTATCGCATTGTGGGTGGTTATCTTATTGGCTTATCAATATGCACATAATCTAGAGATGAAGAGTCCAATAATTACTACGATTGATGCAGCTATTATCTTTTTCATTATTGCTGCGCCAATGTCAATTAATAAGGCAGGTAGTGTAATTATTGATACTACTAACTTAGCTGCTAGCGGAATGTTTATGGGCTTCTTAGTTGCCTGGGCTGTAGTTAGAATTGAAAAGTTCTGTGCTGATAAGAACGTTAGAATTAAGATGCCAGATGTAGTGCCAGAATTCTTACAAAATTCATTTGCTTCAATTTTGCCATTACTTTTTGAAGCAATAATTTTCTTAGGCTTGCATGCAATTGTTCTTTCTGCAACTCATGGTACCTATACTTTAACCACAGGATTCTTAGCAATCTTACAAGCTCCATTAAATGTACTTATTTCAACGCCAGGTATGTTTGTTTTGCTATTTATTGCAGGACTATTATGGTTCTTTGGAATTCATGGTTCCTTGATTTTAATGGCTGTAATTTTACCGATTAGTTTACAAGCAGTAGCTGTAAATGCTAAGTTACATGCAGCAGGTAAGGCTTTGCAATATAACCCAGTATTTTTAGGTAGTGCTTTAGCTGTAGCTGGTGGTACTGGTAATACCTTCCCATTAGTTTTGATGGGGATTAGAGCAAAGTCGCAACAGATTAAGGCTGTTTCAAAAGTTGCTTTAATTCCTGGTTGGTTTAACGTTAATGAACCGGTAACTTTTGGTATGCCAGTTATGTATAACCCGATTATGGGTATTCCATATATTTTAAGTATCTTAATATTAGCAGTATTTTACTTGATTGGCTTCAAGACAGGAATATTGGCTATGCCTTGGATTCCAATTACTACGGTTTTACCTATTGGTTTTGCTAATTACTTGGGAACTTTAAATCCATTTAACTTTGTTTGGGATTACCTAATGGTTATTATCGCAGGATTAGTATGGTTCCCATTCTTTAAAGCTTACGATAATCAGTTATACAAGCAAGAACAAGAAAAGGAAAAAGCTGAATAAAAAGATTAATATCATTGAGATAAATATTGAAGATTTTATGAAAAAGGACAACAGCTATGGAATTAAAGAAAGACTTTTTATGGGGTGGCGCAACCGCTGCTAATCAGTATGAAGGTGCTTATGATGAAGATGGTAAGGGGTTAAGTACAGCTGATGTAATGACACAAGGAAGCTTGCATGAAGCTAGAAAGATTACCTGGAAAAATATCAAAACGGGTGAAGTTGGTTATGTAGAAATGGGCATGAAGCCAATCAAGTTTCCTGAAGGTGCAGTTCCTGCTGTAATTAAAGGTTATTATTATCCTAGCCATGTAGCTACTGATTTTTATCACCGCTATAAGGAAGATATTAAATATATGGCTGACATGGGCTTCAAGACTTTTAGAATGTCAATTAATTGGTCGCGTATCTTCCCTAATGGGGATGATCGTGAACCTAATGATAAGGGGTTAGAATTTTATGACAAGGTATTCAAAGAACTGAAGAAGTACAATATTGAACCCTTAGTTACCCTTTCTCACTATGAAACACCACTGAATTTAGCTATTAAATATGGAGGTTGGGTAGATAGAAGAGTAATTGACTTTTATGTTAAATACGCTGAAACGGTTATGAAGCGTTACAAGGGGTTAGTTAAATATTGGCTGACATTTAACGAAATTAACGTAATGTCAATGATGCCTTATATGGGTGGTGGGGTTATGGACCCAACTCCTCAAAATATTGCCCAAGCAGCACATAATCAATTTGTTGCAAGTGCTAAAGTAGTTAAGTTAGCCCATGAGATTGATCCTGAAAATAAAGTGGGTCAGATGCTAGCCTTTGCGGCAGTATATCCTTTAACACCTGATCCTAAAGATCAAATTAAGGTAATCGAAGATATGCATCAGACTTTATTTTATTCAGATGTTCAAACTGGCGGCCGTTATCCTGAATATAAGCTTGAGGAGTATAAGCGTGAAGGTATTAAGTTAGATGATACTCCTGAAGATTATGATTTAATCAAAAAATATTCGGCTGATTTCTTAAGTTTTTCATGCTATTCGTCTAGTGTAACTACAACACACAAGGATAAGATTGGTGAAAGTCGTGGCAACTTTGTCATGGGTGTCAAGAATCCTTACTTGAAAGAAAGTGACTGGGGCTGGGCTACTGATCCTGAAGTATTACGCTATGCTTTGAATACGTTATGGGATAGGTATCATAAGCCTTTGTGGATTGTTGAAAACGGCCTTGGTGCAGTGGATAAGGTTGAAGACGGAAAGATTCATGATGATTATAGAATCGAATATCTTCAAGAGAACATTGCTTCCTTTATCAAGGCAGTTGAAGTTGATGGCATTGACTTGATGGGTTATACCTCATGGGGATGCATTGATTTAGTATCTGCTGGTACAGGTCAAATGTCTAAGCGTTATGGTTATGTTTACGTAGATCGTGATGATGAAGGAAATGGCTCACTTGATAGAATACCTAAAGATTCATTCTACTGGTATAAGAAAGTTATCGCTTCTAACGGTAAAGATTTGAGTAATTAATACGTTTTTCTCTCTTAACTTAAATAATCCCTCTAAAAGAATAAGTACATTTCTTTACCAACTTCTAGTAAACAGTGTGACTGAACTATCCCTTATATAATTAAGAATAATAAATTTGCTTAAAAATACGTCCTGATAAAGGACGTATTTTTGTTTTGTAATATACAATTAGTTAAAAGTATTTTTAACTAAGGAATTTAAGATGAAAAATTTAAAAATTATTCCCTTACTAATAGGTCTAATTTTCACATTAGTAGCTTGTGGAAATAATAAAGCTGCTTCAGTAGGAGAACCTAAAGTTAAAACTGTAAATTTTCAAAGAAAGTATAAACTTAAATCTGTTCCAACGCTCTTTTTCCATGGGGCACTGAGTAATTATAGGGCAGAAACTAATATTACTAAGGCAGCTAAACTTATCGGAATTACTAATAGCATAACTCGTATTGATGTTAGTCCTGATGGTAAGGTGAAGTTTATTGGTACAATTAAGAAAAATGCCATCAATCCGATTATTGAAGTTAACTATAAAAATAATATTCAATTTGATTTTGCTAAGGCTGGAATGTATGCCACTAATGTAATAAAGGCCTTAAAGCAAAAGTATGGTATTAGTCAAATTAATGTAGTTGCTCATTCATTAGGCAATATGTCAGTCATGTATTATTTAATACAGAATTACCACAAGAATATGCCTAAAATAAATAAACAAGTTGCCATTGCGGGCCATTTTAACGGAGTAGCGCTAAAACAAACCTTACAAAATTTGCGTGCACCAGATAATTTAAAGCTTTCTGCTAGTGGTAAGCCGAATAAGATGAATCAAGCATATAAGCAAATGCTGATCTTAAGAAAAATCTATCCACAAGAGAGGACTAAAGTTTTAAATATTGTTGGTGATAAAGGTAAGGCTAGCGATGGATTAGTTCCTAATGCTTCATCTGAATCACTGAAGTACTTACTTGGTAGTGATAGTAATAACTACCAAGTCAAAAAATACTATGGTCCTAAGGCCGATCATGGCAGATTAACTTATAATCGGCAAGTTATCAGGGATGTAATTAATTTTTTATGGCGATAAATAGTGATTAACTAAGCTGATTTTTAGTAATGCAATAGTCTTACTAGTATACTTAAAATGAAATATTATTTAGAAAGGAAGAATTTTTATGTCTTTCCAATCTTTAGAAGATACTTATACCTTAAATAATGGGGTCAAGATTCCAGTCGTTGGTTTTGGGACTTGGCAAACACCTGATGGCGAAGTAGCAGAAGAATCAGTTTTAGCTGCACTTAAAGCTGGTTATCGCCATATTGATACTGCCGCTGCCTATGGCAATGAAGAGAGTGTAGGTCGTGCTATTAAAAAAAGTGGCATCAATCGTCATGATTTATTTGTAACAACTAAGCTTTGGAATAGCGACCACGGCTATGAGAAGGCTAAGGCAGCTATTGATACCAGCTTAGAGAAGTTAGGTTTAGACTATTTAGATCTTTACTTAATTCACTGGCCTAATCCTGTTGCTATGCGTGATAATTGGGCAGAATTAAATGCTCAAAGTTGGCGCGCAATGGAAGAGGCAGTGAAAGCTGGTAAGATTCGCGCAATAGGTATTTCTAACTTTAGAAAGCATCATATTGATGAACTAATGAAAACTGCTGAAATCAAACCAGCTGTTAACCAGAATTATTTAAATCCAAGTGATCTGCAGCCAGAAGTAACATCTGTAAGTGCAGAATTAGGCATGCTAAATGAAGCTTATAGTCCTCTTGGCACTGGTGGCTTACTAGCTAATGAAACTGTAGCTAGTGTTGCTGAAGATCATTCTAAGAGTCCAGCTCAAGTATTGATTCGCTGGTCATTACAGCATAACTTCTTACCACTTCCTAAGTCAGTCCACCCAGAATATATTAAGGCCAATGCTGATGTATTCGACTTTGAATTAACTTCAGATGAAATGAAGCAATTAGATGTATTGCATGGGGCTGCTGGCTTAGCTAATGATCCTGATAAGGTTAACTTTTAAAATTAATTCCAAATCAAAAGGGCATCCTCTTTTACAGGGGATGCCCTTTTTGACGCAAGTTAAAACTAAAAATTATCTATTTAAGAATGTATTAGCTTTAATATGATTTAAGATTGCATAACCAACATCTTTTTGTGCATTTTCATTGCCATTAGTTTGGTTTAGGAACATAACGATTCCATTTTTGTTATCGGTAGTTAGTTGCACCCAGCTACCGAAGTGTAAGCCGTAGATATTACCATAGGCTGACTTCAGAGTGTCATTATCCTTAAGATACATACCGCCAGAATAGTCGGTAATTTTAGCATTTAAATGAGTCAAGTAGTGGAAATCGCTCGAACTTAAAATCTGACCATTTGAAAGACCAACTTGGATCTTATAGTAGTCGTATGGTGTTGAGAATAAATTACCAGCTCCTGGAATCTGAGATGCTACCGAGCGTTTCATATAGGCAGGGTTCTGGTAATTTTTATTATTCCAAATATAAGAGATTGCATCGGTTTTACCATAGGGGATATTTTGGTAGAGATAAGTATTAGTTAAGCCAAGTTTATCGATAATTCTAGTCTGGAAGTTTTGTTCGTAAGATTGACCGGTTAATTGCCTAATAATACCAACTAACAAAATATAGTTAGCATTATTGTAAAAGTAAGTACCTGGCTCTGCTTCAGGAGTTGTGTTAATTTTGTTAACTAGCCAATCAATGGCGCCTTGTTCGGAATAATTGTATCCACGATTGACTTCAGTACCAGTAGCAGTAATACCTGATGTATGTGTCAATAATTGACCCACAGTAATCTTATCCGCATTCTTTAAATTAGGATACCAACGTGAAATTTTAGTGTACTGTGAGAAGCTTTGATCAGTGTTAATTTTTTCATTGATTAGTTGAACAATCATGGCACCAGTAATTACTTTTTGTAAAGATCCAGTTGGATAGACAATTTTAGCATTACCGGCTCCTAATCGCTTACCATACCAAGCGTAGCCGTAACTAATATTTTGTGGAATTCCATCTTTGACCACTGTTACGCTACCGCGAACTTTATTTTGACGCATGGTTTCTCTAACGAAGTTGTACATTTCGTCTTGACTAGAGGTAGTTGTTGCGGCATAGGCAATATTATTTGAATGATTATTGGTAAATAGAGCTGCTGTAGGAGCAAGGGCTAAGGTCAGGGCAGTTGCAGCTGCTAATAATTTTCTTTTCAAGATATGAACAGTCCTTCCATAAATAAACTAACTATATATTTTATTCTTATTAATTGACTAAACAAGTAATATTATGTAAAGAATTGGTTACAAATTAATATAAGTACAGCTTTTTAGGCATTATCATGTTGCAGTTCTGCTAGCTTGTTAGAGATCAGGTTTGATAATAATTGGTAACCCTTCTCACCAAAATGCAAGCCATCGTTCTTAATACCGCGACAAAGTTCAGAAAGATTGCCAGTCTTAATCATAGTTTGGATCAAATTAAGATAAGAAAAATTATATTCTTTAGTAATTTGTTCTATAATTTGACTATATTTGTTAATTAAAGCATTATTGCGAACATGTTGCTTATTCTCATCGACAGCTGGTGGCGAAATAAAGATAACTTGATGTGGATAGTAAAGCCAAATTATGCCAGAAGCGATTAGTTCAATATTATTTTTAAATTGTTTAAGCGGCACCTGCTTGTGTAAGGCTAAATCATTTGTCCCGATTAAGATTATTAAGTAGTCACATTTTTCTTGTTTAAAAACTAGATCGGGCAAGGATGCAAAAAGTCCACCGGAGTTAATGCCGCTGACAGCAGTATTGATTAATTCACATTGGGGGATTAGTTTTTGTAAATCGCTATTAATATGTGGTATTGTTAATCCTTCATGGCGAGCAATAATACTATCACCAGTGAGGAGTAGCTTCATAATATTCACCAAATTTCTATATTTTATAGATTGTAAGTTAAGGGAAGTAAAAATGAAAATAAAAGTAATCAAAAGAATTGGTTGGATTATCTTAGGAATAATTGTAGCACTATTAATTATAGTAGGCTGCTATGTAGGATATATGCAATCGCATTATTATCGTATTCCCGATAATAGAAAATTAACTATTCATAATAATCAAAAAGATGAACTCATCTTAGGCAAGAGTTATACTGCTACTACCTATAATGTAGGCTTTGGTGCTTATACTCATGACTTTGATTTTTTTATGGATTATGGTGAATTAAAAAATGGCAAGAAAACACACGGTCAGCGAGGAACTGCTAAGTCAAGAGAGACAGTTATTTATTCTACAAATGGTGTAATTTCTACGATGAAAAAGTTAAAGCCTGATTTTATGTTTTTTCAAGAAATTGATACTAATTCAACACGTAGCCATCATGTAAATCAGGTAAAAATGCTAGATAATAAATTTAGTGATTATGCTAATGTATTTGCCAATAACTTTCATACAGCTTTTTTAGCTTGGCCATTGTATGATCCACATGGTAGTGTTGAATCTGGATTGCTTAGCATGAGTAAATATAGAATGACCAGTGCTATTAGAAGAAAGTATCCCATTACCAGTGCATTTGTAACTAAATTTACCGATCTTGATCGTTGCTTTGCTGTGATGAAGTTTCCAGTTAAAGGCGGAAAGAAATTAATAATGATTAACAGCCATATGTCAGCTTATGACAAAGGTGGCAAAATGAGAAAAGCACAAATGAAGTTACTGTCAAACGTAATAGAGAAGGAATACAAAAAAGGTAACTATGTTATAGTTGGTGGCGATTTTAATCATGCTTTAGGAAGAGATATGCTTACGCATTTTCAACATCAAGAAAAGATTCCAAATTGGATATCTGTTCTTGATCAAAAAATGCTGCCGCCAAATTTTAAAATAGTTAAGGCCCAGAATCGTAATGAGATTGCCACAGTCAGATCTACTGATATGAAATATAATCCTAAAGTTAATTATATGACAGTATGTGATGGATTCATCGTGTCCCAAAATGTCCAAGCTAAGGCCTATAATATTGATACCGACTTTCGCTACTCAGATCATAACCCTGCTGAGTTAACATTTAAATTGAAAAAGTGATGAATAAACGTTGCCTGTCACCTCTGTGACAGGTTTTATTGTAGGTAATAGTCTGCTTTTTATCTAAAAGTTATGCTCTAGAAAAAAATAATTTTAGATTTTTTATGCCATTTGACGCATAAAAAAGAGTAGTTTAAGAATAATATATAGAATAAACATTTAAATAGTTCGATAAAGCAGCTATATATTCATAACAACAGCCCCAGGTGTACAGAAAACAAAGAATATAATACGAACTAAAAAATAAATTTGACGGATCAATTAAAAATAGGTATAGTATTATTTGTTCTTGTGAAAGAACTAGCGCAAAGTCAATGCAATATATTTTATAAAAATCACTTGCAAGACAAGAAAGAATGCGCTATACTTATAAAGCTGACTTAAAGGAAAAAGTTAGTGGTAGTACCTTGAAAACTGAACAAAGTTTCGCAAAGTGTGCGGGGTGAGTAACCCCAAACGAAAGCGAAGTCAATTCGCAAGCAATAAATTTGAGATAA
>NZ_JAGGLU010000018.1 GCF_017874575.1 Lactobacillus colini | reverse complement strand
AAGTTCTTTGATGAATTCAACAATAATTATGTAGCAACTCCGAACTTAGACGACCTCATCGTTACTCCAACTGTTGCTAACAATGGTTCAGCTACTCTAGGTGATTTTGAATTAGCTAAGGCTTTACTATAATTTGAACTATTCTTTGAAAAATACTTTTAAGTAGAATTTTTATTTATGAGAGTTAGAAACAGTATGTTTTGCACATTCATGAATATTCGTGTTATAATAACTGTGCAACGAAGTTAAAATATTTAAAACAAAGTACTCAAAAAGCCCGACTGTCCGCAACAACAGTCAGGCTTTTATTTTTCGTCTAATGCAACTATTTAGGCGTGAGGGTTAAGTGACAACTATTTCTTTTTGTCATTGTGTCGATGGCTTAACCATTCATCGAATAGCTTTAACACTATCCCTACAATAATAGGGCCGATGACAGAAGTTAAAATATCTTGCAACAAAGTACTCACCTCCATATTAAGTGTGGGAGGACATAGTTGCCTGATAAACATTGTATCATTTAAAGTATGTACGCATTATAAAAAGTTGACGTTTGAGTTAGTTATAAATTACTTTTTTAGATAAAAACGCCATCGCTTAAAGATACACAGCGATGGCATTTTTTGATTATTATTTTTGTTCTTGATGTACATAATCTAAGTTCGAGAACCTATTATAAGGCTTGGAGAACATTAGTTTAATCGTCCCACGACTACCGGAACGGTTCTTTTCAATAATTACTTCTACTTCACCATTATCATCTTCCGGCTCTACTTCACCATCATCGCCATCTTCACGTTCATCACGATAATAATCATCACGATATAAGAAGGCAACGATATCGGCATCCTGCTCAATTGATCCAGACTCACGAATATCTGATAAGACTGGGCGCTTGTCTTGACGCTGTTCAACTGAACGAGACAGCTGCGAGAGGGCAATTACCGGAATATGTAATTCCTTAGCTAATTTTTTTAATTGACGTGAAATAGCTGACACTTCTTGTTGTCTACTTTCACTCTTAGGTCCTTCAATTAACTGTAAGTAGTCAATTACAATTAAGCCTAAGTTACCTGTTTCTTTAGCTAAGCGGCGCGACTTAGCTCGAATATCACTCATCTTAATACCAGGAGTATCATCAATATAGATCCCAGTATCACTAAGTGCACCTGTAGCGGCAACTAATTGGCTCCATTCTTGCTCCTCTAGTCGTCCTGTTCTTAAGTGCTGAGAATCAATCAATCCTACCGATGCAATCATTCTTTGTGCTAATTGGTCCGCTCCCATTTCTAGAGAGAACATCGCCACTGACTTATCGGTATTACGACCAACGTTTTCTGCAATATTCAAGGCAAAGGCTGTCTTACCGACACCAGGACGGGCTGCTAGGATAATCAACTCATCATCATGCAGACCAGTTGTAATCTTATCTAACTCTGAAAAGCCTGTTGGCAATCCTGTAACTATCGTATCATTGCTTGAGGCAATCTGAATCTGTTCAACAGCATCACGCAAGACATCTTTAATATTGTGAAAGCCACCTGTCGTGTTCTCTTGCGAAACACTCATAATGGCACTTTCAGCCTGGTCTAAAATATCAGTCACATCATCAGAATCCTGCATTGCAGTCTGGATAATACCTTGACTAGTCGCAATCAAGTGTCGCAATAAAGACTTACGCTTAATTATCTGGGCATAATAAGACACATGGGCAGAAGTTGGCGTTGTTACCGCTAATTCAGAAACATAAGCAATCCCACCAATATCTTCTAATTGATTGTTTTTATTTAATTCATCTTGAATAGTAATGACATCGACCTTTTCGTCACGTTCTTCAAGTTGAATCATAGCCCTAAAGATAATTCGATTAGCTCTTTCATAAAAGTCATCTGGCCCCAAGGCGTCTGACAAGTCATTAATTACTGCCGGGTCTAAAAAAACGGCCCCTAGGACCGCTTTTTCTGCTTCGCTATCATGGGGAATTTGTTGAGAAACAACATTATCCATAATTAATTAGTCTTGCTCCGTAATATGAACGCGAATAGTAGATTCAACGCCCTTAAATAATTTAACTTTAACATTAGTATAGCCCAAAGCCTTGATTGGTTCAGGTAATTCTAACTTACGCTTATCAATCTTTAAGCCGTATTGTTGTTCTAAGCCTTCAACAATCTTCTTGCTTGAGATTGAACCGAATAAGCGCGAATCTGTTCCTGCCTTAGACTTAAAGTTAACTACAGTTCCATCTTCTTCAAGCTTAGCTTTAATCTTTTCAGCTTCGGCTTTTTGGGCTTCATAAGCATCTTTCTCAGCCTTTTCTACCCGTTTTAAGGTGTTTAAGTTAGCCGCATTAGCTTCTTTAGCATAGCCATTCTTAATCAAGAAGTTTTGAGCATAACCAGTAGGAACATCCTTAACTTCTCCACGCTTACCTTTTCCTCGCATATCTTTAACAAAAATAACCTTCATAAATATCTCCTATTCTTCCTTATTCTCTTCTAAATATTCATCAATTGCCTTAAGCAATTGACTCTTAGCCTGGTCAATCGTTATTCCTTTAATCTGCGTTGCCGCATTAGATAAGTGGCCACCGCCACCTAACTTCTCCATAATAACTTGCACATTAATTTTACCAGTAGAGCGGGCAGAAATACCAATCATATCCTTGCTTCGCCTAGTAATCGCAAAGCTAGCTTCTACATGCTCTAGTGATAAGGCGGTATCAGCCGCTTGGGCTGTGACCACAGGATCATACACTTGAGTATCTTCTCCTGCTAATACAGCGATATTTGGCTTAACCATCTGAATCGTTGATACTAGGTGGCTGCGACGTAAGAAGTTGTCAATATTCTCCTTCAATAATTCGGTTACTACCTGCGTATCGGCACCAATTGAACGTAAATAACTTGCCGCATCAAAGGTCCTAGTACCTGTACGCAGTGAGAATTCTTTAGAATCGACAGTTATTCCGGCCAGCATTGCGGAAGCTTCTAAGTCATTTAAGACTCCTTCGCCGCCCTGCGGTTGATATTCGATCATCTCTGTTACTAACTCACAAGTTGAAGAAGCATATGGTTCAATATATACCAACATTGGATTTTCTGGGAATTCTTCACCGCGACGATGGTGGTCAATCACAATGAGACGATTCTTAAGTCGTTCATACAAGTCTGGATCATAAGTAATCGAGTACTTAGAGTGGTCAGTTAACACTAGTAGAGAATTATCACTTGCTTCTTTTAGTGCTTCTTCAGGTGAGATAAACATATCCTTATCCAAGCCTGCTGCTTGCATTCTTGCAATTAAGCGGCCAACGTCATAGTTAACATTCTTAGTATCTAAGACAACATTGGCCTTTACACCATGAACTTTAGCAATTTTAACAATTCCGATAGCTGATCCAATTGCATCTAGATCTGGATTTCGATGTCCTTGAACGAATACCCGATCAACTCCCTTAAACAATTCTTGTAAGGCTTGAGCAACCATTCTTGCTCGGACACGGGTACGCTTCTCCATTGGATTAGACTTACCACCATAAAAGCGAGCATTCTTACCGGGCTGCTTAACTACAACTTGATCACCACCACGTCCTAAGGCAAGATCTAGGTTAGACTGAGCCTGGTCGGCAATTTCATTTAAGCTTTCTGAACCAAAGGCAATCCCGATTGAAAGGGTCAACGGGGTATTCTTACGGCTAGATTCCTTTCTAATCTTATCCAAGATAGAGAATTTATTTTGTTCCATTTCTTCTAAATCTTGCATGTGCATCAAGATAATGAAGTGGTCTTCATCAATTCTCTTCAAGTAAGAATTAAACTTCACAGCATAGTCATTCAAGGAATTCTGAATATAACTACTCATTGTTGTTAGGTTCTGATCACTCATTGACTGGCTAAGTTCATCATAATTATCAATAAAAATTAACCCAATTGCTAGACGTTGCTGGCGATATTTCTCTTCAATCTTGGCATAACGAGTAATATCCAATAAGTATACAACACCCAAATTATTCTGAACTACCATCTGGAACTTATTATTGCCCCAGTTAACAATACGATCTTGGTTATTCTTAGATTTAATTGCTTCATCTATCAACTGATATAACTCTGGATCAATTGTCTTAATAGAAGAGCCAATTACATCCTTATTTTTTAAATAAAATTGTAAGTAAGGATTAACCCATTGTATCTGTTGGTCCTTGTCATAGAGCAGGATTCCCAATGGCATTTTAATGATGGCTTCTTGTTCACCACGTTTTATCCGGTATGACAGATTAGCTGCATAATTATTAGCATTTCCTGCTAGCACATAAGTACCATAAACACAAAATGCCGAAATTAAAATAAACAACAAAATCATTGCCAAGCCATATAAAGGGCTAATCATAAATCCAATAATTGCTCCCAGCAAAGATAATGCCAAGACAATTACTATTGAAGCCGTTAATCTGGAATCCTTAATAAACGCGGGTAATTCCAATTTACTAAAAAAATCTTTCATAAAGATCCTTTCTTAGAGCATTAACATAAAAAAGTTCACCATAGTATTTTTATTATAACCCATGTAGTTAACAGAAATTTCTTCGCTAGCTAAGCCAGAATAATTTATAACATATTATTCTTCTTGAAATACCATAATAAAGCAATCATTACAATTATCGTCCCCACACTTATAAATATCCAATCAAGTGGATTGTGGAATATAGGCAAGTCAACATTCATACCAAAAAATCCCGTCGCAATCGTTGGTACGGTTAATAAAAGTGACCAAACTGTTAAAAATTGCATAGTATTATTTAGGTTATTATTCAAGATATTATTTGAAGTTTTAGAAATTTCTTCCGTAACTTCATTATAAATTTTAACCATTTGGGAAGATTGCTGAACTTCGATAATGATATCGTCACACATTTCTTCTTCAGACTTATTCATATGTAAGCCTGACTTTTGATTCTTTAAACTCTCTAGCATCATTAAGTTTGTTCGAATCGAACTAGATAGATAGACTAAACTTTTTTCTACTTGAGCTAATTCTTGTAAGTCACGGTTCTTGATCGTGCCACTTAGGTGTCGATCCAAAACCACACGCTGACTATTCAACTGATTCAATGCCCGTTGAAAATATCTAGTAACAGAAATCAAAATAGCAAAAATTAATTCTTTTTCACTATGAATATCATTATCAGCCTTTTGCCTAAATTCTTCAATCATATATGTCGTATCTGGCGTATGAATAGTAAATAAGGTATTATCGACCATTAAGAACTTAATCGGCAAGGTCGTAAAATGATCTGCATCAGAAGTAGGCCAAATTGGTACATCATAAACAAGCAAATCACTGTTGGTAATGTAGTCATGATCAAAGTGAGGACGTTCATGTAAGTCAGTGATATATTGAATAATCTCTGTCGTCAATTGAAACTTGGTCTGCAATACCTTAATGTCATGTTCATCCAAATTATAAATATCATACCACCTATAATCAAAGTCATACTGGCCAGGCAATGTTTGTTTAATAATCATTCTACAACCTCCTTCGTTATGTTTCTATCTTACCTCAAAAGGATAATAAAAAAGAGTACCCAGTGGTACTCTTTTTTATTTTTTGATTTGTTTTTAGTCTTCTGCTACGAATGGTAATAAGCCCATTACACGAGCTCTCTTGATAGCAACAGTCAACTTACGTTGGTTCTTTGCACTAGTGCCAGTGACACGACGTGGTAAAATCTTACCTCTTTCAGAGATAAAACGTTTCAACAAATCAACATCCTTGTAGTCAACGTAATCAATATGGTTAGCTGCAATGTAGTCAACCTTACGACGACGACGGCCACCTCTTCTTTGTTGAGCCATATCAAAGATCCTTTCTAGTTAAATTAAAATGGAAGATCGTTATCTGAAATCTCAATAGTGCTACCGGAATCTTTAAATGGATCTTCATTATTCGGAGCTGGTGCAGCGTTATTGTTGCCGCTTGGAGCACTCATTCCACCGAAGTTATTAGTATTCGGTGCGCTAGGTGCTTGTGGGGCAAAACTGCCACCATTAGCTTGGTCAGCGTCATTTCTGCGACGGGTATCTAAGAATGAGAAGTCATTAACGACTACTTCTGTTACATAAACGGTCTTACCATCCTTATCTTCATAAGTTCTAGTCTGAAGACGACCTTGGATACCAACTAATGAGCCCTTAGAAGTATAGTTAGAGAATACCTCTGCTCCCTTACGCCAGATGACGCAATTAATGAAGTCAGCTTCTCTTTGACCTTGCTTATTAGAATAATTGCGATCTACAGCTAAGGTAAAAGATGCTACCGAGATTCCACTTCCAGTAGAACGTAAATCAGGATCACGTGTTAAACGGCCAACAAGTACAACATTATTAATCATACTATTGTCCTTCCTTCCTAATTCACGAATTAAATAATTACTTGTCTAATTTTACAGTCATTGAACGTAAAATCTTGTTATCAATACGAGAAAGACGACCAAATTCGTTAACTGCGTCTGCGTTCTCTGCATCGAAAGTCATAATGTGGTAAGTACCTTCACGGTATTTATCCATTTCGTAAGCGAAACGTCTCTTACCCCAATCCTTTGACTCGAGGTTCTCAGCACCGTTGTCGCTAACAACCTTATCAAAACGTTCAATCAAAGCCTTCTTTGATTCTTCGTCAACATCAGGCTTGATGATGTAAGTAACTTCGTACTTAGTCTTTGCCATTGTAAATGCACCTCCTCTTGGACAAATGGTTCTTGTTACAATCAAGAACAAGGAGTAATTATATTACTCACAATCTCAGATTGTAACACAGAAATCAAAAAATTACCAAACATTTTCACGTGATCCTTGAGTAATTTACTCAAAATTATTTACGCAAAAACATCTGATAATTTTTTTATTTATTAATCTTTTTTATTATTTTCGTCTGATTCTTCGTCATCTTCGGCAGCTACCGTGGTTACACTAGCTACTTGTGAACCATCATCAACACGAATTAAGCGCACACCCATTGTACTACGTCCAGTCTGAGAAACATCTGATACTTGGAAGCGAATCATCACGCCTGCACTTGTAATGACCATAATATCTTCCGAGCCATCAACAACAGTTACACCAGCTAATGGACCATTCTTTTCAGTAATATTAGCAGTCTTAATACCCTTTCCACCGCGGCCTTTAACTGGATATTCACTAGCTGCTGTTCGCTTGCCGTAACCTTTTTCAGAAATAATTAGAACTTCTGAATCTGGCTTCAAGACATCCGAACCAACAACGTAATCATTATCGCGCAAGTTGATTCCACGCACACCAGCAGCTGTTCTACCCATCGCACGAACATCATTTTCACTAAAGGTTACAGCGTACCCCAAGTGAGTACCGATTAAGATATTTTGGTTACCATTGGTAGTCAAAACATTATTTAATTCATCACCATCACGTAAGGTTAAGGCAATTAGACCGCTACGTCTAATATTACTGAATTCACTGACCTTAGTTCGCTTAACTGTACCTAACTTAGTTACAAAGAAAAGATAATTGTCATTAGCATCTTCGGCAACATTAATGACAGCTTGGATTTTTTCGCCTTTTTCTAATTGAAGTAAGTTTATAATTGGCAAGCCCTTGGCATTTCTACCAAATTCTGGAATTTCGTAAGCCTTCTTAGAGTAAACCTTCCCCTTGTTAGTGAAGAATAAGAGATAATCATGGGTACTTGAGAAGATCAAATGATTAATAAAGTCATCATCTTGAACTCCCATCCCTTTAATACCACGGCCTCCACGATTTTGAACCTTAAATTCACTTGCTGGCATCCGCTTAATGTAACCATTATGAGTCAAGGTTAATAGTACATCTTGTTTTTCAATTAAATCTTCATCTTCAATTGAGACAACTTCGCCTGCGGCAATTTCAGTGCGGCGTTTATCACCAAAGCGCTTTTGAATGTCCAATAATTCATTGTAGATAATCTCGTCAATTCGCTCTTGCTTAGACAGAATATCTTTATAGTCAGCAATCTTAGCTTGCAATTCTTGATATTCTGCTTCAATCTTATCTCGCTCTAAGCCGGTTAAACGAACTAAGCGCATGTCCAAAATCGCCTGTGATTGACGATCATCCAAGCCAAAATTCTGAATTAATTGAGCTTTGGCAATATCACTGGTCTTAGAACCACGGATAATTTTAATAATCTCATTAATATGGTCGAGTGCGATCCTTAAACCTTCAAGAATATGTGCTCTGGCTTGGGCTTTCTTTAATTCGAATTGAGTCCGCCTACGAATAACATCTTCTTGGTGCTTGAGATAGTACTCTAGCATTTGTTTAAGAGTTAAAAAGCGCGGAGCACCATTGACAATAGCAACCATGTTCATTCCGAAATTAGCTTGCATTTGGGTTTCTTTGAATAAATTATTCAAAACAACGCTAGCACTGGCGTCTCTACGAATATCAACTGTGATTCTCATTCCTGTCTGGTCAGACTCATCACGAATTCCAGTGATACCATCAATGATCTTATTGCGAGCTAAGTCAGCAATCTTCTTAACTAATTCAGCCTTGTTGACCATATATGGAATTTCGCTAACAACGATCCGCTCACGACCACTCTTTTCGGTCTCAATGTTGGTCTTAGCACGAACTACAATATTTCCCTTACCACTTTCATAAGCACGGTAAATTCCACTACGCCCCATGACAATACCACCAGTTGGAAAGTCTGGACCTGGTATTACCTTCATCAAGTCACGGTTAGTTACATCAGGGTTCTTCATCAACATGTGAATACCACTAATGACTTCTGCCAAGTTATGAGGTGGAATGTTAGTAGTCATCCCTACAGCAATACCATTGGTACCGTTAACTAGCAAGTTAGGAATACGAGCAGGTAACACTACTGGTTCGTTCTCACTATCATCATAGTTACGCTGCCAATCAACGGTGTCTTTATTGATGTCACGTAACATCTCTAAGGCAATTCTGCTCATTCTGGCTTCAGTATAACGCATTGCGGCTGGTTCATCGCCATCAATTGATCCAAAGTTACCATGTCCATCAACTAACATATAGCGATAGCTGAAGTCTTGAGCCATATGGGCCATTGCTAAATAAATTGAAGAATCACCATGCGGGTGAAACTTACCCATAACTTCCCCAACAATTCTGGCACTCTTTTTGTAGGGTTTATCTGGGCTAACACCTAATTCACTCATTCCATAAAGAATACGGCGTTGAACAGGCTTTAATCCATCACGTACATCAGGAAGTGCACGTGCAACAATAACCGACATTGCATAGTCTAAAAATGAACTACGCATAGTTTGAGTCAAATCGACATTTCTTATTCTACGGTCTTGTGTTTCGTTATCCATCTAAGCCCTCCTAAGCATCCAAGTTTTCAACGTATTTAGCATTCTTTTCAATGAAGTCACGTCTAGGTCCAACCTCATTACCCATTAGCAAGTTAAAGACCTTATCTGCATCTGCCGCAAATTCAGGACTTACACGGTCTAAGCGACGATTCTCTGGATTCATTGTAGTTTCCCATAATTGCTCTGGGTCCATTTCTCCTAATCCCTTATAACGCTGAACAATTGGCTTAGGACTAGGTTGAAGAGTACCTAAATACTCATGTAATTCCTCATCAGTATCCAAGTACTTCTCTACTTTACCTTGACGCACTTGATACAGAGGTGGACGAGCAATATAAACATAGCCCTTCTCAATCATTGGACGCATGTAATTGTAAAATAGCGTCAATAACAATGTTCTAATGTGGGCTCCATCGACATCGGCATCTGTCATAATTATCAACTTATGGTAACGAGCCTTAGAAACATCGAAGTCTGCCCCAAATCCTGTACCCAAAGCTGTGAATAAAGAACGTATTTCTTGATTAGCTAAGATTCGATCCATCGAGGCTTTTTCAACATTCAATATCTTACCTCTAATTGGTAAGATAGCTTGAGTTAACCTAGAACGCCCTTGCTTAGCAGAACCGCCGGCAGAATTACCTTCGACGATAAATAATTCTGAGATGCTTGGATCATTACTGGTATTATCAGCTAACTTACCTGGCAAATTAGCAATTTCCAAGCCTGACTTCTTACGAGTTACTTCTCGAGCACGCTTAGCAGCAACACGAGCACGAGCAGCAAGTTGACCTTTTTCCACAATTTTTCTACCAACTTGTGGATTCTCCATCAAAAACTTGCTAAAAGTTTCAGAGAATGCCTTATCAACCGCTGCCCTAGCATCAGAATTACCAAGCTTAGTCTTAGTCTGTCCTTCAAATTGAGGAGCAGGGTGCTTAATAGAAACAACTGCCGTCATGCCTTCACGAATGTCTTCACCAGAAAGGTTGTCATCCTTATCTTTAAAGATCTTAGACTTTCTAGCATAGTCATTAACAACACGTGTTAAGGCAGTCTTAAAACCAGCCTCGTGCATCCCACCTTCATAGGTGTGGATATTATTAGCAAAGGTCATCAAAGTTGTCTTATAACCCTTAGTATATTGCAAGGAAACTTCGACATTAATGCCATCATAGTCTCCTTCAACATAAACTGGTGTGTCAAATAAAACCTCACTGTCGCGGTCTAAATAAGAAACATACTCTCTAATCCCGCCTTCATAATGATAGACATCAGTTTCAGCGGTTTCTTTACGCTTATCAGTAAAAGTTAACTTTAGTCCCTTATTTAAGAAAGCTAATTCACGAATTCGATTCTTTAAAACTTTGTCATCAAAAATTATCGTCTCAGTAAAAATATCAGGATCTGGATAGAACCGAACAATTGTTCCGTGTTGACTTAGATCTACACTACCTACTTCTTTCATTTCCTGTACTACACGACCATGGTCAAAGGCAATCGTATACTTCTTACCATCACGCATAACAGCAACGTCAAGTTTAGTAGATAGGGCATTAACAACTGAAGCACCAACACCATGTAACCCACCAGAAACCTTATATCCGCCACCGCCAAACTTACCTCCGGCATGTAAGACTGTAAAGACTGTTTCTAAAGCTGGGCGACCAGTCTTTTTTTGAATATCCACAGGAATTCCACGACCATCATCTTGGACAGTAACACTACCATCTTCATTAACAGTAACTTCAATCTTAGTCGCAAATCCTGCTAAACGTTCGTCAATACTATTGTCAATAATTTCCCAGACTAAGTGGTGTAAGCCTTGAGCACTAGTCGAACCAATATACATACCTGGTCGCTTACGTACAGCCTCCAGTCCACCTAAAACTTGAATTTGGCTGGCATTATATGAGTCAGCGCGCTTTTCAAATTCCTGGTCTCGTTTTTCTTTGCTTTTATTTGTATCCTCAGCCATCTAATTCTCCTCTTTAACAATATTTCCAGATTCAAGATGAAAAATCTTGGGTGACTTGATCTTTTCCCAGGAAATACCTTCTAAATCTGTCGTCGTAATAAAAGTTTGGGTTTTACCATAAATATAACTCAATAAGCTAGTCTGACGCTTATAGTCTAATTCGCTCATTACATCATCAAGCAACAAAATTGGATATTCACTGGTTAATTGATGAACTAATTGAATTTCGGCTAATTTTAAACTTAAGGCTATAGTTCGTTGCTGGCCTTGTGAGGCAAATTCACGAGCATTCTTGCCATTGATTGTGAATATTAGGTCATCACGATGTGGCCCCGATAAGGTTAACCCAGTTCTTATCTCAGAAATTTTATTCTTTTTAAAGTTAGCGATCACTTGCTGGTAGATCTCTTCGACACTATCATCAGAACTTAAGCCAGAAATTGATGGATGATATTGTACTTGTAAATCCTCTTGCCCATTACTAATATTGCTGTGGGCATCTTGTGCATAAGTATTGAGAGCTGCTACATACTTGAAGCGACGGTATATAATCTCTGCCGCAATTCCTGCTAACTGTTCAGACAAAACGTCTAAAAAGACTTGATCGTAAACCTTGTGGCTAGCCAATTGCTTAAGATAATTATTCTTTTGCTGCAGCACTTGTTGATATTGATTAGAAAAATACAGGTATTCAGGATTAATCTGGCTAAATTCTAAATTCATGAACCTACGTCTAATCGCTGGCCCACCTTTTACCAGAGATAAGTCTTCTGGTGAAAATAAAATTGCATTCATCTGACCAACATAGCGTGACAGTTTTTTTTGTTGCAAGCGATTAACCCAGGCTAGCTTACCTTTAGGGGTTAATCGCATCTTAAGGTCAACTTCAACTTGGCTTTTATGAACTAAACCTTGTAGCGTCGCACTCTTAGCTTCAAAGTTAATCAATTCCTTATCACTGCTTGTCCTATGGGATCGCGTTAAGGCCAAAAAATAAACAGCTTCTAGCAAATTAGTCTTGCCTTGTGCATTGGCGCCAATAAAGACATTTACGTAAGGATCGAAATTAACTTCTAATTTAGAAAAGTTTCTAAAATCTTTTAATGATAAATTCTCCAGGTACATTGATTACTCCGCTATAAATTCGTACATCTGGTCATTTATCAACAACTTATCACCAGGGTGGATCTTCTTACCACGTCTGTCCTCGGTTTCGCCGTTTAATTTAACAGGGTTGTCTTTTAAATACCATTTAGCTTGTCCACCAGAAGAAATAATGCTCTCCTCCTTAAGAAATTGAGCTAAGGTAATATATTCTCCTTTAATTGTGAAATTTTTAATCATCATCACCCCATTTTCTTTTTATACTCTATAATTATAACTTTTTTTATTGTGAAAAACAATTTAAGCGGCATAGAAACTAATTTAGTTCAAATTAATATCCCTATACTAAAAGCAACAAAAAAAGCTCATAAAGCCAAAAAATGGCTTTAAACAAAAAATTGCAAAAAAAGAACCACTTCTTAGTGGTTCAAAATTTGATTAATATGTTCTTACTGGTGTAATTAATTGAATAAAGTTAACATCTTCACGTCCTGGGGTAACCGTAAATGGACGAAGTGGCTGGGTAAAGTTCATCACAATTGTATCTGTAATTGATGCCCGTAAAGCATCACGTAAGTAATCAGGGTTGAATGAAATCTCAAGATTATCCCCTTGTAAACTCTTGAAGGCCACTTCTTCTTCCACATTACCAATCTCAGGAGAATCACCCTCGAGCTTAACTGTTTGATTATCCACATCTAAGCTCATTTTAACCACATTATTGCGACTTTCATGAGTAAGCAAACTTGCACGCTCTAGTGAACGAGCTAAGGTAGATAAGTCAAATTCAACTTTAGTCATTGATTCAGTTGGAATTAAGCGGTCAGTATCTGGATATGACCCTTCAAGTAACCGAGTATAGAAGGCTAAGTTCCCCACATTGAACAGTACCTGATTATCACCAGGAGTAACGATAATCTCTGGATCGGTTTCACCAATAATCCGAGATAATTCGACCAAACTGGTTCCTGGAATAATTAAGGTAGCATCTGCTTGGGGACCATTTTCGAGGTCAATTTCCCTTTGTGATAGTCGGTGACTATCAGTGGCTACAGCCTTAATTGAATTATTTCTAAAGACGAAATTAACACCATTTAAGGTCGGACGGCTCTCCTGAGATGCAACTGCGAAGACAGTTTCATTAATAATATTTCTAAAGGTCTTACCTGAAACATTAAAAGATGAACTTGTGGATATTTCAGGTAAATGTGGATAATTATTAGCATCTAAACCATTGATCATAAATTCAGTATTTTCTGATGTAATCTTGGTCTGGAAGCTTTCTTTAACTTCAAAGGAAAAATCTTTGCCTGGCAGCTTTTTAATAATTTCACTGAAAAAGCGTGCTGGTAAAACAATTGCTCCTGTGGATTGAATGTGTAAATCGTCATTAACTGGTATTTCAATTTGGATTGAAATGTTAGTATCGCTACCGGTTAAGGTTAACTCTTGTTCACTAAGACTAAGTTTTATTCCACTAAGTATAGGAATACTTGCACGTGAAGAGATTGCACGCATAGCATTGTTTAAGTTTTCCAGAAACAAGTTTCGATTAATTGTAAACTGCATCGTTTACCTCCTGTTTTTGTGTACTATATATTATTAATTATATATTTAATTACTTAGAAGTAGTAGTAGGTACGGTGGATTATGTGGAAAAGTAGGCAAAACACCTGTATTAATGGCAAAGTGCCTGTAAATAACTTGTGTGTAAATGTGTGAACTTGTCCACAAGTTATCAACCGTCAATGTTGAAGCATGGATTTTAAATCATAGACTGCGGTCTTGATTTCGGTATCTGTTTTTATTGCATGTTCAATTTTTTCATTGGCGTGCATGACAGTGGTGTGGTCTTTACCTCCGAATTCTTGGCCTATTTTTGGTAAGCTTGCATCAGTAAGTTCTCTGGAGAGATACATTGCAATTTGTCGTGGTACCACGATATGTTTTACCCGCTTCTTTCCTTTTAGCTCTTCAGTTGTGATTTGGAAATAGTTAGCGACAACTTCTTGAATTTTTGGAATTTGTAGGCCCCTATTTTTTTGTACTAATTTAAGATCAGTTAAAGCATCTTTAGCTAACCCAATATTAATATCGGATTTTTCAATTGTGGCATGGGCTTGAACCTTTACTAAGGCGCCTTCTAGTTCGCGAATATTAGTTTCAATTTGTGTAGCGATATAGTTAAGTGTATCGTCATTAATATTCATACCATCAGATTCAGCTTTTTTGCGTAGGATTGCAATCCTAGTTTCTAAATCTGGTGGCGTTATTTCAACTTGCAATCCCCAAGCAAATCTTGAAACTAATCTTTCAGATAAGGAAGGAATTTCATTAGGTAGACGATCACTAGTCATTACTATTTGCTTTTGATCGTTGTAGAGTGTTTCAAAAGTGTGGAAAAACTCTTCTTGAATACCCTCTTTTTTAGCAAAGAATTGAATATCATCTACTAATAATAGGTCACAAGTACGGTATTTTTCACGAAATGCTGCTTGGGTCTTATTTTTTATAGAATTAATAAAATCATTTACAAAGGTTTCGCTTTGAATATAGAGAACCTTGGCATCAGGATTCTCATCAAGCATTTTATGACCAATAGCCTGCATTAGGTGAGTCTTACCTAGGCCTACCCCGCCAAAGATAAATAATGGATTGTAAAAACTACCTGGTTTATCAGCAACAGCCAAGGCTGCTCCAGCAGCTAGTTTATTCCCTTCGCCTTGAACAAATGTATCAAATGTATATTTATTATTAAGCGGTAGTCCTTCCGTGAAGGCATTAGGATGATGAGGCTCTCTTAATCTCTCTTGATTAACATTAGGAGCTAAAAAACGCTCGTTATTAGCCAGATTGTTAGCAAGCTGGAATTTAGGGGAAATTTCAATATCAGCGTAAGCATATGCTTCTTGAATTAATTGTGATGCTAAATTTTTCTCCCAATAGCCTTTAGAAACTGGGGACTCTACTGCTATTAACATTTCATTATTTGTTTTATTGAAAGAAATAGGCTTAGTGTTTTTGAACCAGGCATTGTAAGCTACTTCACTGTAGCGATGCTGCATTTCTTCATTGAAGAATTGCCAGAATTTTTCTAAGTCAAACACAAGGACTTCCTCCAGATAAAAATTATAAATATTTTCAATAAAATAGTTTAACACTAAATCAAAAAGTTTTCCACAAGTGCATAAATATAATTCACAAATCAACAAGGTTGTGAATAAATATTTTTAATTTTCCACAAGTGCAAAATTAAGTAATTGCCAAATAAAATTATCCACAGATAAAATGTGCACAACTTTATTTGGCATTATAATAATTTCAATAAATTTAATTTAGTTATGAACAACCTGTGAATAAAGATACTAACACGCTGTGAATTGTTAATATATTTGTGTAAAAAGGTGTGAATAATTTTTTTGTATAAAATTTATACTCAAGAAATCCACAAAAAAGTAGAGCAAAAATCGTCAGATAAATGCATGATAAATAAGGATTTTTTATGATAAAAGACTTGGATTTTATGAATAAATGTGTTATTCTATTTTAGAATATCGTGCTTATAGCACTTAAACGGAGGTGCATATTAATGTCCACAAAAAGAACTTACCAACCTAAGAAGCGTCATCGTTCACGTGTTCATGGTTTCATGAAGCGTATGGCTACATCAAATGGCCGTAAGGTTTTAGCAAGACGTCGTAAAAAGGGTAGAAAAGTCTTATCTGCTTAAGCCACTGAAACTCAGTGGTTTTTTTAATCTAAGTTAGGATGATATAAATTGAGAAAATCCTACCGCGTAAAAACTGAAAGAGATTTTCAAAAAGTTTTTGAACAAGGTCAATCGATAGCAAATCGTGCTTTTGTCATATATTCTTTAAATAAAGAACAGCAAAAACATTTTCGTGTCGGCATTTCTGTCGGTAAAAAAGTTGGTCATACTGCAGTAGCGAGGAATCGACTCAAGAGGTATATTCGTGCAACACTTACGGAAATAAAGCCTGATATCAAACCTGATTTAGATTTTTTAGTAATCGCTAGACCATATGCCCGTGATTTTAATATGGTGAGAACTAGAAAAAATCTTAAGCACGTGCTTAATTTGGCGCATGTGATATCTACTAAAAAAACGGAAACAGAGGAAAAGTAGAGTGAAAGACTTTTTAACCAAGAAAAATTTTAAGAGACTAGTATTGGTATTAGGAGTGATCACTATTGCCTTTGTGTTAGCAGGATGTGCTCCTGTTTCTAATGGCAAGATTGTTCCTATTTCCCACAATAGCGGAAGCTGGTGGGATAGATACGTACTATATTACTTATCTAGATTTATTCTTTGGATTGCAGGTCTGATTCATGATTCTTATGGTTGGGCAATTGTTATCTTTACTGTTTTAATCAGAATCATTCTGTTGCCATTGAACGCTATTCAAATTAAAAGTATGGATAAGCAACAGAAGCTTCAGCCACAAATGGATGCTTTACGTAAAAAGTATTCTGGAAAAGATGTTGAAAGCCGTCAAAAGTTGCAAGAAGAAACCAGCAAGCTATATAAAGAAGCGGGAGTCAATCCATATGTTGGCTGTCTGCCATTAGTTATTCAACTGCCGGTTATGTGGGCCCTATATCAGTCCATCCAAAGAACGCCACAATTACAAAGTGGGCACTTCTTGTGGACAGATCTAGGACATGCAGATCCTTACTTTATAATGCCTATTTTGGCAGCTGTATTTACTTTTATGTCTTCATATATTAGTCAGATGTCACAGCCAAAATCTTCTCAAAATAGTATGACTAAAGGTATGACATATATAATGCCTATTTTTATTGGGGTTACTGCAGCAGGATTCCAATCAGCTATTTCGTTGTACTGGGTTATTTCTAACCTGTTCCAGGTAGTTCAGACCTTTGTCTTACAAAATCCATTCAAGTATCAACGCGAATTGGAAGAAAAGAAGCAAGCTAAACAAGAGCGTGAAAAGCGTTTGCGCAAAGCATATAAGCGCTTAGGGCGTAAGAAGAAATAAATAATTTAATTATCTATGAAGATAAAGTAGTGAAAGTGCTTTATCCACCGTTTAATATATTTTGAGGGTGGAATAGCGCTTTTTTTATTTAATTTTTTAGTTTGAATATTTAAGAGGGAAAAATGGTACAAGTTTTAACACAATTCGATACTATTGCTGCAATCTCTACGCCAATTGGTGAAGGTGGTATATCTATTGTCCGTCTATCAGGTGAAGAGGCAATTAAGATTGCTAATAAGGTCTTTAAGGGAGCGGATTTAACTAAAGTTCCAACTCATACAATTCATTATGGTCATATTATTGACCCTAAAACTAATAAAGTAATTGATGAATCAATGGTTAGTGTGATGCGCGGACCTAAGACATTTACACGTGAGGATATTGTTGAAATTAATTGTCATGGAGGAATTGTTGTAACCAATGACATCTTACAACTACTCCTGGCAAATGGCGCCAGAATGGCTGATCCTGGGGAATATACTAAGCGTGCCTTTATGAATGGCAGAATTGACCTGACTCAAGCTGAATCAGTGATGGACATTGTTCGAGCTAAAACTGACAAGTCACGTGAGGTAGCAATGAATCAATTGGCGGGTGGCTTAATGGAAAAGATCAAGGCCATGCGCCAAGAGCTGCTGGATACAATGGCTCAAGAAGAGGTAAACATTGACTATCCTGAATATGATATGGATGATATGACAGGTAAGGAAATGAAAGACAAGGCCCTATCTGTATCGGCTAAGATTGATCAATTACTTAAGACGGCTCAAGAAGGCAAGATTATGCGCAATGGCTTAGCAACAGCTATTGTGGGGCGCCCTAATGTTGGAAAATCATCGCTTTTGAATTATTTAACTCAAGATGATAAGGCAATCGTTACCGATGTAGCTGGAACAACTCGTGATACCTTAGAAGAATATGTTTCGGTTAAGGGTGTGCCGCTTAAGCTAATTGATACTGCAGGTATTCACCATACAGAAGATAAAGTAGAAAAGATCGGTGTTGAACGATCAAAAAAAGCTGTAGAAAGTGCGGACTTAGTCTTGTTATTACTTGACTCAAGTCGACAATTAAGCACAGAAGATCAGAACCTACTTAGGTTTACTGAAAATAAAAAACGAATTATTATCTTAAACAAGAGCGATTTGGGGACAAAAGTTTCCCAGTCAATGATTACTAAATTGACAGACAGCCCAATTGTTGTAACTTCTATATTACAAAAAGAAAATTTGGACCAATTGGAAAAAGCGATTGAAAAATTATTTTTCTCCGGTATTGAAAACTCTGCTAATCAAGTAATGGTTACTAATCAGCGCCAAGCTGGTTTATTGCAAAAGGCAAAACGGTCACTGGCTGAAGTAATAAATGGCGTAGACAGTGCTATGCCACTTGATCTAGTCCAAATTGATCTTAAAGATGCTTGGGATACTTTAGGCGAGATCACTGGTGAAAGTGCACCGGATGAATTGATCACAGAGTTATTTAGTCAGTTCTGTTTAGGTAAGTAAGAAAGGTATACAAAATAATGAAAACATATGATTCAAATGAGTATGATGTAATTGTTGTTGGTGCCGGACATGCTGGCTGTGAAGCGGCATTAGCGGCTGCACACATGGGTGAAAAGACGCTGCTTTTAACGATTAATCTGGATATGGTAGCCTTTATGCCATGTAATCCTTCAGTTGGAGGACCTGCTAAGGGAACAGTTGTCAGAGAGATTGACGCTCTTGGTGGTCAGATGGGGAAGAATATTGATGCTACCTACGTACAAATGAGAATGCTAAACACTGGTAAAGGACCTGCTGTTCGAGCATTGCGTGCCCAAGCTGATAAGTGGCAATATCATGAACATATGAAAGATGTAATTGAAAATACACCTAATCTTACCTTACGCCAGGCAGTAGCTGATGAATTGGTCGTTGAAGATGGTGTCTGCCGTGGGGTGATTACTAATACTGGTGCTAAGTATCATGCTAAGAGCGTTGTCTTAACGACTGGTACTGCCGCTAGGGGTAAAATTATTATTGGTGAATTGGCTTATTCATCTGGTCCTAATAATTCATTACCATCAGTAAAATTACCTGAAAATTTAGAGAGACTTGGTTTTAAACTTCGCCGCTTCAAAACTGGTACGCCACCGCGTGTTGATGGCAATACAATTGATTATTCTAAGACTGAAGAAGAACCAGGAGATCAAGAGCCACGCCACTTCTCATATACTAGTAAAGATGAGGACTATATTAAGGTTGAAGACCAATTGTCTTGTTATATGACCTACACCAATCCAACCACTCATGAAATCATTCGCAAGAACTTAGACCGAGCACCGATGTTTTCTGGTGTAATTAAAGGAGTGGGACCACGTTACTGTCCTTCAATTGAAGATAAAGTAGTTCGCTTTGCAGATAAGGACCGCCACCAGATATTCTTAGAGCCGGAGGGACGTAATACTAAAGAAATTTATGTAGGTGACTTCTCTACTTCAATGCCTGAAGAAGTTCAATTACAGATGGTTCACTCTGTTGCAGGGCTTGAACATGCGGAATTAATGCGTCCAGGCTATGCAATTGAATATGATGTAATTGAACCATGGCAATTGAAACATACCCTAGAAACTAAAAACATTAAAGGATTGTTTACGGCTGGTCAGATGAATGGTACTTCTGGTTATGAAGAAGCTGCTGGTCAAGGCTTGATTGCAGGTATTAATGCCGCATTGAGTGCTCAGAATAAGCCGGGGTTCACTTTGCAACGTGATGAAGCTTATATTGGTGTGTTGATTGATGATTTAGTAACTAAGGGTACTAATGAACCTTATCGACTATTGACTAGTCGGGCAGAATATCGCCTACTCTTGCGCCATGACAATGCTGATCTTCGCTTAACTGCTAAGGGTCATGAATTGGGCTTGATTGATGATGAACGCTACCAGACTTTCCTTGAGAAAAAGCAAGCTATTTCCCAGGCAATGAAACATATTGCAGAGATTAAAATTCACCCAACCGATGAAGTTCAAGCTTACCTTGCTAGTGTTAAACAAGATCGTCTAAATGCTGGTGTAACTGCAGCTGACTTTATTAAACGACCGAGAGTTACGATTGATGCGGTTGAGGAGTTAACTGGTGAGGTTATTTCTGAGGATCGCTATGTTAAAGAACAGATAGAGATTGCCTTGAAGTATGAAGGCTATATTAAAAAAGAAAAAGCAATGGTAGAAAAATTACACCGCTTAGAATCTAAAAAGATTCCAGATCGGATTGATTACTCTGCTATTCCTAGCTTGGCTACAGAGGCTCGACAAAAGTTTGAGAAGATTCGTCCCGAATCTATTGCCCAAGCTGAGAGAATTTCTGGTGTAAATCCTGCTGACTTGGCTATCTTAACTGCATATATCCAGCAAGGCCGCATTGCTAAACTGCCAGAAGACAAATAAGTAAAAAAGAGACTCAGACCTAGAGTCTCTTTTATTTGTGCAAATTTCACAATATAGATTTATCATAGTTAAATATTTCACAAAGTAAAAAGAGAAGATAATAGATTTTAACTAAAAAAAGCAAGTAATAAAAATCTCCAAGTGCAATCGCTTTCAATATATTGATATTTGTGGTTTAATTTAAGCATACGGAATATTTTAAGTGAGGTGCTAATTATGACTAAAATAAGTGGAGCTGATGCAATGTTCCAAGTATTATACGATTGGGGCATTGATCACATTTATGGATTACCTGGAGGTTCTTTTGATTCAGGTATGAACGGTATTTATAATTGGAGAGATAGAATTAAATTTATCGAAGTTCGTCATGAAGAAGCTGGTGCTTTAGCAGCAGCCTCTGAATATAAGATGACTGGTAAGTTAGGTGTTTGCTTTGGATCAGCGGGTCCAGGTGCTGTTCACTTAATGAACGGTCTTTATGATGCAAAATACGATAAAGCTCCAATGGTAGCAATTGTTGCTAATGTGCCAACAATTTATCAAGATCAAGGTAGATTCCAAGCATTTGATGAAAAACCTTGGTTTGATGCTGTGGCTGTATGGAACCACCAAGTTAAAAGTAAGGAATTGTTACCGGTAATGATGGATGAAGCAATCCGTCAAGCCTATGCCCAAAATGGGCCTGCAGTTCTTGTTGTACCTAAGGACTTTGGCTGGGATGAAATTGAGGATAGCTTCCGTGTAAATGCGGCTAACCATTCTGCTATGCCAAATTATCCAGAACCAAGAAAAGAAGACGTTGAAAAGGCGGTAGCATTAATTAAAGAAGCTAAGAAACCTGTTATTTACTATGGTATTGGTGTTAGAGGCGCCGGTGAAGAATTGAAGGAAGCTTCTAATAAATTTAAGATGCCAATTATGTCATCTTTCTTAGGTAAAGGAATTGTCGAAGATAGCTTCCCAGCTAACTTAGGCCCTATTGGTCGTTTAGGTAAGAAGCCTGCTAACGATGTTCAAGCTCAAGCTGACTTAGTATTATGGGTAGGTAATGATTCACCATTCTCTCCAGACTTCTTCCCTAAAGATGCTAAAGTTATTCAAATTGATGTTGACTCTAAGAAGTTTGGCAAGCGCCATAAAGTCGATGTGGCAATCTTAGCAGATGGTAAGAAGACTTTAAGAGCAATTATTGATGCCGGTGAAGAAAAGGCAGAAACTCCATTATATAAGGCCGCTATGGCTGACAAGGAGAATTGGAATGCTTGGGTAGATAAGTTTAGGGATTCTGAGGAAATGCCAGTTCGCCCAGAACCAATTTGGGATGTTATTAATAAAGAAGCTGATAAAGATGCTATCTTTGCAGTTGATGTAGGTAACGTAGTTATTGACTTTAACCGTTTGATGACTTTAGATAACCATCAAATTTGGTCAACTTCAGGTCTTTATGCAACCATGGGCTATGGTGCACCTGCATCACTTGCAGCAGCTCAACTTTATCCAGATAGAGAAGTATGGAACTTATCTGGTGATGGTGGCTTTGCAATGATGAGCGAGGAGTTGCTTACTCAAGCTCGTTACAACATGCATGTTCTGAATGTTGTATTTACTAATGAAACATTAGGCTTCATTGAAGCTGAACAAATTGATGATTCTCACCAACCTCTCTCTGGCGTAAAGCTTCCAGATAATGATTGGGCTACAGTAGCTAAGGGCATGAATGTTAAGGGAGTAACTGCACACAATAAGAAAGAATTCGAAGCAGCAGTTAAGGAATTCAAGAAGATGAATGGTCCAATGCTGATTGATGTCAAGTACACTCATGAAATGCCATACCCTACTAAAATTAATGACTTATCAAATCCAGAATTTGTTAATAAGTATCAAGCTCGCGGGTTGAGGCCATTTAGTGAATTTGCTAAGGAATATGGTGTAGAATAATTAACCACTAATTTTTGAAATTAAGAATATTTCCTGGGAAAAGACTATTATTTGATATGAACCCTAAAATTAGGACATATTATTGATTTAGTTTTGATTTAAGATCACATTCCGATATTCCATCGGGGTGTGATTTTTTAGTATAGT
>NZ_JAGGLU010000017.1 GCF_017874575.1 Lactobacillus colini | reverse complement strand
AAGCGCTTCATCTTACTTTTATTTTAAGTAAAAATAAAAGTGCTAGGCAATTATTCCGTCGAATAACTACCTAACACTAAGTTAGTATGTTTTTTTGCTTATGCAATTTCATTTTTCTGGTTAGGATTAATGTGGGCAGACAACCATCGAGCTTTTCATAAAATTAATAAAATCAGCGATGGTACGGTTGCATGGACTTTAGTTATGTTGTTTTTTGCGTCATTCTTTCCGTATTCAACTAGCATAGTTGCTAGTGATTTTAGTAATTCAACAGCACAGGTATTCTATGGGATCATTATTATTTTGGTTTCACTAAGCAATATTGGAATATCCCATTCATTAAATAAAGCTGGCAATCAACATCAATTTGATGGTCTTTTTGACATGTCACGTCAATTAGTAGCAATTGATTTAGGAATTAAGTTAGTAGGTATGATTCTTTCACTAATACTTTTTCCACCGGCAACTATGTGGTCAATCTTTATTGCATCAGCAATGCTGATTATCTGGAACTCTATCCAAAAGAAACAATTCAATATTTAATGAATTTAATAAAAAAAAGATAGTACTGTTTAAACGAAGTTATAATTTCCGATTTAAATAGTACTGTCTTTTTAATTTTTACGATAGTTAACGATAGTGATAATTATTCTCAGAATAATACTTAAGTGAAAAAGTAATAGCAAAGTAACGCCGATAGCTAGGAGTGTTACCTGTAGATAATCATTGTGTGTAAAAAGCGATCCAATAATAGAAGTAAAACCAACTATTAAGATTATATTTTCTATAATGTTTAATACTTGGCTGCCAGTTTGCCGTTCAATCAATACATCTCTTTCATCATCTGCTTCAGGGTCATATTTTCCTAAACGCTTTAGTTTATGTATATTAGTTTGAAGAATTAAAAACATAATAATGATATATACGATGTCTTTAATTAGTCTGGCGATTGATTCTTTACCATGAATAGTATTCATAACTATTAAATAAGTGAAAAGTATGATTAATAGTAATGAAAAAATAATTGATAAAATAAGCTTAATCTTCTTCATTATCTACAAACTCCTTTAGACAGAATAATTCCTCAATATTTGTATCAAAAAGTTGGGCAAGTTTGTAAGCTAATACAATTGAGGGCTTATATTTTTCTTTTTCAATAGAAATAATTGTTCTCTCAGTTACTCGAACTGCCTCGGCAACTTGTCGCTGTGTCATGTGATGCTTTTTACGTAATTGTCTGACTAGATTTTTAATTTTAAGTCATCTCCATAAATATGAAACTAACTTCATGAAGTATATTTCATATTATATATGAAAAATTATAAGGAAACAATAAAAATAAGTTATGATAACTGCTACAATTAAATAATAAGCTTTAGAAAAGAGATAAATTATGATACAAGATAAAAAATATTATGCAATTTATACAGGTGAGGGCGATGGTCTTGTTATTCATAGTACTTGGAACAATATTGAATCAGCTGTTAATGAACTGATGAAGAAGAATTCTCAAGCTAAGTATTATGCTTTTAATAATGAAGATGATGCAAAGAGCTTTGCTAAACATGGTTTCAGTGAAAAAGACAAGGAGCTTTTATTAGAAAATCTACGCTTAAATCGTAAAATAAATACCGAAATATCACAACTAGATGATAATAAGGCTATCGCATTCATTGCTGGAAGCTATACTAAGCGTGAAGATCAAGTGGGATATGGAGCCTTAATCTTTACGGACAAGGGCTCAATAATGCCTAAAGAATTATGTGGTATTGTAAATAATTCTCAAGTTAAAGCCATAATCGCCGGAGAACTTGAAGCTGCTAAACAAGTAATTACTTGGGCGATGACTAATAAGAAAAAAGAGATTGACATTTATTATAATAATGACAATCTCAATATTAAGAATTTACTTAACCAATTTTCTCAAAGTATAAATGTTCATTTTGTTCAAGTTAATGGTCACCATATTACTCATGACAATGAAGCAAGACACCTAGCTAGGTCAGGAGCTCAAGGCATTGAAAAGAAATAAAAAATTATAATGCAATATTTACGATTTATAATCTTCGCCATAAATGTACCGATGCAACTTTAAATATTGCTCGGCAAGTTTATGTTCATTTTTGTTATCTTTAGGATAATAGTAACGTTTGCCTTCTAAGCCTTTAGGCATATAATTTTGGCTTGCAATTTGATGAGGAGAAGTGAAGGGATTATGGATCAATCCACCGCCAGTAATCTCTTCAGAATGTTTGTAATGCATGTCACGCAATCCTCTAGGCATGGGATGTTGACTAGGGTGGTTACTATCTTCGTCCAATCGTTCCCAAATGTCATCAAAGGATCCTGATTTAGGGGAAATGCACATTAACATAGTTGCAAACATTAGTGGATATTTAGCCTTCGGCATACCAATTTTTTCTGCTTGATTAGCGGCAGTAACAATTTGGGTAACTTGCTGAGGATTGGCTAAGCCGATATAAGTATAAGGGATTTCACGAAGGCGACGAACTACAGAAGCTAGGTCGCCATTTTTTAATAAAACAGCTAGATAGTATAAGGCTGCGTCGGTATCTGAACCAGCCATAGAATCAGAATATGCAGCCAGGTAGTCATAATGCTTGGTTGCTTTTTTGTCATAGCTAAAATATTGATGTTTAACAAACTTTTTAATCTCGTTGACCGTAATTGTTTCAGGGTTGATTGCGTGTATCGTTTCTAAAATATTCAGCGCAACCCTTAAATCTCCATCAGCACTTGCGGCAATCATCTCAATTGCCTTATCTTCTACTTTGTTTTTTGACAAGTTAAATTGATTGTGAATAGCACGCTTGAGAACAGTACTAATCTCATTGTCACTTAAAGCTTTAAATTCAAATATTTGGCAACGCGATCTAACAGCAGGAACAATTGACATAATTGGATTTTCTGTTGTTGCACCAACTAGTAAGATATGACCATTTTCTAAATATGGTAATAAAAAATCTTGCAAAGTCTTTGTCATTCGATGTATCTCATCAATAAGTAAAACAAAAGTTTGGTATGGGTAAGTGTTAATAATTTGAGTAAGTTTAGCTTTATTATCAATTGAAGCATTGAAAGTTGCTAGTGGAAAGTTATTCTCTCTGGCAATTATTTGGGCAAAACTGGATTTGCCCGTACCTGGAGGACCCCATAATATTAAGGATACATTGAGGTGCTTATCGATAATTTGCCGTAATGGTTGATTATGACCAAGTAATTCTTGCTGGCCAACTATTTGAGATAAATTATGTGGCCGCATTTTTTCGGCAAGAGGTGTTTGAAATGTCATTGTGCGCCGTCCTTTTATAAGATAATTTAAAGTGGGCTATTTTTTATTGGTAGTAGACAACTAATGTTTCTTTTTTAGGAAATTTATAATTTTATTTGAAATTCTAGTAAACTCGGTAATTTCTTCTTTAGTAAGTATACTTGCATAAATGGCTTCTACCTCAGTATAGATAGATAAACATTTGGGATATAGATTTTTACCTTCAGTTGTTAAATTTAAAGCATATACACGCTTATCTAAATTGCTGCGCTCTTTGATAATTAGACCTTTCTTGATCATAGATTTTAATGAAATAGTCATAGTTGGGTTAGTTACTCCAAATGCAATTTCAAGGTCTTTTTGCTTAATGATATCTTTTGAATTTGGATTATTGAATAAATAAATAATTATTAAAGCTTGAATATTACTTAAGTTATATGGCTTAAGTCGTTCGTTGATAAGATTAAAATCTGCTTTATCCATATTATGAATAAGGCGTGAAATACTTAAATTGGTTGTGCTTAAAACTATATTTTCGTTAGACACATTTATCCTCCTTTATATAGTGTACTATTTATATTTTTATTTTAGCATAATAGCAAAATATATTGTAATAATAGAAGATAATTTTTGTTTATTGACATATTTAATTATATAGTATACTATGTAATTATAAAAATGAAAGCGTTTAATCAGGAGGAAAAATAATGGCAAAAAGTTATACAACTTTAGCCACTAATATAGTTAAATTCGTTGGTGGTAAAGGTAATATAAATAGCGTATTTCATTGTGCAACACGCCTTAGATTTCAGCTAAAAGACATTGATATTGCTAAAAGCAATACCGAAAAGATCAAAAGTCTTTATGGAGTTTTAGATGTCGTTGTTCAAAATGGTCAATATCAAATTGTTATTGGGCCCAATGTTGGGGATGTATTTGAATTTGTTCAAAAAGAAGTTGGAGAAATCTCCTCAACTGATACTTCCAATAAAAATGAACAAAAATCTAAATTTGATCGGTTCTTTGAAATAGTTTCTGGACTTTTTACGCCTGTTGTTCCCGTATTAATGGCGTCAGGTATGATGGGAGCTGTACTGGTTATTTTAAATTTATTAGGTTGGCTGCCTCAAAATAGTTCAACATACCATCTGTTAGATGTTGTATATCAAGCTGGATTTTATTTTTTACCATTTTTTATAGCTGCTTCATCTGCTAAAGTATTCAAAGCTAACAGATACTTGGCTATGTTATTAGCGGGTATTATGCTATATCCACAATTATTTAGTTTTAAAGGTAAATTATTACTACTTAATCTAGCTGTTCCTAAAATGGACTATGGAAAAAGTGTACTATCAGTAATTCTGGGTGTTTGGCTATTATCTTATATTGAAAGAACATCTGATAAATTCATGCCAGATATTGTCAAATCGTTTATGACACCATTGATTACTATGGCTATTATGCTACCTGTTCAATTAATTGTTATTGGACCTCTAGGTGCAGAAGTTGCTAATTATTTATCTGTCGGTGTTCAATGGATGGGGGATAATTTAGGATTCTTTGCAGTTGGTATCTTGGCTTTCTTTACACCGTTAATGATTGCCACAGGAACTCATTCATTTGCATTTCCAGTAATTGTAGCTACTATAACTTCATTAGGCTATGATCAGTTATTAATGCCAAGCATGGTTGCTGAAAATCTGGCTATGGCTGGGGCAGCCATGGGTATTGCGCTTATTTCAAATGATAAAAGCAAAAAATCTAATGCAATTTCAGCCTCTGTAACAGCACTATTAGGTATTTCTGAACCTGCAATGTATGGTTTTGTTATTCCTTCAGGATACGGCTTTATTGGCGCTATGCTAGGTGGATTAGTAGGAGGAATTTTTGGCGGAATATTCAAGTTTAAAATGTATATGATTGCCTCTTCAAGTTTAATTGGTATTCCAGCAATGTTTGGAAAAAATTCTGGTTACGGTAATGTTATAGTTGGTTGTATTGAGATAATTATTTCATTTATATGTGCTATGTTCTTTACTATGGTATTAAGCAAATCAAAATTTAGCATAAATTCATTTATCAATAGACACAAAAAGGATAAAAAAGTACAAAAACAAGAGCTAGAGGCGTCCCAAAGTAGTAATACTCCAGTCGCTTTAGCCTCTACTACTGTAGTTAGTCCGCTAGAAGGGCAGTTGATAAGATTATCAGAAGTTGATGATCAAGTTTTTGCTTCAGGTGCTATGGGTAAAGGATGTGCTGTTGAGCCTAGTGAAGGGCTAGTTAAATCACCAGTAAATGGTATGGTTGTTTTAACTTATAAAACTGGTCATGCAATAGGATTAAAATCTGAAGATGGTGCCGAAATATTAATCCATATAGGTATGGACACCGTGAATTTAAACGGTAAGGGATTTAAAGTACTTGCTAAAGAAAATCAAAAAGTACAAATTGGTGATCCTTTAGTTGAAGTTGACTGGAATCTAGTAAAAAAGTCGGGATATAAAATTACTACTTCAGTAATTATTACTAACTCTGATCAATATAAAGAAATTAAAGTAATGAATTTCGGTAAAGTACATACAGGACAAGAAATATTAGAATTAAATCAGAAGGAGGATGAGTAAATTGAATGAAAAATTTCTGTGGGGCGGATCAACGTCTGCATTCCAATTTGAAGGAGGGGGAACAGAATATAACAAAGGAAAAAGTATTTATGATATTAGAGAAGAAAAAACAGGCGTAAAATACTCCATTGCTTCAGATTTTTATCATCATTATAAAGAGGACATTAAACTGATGCATGAAATGGGATTCAAGGCATTTAGAATGTCAATTGCTTGGACGCGTATTTATCCGAACGGCTATGAAGATAATCCGAATGAAAAAGGAATTCAGTTTTATAAAAGAATCTTCCAGGAACTGAAAAAATATAATATAGAGCCAGTAGTAACCCTATTTCATTGGGATATGCCTGAGTATTTAGTTATGAAATATGATGGATTCAAATCGAGAAAAACAGTTGAATGCTTTATCAAGTATGCAAAGACTTGTTTTGAACAATTCGGTGATTTAGTAAAATACTGGTTAACACTAAATGAAAATAATTTAAGTATGTTAATACCTTGGATGTATATTTATGATAAAGATAGATATAAAAATAGTAATACTCAGCAACTAGCATGGGATTGCTATTATAACTCATTACTTTGCCATTTTAATGCAGTAAAACTTTGTCATGAAATAATTCCTGAAGCCAAAATTGGGAATATGACCGCATCAGCATTAGCTTATCCTCTAACACCAAAACCAGAGGACATCTTAGCAACTGATCAACATAATCAAGAAACTATGTGGGATGATTTAGATATATTAACTACTGGTGTAATTAATTCTAGCTTCATTGATAGAATGAAAGACAAAAATATAACTATTACGTTAAATAAAGATGATGCCAAATTAATGGTAGACCCTAAATCTAAAATTGACTTTATTTCATTTAGTTATTACTACAGCTTGTGTATTCAAGATAAAACTAATATTAAAAATAGTAATGCGGAAACAATGCAAATGCTGTATGCAGGTTTCTATAATCCTTATCTTAAGAAAACAGATTTTGGATGGCAGATTGATCCAATAGGTATCAGAATATTTATGAATATGACATATAATAAATATCACTTACCATTGATGGTTGTTGAGAATGGTATGGGAACTGAGAATGAAATTTTAACTTCCGATTACAGAATTCATGATGACTATCGAATAGATTATTTGAGATCACATATCAGAGCTGTTAAAGAAACTGTCGATATTGATCATATTCCAGTTTGGGGTTACTTACCATGGGGATGCATTGATCTACTTAGTGCAAGTGGTAATTATAAAAAAAGATATGGTTTTATATATGTGGACTTTGAACATAAGCTTGAGCGCTATAAGAAGGATAGTTTCTATTGGTATAAAAATGTTATAGCATCAAATGGAAAGGAATTAGGTTAATGTATCTACAATTCGTTACTAATAAAGTTAAAGATAAAGAGAAGTACATTAGCGCTGCAAAGATATTTGTACAAGATTTAATTAAAGTAAATGGATGCATTTCGGCTGATGTTTATCAAGTTGAGGGAAAGAATAACGAAGTCGTAATTGCTTCTCAATGGATAAATAAAGATCGCATGTATTCAACAGAGGCTGAGGCAACATTTTTGAATAATAAGCATAATTTGAAAACTTATTTCATTAGTAATGAAACGACTATTTTGGTAAATTAAGATTCAAATTTATTAATTATTTCTAAGCTAAGAGCATAATTTAAGGCGGATAGACTAATCTTGGTCGATTCGCTTTCTTTATTTTGAATACTATCGAACTTAGGATTGTATTGTATATGGATGAATTGCTAACCGATTGCTTTATACATAGTGTTATCACGAATGATTGTAATTTATTTTATGATAAATATTCGCGATTTTAGCTTTCACCATATACCATGTTTGGCACATTCAAAAGAGCTAAGTCATTAGACTTAGCCCTAATATTAGGATGTTATACTTAAAAAAATATGTATAAAAAATATTAAAATAGAGAATTACTTTTTAGAAACTCACATATCTTTTGAGCTATTTTTTTGACAAATCCATGTGAGTTTTCTAAATATGAAATTCCTATACTTAATTGGAGTAAGTTTTCTGGAATATAGATAGCCTTAATCTTAGCATTATATTTCTTGGCTATCTCGTCGGCTATATTTCGTGGAGCAATTGTTGAACCATAACCTTTAACAGCTAATTTGATTGCTGCAATAGAATTTTCAACTTTAATTATTTTATGAATTTTGATTTCGTGCTCAGTAAAGAAATTATCAACCATAGCTTGAAAAAAAGAATCATCCGTTAAACTAATGAATGGAAGATTATCTATAAATTTTAAATCTTGACTATGCAAAATATTTGATTTTATTTCATAAGGTAATAAATTTTCTGGAGTTATAAGATATAATTCTGATTGAGTTATATAAGTCGAAACAATATCTTTATTTGTTAAAAATTTGCCAATAAATAAATCGATGCTATGATTTAATAATTCTTTCTGAGCTAGATTAGTAGTTCGTTCGTAAAATGAGAAAGTAATATTTGGGAATTCTTTTAAGAGAAATTCTAATAAAAAATCTGCGCTAGTTTCTAACCATGGTTGATTAATTGCTACCTTAAGCTGAAAATCTTCAGTTTTTTGGTAAGGTAATAAGTCATACTGAAGTTCATTGCGAGTTTCAATAATTTTTCGTAGATTATTGAGAACTATTTCACCTGCTTGAGTAAGTCTAATAGGATTTTCTTTTCTGTGTATGAGGGTCGTGTTATATTTTTTCTCAGCATTTTTTATCGTTCTACTTATATAGGGCTGACTAATAAATAACTTATTAGCTAAATCACTGATGGTATTACATTCTTGAATTGAATTTAAAATATCGTAAAGTATTTTTTCTTTGCTCATAATATTTATGCCTTATCTGTTATAAATTTCTTACTAAAAAGGTATTGTACTTAATGTGAATTTTAGCACATAATGTAAGCGATAACAAAACTGGTATTAACAAGAAAGGGTAATTTATTATGTCAGAGAAAATTAATTGGAAGGCAAATTATGATGTTGTCGTACTAGGATTCGGTGGTGCAGGAGCCACAGCTGCTAGATTTGCAGCAGATAATGATGCCAAAGTATTACTTATAGATATTGCACCTTATGGTCATGAAGGTGGCAATACACGCTATTCTGCTCAACTTATAGGTACAGGATATGATAAAAAAGAATTGAAAAAGTATTATAAAGGCTTAACATATCCAATGGATTTACCAGAGGATATGATTGATATTTATATTGAAGGAATGTTGAATACTCCTGAATATGTTAAAAAATATTTAGATGCTGAGCCTGTAAGCTTTATGAAAGATTTTGATATGCCATATGATGCTAAAGCTGCAGCATGTCAAGAATATCCTAACTTAGATGGACATGAAACTTATGATTATACCATGGTACATAATGGTTGGTTTGATGCTGCATTATGGAAGATTTTACGTCAAAAAGTCTTGGATAGAAGCGATAAAATTGATGTATGGTATGAAGCTCGTGCAATGCACTTGATCCAAGATCCAGAAACAAAAATCATTAAAGGTGTAGAGATTATAAAAGACGGTCAAAAGATTGATGTTTTAGCTAAAAAAGGTGTAGTTCTTACAACAGGTGGCTTTGAAAATAATAAAGGAATGATTCAAAATTACCTTGGGGCACCAAAACTTTCTCCATTGGGTACTATCTATAACAAAGGCGATGGTGTTCGAATGGCAGAAGAAGTCGGTGCAAAATTATGGCATATGTGGAACTATGAAGCATTAGGAATGCTTCATGGATTATCATTTGATACTCTTGAAGGTGAACGATCTCAATTGTTCTTAGGATGGCCTGAAATTAATAATGGTAGTATCTTTATGGTTGCTGATGATGGCATGAGATACTTTGATGAGTCTGAGGGCAATCGTCATGGTCATATATTTGATCATAGTCAATGGAGAATTCCTAAGACACAAGAAAAGCCATATCTAATTTTCGATGAAGCTCAATTTAAAGACATGAAAAAAGATGCAGATCTTTATTCTAATGTTAAAGATCGTATTATTAAAGCAGATTCGATTGAAAGACTTGCAGATGTTACAGGTCTTAATGAAAAAGGCTTGAAGAAACAGATTCGTATCTTTAACCAAGCAATTGAAAATGGTGAGGATATCCAATTTGGACGCTCAACTGATACAATGCGTGAGTTTGGTGATGGGCCATACTACGCAATTAAGATGGCATACAATGTCCTTAATACTCAAGGTGGGCCTGAAAGAAATATAAAGGCTGAAATTCTTGATACTGATGAAAAACCTATTCCACACTTGTACGGAGCAGGTGAACTAGGTGGTATTTGTGCTAACCAATATCAAGGTGGTGGTAATTTAGCCGAATGTCTTATTTTCGGTAAGATTGCGGGTGAACAAGCTGCAACTGTTACTGACGTTGTATCTGAAGAAGCTTCAGATCAGTACAATGGTATTAATGAATTAGTTGATGGAAATAAAGTTGAAGATATAAAATTAGCTAATAATCAAACACTTGGCTCTTCTGATGCAGGTATTGGTGGTAAACTTGTTGTTCGTGTAACTCGTGATGGTAATAAGATTACGAATGTTGAAGTTGTTCAAGACCATGAGAGTGAAGATATTGGTAAAAAAGCTTTAGAAGAAGTGCCTAAGCGAATTGTAGAAGCTAATTCAACGGATGTAGATGCTGTTTCTGGTGCTTCTGCGACTAGTCGTGCAATTAAAGAAGCTGTAGAAAAAGCTTTGAAGTAGCGATAATAAAAATAGTAATGCATTGTTCTATAAAGAAATGCATTACTATTTTTTTGACTAATTTTATTCTAAATATTTATTGTGATAAGTGAATTCTTATTTTAGTTAATTTGATTAATTGCCTGACCATTTTTGAAGAAGGCTAAAATATTTTCACAATCTTCTTTTGATAAATTGTATCTGACAACATGGGTAACTGAGCCAACGTGTGGTGTCATAATCACACGACCAGTTCTTGTTTAGGATGCGGCTCATTCTCAAAGACATCATATATGGGATGCATACAGATATCACTAATGGTAAGCCAGTTTTACCAGTTGAAAAGATTCCTTCGTTGGTAGACGAGAACGGTAATTTTCATCGTTCAAAAATATATCGTGCTAATTATGGTAACCCAGATGTCATTGACCTAGATGAAGTAGTAGCAGAAATTGATGCACAGTATCACCACTTCTTGGAGTTAGTTGGTAGAAAAACTGACTATTTTGAAGGCCATGCTGTGATGAGTGATAACTTTATCAAAGGATTACACATTGTACGGCATTGATTATTCTGGGTATAATTCAAATGATCGAAAAGAGAGAATAAAGGCTATTACTAAAGTAGCTAACGAAATATTAACCGAAAATGATGAAACTCAGCAAAAATTCTGCGATGTTGTAACTCAAATGCAAAAGGTCTTTGCATTAGTATCTATTTTTTTCAGAAGCCAAAGATATTTCTTCTGAAATGGCATTTTTCGTTACTGTTAAAGTATTTATTATGAAAATTAAAAATCCACCTGATAAAAAAGGAAAAGGTGGGCATACAAATTGTGAAGTCAAGTATGTTATTAGGCAATTTATGAATCAATCGATTATTGCTGAACCGCATGTAGATATTTATAAAGATTTAGGCTTAGAAAATCAAAATACCGATATAATTTCAGATAATTTTTTGAAAAAGATGCAAAAAATGCCTGAAAAGAATGTAGCCATTCAAATCTTAGAACAACTGCTTCAAGGTAAAATCAAAGCTTTTCAACGAAAAAATCTTGTTAAAGGCAAGAAATTTAATGAAATGCTTCAAGATGCCATTAATAAATACAATACTCGTGGAATTACCAGCGAATTAGTAATTAGAAAATTAATTGAAATGGCCAAAGAATTAAATAAAGAGCAAGAAAAGGGGAAGGATTTAGGCTTATCCGATGAAGAAATTGCTTTTTATGATGCTTTAGCTAACCACGAAAAAGCTATCCAAGTATTAGGAGAAGAAAAACTCCATCTTATTGCCGCTGAATTAGTTAAAATCATCAAAGAAGAAGCAGGCGTAGATTGGGAACATCGTAAAAATATCCAAGCAAAGATGAGACTAGCTGTTAAACATTTGTTAAGAAAGTATGGCTATCCACCAGATATTGCACCTGCAGCAGTAACAACTGTTGTTGAGCAAGCTGAAAAATTAGCTACTGTACAAAATGAATTGCCCTAAAATTTACGCTACATCCTGAAGCTATGGTGCAAGCGTCTAATAACAAAATAACCCGATTCTAGCATAACTAGGACCGGTTTTTTAGACAGCTTGTTAGTGAACGGTTACAATACTATCAAAGGCATTGCTTGATTTTTAATAGTGAAATACATGTCTACAATAAATTTTTACATAAAGTATAAAATAGTATAAAAATAATAGCAAAGTATAAAATAGTATAAAACAGTATAAAAATAAATAGGAAGTATAAAGGAGATTATTTACTTATTCCTGAACCTTTAGCCGATTTATGCATTCCCTATATAATTAAAAAGATAGATTTAAAGTTAACCGCAAATTACGGATTTTACATAAGGTCTAGCAATATTTCGATGATTAGTAGGGTTAGAAATTTCTTTAATATTTCTTCATATTCTGATTAATGCAATTAAAAAAGCGGTAGATTTTGAAGTCTATCGCTTTTGTTCGTTTGAATTAATTGTTACGTAAACAGTTAATCTTACTTCTTTGTGTTAAATAAATAACCATTCCATTTAACTTCGTTTTTAGTAGTTGGGTGGAATAATAAGAAGTTAAGAATAATATATCCTAGACCTGGTATTAATGAAATCCAGAACCAACCACCAGAAAAGCCTGCATCATGCAAGCGACGCACAGTGTGACCTAGATCTGCTAAGAACATCCAGATACACAATACTAATAATACCAAAATAGCAACTATTAACACACCAAGCCCAACTTCAGGCTCTAATGATAGTACATAAAGCTTCCTAATTGATCCAAATGCTCCATAACTAAAGGCTAAAATGAATAATGAAACAATATTACCAGCAGCGTTAGAGATAGCTGATCCTACCCAAAAGGAAGTTCTAGTTGAACGAGCATCCCACTTAAAGCAATCGAAGAAGTGCTCTTTTACAATTTGAGTAATTGGCGGAGTAGGAACATCACTTGCTACTTCACCAGTATAATCACCATATGGTTTAGCATCAGTGAATAAATATTGGTTCCACTTAACTGCTACTTGAGCCGAAGGCTGTAAGTATAAATACAATAAAAAGAAACTCCCGATAGAAAGTATCCCAACCCAGTACCAATATCCACTATAATTAACATCATGCAAACGACGCACAGTTTGACCTAATCCTGATAAAAATAGCCAAATAAGAACTAAGATCGCTACAGTAATATTAATTGGCTTTAATTGATTATTAAAAGTAAAGAGAAAAGAGCATAATAATGAAATAATTATATTAGTTAAGAAGCTAATCCAATACGATTTTCTTGTAGTACGGTAGTTCCACTTAAAGGGATGCAAATAAGCTTCACTTAAAATCTGTCCTAGGCTTTCTTTAGGTGGTAAGGGGTAGCTTTTGTCATACGGTTTGATAAAGTAATATTTTTCTTCAGTCATAATCAATTCCTCCTACTCTTAATTTTAACACAACACTTTTGCCAACCAAGCTATTGTAAGAATTGAAATTATTAATATAGTGCAGTTAAATCTGCATTAGTTATAGTTTGAAATGAATTGTATAATGTAACTATACATAGAAGTTTTATAAGGTCAATAATTAGATATGAAATCAGTATTAATAATAATTAGGGGAAATTCCGGAAGTGGCAAGACGTTTTTGTCGAATAGATTACAGAAACATTTTGGTTATCAGAATTGTTTAGTACTTCATCAAGACGTAATTAGACGAGATATTTTACATGCTGGTGATCGTATTGGTACTTTAGCCGTCGGCTTGATTGAAATTATGGTGGAATATGGGTTAAAAAATTATCCAATTGTAATTTTAGAAGGAATTTTGAGAAAAGATGTCTATGGACAAATGCTGCATAAATTAGTATTTGAAAATAAGAGCTTGGTTTATTATTTGGATATTCCTTTTGAAAAGACACTACAAAGAGATCAGTTAAAGAAGAGTCCATTTGGTAGCAAGAAGCTTGAGTCTTGGTGGCGTAAACAAGATTATTTAGATAAAGATGATATTATTTTAAATGATGAACAAGCTGATAATTGGTATGAACAAATACTTGATGATATTAAAAATTCGTAGATTTCTAAGTCTACGAATTTTTTCATTTAGATGATTTCAGATATATTTTGAGTCGTTGACCACAAGATTATTTATACTCCTTTAGGAAATTTCTCTAAGTCAGCGGGTTAGATTTAATTTAGAAGCCTAGACAAACCCACATTAGTTATAGTTTGAAATGAATTGTATAATGTAACTATACATACAATTTACTGAGGATAATAAATGAAAAAACAAACAGATCTAAAGCGCCTGCTTAACCGCTTTTTTATTGCATTGATAATTACTTTTACTTACATATTAGGGATTCATATTCCTATTCCATTAGCGGAAATAACTAAGCATTATCAAGATATTTTGAATAATACTTCTTTATCAATGATTAGTGGAATCAGCGGCACTAATTTACAAAAGATATCCATTTTTTCAGTTGGTCTTAGCCCCTTTATGATTGCTATCTTAATCATTCAGCTTACAAGTTTAATTAAGGGGTTTAATTTTGAAGCGTTAGCTACTAACCATATCCAAGTGGTTCAACAGCTTTTGGTATTAGTATTATCAATTGTACAGGCAACAACATTTAGCTTAATACTGTTTAAAATAAATAGTCTTATTAAATTAATGACTGTAGTTTTAATTTTGACTACTGGTAGTTTATTGGTTACTTGGCTATGCATAATGAATGTGAAGCATGGAATAGGTGGTCCAGGCCCAATAATTATAATTAACATCTTTTGGGGATTTACACCTTATTTATCTAAATACAGATTATTTTTTACGCAATTAGCTAATGGACAACTATGGTTAAGTATAACAATAATAATTAGTTTAGTACTAATAAGCTTTACTGTTGCTTTTGCCTATGCCTATTATCCCTTAAAAATAATTAATACAAATCTTCTTAGTACTGATAAGCAAGTTACTATACCTATCGGTTTAAATATTGGTGGTATGATGACCTATATGATAGGAATAGCAGTACTAACATTCCCAGTAATTATAATTTCTTATTTACCTAAAGACTCGATTTTTAATAATATTTGTATCAAAATAGCAGTCTGCTTTGTCTTAGCGATTATCTTATTTTATTTATTCGCGTATATTCAATTTGATCCTTATGAAGAAGCCAAGCAATTAAGGGATAACAATAGCTATATATTGAATATTCGTCCAGGTAAACCGACCCAAGTTTATTTGAGAAGATTACTAACTAAGGTAGCTCTACCAGGTGCTATCATTACTGCACTGGAGCTTACTTTAGGAATTGTGGGAACAAGGTCTTTAAGTAAATATGGTATTTTTTCTGCTATACCAATGAATATAAGTATGATTTGCTTTTTTATTATTGGTATAAAGGATCAAGTTACCATTCTTCTGTACGATCTTAGATATGACAAATTAACGGAGGATTAACCATGGAATATTTAATTCCGGCTTGGCATAGTCAGCTAAAAGATTGGAGCATCACTATCCCACAGATAGAAATTTATGATGGTGTGAATTTCTTGCATGTATTAAAAAATAGTGGCAGAAAGGTCGGCTTAGTTCTGACAGATTACCAGCCACAAGCCTTTGCTAAGATATCTAATTCATCTGTTAATTTAGATAGCTATATTTCAATTTTTGATTATTTACAAGGTGTTGAAAATTTTTCAGCCAGAACACTTGATTACCGCGATTTTAATTGGCCTAAGAATGTGACTTTTGACTATACTAGCTTTGTAATCTTAGTCTACTTAAAAAATGACCTAATCGCTCGTGTAATTCTAGATACAAATGGTAGGGTACTTTTCGTCGAATATTATAATCATGGACAAATAACTAAAAAGCTAACTATTGATAGTCGTGGGTTTATTTCATCAGAAGAATCAGATAAAGACATCCGATTCTTTGATCCTGTAGGTTATTGGCGATTCTTAGTTGATAAACAAACTAACCAGGTAAAAATTAATCCTCAATTTTCTTATTTTAACAAGCAAAGCTATGATAGCTTGCAAGAGTTGTTAAATGAAGTTATGCAGGAAAAATTCTTAAAAAAAATAAAAAAGACAGACCATTTGATAGTTACTTTAGATGATGACAGTACGATTTCATATCAAAATTATGCAGATTTTTCACCCATATATGTATTAAATAAACGGCATCCCTACCAAAGAAGTATTCAGCAAGTTATAACAGGTCAAATTATAGTCCCTGCCCAAGCCGATATTAAAACAGTTACAAATTTATTAACTAATAACTTGCCAGTTAGCATGATGCCAAGTTATCCTACTCAAGTTACTTTAGGTCATAGTCAGCGATTGAATAGACAAATAATTGCTGTGTTCGCAGAATATATGAATTATCGTGAACTGAAGCAAGTTGCTGAAATGTTATATCAAAGGTTGATTGCACGGCCAAAAGATGAGGGGCTGCAATTCTTAACTTATTCTATAGAACAAGAAACTCTTGTTCAACAAGTTATTGCAGAATTAAAACAAGCTCATGACGGAAGTTTCTTAATTGAAGGCAACATCAAAGTTAAATCTGAAAATCAAATCGAAATGGAAGATGATTTACCTATCATTTATTTAAAAAATACCAGATTAACCAGCTTAAATGATCTAGTTAAAACTTTTGACAAGCTTAGGGTTTTAATTAATTGGAATCAGAGTGATGATTTAATTGAAACAGCTGCAATAGGGGCAGGTATCCCACGATTACAAAACTTTGAATCATTTTCTCTGGTAAATTATAAAAATGGTGAAATATTCCACAGCATAGAAGAATTGAATCATGGTCTTGATGATTACTTACACAATCTAGATAAATGGAATCAAGCATTGGTATACAATGTTGAATTACTTAATCGTTACTCAGAAGAAAATTTAATTCAAAAATGGGATAAATTATTGAAATAGAAGTATAAAAAATGAAAATTTTACAATTAGGAAAAGAAAATTGGAAAGATAAATACCAAATTCCAGTTGGTATTGATTGGCATTATAATGATTTTCCAGATAACGTTACAAATAATGAAAAAGATAGTCTTTATGCTGGAGTAATAATTTCCGAAAAAATAGAATTGTCATCAGAAAATTGGAAAAAGCTGCAGTGGTTAGTCAATCCGCGGTGTGTTCTCTACAATGATTCTATTTATGACCAGCTTTCTAAAGATGCACAAATCTTTTTGAAATATCAATTGGCTGAAAAAATTACTGAGGATCCCCAAATATTAATCAATCATTTATTAGTCCGTTATTATACTAAACAATCAGGAATAAGAATATTACCAGCTGATTTGGCATTAAATGAGGAAATTGCAAGCGAGTTTGAGTATGCTGATAGTGGTCACATGCGTTTAGAGATTGATACACAGGGCGATTGGGCTAATTTAGGAAGCTATCGTAATGTTCTATATGTTGATCCAAACAAGTTATTGGATTTATGGTTAGAATTTAAAGCTAATGATATTCAATTAAGACTAAAAATATTTATTAATTATAACAGTGAGATACATGAATACACTTTACCACTTCATTCAATTAAGGAGACCACATTTGATTTACCAATTAGTTCAAAGGAGAGATTTGGGTGTATTACAGTTGAAGCTAAAGGAAAAGGAAAGTTAGAATATGGCATCTTGCATGCTCGATGGTCAAGAGATAATAAAGGGATATTATTGGTTGGAGGTAAGCGAATTGTAAATCCTCAAAATCGTGAAGAGATTGTTTATTATTTTAATCCCGGAGATTTAAAACCACCATTAAATATTTATTTTGCAGGTGCAAATGAACTAGAAAGGTTTGAAGCCTATGAAACCTTTAGAAATTTTCATTCCCCCAGTCTTTTATTTGCGGATATGCGACTAACAATAGGAGAATTTTACGATGATTATGATGGCTTTATGGGACAACAGATCATTGCTAAAATAACAGAAACTTTAGACAATCTATCTTTTGGTAGATCGCAATTAATTATTAATGGAATTTCAATGGGAAGTTATGCCGCTTTAAAATATGGACCACTTTTAAAGCCTTACATGATTAATGTATCTAAGCCTATTACTAACTTAGGATTGATTGCTTTAAGAACTAGGCTGCATAGGCCAAAAATATTTGATACTATCTTTGATATTGATTATCAAATTAATCATGATATTAGCAAAAATGGTCTTGAACAGATGGACAAAGCATTCTGGGATAAGTTTAATAACTATGATTTATCAGAAACTAGGCTTTTTGTTTCTTATATGAAGAATGATGATTATGATAATAAGACTATAACTAATTTAAAGAGCTCTATAGCTATTAAGAAAGCGCGTCAAGTCACCTATAAGGGCTTTATGGGGCGGCATAATGATGATTATGATGTTATAGGCTGGTTTTTATCACGTTTAGGTCAAGTTATTCGTGAAGATTTTAATAGAGAGATTTAATTATGCAAGCAGCAATCAGTCATATTTATTGGCATTCACTCAAAAATACTTATATGTATGGTAGTAAAGTCAAAAAATATACTAATAATTATCTAGATTTTGAAAATAATCTAATGTCATCTGGTCAAATAATAGTAAGTTGGAAATCTAGTCAGAATTATCAGCTGACTAAAGAAGTCCCGTCTTTACCAATTTTACTTAATGGGCATGATTACAAAATAGCCGTTAAAGCAGATGTTGTTCCAAAAGACAGTTTAATTTATGAATTAAGCTTTTTTGACCAACAAGACAATCAGATTAAACACATTGCATTTCAATCTTCTTTAAAAACTTTTACTTATCCAGCTAATGCCAGATCATATCAATTATCTCTAATCAATGGTGGCTGTGAGAAAATCTTTTTTAAAAAAATCGAAATTACTAGCGCGAATGTTCCTGACCAAGCGTTTGATGATGTTTATTTTGATTATTCAACTTTAAATCTTGATCGTCAAAATCTTATTTTAATTCAAGATGGGAAAAGAAGCAGAGAGGTTAAAAATATAAATTTCAAAGGACAGACTGCAGCTATAGCATATGTCGATTGGCAAGCAACAGAAAAATTGTCGCGTATAATCAAAACATGGTTTAGTCAAAATAAAATCAAAAATGCGATAATTTTTAGCACTAATCTTAAGATAGATAAGGCAATAACAGACTTAGACATAAAGAATAGTGATTTAAAAATAATAACTTCTACTGATTTATACTTGAATATAGATTCAACACCTAAAAAACATCAATGGTTAAAAAGAGAGGTTTATGACCCAGACTGGCTAATGATTGCTAGCCAAATTAATAAGTATCTTGCTGGAAATTTGATTGAGTAATAGGAAATAAGAATGTTATCCGATAAATTGCAATTGTATAAAATAAATAAAATCCTAAAAAGAATAAATCAATTATCTCCTAAAATGAAGCAGATGAGTGATTCAGATTTAAAAAAGCAGACTGCTAAATTTAAAACCATGCTTAGCCAAGGCGAAAATCTTGATGATATTTTGATAGAGGCTTTTGCAACGGTTAGAGAGGTTGATTATCGAGTATTAGGGATGTTTCCTTATGATGTGCAAGTTATGGGAGCAATTGCATTAAGTAAAGGGTTTATTGCAGAAATGAAAACAGGAGAAGGCAAAACTCTAACTGCAACTATGCCTTTATATTTGAATGCATTAACTGGCCAGGGAGCTATGTTAGTCACAACCAATGATTATTTAGCTCAAAGAGATGGGGACTTATTAAGACCAGTTTATGAGAATTTAGATTTAACAGTCAGTATCGCTGTGTCTGACAAAAATCAAAATGTTTCTTCTAGTCAAAAAAGGCAATGGTATAACTCAGATATTGTTTATACTACAGCTAGTTCTTTAGCTTTTGATTATTTGTTTAATAATTTAATTACAGATAAAGAGGATCAATATATGCGTCCATTCAATTATGCTGTAATTGATGAAGTGGATGATGTATTGTTAGATCAAGCTGAAATGCCTTTAATAGTTGCAAGCAAAAATAATTTGCAATCAAACTTATATGAATTAACTGATACTTTTGTCAATTTTTTAAAGCAAGATCGAGATTATATTTTTAAAGATAATAAACGTTTAGTTTGGTTAACCTATTATGGTGTAAAAAAAGCTGAAAAGTACTTTAGAATTGAGAATTTATTTAGTGCAGATAATCGTGAATTATATCGTCATATTATTTTAGCTTTAAAGGCTCATTATTGCATGGTAAATAGAAGAGACTATGCAGTAATAAGGGGTAAAGTCGTATTATTTGATGAGCGAAATGGTCGTTTACAAAAAGGAGTTCAAATTAGTACGGGGCTGCACCAAGCAATAGAAACTAAAGAAAAAGTTTCATTGTCACCAACCAAAAAATCTGCAGCTACAATAACTTTCCCTGGCTTGTTTAATCTTTTTAATAAAATCGCTGGAATGAGTGGGACCGCTAAAACGAACGAAGAGGAGTTTCTTAATACATATAACATGAAAGTTATATGTATACCTACTAATAAGCCCATTATTAGAAAGAACTATCGTGCTAAAGTTTTCCTAACTACATCGGATAAATTACTGGCAGCTATTAAAAAAACAATCTCTCTTCATGAAACTGGCAGACCAGTCTTGCTAGTTACTGGCTCTGTTGAAAATTCAGAGATTGTTTCTGAGCTATTGCTTAATTATGGTGTTGCCAATAATGTTTTAAATGCTTTCAATATACCATATGAAGCTAAGATAATTGCCAATGCTGGTAAACGTGGAGCAGTTACAATAGCGACTAATATGGCAGGTCGAGGAACTGATATTAAATTAAGCTCTGATGTCAAAAAGTTAGGTGGCTTAGCAGTTATTGGAACTGAGATGCTTTCTAAACGAATGCAGCTTCAATTATCTGGACGTGCAGGGCGACAAGGTGATCCAGGCAGCAGTCAATTTTATATATCCTTAGAAGATGATTATGTTGCTAAGGATAGTACTTTTAAGTTCAAAAAAGGATATCGCCGTCTTTTTAACGCTAAGAAAAAAGGAAAAAAGATAATTCAACTTCATAGCCCCTTAATTAAATTAAGTTTGAAATTGCTACAAGAAAGAATAGAAGAGAAAGCAGCCATGACCAGAATGGTAACTAATTTAAATGCTAAGTGTTTAGGAAAGCAAAGAGAATTATTTTATATATGGCGAAATAATATTATCAAAACTAAAAATTTAGAAAATGAAGTTGCAGATTTAATCGACCAAGTAATTGATATCTATCTTAAACAAACAGATAATTGGGATGCTGGTAAGATAAAGGATTTAGTCAATAATCACATTACATATCAAGCTGTCGATATTCCTGAAATAACTAATACCCAAGATGCTAAAAAAGTCATAACTAAAATCAGTCAACAAGTACTTGAAAAAAAGAAAAAGAAATTAATTAATAATCAACAATTGAACAAGTTCTATCATCAAGTCTATTTACATACGATGGATATTCTTTGGACTGATCAAGTTTACTATATGGAAAGATTACCTATCTATACTAATTACTGGCAGGTATCAGGTCATCCATCTGAATATATTTATCAAAAGTGGGCTTATGAATCATTCCTTACATTTGAGAGCAAATTAAAACAAAAAATTGCGGAGGAAATTTTACTTAGCACTATTTATATTGATAAAAAGAACAATATAATTGTGGAGTTTGTATAAATTCTAGAAAGGAACTCTTAATGACAGTTTACAATGTCAATTTAGGTATTGGCTGGGCTAGTAGCGGTGTCGAATACGCTCAAAAGTATAGAAATGATATTTTTAAAAGAATAAACATTGATGCCAAATTTATTTTTTCTGATTTAATTTTAGCTAACAATATCGAAGCTTTAACTCACAATATGGGATTTGATGATCAAGAAATTATCTGGCTGTATAATTTTTTTACTGATGTTAAGATTGCACCATGTTCTTATACTTTAAATAAATTGGAAAAAGATCTTGATTTAAATAATAAAGAGCATACTAAGACCTTTGTTAATCAACAAGTAGTTTATGAATTAAAAAATGAACAGCTGACAATTGTAGTTCGTTTAGCTGATAAGCGTAAAGAAATATTAGATCAGGTTACCTATATGCGAAATAACAAGCTGCTTAAGCGGGACTTTTATTCATATACTAAGTACGCTTGTGAATATTATGTAGGAACAGCTGATAATTATGTCGTAAATAGGGAATTTTATAATGAAAATGGGAGTGTTGCCTATACTCAATATTTAGACAAGGGCAAGGAAATGTTCGAATTTCCGAACCAAATAATCTTTTATTCTAAAAGTGATCTCTATCGAGAAATGCTAAAAAGATTAAATCTTGGCCAGAATGATCAAATTATCATTGATCGGATAGATGAAGACAAAAACTTGATTAATGGTCAGATCATTTTGGAAAATCATGGTGCTGCTAAAATATTCGTCGTTGTTCATGCTGATCATTATTCTAAAGAATTTACTAATCAGCATCATATCCTCTGGAATAATTACTATGAATATCAGTTTAATAATAGTAGTGAAATAGATACCTACATTGTTGCTACTCCAATGCAGAAAAAAATACTTGCTAAGCAGTTAAAACAATATTATGGAATAAATGCGCGCATTATCTGTATTCCTGTCGGTAATCTAGCCAAGTTAACCGCTCCTGATCCGCAATTAAAGCGTTATAGTCTAATTACGGCTTCCCGCTTAGCCTCAGAAAAACATATTGATTGGATTATTCAGGCAGTAGTTAAAGCAAAAAAAATGATCCCTGAATTAAGCTTTGATATTTATGGTGAGGGAAATAAAAAGGCTGCTCTGCAAGAATTAATCAACACTAACCAAGCACAAGATTATATTAAGTTAAAGGGACAACAGGATTTATCTAAAGTATATTCAAAATATGATGGTTATATAGCTGCTTCAACAAGTGAGGGGTTTGGACTAAGCTTGATGGAAGCAGTAGGAAGTGGTTTACCAATGATTGGATATGATGTTCCTTATGGAAATCCCACTTTTATAGACAATAACAAGAATGGCTTTTTATTACCATATAATAATGATTGGTCTTCAGATAAAAAAATTAGTATTTTAAGCGAAGCAATAGTTAAGCTTTTTACTAAGGATAATCACGAAATGGTTGAATTTAGGAAGCATTCTTATGAAATTGCCCAGAATTATTTATTAGATAAAATTGCAACTAAGTGGCAAAAAGAATTGGAGCCTAATAATGATTAACTTATTTGAAAATTTTGATCGTGACACGTTGGATCTATTAAGATCGCAAAAAACAGCAGGTTTCAATATTCCAACAGTAGTTATTAATGATGATGGTTTTCTACCTAAAGATGTTACTTCCCCCATTAATCATTACTGTGAATTTGACAACATTGAAAATCCATTATATTTTGATAAGCTACCTGTACCTAAATTTTGGCGCATAGAAGCAACTGCACAATCTGGAATTATATATGATATTGATCGTAGAAGAGCTGATATTTATTTCCACAAAGTTGATAATAGCCGTTTGGTTAAACAAGTTAATTGGTTGGATGAGTCAGGAAAGATAGCCTGGAGCGATCATTATAATCATAGCGGACAAAAATATGCTAAAACTATTTACTACAACGGTAATCCAGTGTTAAAAAAATTTTTTAATAAGGCTGGTAAGGTAGTAATTATAGAGCATTTAGTAAGTGGTGATATTGATTTATATGAAAATCACCAACAGATTCATTTTAATGATATAGTCGATTTTATTATTTATTATTTGAAAAGTAATAACTATCAATTAGATCATATTCTTTATAATAACTTGAATGTACCCTTTAGAGTATCTATTCGTCTAGATCAACCTGGAAGAGACACGCTATTTTGGCATGAAAGTTGGCAACCTGAAATGCCGGGAAACATGCAATATATTATTAATAATTCAACTAGAACTAAGCACATAATAATTCAGAGATATCGTGATTGGACGAAGACTAAAGAATTGGTCAAACTTAATCAACAGAATGTTGATTTTCATTACTTAGGGATGATTTATCCGCATCCACGTGGTAATAGGTTAAGTTCAAATGCATTAATAACGACTAATTCTGATCAAATTGAACATTTGGATGAGATATTACAGGCAATGCCAAATTTGCACTTTAATATAGTAGCAACTACACAAATGTCAGATAAATTACTAGCTTATGCTAAATATAGTAATGTCGACTTATATCCAGTTGCTTCTTATCAAAAGATCAAAAATTTATTGTCAGATTGTGATGTTCTTTTTGATATTAATCATGGTCCAGAATTATTAGATACTGTTAGAGCTGCTTTTGAACAAAACATGTTAATTGTCAGTTTTAAAGATACGATCCATAGTCCACGCTACATATCTCCTGGAAATATTTTTGATACTAAAGAGATTACACAAATGGAGCAAAAAATAACTACTGCATTAAATAGTGTGGAAGTAATGAAGAAAATAATTGATACACAAAGAATAGATGCTAGTGAAGTAACAATTGATCAATATAAAAGAACATTAAAAATAATTAGTAAAACATAAAGATGAAAGATCAGCAATTCAATAATAAAAATTTAGTTGAAAAACACGCTATAAATCGTTTAGTCAAAGTCGAAGAAGAGCATCAAAAAGCATATAGAAAAGAAAATACACATCCTCTTAGTAGATTATTGTTTAGCTTTATCTCAGGGATAATATTAATTATTATTCTGTTATCAATTTATTATTTTAAGTGATAATAAATTGTTGTTTTGGTGTTATCATAGTTATAAAGATATAATTATTGATTAACTTGAGATTAAAAAGGCCTAATTATGAGAAAAAATAAAACGAAAAATACAAACAAGAAGCTCAGGTATTTAGATCCTGATGCATTAGAAGAAAAAGATTATAGAAAATATATAAAGGATATTAGTATTATGGCCGCTGCTTTTGGGGCTGGAACAGTAGGTATGAAATATACTACTAATCGAGTTCAAGCTGCAGATATTACTAATTCTCAGGATACTTCTCAAGTAGTTGGTTCAGTATCAAATACTAACAAAATAAGTGAAAATACTGAATCAATAAGTAATTCAAATTCAACTTCTACTTCAAGTAATTCTACAAGTACGGATAAGGAACAGGTTAATTTACGAGCAACAGCTGATAATGAACTTAACCAATCAGAAAATGCCTCGACTTCTATAAGTGTAAGTAAATTAAGTAGTGTGTCCACATCCTTAAGGGAGAGTGAATCAGAGTCCAGATTATCAGAATCATTGAGCTTGAGTACTTCAACCAGTGAAAGCACATCCAATTTACTAAGTGCATCTACATTTGTAAGTGTAAGTAATTCAATCAGTGTCTCAGCTTCAAGATTATCAGAGTCATTAAGTTTGAGTACTTCAACGAGTGATAGTATCTCAACCTCAGTAAGTGCTTCAAGATTATCAGAATCATTAAGCTTGAGTACTTCAACCAGTAAAAGTGTCTCAGCTTCAGTGAGTGCTTCAAGATTATCAGAGTCGTTGAGCTTGAGTACTTCAACCAGTGAAAGCACATCCAACTCACTAAGTGCATCTACATTTGTAAGTGTAAGTAATTCAATCAGTGTCTCAGCTTCAAGATTGTCAGAATCATTGAGCTTAAGCGCTTCAACGAGTGATAGTATCTCAACCTCAGTAAGTGCTTCAAGATTATCAGAATCATTAAGCTTGAGCACTTCAACAAGCAAAAGTACATCTACTTCTATAAGTGCAAGCAATTCAATCAGTGTATCTGCATCTGTAAGTGAAAGTGCTTCCGCCTCAAGATTATCAGAATCATTAAGTTTGAGTACTTCAACT
>NZ_JAGGLU010000016.1 GCF_017874575.1 Lactobacillus colini | reverse complement strand
GTCAGTTTCACCTGTTCTTGTGAAGCTCTTTTCTGCAGTAACGTCATCATGGGCTGGTTTGCCATCTTCATATACATAATGGATGGTTTCATTAATAACTTTACTATCACTGGCTTCTTTAGTACCGTGCTTGAAGTGAACTTCAAAGCTATTGTCGCCCTCTTTGTAAGTATATTGATTGCCAGGCACATATTCAGTGTATGTATCTGAAGCACCTTTATGTACTAAAACATATCCTAAACTCTCATAGTGACTAATGATGTCAGCTACACTATCTCCATTACCTTCTTTACTTGCAAAGGTAATGTCTGTACCAAATTTGCCATTATTACTGCTTGTTTCTAATGTATCTCCAGTAGTATTATCAATAAATTTGATGTTAGCAGTTTCATCCTTCGCTACATAGTAGACATTAATTACAAGATTGGTACTATCGTAGTTAACAATAGTATTACCTGTTGCGTCAGACAAGCGATTTGTCTTGTCATCACTTGCATCTACAGCCGATTCATATTTATAACCTGTTATCGTAGGTAAGCTCTGACCTGCAAGTGTTGTTGTGCCATCACTTAACTCTTTATTGTCAACCTTGTAAACAACATTGTTTGTTACTAAGTTAGTAGACTTAGTAATAGTTACTGACTTAGTGAATGAATCTGCGGCCTTTACTTCTTCACCATTAACATTCTTGTAGTAGTTAATGGTTTTGGTGATAGTTTTACTTTCGTCAGATGTCTTTGGAACTAGTTCATATTGAACGATGTCGCCATCGAAGTAATACTTAACTGTTTGACCGAAGGCAGCAGTTCCATCTGGAGCATCAGTTGTCCAAGTTTTAGCACCAGCAACAATAGTTGGCGCTGCAGTAGATAATTCATAGTTAGTTGGGATTAAGGCTTTATCTGCTGTAGTAAGAGCAAAATCACTCTGATTCATTACAGACTTATTATCAGTATATTCCTTAGTTAAGTCTGGTAAATCAATATATTGATCCTTACCCTTTGCGTCTACATAGTGATATCTAGCAGTAACAGTAGAATTACCAATTACACTAATCTTAGTTACATCAGAAGTAAATGGAATCATACCATCTGATGTTAAGGTTGAAGCCAGTGACCCCGTCTTGCCTGCATCTTCAGCAACATTCTTATCTACACCTGTCAATACGAATCTACCAATCTGAGTAGAGGCATTAACTTTAGGGAAGACAGCAATAACTGACTTAATAGCAGACCAATCAGTTACTTGATCAGCAGTTACATAGCCATCCATGCTGACTTGATCACCACGTTCTGTACCAGTGAAATCTTGAGTATTAATTGAGTAGTACAAAGTAATATCATCAGCAGTAACTGGGCCGTTTTGTTCAAATGAAATTGGTCCAGTCAATTGGAATTGGAAATGGGTAGCATCTGCTTGTGGTAAGTTGATCAACAAGTGGGCATTATTCATGGCACTAGTAGTATAGTTAGCCACAGATACGTAATACTGCATCTTGTCTGATCCCTTATCACTTGAAGTTCCGTCTGATACTTGACTGATATCTAAGTTACCTTGACTAACGTTAGGAACATAGTAAATCTTAGGAACACTAACTACATATGAACCAGTTCCAGCATTGTAAATAGTACCTTCTTGACCATCAACAATGTCGCGATCAATATCAGTAGCTACAGTATTCAACAACTTAGTATGAGGGCTATAAATATATACTTCTGCTTGATAAGTTCCTGGCAAGGCATCTGAAGAAATATCAAGCCACGCCTGATCATATACACCTGAATTATTTGCTGTGTTAATGTATTGACCTGTACCTGTGTAATCAATCTTTACAACTTGACGTCCATCATAACCATAGCTAGTAACCTTAGGCTCACCAGACTTATTTCTAAGATCATTTAAGTTGTAGTTATAAGTGAAGTATTTAGGTAATACATAGTAGATAATTGGTTCATAAACTCTCTGGCTATTCTTGTTAACATCGTCAAGCCCGCCCATAAATCCTACATAACCAGCATTTTTGGTACCAGGTGTTGTGTTACCTTGCCAAGTATATGTTTGTCCGTTGCTGACTAAGCTGTCTTCACCAATAACAGTTTGGGTATTAGTTGTACCAGTAGTCTTACTACTATCAAAGTCTGCAGAATTGATGGTAATTGACGATACTAGCTCATCACCAGCAACAATTGGTGTTCCATCATCCTTAGTAGTTCCCAACTTACCATAAGCAATAAAGTTAACCACATTATCTGGCTGTTTAGTTGGGCCATAGGTACCTTGACTATAAGGAATACCACTTATATTAGTAGCACTACCTGACTTGATAACATTAGGCATAAAATCAATCTTACGAATATACTTACCATCTTGAGCAGTTACAGTATCGCCGGCAGCAACACTACCAGTTGCAGTAGTGCCATCTGTATAGTAAATCTTATATCCGTATTCTGTAGTTCCAGGCAAAGTAGTTGAACTAACTGGTGTCTTAATAGCAGTTACATCAAGACCATCAGCTAGGTTTAAGGTAATAGTAGTATCGTCAAGTTGGTAAGCAGTATTGTTGCTAAAACCGAAGTAGTTAACAATAGCAGGATCGTCATTAGGGTCACTATCTAATAAAAATGTATTACTTTGGTTATTACCATATGCAACTAATCCAAAGTTACCTTCTGTATCTGGTGGAACAGAACCCGCAATAATTGCTGTCCAAGTACCAGCACTAGCTGTCAATGTCTTTAAGCCATCAGGAGTCTTAATTTGTTCTTGAATTAAAATCTTACCGTTATTAGAAGCTAGTGGATTAGTTGTTGAACTCAGAGTTACATCACTTTCTGGACGATCAAGTTCAAAACTACCAACTAATTTAAATGTAGTACCAGGATCTGAACCAGTACCACCATTGCCTTTAGGAACAGTAATAATAACATCGTGACCCTTACCTCCAGGCTGAGTAATAGTCACTCCTGAAAAGTTAGTAGTACTCGTCGAATTCTTAGATTGCAGTTGTGTCAATGCAAGAGAACTCTCTGCATTCAATACGAAGTCTTCAGGTACAGGAACTGTAATAGTTGCACCATTGTTAACGTATCTGCTTAGTGCAGTACCAGGATAATTAAGTGGTAAACCATCAAGTTGAGAAGCTTTTATACTAAAAGTATATTCTGCATTTGGCAAAACTCTTTTAACTACTGTTTCTGATGGAACTATTCTACTAACATTATCGATAGTAATGTCTGGGTTAGCTAATGTTTGCCACAATATTAAGTCTGGGTTATTAGTAGTAACCCCATCTCTAGTAGATGTCCAAGTAATCATCTTAGCTATCGTACCAATTGGATCATCCATTGGGCTATTTTGAGCATAGTATGAGTTTTTGGCTGTGAAGTTAAGCATTAATTGCACACTAGAAGCCGCTGTGAAATTATAAGTAACAATATCGTTACCATTGCTATCGGTAGTATAAGTACCTGTTCCTATACCAGCACTAGGTAGAGATCCACCATCTAATTGATTACCTTGAGAAAGTACAATTTGATAAGAGACTCCTTTAGGAATATTAATAGTTACAGAATCCCCGTTCTTAACATTACCAGTATACTCAAGTGTTAGACCAGTAGTATCAGTACCAACAGTATTTTTGTTAAGTGTTAATGTATTACCATACTTATCCTTGACCGTTAAAGGAGTAGTATTGGCATTGTAAGTATCACTTGGAACAACATAACCAAGAGAAGTAGTTGTACCAGTAGCTGTAGTTGTAGATGAAGAAGAAGCGGAAGTTGTTGCAACTTTAGAGTCACTTATAGTATTTGTAGCAAGACTATTAGTTGATAACTTATCTGTTGAAACAGTAGTAGACTTATCTGATGATACGTTATTCGAGGAGTCTGAATTTGTATTATCATTTGAATCTTCAGAATTATTTACAGGTTGGCTAGAAGCTGTTGAACTTGCAGCAGTGGTACTTTGATCAGAAGTACTGTCAGTTGTGCTAGTTGTGTTAGTTGCAGTGCGAGAAGTAGCTGCCACTTGATTATCAGCTGCATTACTTGACTTATTTGATGATGTAGATTCCGCAGTGGCATTGGAAGAAGTATCTGCAGCAGAAGAAGCATTACTATCAGAAGCAGTCGATGCAGAATTTGAATTGCCACTAATGACGGAAGTTTCTGGAGAATTTTCGGAAGCAGCATGAACCTTATTTTGAGAAGTAGTTATTGTCATAACTGATCCTAAAATCACCGAAACTAGTCCGATCCCTAATTTCCGTAATCCGAAACGTTGAGCGCGGTCAGCTTGGCGTTCCTGGATTAATTTATGATTCTTTTTACTTAACATTCTTGTTCTCCTTGATCAGGTATTTTATCGTTATTTTATTTTTGTAAAATTATATCCTTTTATTCTAAATAATTGAAATATTTTACATCTATAACTGTAGTTATTATTTTATTCTACTTGAAAAACTATGTAAAGAAAAGATGTGTCCAAATAAAAATTTATATACAATTAATGATTAAATATTTGCATCTATTCATATCCATAATGCTACTATATCATCGATAAATCAAATAATTCATCACCAATAACCAAAATCTTTAAATAATATAAAAAAGCGGTGAAATCATATTAAGATGATTTCACCGTCTTTTTAATGCGTTATTTAATCTTCTTTCTTACGCTTAGTGGTTCCAAGACCAAATAATGACATTATTATCATTACTGCCCCGCTAAGTATTGCAAAGATGTTATTTTTACTACCAGTCTGCGGTAAAGTCTTGGCAGAGCTTGGAGTTGAAGAAGTGTAACCGTTATCACTATTATTTGTGTTATCAGTTTGATTGGTTGAAGTCATAATCTTAGTTGCATCTGTAGTCTTAGTATCTGCAGAAGTCTTAGACACAACAAGCTTATCATGACCAAGTTTATTAGTTGAACCATCACTGTAAGCTAAGATTGCATTACCCTTATCATCTACTGTTACGTTAGTAGCACTTGGGTTTGCGGCTTTTACATTGTTTTCTACTTCGGACTTCTCAGTGTCAGTTAACTTGCTTGGATCATTTACTTGTACCTTGGTACCTGGAGCTACGGCTGGATTGTTTTCCGCATCAGTCTTAGCTTCTACTGTCTTGTCGCTTGAAAGTGTGTTAGTTGAGCCATCGCCGTATGTTAAAGTGGCGTTTCCCTTGTCATCTACTGTTACGTTGGTTGCGTTTGGGTTTGCGGCTTTTACATTATCTGCTACTTCGTCCTTTTCAGTATCAGTTAACTTGTTCGTATCTTCTACTGAAACTTTAGTAGTTGGAGCCACTGCTGGATTGCTTTCCGCATCGGTCTTTGTGTCTGTTGACTTAGCTTCTACTGTCTTGTCACTTGAAAGAATGTTAGTTGAACCGTCACCGTATGTTAAAGTTGCGTTTCCTTTGTCATCCACTGTTACGTTGGTTGCATTTGGGTTTGCTTCTTTCACATTATTTGCTACTTCGCCCTTTTCAGTATCAGTTAACTTGTTCGTATCTTCTACTGAAACTTTAGTAGTTGGAGCCACTGCTGGATTGCTTTCTGCATCAGTCTTAGCTTCTGCTGACTTAGATTCTACTGTCTTGTCACTTGAAAGTGTGTTAGTTGAACCATCGTCGTATGTTAAAGTTGCATTTCCCTTATCATCTACTGTTACCTTAGTGGCATTTGGATTTGCGGCTTTTACATTGTTTTCTACTTCAGACTTTTCAGTGTCAGTTAACTTGCTTGGATCACTTACTTGTACCTTGGTACCTGGAGCTACGGCTGGATTGCTTTCCGCATCTGTCTTAGCTTCTGCTGACTTAGATTCTACTGTCTTGTCACTTGAAAGTGTGTTAGTTGAACCGTCACCGTATGTTAAAGTGGCATTTCCCTTGTCATCCACTGTTACTGTAGTGGCACTTGGGTTTGATTCCTTAACGTTCTTTTCTACTTCGCTCTTTTCAGTTTCAGTTAACTTGCTTGGATCACTTACTTGTACCTTGGTACCTGGAGCTACGGCTGGATTGCTTTCTGCATCAGTCTTGCTTTCAGTTGGCTTAGATTCTACTGTCTTGTTGCTTGAAAGAGTGTTAGTTGAACCATCGCCGTATGTTAAAGTCGCATTTCCCTTGTCATCCACTGTTACTGTAGTGGCATTTGGATTTGCAGCTTTTACATTGTTTTCTACTTTAGACTTTTCAGTATCAGTTAACTTGTTCGTATCACTTACTGGCACTTTAGTAGTTGGAGCTACTGCTGGGTTCTTTTCTGCATCAGATTCTTTTTGAACAATTGTCTGACTTGGATCAAGAGTATTAGTTGAACCATCACCATATGTCAATGTTGCATTTCCCTTATCATCTACTGTGACATCTGTTGCGTTAGGATTTGATGCTTTAACGTTATTTTCAACCGCAGTCTTTTCTTCATCAGTTAGCTTGGTTGGATCAGCTACTGGGGTCTTTGTGCTTGGAGCCACTGCTGGATCCTTTTCTGCGTCAGTTTTGGCTTGTACAGTCTTATCACTTGTAAGATTGTTAGTCGAACCGTCTCCGTACGTTAAAGTTGCGTTACCTTGGTCATCTACTGTGACATCTGTTGCGCTAGGATTGGCTGCTTCAACATTGGTCTTGACTTGATCCTTTTCTTTATCAGTCAACTTGGTTGGATCAGCTACTTTTACCTTCTCTGGATCATTTGCTGGGTTCTTTTCAGAATCAGTTTTAGCTTGTACAGTCTTATCACTTGTAAGATTGTTAGTCGAACCATCGCCGTATGTTAAAGTTGCGTTACCTTGGTCATCTACTGTGACATCTGTTGCGCTAGGATTGGACTTTTCAACGTTGGTCTTGACTTGATCCTTTTCTTTATCAGTCAGCTTGGTTGGATCAGCTACTTTGACCTTTTCTGGGTCATTTGCTGGATTTTTTTCGGAATCAGTTTTAGCTTGTACAGTCTTATCACTTGTAAGATTGTTAGTCGAACCGTCTCCGTATGTTAAAGTTGCGTTACCTTGGTCATCTACTGTGACATCTGTTGCGCTAGGATTGGCCTTTTCAACATTGGTCTTGACTTGATTCTTTTCAGTATCGGTTAACTTAGTTGGATCATCAACTTTTACCTTTTCTGGATCATTTACTGGATTCTTTTCTGCGTCAGTTTTTTGGCTAACAAGATCAGAAGCAGAAATAGTCGAAGTGCTGGTCTTGCCAGTATTTGGATCGTTGAATGTTAGAGTAGCGTTACCCTGATCATCTACAGTTACATTAGTTGCATCAGGGTTAGCTTTCTTAACGCCGTTTTCAACCGCAGCTTTTTCGGTATCAGTCAACTTGTTTGTATCAGACACAGGGGTCTTTTTATCTGGAAGAGCAACAACATTCACAGTTACAGGAATAGAAGTGGTCTTACCATTATGAGTTACTGAAACTGTACCTGTTTGCGGGCCAAGCTTGCTGGTGTCAGGCTGCTTCTCCCATGCAACAGTGGCATCAGCTGGTGTATCAACTTTATTGCCATTTTCATCAATAAATTCAACCAGACTAGCTGGATCTGGAAGTGATTCACCTTGCTTAACAGTTGCAGGGTTGACAGCTTTAGTTTCCAATTCACCATCTAAGGCAGCACGAGCTTGATTTACTGCATCGGTCAATTTGGTCACTTGATCGATGTTTGCATTTTCACCAGTCTTGGTAAAGACCTTCTCAGCATTTGCAACAGCTTCATCATAAGCTTGTTTCTTTTCAGGACTAGCGTAAGTGTACTTGTCAGACTTTTTAACGTTAACTGGAGCGTTTTCATTAGTTGCAGTGCTTGGATCATCGCTTAAGTTATCTAAGCCAAGACCCTGGCCCAGCTTAGTCATGGCATCGTTAAGCTCATTACCAGCCTTGACGATGTTGTTAAGAGTATCTGTAGTACCATCACTGTTGTGAACAGCCTGACGAATATTATTAAGTTGGTTATCGTTTAAGTGATCCTTGTTTAACTGGTCTAAAGTGTCATCAAGACGCTTCCAGTTATCAATAACTTCCTCAGGTGTTGCTGGAGTGAAAACTCCAGCTTTCTTATTTAGAGTACGCTGTTCACCAAGTGCACGAGTAAACTTATTATTATGTGCATTTTGGTAAGAATATACAGTTGCAGCTACACCAGAAAACTGCTGACCCAAACTTCCTTTTTGCAAGTTTGCTTCAGTATTGTCATTATGTTGAGTATCAAATTCTACGGTATAACTTGAATACTGTGCCAAACTAGTCGTTCCCCAAGACTTAAGTATTAAAGCCTTGTCAAAAATACCGGTATTGATGACTCCATCTTTTAGAGTGTTGTTATCTTTTTTATCATAGAATAAATATTGATTATACTTATCAACACCACCCTGAACAGCAGTTTCATAATCATGCATTCTAACCTGATTTAAGCTGCTCTTTAGTTGGTGGGCTGGATTGGTCCCTCCACCAACAAACTGTCGACCTTCGGCATCCACACCACCATCATTTATATCTTGGAAAAATTCTCTATAAAGGTTCTCACTACCGATACCAGTATCAGTTGTGAAGTAGTATGGCCCTTGAATATAGTCATTAGTCAAGTTGCCCGGCATAGTAGCACTATTAATTAAGCCAGTATTAGAGTTTACATCAGTCTTAGGATTAAAGCTTTGAGTAACTGACTCTTGTGATTTAACCATAATGTCATGCGCTTCGAAGACTGCACTCTTATTTAAATCAGTATTGATAGTAACTTTTACATCGCCATCAATTGTATAGTCTCTGGATATTGCTAACCCAAAGTTAGCATTTTGCAATCCTTTAAGATCACCATTACCATTATCAGATGTAAGTCCATGGTATGGGAAGAAAGTAATAGTCCAATGAACCTTACCATTACCCAAATCTTCCTTACTCATGTGAATATTGGCATCTACATCATCTGCATAGTTATTATAAACACTTGACGCTCTAATATCTGCAGGTTGATAAACAGCATTATTGCCATTAATAGTAACAACCTTGTACCATTTACCGTCTTTACCTTGGTAAATGTTAGAACTGTAGCTGTCTGAAGAGCTTAAGGCATGCTCATTAGCCAAGTTCTTGTTGGTTTCACTATCTTGAGTATTCAGATAGCTATCATCAACAGTAGCACCACTTGGAGTCTCACTATCAGTTGAACTTGTAGTAGCTGCTTTACTTTCAGTTAATTGTTGAGTTGTAGCAGAATCAGTTTGACTAGAAGTCGATTCTACCCCCCCATTTTGAGTTTGGGAGGCGAGATTATTTACTTCAAGCGTATTGGTATCTTTATTAGCTACTTTAGTTTCTGTAGGTTCTGCAGTAGCTACCTGATTGGATGATGAAGAGTTATTCGTTTCAACAGTGCTAGCATGTACTGAAGAATCATTGGCAGCTAAATTAATACCAAAAATTGCAAATCCTAATACTACAGAAGCCATACCAGTATTTAACTTTCTCAAACTAAATCTAGGTACCCGCTTTAATTCGTTAACCTTTTTATCCATTAAGATAAATCCTCCTATTAAAGTTTTTATGAAATAAGTCAATTTATATCATTATAATTTGATTATAACATTTTTATTTATCTGCAAATTAGCAAACAATAATATACTTAAATTAAATCATATAGATTTAAAATTGTATACTTTGAACTAATCATTTTCAAATAAAATCGTCGCCTCTACAGCTTTTTTCCAGCCACGCAACAATCTAGCCCGCCTATCTTTAGACATGTTAGGCTGATATTCTTGACCTGCTTCAACTAAAGAATGCAGTTCTGCTATATCTTTCCAATATCCCACTGATAAACCTGCCAAAAATGCGGCGCCCAGGGCTGTAGTTTCGACATCATGTGACCTAATGACTGGAATATTTAAGATATCGGCTTGGAATTGCATTAAATAATTATTTAGTGACGCACCACCATCAACTTTCAAACTAGGAATTGCAATTTCGGCATCTTGTTGCATTGTATTGACTAAGTCAGCAGTTTGATAAGCTAATGATTGCAGGGTTGCCTTGGTAAAGTCAGCCCGCGTTGTTCCTCTTGTTAAGCCAAACACACTACCTCTAGCATTGGGTTGCCAATATGGAGCCCCTAATCCTGTAAATGCTGGCACAACATAGACTTCATCATTATTAGTTGATTTATTGGCAAGATCTTCTGATTCTCCAGCACTTTCAATCAATTGCATCATATCTCTCAACCATTGAATTGCCGAACCGGCTACGAAGATAGAGCCTTCAAGTGCGTAATTTACCTTACCATCTATGCCATAAGCAATACTGGTTAGTAATTTATGTTTGGATAATTTCAATTCTTCACCGAGATTCATTAAGGTAAAGGCACCAGTACCGTAAGTATTTTTCACTTGTCCTTTTCTCAGTGCTAACTGGCCAAATAATGCGGCTTGCTGGTCTCCAGCAACTCCAGCAATTGGAACTTTAGAACCATAGAAGTGATATTCCTTGGTATAACCAAAATCAGCAATATTTTCAGCTACTTCTGGTAGCAGATTCTTAGGAATATTCAATAGTTTTAAAATATCTTCATCCCACTTCAATTCATTTATGTTGAAGAGCATAGTTCGACTAGCGTTAGTGTAGTCAGTGATATGCCTCTGACCACCAGTTAACTTCCAGATTAACCAGGTATCTATTGTCCCAAAAAGCAATTCGCCTTTTTCAGCTCTCTGCTGAGCACCTGGTACTTGATCTAGAATCCAGCGTATTTTAGTTGCTGAGAAATAAGGATCAATTAATAGACCTGTCTTTTGATGAATTTTTTCTTGATAACCCTCTTCGATTAACTTCTGTGCAATTTGTTCCGACTGACGTGACTGCCAGACAACTGCATGATAGATTGGTAGACCTGTTTCTTTATCCCATATTATTGTTGTTTCACGTTGATTAGTAATTCCAATGCCCTCTATCTGATCTGGTTTAATGCCAGATTTAATAAATACATTAGCAATTGTCGATAATACTGCATTCCAAATTTCATTAGCGTCATGCTCTACCCAACCCGGCTTAGGAAAGTATTGGGTAAATTCCTGCTGTTCAACAGCAACTTGCTTAGCCTGATGATTAAAGATAATTGCTCTTGTGCTTGATGTGCCTTCGTCAATTGTTAAAATATATTTTTCCTTTTCCATAGAAGTCTCCAATTAATGTTAGCGCTTACTATTTTATAATATATACATTAAAGAAACTTAACCAAAATAGCAACTCTTTTACACAAATATGCAAAAAAGAACCGAATCAAACGATTCGGTTCTAAAAATATTGCAAGTATGCAATTATTATTTAATTAGTGAACTGATAATTACTTAACAGTTACAGTAGCACCAACTTCTTCAAGTTTAGCCTTGATGTCGTTAGCTTCGTCTTCGGAAACGCCTTCCTTAACGTTCTTAGGTGCACCGTCAACAAGATCCTTAGAATCCTTAAGGCCAAGACCAGTGATGTCACGTACAACCTTGATAACCTTAACTTTTTCTTGACCAACGTCAGTTAATTCAACATCGAATTCAGTCTTTTCAGCAGCACCTGCGCCTGCACCTGCAGCTGCAACTGGAGCAGCAGCTGAAACGCCAAATTCATCTTCGATAGCTTTTACTAAGTCGTTCAATTCAAGGATTGATGCACCCTTTAAAGCTTCAATAATCTTATCAGTATCTAAAGCCATTATAAGTTTCCTCCAAAATAATATTTTTTAAAATTTACGAAATTATTCGTCTTTAGAATCAGCAACAGCCTTAACAGCGTATGCCACGTTGCGAACAGGTGCTTGCAATACAGAAAGAAGCATTGAAAGCAAGCCTTCGCGACCTGGGATAGCAGCAAGTTTCTTGATTTCTTCTTGGCTGGCAACCTTACCTTCAAGCATACCGCCCTTAATAGATAATGCTTCAACATTATCTTCGTATTTAGAAACAATACGAGCTGGTTCAGTAATATCTTCTGCGTTATCAGTGTAAACAACGGCAGTAGGACCTACGAAAGTATCTTCTAAACCTTCGATACCAGCCTTTTCAGCAGCACGTCTCAAGTAAGTATTCTTGATGACCTTCATCTTAACGTCGGAATCACGTAATTCACTACGTAAGTTAGTAACTTCTTCAACAGTTAAACCTAAGTAGTCAACGATTAAGATAGCCTTGGCATTCTTAAGTTCTTCTGCAAAAGCGTCAACAAGCTTTTCTTTAGCAGCAATAGCAGCTTTACTCAATGAATTCACCTCCAAAATTACTTTAAGATAAATTCTATCAGCCGAAATTAAAACTCCATGCCAAAAAGACATGGAGCAGTTAATACTCTTAGTTTTTCTGGCCTCGGCGGGATATTAAGGCATGTTGCCACCCGAGTCTTAGGTAGAATTTACTTCGCTTAATACTTTACTAGCTATTGGACTTATTGTCAACAACTAATTATAAAAAGTATTCGATTTTTTAAATAAAAGACCGTCTTCCAATTGGAAAACGGTCTTGATAGTTATTTAAGCTATTAATTAATCTAAGTTTAATGGATCCAAGTGGATACCAGGGCCAAAGGTTGCAGAAACAGCAACGCTCTTAATATATTGACCCTTAGCTGAAGCAGGACGTGCACGAACAATTACGTCACGTAATGCGTTAAAGTTTTCAGCTAACTTATCAGTTTCAAATGAAACCTTACCAATTGGTGCGTGGATCAAGCCTTGCTTGTCAACGCGGTATTCTACTTGACCAGCCTTAACGTTTTGAACAGCCTTAGCAACGTCCATAGTTACAGTACCAGTCTTAGGGTTAGGCATTAAGCCCTTAGGTCCTAAGATACGACCTAAACGACCAACCTTAGCCATCATCATTGGAGTAGCAACAACAACATCAAAGTCTAAGTAACCGTCTTGAATCTTAGCTACTAATTCGTCGCCACCAACTTCGTCAGCACCTGCTTGCTTAGCAGCTTCTGCTTGTGGACCTTCAGCAAATACAATAACCTTTTGGGTCTTACCAGTACCATTAGGTAAAACGATAGAACCACGGATTTGTTGATCTGCTTGCTTAGGATCTACAGATAAGTTGTAAGCAACTTCAATAGTTGCGTCAAAGTTTGCGTATGAAGTTTCTTTAGCTAACTTCATTGCTTCTTCTACTGTATAAAATTTGCTTGAATCAACTTTCTTAGCTGCTTCTAAATATTTCTTACCATGCTTTGCCATGTAAAAATTCCTCCTGAAAATGTGGTCAAACGAGTCTTCTCAAACTCTCCCACCTTGATTCGTTAATTTTGATTAACGATCCGACATTACTAGAAACTATAATTAGTCTTCAACTTCGAAGCCCATGCTTCTAGCAGTACCTTCAATCATGCGCATAGCAGCTTCAACGTCTGCAGCGTTTAGATCTTTCATCTTGGTTTCGGCAATTTCCTTAACTTGATCCTTAGTTACCTTAGCAACCTTCTTAGTGTTAGGTTCGCCTGAACCCTTGTCAACCTTAGCTGCCTTCTTCAAAAGAACAGCTGCTGGTGGAGTCTTAGTAATGAATTCGAATGAACGATCTTCATATACAGTAATAACTACAGGGATAATCATACCCTTTTGATCAGCAGTACGTGCGTTGAAATCCTTAGTGAAACCAACGATGTTGATTCCAGCTTGACCCAATGCAGGACCAACTGGAGGTGCAGGAGTTGCTGCACCAGCAGGAATTTGCAGTTTAACTACGTTAATAACTTTCTTTGCCACGGTCAATACCTCCTTGATTCCGTGATGCGGTTATAATGGAGAAATTTCCTTTTTCTCCTCCCACAGTAATATAGATACTGTGTCATTCTATCATCATTTGTTCAAGTTGACAATACTTTAATCGTCTAATTTTTTTACTTGGTTATATTCCAATTCGGCATTAGTCTGACGACCGAACATGTCGATTACTGCAGTTAACTTAGCCTTCTCTGGATCAAGCTCAGTAATCTTACCAGTTAAGCCATTGAAGGCACCACCTGTAATTGTGACAGTTTCACCAACTTCGTAATCAGCATCTGGCATCTGCTTAGCTGGTTGACCTTGAGCTGCCAAGATTCGCTCTACTTCATCATCATAAAGTGGTGAAGGCTTAGAACCACCACCGTGACTGCCGATAAAGCCAGTTACGTTTGGTGTGTTTCTAACTACGAACCAACTCTCATCAGTCATGATCATTTCAACCAAGACATAGCCAGGGAATACCTTTTCATCTACTTCTTGCTTCTTGCCGCGAACTACTTCAGTCTTTTGTTCTTCAGGGATAATTACACGGAAGATGTAGTTCTGCATCCCCATTGATTGAGCACGGGAAAGCAAGTCTTTCTTAACCTTGTCTTCGTAGCCAGAATAAGTGTGGACTACGTACCATTGTTTTTTACTGGTTTCAACCATTTGTCTACTCCTTATCAAATTAATGCAAACAAAAAACCTCGCGTGGAGGTCTTAACTAGCTGTAGTATATCACAGATTCTCTTTTATAAGAATAATTGTGTCATATAACTGAACAATAAGTCTAATAATCCAAGATATAATGCAAAAAGAACTGAGCTGCCGACAACAATGCCAGTATCACGCCTATTCTGCTTCCAAGTTGGCCATGTTACTTGCTTCATTGTCTTATTTACGCTTTTGAAAAATTTAAACATGCGTCTTACCTCGTTTCTTTATGAAGAGTCTGAGTTCCACAGTGCTTACAGAACTTCTTCAATTCAAGTCTTTGGGTTCGGTTCTTACTTGCAGTAATGGAATAATTACGTGAACCACATACTGTACAAGCAAGGGATGCTTTCTTTGCTACCATAGAATCCTCCTAAACTGCAATTAATCTTAGCAAAAATTATCAATTTACGCAATAACTAGCTGTTATTAATTGGTTTGTCCATCGGCAATATTTTACTAAAATTTAAAGATATTTTGCTTTTCTTAAATTTATTTTTTCTTCAAGCTTCCGTATACTTTTTAAATGTAATTTTTTTAGAAAGTAGGACATACTCAAGTGAAAAAATCACATCATAATTTTTTTGCCTGGTGGATCTTTGCAGCCTGCTGCTTAATTTCTTTAGTGGGCTTTGGACTTTTAGTTAATACGATTGGACTTTTCTTTGAGCCGATCAGTAAGGAATTTAGAGTCGGAAGGGCTAGCGTTGCCTTAATGACTACTTTTCAAAATGCTGCCGCTGCTATTAGCTTACTAGTTGCTGGTAAGGTTATGGAGAAATTCAATCTCAAGTGGCTATTGATTACTTGCTTTAGCTTAATTGGTATTAGTCTTTTGACAATGTCGATGGCGACTAGCTTAGTACACTTTTACCTTGGCTGGATCTTAATTGGTATCTGCCAGCCTATCGCTATCACCTTATCGATACCAGTTCTTCTTAGCAATTGGTTCAATGAAAAGCTAGGCAGCGTGATGGGAATTGCCTTAGGTCTTTCTGCATTTGGCGGAACGATCTTCAATCCAATTATTGCCAGCATCATTAATGGCTTTGGTTGGCGGGTAGGCTTAATTAGTGAAGGAGGACTAATTTTAGTTATTTTAGTCCCAGCTGCCCTACTGCTCTTAGAGAGACCCAATAGCAACTATCCTGCTTATGGTACTACTAAGGCTAATCCTCAAGCGACTAGTCTTATTGGTATTAACTTACGCCAAGCCTTAAAAAGACCGATATTTTATGCTTTAGCCTTTGCAATGCTGGCCCTGCAATTCGTATCAGGATCAGTACAACATATTTCTGGCCATATTATCAATCTTAATATCTCACCTATTATTGCAGCTACCGTCGTTTCAGCGGTTATGCTAGGCGCTGCGGCTGGGAAGATTTCTATTGGCTTCTTTCTTGACCATTTCAGTTCTAGATTGACCTTGCTCATTTATGCCATTGTTGGAGCTAGCGGCTGGCTAGGATTAATACTTTTTAGTAATAAGCAACTGTTAGTTATTTCTGGTTTTGTTTTAGGTTTAGGGCAAGGAATCTGCTTAGTTGCCCTTCCTTATCTAATCCGTAAGCAATTTGGCAACAAGGACTACAGCAACATCTTGTCAATTATTAATATGCTTGGTGCCTTTGCAATGTCTGCTTCAGTATACTTAGTTGGTTTATTCTTTGACCAGACTGGGTCATATAATTTAGGCTGGATAATTAATTCTGCTGCCTTCCTGGTAAGCTTTTTAATACTAGCAGTTACACTTAACAAAAATAACTACTCCATGAAGAATAAATCCGCAAAAAACTAACTTTTTTCATAAAATAGCTACACAATGTGCCGTATTTCCGCTATAATTTTCATTTGTATCATATTTTTCGATTATTTTTTCAGGGGGAAAAAGTAAAATGGAACATACTTGGATGATGAAGTACTTTGCTGAATTCATCGGAACAGCAATTTTAGTACTTCTAGGTAACGGCGCGGTAGCCAACGCAATGTTAAAGGGTACTGCTGGTAATAATCCAGACGATAAGTCAAATGGTGGCTGGTTATTGATCGCTTGGGGTTTTGGTTTTGGTGTTATGATTCCGGCATTTATGTTTGGTTCAATTTCAGGTAACCACTTAAACCCAGCTGTAACTTTAGCACAAGCATTCGTTGGTGCATTTCCTTGGACACAAGTTGCACCTTACCTAATCGCTCAAATGCTTGGCGCTATGGTAGGACAATTATTAGTGGTAGTTCTTTACTATCCATACATTAAGCAAACTGATGACGCTAATACAATCTTTGGAAGCTTCTCAACTTCTGATTATGCTAATAGCAAGCTTAACGGCTTTATTACTGAGTTTATTGACACTGCTGTTTTGCTCTTTTGTGCATTGGGACTATACCGTGGCATGTTCTACCACCAATCAATTGACATTGCTAACATCGGAGTAGGATTTTTGATTACCGCTCTAGTTATGTCCGGTGGTGGTCCAGCTGGTCCAGCTCTTAACCCAGCTCGTGACCTAGGTCCTCGCTTGATCTACACATTCTTACCATTACCACATAAAGGCTCCTCTCATTGGGAATACGGCTGGATTCCAGTAATCGCTCCTATCCTAGGAGGAATCTGTGGTGCCACACTTTACAAGGTAATTTTCGGACTTTAATATATTTGACTAACTGCTGAGATTATTCTCGGCAGTTTTTTATATGCAAATAAAAAAAGACAGCCATTGCAGGCTGTCTATGGTGGTCAAACTAGTGCGTGACCACTGGTCGTAGAATTTTAGGAATTGTTATTTCTTAAGATTTTCGTTTACGAAGGCTTCGATTTTATCGTCAGAGTCTTTCAAAAATGGAAGCATTGCTTCCTCCGTCTTCATGGTGTTGTGACCATTACTCTCCATGAAGTAGTCCCAAAGGGCATCTCTTACTGGAAGCTTAGAATCGCTCCAGTCAAATACTTCATTCATATGACGGTCTAACAATTCTGTCTTAATAATCTCTGCCATCTTAAAATACCTCCTAAATAACTTCTACAACTATTATTATAGTCTTTTTTGTAAGTAATGCGTAATTTTTTAAGATACTAAATCCAAAAACTTTCGCCTACACCGATGCTTAGCTTGTTGAAGTTGCTTTCTGGTAAATCCTGCTTGGATACTATATGACTTAAAGTTACTGATACAATCTATAAAAGTTGCAATTTCAACATGTGAAAGCGAATTCAAATATTCATCTAAAATTGCTTGATTAATGCTCATTGGCATAATAAATTCCTCGTCAACTGAACCTGAACTTAGTAACTTTTCATAAGATACTGACCGACGGTATGGCTCCCTCAGCTTAGCTAATTCATGACGCAATAATGTGCAGGCATGATTAGTCAAATACGACTTTAAAAATGCTCCAAATTTACCCTTCTTAACATCAAAGGAGCAACACGCCTGATAGCAGATTAACAACGCATCTTGTCGCCAATCTTCTTCGTCATATCCCCTTATGTAATATCTGTTCTTAACATTATAAATAACTCCAGCATAGCGTCTGGCTAATTCTAGCAAGGCATCACTATCTCCTTGCTTAACTAGTTGAATTAATTCCAAGTTATCCATTCCTATCCCCCCTTGAGTTGATCAATATTACTTTAGAGGACAGGTATTGGATATTAAGCCGAACTCTTGTTTAAGCGTTCATTTAATTAAAAGTGCTCCAAAAAATGACGCCTATACATAAATAGGTGCCACTTTTAAGATATGCTAAGCTAAAGGATGTCTACTATTAAACATTTGATAGAGCATTGCACCGGTTGCAACACTGGCATTTAGAGATTGAACATGGCCAATCATTGGGATAGTAAGAGTTTGATCCATTTGCTTTAAAAGAAGTGGCGATATTCCCTTACCTTCATTACCAATTACTAAGACAGTCTTGCCCTTAGCATCCCATCTACGATAGTCAATTCCCCGCATTGCTGTACCAAAGAACCAGTAACCGCGCTTTTTTAAAATTTGGGTCGTTTGGACTAAGTTATTGACCCGGGCTACAGGTACATGGTCAATTGCACCGGTTGAAGTCTTAGCTACTACAGAGGTCAGACCACTAGCCCGTCTTTTAGGAATAATCACAGCATCAACCCCGGTCGCATCACATGTTCTCAAGATTGATCCAAGATTGTGGGGATCCTCAATCGAATCTAGCATTAACAAAAATGGCTCCCTATCTTCATTTTCAAACTTATCTAGCAACTCTTCTAAATCCGCATATTCAAATGAAGCCACGGCTAGTACCAAGCCCTGGTGGTTAGCTTGATTAGTTAACTGGTCTAACTTATTTTTGGGTGCATTTTGAACAATGAGGTGCTTTTTGCGTGCTAATTGATAAACTTGATTAGCAAAGTCCTCTTGAACACCCCTTTGCAAAAAGATCTTATTAATCTTATCGGCATCTTGTGTCTTTAAAAAATCAATCCCAGCATGTCTACCAAAGACAAAATCATCATTACTTGAACTCATGCTCTTCATCCCCATGTTCTACTTGGTCTATACACCACTTACAAATTTCTACTACTCGATCATGCTTACCTAGTAAATCTAAGTATCCAATTACCGCCTCAAAGCCGGTTGACAGACGATAAGTCGCTAAGGAAGTATTTTTAGCATGAGTATGACTTTTGGCATTGCGGCCCCGGTGAAAGATATCTAGCTCGTCATCACTCAACATCCCTTCGGCTTCCATCTTAGTAATCAAACCAGCTTGAGCCTTAGCTGATACATAATGAGTAGCATTACGCTGCAATAACTGCGGCTTAACAATTCCGCCCTTAACTAAGTGGCGCCTGATATAAGATTCATACACCCCATCACCTAAATAAGCCAAAGTTAAAGCTCCCATCGTATAAGGATTACGATCTTGTTCAATTAATACTCTAGGCTTAAGCACGGTGCCACCTCGTTCCTTGAGCAGTATCTTCTAATATAATCCCCATTGCCTTCAATTCATCACGCAAACGATCACTAGTTGCCCAATCCTTATCTTTACGAGCTTGGTTACGCTGGTCAACCATTTGGTTTATCTGGTCATCATCGCTGTTGACCTTAGTTTGAAAGCTAACGCCAAAGATCAACAGCCACTGCTTAAATGTAGCTACAAATTCATTTAAAGATTCCTTGTCAACTTGAGCTTGACTAAGGTGTGAATTAACTTTAGAAACCAAATCATACATTACACTCAAAGCGTTTTGTACGTTAAAGTCGTCATCCATTGCCCTAGTAAATTCTTCTTTAGCAGCTAGCAAGGCACTTCTTAAATCTTCATCAACAATGCTAGTCTTATCATTTAAGCGGCTTTGACTATTACGTAGGACATTTTTATAACGTTCAAGAACAGTTGCAGCCTGCTTTAAACCATCTTCAGAATAGTTAATTGGGCGACGATATTGAACACTTGACATGTAAAAACGTAAGACTTGCGGGTCAACTTTTTGCAAGATATCATGCACAGTCACAAAGTTATGTAGTGACTTAGACATTTTTTCTTGTTTTTTACCAACAGTAACGAAGCCATTATGAAGCCAATACTTAACGAATTTTTGACCTGTCTTTGCCTCACTTTGGGCAATTTCATTTTCATGATGGGGAAATTCTAAATCTTGACCACCGCCATGGATATCAATACTATCACCTAAGTACTTAGTACTCATGACTGAACATTCAATATGCCAACCTGGTCGTCCCATCCCCCAAGGTGATTGCCAGGCAATTTCGTCTGGTTCTTTTTGAGACTTCCATAAGGCGAAGTCAATCGGATCTTCCTTCTTGTCTTGTTCAGCGGCATTAATATGCTCTGAGGCACCTTCTTCAAGTTGAGCAATATTTTGGTCACTTAATTGACCATAATTAGCAAACTTCTTAGCCCGATAATAAACATCCCCATCAACTTCATAAGCATATCCCTTATCAATTAGATCCTCTACAAAGGCAATAATGTCCTTAATTTCATGAGTAGCTCTGGGATGCAAATTAGCAGGTTCAATATTTAGGGCACTAGTATCTTCTAAGTAGGCATCAATATATCTTTGTGCCAGTTCTGGTACGGTAATATTCTCCTTCTTAGCTTCATTGATCATCTTGTCGTCAACATCAGTAAAGTTAGAAACATAATTTACATCATAACCACGATATTCTAGATAACGTCTAATAGTATCAAAGGCAATCACACTTCTGGCATTACCAATGTGGATATAGTTATAAACCGTTGGCCCACAGACATACATACTGACTTTTCCGGCTATTAATGGTTTAAATTCTTCTTTCTTGCGTGTTAAAGTGTTGAAAACTTTCACGGTTTACACTATCCTTTCTCAAAATCTATTCTCATTTTACCAGAAAGAAAAAGAAGCTGCGTTTTTTTACAGCTTCTTTATCTTCATTATTTTTGATTAAAGACCATTTTCTTGCATTTGCTTCAAGGTTAAGTCTAAGTGCTTTACTACTCGTTCCTTACCTAAAAGTTCCATTGCTTCACCAATACCAGGTCCAACCATTGAACGTGTACCAGCAATCCGAATTGGCATAAATAGCTTTCTACCTTTAACTCCAGTAGCCTTACGAGTAGCTTGGATAGCATTCATAATTTGAACTGAAGTAAAGCGAGGAATTAGGTCTAATTGTTTCTTGAACTCTTCAATTACACCGCGACCTTCGTCCTTTTTAATTTCTTCAATTTCTTCAGCAGTTAAGTCCTTAGGATCTTCAAAGAAAATCTTAGTCATATCAACGATTTGTTGAGTATAAGACATTTGAACAGAATAGATGTTAACTAATTGGCGAATCCATTCCATCTTACCCGGTGTGATTTCCTTTTCTACTAGGCCAGCTTCTTGCAAGTTATTCAAAGCTAAGTCTAACAAGGTATCGCGGTCAGCCTTCTTAACGTATTGATTGTTGATCCATTCAAGCTTCTTCTGGTCGAATGCTGCTGGTGACTTAGATAGGCGGTCAGGATCAAATTGTTTAATTAATTCACGTTGTGAAAAGAGCTCGTTTTCACCAACTGGTGACCAGCCAAGTAAGGTAATGAAGTTAAACATTGCATCTGGCAAGTAGCCAAGATCACGGTACTGTTCAATAAATTGCAATACTGATTCATCACGCTTAGAAAGCTTCTTACCAGTTTCAGAATTAATAATCAAAGTCATATGACCAAACTTAGGTGGCTCCCAGCCCAAAGCTTCATAAACAACTAATTGCTTAGGAGTATTGGCTACGTGGTCATCACCGCGCAAAACGTGAGTAATTTCCATTAAGTGGTCGTCGACTACAACTGCAAAGTTGTAAGTTGGCATCCCGTCACGCTTTTGGATAACAAAGTCTCCGCCAATAGTATCAGATTCGAATGATACCTTACCCTTAACAATATCATCCCAAGCATAGGTTCTATTTTCTGGAATATGAATTCTTACGACTGGCTTCAAGCCCTTAGCTTCTGCAGCTGCTTGAGCTTGCTTAATTTCATCAGCAGTCATGCCTTCATATTCATAAGTGTAGTGAGGAGCAATACCCATTGCACGTTGTTCTTCACGTTGGGCTTCAAGTTCTTCTTCAGTCTTATAAGAGTAGTAAGCCTTACCTTCATCAATTAATTGTTGAATATACTTGTTGTAAATATCTTTTCGTTCTGATTGACGATATGGTCCGTATTTACCGCCCTTGTCAGGACCTTCATCCCAGTCGATTCCTAACCAGTGAAGGTTCTCCATCTGAGATTGGGAGCCACCTTTAACATTACGTTTTTGGTCGGTATCTTCAATACGCAGAACAAATGTACCCTTGTTGTGACGTGCAAATAAGTAATTAAATAATGCAGTACGTGCATTACCAATGTGCAAGTGACCAGTTGGACTTGGAGCATAACGCACACGGATTTTTTGTTTAGCCAAAATAAAGCGCCTCTTTCATTCAATTATGTTTAAAATGCATCTCTTTAAGTTTAACTTTTCTAGTAAAAAAGTTCAATCATTCATTAACCAAATACTAACTTTAATGCCTGAGGCAGACTAGCTACCCCAACTACTTCAATATCGCTGCGAGATTTCAAGCTTTTAGACATATTATGTCTAGGAATAAAAATACGCTTAAAGCCAACCTTAGCAGCTTCATTAACCCGAGCTTCAATGCGGTTAACTCGTCTTACTTCCCCAGTTAAACCTAATTCACCAACAAAGCAATCAGTTGAAGGAATCTCTTCATTTTTGTAACTAGATGCAACAGCCATAGTAATTGCTAGGTCAATAGCTGGTTCGTTAAGTTTTATACCACCTGTCGCTGTTAAAAATGCGTCTTGGTTTTGAAGCATTAAGTTGCCACGCTTCTCTAAGACAGCCAGCAACAAGGCTACTCGATTGAAATCCAATCCTGAAGTTGTCCTCTTAGCATAACCGAAGGCAGTTGGCGTTACTAGTGCTTGAATATCTGCCATCAGCGGACGTGTTCCTTCTAGTGAAACCACAATCGCAGAACCGGTAGAGTTAGGTAACCTCTCGTCTAAAAAGATCGCCGAAGGGTTAGTAACCTCACTAAGACCCTCATTCTTCATCTCGAACATGCCAATTTCATTAGCAGCACCAAACCGATTCTTAACTGAGCGCAAGATCCGATAAGCATGGTGCCCATCCCCTTCAAAGTACAGCACCGTGTCAACCATATGTTCTAATATCTTGGGTCCAGCAATTGAGCCTTCCTTAGTTACATGACCAACCACGAAGACAGTAATTTGATCATTCTTAGCAATCTTCATTAATTCACTAGTAACCTCCCGCACTTGGGATGCAGATCCTACCATCGAATCTAGACTGGGTTCATTCATTGTTTGAATTGAATCAATTACTAAAAAATCTGGCTTCAGGTCGTCTATTTGCTGGCGAATATTTTCCATATTAGTTTCTGGATATAGTAAGATTCCGCTGTCACTAGCTCCTAGTCGATCAGCCCGCATCTTGATCTGACTAGCAGACTCTTCACCAGAAACATACAAGACTTCATGGTCTTTGGCAATAGTACCCATTATCTGAAGCATCAAAGTTGACTTACCAATACCTGGATCACCACCAATTAAGACGAGTGATCCAGGAACAATACCGCCACCTAAGACACGGTTTAACTCTTCATAGGGCGTTACAATCCGCTCTTCTTTTTTAGCTTTTACTTCATTGAGCTTGATCGGCTCGTTGCTACCGATATTAGTCATTAAGCGGCTAGCAGTAGCCTTAGAAGAGGTCTTTTTAACAGTTGTTGTTTGCTTTTCTAATTGGTTCCAAGCACCACAATTAGGACATCTTCCTAAATACGATGCAGACACATAACCACAATTACGACACTTATAATTAGTCTTTGTCTTTGCCATTTAATTCATCCTTTACACCCGAGGATCCAAATCCGCCAGTACGTTTTTGAGGAACTGGATTATCATTATCCGCTCTTAAATATGGTATAAAAATACCCTGACCTATTCTCTCGCCTTTTTTTATCTTTAGAGGGCGAACGCCATAATTAATCAGCTGAAAATAAATCTCTCCCTCATTGTTCTGATTATTGTAATAGTCACTATCTATTACTCCAATCCCATTGGGCAGAGTCACATTACGCTTATAGGTATTTGAGGAGCGATTGGCTAAAATCAAAACCTCGTCTTCAGGCATATAACATTTAATTCCCGTTGGCACTAAAAAAGGCTTTAAAATTTGTTCTGCTACACGATAATCATGTTCATTAAGTTCGTGAAAGTTCCTAATCAAGCGAAAAATTCTCACAAAATTAAACCGCCAAATAGATGGAATTACCACATCTTCAGCCGCCTCAAAGTCATAACCCGCACTAGCTGGGGTTTGTCTTTGGGGTAAGTGTAAGTTAGAGTCCTGATATTTAGAAACAATTTCAAATCCACGTTTACGCATTTTAAATTCCTATCTGTTCTAATTCAAATAATTTGTCCTGTCTTTTATTCTATCTTATTTTCATTCATGCCAAAACTTACTTTTTCAAACAAGATTATTAGACGCTTGATTATTAATAGTATAAAATAGTTCTAATCTATTATTTTTAAGGAGGATTTTTTGTAAATGACTAAGGAAATCACCAGTGAAGCTATTAGTAGCTTTGAAGAAGATTTTAATTCTAACCGCGCTAACAAGATCGCTGCCCGTGCTGTTCAAGAAAACGGCATCTACAAGGCAAGTCAAAACTTACAAACTAAAATTGACCTGACCCCTACCTTTTCAATCGAAATTGATACTGGTAAAGTAGCCAACCAAAAGCAATCCGGCCGCTGCTGGATGTTTAGTGCTCTAAATACCATGCGCCACTCAATTCAAAAAGATTTCAAGATTAAAGATTTCGAACTATCTCAAAACTATACTAACTTCTGGGATAAATTTGAAAAGTCTAACTGGTTCTTTGAAAATGTAATTGCCAGTGCTGACAAGGACTTGGGTGACCGTAAGGTTTCATTCTTATTTACCACTCCTCAACAAGATGGTGGTCAATGGGACATGCTCTGCGGCATTATTGAAAAATACGGCATCGTACCTAAGAGTGCCTACCCAGAAACTGCTAATGCCACTAATTCCAGAGCTTTAAATGATACTCTAAATACCTTACTTCGCAAAGATGGTCTTGAATTACGCCGCTTAGTTCAAGCAGGTAAGAGTGAAGATGAGGTTCAAACCCGTAAAAATGAAATGCTTAAGGAAGTATTCCGTATCCTAGCTATCTCTCTTGGTCTTCCACCTAAGAAGTTCGACTTCGAATACCGCGATGATGATAAGAATTATCACAGAGACAGTGACTTGACCCCACAAGACTTCTTTAAGAAATACGTTGGCTGGGACTTAAGCCAATATGTTTCAACAATTAATGCTCCAACTGATGATAAGCCATTCCACAAGGTATTCTCAGTTGAATACTTAGGAAATATTGAAGGTGGACGTCAAGTACGTCACTTGAACTTACCAATTGATGAAATGAAGGACTTAATTATTAAACAATTGAAGTCAGGTGAAGTTGTATGGTTTGGTTCTAATGTGGTTAAGGATTCTGAACGTCAAGCTGGCTTGCTTGATACTGAACTTTACAAGCGTGATGAATTATTTGATGTTGATTTCAACATGTCTAAAGCCGATGCCCTTAATTCTGGTGAAAGCTTGATGGACCATGCAATGGTTATCACTGGGGTTGACTTAGTTGATGGTAAGCCAACTAAGTGGAAGATTGAGAACTCATGGGGCAACAAGCCTGGCTTTGATGGTTACTTCGTAATGAGTGATTCATGGTTTGACAAGTTTGTCTACCAAGCTGTTATTAATAAGCAGAATATGCCTGAAGATTTGAAGCAAGCCTTTGAGCAAGGCTCTAAGGATCCAATTCAATTACTGCCATGGGACCCAATGGGAGCTTTAGCTAATAACTTTTAATTAATCCCTATAAAAAACGCTACGTAAAATTTTACGTAGCGTTTTTTCTACCAGATATGAAGTAATCTGGTAGGATCTATTTTACTTAAGTTAAATTGGTGGACGTGAGGCTTTTCATTTTCGGGGAATTCTTTTACAAAGTCAGCCACATTATAAAGCCCAGTTGAATAAGTCCACACTCCCTTAACCTTCCTAATCGGATCAAGCATCTCATTCCTAATTGGATAAGCAGAAATTAGAAAATGCTTATGATGAAATTTAAAGACAAAGTATGGCAACTTGAACTGCTTAATTGCTTCTTCAGGCGTCTTAGCAAGTGTAATAACATTGTGATAACTACCATACTTCTTAGTAAATTCATCATTAAATGAAAAGTAAAAATTAGAAATATGAACATGAGGAAAATCTTCAGCTGTAACTCTATCAGGTACACAGATAACATGAGAATAACGATCTAGGTTCTTCTCTTTCTGACTTAGTGCTCGATCCATCCCTGTCGGCAAAATAGAATAAGCCCAGTCAGGAACTTCGGGATTAGCTTCATACTTGTCATACATCATCTTGATTACAGCAGGCTTAACCCAGTCATAGTTGATCCTAATTCTATTACGCCTTAGTAAGCCGTCTAAGGTGTTATTCTGCATTAGGTCAACTACAAACAACTCATAACGGTACTTATCAACCCAAGGCTTGAAGTGTTCAATCGCTTCAGGAGTTATATGTGTACCGTCAACAATTACTGTTTCACCATATGACATCTTATGTTCAACTAGATGATCGACCATTTTCTCAGTATCCTCAGTGACATAGCGAGGTACTACTTGGTGGAGCTGGTCAGTTTTTTTCTCGTAATAGACAGTTAGATCCGCTAGCAACAAGCGAACCGCATCGCGAGAAATAGCGTAAGGCTGTAGATGGTGACGAGCAATAAAGGAAGACTTACCCGATCCTGGGGCCCCTCTTAATAGAAATATTTTACGCATCTTTTTCTCCAAACTAAATTTCAAGTCATATACACGTAAAAAATTCTACCATAAAATTTACGGTTTCACGAACTTTCACACGGGCAAAACTATTTTAAAATTTGTTTTTTAATGATTTTTAAGTTTTTATCAAAACTATAAACGATTGGCTGAGCATTTGGTACCTCAACTTTAACAATATCTTGGTTATTAATATGCTCAAGTTTTTTTATTAATGCACGTAAGCTTGATCCATGGGCAACAATTAGTTGATCTTGTCCAGCAGCAAGCTTAGGTGCAACATTATCCCAATAATAAGGCATTAGGCGTTGCTGAGTCTGATGCAAGCTCTCTCCTTGGGGCATCAGGCCCATGTCATAAGCTTGGTATCTCCTATCTTGAACCGGCTGAGCTAACTTAGGTGGCACACTATCGAAGCTGCGTCGCCATTCTAGGACTTGCTCTTTTCCAAATACTTTGCGCGAAACATCCTTATTGATCCCCCGCAAAGCCCCGTAGTGCCGCTCATTAAGTCGCCAAGTTTTAGTAATTGGTAAATATAAGAAGTGACATACTTCAGCAACAATATTAGCCGTGATGATTGCCCGCGATAAGACAGAAGTATGAATATGGGTTGGCATAAAATCAGCAATTTTTTGCACTTTTAAGCCAGCTTGCTTAGCTTGCTCGACTCCCTTCGCACTTAGGGGAACGTCATTCCAACCAGTATATACATTATCTGCATTTGCAGTACTCTCACCATGTCTAATTAAAACTAACTTGACCAAAACAACTACCACCTATGACTAATGCCAAATCAATAATATAATTCCTGAAATTGTAAAAATAATTCCTAAAGCCAAAAAATAAGCTTCACCACTAGTAGGATAGTTACGCTTTTCAGCACTAGAAGCATGACTTAAGTCATGCTGCTTTTGAGCAATGAATTTTTTATTACGTCTTCTTTGAAAGGCCGTATAAATGTCCCACAATCCTACAACTAAAATAATTAAGCTAATTACCCAATTAATCTGCATCTTTAATCATCCCTATGCACACTGCTACCATTCACCCACTGGTCTAGCTTACGAATATTATCTTTAAATGATTGCTTTGACTTGTTCCAGATTTTTTGACCGTGGTTTTTACTCCAAGCAAGAGTTTTTTCTGAGTTTTCATTCACTGCTTGCTTTACTTTCGGTAATTGATTTTGCTTAAAATCATCGGACACTTCCTGGGCTGTTTGAACTAGTTCTGCTGTTTTTTCATTAATTTTTTGCTTTAATTTTTCAGTATCAAATTCCATAATTATGTCCTTTCTAAAAATAAATTAAAAGACCTGCCTTTATTTTACCAAATTAAGTTAGCAGGTCTTATCTATTAGTTATTATTTTTTCCTGAAGCAAGAATCTTCGCATGCATCCCACGAATGCATTCGGCCTGCAAGGTTACATGATTAATTCCTAGGTCTTGCAATTTCTGCTCTATCTTACCATACAAGTCATCTAAATCTTCAGCGTCCATCTTAGCGTCAACATTAATGTGAGCATCGATCATCGTAATTGAATCTGAATATTGCCAGACATGGACGTGGTGGACATTCTTCACTTCTGGAATTGAAAGAATTATACTCTTTACTTGGTCTAAATCAATGCTGGGGTTGGTTTCCATTAAGATATTAGCCGCCTTAATGGTTATCTCATATGCTTCCTTCAGTAAAAACAGCGAAGCCGCAATTGTTAGTAGTGGGTCTAACCAATTAATCTGCCAAATTGAAATAAAAATTGCACCAATAACTACAGCAACACTAGTTAAAGCATCTGACAACATATTAAGAAAAGTCGCCTTAGCATTTAAATTATGTTTAGCCTCATTCATCACAACCAACATCGAAATCAAATTGGCAACTAAGCCAATTATTGATACTACCAGCATCACCCACCCCTTAATGGGTTCAGGATGAGAGAAGCGCTGAATTCCCTCAAACATTAAGTATAAGCTAATTACAATTAAGATTATCCCATTCGTAAAAGCTGCCAATATCTCAGCACGATCATAGCCAAAAGTCTTACTAAAGTTGCGCTTGCGCTTAGAAATTAAATTAGCGATAAAGGCCAAGACAATTGAACCAACATCACTTAAGTTATGAACCGCATCTGACAAGAGCGCTAAAGATCCTGAAACAGCACCCCCGATAAATTCAGCTACAGTGATTACAATGTTCAAGATCGTAATACATAAATAACGAATTGACGACTTATCCTTCATAAAAATCCCCCGATATGTAGTTAATCACTGCCTCTAGTTTAACAGCTTCTAAAATAATTGCTACATATCAAGTAGATCTTGGTTCTTAACATTATAATCGATAATCTCAAACTTCCCATTATCATGTAAGATCCCTCGGCTTACACTACCATTTTCTGGGAAAGGTATATCATGCAAGCCGTCCGATTGCTTCCAGTACTTAATACCTAAAGTCTTAATAAAGTCACCATGAGATACAATCAATACTCGTCCAAGTCCCCTGGCTTCTTCAGTTAATTGTTCAATTGCCCTGGTCATTCTATCATCTAATTCAGCGCTATTCTCTGCTAAGTGGCGGGGGTCGGCCTTCTTGGTGGCTTCTCTAAACCTGTAAATTCCTAAAGTATTGATAATCTCATTGACATCAGTTGAAGGATCCATTCCTCCAGCAAGCGATACCTTCTCCCAAGTCTGGTCGATATCATCGCCTTCAAAAGTACCAAAAAATACTTCTCTAAAAGCTGGAAACTTCTTTATCTTGCCGATATTAGACACCTCATTAGCGTCTGCAATCAAGTGAACTGTATCGATTGCCCGTTTCAGGTCAGAACTATACATCTTATCAAAGTGAACTTGTGATAAATTGTGGGCTGTTACCTTTAGGTCGTCGATTCCCTTCACAGTGAGTGGTGAATCAGCCCAGCCCTGAACTTTATTAAGTTGGTTAAACATTGTTTCACCGTGGCGAACTAAATAAACTTCTGTAGACATAAAAAACCTTCTTTCTAATAAATGTTTCACAAATTTAGTCTGGTATTGATTTAAATATTACCAGAAAAGTCGCTTAATGCAAGTATTTTATTATATGCTACTATATTTTGTGTTTCACAATTTTGCTGATACAACATCTATTTTTTAAGCTTGATTTGGAATTGAAAAATTAATTTGAGTTAGAATATAAGTTAAAGGAATTATTTAAGAAAGGATGATTAGATGACAAGAGTTGCTGTTGTCTTTGCGGATGGATGCGAAGAAGTTGAGGGATTAAGTACTGTTGATGTCTTGCGCCGATTAAATATCGATTGTGATATGGTTGGCTTAGATAAAAAGGTAATCCACGGTGACCACAATATCTTAATTACTTGCGATAAGGTTGTTGATGATAGCCTGCTTGACTATGACCTAGTCGCCTTCCCTGGTGGAAGAATCGGTGCTGAGAATTTGCGCGATAATCAGAAGCTAGCCGAATTAATGGTTAAGCGTCACAATGATGGTAAGTGGGATGCAGCAATGTGTGCTGCCCCAATCGCCTTAAGCCGCTATGGCGTGTTGAAGGATACTAATTATACCTGCTATCCTGGCTTTGAAGATACAATTAAGCAAGAATGCCCTACGGGCAAGTTCAGTACCGCAATTACTGTCACTGATCCTAAGCAAAAAGTAATCACTAGTCGTGGTCCTGCAACAGCCTGGGCATATGCTTATGCAATCGCTCAAGCTCTGGGACATGATACTAGTCAGCTTAAGAAGAACATGCTATACAATTATTTAGCAGATAATATTCAAGATAGCCTTTAAGCGTCAAAAAGAGAAGCAGATAATTCTACTTCTCTTTTTCTTTGCTATTAAGTTCAGTTCAATAATCTAACAATTTGGCTATTTGGTAACCATTACGTAGGTAATGGTTCATTCTTTCAGGTTCACGACCAGTAATCTTATGAAAGTCCCTCGAAGTGGCATCAAGCAAACCTTTGCCACCTGCAGCATAAAGTGAAGTCATAACTGGATTATGGTAAATGCGAGTAAACTCTTCAATAGTCACTGGATCATAGCCGATCTCTGTTTCAGTTGCATGGCTAATTATATAAGCAAGCTCAATCATATTATAATTGTTTTCCATTGATAGTAAGTATGATTGCCCCTTATCACGCAGAGCCTTTTGAACGGCTAAGCAGGCGATAGCATGGGCACTGTCATTTAAAGTAATAAATGATAATGATTGATCACCAACTGGATAAATAATATTCTTGCGCTTAATTAGCTCAGGAATATAATCAACCAAAGGATCGGCATACATGGTATTCTTTACTACTGTATAAGCTACACCTGACCCAGCTAGCCTTCTTTGCGCATATGCATAAAATGGCGACATCAAGAATGGATTATTCGCTTGGTCGGCAAAGAAGCTGACAAAGATAAACTTAGCATGAGCTTTTTCACTAGCGGTGAGGATATTTTCGAATTCTAATATTCTGTTTGATAGATCTAATCCAATTGTTGGGATATAGATTACAAGATCAATTCCTTTAAAGCTAGAACTAATTGAGTGATGGTTAGTATAATCTAATTCCACCTTATCAACTTCTAAATCTCTATATTCATGTTTTTCACTTAGAGAGGGTAAGCCCACTCTAATATTGGCTTCTTCAGTCATTGTTTTAAGCCAATGGGTTACTTTTTGTGCTAGTTTACTATTAGCACCGGTTATCAAATATTTCATAATTTCCTCCAATAAGCATTTCTATTTTACAATAGTTCTATTTGTTTTTATATCTTTTTATTATTTTTTAAGCTCATTGTTAAGAAATTATAAATAATAAATCCCTTGACATTACTAGGAATTTATTTAAGCCATCTTTTTGAAATAATCTTGTTGTGCTTTAAACATTTGATAATATAGACCATCGTTCTGCATCAAAGTATGGTGATTGCCTTGCTCAACTAATTGACCTCCATCAAGCACATAAATCTTGTCACTATAAGTGGTCATGCTCATCCGGTGTGAAATAAACAAGACCATCCGATTATCAGTTACCTGATTAACATAGTTAAACATTTCAGCTTCCTTTATTGGATCTAGAGCAGCAGTTGGTTCATCAAGCACATAAATTGGACTATCACGATATACTGCACGGCTAATTCCAATCGCTTGGGCTTCCCCGCCTGATAGGTTAACGCCATCTTGATCCAATTCGGACGTTAATGGTGTGTCAATTCCTAACTTAAAAGAGCTAATTTTTTGAGCTAGATTTACTTTCTTGAGGCTAGCGATTAGTTTATCGGAGTCTTCTTGTTCTCCCAAACTAATATTGCTTGCGACCGTATCTGCATAAAGGAAAGTGCTTTGCGGCACACTTGAAAAGAGCTTCTGGTATGCAACTAAGTCAAAGTCCTGGATATTAATCCCATTCATCGTAATTTGACCAGATGTTGGATTTATTAACCGAAGTAGCAACTTAACTAAAGTTGTCTTACCTGAGCCGTTTCTACCAACTAGGGCAATTTTACTATTTCCTTTTAAAGTTAGATTGATGTTTTTGAGGGCATAATCTTTCCGATTAGGGTATTGATAACTGACATTGTGAAAGACAATCTCTACATTATTGCTATCAATCTTAGGGACCCTATCACTAGAATTCTTCATAGATCCGTAATTCATGAATTTAAAGTATTGCTTAACTACATTTAAAGAAGCATCACTATTGCCTAAAGCGTTCAAAAAACTACTCAAATCATAAATTAATAACTCAAGCGTCCCTACACTAGTAACAATAAGCCCCACACCAAGTCCTCTATTCAGGATAGTTAAGCCCAGAATAATATAGATTAGACCAATGACGGTATTAATAATAATTGTCGGAAAGCTTCTAACGCTAACAGCCTTCACTTGTAGATCACGATCTTTATCTATCCCAGACAAGACATCGCTTCTTGCTTCCCTAAAAAAGACCTGTCCTGGATCAAATAAACTTAGCAGACGTTTTACCTTGAGGTCTTTGAATGCTTGTTCGAAGTAATAGTTTAGTTTTTGGTTGAATTGAACATTGAAAACAAAGAAGTCATTCATTATCTTACCGAACTTCTTACCACCAAGAAATGATACACCTAAAATAAAGACCAGTAAGATTGCTATTACCAAGAATAAGACCAAATTGCTAATGGCACCATTCTTGGCCGGAGCTACCATAACAGTTACTAATACCCCGCCAGACATAATCAAGGTGGTCATAAAGCTGACTACGCTACTTACTACATTTTCAATATATAATTGAAAGCCACCTACAAACTCTAGCCCTGACTTAACATCATTGTATAGACTTCTAAAACCTGCATCTTCAAAAGTTTCATAATCTACTTCAAACAAATGCTTGGACATACTTGTCTTAGCCCACAGATTTATTAATCGGGTTTGCTTTTCTGTATAGTCATGCAATGCCTTACTTGCTATAGATAGAACAATAGTAATTGCAATAAACCCAGCAGTCACATAAGCTATCCTGTTAATATCTTGTTTAGCATTAAACAAAAGATTAAGCTCTAACCCAATAAATAAAACATTGATAAACTTTAAGACACTAGCCAATATTGAGCTAATAACTTCTAACAAGATTATATGAGGGTATAATTCGTTCATCTTAGGCACTAGGGCTATGAATTCGTGTATCTTCTTAAGCATTAATGTCATCCCTCCTTTATAATACTTAGACTGACTTTCATAAAGGTCACGATACTCTTGTGAAGTTTGAAGAAGTTGTTCGTGCTTACCATAAGCTGAGATCTGACCATTAGCTAGCAGACAGATATTATCAGATAAAGAAATAGAAGCTAGTCTATGAGAAATAAAGATGACTGTCTTTTCATGGATTAGTTTTTCGATTGCAGCATATAGCTCTTTTTCTTTTATTGCATCAAGAGAAGCCGAAGGTTCATCGAGGATATAAGCTCCTGCTCTTCTAAATAACATTCTGGCTAACATTAATGTTTCTGTTTCACCGCCTGATAACTCAACTCCTGAAGGATCAATATGCTTAGTTAAGATAGAGTCGCCAGTTAAGCCCTTCTTCAAGATATTCGATAAACCCACCTTTGCATAAACATCCTGGATTTGGCTTGGAGAACTCGGCTGAAATAAGGTAATATTATTATCAACACTTGTTGCTAGCACAGTATTATCTTGGAACATAGTCGAGAACTTAGACTTTCTTTCAGCAGCGGTGGCAGGCTTACCATTAATTATAATTTTGCCCTTGCTAGGTGATAAATAGCCCATTAATAATAACATTAAGGTCGACTTACCAGCACCATTATGTCCAATTAAGGCTAAGTGCTCTCCCTTATTAATCTTTAAATTGAAATCTTGAATGGTATATTGCTCAGCATTAGGGTACTTAAAATAAACATGGTCGAACTCAATTGTAACCGCCTCATCCAAAGGATGGGAATTCTTATAATTTGAAGTTAAAAGATATTTCCGGCTCTTATCAATATATTCTCTACCAATAGTTAGGTCATCATTAGCAGATAAAAAAAGTCGAGTATGAGTCCAAAGATTATTGACTAATAATTCAAGATTAGTACAAATTGTAAAATAAAAGGTAAATTCTGTAGAACTAATCTTCCCAGTTAAAGCTTGCCAAATAAGAAAACCATAAATTGTAACTATTCTTAATAAGGCAAAAATTTGCAGCAATACTGTATTTAATAATTTTTTCTTTAGGATTCTGCTTTCTAAGTTTTCTATTTGATTAGCACTATCTTCGAGCTTCTTTTTCATCTTGGAACTGTAGTTGTATAAGCGGGTAATCTGACTAGCATCATCAGAAAAGGCAATGCGATTATAATAATCGTATCTTAAATACAAGTCCTTCATGTTTTTATTTAGAGAGTTACGAACAGTTGCGTAGTTCTTCATAGCATAGAAAGCTAAACAAATAGTAACTACAGCAATTACGGGCAAGACCAGAGAAAGCTTAGCTAAAACAATAATAATTACCATTAAACTAGCTAAGGCACTAACAGAAGCAACTAATTCTGGGAAAAATAACGCCACCCCACTATTATCATCAGAGAAGCCATAGTGCATACTGGTTTCACGCATTTCTTTTTGTTGTTCATTTAAGCTTAATTCGTATGGTTCTGATAAGAATGACTGAGCATCTTGGGCTGTAATCACCATTCTCAAATAGATATTTTCCCAAAACATCTTGCGGCTAAGGCGGTCCTTTAACCAATTAAATAAGCCAATAATAAAACATAAAATTAACAATAATCCTAATTGTAAATAAGAAACATAGTTTGAAAAGATAGCGACTACATAAGCAGGAATAGTCGAACTAATTAAGACATTGCTTAAGGTATAGAAGATTATTAGCAGAGGCCAGATTAAGAAGAGTCTCTTCCTCTTACCAGTAAAGCTTAGAAGCAACTGAATATTATTAATTACTTTGTTTAGCATATGCAGCCCCTCCTTATAATAAATAGACTAGAAACTAAATTTATTAGCTTTCGGTTAGTTTTATTAGCAACATGCTGTCCAATAATGCCAACATACTCTCCATTTTTAATATCGAAATTTAACGATTTTTCTACTTTTAGTTCATTATACTTGGGATAAATTAATCACTTCTCTAAGTCTCCTCGAATGCTTTAATGCCTCATATTGTAAGATTTTTTACTTTAATTATTTAATTCATATATTACAATAAATTTTTCTTCTTGCTTAAAATTAAACTATACTTTATTATTTATAATTATACTATTTTAATGTTTTTTTAAATAGTATATCTATATTTTTTATATTTAAAGTAAAAAGCATTTAACCTTAAAATATTTTATACTTTAAGTATTAAATGCCATTCTGTTTAAGACCGTTTTACTTGAATATTGCCATATAGCTATTTATATCTATGATAAAACGATAGTTTAAAAAATAGGTGATTTTTATGGAATTAAAAAATCCTAAATTGCAAATTTAAATTGAACACTTTTTACGATTGAATTCGATAGATTGAATCTAGTTCTTTCTCATAAAGTTCATTTGGGGTGTGGTAGT
>NZ_JAGGLU010000015.1 GCF_017874575.1 Lactobacillus colini | reverse complement strand
GTTCTAGAGTTCTCATTAATATCAATTGGACCAAAGGTTCCGATACCTAGTGCATTAACAGGATTCTCTTTGAAGAAGGCTGCACTTTGTTCAAGGGTCTTTTTAGGATCTTGAGTTGAGATTCGATCTTGAGCAATAATCTTGCCACTATCAACATCTTGCACAGCAACAATGAACTTAGTACCGCCAGCTTCGATACTACCAACATATTTATTTTCTGTCATTTTATACCTCATTTAAAAATCTATCCTTTTACCATTATATTCAACGCTATAGCTTAATTCCTTCAAATTAACTCTAACTTCAGCAATATCGTCACTATCCTTATTGCTTCTTTTAATAGTGATTTCATTTTCTGAAGGTGTTTCTATTTTAATTTGACCATCAAGATCAAAAGCAGGAGTATTATTTCTAAACTTCAAAAGATTGAGCAGCTTTTGAACAACAGGTCTTTTAACTTCCTGATCTATTTCGTCAATTGAATAGTAGTGACGATTAATATTTCTTCCTTCTTTTGTTTCTTCGAGAAGCTTTAAATCATTTCTACCTGCAAGTAATCCAACATAATAAATCTGTGGTATACCTGGAGCAAAAATTTGCAATAACCTTGCTAAGAAGTACTTTTGATCGTCATCTCCTAGAGCAGAATAATAAGTAGTATTAATTTGATAAATATCTAAGTTATGGTATTCTGTGCCGGAATATTTGCGCTTTACATTGGCTCCTACCTTATATAACTCATTAGTAGTATCTTCAAGTTCGTCATCGCTTAATATGTCTTTAGCATCTACTACTCCTATACCATCATGAGTATCAAGAGTAGTAAATTGCTTCATCGGCGACTTTCTTAGCCAAGCAGCCAGGCGATTACTCTTACCTGTATAAATTGAATATAACAGAACAATTGGTAAGGCAAAGTCATAAATATAATATCCATGCTTTGATACCTTCATGGGCATTGTATAATGCTCATGGATTTCTGGTAAAAGTTGTACTTCTGTATTCTTTAAATACTCCTTTACCTTATCAAGTAATTCCCAAATTTCAGGTTCTACAAAGAAATCATTTGTATCAAGCTTCTTTACTGCATAAGCAAAAGCATCTAACCTTATCATACTTGCACCATGCTTAGCTAAGCCTTGTAGTGAATCTTTTATAAATTTTTGTGTTACTTTACTTCTAATATCAAGATCAATTTGTTCATCCCCAAAGGTATTCCATACTTTACTACTTGTTCCATCTGCAAACTCAATTTTTTGATATGGCGCTTTGTCTTTGCGTTTATAAATTAAGTCAATATCTTCTTTAGTCGGACGACCTTGAGACCAAAATTTATTCCAATTTAGGAACAAGTCTTTATATTTACTGTTATCCTTGTTCTTTTGATAATTAAGATATTGGTCGGAATGTTTAGATAAGTGATTAATCATAAAATCAAACATTAGGTAGTATTGTTCACCTAACTTTTCTACATCAGCCCACGTTCCAAATTTTGGATCTATTTGATCATATCGAGTTGGTGAGAAGCCACGATCTCCTGTCGATGGAAAGATCGGCAATAAATGAATACCACCTATTGCATCCTTAAAGTACTTATCCATAACTTCCTGTAAGTCATGCAGATTATTTCCTAGACTATCTGCATAAGTTATTAACATTGTTTTATTTTGTAATTTCATAATTTTCTCCTGATAATTTTATATATATAAAAAGTCAACCTGTATCAGCAAGTTGACTTTTTAAGTATATTGTTTAAAAGCAGTGTGCAATATACAGTATATTTCTTAATTTAGAGGGAAAATAATTAAGATTGCATACATTAAGTTTAGTTATCTAAAGTTTCTTCACTATCTTTATCAAAGAAGTGAACCTTATTCATTTCAAAGCCCATCTTTACATGAGCACCCGGCTTAGCAAAATCACGTGCATCTACCTTTGATACTAATTCGGTACCACCCAGATTAGTATACAATTGAGTTTCAGAGCCTAAAAGCTCAGATACAACAACCGTTGATTCTACAACATTATGAGGAAAGCTTTCTAAGAATACCTGTTCTGTATGAACATCTTCAGGTCTAATACCCATAATTAGTTCCTGACCATCATATCCTTTATCTTTTAAAATATTTAACTTACCTTCTGGAACAGGAATATTAAAATCTCCATTTATATCATGAACCAAACCATTTTCAAGTTTGACATTAAAGAAATTCATTGCTGGTGATCCAATGAATCCAGCCACAAAAACATTGGCAGGCTTGTTATAAACTTCCATTGGGGTACCAACTTGTTGAATTTGACCATCTTTTAAAACTACAATTCTATCTGCTAAAGTCATAGCTTCAGTTTGATCGTGAGTTACATAAATAGTAGTAGTTTTAAGCTGTTGATGAATCTTGGCAATTTCAGCCCGCATAGTAACACGTAGCTTAGCATCTAAATTTGATAAGGGTTCATCCATTAAGAATATAGGAGCATCCCTAACAATTGCTCGTCCTAAAGCGACACGCTGACGTTGTCCACCAGATAAGGCGGCAGGCTTACGCTTTAGATATTCTTTTAAGCCTAAAATTTCAGAAGCTTTTTGAATCTTTTTATCAATTTCAGATTTTGATACTTTATTCAATTTCAATCCAAAAGCCATATTATCATAAACAGTCATATGAGGATATAAAGCATAATTCTGAAAGACCATGGCAATGTCACGATTCTTAGGTGCTACATCATTCATGACTTTACCATCAATTTTAAAAGTACCCTTGGTAATATCTTCTAGACCTGCAATCATTCTTAAAGTTGTTGATTTCCCACAACCTGATGGTCCAACAAAAACTATAAATTCTTGGGGATTAATATGGAGATTGAAGTCCTTTACAGAATAATTTTTAGCATTATCATATTTTTTATAAACATGATCTAAGTCAATTTTAACCATTAGTTTCTACCTCTTTGACATATGAAATATGGTCAATCCCTGTAATAAAAGTAACAATACTCATTGCTGCATCATTACTATAAAATTCTAAAACCGAATCATCATTAACAAATTCTATTTCAGCAACATTTGATTTCAATTCAAACTTCCGCTTAAAAACTGGAGAATCTATTGAGATTAAATATCTGTCTACATATCTTAAAATTTCAGCTTGACCATTTTTACCTTTTAAAATTAGTTTTTGATTTATTAGAAAATCTGTTATTCGATAAACTCCTAAGCTAATGTTACTTATATCTTTTGATAATTCCTTAATTGTACCTATCGGCTTTTGAATCAAATTTTTATTTTGATTTTCCATTATTCTTGGAATTCCCATCATTCCATTCCAAGAGTGATTAGTCCGTGATAAATAATCAGTATGATCAACACTCCTAAGCCAAGGAATCATTATTCTACGATTATCCTTATCCACTAATGATTGAGAAGCATAAAAATCATCAGATTGATCAACCCGTTTAATTTTATTTATTTCAAAATCAAAGTTACTCCAATCCATTTTTCCTTGAGCTGCATATACGATACTATTTTGACCAATTCCAAAAATTGAACTAAACAAAATATAATCATTTCCAGCAACACTAAAGAAATCAGGACATTCTGTCATAATCCCTAATATCTTATTATCTTGTAATAAGACTTTCTTAAAATGCCAAGATAATAAATCTTTAGATTCAAATAAAACTATACTTCCCTTTGACTGAATTTCAGCAGCTAAGACACAATAGTATTTGCCATCATGTTCAAATACTTTTGGATCACGAAAGTTAGCTGGATTATTAGCTCCAGGAACATCATCGTAAGTCATAACAGGGTTATTTTCATATTTAGTAAAGTTAATGCCATCATCTGACCAAGCTACACATTGCGTTTCAACTGCACTATCTTCACTAATCACATGTCCAGTGTAAATTACATATAAGCGGCCGTCCTTTTCAATTGATGATCCTGAAAATACTCCGCCTTTGTCATAGTCATGATCTGGAAACATAGCAATAGGTAAGTCTTGCCAATGAATCAAATCTTTACTTCTAGCATGGCCCCAATGCATTGTGTCCCACATAGTGCCATAAGGATTATATTGGTAGAACAGATGATAATAATTTTTGTAAAAAATTAATCCATTTGGATCATTCAACCAGCCATAAGGGGCTGTAAAATGCAGTTTAGGTCTTAAATCATCACCATCCAATGTTCTAATTTTTTTATAAATATACTCATTTGCATTCATTACTTATCACCATTCCCAGCAGATCCCATACCTTGAACCAAGTACTTTTGGAAAAAGATATAGACTAATATTAATGGTACAGTCGAAATTGTTAAGATGGACATCACTTGGTTCATATATACAGGTTGAGTATTATTAATATTAGTAATAGCAACTTGCAATGGGAATTGATCAGAATTTGTCAAAACCATCAATGGCCATACATAATCATTCCAGCTACCAATAAACGAAAGTGTACCAACAGTTGCAACAGTAGGCATTGTCATTGGAAGTAAAATATTCCAAAAAATTCTTAAATTGCTAGCTCCATCCAATTCTGCAGCTTCTGTCACACTATCTGGAATTTCGGCAAAAGCATTTCGAAACATATAAATATAAAATGGACTCGACATACCTGGTAAAATTACTGCCAATGGGGTATTCAAAATTCCTATAGTCTTGGCAACTTGGAACTGTTGAATTAATAAAGTAGCTCCAGGTATAACTAACATTGCAATTAACAAGCCAAAAATTAGCTTTCTACCAGTAAACTTATATTTAGCAAATCCATAACCTGCCAAAGAATTTACTAGTAAAGATCCAATTGTCAATGAAACAGCATAGAACACACTGTTCAAAATATAGCGAAATACATTAAAACGGTGAAAAATACTACTGTATGCCTTGCCCCATTCGCTTATATTAGCTGATGGCAAAAACGCCTTGAAGTTACTGATATTATTGTAAATTTGCTGTTCAGGCTTCATTGAGGAAACAATCATCCAAACTAACGGGAATAAGAAGAATAGAGCCAATAAAGTAATTAAGACTGTAGTCCATACTATATGGAATGTTTTGCGAGAAATAATTCTATTCATTCTCATCACCTCCAGCATTAGTAATCTTTCTTTGAATAATAGTAAAGATAATAATCACAATACCGTAAATTACACTCATGGCACTCGCATATCCTAATTGGCGATCAGTAAAGCCAGTACGATAAATGTAATAGATTGGTGTCATAGTTGAGTTTTGAGGTCCACCTTGCGTCATAATCATTGGCTGTGTCATTAAGTTAAAGGCACTAATAAATGTAGTAGTCAAAATCATAACTGATGTTGGCTTAAGCATCGGTAAAGTAATATGAATAAATCTTTGCCATGCATTGGCACCATCTAACTCTGCAGCTTCATAAAGTGACTGAGGGATACTTTGTAAACCTGAAAGGAAAATCAGCATTTGATAACCTGCGCCTTGCCAAGCTGATACTCCAATAATGGCAAACATTGCTTGCTTTGGAGATGTCAAGAATGGCTGAGGCTTAATATGGAATATCCCCAAAATACCATTTAATAAGCCTTGATCCGGATTCAAAATATACATCCACAGAATTGAGACAACTGTTAGTGACACAACTTGTGGAGCAAAAAATGAAATTTTAAAGAACATGTTACCTGGACGCTTTTTATTAACTATTAGTGCTAATCCTAAAGCTGCTCCGACTTGTATTGGCATAATAAAGACAATAAACTGAGCAATATTCTTCAAGCTTTGTAAAAATACTGGATCTTTAAAAGTATTAATATAATTTTGAAGACCAACGAAATTTTTTACATTTGGTGTCAAAATATTATAGTCTGTAAAAGAATAACTAAATGACATCAAAAATGGAATAATTAAAAACGTCAATAACAACAATAGTGCCGGCAGTACATATAACCAACCCACTTGCCTTCTCAATCCTTTAGTTTGCATATGAATGCTCCCTTTAAATTCCTAATTATTTTAAGTATTTTTGAATAACTTGAGCTTGTTGATTCATAACCTTTTGAACATCAGGATTTTTCTTATATAAAGTTACATTTTGAACAGTTTCAGCAAAGGTTCTAGTAACTTGTGGATAGTTAACTAAAACTGGACGTGCATGACCTGTGGTTTGGTTTTGCTTTATGAAGAATTTCATAGCTGAGTTAACCTTAGGTTCCATCATCTTGGATACACTCTTACGAGCTGGTAAAACTGTATTAGCCATATCACTTCTATACATTGCTTTCTTGCTTACTAAGAAGTTAATTAAAGCACCAGCTGCTTTCTTATTCTTTGCAGCAGAAGTCATTGCGTATTGCCATGAGCCTGTCGGTGATACTTCTTTCTTAGTCTTTGGTGATACTGGATAAGGAAGAACACCCCATTTTAGATTCTTATATTGATTATCTAAAGTTTGAACTTCCCATGTACCAGTCATAGTCATTGCATATTTACCGGTTTCAAATCCCTTATCTTTTGGTGAAATAGTAGTGTATCCATCTTTAACCATGTTTTGAATAAATTGGAAAGCTGAAGTAGTTTGCTTAGAATTGAAATAACCTTCGGCCTTAGTTCCTGCGGGGTTAGTTATACTACCGCCGGCTGACCATACAAGTGGTGCTAATGAATATAAGGCCATTTCTGAGTGGTCATTCAAATTCATATTAATTGCTGGTTCATGAAAATGATCTTTCAGCTTTTTACAAATATTTATAAATTGATCCCAAGTCCATGGCTTTTCAAGAGTTGGCAATTCAGAATCTTTAATTCCTGCTTCTTTGAACATTTTCTTGTTGTAATAGAATCCTACGCTTGATTCTGAATATCCAATGGCATATAACTTATCTTTGTATGTTCCTTGGTCAATGATAGTTTTAAGAAAATCATCTTTATCAGAAATATATTTTCCAATTGGTTGAATAATCTTAGAATTGGCGTATGCAGCTGTATTTGGTCCGTCAAGAGTTAACACATCTGGTAAACTCCCTGAATTTAGTGCTGCATTAACCTTATCTTCATAACCACCACCTGAACCAGAACGAGGAATATATTGTACTTTAGCCTTATATCCTTCTTTATTTTCTTTGTTAAATTCTTTGATATTCTGTGCTAAGGCCTTACCCTCTGGATCTTCGTCAGAGATATGAACCCACATCGTTATGTTCTTGTCATTATTACTACTTTGTTTGTTACCGCAACCTGCAAGTGCAAAAGCTGAAACAGATGCAAGCATAGCTAATCCCAATTTCCACTTTTTCATAAACTTTCTCCTTTTTTGAAACGTTTCAATTTTGTTTAAAAATAAAAACGTTTCACATAACTAATTTCAAAAAAATATTTTTGAAACGTTTCAATTTACATCTATATAATAAAATCGCTTTCATTATTTGTCAATAGTTTTTTGTAGTATTTCCTTCCCTAAAAGTTACAGGGTATTTATAAATCTCATTCTTAATATTTGGATTCTTAATTTTTTTCATAACTAAGCTAACCGCTCCCTCAGCCAATTTAGGAACCGGTTGCCTAATTGTAGAAATTTCAATAGGCCAGTCCTTTGAACTAGATACTCCATCAAAGCCAATTAATTGTATGTCATCTGGAATTCTGTACCCTAATTTTTCTAAAATATGTTTGACATTTAATAATCGATCATCATTATGACAAAAAATCCCATCAATATTAGGATGTGCAGCTAGTAACTCTTTTATAGATGGCTCAAAATCTTTAACGGGTTCTTGTAAATAAATATCAAAAAATTCTATATTTTTCTCTTTTAAATAATCATCAAAGCCCTTTTTTCTACGCATTGTGTCATTAGGATACTTACTATGACTACCAATATAAGCCAATTGCTTAGCACCATGCTTTAAAAGTTCTTGTGCTGCTATTTGACCACCTTGATAATTATCTGATTCAACATAAGAAATCTTTTGCTTAAAGTATCTGTCCAAACTAACAAATGGAATACCCGAGTAAATATACTGATCTATATCACTATAAGTGATTGCTATAATCGCATCAATTTTATTTTGCTTTACCATTTTTATATATTTATGTTCTTCTTCAGAATTACCATCTGAATTACAAAGTAACATCTTATATCCAAGACTATCTAAACTTTTTTCAACAAAATATGCAAATTCTGAGAAAAAAGGATGCCAGATTGTTGGAATAATTAATGCTACTGTTTTTGAAGATTGTGTTTTTAATCCTCTTGCATATTCATCTGGAATGTAATTCAATTCTCTAATTGCTTGTTCAACTTTAGCCAAGGTACTCGGTTTAATTCCGGAAGCTTTATTTATTACCCTAGACACCGTTCCTAAACTTACCCCAGCAAGCTTAGCGACGTCTTTCATTGTTGCCATAATCTATTCCTCCTTGAGATAATTCATAAGTAATTTTAGCATGGGATTAATGCTTTTGTTTCACGTGAAACTATATAATTTTATTCTTATTGCCTATCAATCCAATAACCAATCAATCACATTCTTTTGTTCAATGCCATTGTCATTATAGTTACCTGGATCTTGAGTTAATAGAATTTTACGATAATTATCTTTAATTGCTAAAAATGGCGTAATTTCACGCTGATAAGTTTTTTCATCTTGTAAGCTCAAACTTACCTGATAATATTCACGCACGCCATCTTTAACTGCTACAAAGTCTATTTCTTTGTTGCCTAACCTTCCAACATAAACCTCATAACCACGACGCTTCAATTCTAAATAAACAATACCTTCTAGACGACTACCCATATTGGGCCTTTTTTGCCCTAATAATGCTCTCCTTAAGGCAGGATCAACTGGATAATACTTATTATTAACTTGAAGATATTTTTTGCCGGCAATATCATAGCGACTGCATTGGTAGAATAAATATGAGTTGACTAGCTTTTCTAGATATGAAATTACAGTCATATTTGTAGTCTTTAACTTATTAGACATTAAGGTATTAGTAATTTTATTTGTATTTATCAAACTACCACTAGCATCTGTCAAAAAAGCCGCAATAGCTTCTAATAATGTAGCATTTCCCCGCTGCATCCTACTCAAAATATCCTTAATCAAGACCGTATTTATAATTCCTTGTACATAAGACAAATAAGTATTATTATCCTTCAACTCTGTCGCAAAGGGAAAACCTCCCCTATCTAAATAATGTGCTAATGCTTCTGATTTAGATAAATTTTTCTCTGTTTCAATAAACTCTTTAAATGAAAAAGGATAGACTGGTATCTCAATATATCTACCCGAAAGTAAGGTAACCAATTCGCCTGATAACATGAATGCATTTGATCCTGTAATGTATAAATCTACATTCTTTTTGATAAATAAGCTATCTACAGCCTTCTCGAAGTGTGACACATTCTGAATTTCATCAATAAATATATAGTTCATCTTATTATGAACAAGACGTTCATTGATATATTCATAAAGCTTCTGATAATCAGTCAAGTCAGTTAATCCCCAGTCTTCAAAATTAAATACCTGAATTTGTTCTGGTTGAACGCCCTCTTTTAATAATTTGTTTTGATAAAGTTCTAGAAGAGTTGACTTTCCAGAACGACGTACACCAGTTAAAACTTTAATTATCTGTTTGTCACGCAATTGGTCAAGTTTTTCTAAATAAGTGGGTCTTAATATCATTGATTTCCCTCATAATTATAACTATATTTAATTTTATCTATTTTATTATAGTTAATTATAATTATAATATATTTTTGCAAAAGGTTATAATTAATTATAATTATATGCAAAAAAATACCCACAACCTAAGCGACTGTGGGTATTAAAAGAAATAGTTAAAATCTATATTTTTAGCTATTATTCAATTTAAATTTTGAACTCGGTCTGATTTTAACTTTCTTAGAAGTTTTTTCTACTATTCTTTAGTTTGCTATCTGGGTTTTATGTTTATCTTAAGACTTTTACTACTAAACTAGATACTGTTCTTGATACATAAACTAAAGTTCACGATTTTTCATTCAATACTATTAATGTCTTTTTGCTTTTGTTTTTTTGGGTTCTAAAAGAAGATAGCTTATAAATGCAAGAACTATTGTAATCAAAAGTGGCACTAAGAATGAAGGTTTTCCTCTATACACCCATTCTTCCACAAAGAAAACAGCATACGTAATTAGCCAGTCTATAATGTATTTAATCATGTTATCCAATACCACACTTAATAGCCCAAACAGCTAATTGACCAGCTATTATTGCTACGTTCGTCTTTAATCCATTTGCTTTAGCAAATTTTAAAACTACCCCAGCTAACTTCTTCCAAGATTTCTTTTTAGCATACTTAACAATTGTAGCAACATTAATCATTGCAAAAAATTCATCTTTAATCTCATTAACCATGCAATTTCCAAACTTATTCCAACTGAATTTTGATCTCAAAAGATAATTGTAATTTGTTTTCTTTAGACTAGTATTTAATTCCTTTTCAGCAGTCGAAATATCCCTACTGTCATAATTTTCATTAACATAGTTCTTAAGATTATTCTCTGTAACACCATTAGAAAACATAGCTTCAAGTTCATTCGCAACAAGCTCAATTTCTTTATCTTCTTGAACACTAGCATTTACCCTTGCAGGTGTAACCACAGCTATAAGCAATTCTAAAAAAATGGTAAATACCATCAATAAACTAAAACACCGTTTTTTCTCCAAACTCATAGTAAACATATTCAACCGCTTCCTTTCTTTTTTTATAATTATATTTATATTTATTATACATAATATAATTAATTATATAAATATTTTTTTAATAATTTTTATTTTTTATTTTTATAATTATTTTCGACATTATAAAATATTCTAAGCTAAATGGTATTACACATTAACATTTTTAATACGACTTTTTTATACAAAAAAATACCCACAACCCAAGCGGCTGCAGGTACTTTCTTAGTAAAAGGGGAAATATAAAGTATTAAGTGTAGGAAAAAGATAATTAACGTTTAGTTACAGCAATTAAGTCATCGCCGTGCTTCTTATCTTCGCCATCAATCCGCTCAACATTTGCATAGTTGGCGGTATTAGTAATAATTGTCATAACAGTTGGGTCATACCCTGCCTTAGTTACAACATCTAAGTCAACAGTTCCAAGCTTATCGCCTTTTTCAACATGTTGACCTTGCTTGACATCAGTGCTGAATCCTTCGCCTTTTAAGTTAACAGTATCAATACCAATATGAATTAAAACTTCAGCACCATTATCAGATTTAATCCCATAAGCATGTTTAGTTTCATAAGCAACAGTTATTTCACCAGTTACTGGTGAGTAGATAGTGCCATCACTAGGTATGATAGCAGCACCATTACCCATCGCCTTGGTTGAGAAGACTGGGTCATTAACCTTAGTTAAGCTTTCTGTTTTACCGGTTACAGGGGCAGCAATTACTTCATCATGCAATTCATCTTCTGCCTTAATGATTGCTTGAGCCTTTTCTTCTTGCTCTACTTCATCACCGGCAGACTTAACAGTAGCTGTTTCAACAGCAACATCTTCCTTAAGGTGACCTTTACCATAAATGAAAGTAATTACAAATGAAGCTACAAAGCTAATTGCAACTGCAACTACCCACATTGGGATAGTCTTTGGTACGATTGATAAGAAGCCTAAGAAGCCAGCTGAACCCAATGCAGCAGCAGTTACATGCATCAATCCTGCAAAGGCTGCAGCAATACCAGAACCGATTAAAGCACTAAAGAATGGGAACTTGTACTTCAAGTTAACACCGAACAAGGCTGGCTCAGTAATACCAAGCAATGCTGAAACACCGGATGATGAAGCCAAGCCCTTAACCTTCTTGTTCTTAGTTAAGAAGTATACTGCAAAAGTTGCGGCACCTTGAGCAACGTTAGCCATACATGCAACAACGAAGATAAAGTCACCTGCGCCCTTGCCTTGAGCGAATTGTGCCAATAATTGAGTTTCAACTGCTGGAAAACTTTGGTGCAGCCCAGTAGTAACGATAGCTGAGTATGTTAATCCAAAGACACCCATACCAAATGCGCCAGTAGTATTGTAAAGCCATACGATTGCATTAGTAATTGCATCAGATACACCCTTAAAGACTGGTCCAATAATTACGAAAGTCAAGAAACCAGTAATCATCACTGAAAGAAGTGGTGTAAAAGTAAAGTCAACGGCTGATGGTAGCCACTTGTGGAATCTCTTTTCTAAGAAGGCAAGTAACCATACAGCTACCAAAACTGGGATAACTTGGTATTGGTAATTAGTTTGAGAAACATGCATCCCAAAAATATCCCAGAACTTGCCTGCACCACCTAAGTTAGGAGTGGTCATGATCATACCGATAGATGCACCCAAGAATTGGTTAGCACCAAACCGCTTAGCTGCTGAAATACCAACTAAGATTGGCATAAAGATAAATGGTGCAGCTGACATTAATTGGATCATCTCAGACAATCCGGCAATATTAGGAGCCATTTGAACTACTGACTTAGAACCGAATAATCCTGGCTGAGTCAAGAAGTTGTTCAAAGCCATTAATAAACCACCAGCAACTAAAGCTGGGATAATTGGTACAAAGATATCAGATAAGAGCTTGATAAAGGCCATCACCGGATTAAACTTCTGGTTCTTTTGTGACACCTTCTTCAAGTCCTCAGTGGATAATTCTGAAAGCCCTGTTAACTTGATAAACTCATCATAAACATTGTTAACATCCCCAGGCCCGATAATAACCTGGAACTGACCATTAGTCTTAAAAGTACCCTTAATATCTGGATCATTATCCAGCATCTTCAAGTCAACCTTACTGTCATCTTTTAAAACTAGCCGTAAACGCGTTGCACAGTGTGCTGCTGCTACAAGATTATCGCGACCAACAGCCTTGATCACAACTTCGGCAACTTTTTTGTGATCCATAGTATTTTCCTCCCTGTAAGTTGTAAGCGTTTTATACTTTAATTACATTTACTATGATAGCGCATTCTAAAAATGTGTCAAGCGTTTATCATAATTTTATTTAGAAAAATATAGTTAACCTACCAAAAATATTTATTTATCGCAATTATCAATATGATATTCGATTGACATATATAACTATTTATCTTACTATTCTTTATATAGAATGCGTTTACATTTTAAAGATAAGGATGACTAATTATGGAATGGACTCGTGAACAAAGATATAAAAAATATAGCGACTGGGATGCTGCAACCTTATTACAATTACAAGCACAAGCAGCAACTTCTAAGTATCAAATGCACTACCACATGCATCCCCTATCTGGATTAATGAACGATCCGAACGGCTTTTCTTACTACAATGGTGAATACCACCTATTTTGCCAATCATATCCATTTGGCCCCGTTCATGGCTTAAAGTCATGGACTCATTATGCTTCTGATGATTTAGTTCATTGGCACTACCTTGGTCAGGCAATTAATCCTGATATGGATAAAGATAACGCTGGTGCTTATTCAGGTTCAGCAATGGCACACGACGGTAAGCTCTTATTAATGTACACTGGTAATCATCGCGATGCAGATTGGACTAGAATTCCATATCAAATTATTGCTGAAATGGATCAGGATAATCATATTACCAAAAAAGATGAAGCAACTATTCTGCCACCAGATCATGTAACTGAGCACTTCCGCGATCCACAATTGTTTGAACATGATGATAAATTTTATGTAATTTTAGGTGCTCAAGATAAAAAGACTAAGACTGGCCAGATTGATGTCTATGAATCTACTGACTTAATTCATTGGCATGAAAATGGCTATCTTTCTCTTCCTAATGAAATGGGATATATGATTGAATGCCCTAATTTAGTCTTTATTAATGGACAACCTGTATTAATCTTTTGTCCTCAAGGATTAGATAAGTCAATTACTAATTATGATAATGTCTACCCTAATATGTATTTAATTGGTAAGGATATCGACTTATCGAGTGCTAAGTTCTCACCAGCACAATTAGCTCCTATTAACTTAGACGATGGCTTTGATGTTTATGCCACACAAGCATTTAATGCTCCTGACGGCACAGCCTACGCTATCTCCTGGGTAGGATTGCCGGATTCTACCTATCCGCCAACAGACCAAGAAGGCTGGGCTAACTGCTATAGCCAAGTTAAACAATTAGAGATTAAAGATGGCCAACTATACCAGCATCCTGTTCCAGCTATGCGTAACTTACGCTATAATGAAGTAAGCATTACTAATAAAAAGATAATTAGCTCTGATGCTAAGCGTCAATATGAGCTAAAATTAAAAATTGCAGCAGGCCAAAGCTCGAGCCTTCACTTAAGCGACTTAATTTTGAACTTTAATACTAGTTCTGATGCTCACTTAACTGTTGACCGCAGCCATGGCCCTGCTATCAATCCAGATTATGGTGCAACCCGTACAATTTCTTTAGGAGATAATCAAGATCTTGATCTAGATATCTTTATTGATGGTTCATTATGTGAAATTTTCATTAATAACGGTCGCCATGTGATGACACTTCGCTTCTTTAGTAAGTCGAATACAACTATTTCATTTGATCAAAATATTAACTACACTGGGAAATTATGGGACATGCACTCAATTCTTTAATTAAGTAGGAAGAAAAATGGCAAAATTAACAGATGTTGCAAAATTAGCACAATGTTCAGTTACAACCGTTTCCCGAGTAATAAATAATTACGGCTATATTAGCGATCGAACCCGCCAAAAAGTTCACCAAGCGATGAAAGAGTTAAATTATCAACCTAACTCCCTAGCTCGCTCCCTTCAAGGTAAGAAGACTAAGTTGGTAGGCGTAATCTTTCCTAGTATTGCTAATCCTTTCTTTGGTGAATTAGTAGCCGAAATTGAAAAGCAACTTTTCAGCTCAGGTTATAAGACTATCCTCTGTAACGCTGGTAACGATAAAGAAAAAGAACGTACTTACTTGCAAATGCTTATGGCTAATCAAGTAGATGGTATTATCGCTGGTGCCCACAACTTGGGAATTGATGAATATCAAAAGACAGGCTTACCGATTATTTCTTTTGATAGACAATTATCTGATAATATTCCTATCGTTACAGCCGATAACTATCAAGGTGGCTGTTTGGCAACACAAGAACTATATGACAATGGGGCACGTCATATTTATTTTGTTGGTAATCCTGTTTTAGATGGTCATCCTACTCAGCGCCGACTTGAAGGATATAAAGAGACAATTGAGAAGCTTGGCTTAACTCAGCACATTCATCCAGTAATCTTTGGTGAAACGCCTGAACTTAAAGAAATGGCCATTAAAGACTTATTACAGTTCCATAAGGTGGACGGTATCGTAGCTTCTGATGACTTAACGGCAATTTTAGTTCTAAATATTGCTAAAAAGCTTGGAATTAAAGTTCCCAATGACCTTAAGGTCATTGGTTTTGATGGTACTGATTACATTCAAACTTATCATCCTGAACTTTCTACAATTGTGCAGCCACTTGGCGCAATTGCTCAATTATTAGTTAAATTATTGGAAGAGAGAATAGCCGATCCCGATAAAACTTTAGAAACTTCAACTTATAAACTACCAGTTAAAATCTTAAAACGAGAATCTTCAAGTAATAATTAAAAATCAAAAAATGGAGAAGTTTGCAGTCCTTCTCCATTTTTTGATTTGTGTTGTAATTATTCTAGATAGAGTTCTCTTAGTCTTGTTAGATCTTCTTTACTAAAGCCTAAAACCTTAATAAAGTACTTATCAAACCCGCCAAAGCCCTCATTTATGGTCTGGGTAACACCCTTAATTGCTGTACCCTCACCTTGAGTAACGTTCATTCGATTAACTAAGTTAATCATTTCCGAATCACTTGGGATTTGCTTTTTTAGACCAAAGCTATAAAGTTGATTCGTCAATAAATAATCTTGTGATATTGTCTTATCATCAACTCCCAAGGCAGTTAAAAGTAATGCAGCGGTCATCCCTGTCCGATCCTTGCCAGCACTGCAATGAAATACAAGTCCCTCATCTTCAGGTAAAGTTAATAAGTTGGCAAATACCTTGGCAAATGCCGCCTGACTTGCAGGGCTAAGGATCACATTTTGATAAATTTCACCTAAGAAGTTGTTAGTTCCGTTAATCTTGGGAATATGGTGCAAAAATTTATAAACCGCCCGATCCTTTTCTTTAGCAAAACTACCATCCCTAGTTTCTGCATAAAGATGACAGTCAATATATTGGACTCCATCCCATAATTGATCTGGCGCCATAGCTTGTTCATTAGTTGAACGCAAATCGCAGTCTATCGTAACCCTCATTTCTTCAAGCTTTGCCTCATCATTGGCAGATAAGGAACTTAATGAATCTGCACGATAAATTTTATTCCATTTAAGATGTTGCCCGTCTTTATTGCGATATCCGCCCAAATCTCTAAAATTCACAGTTCCGTCTAGTGTTATTAAACGATCATGTTTCATATAGAAAATTCCTTTCTACATTCAATTTCTAATTATAATTTTATCTTATTTAAAATAGTTTTGCTCACAATTATTACTGGTTGCCAAGAACTAGTAGATGTGTGAAGATATGGGTAAGTATTTTTTATTAAAGGAGGAATGTTTGGATGGCTCAAAAACAAATTCAGGCACTTACAATTGCGGGACACGATAGCGATGGCAGCGCTGGAATGCCTGCGGACTTACATACATTCTATGCACGTGGAGTATACGGAATGGGACTTGTGACAGCCAATGTTGCTGGTAATTCTAAGGGAATATTTGCTCAACAATTAATGCCAATTGACTTTATTCAAAAGCAATTCGATGTCTTAAATGATGATGACTATAATATCGGTGCTAGCAAGACAGGAATGTTAGCTAACAAAGAAATCATTGATGTCGTTGCCAAGAACTTAAAAGAATACAAGATGAAGAATATAGTCTTAGATCCTGTAATTATCACTAAGCATGGTGCTACTCTACTAGCTGACGATGCTTATCAAGCCTTCTTAGATGAATTATTGCCACTGGCAACAATCATTACGCCTAACTTCTATGAAGCACAAAAGCTTACAGGCTTAGAATTAAAAAACGAAGACGAAATTAAACGCGGTGCTCAAATGCTTCAAAACATGGGGGCACGTAACGTTTTATTGAAGGGCCATCACGACGGAACCTCTACTGAAGTTAGGGACTATCTACTCTTAGAAGACAGTAGTGATGAATGGCTTAGCAAGCCTTACTTTAAGACCGATCGTGTTAACGGTACTGGTGATACTCTTTCTGCTGTAATTGCAGCAGAATTAGCTAAAGGAACTGACCTAAAACAAGCCGTTCACATTGCTAAAGACTTTACTTATGAGGCGCTATCTCATCCAATTGACATTGGTTCTACCTATGGTCCAATCAATCACTTGGCTGCGCAGAAGATCATGACTGAAAGAAATGAATAATAATCAAAAAGATGATCTTAGATCAATTTAAAAGGTCCTGAAAATTCTATATGAATCTCAGGACCTTTTTCTATATATTATTTTCTTTTATTAAAAATCACTAAATAGTATATTCCCGTTACAAGTTCAGCAATTCCCTGTAGATAAATTGCCCAATTAACCCCGACATATTTCACAATTATGCCACCAAGCAATGAGCCAATTGGAATCATGCAAGAAATGATGCTTGAATTAATTGTTTCAATTCTTCCAAGCAGGTTAGGACTAAAGCTTTTTTGAACTAAAGTTTCAAAATTAATATTCATCATCGCAATCCACAAGCTTGAACTTGCAAATAATAGAAATACTAACACTGGCATCCTTACCGCTAAAGCTGGCTCGCCAATAACTGATATCCCTGCTAAAACCAAACAAACCACGACGAAACGGCTGAGATTACGGCTTCCGAATGAGAATCTATGCACCAACATTGCCCCAATTAATCCACCAATAGATGACGCTAAACCTAAGCTGCCGTAACTAATTGCACTATTAGTCAAATACTTACTAGCAAAATACGGCAGCCCAACTGAAGCAACTCCATAGAACAAGTTAGTCACTGCAAATGGAATAATCAAAGCTAGAATTCTACCCTCTTGTTCCAAAATATTCCAGCCAATTTTTAAATCAGTTAGATATTCACAAGTTACTTCCTCATCAATTGCAGTCATACTTTGCTTGACCAAACCTAAGCTAGTATACAAAGCTAAGGCCAGCGCAAATATTACCCCGGAAATAATCAACGTAAATGGTACTGATACAAGGGTGATCAGTATCGTCGCTAATGCATCTAAGAATAAGTCTAATGTGCGATAACTCATTTGAAATAATGCATTTGCTTTGATCAAATTTTCATGGTTCACAAGTGTAGGCAAAATCTTTTCTTCTGATGGATAAAGCATTGTCGAACCGATTGTTGAAAGTAAGTAAATCAACAACAATAAACTGATGCTAACTACTTTCTTGCCATTAAGTAAAATAATTCCAACTGCAATTACACTAAAAATTGCTTGCAAGAAGCTAACCACTTTCAGCAATTTTTTAATCTTAATTCGATCAATAATCGGTCCCAAAGAAAAAGAAAACATGTCAATTACTGACTCAATCGTAAAAATTAACGAAACAATAATCGGTGATTGAAACTTTTCTTTGAAAGACCATAAGATTGCCATGTAGAATAGACTATCTGCAATGTTGGTTGCAATTCTGCCACTAAGTAAAATATACAAATTTTTGTTATTTATTTTTCTTTTCATTTTCCCTACATTCCTAAAAATGCGGGAAACATTTAGTTTGCTCCCCGCTAGCTAATAAATTCCTGCGGGGAAGATACTGGGATAAAGCTTTACACATGAAAGGAAATGATTCATTTGTACAAGCATTCTTATCACCTCTTTTAGTATTTTTATTAGAAAATTATAGCATAGTATTATTCATCTCACCGCTTAGATATAGTACGTACATTAGCTACTTTACCAGTTTGAACAATATGTGAGTAATTTTTCCTAAAATCTCTAGCAAATATTTCTGAATAAATTATATCTAATAATAGTGAATTAAAGCTGCGTGGAATTACTCAAAGCATGTCTCGCAAAGGCAATTCAATGGATGATGGCTTAATGGAAAACTTCTTTGGCTTGCTCAAAACAGAAATGTTCTATGATCAAGAATACAAGTACAAGAATCTTGGTGAATTAACCAAAGCAATTGAAGAATATATCGAATACTATAACAATGAAAGAATAAAAGACAGACTAAAAGGCCTGACTCCGATAGAATATCGAAATCAAGCCTTAGCATCTTAGATTAAATTTTTGTCCAACTTTTGCAGCTCAGTACATTTTTACCTCTTAATTAAAATTGATAACTTTAATCCATTAGTTTGACAAATCACTATCAACTTTAACATATTAATATTTTAAAGTGTACCTTCATTTTTTAATTAACAAAGTCATCTAATAAAAATTTATAAAGCGGTATTACTTCAACTTTTATGCCATCTTCTTCAATCACTTTTTCCTGCTCGCTTGTAACAATAATCAGTCGCTCAACTTCAATATTCGATTTAGCTAGCTTAATTAGACTTCCAACTTCACGATCATAATCACGTTCATTTAAATCATAAGTTACTTGAATTGCAGTTTTTTCATCTGGTATAAAAAAGTCTACATCAATCTTAGTTTTCCTTGAATTAAAATAATAAAGATAATCGCGATACTTTTCATAAAGCGCAATTGCAACTTGATTTTCTAAAAGCATCGGCACTTTATTTATTAAAAATAGCTTCAAGATTCCATTATCTGTAAAATAATATTTAGGTGTTGAATTTTTATCAACAAATTTAGCTACATAATCTTTTATTTCAAAAAGCAAAAATGAGGATTTTACGTAAGAAATGTAATTAATAACTGTATCAGTTCCGAAAGGCTTATTAATTATATTATGAACCGCTTTAGCAAGACTTCGATACGATACATCATGCATTAGCGTTTCAGCGACTTTACTAATTAATAATCGCAAAGCTTGAGGATTACGAACATTATTACGCGCAATAATATCACCAAGTAAAATTTTTTGATAAATAGATTCCAAATAATCACGTCGATCAGAATAAATCAATGTTTCAGGTAACCCACCATGAGATAAATAATCTGCAGCAGCCATACGTAATTTTCCATCTGCTACAGTATCAAAGAAGGTGTCATCATCATGTTCAATTTCTTTAGCTGCCAAAAACTCTTCGAAATTATAAGGAAAAATTGTTTTAATAAAATATCTAGCACCTAAACGTTCAACGATTTTCCAAGAGAGCATTTTGGCGTTACTGCCGGTAATATAGGTGCGATATTTTTGATCAGCAATTCTTCTGGCAAATTTTTCCCAACCATCAATATTTTGAATTTCATCTAGAAAAATATAAGGTTCCTTATCCGTCATTTCGCTAGCAACAGAAAGAATGTCATCAAAATCGTTTATCTTAAACCCTACTAAACGTTCATCTTCAAAATTAATATAGATAATTTGTGACCAAGATTTTCCTTCTGCAATTAAATCTTGTGCTCTTTTATAGAGCAAAGTAGATTTTCCAGCACGTCGTAATCCTACTAAGACATAGTTTGCTTGCGGATCAAACCAATAATCTCGTGGAATAATCTTAGCTTGTTTAATAATTCGATGTTGATCTGCTATAACATGACGAAGAATATTATGATCCAATTAAAATTCCTCCTTTTATCTTATTTTATCATATTGTCAGTTATAAATGACAAAAAACGTTAATTTTGTCATTTATAACTGACACTTTGAGGGGTATTTTATCACTTATAAAAGACATTTTTATTTTTCCATAGAAAAAAGTCGGTATTACATCGACTTACTTAATTATTTTATTCATCTCACAGCTTAGCTATAGTACGTACATTAGCTACTTTACCAGTTTGAACAATATGTGAGTAATTTTTCCTAAAATCTCTAGCAAATATTTCTGAGTAAATTATATCTAATAATAGTGAAATTGACGTATTAGTTGAATAATTACCAATTTGTGAATATAGTCTTTCTCTCGATGGAATATTAAAAATATAATTAGCCATCTTATTCATTGAATTATTAGTTAAACCGGTAATAGCAGCTATATTGATATGTCTTTTTTTAAGCAATTCTAATTCTTTTTCAAAACCACTACCAGAATATGAAATAAATAAGCTGCAATCTTGTTCATTCATATTCAAAATATCATATTCTTGTTCTCCCGATAAATTACTAATCTTTACTCGTCTATTTATACGCCGCATCTTAAATTGAAATTCCTGTGCTAATAACAGATTTACACTATGAGCAAAAATGACTATCTCATTGGCTTTATACAGCATATTAATAAATTGATTAATTTTTTTATTGTCTAATAAGCGCAAAGTATCATTCATTGCACTTATTTTTGTTTCCGTAACCTTAGTGGCAATTCCAGCAAAAGAATCCCTTTCTGTAAAAGGAATATTCACGTCAATATTTTTTTGGTGTAATAAGTAATCTAGTTCTTTTAAATACTGCTTTTTCAGATCATTCCATCCCTTATAGCCTAATTTGTGTGCAAACCGTATAAAAGAAGATGGATTAGAATATATTTCTTTTGCCAATTCCCTGATGGTTTGATCTTGAGTTTCTGTTCCTTTTTCAAGCAATAATTTAGCAATTCTTCTTTCTGTTGACGAATATTTCGATTCATCTTTTAAATTGTCTATCAACATTTTATTTTTTTCCTTTTTTGCAAACAAAATTTACATTAATAAATATTAATTAAATAAAATTTGTAAACATTATACCACTTTTTCTCAAATATATTGTAAGCGCTTATTTAAGTTAGTAAGATTAGGCTACAAATTATCTGAGAGGAAGATCAAAATGACTGATTATCATAAATTAGCTGTTGATATTATTAATAATATTGGCAGCCAAGAGAATATTAATGATGTATGGCACTGTGCAACACGCTTACGGTTTAAGTTAAAAGATGAAAATAAAGCTAAAACTGAAAAAATAGAAAATCTTGATGGCGTAGTAACTGTCGTTCAAAGTGCTGGTCAATACCAAGTAGTCATTGGAAACAGTGTAGCGCAAGTATATGACCAAATTATTTCAATAATTGGAAAACAAAATCCACAGCAACTTAGCAGCGAAGAAAAAATTAGCAAAACAAACAAAAATATTTTAAATTCACTATTTGCATTTGTTTCTAGTGTATTCACACCATTTTTAGGTGCTCTAGCAGCTTCTGGTATTTTAAAGGGATTTCTATCTTTAGCAGTGACCCTAAATTGGTTATCAGTAAATGACGGAGCTTATCAAGTTTGGACAGCTGCTTCTGATGCAATTTTTTACTTTTTACCTATGTTCATTGCTTTTACAGCTGCTAAAGTTTTGAAAGTGAACAGATTTGTAGGCGTTGCTATTGCCGGCGCTCTAATTTATCCAAATCTTATTAGTGAATTATCTTCTAAACATGGTGTTACTTTCTTTGGATTACATATTCAGAACCTAACTTACTCAACTTCGGTTATTCCTATTTTATTAGCTATTTGGGCACTATCATACTTAGAACCACTTTTTAATAAGGTATTTCCAGAAGCTATCAGAAATATTTTTACTCCGCTCCTCTCTTTATTAATTATGGTTCCTTTAACCTTGCTGGTAGTGGGGCCAATTGGCAATGGTTTAAGTAATATTTTGGCCGATGGATTAATGTATTTATACCGTTTTTCACCAGCAATCGCTGGGCTACTACTCGGAGCCTTTCACCAAGTTATCGTTATATTCGGAATCCATTGGGCTTTAATTACTTTAATGATTAATGATATTGCTAAATTTGGTTCTGATCCTTGGCTGCCAATTGTCTGCATTGCAGTATTCGGACAAGCTGGGGCTGCTTTAGGTGTATTTTTAAAAACTAAAAATACTAAAATGAAGTCATTAGCTGGTACATCATTTATTACAGCAATTTTTGGTATTACTGAACCTGCTATTTATGGTGTTAATTTAAAACTAAAAAAGCCTATGTATTTAGCGGTGATATCTAGTGGTATTGGTGGTGCCATTGCGGCTATGGGTAGTGTTAAAGCTTCAACTTTTACCTTTCCAAGTATTCTAGCTATTCCAACTTATCTTGGAAAAGGCTTCAATTTAGAAATTATTGGTTTAATCGTAGCTTTAGTTTTAGCCACAGTCTTAACATACCTATTTGGTATTTCTAATAAAGATAATATCCAAACTAATAACCATGAACAAAATAGTAAAATTATTTCTAATTCTATTGATGTTGTAAAAGGAGAACGTATTCCTCTATCCAGTGTTAACGATGAAGTATTTGCCTCTGGAAAGATGGGGTCTGGTTACGCAATTATACCAACTAGCAATTACATAACCGCACCTTTCAATGCACAAGTTGAAGCGATCTTCCCTACAGGACATGCTATCGGCATAAAAAAGGATGATGGTACCGAGGTATTAATTCATATTGGCATTAATACTGTTGAACTGAAAGGTAAACATTTCAAGACATTAGTTAATTCAGGCGACAAAGTTATTAAAGGACAAAGCTTAATTAAGTTTGATCGCACTAAAATACATAGTTTAGGATATGACACTACTGTTATGGTTATTTTTACTAATGTACCTAATGAATAATTAAAAATTGATCACTAAAGGAGAACAATATGAACAAATTAAGAAAAGACTTCCTTTGGGGAGGAGCAACCGCTGCTAACCAATTTGAAGGTGCTTATAACATTGATGGTAAAGGATTGACAATTAATGATGTAGAACTAGGAGCTTCACACGGTCAAACAAGACAAATTCTTGATCCAATTATAAACTCTAAATATTATCCCAGTCATGAAGCGGTAGATTTTTACCATCACTACAAAGAAGACATTAAGTTAATGGCTGAAATGGGATTTAAGAGTTTCAGAATGTCTATTTCATGGGCACGAATCTTTCCTAATGGTGATGATGCTATACCTAACGAAGCAGGACTAGAATTCTACGATAAAGTTTTTGATGAACTTAGAAAGTATAAAATTGAACCTGTGGTTACACTACATCATTTTGAACTACCACTTAATCTAGTAAAAAAATATGGTGCTTGGCGTTCTAGAAAGTTAGTTGATTTAGCTGTCCGCTATGCCAAATTAGTAATGAACAGATATAAAAATAAAGTAAAATATTGGATGACCTTTAACGAGATAAATTCTCTATTTATATCTGATCAGCCATGGCATATGGCTGGTATCATCTACAAAAAAGGCGAAAACAAAGCTGATACTATGCTTCAAGCTGCTCATCATCAACTTCTAGCAAGTGCGCTAACAGTTATTGAAGGCAAGAAAATCAATCCTAATTTTAAGATCGGGTGTATGTTACTTTATCCATGTACCTACGCCGCAACTTGTCGTCCAGAAGATCAAATCTGTGCCCGCAATAAACTATTATCTACCTACTACTTTGGGGATGTCCAAGTTCGTGGGCGTTACACCAATACTTGCACTTCATATATAAATCAAATTCAAGGTACATTTAAGACTGAGCCCGGAGATGACGCAATCTTAGCCGCAGGAGTTGTTGACTTTATTGGCTTTAGTTACTACTTTTCAGCAATTGAAGGAATTGAAAAAATTGATCAAGCTGAAGGCAATCTTTCTACAGGTGGACGTAATCCATACCTTAAATTAACCGATTGGGGCTGGCAAACTGACCCTATTGGTCTGCGCAATTCACTAAACGCCCTTTATGACCGTTACCAAAAGCCCCTATTCATTGTCGAAAACGGCTTAGGCGCTAAGGATAAGATTAATTCTGATGGCACAATTAATGATGATTATCGCATATCTTATTTACGTGACCATATTAAAGCAATGATTGATGCAGTAGATATTGATAATGTAGATTTAATTGGTTACGAAACTTGGGGACCTATCGACTTAATATCAGCTGGCACAGGTGAAATGCGTAAGCGTTATGGCTTTATCTATGTTGATCGCAATGACAATGGTCAAGGTAGTTTCAAGAGAATTCCTAAAGCTTCATTTTATTGGTATAAGCAAGTTATTGCTTCTAATGGTAATAGATTATAGCTCACTTATATTAGTAATTTTCAATTTTTATTAAAAAATTATAGCATAGTTTATCATCTTTTAATATAATAGTAAAAACAATACTTTGGGCTTATCTATTATTTTGCGTTATACTTTTATCAATAACACTAGCGAGGATGAAAAATTATGACAGATAATACTATTAAAATTGCCTATTTATACGAAGATTTGATGAATACCTATGGTGATTCTGGCGATGTAAAAGTTGTATCTTATTTACTTGCCAAACAAGGCTATAAGACTCAAGTAGACAATATTTCTTTAGATGAAGAATTTGATGCTAATGATTACGACTTCATCTTCTTTGGCGGTGGACAAGATTTTGAGCAGACTGTTGTTGCTAAAGACCTCCCTCGCCATAAGGATACTCTTGAAGAATACGTCAACTCAGGTAATCCTATGCTCTGCATCTGCGGTGGCTATCAATTAATGGGCGATTACTACAAGACTAATTCAGGGGTAACTATTAAGGGCCTAGGTATCTTACCGCTTCATACTGTCTTTAAGGCTGATAAGCGAATGATTGGCGATACTCGTTACATGACCGAATGGGGCGAGGTTAAAGCATTTGAAAATCATTCTGGTCAAACTTACTTTGATAATACTGACAAATTACATCCCTTCGGTACAATGATTGAGGGCTATGGTAATAATCCGCAAGATAAGGTTGAGGGCTTGCGTTATAAGAATCTAATTGGTTCTTATTCACACGGTCCTCTTCTCAAAAATGTTAATGTCGGCAATGCAATTGTCAAAATGATTTTGCAAAGGCACAAGGAGCGAACAAATAATGAAGTTCAATCCGTTTAGAAAAGAAAGCCTCAAGCGTTATCTCGGCACAGATAAGAATTTCGTCAAAACGCTTGGGGCTTTTGACTTATTAACTTTAGGTATTGGGGCAGTTATCGGAACTGGTATCTTTATCTTGCCCGGTACTGTTGCAGCTAAGAATTCAGGTCCTGCTGTAACAATCGCATTTTTAGTAGCAGCTATTGTTTGTGGATTGTGCAGTCTATGTTATGCGGAACTGTCCTCCGCCATCCCGGTAGCTGGCAGTGCCTATTCTTACGGCAATATTCTCTATGGTGAAGTCATCGGCTGGATCCTAGGCTGGGCATTGGTTCTTGAATATATGCTCTCCGTAGCTGCGGTTTCCAGCGGCTGGGCCGCTTACTTCAATTCATTGATTAATAGCTTTGGGCTACATATTCCACATGCACTAGAAGGTCCTTATAACCCAGCAAATGGTACCTATCTTAATTTATGGGCTGTTATCAGTGTTTTGTTAGTTGCAGTGCTACTTTCCCGCGGTATGAAGGCATCAATGAAGTTCAATAACGCTGCAGTCATCATTAAAATAGCTATTATTTTGATCTTTATTGCAGTTGGTTTGTTCTTTATTAAACCTAAGAACTACACCCCATTTATGCCATATCATGCTAGCGGCGTTTTACATGGGGCAACGACGGTGTTCTTTGCCTTCTTAGGGTTTGATGTTGTTTCAGCTTCTGCAGCCGAAGTCAAAAATCCTAAAAAGAATATGCCAATTGGAATTATTGGGACCTTGATTGTAGCCGCAGTCCTTTATATGTGCGTTTCTATTACTTTAACGGGGATGGTTAACTACAAAGAACTTGATGTTGCTAATCCCGTTGCCTTTGCCTTAAAAGTTGTACACCAAGGATGGCTAGCTGATTTACTGTCTATTGGTGCAATTTTAGGAATGAGTACAATGATGTTATCAATGATTTATTCTAGTTCACGTTTGATTTATTCAATTGGTCGCGACGGATTATTGCCTAAATTTTTAGGTAAGATAGATAATAGTGGTCTTCCTGAAAATGCCCTTTGGATCGTTACAATTATAATTGCGTTGATGGGTGGCTTATTTTCTCTAGATGAATTAACAAGCCTAGTTTCCATTGGGACTTTATTAGCATTTACTTTTGTTTCATTCGGAGTAATTAGATTACGTCATCGCTCTGACATTCCTCAAGGCAGCTTTAAGGTGCCAATGTACCCTATTATTCCAATCATTTCTGGCATTGCATGTATTGGTATGATGTGCTTCTTATCTAAGAATACCTATTTCTTTGCTGGAATTTGGTTTGCATTTGGATTATTGATTTATATTTTATACGGTTATAAACATAGTAAGATTGAAAAGAATAAAAATTAGGAGGTTTACATGTCTGCAACAACTGAAGATAATTACAAGTTATTAGTTAAACAAGCACAAGCATTAGTTGCAGATGAAAGTGATTGGATTGCAAATACCGCTAATGTTTCCGCGCTTTTGTTTAACTTATTGGATAATGTGAATTTCGCTGGTGTATATCGTTATGAAAATGGCGAATTAATTTTAGGACCATTTCAAGGGATGCCAGCTTGTGTGCATATTCAAATGGGTAGCGGAGTCTGTGGTACTACTGCCCAAAAACAAGAAACCCAAATTGTAGAAGACGTCCACAAGTTTCCTGGTCACATCGCCTGCGATAGTGCTTCTAATTCAGAAATCGTGGTACCAATCTTCAAGAATGGCTCACTTTGGGGCGTGTTCGACTTTGATTCCACTGAGTTTAACAATTTTGATGAATTAGATAAGAAGTATCTAGAGGAGATTGCTAATAATTTATTCTAATAAGAACAAAAAGAGAGGTGAAATTAATTTCATCTCTCTTTTGTTAACTGTTTATTTCTCAACAATAAAACTTCAAAATTATACTTTTTAAGTAGCTGCTTATTTGTATGATGAGCCACCTCAATAATGGTATTCGGAAGATTATAGATTAAGTCACGAATAATATCAGCATTCTTATCATCAATACTTGAAGTAATCTCATCCATTAAGATAATCGGACGCTGATGTAGCAAGGCTCTAGCTATACTTAGTCTCTGCTTTTGACCTCCAGAAAGAGTATCAACTTGAGCAGAGATTTCCCTATCTAAAATATTATCACCTAATTCTGTAAGTAGATTTACCTGCTTTAACGCCGCTAAAAGCTTATCATCACTAATATCCTTGCCTAAAGTTAAATTCTCTCTAACACTGCCACTAAATAACCACGGATCCTGCCTAATATAAATCACATCTGTCGGCGTAATTTGGCGATCGTCGTATGTAACTTGGCCTTCACTAGGATGAATATTATTGGCAATTATATTTAATAAACTTGATTTACCTACACCAGATTCACCCGTCAGCAGGATCTTTTGACCATAAGGAATATGTAGATTAATATTTTTAAAAATATCATAATTACTGTATTTTAAGCCTAGATTCTTAATATCCAAATTAGGCTTTGGATCACTATTTTGAACTAGCTCAGCTTCTTTTAGCTTTTCAGGCAACTTTCTAATATCCTTTGAACCTAGCATTTCAGTCCAATACTGCATTAAGTTTCTAGTGCTTTGAACCACATTATTGGCAGTTAAAGTTAATGTTAGTAAGACACTAATTGTCACATTAAACATCTGATTTTGAATGAAAATAAATCCTATTCCCCAGGGAATAATAAATGATGCAACTGTTGCCAATAAATTGCAATATAGAATAACCCAGTTCAAGTTTTCCTGCTTTAGTGCTAGACTTTCAGTATTTGTTATCTTGCTTACTAGTTTTTTGAAAAAGATCTTTTTGGCGTTATATTGGATAATCTCAGCTCTTCCACTTAGCCAATCTTCAGCAACTTCCAAAGTTTTATTATTAGATTTACTCCACTTTTTACCTAAGGCTGCTAGTCTTTGTTTACCAAATAAGGCCGGTATCATGCTTAAAGCTGAAAAAAGTATCGCAATTAACCCCATTACTAAGTTAACATTTAACACATAAACCGTAGAAATTAATGCTTCAGTTCCAGAAACGAAAACATTAATAATATTTTGAAAGTAGCTATCATCTATCTTGTTAGCATCATTGCTTATTCGATTTAATCCCTTGCTGACCTTTTCTTGATGTTGAAAGCTGATATTCATCATTTGTTTCTTCAAAGCGATCTTTAGGCGCCTTCTAGTATAGTTAATGATAATATGTTCCAAAAAGAAGCCAGTATACACTAGTACAAACAAAATAGTTGCATAAATTAAAAAGCGATTTAATTCTGGTTGACTTGCATGAACCAGGGTTGGAAATTTTCCAAATATTGCTCCATTAATAACCCCTTGGAAGCTTCCCCAAATCACTGTCACAAGTAAGGCTATTAACAATTTGATCGGTAATTGCTTTATAATCCATTTTAGGTTTATTTTCATAAAAGTAGCTCCATATTTTAATATATAATTCAAAAATTGTTTAAATAATAATGCTTTTTTAACATAATAATACTTATCAAAGTTTTATTCAATGTCTGTTATTAAAAAAATATTTATTAACCGAATTTGTCCAAAAAATGACCGAATTTGTATATTTTCACTATAGATACATAAATTTTTCTATAATAATCCTTGAAAATTTTAAATCTAGAAGGGATTTTTTATGAAACTAAAAAGAAAATTATTGGCATTAAGCCTTCCAGTTGTTTTTATTTCATCAACCGCTGGAACAGCTTTAGCAAGTACAGTATATTATAGAGGAACAGCTGTTTATTGGGATCATGGTAATATAGGAAAAGTTAGATCCTATTCGAATGTTCAAAGTCACCATTATACTCATAGTTCCACAGCTAATGGAGTGTGGTCCCATTGGAAAAGGAAAGGCACTATGGCTAAAGCTGCAACTTGGATTACTCCTGGCACCCGTGCTGAAGCATATTGGGATTGTAAATAATGATGCACACTAAGCTACATTTAAAGCGTACTCATTTCATTGGGTACGCTTTAATTCTTATACAAACTATCTTACTACTTTTTGTTACAACTACTTTTTTAGCAATTAGATACGAGAATCAGTGGAAAGATTATCTAAATAACCAAACGTCTTATAATATTTATCTGAACAACATTCAAAATGATAAAAGGGATGAAGTTATATCTTACTTAAAATCTGAAGCTGATTCTAAAAAATTTTTATTACTGAGAAAGCAATATCTGAATAACAAATTTATCTTAGGTGTTTATGGTGATATTTCTAGTATTAATACTGACTTTTACTATGACCACCAACAACTTATCTCCAAGAACAATTTATCTCAGCTGCTTCACTCCAGTAATATACATGCTACTCTGGGGCTTGGAAATGGATCAATCAATCAGATAGCTCCTATTTATAAAGCGCCACTTGGTGACCAGATTGTAATTTTTCAACTTGACGAATATAATCACCTTACTAAATCAATTAGAGGACAGTACCAACTAGTTGGCTTAAGTTCAGATAAAGAATATAATTCCTTAGTTAATTCTATTGCTAAAATAACCGGACAGCCTAAGAATAACTTCATCGAAATACATGGTGGTGAATCTCAAGATAATACATTATTATCATCATTCTTAATATTTGGAATATTGATCACTAGTCTAGGCATATTTGCCTTTTTATTCATAGATTTGCTTTCATCTTTAAAAGAATTCGGTACATTAATTCTATTAGGTTGGTCTAAAAAAACTATTTTATTTAATAAGTTTATTCCGTTTTTAGGATTCAGCATTGGCTTGGGAATATCTTTGGATCTTATATTATCTTTTTACCTTGGAAAACAATTTTTCATATATTTTGTTTATTACTTAACTTTGGCAATCATTCTAGGAATAATTTTATTAATCATTATTTACTTAACAGCTGCTCTACTTATTATCTCCCTGAAGAATATCTCTTTAATTAAAAATAGATACCCGAAATCTGTGCTTTATACTTTTATTATGCTTTTCTACATAATAATAAGCAGCATCTTAGTAATAGTTGGAACATATATAGATGGACCTACTGAATCCATTATTGCCAATGCTCAACAAGCTGCTCAATGGCAAAAAGTAGAAAATATGGAAGTTCTAAAAAAAAGCTCTCCCGGTAGTGACGGTATTAGGTCTATCAGTGATCCGTCTTCAGACATATATAAAGATACGTTAAATTTCTATAAGGATATAGCTAATAAACAAGGTGTTTATCTGATTAGCTCTTTTTATGGTTCTGAAGATTGGTTATCTAATCGCTCTTTGTACAAGAGAATGCCAACTAAGCCATTTACGATTCTTACTACTTCACCCAACTACCTACAAAAAATTAATTTTCATATTAGTTCATCTGCATTAAGACAGGCTAAACAAGGAAAACGAGTATTCTATATACCAGACACTTATTCATCTAAACAGCAAATAAATTTAAGAATCTTTTTAAAAGATTTTGTGACTGACGGTATTACTAAAAGTGATATACAAACAACTTTTAGTAAGCACAAGCAGCTAATTTTAATTCCTTACCATCCAAAAAAAGAAATTTTTCTTTGGAATAATGACTCAACAGAACCTACTCATAGTAGGAATCCAATCATCGATATAGTTACTCCAGCCAATATGACTTATGTTGATATTGGAAATATTCAAGGTCCTGGTCTTGATAGTAATTTAAAGTTTGAAAGCAAAAAAATCGTCCATAAAATTATTACTCCCAAAAGACTTATTAAATACCATTTAGATGATAATAAACTGGAATATACTACTATTTCTAACTACATTGATGGCGAACAAAAATCTCTTTGGCAAACTATCACCATGTTTAGCATTGTTTTACTATTTTTAGTAATAATTTTATCTTTATTAATCATAGTTTTAGCAATGTTCTATAGAAATATAAACCAAGAAAAAATTGCCGTTAAAAAATTTTTAGGATTTACGTTTTGGCAAATTTATAACGTACCATTATTAATTATCAGCGTCGTCGCCTTTGTAGAATTAATTGTCATATTAATAGTCCGAAGTAAAATTGGTATTCCTTTAGTTTTACTAAACTTTTTAGTTCAACTAACAGTATTTTACATTTACTTATCACGAACTCAATTTTCTAAAATTATCGAATTATTTAAAGGAGAATAGAATGCATAAAAATGCACTTGAAGTTTGCAATTTGAATAAAAAATTTGGTTCTCGTACCATTTTTCAAAATCTCAGCTTTACTATCAATTCTGGTGAATTCGTTGCTATTGTCGGTCCCTCTGGCTGTGGCAAATCAACTTTACTAAATATTTTAGGCTTACTCGAAACAGCTGATCAAGGTAAAATACTTTTATTTAATAAAGAATTGCCACCAATTAATAGTAAGCAAGCGACTTTACTAAGGCGCAATGTAATTAACTATCTATTTCAATCTTTTGCTCTAATAACTAATAAAACAGTTAAGGATAATTTACTTTTAGCGATGCATTTTATCAAAAATTCAAACGCTAATAAAGAACATTTAATTTCTAATGTTTTAAATGAACTAGATATTTCACATTTAATAAATGAGCAAATATCTAGCCTATCAGGTGGAGAACAGCAACGAGTAGCCTTAGCTCGAGCAATTCTCAAGCCTGGTAATTTAGTTCTTGCTGATGAACCCACTGGTGCATTAGATGAGCAGCGTGCTCAGCTTGCATTTAAGCAAATTGAAAAGCTCCGCTCACAGTACGGTAAAACTATCTTAATGGTTACCCATAATCTCCAACAAGCTCGTCAATGTGATAGGATTATTAATCTTGCTGACCTTTAAATCACCAAGATAAACTTAACCGCAAGACAAAAGCACATAAAAATCTTGTAGCAATAGTTAGTTCTTTTACTTGGAAATTAATAACAAAATAATAGAGAGATTGGCTTATCTGCCAAATCTCTCTATTATTTTATTTGTATTACTTCTAGAATAGTAAACACTACTTCCGTCAGGAAAGAAAATCTTTTTCTCATCCAAATCTATCCTTTGGACATTATTTGGATTAATTAAGCATGACTGAGATACTTTCATTAGGAAGTCATTTTCTTTATCTATTGTCTTAATTGCCCCTTTGATTTCACTTTCACCACTAGCAAAAATTAAATTTAATTTATGATTTAAATTATTACTTTCTAAGTAATATATTTCGCTCACTTTAATTTTTTGATATTGTCTTCCCCATTTAAAAGAAAAATACTGGACTGTATCATCAATATTTTCATTAATGTTTTCAACACAATCCAATAGTGTTTGAGTCATACGCTTTATCAAACATTCTGAATGCTGATTTTTATTGATATAATCAATAGCTCCAATTCTTCTCTCATAAGTCAATGGCGCATACTTATCATAGGCAGTTACAAATACTATTTGACTATTTTCATCCCTTGACTTAATGAAATCAGCTAGATCAACACCTGTCTTACTAGACTTATCTTTGCTAATTTCAATATCTAAAAAATATATTGCATTCTTTACATCATGAGCAACAATATAACCTGCTACTTCTTCAAATGAAGTAGCAACTAAGGACAGCTCAAGAGATTTATTCTTAAACTGTTCATTTTCATCTTGAATATTCTCCCAAGCAACAGTAATTTGATCGGCAATATTTCTCGCAATTGCTGGCTCATCATCGCAAACAATTAGTCGATAATTCATTAATTTTCAACCCCAACTGCTAAATAAAAGTCAAAATATTCATTATTTGCCCGATAAGTAATGTCCATCATTGGATATTTTTCATTAATTTGATTAATAGTGTATAGTCCTAAGCCATGATGTCCCTTTTTCGTAGTGAATCCCTTTTGAGATAACTGACTTATTTTTGGCTTTATCTCGCTTAAACTATTCCTAACTTCGATTTCTAAATCATTATCACTATAAAGCATAATATTAATCCAAGAATTGTCTTTACCTTTACACTCTTCAATTGCATTATCTAGTGTTATTCCAACAATTCTTAATAAATCTAATTCATCTATTTCCGGGGGAATATTATCAATTTCTTTAGTACATTCAAGACTATACTCAATTCCCAAATCAGACATTTCCGTTAATTTGGTAATTAGCAGGCTTTTTAATGTATCGACTTTAACGTGGTTCAAGTTTTGATACTTTAAGAGCGCCTTTTTATCCAAATTATTTTCAGTAAATTGATCTAATTTATTGATTACTTCATTCAAGTTGCCCTTTTGCGCACTTAGCTTTAATGAATTAAACATGTTTTGATAATCATGTCTAAAACTTCGTAGTTCATCCTCGTCTTTTTCAAGATAATGGGCATACTTCTTTTGCTCTTGGTATTTTTCTTCAAGTTCTTCGCGAGTCTTTTTGGTTAATAATTCATTTTGAATTTTTACCATTTCGATATATCCGCCGATTATGAAGATACTTTGCAACACTAAAAAGATACCAAAAAAAGAAACAAGTGAAATAAAGCTATAGTTGTACTTGTATTTCAGCATCATTACTGTAATAATCGCATAAAAATAAATCTCTATCCACAAAAAGACATTCTTATTTTGACCAACTAGCTGCTTATAAATATATCGGTGATACTTCCTTATCAGGAAATACATGGCTACTAGCCAAATATTAACAAATAGAAATTCATATAAATTACCATTTACTATACCTAGAAAAATAGTTTCTATCATATCAAGACTAATAATAAAAATAGCCGTCCCTAATATAACATGCAGCTTACTTTGCTTTTTAAAGAATAAAGTAAGCAGCGCTATTTCTAGAATATTTGATACTACTAGCATTCCGCCAAAGAGAGAACCGATAGCAGGAATAATTAGCAAAGCCAAGAAAATTATATATTTCCATTTAAATTCAAACTTTATTCCTGTAATTTTAAAAAAGCCCCAACCATCAAATATAACTGAAGCTAACAAACAGTATAAAAATAGAGCAGATTCTATCATTCTAGTGCCTTCCAAACAATTTTAGTAACTTCTTAAAATCAAAATTTCTGAAAAAATTAGGACTTGCAAAAAAACATATAAGATTAAACATCAGACCACTCCTCAATTAATTTTTCTTAATATTATCATATCAAAATGATCATCTAAAAAAATAAAAACTACCTAACTGGTCATTTTTTAGACCTATCGGTAGTTTTCTCTAATTTTTTACTTTTTCTTCGGTTGCCAGCTCAATGCTGCTACAGCTAAAATAATCATTATCGCTCCAAGCCAATCAATTGGTGCCATCACTAGTCTAAATACAAGAACGGATCCTAAAGTCGCCGATACTGGTTCAAAGGCATCTAATAAGCTAGCAGTAGACGGTGCAATGTAGCGCAATGATCCCATCATCCATTGGAATGGAATCAAAGTTCCAATTACGATTACTCCCAACATCAATAATATAATCATACTAATTGATTTTTGTGGCAAATGCGGCCATATTGGATGAAAAATTGATAAGGCAATTCCAGCAATCAACAAGCCCCAGCCAGTTACCACTAAGCTAGAGGTGTGGTCAAGTAAGCGTCTAGGAATTAAGGTATTAGTTGCAACACCAACAGCTGATAAAAAGCCCCAGAACAATACCATTGGCGATAAAGATAACTGATTAAAATGACCATGCGTTGCCAAAAAGAATACCCCAATAAAGGCTACAATTCCGGCCAATACATCTACTCTTCGCAAAGCTTGATGTTCAAATCCTACCATATATATCATTACAAAAAATGGCCCTACAAACTGTAAAATTGTCGCAATTGAAGCATTAGCCTGTTGGACAACAATAAAGTAACAATATTGCACCGGAACTAATCCTAGCAAGCCATAAGAAATAACTGTGACCGCATCTTTTTTATCTCTCATTACTGCCAGTGGCTTTTTACCTGTAATTTGAGCAAATATTAACAATAATACACCGCTAATAACCATTCTCACTTGTGTGATCCAAATTGGCGTTATCTCTGGACTGATATTAAATAAGCCTTCAGCAAATAAGCCCGATATTCCCCAAAAAATACACGCCAGTGCCGCTAATAATGTCCACAATCTCTTCTTACTTGCCATACTATCTACCTTTCTATTTAGCATCTTCCATCATAACAAAAAATCTAGTCAAAAAGATATAAATATTTTTACTTGATTTTTTATTAAAACTATTATTAAATATACTCAACATAAAATTTAAAAAGCTATGAAAAAGACGAGTAAATAATTTATCTCTTTCAGTGAGCTGGTACTAGTGTGAAGCCGGCAGACCCTGAATTATTGAAAAACACTTTTTCCAAAAGCTGCCCTTCAAACTAGCATTGACTATAGTAGATGGCGCCGTATCTGGAACGTTACCATACCAGTGGGGCATGTTAGCGCTCTATTAAGTCGGTCTATATTTAGACAATCTGGGTGGTACCGCGGAAAAAAGCCTTTCGTCCCTATCAATTAGGGAGCGAAGGGCTTTTTCTTTTCTCTCAAATTTATTTTTAAGGAGATATTGAAAAATGGAACTAATTTTACCTAAGGATTATCATCCATCATTAAGTGTACGTGATACTGAAGCAGCAATTGTGTTTATTCGCGAAACTTTTCAAGATAAGCTTAGCCAGGCCTTAAACTTGCAAAGAATGTCTGCTCCCATGTTTGTTGAACAGAGTACTGGTTTAAACGATAATTTAAATGGAATTGAACGACCCGTTGCCTTTGACATGAAAGCTATCCCTAACGATACAATCGAAGTTGTTCATTCATTAGCTAAATGGAAGCGTTTAGCACTTAAGCGTTATGGTTTCATGATGCATGAAGGCTTATACACTAACATGAACGCCATTCGTCGCGATGAAGATTTAGATAACTTTCACTCTATCTATGTCGATCAATGGGATTGGGAGAAAATTATCTCTAAGCAAGAGCGCAATGAAACCACTCTTAAAGCTGCCGTCGAAAAAATTTTCTCTGCTATCAAGGCAATTGAAGCAGAACTTATTCGTCGCTACCCAGGCTCTGTTTACCGTCTGCCTGATAAGGTTAGTTTTGTAACAAGCCAAGAGCTCGAAGATCGCTGGCCTGATCTTTCGCCTGAAGAACGTGAAGATAAGATTGCTAAAGAAAAAAGAGCCGTTTTCTTAATGAAAATTGGTGACAAATTGCAACGTAGTGGTAAACCACATGATGGTCGTGCACCAGACTATGATGATTGGTCACTCAACGGTGACTTATTATTCTGGTATGAGCCATTGGGCAAGAGAATTGAGATTTCTTCTATGGGTATTCGCGTAAGTGAGGAAAGTCTTCTCAGTCAACTAAAAAAAGCTAACGTCGAAGAAAGAGCTAGTTTACCATTCCATAAAATGCTTTTAGCTGGTCAACTTCCTTATACTATTGGTGGTGGTATTGGTCAATCTCGACTCTGTATGATGCTTCTAGGTAAGGCGCATATCGGAGAAGTACAGGCAAGCATCTGGCCTAAAGATATGATTGAAGACTGCGCTAAAGACGATATTTTTCTTCTTTAAATCTAATAAAAAACAGGATTACTTTGATCCTGTTTTTTTATTAATCTTATCCTTTAAATTCAAACTAAATCTAAAAATTAAATAGCCAATAAGACAAGTTACTATATCAGCCGCAGCTTGAGCCCATACAATACCATCATAATTCATTATTCGACGCAATAATTCCATCATTACAAAATAAATAACACCCTGACGAGAAATTGCCATAATCAAGGCTGCCCAGGAATTACCTATTGATTGAAATACCGTTGTATAAACCATGATTAATCCAATCAATGGTGTTGTTATTAAGCAGGCTAATAGCATATAACTACCTGAATTTATAATTTCTTTCTGTGACATAAACAAGCCAACAATTGGTCTTGCTAAGCCAATTAAAATTATACTCGTGACAATTGCATAGATAATTTGAACCAAAATATCAAAACGTAAAATTGCTTTTAATCTTTTCCAATTTTTAGCACCATAATTATAACCGATTAAAGGCTGCGCCCCAAAGGTAAAACCTATAATGACTAAAACCACAATATTATAAATCTTCTGCGTAATTCCCATCGCAGCAATTTCATTAGCACCATAAGCAGCTAAGGCAGAATTTAGAAGTGCCATACCAAAAGTTTGGGCAAAGTTAGTCAATGAACTTGGAATACCAATCAATATAATATCTTTAATGGTATGCATATCAAGCTTGGCCTGCTTAGGATCAACAGTAATATGGGCAGCTTTCCTTATTGTAAAATACATCAGTAATATATCAGTTATTAAATAACCTAAGATATTGGCAATTCCCACTCCAGCAGCTCCCATTTTTAAAACAAATAGGAATATTGGATCAAGAATAATAGCCATTACAGTTCCAATAACAGTTGCTATCATTGCTTCTAAGGCTAAGCCCTCGGTCCTAATTAGGTTTTGTGGTATTAATGAACAGATAATAAACACCGCGCCTAATACCACTACTCGATAAAAAGCTGCTGCATCAGCATATGTATTTTCTCTTGCACCTAACATAAACAAAATTGGGCGCTCATAAGCTAGCAAAATTATAGTGACAATAATGCTAGCTACAATCCCCGAATAAAGGCAAAAACTACTTGTTCTCTTACTGAGATCATAGCGTTTTTCTCCAAATAATCTTGAAATAACGCTGCTACCACCCAGTCCAAAGATATCTGCTATCGCTATTAAAAAATTAAACAAAGGTGCACCAATAGTTACTGCAGCAACTAACTTAGTATCCCCAGTCTTAGCTACAAACATCGTATCCGCCAAATTATATATCATTGTTGTGATCATCCCCAATACCACCGGGAATGCTAACTTAAAATAAACTTGTTTTATTGGTGCCTTTGCAAATAATTCTTCCATGTTCCACCTAATTTTTCATATTTTCAACTTTCCACATTTATTATACGAAAAAGAAGCTAGAAATTAATCTAGCTTCCGCAAATATTTCTTAGGAAATTATTTTTGTGTCTTCTTAGAAATCCAGAACATAATTAGAGGCAATATAATAAAGCCAAAAATCATCATTGCAATTGCATACCAGTTAAGTCCAACAAAGTCACCTTGACTGTTAACAATGCCAAATTGTGCCTTCCAATTATATTCAATCAATAAGAATACCACAATGATTATTGAAAACATTGGAATTATTACATCTGTCAATAAATTCCTGCTTGCATTCAAAATTGGTTCCGCACTTTTACCGCGATAAAATTTAATTACCGCAATTGGCACTACAATGAACCCTAAAAAACGCACCATTGCACTTAAAGTTATCAAATTAACCATATTATATTCGAAAGCCATAGGAATTAAAATTGCTAGAGCTACAGATATGAAGAAAGTTCTAATTGGAAAGTTATTCTTTGTTCTCTTAGTTAAACTAGTAGAAAGCTGATTTTCTCTTGCCATTGCTTCTAAGATTCTTGGCGCATTAAAACTAGAAGCTACATTAATGCCAAACATTGACACCAAGGCACCTATCAGAATAACATCCCTTAGAATTTCATTTTTAAAAATGGCACTAATTGCGACTACTTGCTTAGTTGTTATCAAAGCATTCGGATCAAGTACCATAGCAACTGCTACAACTCCAATATAAACTACTGCAATAATTAATATTGCAAGTGGAATTGCACGCGGCAGGTTCTTTTCTGGGTTCTTCATATCATCAGAACCTGAAGCTACTGATTCAAAACCTGTAAATGCATAAAAAGCAGATACAATAGCCATCACAAAGCCCGTAGTTGTTAAAGTCGGTACAATCTTTTGACCATTTTTAGTAATTTGATCGACATCATTTAAATTACTTGATGCCCCTGACCCTATCAAGAGTACGACACCAACCAAAATAATTAATATCAATGCCGCAAGCTTGCCAATAGTTGCTAAATTCATTACATATTTAACAACTTTTTGACCAAATAAGTTAATAATGGTAATAATTGCCATTAAAACTAAAAAGCCAATCGTAACATTTATTGCCTTGTCAGGATTTCCACCAAAAATAGAAATAGTTGACTTAATAACGCCAACCGCCATTACTCCCCAAGCAACACTAGCTGAGAAATAACGCAGAATTCCCATATAAAAGCCTATCTTATCGCCAAATGCCGCTTTAGAATATGCATATGCTGCACCAGACTTAGTTACGTACTTAGCTGCCGAAGCAAATGAAATTGCCAGTATTGCAGCAAACATCGCCGCTATGAAATATACCAATAAGGCTTTAGAACCAGACTGTTGCACAACACTACCTGGTGTTAAAAAGATTCCCGATCCAATGATTGCATTAATTGCCAATAGTACAATTGACCAGAATCCTAATTTATCACTCTCACTTTTACTCATTTTAAATTTCTTTTCTATTTATTACTTGCTTGTTCAATAATATATTTAAACAAGTTATTTTGTATTTTAGAAACTCTATGTAGCATTTCAGGGTGCCATTGAACCGCAATAACTGATGCATCGTCATTTTCAATTGCTTCTACTACCCCATCAACACAACGGGCAGAAACCTTAAAATCTGGTGCTACTTTTTTAAGCAGTTGATGGTGGAAAGAATTAGTCTGCAATTCTTCTTTTCCAAGCAATTCAGCTATTTTCGTACCTGGTGTAACTTTTACTGTATGTGTTACTAAAGTAGGGCGTTGATTTTGCGAATGCTTTAATGTCTTTTCTTCACGATAACTTAAATCTTGGTAAAGCGAACCACCATGTGCTACATTGATAACTTGAGCACCACGACATACTCCCAGCACCGGAATATGCTTTTCTTCAGCAAGTTTAAGAAGTAACATATCGAACTTATCACGTTCTGGCCAAATATTACCCAACTTTTGTTCAGGCTCTTCACCATAATTATGTGGATCAACATCGTGTCCACCAGATAGGATCAATCCATCCACATTATCCATCTGAGCTTTAATAACATCTTCATTTTCATTAAATGGGATAATAAACGGAACCCCACCATTTTGAACAACAGAATCAACGTAATCTTCATTTACATAACTACGATGATATCCAGGAAAAATTCCTCCATTATCAATAATTACAGATCCTGAAATTCCAATAATTGGTTTATGCATGTTAGATTCCTCCATTCTTTTTCTTACGCTATTAATATACAAAAAAAGCTCTCTTACAACAAGTAAGAGAAACTTTTTTAATCAATTTTCTTTTTATGATGTCTTATCCAATAAACTAATGTTGCCAAAATTAAAACACCAGCTCCAACAGATACCGATACTCTCGTTTCTGGATTGATAAACATAAAAATAACAATAATTACTAGCATAATTAAGGCAAAATAATTAGAATACGGATAAATTGGCAATTTAAACGGGTGATTTTCCATTAAATCTTGATTGTGCTTCCTAAAACGTAATTCAGCCAACAGAATAACAAACCACGCTACCATACCTGGTAAAACAGACGAACTATAGACGATTACAAATAGCTCACCCATTGTTTTGTTTACCATTGACAAAATAATATTAAGAACGAAACCGATCAATATTCCCCCGGTAATACCTAAAATTGCCCTATTAGGCACAACTCTCTTAGAAATATGACCAAAAGCTTTAGGCGCTTCACCATCATGAGCTAACTTGAAAAGCATTCTACTTGATGAATAAATTCCCGAATTTGCTCCAGATAAAGCTGCTGTCAAGACCACAAAGTTAATAATTCCTGCTGCTGCAGTAATTCCTACCTTAGTAAAAGTTTCAACAAATGGGGAACCAATAGCACTAAGTTGATTCCATGGATAGATAGTAACAATCACAAAGATTGCTCCCACATAAAAAATCAAGATACGCCATAACACCGTTTTAACACTTTTTACAATAGCTTTTTGTGGATTGGCAACTTCACCAGCCGAAATACCAATTAATTCAATTCCTTGATACGAGCCGACGATTATCGCCATCGAAAAGAAAAAGCCCTTAATCCCATTAGTGAAAAAGCCTCCGTGTGACCATAAATTTGCTAGTCCAATTGGATGTCCATGATTACCAACACCGAGTACGATTACTAATAAGCCTAAAATAATCATCAAAATTATTGTAACGACTTTAATCATAGCAAACCAAAACTCTAATGCACCATAAGCTTTTGCACTGACAATATTTGCCAGTAAAAGAAAAATAATAATTATTATTCCTGACCAAAAGGCACTTACATTAGGCCACCAGAATCTTAAGTATTCTGTAGCTGCAACTACTTCTGATATACCTACAACAATATATTGAAATACCGCAGCCCATTCTGCTAAATATCCAGCGAGCGGTGAAATATAATCAGTGGCATAGTCAGCAAATGACCCAGTGCTAGGATTAATATATAAAATTTCTCCCAACGCTCTCATTACAATGTAAAGAATTAATCCTACAAAAATATACGCCAATAAAACAGAGGGACCAGTCCATTTAATTGTTGAAGTTGACCCCATAAATAATCCGACTCCAATTGCTCCACCGAGTGAGATCATTTCCATTTGGCTGGCGGTCATTGAGCGTTTTAACTTAGGTGCTTTATTCTTTTCTTTGCTCACTACGAACATCCTTTCTGTGGCGAATTAAATATACAATCACTGCTAATATTAATACTGCTGCACCAGCCGCTACAGATACTCTCGTTTCTGGATTAATAAACATAAAGATCACGATTAGTACTAACATTACAAATGCAAAATAATTAGAAAATGGATATAGCGGCAGTTTAAATGGATGATTTTCTAATAAATCAGGGTTATTCCTTCTAAATCTTAGTTCTGCCCATAAAATCACAAACCAAGGGATCATACCTGGCAACACTGACGAAGAGAACACAATAACAAATAAATCTTGTGTAGACTTATTAAGTGTTGCCGCAAATACATTTAATATAAAACCTAATAATATTCCCCCGGTAATACCCATAATTGCATGACTTGGTACAATTCTTTTGGAAATATGACCAAATGTTTTTGGAGCGTCACCATTATGTGCTAGCTTAAATAGCATTCTACTTGATGAGTAAATACCCGAATTAGCACCAGACAAGGCAGCTGTTAAGACTACGAAGTTAATAACGCTGGCTGCTGCAGTAATTCCAACTTTAGCAAAAGTTGTTACAAATGGTGAGCCCATACTACTTAACTCATTCCAAGGATATATTGTTACAATTACAAAGATTGCTCCAACGTAGAAAATTAAAATTCTCCATAAAACTGATTTTACAGATTTTACAATTGCATCTTGCGGATTAGCAACCTCACCAGCTGAGATACCTAACAGTTCAATACCTTCATATGAGCCTACAATAATTGACATTGAGAATAAGAATCCCTTTAAGCCTCCTGTGAAAAATCCACCATGGGCCCACAAGTTACTAAAACCAGTAGGCTTTCCACCATTACCAATACCTAGGAAAATAACCAAAAAGCCTAAAATAATCATCAAAATTATTGTAACAACCTTAATCATGGCGAACCAAAATTCTAAAGAAGCATAAGCTTTAGCACTAGCTAAGTTGGCCAATAATAGCATCGCAATAATTATTATCCCTGACCATAAAGCACTTACATTAGGCCACCAAAATTTTAAATATTCCGTAGCTGCAACAACTTCTGACATACCTACTACAATATATTCAAAAACATTAGCCCACTCCGCTAAATATCCAGCAATTGGATGAACATATTCAGTTGCATAATCAGCAAATGAGCCCGTCCCTGGATTAACATAAAGCATTTCTCCTAAAGCTCGCATTACTACATATAAAATTATTCCTACAAATAGATATGCCAATAATACTGATGGTCCTGTCCACTTAATTGTTGCAGTAGCACCCATAAATAGGCCTACCCCAATGGCACCACCAAGTGAGATCATTTCCATTTGTCCCGCAGTCATCGAACGCTTTAGCCCGGGAACTGATTTTTTGTCTTTCATCTTGTAACTCCCTATTTAAAGCTAATAAGTCTTAAAAATCTAGCTTCATAAAATATTACATTAAAAATATTTTAATACATGACAAGCTTACTGCCAAGGTTAAATAGCCTTTTTTTGCTTGTAATTAAATAAAAAAAGCTTAGGTTTTTATCGCCTAAGCTTACTACATTATTTTCTCAAAATTCCACGTTTTATTTTTTGCCCTAATGTCAAAGCTTTACGAATATTTTTAGACGGAATATGTTCTCTAATTGCCCTAAGCGTTGTCTTAGTATGACGTGATGCGAAGTAAAACTGGCCATTTTTTTTAGTACAGAGCTTAAATCTAGGAATATACTTACCACCAAAATATACATCAGCAACTACAACCGTAATTTCACCCCAGGGGATTTGAACATAATCATTTAAGTTATTATCTCGATAAAATTCAAACCCTTTGTCTCCGATCATAATTTTTCCATAAGTGGGCATCCCACGAAACCAAGTTCCTGAATCGACATATTCAGATTTAGTATTTAATGATTGAACCATTTAACCTTTCCTTTATAAAACAAAAAGCAGTCGCTGTAGACTGCTTTTTATATACTGCCAAATTATTAGAATAAGCCTACTACGTGACCTGCAATACCTACAATGAAGATGGCAATAATGATAACAATTGGTGAAACCTTCTTCTTCAATAGCCACATACAGAGGAATGTAAGAAGTAAGGCTGCTAACCCTGGAATTAATGAATCCAAGTTGTTTTGCAAGGTTGTTTCTTTAACCTTATCCAAAGCCAAGCCATTACCCATATTCCATTCAGTTAATACTTTGTGGATACCTTGAGCACCTGATGGGATAGCGTTCCAATCAATATAAGCTCCTTTTGATAATGGCACTTTTGAAACTACAGGCTTGAAGTTAATTGATACCCAACGTTCAATCAAAGCACCAATGACGAACATACCCATCATTGAAGCACCACGGGTAATCTTTTGTAATAAACCACCTGAAGCATCTTCGGTAATCTTAGTACCAGCCTTATAACCCATTTCTTGAGTATACCATAAGAAGGCGATACGAATAACGTTCCATAAAACAAAGAATAGTATAGGTCCAAGAACATTACCACTTAATGCTAGTGAAGCACCCAATGAACCAATAATTGGACGAACAGTGTACCAGAAGACTGGATCACCAACACCAGCTAAAGGTCCCATCATACCAACTTTAACACCGTTAATAGTTTGATTATCAACGTCTGCTCCATTAGCTCTATCTTCTTCTAAAGCAAGAGTAACGCCTAGAATAGGTGAAGTTAAATATGGGTGAGTGTTAAAGAATTCCAAGTGTCTCTTCAAGGCACTCTTCATATCATCCTTATTAGGATATAATTTGCGCAAGGCAGGAATCATACTATATGCAAAACCACCGTTTTGCATTCTTTCATAGTTCCATGATCCTTGTAAGAATGTTGAACGCCAACATACTTTCCATCTATCTGACTTAGTTAATGTTATTTTATTTTCTTTTTTTGCTGTTTCAGCCATTTGCTTTAGCCTCCTCTAGCTTAATTTTAATAATCATCCAGAATGTCGCCAAGTGGATCCCCTGAACCACTATTGTCGCCATTACCACCGTTATTTTTGCCAGATCCTTCTAAAGCTAAGTACATAAGTGCCATTGAAAGACCAATACCACCTAAAGCAATCAAAGTTAACTCTTTAATTGCTGCTAAGCAGAAGCCAATAGCAAAGAATGGCCATACTTCACGGTTAGCCATCATGTTGATAACCATTGCATAACCAACAGCAACAACCATACCACCACCGATAGTCATACCATCGTTCAACCATTGTGGCATAGCTTCCAATCCCTGACGAACTAAGCTAGCTGGAATAGCTAATAACAAAGCAGCTGGAATAGCTATTCTCAAGCCCTGTAATGCTAAAGCAATATATTGCCATAAGTCAATGGCACGCCAGTTACCTTCTTCAGCTTTCTTGTCCATAATGTGAACAATAGCAACTGAGATAGTACGAACTAACATTGTTAAGAACAAACCAGCAACAGCTAATGGAATAGCAATACCAATAGCAGTACCAATACCTTTTTGTCCTTGACCACCTTGTACTAAGATAATAGCTGAAGCTACTGATGCCAATGCAGCATCTGGCGCAACAGCAGCACCAATGTTAGCCCAACCTAAAGCAATCATTTGTAATGAACCACCTAACATAACACCTAATGTCAAGTTACCTGTAACTAATCCAATAAGTGTACATGCAACAAGTGGTTGATGGAATTGGAATTGATCCAAAATACCTTCCATACCTGCTAGGAAGGCTACGATAACTACCAGAATCATCTGAATAGCGTTCATTTCTTTTCCCCCTAAAGTTTTATTTATTCTTTAATTCACTTTCGGCCTTTGCCAAAAGGTGATCAATATTTTCTGGACTGTCTGATGGAACTTTTCTTACATCAAACTTAATACCAAGCTTTTGCATTTCTTTAATCGCATCAACGTCTTGTTGGTCCATTGCTATAGCCTTGTTAACATTAACTTTGCCTTCAGTATAAGCAATTGAGCCCAGGTTAATTTCTTTAATACCGATGCCATCCTTGATAGCTTGTAAAGCTTCTTCAGGATTTTCGAATAATACTAAAGCCTTAGTATCACCAAAACGTGGATCTTTATCAACTTCCACCATCTTTTTAATTGGAACAGTGTTAGCCGGAACACCCGCTGGAGCAGCTTCTCTGATCATTGACTTACGAAGCTTATCCTTAGCAACCTTGTCGGAAACAACAATAATACGAGAAGGATTAATACTCTTAGTCCAGCCTGTCGCAACTTGTCCGTGTAACAAACGAGTGTCAATTCTTGCTAAACCATATTTAATATGTCCATCTCCTAGAACTGTTCCTTCGGGAATGGCTCCCTTAGGTTTCTTAGCTCCTTCTTTTGGTGCAGCGACTTCTTTAGGCATTAGAGATTCAGGCTGCGTCTTAATACCATCTCTACCTGGTTTTACGATTGCACTTGCAATATCTTGAGCTTTTTCAGAAGCCATACGTTGCCCCAAAGCTTCAATAACCATCGGTAGATTCATACCTGTAACAATTGCCCAATTTCCTCCATGCTCTTTGACTAAATTATTAGCCTGATTAAATGGGGTACCACCCCACAAATCAATCAAGAATAAAACTTCATCTTGATTATCGAAAGAAGCGATTGATTTTTCCATCTTAGCTCTAATATCATCTGGACCTTCATCCGGCTTTAAAATACAATGTGCTAAATTTTCTTGCTTACCAAAAATCATTTCAGCAGATTGAAAAATACCATCAGCAAAGCCACCATGACTAGCTAGGATAATTCCTACCATTTGATTTCCCCCTTAATCAAAAAATGTACGAATACCTTTAGCATTTCTAATGTATACGTTTACCTTTAATATAATATCATTAATTACATGAAAATGCTTGCAAATTCGCAAAAAAAACAAGTTTTTTGCCTATTTTAATCAAGAAAGTAGATTATAAAATAAAATTGAACGTTTAATTTTTTATACAAAAAATCATTTAAAATTCTTTTACTCGTGGTGCTAGTTAAATCGCTCTAAACAATATTCCAGGTTAGATATCAAAATGGCAATTTCTAATCTTTGCTGAAACCCTATTAAATTACGTGCTCGACGATTAAAACGTGAATGTGAGAAGTTCACAAAAATATTCACAAAATCGTCTTTGTGATTCAATGCCAACTTTGAACTACCAAATAAACATAGCTAAGATAATGCTATCAGAGATTTTACGCTTGTCGATATTTTTACGTTCAGACAAACTTTTAGGAGCATAAGCGTGGTAAAGCCGATGATAAATTATATTTAATTGCTTAAAACTTACTTATAAATGATGACTAAAATGATTAATCTTAAGATAGTTCAATTAGATCAGACTCTTTTCTCTTTTATTACTACGCTTTGAGTCTAATCCAATTGGACTTTTTTGATAATTAAAATGATTTAACTAGCACCACACGTATTAAATTATAAAATTTTATAAAAAAAGAGAGGACATTTGTCCTCTCTCCTATTTAGCACGGCGACTACCTAACCTCGCAGGCAGTTTCCCACCAACTACTTT
>NZ_JAGGLU010000014.1 GCF_017874575.1 Lactobacillus colini | reverse complement strand
TCATCAGTTAAGTGGTTTGGATCGACGACTTCTACCTTGCTGTCTGGCAATTTTACTTCTTGCTCTGTAGAAGTATCTGGCTTCTTAGTTACCAACTCACTGCCTGAAATTGTGTCAGTTGATTTGTCATCGTATGTAATTGTAGCTGTACCATCGTTACCAATCGTTACTTCCGCATCTTTTGGTAAATCTGGGTTAGCCTTTTCAACGTTGGTCTTAACTTGACCCTTTTCTTCCTCAGTTAAGTTGTTTACGTCGTTTACTGGGACCTTGGTTGCTGGAACGTTTGGTGTGTACTTCTCAGATTCTGGCTTTGCCTCAACTAATTGGTTACCGGCAATTGTGTCTGTTGACTTGTCGCTGTAAGTGATTGTTGCAGTACCATCATTGCCAATCGTTACTTCTGCACCTGATGGTAAGTTTGGATTTGCTTTTTCAACGTTGGTCTTAACTTGACCTTTTTCTTCTTCGGTTAAGTTGTTTACATCGTTTACTGGTACCTTGGTCGTTGGAACATTTGGTGTGTACTTGTCAGCATCGGATTTGCCTACTATGTTTCCTTGAACATCTTTGGTACTGTCATCGTTGAAGGTTACAGTTGCTTTGCCTTTATCGTCAACTGCAATATTCTTGATTGGGGCATCTGGATTGGCTTCCTTAATTGCGTCTCCTACAGCTTGCTTTTCCGGATCCGTTAACTTGTTTGTATCATCAACTTTGACTTCTTTGCCCGGCTTCAGTTCGTACTTGTCATTATCTTTCTTAGCTACTATGTTGCCTTGTACTTCGCCTGTACTATCGTCATTAAAGGTTACAGTTGCCTTACCCTTATCGTCGACTGCAATATTCTTGATTGGAGCATCTGGGTTAGCTTCTTTGATTGCGTCTCCTACAGCTTGCTTTTCTTCGTCTGTTAAATGACTTGGATCATTTACTTTAACTTCGTTGCCTGGCTTCAGGTCGTACTTCTCATTATCTTTCTTGGCTACTATGTTGCCTTGTACTTCACCTGTACTGTCATCATTGAAGGTTACAGTTGCTTTGCCTTTATCGTCAACTGCAATATTCTTGATTGGAGCATCCGGGTTAGCTTCTTTGATTGCGTCTCCTACAGCTTGCTTTTCCGGATCCGTTAACTTGTTTGTATCATCAACTTTGACTTCTTTGCCCGGCTTCAAATCATACTTATCGGCATCTTTCTTACCTTCAACCAATTGGTTACCGGCAATCGTGTCAGTTGATTCGTCGCCGTAAGTAATGGTAGCTGTACCATCATCGCCAATCATTACTTGCGCATCTTTTGGTAAGTCAGGGTTAGCCTTCTCAACGTTGGTCTTAACTTGACCCTTTTCTTCGTCTGTTAACTTTGTTACATCGTTTACTGGTACCTTGGTAGTCGGAACATTTGGTGTGTACTTTTCATTATCTTTCTTAGCTACTACGTTACCTTGTACTTCACCTGTACTGTCATCATTGAAGGTTACAGTTGCTTTACCCTTATCATCTACTTCTATATTCTTGATTGGGGCATCTGGATTGGCTTCCTTAATTGCGTCTCCTACAGCTTGCTTTTCCGGATCCGTTAACTTGTTTGTATCATCAACTTTGACTTCTTTGCCCGGCTTCAGTTCGTACTTGTCATTATCTTTCTTAGCTACTATGTTGCCTTGTACTTCGCCTGTACTGTCATCGTTGAAGGTTACAGTTGCTTTACCCTTATCGTCGACTGCAATATTCTTGATTGGAGCATCTGGGTTAGCCTCTTTGATTGCGTCGCCTACAGCTTGCTTTTCTGGATCCGTTAACTTGTTTGTATCGTCAACTTTGACTTCTTTGCCCGGCTTCAGTTCGTACTTTTCATTATCCTTCTTAGCTACTACATTGCCTTGTACTTCACCTGTACTGTCATCGTTGAAGGTTACAGTTGCTTTACCCTTATCGTCGACTGCAATATTCTTGATTGGAGCATCTGGGTTAGCCTCTTTGATTGCGTCGCCTACAGCTTGCTTTTCTGGATCCGTTAACTTGTTTGTATCGTCAACTTTGACTTCTTTGCCCGGCTTCAGTTCGTACTTTTCATTATCTTTCTTAGCTTCAACTAAGTCGCTACCTGATAATGTGTCTGTTGATTTATCGCTGTAGGTGATTGTTGCTGTTCCATCGTTACCAACAGTCACTGTCGCTCCTGATGGTAAGTCCGGGTTAGCCTTTTCTACGTTAGTCTTAACCTGACCCTTTTCTTCGTCTGTTAAGTTTGTTACATCGTTTACTGGTACCTTAGTAGTTGGAACATTTGGTGTGTACTTGTCAGCGTCTGGCTTTGCTTCAACTAACTGCTTACCGTCAATCGTATCAGTTGACTTGTCGCCATATGTGATTGTTGCTGTTCCATCATTACCAACAGTCACTGTCGCTCCTGATGGTAAGCCCGGGTTAGCTTTTTCTACGTTGGTCTTAACCTGACCCTTTTCTTCGTCTGTTAAGTTATTTACGTCGTTTACTGGCACCTTGGTCGTTGGAACATTTGGCGTGTACTTATCGGCGTCTGGCTTTGCCTCGACTAATTGCTTACCGTCAATCGTATCAGTTGACTTGTCGCCGTATGTAATTGTTGCTGTTCCATCGTTACCAACAGTCACTGTCGCTCCTGATGGTAAGTCCGGGTTAGCCTTTTCTACGTTGGTCTTAACCTGACCTTTTTCTTCGTCTGTTAAGTTATTTACGTCGTCTACTGGTACCTTGGTCGTTGGAACATTTGGCGTGTACTTGTCCGCTTCTGTCTGCTTTACAGTTACAGTTACTGGAATATTAACATCATCATATGTACCATCTCCATATGTTACTCTAACTACTGCTGTACTTGTGCCTGCCTTTGAAAGATCCGGCTGAGTTTGCCATGCGTATTGAGTATCTGCTGGTAAATCGCCAGTATTCTTAATTTGGCTTTTTGCTTCTGGCACTTCATCTCCCACATTTGCTGTAAGTTCATTTGGCTGTGGATCATATTGCTCGTTTAATGGAGACTCTTGCTTGACATATACATAAGCATCGTGCTCATCAATTGAGTAGGTACCACTTTTAGCAGTTTCATCATTTGCTACTATCTTATAGCCTTTTGGTGCTTCCAGAGTATTGGTGTAAGCTTCACCGATATTTCCAGTTAAAACTTGTTTAGATACTTCTGTACCATCAGTTGGAATAAAGTTACTATTAAGCCCACTCTTAGTAACATCGATGTAGTGCACAGTCATAGTACTTTCTTGCTCATGACCAGTTTTAGCGTAGTAGTATACAGTACTGTTGTCAGTAGCAGTTACTGGGTTAGTGAAAGTATATTGCAAACCATTTATAGTAAAGTTCATGGTATTGTTATTGGCATTAGTACCAAGAATCTTTACGCCACTTGTACCAGCAGTTTCATTTAAAGGCTTACCCTTGTAGTAGACAACGGAACGAATAGTACCATCTTTATCGATGACAGTGCTTCTGACCATAACGTCGCTAGTCTCAGAGAAGTCAAAGGCTTCGCCGACGCTAAATTCAGTCACATAACCGACAGTTGGTACACCTAACTCCTCATATTGAGGCTCAGATCCATCAGTGGCAAAGCCTGAAGACCCCTTGTAAGTATAGCCATCAACAGTTGGCGGAGTGACATCACTTGTTCTATATGGTTGGTAACCATAGCCGCTAATGTCAATCGGTTGAACGATATCCTTGCCTGTCGCTTGATCTACATAGCGAATAATTTGGGTACGCGGTTTAGGAATATAGCTAGCATAGATACCAATTGATTCATTCCGAGCAATATCGTTATATTGACTTTCGGTCTTATTAACAAGGTCATTATTCAAGTGCCCACTATCAAATACTGGTAATAACCCAAAGCCATTAGTAAAGGTATTTAAGGTAATAGAGTATGAACCATTACCAAAGTTTTGAATAGTGTAATCACCCTTATCTGCAGAATTATAGTAAGTATTGGTTTTAGTGGTGTTTGCGGCAACTTTTACCGTCTCAGTATTCATACCTGCATCAAAGCCTACAATGTTGACTGTAATGGTTGGATTATCCAAATTGTTTTTATCGCGCGCTACTAAGATAACTCTGTGAGTAGAGTTGTTATAGTCACCAAAAGCAGCGAAGTAATACAAGTTGGGATCCTGCAATATCCTTTTAACTTCGTTATATCCTTGTTCATGATAAGGACCAGAGTTTATAACCTTCCATAACCAGGTACTTTCTCTACCCTTGGTCTGTTCTGTTGATACTATGTCATTGTAAAGTGGAGCTTCTACAAGGGTGAAAACTTGATCAGACTTAGGTAATCCCTCCTCTGAACTAGTTGTGCTTGCAGTAGTATTGGTAGCTGCTAAAAGTGTAGTAGCTAAAGTACTCTTAGCATTTTGATTATTAGTAGTATTTAAGTCAGATGTGGACACAGTAGTTGTTTCAGATGTTGGTACTGCAGCAGTACTACTTGCTTCCTCAGTCTTATTTGGATCTACACTAGGAGTTAATGATTGAGAATTATCATTAGTAGCTGCTGTTGCATTCGATGCTACTGGCTTAGCTTCTTTATCTGTTGAAGTTGTAGATGCAGTCTTATTCTCAGTATCTGCAGTTTGATCAGCGGTTGTTGCAGTCTTCGCAGTTTCTTGATCATTATTAGTTGTTGAAGCTGTTGTTGACTGATTATTATTGGTTGCAGCTGTTATTGATGCCGCATCCTTAACTGTATTATCTGTAGAATCAGTTGCTGCTGGCGTATTTTTAGTTGTTGAAGCCGTCTCAGTATTAGTCTTTGCAGTTTCTAAACTAGCTGATACATCTGAAGAAGCTGTGATTGTATCAGCGTGAACTACTTGAATATTGTTTTTGGTTCCTAAATAAAATCCAAACAACGTTGTACCCACTAAAACGGATACCATTTTACCTGATATCTTTTTCAGCGCAAAGCGTTGCTTTTCATTTGTACTTATCCAATTCTTCATATCTGTACCTCACACAATGAAAAAACATGTCATCGCTTACAATATAATGGTAACATGTATACTTTGTTTTGTCAGTTATATTAAGTGAAAATAACAGCTTTAGTAGTGTTATTTAATAAATCTTTTCTCAATTGTTATGTTATCATTCAATAGATTTTCCTCAAAATAGTACACCTTTCTTTTTATTTATAGTGACTCAATTATAGCGACATTTGATTAAAATGTATAGAAAAAATCTACTAGATTTTAAATTTTCTAGTAGATTTTTTCTTTTAATATTTAGTTTTTTAATTAAATACTTTTTCTACAATAGTATTTGATTATTTTTCACGTGAGTATGACTTAACATCTGCGTCAATCTTATTAATAAATTCATCTAAACTCATAGTAATTTGATCTTCAGTACCATAAGGACGAACATTTACATTACCTGCATTCATTTCATCATCACCCAGAACTAGAGTGTATGGTACCTTTTGGGTTTGAGATTCACGAATCTTGTAACCTAACTTCTCATTACGGTTGTCCACTTCAGCTCTAAAGCCACGCTTATTAAGCTCTTCTTCAACCTTCTTAGCATATTCGCTATGAGCGTCAAGGTTAACCGGGATAATTTCAGCTTGAACTGGAGCAAGCCAAGTTGGGAAGGCACCCTTGTAGATTTCAATTAAGTAAGCAATGAATCTTTCCATAGTACCAACAATACCACGGTGAATCATAACTGGGCGGTGTTCTTCACCATCTTTACCTACATAAGTCAAGCCAAATCTTTCTGGAAGCATGAAGTCTAATTGGATAGTTGACATGGTTTCGTCGTTACCCAAGGCAGTCTTAGTTTGAATATCAAGCTTAGGACCATAGAATGCAGCTTCACCTTCTGCTTCAACGTAGTCAAGACCTAAGTCATCCATAGCTGCCTTAAGCATCTTTTGACTTCTTTCCCACATTTCATCATTAGCAAAGTACTTATCAGTATTCTTAGGATCACGGTAAGATAATCTGAAGTAGTAGTCAGTAATATCGAAGTCCTTGTAGACATCCATAATCAACTTCAATACCTTAGCAAATTCTTCTTGAACTTGGTCTAACTCTACGAATGTGTGACCGTCATTTAAGGTCATTTCACGTACACGTTGAAGACCTGACAAGGCACCTGACTTTTCATATCTGTGCATCATACCTAATTCAGCAATACGAAGTGGTAAGTCACGGTATGAACGAATGTGATGCTTGTAGATTTGGATATGACTTGGACAGTTCATAGGACGTAATTCAAGCATTTCGCCATCACCCATGTCCATTGGTGGGAACATATCATCACGATAGTGTGCCCAGTGACCTGAAGTCTTGTAAGCATCTAAGTTCATTAAGACTGGAGTGTAAACGTGCTTATAGCCATCTGCAACTTCCTTGTCAATAATGTAACGTTCAATTACACGACGGATAGTTGCACCCTTTGGTAACCAGTAAGGAAGACCTGCACCAACCTTAGGATCAACAAAGAATAAGTCCAAATCTCTACCGATAGTTCTGTGATCTCTCTCTTTAATTTCTTCACGACGCTTAAGATCTGCTTCTAAGTCAGCTGCCTTAAAGAATGCAGTACCAAAGATTCTTTGAAGCATAGGGTTAGAAGACTTACCCATCCAGTAAGCACCGGCAACTGACAATAATTTGAATTGCTTAATCTTGCCAGTATTTGGTAATAATGCCTCAAAGCCAAAGTCTACAAAATCACCTAACTTATAAACTGCAACTTCGTCAGCTTCATTTTTAAGTAAGTCAAGCTTAAATGGATCATCCTTGAAAAGACCTTCAAGTTCACTCTTATCCATAGTGGTATATTCAATCTTTTCACCATTCTTGATAGCTTTTTGCATAGCTTTTTCAAGCTTTGGCAATTCAGAAACTTTAATTTGGTTCTCTTTATCAGTATCAACAAAGAAACCATCTTCACTAGCTTCATGTTGACCTAAGCGGATATTATCATATTCGCGCTTAACAACTGCTTCAAATAAGAATGCAGCAGTAGCACGTAAAATATCTAATCCTTCTTCATCCTTATCAGTAATAATAGCTGCTTCTACATCTTGATCTACAACATAGTCTAATGGCTTAACAGTACCATTAATCTTGGCACCAACAGCAGCCTTTCCAAGAGAGGTTGCAATTGATGAAGCCAATTCCTTAACTGATACTGGTTCATTAAATTCTTTCTTTGAGCCATCTGGCAAAGTTACAGCAAAACTCATATTTTTACCTCCAAATAAAAAATCCCAGCACTCATAAAAGTGCTGGGACGTTAATTACGTGGTTCCACCCAAAATTCGAACTAGTCGTTTACTAGTTCCTCTAAGGTTGTTAATGGTACCTAACCAAAAATATAATATCAAACTTGGGCTGAAGAAAGTGGGGCGACCTCCTAATCAAGAACTTCCAGAACTAGGTTCTTGTCTCTGAGGTAGAGGCAGTCATGTCTTTCATCGCTTTACATTATACTAGCTAACAGTTTAGATGCAAGTGAAAATTAAAAATTTTTATTGATGACGGCGATTTTCTCCACGAACTAGGACCTCTTTACTTAAAAAAGTAACCCGCTCCATTAAACGATCAGCCTTTAAATTATTTTGACCATTTTTTACTTGAGCAAAGTGATCACTAAGCATATTTAAGTTAAGATTTGAACTAAAGAAAGTTGGCAATTCATTATCCATGCGTTTTTGCAAAATTACACCTAAAACGTCGTCACGTGACCATTCGCTTAAAGTCTCAGCTCCAATATCATCAAAGATTACAACTGGTGCTTGTGCAATACGATCTATTTCTTCATTTAGACTATTATCTTCAAAGTGACTACTTAAACTAGCTATAAAAGAAGGCACATGTAAAAAGATTACCTTAGTCCCCTTTCTTGCGATTGAATTGGCTAAGGCTGCTAACATATATGTCTTGCCAACCCCAAAATCACCATCTAAATAAAGTCCTCTAGCATGTTTATTTTCATCAAATTCATCTAAGAATTTAGCAATTTCAGTTAATGCTAACATCCTACCTGCTGTTTGATCAACTTCTTGTAATTCAATATTACGTAGCTTTAAAGGTAAGTCGATCAATTCAATCCTTCTAGCAGCTGCTTGACTTGCATCATGCTTTTGCTTTTGTCTAGTAGGAGTATAGGTTACGTCGATAACATTGCCGTTAAGAAATAGCTTAGGCTCATAGCCTGCCATTACTCGCTTATTACTTTGAGAATTTAATTGCTGAACATACAGAACTAAATTACTTAATGAACGATTTAGTGTTGCTTGATCGACCTGATTTTGATTTAAAAATTCTTGCACTTTAGGATTTTGCAAGGCAAGTTCTCTCATTCGGGATTGATTTTGATTTAGGTATTTTTTATCTACAATATTTTTTAAGACATCCCCAATAGACTCCAATTAACTCACCACCTTAATCATTATTTTTTCCATATTTACGAAATATCTCATTCATTTCTTCTTTAGATAAGACAGGACCTTCTTTTTCTGATTCAGGATGATAATTATCCCAATCCACTCCTTGAACTGGGCGCGGAGGTTTAGGTTGGTAATAACGCTTCGGGGTATAACTTCTTTCTTGGCGCTCTTGTTTAGCTTGTTTGCGTTTACGCATATAGACAATTGCTTCTGCTGCCGTAGTAATCTCATGACTAGCCCAATCATTGATAATTCTTTCTGCACTTCTCAAATATAAAGATAAATTAGATTGTAAGCAGCCATAAATCACCGCATTAGCTAGTTCCATACTAATACCGTAATTGTTTTCAATCTTAAATGCTGCAACACGTTCAGCCGAAGTTGCAAACTGCCTCTTAGCTTTCTTCAAATCTTGCAAGAAGTCAACTGGTTTAAGAGTTGCCATATTCTTTTCTAGTTCTTTTTCTTTTTCGGATAAATTAGGCTCAGCAACATTATTCTTTACCTTATCTTCGTTGGCCTGTTTAATCTGATTGCTAATAATCTTGCTATTAGTTCTGCTGCCATAGTTTTCATTAGCGGCAAGCTGAATAGCACGAATGTCAAGCTTGTTACTAGCTGACGATAAAGTAGGCAAAGTTACATTAACGAATTCTAATTCGCTTAGGTCATAGAAATTAATAATCTGACTAATTTCATTCTTATGCAGAGTAATTTCTTTTTTATCAATATGATATAGTTCAAAGCTATCAATTAAGAACTGCCAATCAATTTCAGCTACGTTATGACCAATATTAATACCCTTCTTGGGACTATCGCCTACCTTTTGAGAGGCCGCTTTTACTTCTTGTTCAGGTTCGATAGCTTTTTCTTTATTTAAATGAAATACATCAAAAAATCCACTCGTAACTTCTTGAGCATTCTCTAATCCCCTAAACTTCCTTGGTGTAAAGTCATCAACTAGGCGCTGGTAAGCGTAAGAGCCTACCTTCTCTAATAATAGACTTGAAAGCAAAAAAGTCTTAAAAAACTCCTGTGCAGCTGGAATTGGTAGAATTTCAAAAATAATAACTTCACCCAAAATTGGATTATTCCCAACATAAGTCTTAACTAATCCTGTAGCTTCTAGCTTATGTATTGCATCAAAAATATCTTTCAAACTACTGTCAGTCTGATCTTGCAACTGATAGAGCGTCTTATAATCTCCAGCTAAAGGGACACTATCAAATTCACTCATTAATGTTATATACAGACCAACGCCTAAGATTCCAACTAAAGGTTGATAAAGCCTAGTTAAGACTCTTTCTTTTTCATCATCAAGTTCAACTTTATTTGCAACGTAAAAAGGCTCTCTAGGATCTGTACTTGCAAACATGAACTACTTCTCCCTATCATGCTTGGCCATCATATCTTCCATGGCCTCCATAAATCCAGAAACATCTTTAAATTGACGATAAATACTTGCAAAGCGAATGTAAGCAACATCATCAATATCGGCTAATTCTTTCATCACATATTCACCAATATCCTTAGATGAAATTTCACTTACGCCTTGCTTTCTAACTGCATTATCAACATGATCCACTAAGGTATTTAGTTGTTCACTTGATACTGGGCGCTTTTGGGCAGCCATAACAACACCATGGAGAATTTTTTCACGGTTAAATGGCTCACGCGTTCCGTCATTCTTTATCACTAATAATGGGGCCTTCTCTACTCTTTCAAAAGTTGTAAAACGGAACCCACATTTTTCACATTCTCTTCTTCTTCTAATTGCCCGATTCTCATCACTGGGACGCGAATCAATTACACGCGAAGAATTTTCATGACAATTTGGACATTCCATAATTTTTACCTACCTATTTCTTTTAATAAATTAGATAATTTATTCTCTAAATCATTAATTGTCCCAGTATTCTCAATTACATAATCTGCCAATTTTTTCTTTTCAGATAATGGCATTTGACTAGCGATTCTTCTTTGAGCTTCCTGCTTACTTAAACTATTCCTTATCATTAAGCGGCTCAATTGTAATTGAACTGGAGCGCTAATTAATAGTGTTGCATCACACAGATTAGTTAAATTACCCTCAAAAAGTAAGGGAATATCTAGAATTACCAATGGTTCATTATTGGCTCGATATTGACCTATTTTTTCTTCCATATTATTTAAAATAAGTGGATGAGTCAATTCATTTAATTTTTTTAGTTGATTTTTATTATTAAAAACGATTGCGCCTAACTTTTTACGATCAATTTCACCAGTTGCAGCTAAAATGCCCTCTCCGAAATGAGCCACAATTAGCTTATAACTAGAATTTCCCTTGAGCATTAATTCATGGGCTATTTGGTCAGCATCAATAACTGGGATTTTCTTCTTAATAAAAAATCTATCAGCTGTACTTTTGCCAGTTGCTATCCCGCCAGTTAATCCTAACAAGTATGTCATTTATACAGTACCTGACAATTAGGACAATATGTTGTCCCTCTTCCGTTAACCTTAATTTTTTCTAGAATTGTCTTGCAGCGTAAACACTCTTGCCCTGCACGACCGTATACTTTTAGTTCATTTTGATAGTCACCAGTTTTACCTGCTGCATTTAAGAAGCTATGAACTGTTGTTCCGTTCTTTTCGATTGCTTCGGCAATTGTCTGATTAATATTATGATGTAGCTTAACAACTGCATCATAAGGAATTCTTTGGGCACTACTTAAAGGAGCAATCTTACTCTGCCATAGAACCTCATCAACATAGATATTTCCTAAACCACAGACAATAGTTTGATCTAATAAGGTATTTTTGATATTTTTCTTCTTTTTGGCGAGTTTTTGATAAAAATATTCAACACTAAATTCATCCGTATTAGGTTCAGGACCTAAGTGACGTATTCCTGTAGTCTGCCTCTCCGTCCCTGTCTCTACTAAATGCATCCGGCCAAACTTACGAACATCATCATAACGAATTGCACTTCCATCAGTAAAGATAAACTGAATATGCTCATGCTTTTCTTTAGGAGCAGCGGCAGTAGTAATTCGGTACTTACCTTCCATTCTTAAGTGAGATACTAAAGTTAGGTCATCACTTAACCTAATAAGTAAATACTTTCCATAGCGATCAATTTTCAGTACTTTTTTGCCAGTTAACTTTTGAATAAAAGCATTACTATCTCCTACGATTATTTTGGGATACCAGACTGTTACTTCTTTAATTATCTTTCCCTGCATTAGAGGGGATAAGGTTCGTCTAACTGTTTCTACTTCTGGCATTTCCGGCATAGATAATCACCTACTTTTTTTATTTTGCATCATACCAATTCTTACCCCAGTTAGAATCAGCAATTAGTGGTACATCTAATTGAACTGCTGATTGCATTACTTGAGGAACTATCTTTTGGATTGTTTCTAGCTCATCTTTTGGCACATCAAAAATCAATTCATCATGAACTTGAAGGACCATCTTAGTCTTTAAGTGAAGTTCATCAAGCTTGTTTTGCATATTGATCATCGCAATCTTAATAATATCGGCAGCTGAACCTTGAATTGGAGAATTAATTGCCGTTCTCTCGGCAAAGCTCCTCACATTGAAGTTCTTAGCATGAATATCTGGCAAATACCGTCTGCGGTGCATGATTGTTTCTGCGTAGCCTTTTTCACGGGCAAGTTTAATTGCCTTATCCATATATTCATGTACTTGAGGATACTGTTCGAAGTAATTGTCAATAAATTGCTTAGCTTGCTTACGTGATATTCCAATATTCTTCGATAAGCCATAATCGGAAATACCATATACAATTCCGAAGTTAACTGCCTTAGCATGACGACGCATCAGTGGCGTTACTTCTTGAGGAGAAGCTAAGTGAAAAATCTTCATCGCAGTATGAGCATGAATATCGTAGCCAGACTTAAAGGCTTCTTGCATAGCTTCATCTCCTGAAACATGAGCTAATACACGTAATTCAACTTGAGAATAGTCACAGGAGAAAATATAGCCATCCTCAGTGCTAGGTACAAATGCCTTCCTAATCTGCTTACCCTCATCAGTTCTAGTTGGAATATTCTGCAAGTTAGGATCAACTGATGATAGACGTCCAGTTGCGGTCAAAGTTTGCAAGTAACGAGTATGAATTCGACCATCAGATTGAATACATTCAAGCAAGCCCTTAATATAGGTCGATTGGAGCTTACTTAACTGACGATAGTCTAAAATTTCAGAAACAATTGGACTTTTTCGTCTTAATTGTTCTAAAACTTCAACCGAAGTAGAATAACCGGTTTTAGTCTTTTTAATTGGTGGCAAGTTTAGCTTTTCAAATAAGATATGACCCAATTGTTTAGGTGAGTTTAAATTAAATTCTTCGCCTGCTTGAGAGTAGATTTTTTTCTCTAATTCATCAATCTTAACTGCCAGATCATTACCCATTTGAATTAGAACTGGAGCTTCTACTTTCATACCAACAATTTCCATCTTAGCTAAGACAAAGGCTACCGGAATTTCAATCGTTTCATATAGGTCATCTTGCTCATGCTCTTTTAACTTGTTTAAGAGTAGTGGCTTTAGCTTGTCAATTACAGCCACCTTAGCCGCCAAGTGTTTAAAGAATTCATTATCTTCTGGAATAGCTGTCTTCTTACCCTTACCATAGACTTCTAAGTCCGTCTTAACACTATATTCATCATAGAGGTGGGCAATTTCACCTAAGTCATTAGAGTTATTCTCATTATTAACTAAGTATGAAGCTAATAACATGTCATAATTTAGACCCTCAGCTTCAATATCTAGACGATGTAAGCCAACATAGGTTCTCTTAATATCAAAGACATTCTTAGAGATATTCTTATCTTCCAATAAGCTCTGTAAGCTAGATTCTTTAAGTAAGTTGCTGTCTTTAGATACGTATATTTGATTGCCTATCTTTAATGAAAAGCCTTCAAAAGACGCTAAATGATAATTTTCTCCTAGCATAGCTAAATAGAAGCTAACTTCTTGCCCATCAGGATTAACAACTAGATCTAAATTATCTTTTGTCAACACTTGATATTGGTAGCTCTCTGCAGGACTTGGTGTTTCATCGCCTGCCGCTTCTTCATTATTAAGCTGGGCTAAAAACTTCCTAAAGTTCAATCGTTCATAAAGCTGACGCAATTGTTCATAATTAATTGCTTGGAGCTTGGTATCTTCTAAACTGACTTCAATTGGTGAATCACAATTAATAGTAGCTAGTTTTTTACCTAAGAGGGCCTTGTCTTTGTCCTTAATTAAGTTCTCCTTCATCTTGGACTTCTTCATTTCATCAATATGGTCATATAAGTTTTCAACGCTGCCATATTTTTGAATAAGTTTAGAAGCGGTCTTAGGACCAATCTTTTCAACTCCAGGATAATTATCAGAGCTATCACCCATCAGAGCTTTCATATCAATAAATTCAGTTGGTGTTACACCATTAACTTCCTTCATATGTTCTGGGGTATAGGCTTCAAGTTCGCCAACTCCCTTCTTAGTTACCATAACAGTGGTATGATCAGAAGCAAGTTGAGTCAAGTCACGATCTCCAGTTACTACAGTAACTTGAAAATCTTTTTCAGCACCTTTTTTTGCCATTGTTCCGATGATATCGTCAGCCTCATAGTTTGGCAATTCATAACTCTTAATACCCAAGTCAGCTAATAACTCCTTAATTATTGGCATTTGCTCAGACAATTCACTTGGGGTTTTAGCACGACCACCCTTGTAATCATCATACATTTTATTCCTAAATGTAATTTTTCCAGCATCAAAAGCCACTAAAACATTAGTTGGATCTACATCACGCAAAACAACGTCTAACATATTTTTAAACGCGTAAATTGCATTTGTATGCAAGCCATCAGGACTTGTGAAGTTATCAAGTTGACGGTATAAAGCATAAAAAGCACGAAAAGCTACAGAGTTTCCGTCAATTAAAAGTAATTTTTTATCGGTCATAAGTCCTCCTAAAATAAAAACTGTTAAAAGTAATACAATTTTCTTTCGTACTACATTTTAACAGTTTTTTGTAGTTAACGTTCATTTGAAAAACGTTTTAAATTTCATCTTGAATATTTTCGCTTATTTCGTCTGGAATTTCTGAATGAGCATGGCGACAGCCATAAATGAAGTAAACGATACTGCCCAAGATAAGCCAGACTAACATTAAGAGCTTAGCATCAATACTTAATTGCCAAAAGATGATTCCTGAAACAATTGCCGAAAGTGCTGGCAAAATTGGATATAGCGGCATCTTGAAAGTAGGATTAGGTAGGTCAATTCCTTCACGCTTCCTCAAACGATATATGCCAATCGACACCATAATAAATGCAATTAAAGTACCAGCAGAAACTAAATTAGATAAAAACGTAAATGGTAAGACACCACCAACTATAGCAGCAGTGACCGTCACGATCCAGAGGGCCTTTTGAGGTGTCTTATTCTTATCTAAGTGGCCTAAAGATTTAGGCAAGAATCCATCTCGTCCAAAAGCATAGATAAGTCTTGATGAAGCCATCTGCATCCCAATCATGCCAGTTAACATACCAAAGATAGCCACAACTGAAAGTAAGTTAGCAGTTAACAAGTGACCAGCCTTTCTTAATGCAAAAGCTGCAGGTTCTGCGTTACCAGCATATATCTTGTAATTAAACATTCCAACTAACACTAAAGAAACAGCTACAAACAATGCTGTACCAATTACCAGAGTCCCCACAATTCCACGCGGCATTGTCTTTTGAGGGTTCTTGGCTTCGGCAGTATTGGCAGCAATCGCATCAAAGCCAACATATACCAAAAACAGCTGCGATGTCCCAGCTAAAATTCCTTGCCAGCCACCAAAGTTAGTCCCCGCCTTATGCGGTGGGATAAATGGCACATAATTATTTGGATGAATAGCTGTCAGACCAACTGCAATAAATAAAACAATTACAATAATCTTCAATATAACTAGAGAATTCTCTACCCGACTAACCTTCTTCAATCCGCGAGAAAGAAGGAAGCCTGTGAGCATGGTAATGAAAATTGTTAGAATATCCACTCCGCCATGCCCTTTAAAGTCCAATCCTTGGGCTAAAAAATTAGGTAAAACAATATCAAATTGCTTCAAAAATCCTTGCATATAAGCAGACCAGCCAGAAGCTACAAAGGCTACTGAAACAAAGTACTCTGCTAATAATGCCCAGCCACAAATCCAGCCTAAAAATTCACCAAATAGAACGCTAATCCACGAAAAAGCCGATCCCGCAAATGGTAAGACTGACGACGTTTCTACATAAGCCAGTGCCGCCATGCCTGCTCCAATTGCTCCTAAGATAAAGGCAATCGTTACAGCAGGTCCAGCATGATTAGCAGCAACAATTCCAGGAAGGGTAAAAATGCCTGTCCCAACAACCATTCCGATTCCTAAAGCCAATAAGTCAATCGTTGTCAATGAAGGAACTAACTTCTTATCTTTATCTGCATAAACCTTTGGATCCTGTTTATGGGTTATTTTTTGCCAAAAACTCATTTAATCCCTCCAAATTAATTTAATTAAATACCTAAAAAACTACATATAAGTATATTACACGAGTAATCCAAAAAATAAAATAAATAATTATAAAAATTTAAGATCTTATTTTATTTTTTATAATTATTTAAGTCATCAAAAAAGTCACCTCTCAAAGGTGACCTAATACTAGCTAATAAATTTCTCTAAAATAGCTATTAAGATTTCTAATCCGATATTTAATAAATTTATGGCGACAATTACAATTCCAAACATTAAAAGTAATGAAATCTTAAACTTAAAAAATAAAAATGCAATTGCAGCAATTATTATAAACATGGTTATCGCTACAGCGATTAGCGTAACAGCTTTATTACCACCAAGTGCTTCTTGTAATACTTCATCATCATGATCTGGAAACCATTCTTTCTTCCAAGAACTCAAGTAGTGTTCAGTAATTACCAATAGAATGAATAAGCTAACAATGCACATCCTAGCCATAACATTCTGGTCCTGAGTTAATCCCGAATACATAAAAAGGATACCCAACATCAATTGAAATAATGTATCTATCAATTCAAGCCTTTTCAATAACTGGTCTGCGTCAATTTTTTTCAAAAGAGTCCTCCAAATAACAAAATTCTCAACATTATTTATTATAACGAAAATTAAGTGCTAAAATATCCTTATTCTACAAAATTAATTATTAGGGGAAATGCAAAATGGAATATTCAGCTGGAGCAATTATTTTTCGTACAATTGAGACTGAACGCAAATTCCTAATTGTTCAGAGTCTATGGCACAGAACTTGGGGCTTTCCTAAAGGCCATTTAGAAAATCATGAGACCACCTTACAAGCTGCTCATCGAGAAGTATTTGAAGAAACAGGTCTTAGACCTAACTTTCTGTCTCAATTTAAGACTAGTCTTACCTACCCTGTTGCTTCTGGTCAAGACAAGCTAGTTACTTTATTCTTAGCGCAATTTGATGAACAACAAGTTCCGATCTGGCAACCAGAAGAAATTGTCGACGGCAAGTGGGTTGACCTAAAGACTGCTAAAGATCTACTCTCTCGTCCTGCTTTATTCAACTGTCTCCAAGAGGCAAATAATTTTTTAGATTTTTAAAGACGCCACGCTAAATTTGGCGCTTTTTTATTTAAGATAATTTTTTTATTTCATTTAAAAATAAGCGTTCAAGATTGGATTGCTTAATGTCTTTCTTCCAGATTAAAGTATTTTTATCCCAAACATTTGGAGAAAGTGGTCTCTGGACTAAATTAGTTCGATCAATATCAGCAATATCGCGATAAGTTATATGCACCAAATGTCCAGCCTGTGCTAATAAAGAACCATTATAAGAAAGATTACTATTAGCTACAATGTTAATCTTAGGATAATACTTACCAAACCAGTCCTTAAACTTTCCTTCCACATGAGTCTGACTAGTAATAATTAAAGGATAATCTACCAAGTCTTGTGGCTTAATTAGGGCCTTTTGGGCTAGTGGTAACTTGCCATCAAAAACAGCTACAAATTCGTTCTTGGGCTTCAAAATTATACTATCAAAATCATCTAAAAGCCGATCCCCCATAACAATTCCAAAGTCTAATGTTCCTTGATTAAGCCTTCTCTCAACAGTATCCGCAATATCATCAACTAGTTCAATTTTGATCTCGGGATAGTTCAAAATTAGCCTATTTAGTAGCTGCATAATCGGATATATGGCAGGACTTTCTCCTAGACCTATTCTCAAGGTGCCAGAAATAATTTTAGTCTTTTCTAAGCTATTAGCAGTATCGTCCGTCAAGTTCACAATCTCTTTAGCACGGTCACGCAAGAAGTATCCCTCCTCAGTTAAGGTAATCTTGCGATGACCACGCATAAATAACGTTACCCCTAATTCATCTTCTAAATCCTTAATCTGCTTAGATAGTGACGGTTGTGATAAATGCAATCTTTGTGCTGCCCGGGTTATATTTTTTTCTTGGCAAATAACCAAGAAGTACCTCAAGACCCTAATGTCCATTTTTAACACTTCCATAACTATAATCTATACTTCAGTATAACTCATAAATCTTTTACATGCTAAAATATAAATTTTAAAATAAAACCATCAAATTAGAAAAGAGGAAGTCTTATGAGTAAACTAGCAAATGATACCCGTGTATTTAAGATAGATTCTGATATTAATGTTCAAAACGTTTCCTTTAGTAACCGCTATGGATTCACTTTGGCAGGACATCTTTACTTACCTAAGGATTTTAACGATAATCAAAAATATGCAGCAATCGCAATCTCTGGCCCATTTGGAGCTGTCAAAGAACAATCTTCTGGACTTTATGCTCAAACTTTGGCAGAACGTGGATTTGTAACTCTTGCTTTTGATCAATCAATGACTGGCGAAAGTTCTGGCAGTCGCCGCAATATGGCTTCACCTGACATTTTTGTTGAAGATTATAGTGCTGCTGTTGACTTTTTAGGGATGCAAAACTTCGTCGATCGTGAACGTATTGGAGCAATTGGTATCTGCGGCTTAGGATCACACGTATTAACAGCTGCTGCAATTGATGTCCGCATTAAGGCTGTTGCTACTAGTGTAATGTATGACATGTCTGAATCAATGTGGAAAGGACTAAACGATACCAAGACTGACCAACAACGTGAGCTCGAAAAGCAATATCTCGCACAAAAGCGCTGGGAAGAAGTAGAAAATGGCGCAATTCCTGGTCCTCACGAATTAGTCTTTGACGAAAAAAACAAACCGGTATATTTTAACAAGATGTTTGGCAAGACTTTGCCAGAAGATGCTGATCCTGTAACTCGGGATTTCTTCAATTATTATGTTAAACGTGCCTTCCACCCACGCTCAATAAACTCAAACGCTGCTTGGGATGCCCTTACTCCAATGGGTTACTATAACTTCCCACTTCAACAAAATATTGAAACAATTACGGCACCTAAGTTAATCGTCACTGGTGAAAAGGCCCATTCACGCTACATGGCTGAACGTGCTTACAAGCGTTTGAAAGATCCTAAAGAATTGGTTATTGTTCCTAACGCAACTCATGTAGACCTATATGATCAGATGGATAAAATTCCATTCGATAAATTCGATAGTTTCTTCAAAAAGAACCTCTAAGCTTTAAACTCATTCATATGTCATAAAAGCATACCTTACGGTATGCTTTTATTTTTACAAAAAATGCGTCTATAATTAGAATTAACAATTAATTATCTCACGCAAAGGAGGTTTCTTTTTACATGAAAAAAGGTCTTTACAAAATTATAATTGGGACATCCCTATTAGGCTTTTGCACAACTATATCACCATATATTATTCCTACTAAGCTTACCCAAGCTCAAACTAAAGGAATTAAGCGAAAATTATACCAAAAATCATATGTCTATAACTCTAAAGGAAAAGTTACAGGTACACTTCCCAAAGGAACTTCTTTAAAGACCTTTGGCAGTAAAACCATCAAAAAAGTCAAATTCTATAAAATCGGAGCTAATCAATACATTAAACAGGCTAACTTTTCTAAAGCTAAGAAACAATCCTCAAGTAGTACTTCTAGCAATAAGAAAACTTCATCTTCTAAAGTTGAGTTAAAAAATTCTCAAGCTGTCATTGCTTATCTTAATAAAAAGAAAGGTAAAAAAGATTGGTTCGTCCTCAATGGCACCTCTGCCAAAAATGACTACTTTTATGCCTTAGATGATAGTGGTCATAATTATCTGGTTTACACCAATGGAACAATCAAAAAGATAGATAAGTAGTTTTGATTTTCTTATAAAATTTCGCATGATAAAATATTTTTATAACTAAAATCAGACGAGGTAGACAATATCTTATGAAGAAAAGTACGATTTTATTTGTTGGAATAATAGTGATCTTTAGTCTTGCTAGTTATGGCATTAACTGGTCAACAATCCGTTACCATATTCCTGAAATTCAGAATATTCTTTCTAATATTCCATTTATCAAATAATTTAATAATGTCAAAAAAGGACCGTAGCTTATCTCAAAATAAACTACGGTCCTTATTAATTTTTAAATCAAATATTCTTCATGCTTTAAGTAAACTCTCTTAACTAACGTGGTGAATAATAGGTAGACTACTAAGATAACAAATACAATAGCCAAATAAGATACTGGAATATTGCCGAAGTCCATCTTTCTTCCTAAAGAAGTAAATGGAATTATAGTACCTACGCTAGCAATCCCAATTGTCGCAAGTGTAACAATCCAAGTTGCATGCTGCTTAATAAATGGCATCCCCGGTGCACGCAAAACATGGATAATCATTTCTTGAGTCCAAAGTGATTCAATAAACCATCCAGTGCAAAATACTGCCGCAAACACTGTCTTTTGGCTAGAACTAGCTAAAGCATAGCTACTGCCAACAACTTGTGGGCAAACGACAAAGTATAATACAGAAAAAGTAATAATATCAAATACTGAAGAAGTTGGCCCTAGGCAAAGCATAAACTTAGGTAGTTTATCGACCTTCCATTTACGCGGCTTTTTCAGATATTGGTTACTCATTTTGTCAAATGGAATTGATAAACAACTCGTACCATACATTAAGTCTAATACTAATAACTGAATAGGTAACATTGGCAAAAATGGTAAAAATGATGATGCAACCAAAATCGATAAAATATTACCGAAATTTGACGATAAGGTTATTTTTATATACTTCATTGTATTGCCAAAAACCTGCCGTCCAATCCTTACTCCTTGTTCTAGAACATGAAGGTCTTTTTTCAAGAGAATAATATCGGCACATTTTTTGGCAATGTCAGCTCCTGAATCAACTGAAATTGCTACATCTGCTGATTTCATTGCTGAAGCATCATTGATTCCATCTCCCATATAGGCAACTGAATGTTGATTTTCTTTTAGAAGTTCAATAATTCTAGCCTTCATTTCTGGTGAAAGCTTGACAAAAATATCGCACTCTTCCACCATTTTTTTCATCTCAGAATCAGTCTTACCAGCAAAATCCTTTTCAGAATACACTTTATCAGCATCTAATCCCACTTGCTTAGCAACATTTCTAGTTACTGCTGCATTATCACCAGTTAGAATCTTTACAGTAATGCCATCTACCTTTAATTGCTTCATTGTACTCTTAGCGCTTGTCTTTGGCGGATCAATAAAGGCAAGTATCCCACAAAGAATTAAATTGTCCTCATCTTCAACACTTATACTAGTTACATTTTCAAGAGGCTTATAACCTAATAAAACTACTCTAAAGCCATCTTCATTCAAAGTTTTAATATTTTCTAAAATTTTGTCCCGCTCTTGAGCAGTTAAAGGCAAGATTGCTTGGTCCAACTTAATCCTATTTGCGCAAGCAAGCATTTCTTCTGCTGCACCCTTAGTAATTAATTCTTGCTTTTGACCGTCATCAACACAAATACTCAAACGACGTCGTTTAAAATCAAATGGCAGTTCATCTACTTTGCTGTATTTCATTAATATGCCATCGGTATCAATTACTTTAGCAGCTTTAACGATCGCCTTGTCGATTAAGTTTTTATTTCCAGTCTGATAAAAGCTATTTAAATATGCCAATTCTAAAATATTCTTATCAGATTGCAGATTTAAATTATAAAACCTATTCAAAATAACTTGTTCTTGCGTTAAAGTACCAGTCTTATCAGTACATAAAATATCAATTGCGCCAAAATTCTGCATTGAATTCATTCTTTTTACAATTGTATCATGCTTAGATAACTCAACTGATCCTTTGACAAGATTGCTAGTCACAATTACTGGCAACATTTCTGGTGTCAAACCAACTGCTGTTGCAATAGCAAAAATTAATGCATTCAGCCAATTTCCCTTAGTTAGACCATTAATGATGAATACTAAAGGTGCAATAATTGCAGTCATCGTCAACAATAACTTAGAAATATTTTTAATTCCTTTATCAAAGGTTGTTTCTTTGACTTCTTTACGAGAAATATTCTGAGCTAACTTACCAAAAATTGTCCTTTCCCCAGTGGCAAAAACAACCCCTACCCCAGATCCAGAAACAATCGTAGTTCCCTCATAAATAACATTAGGATAATCTAAATAATCTTCTAAATTATCGGCTACTGGCTTTTGATTGGCATTTTTTTCAACAGGTTCTGATTCACCATTCAGAGAAGCTGAAGAACAAAATAGATCCTTGCTACCTAATAAACGGATATCTGCTGGCACAATATCACCGGCAGTTACATTCACAATATCGCCTACAACTAATTCTTTAGTAGACATTTCTTTTTCTTGACCATCTCTTTTTAGACCTGTTGTATCAGAAATCATATTGAGCAAGTTTTCAACTGAATCATTAGTTCTAACATTCTGAATAAAACTAATAATTCCAGAAATAAATACCATAACCAGCATAATAATGACCGTACTCAAATCCTTCTGATCATCTGGAACAAAAAGATAGTCTGTACATAAAGATATCACAGCTAATAATAACAACACTAAAGTAAATGGTGTCATAAATGACTGAACCAAAAAATGCCACTTAGTATTTTTAGATTTATTTTCTAACTCGTTTTTACCCCATTTTTCCCGATGTTGAGTAACTTGAATTGCTGATAAGCCATCAAGAGAAGTATCTAATTCTTTAAGAACATGTTTCTTATCTTGTTGGGCGATTTTTTGCACCAACTTGGTGTCTGCAGTTTGTTTTTTTACAGAATTTGTAAGTTGCTTCATCATAATCAACTACCTTCCTAAACTTCGCTATGCAAACAAACAAAAAGAGCCGAAGCAATAACTGCATCGGTTCCTATCCAAGAATATTTCTATACTCGTCGTTCAGCTTTAACACTACGTGACGTAAGCATGTTGCTAGCTGTTCTGGAGTCTGCCTTATATCGACAGCCTCTGTCTGACCCATTGGCATCTCTGGATGTTTCTGAGCGACAGCATGTTTTCACGTAGGAGTCTCACCTAACAGTTTATTTGCTAAATATTTTATCCGTTAATATAGTAGTTTCTAAGATGGAGAAAATCAATACCACTTAAACAAATATTAACCTTATTCATATTTTAGTATAATAGATATTAAAAATTTAGATATTATTAGTAACTAAACAGATTAATTATCGCTAAAATTAAGAAAAAATTTTTGGAATTTCTGAGACTTATATTTTTTTAAATCTAAAAAAATAGTGTATACTTATCAGTTGAAAGGGACATTTAGTCATTTTCAATTAATTAAAGGAGCGTATTTTCTATGAAAAAATTAGATTCAACCACACTTACTGATGAACAAAAAGAATTCTTCAAGACTCACTTGGCATTCTTAGCAACTGTTGATGCTAACGGTATGCCTCAAGTTGGTCCTAAGCAATCTATGCATGTGCTTGATGACAATCACTTACAATACCTTGAAAAGACTAAAGCTCATGCTTATGAAAACTTAAAGAACGGTTCAAAAGTTGCCGTTGTTGTTGCAGACAAGCCAAGTCACACCAACGTACGTATTATTGGTACTGCAACTATCCACGAAGATGACGACTACCAAAAGAAGATTGCAGAAGCAGCTGGTGCTCCTCAAGCCTTCGTTGTCGACATCAAGATTGATGAAATTGACGAATAATCTCTTTCGTTAATAATTAAAAAAGCTGATAATCTTTGCTCAAGCATTGATTATCAGCTTTTTAGTTTGTTTAATTAATCACTAGCGATCTCTTTGTTGATTTTGACGGCTGTTGATTTGAGGTTGATTTAAAACATATTTTTGAATTAAATCTAAAACTTCACTATTTTGAGGAAGTGCTGAATGTTGTGCTAATTTGCCTGTAACAGTTATCTGTGTATATTGCTTTACCGCACCTTGATAAACATACTTGCCAGCCAAAACACTACTTACTGGCACAAGCCCATCTTCTATATAATTTTCTGAACCAGCAATCGAATACATGATTAAGTTATTAGGCAGATTTTTTCTATATTTAATAAAGTCCTTTAACATATCAGTTCGACGAGAAGTAGGTTCAGCAAAGTTATATGGGGTTCCAATTGTCATTAGACGCTTAATTTGAATCTGTTTTTCATTAAAATAATGTTCAAGATAATATGTATAAATTAGCCCACCATTAGAATGACCAATCCCTTTGAAATTATTAAAATTATAGGTTTCTTTCAACTGGTTAAAGGCCTTATTGAACATTTGGGCTTGTTTTTTTATATTATTGTAGCCATCTTTATTGTTTTCAAATCCGACCACAATAAATGGCTCAGTATCTCTTCTTTTTATCTTGCCATAATATGAAATTTTACCGCTATCAAAAACCTTAACCTTTAATAAACTATGTTTTTGAGAAGTGTGTTTATTTATTTCTTCAACCAGTGTATCGAACCTGTTAACCGTCGCACTACTGCCGGGGATCATAATTACAGGTGAAAGAGCTGATCTTTGCCTATTTTCTAAAGCATGCACACTATCTCTAGTCCAAAAATATGACACCACTGCTAGGATCCCAATTGTTAGAGTAAGAACAATAATCAAAATTCGCTGGCTTTTACGCATGCTGATCGCCTCTTTCATCTACAAGTAATTGATCATCAACTATATCAGCTAATTTTACAAATGGGATATAAACCATAACGTCTAAAATTAATAACAAAATTGAAAATATAAAGGCATAGATATTGCCGCCTGTCCCAATTAAGGGAACTAAGATGCCTGGGGTTCCATTAGGTACTGGATAAACAATCGGTGGAATTACATGGAAATAGATAACAACACTCGCTAAAACAATATTCATAATTGGCAACAAGACGAATGGGATTACATAGATTGGATTAAGTGTTAACCCAATTCCAAAAGTCAATGCCCCTGGAATATTAAAAAATACAGGCACTGCAGTTAAATCGGCCATGCGGCGCATATATTTACGTCTGCTTACCCATAAAATTGCAATTAATAAAGCTAAAGAAACACCTAGTCCACCAAACTTGGCAAATCCATTGTAAAGAGCTGAAGGTGTGAATGGATAAGGAATGCCCCAATTTCTTTTATGAGTTAAGGCATAGGTTAAATTAGATAAGGTTTCATTATCATATAACCTGCTCGAAAAAGACATAACATCTGGGAAGCCAAACCATGTTACCACAGTCCCTACCAAGGAAATTATAATATTGAGCATATAATTACTATGCTGGCTAACGATTGCAGTAACAGTTTGAGAGATATTATCATCAATACCGAAAAAGCCAAAAATTTTAATGATAATATGGATAATTAAAACAGGTATCAATATCAAAAGAACTGGACGTAAATCATACAAAATAATTTCCAAAATCTTTTCTCGATTTTGATTATCATTTTGCCACAAATCTCGGCCAAACTTTACAAATACCTTACCAACTAAATAACCAAAGATGACGCCAACAATAAACCAACTTGTGCCATAATAGCGTTCATTATTGACAAGTGTCCCATTTCCTCCATTATAAAAAAGTAAAACATAGCTGCTAAGAGCCACTAATGCCCCTAGGACGCCTTCATAGCCATGCCGTTTGGTAGTCAAGAACGCACTGACCATTGCAGCGTATGGTGATAACCAATTATTTGATACATTCATCACATCTCTAAAAATAAATCGGTAGAAGCGGTAATTTGGAAGTTGGTTAATTTTTACTAAATTGCCAATATAGCCATTAGCTGAAAAAACTCCTTCACTTAAAAATTGAGCAAAACTTCCTATTAGAATGATTGGAAACAAAATTAGCATTGTCCGTTGAAGAACCCGAATAAATTCTAATTTTCTAAATTTTACGGTCCATTCAACTAATTTAGAATTCTCCATAATTCTCACACTCGTAATCTTTCTGTTTTTGCTTTCATTATACTTTTTTAAAACTCAAAAACAATATTTAGCATTTTTTTAATTATTAAGTTACCGACTAAACAAAAAACGCACAAGACAAGATCCATAAAAACTTAGATCTTGTCTTGTGCATTATTTTTCTTTTAAAGCTTGGTAACCCGCTTGAATAAAGCGGTTAAGCATTTGAACATCATGTGACCATTTTTTATCTTTGACAAAATGATGGGCACGATTAATGGCAAAAGACCCATGTAAAGTATAAGCAAAGATAGTTTCTGCATCTTCACGACTTACCCCAGCCTTAGACATAATTACTGGTACTAGTCTTTCTTTTTCAGTTAGGGCAATGCGACCAATGATATATTCACTTAAATCTGGATCCATTAATAATTTTTGATATTTCTTTGAATTGCCAATTCTTTGACAAGCTGGGACAAGGGATTCATTTTCGTTTAAATCTTTAAAAGACAAGTTCTCCTTTGTAAAATCGACATCCTTAGTTTCTTGTGTTAATAACAGTGCATCATCTAATACCGCATTTAAAAGATGACTTAGCCCGTCAAAATGCAAATAAAAAGTTGATCTCGTAACTTCTGCCTCACGGCATACCTGAGCTACGGTTACTTTAGCATAGCCTTTGTCATTAACTAACTTAATAAAAGATTCCTTGATAACATCAATTGTATACAGCGTACGTCGATCCGTCTTCCTAATTCGCTTCAACTTAATCAGCCCTAATTGCTAAATGCTTAATTAATTCTTCTTGTTCAGGATACATTGCAATTAGTTCATTAACTTTCGGCAATAAGATTCTACCACTACTATTAACTGCTATATTCGTACTTAATTGTGCAAATCCAGCACTGCCATCGTCTTTTTCAATTGCAATTAATGTCCCTGGATTTAGATAAAAGCCGTGAACTTGGTTCTTGCTTTTATCTAAGCCTAACTTAACTTTATAATATTGACCATCTGGAGTAAAGCAATGTGCCGTAGCACTATCACCAATGCTATACATCCAAGATTGCCCAGCTTCTGAGCCGTGTAATAGAGCAGGATGGTCCTTATCTATCGTAATATAAATTGGATAACTACCGTGAAATGAAGAATCTACCATATAGTTAGGATAGATCTGATTCATTAATTCTTCTTGCTTGTCAGACATCTTATTAGCTACTTGAGATTTACTAGGGCCTTGTGTTTGAATTTCTGAGCTCTCGCCTGTCATAATCGCTTCTAAGGCATCCCCAATACCTGCCAAAAAGCCAATCGAACGGTCCGCAATATCTGGAAAGATATTTATTTCTCCCTTATTAATTGTAATATATCTGCTGTCAGGATAACTAGCAACTAGTTCCATACTCGGCTCTTTAATTAACTGATTATGTGCACCAATCCCTAATTCAAGTACTAAAAGCTTAGAACCTTCGCTCTCAACCAGAAACTTCCTTAAACTATCAATCTGGCTTCTATCTGGTTGAAAGTATTCTCCTGCCACATTCAAGCTAAGCTGAGCATTACACTTATCACATCTAGGCAAGTCTACACTGGTTAGGGTATTTGCTTGGTCTTTTTGATAGATAGTATGTAATTTTTCACTTAAATTAAAAGTTCCATGTTCATCAGGATGACTAGTGCATACTCCAGTCATCCAATTGCCTTCTACTTCAAAGATTCGATCAAAACCGGCCTGCACAAAATAATAATCAGTATTAGATGTCCAAATGAAGTATGGCTTCCCAGCCAATAATTTCTTAAGCTGTTTCATATATATACTAGCTTGATAGTTGTAATTATAATATTCTGCTACTCTAGCTACCATGCGCCAATAATCCAATTCATCTTTATAAGGAAATGAAAATGCTTGCAATAAGCTAGTCAGGTGGTACTTATCAACTAAGTCGCCCAATACTTTCCGCAATCTACTATCATTAGCGAATAAGTTTATTCCTTCAGAAATTGCTAAGCCATTGCTAGCTGTAACTAAGATCCTGTCCGCTTCTTTTAACCATTGGTGTGCTAAAGTTATATCTTTTTTTGACATGAATATTCCCTACCTTATCTCTACTGCCTGCTTAAGTGCCTCATTAATATCATCATTAATCAATAATGACTTATCTTCAATTGCCGGATTAGTTCTGGCATCTTTAGGATTAATGTTAATGTAGTAGGCCTTAGGCAAGTACTTGGTCATTTCCCAGAATGGCTCTTGAATAAACATCGGTGTCATCCTGCCTACTCCCAATTCAAGGAAGAGTATTTTTTGGTTCTTATACTGACCAATAAAATTATTAAACTTCTCATGTTCAATGTAGTATTGCTTATCTTCCAAGAACTTAGGGCTGCGGTACCAAGGAGTTAAGACACTACCATCAACTTCACTTCTAGGAAAATCTTCCCTTGCAATCTTATGATTGCTGATTTTTTTGGTTAATTTAGCAAAAATCTTCCTTGCGTCATACAAGTTCTTATCAGTATCGGGATTAGAGCTTTGAAGATATGACCATGAGCCTTGGATCATACTGATCTTATCTTTAGTAAAATATCGCAAAAATAAGTCATCTTGATTAGTAGTAATAATGTGATAATTCTTTTGCTTGAGTAGTGTTTTTAAATATTGATAAGTAGGCTTAGGCGGTTCAATTGTATAAATTAAATTAGCCAAGATAGTTGTAAAAGCCCAACGCTCTTCTTCTGAGTCAAATTGTGTATACGACGCATCAAATAATCCTTGAAAATGATACTTATCATAAAAATACTCAAAATGTTCCATTACTTCTGGTGTATTCTGATACCAAAAGTTCAATCCAGTCGCCGCTGACATGCCACTTCCAGCTCCTACAATAACCGCATCTGCGGCTTTTATTTTTTCTACTAAGGTTGCAATTTTGTCCATCATTATTACCTCATCTGCTTATTCTCTATATTAGTAATCATAGTTAATGACAGCCAAGATACCTAGTACACTTATGAGCAAGTTGTAGATTTATAGACAGATTTAAAAATATGTAAAGAAAAACCAACACTTCAATGAATGATACAATCTCACTAAAAATTGAACTATCCATGGAGGTGGGATTTTCCACCTAAAGTCAAGTAATATCAATATTTTTAACAAATTTATTTGATTAGCTTAAATATTGATCTTCAAATAAAGATTTTAGAGAAATTAAGAGTAGACTAAAAAGTGCCTACTACGTAAAACTTTTGTAGACAATTGGTTTATACTTGAAATAGTCAGAAATTATTCTAGCCCAAGTCATTGGCTTGCAAAATATTGGGATGATTATGATAAATACCCACACAATGGTCGTATTAATTTTTAAGAGGAGTTAATATGAAGTTAAAGGATATGGTAGAATTTTTTATATATGGCATAGTGACTACACTTATATCATATTACCTACTGAAAAACACTCAATATAGCAATAGATGGATAAATATAATCCCTATGTATATTGGAACTTACGGAACTATAAAAATAGTTGAAAGCAAAAAGATAAAACGATTTACTAAAATATTGTATCTTTTTTTATTATTTATTGTAGTTTTGGGATTAATTTTTCTCATAATTAAGTAACTTAATTATAGTATTCACTAATGATTTGTTTTGATACAATCCCGCCTCCGCTGTCTACGGAGACGGGATTTTTGTCAAAATGGCGAAAATGGAGAATGAATTCTCAAAAAATTGCAGAAACTAGATAGAGAGTTGATGTTGGACGAACTAAAGTACAAATAGCCTACCATCATTGGAAATGTAAGCAAAAAGCCAACTCAAATTAATGAGTTGACTAAAAATATTTTTTATATATTTCTACTGTCCACTTGACTAGGGTTGTATCAGAAAAATGAAGTATTGGTTTTTTAAGTTTTAATTACATTTATCAAGCAATTAGTGAATACCTACTTAGCTGAGGCGCCAGTTGTAACGTCAGCTGCCGTTTCTCTTTCTGCAAATGCCGTATCAGCCGCAATTCTACCGAAGGTAAAGATGTCTGCTAATGAATTACCACCTAAACGGTTACCTGCATGAAGTCCACCAGCATTCTCACCAGCACTATATAAGCCGGGGATTATTTCACCAGCCTTATCTAATACATGAGCTTGCTTGTCAATTGTTAAGCCACCCATCGTATGGTGAATAGCAGGCTTTCTTGGGGTAGCATAGAATGGAGCTACTTGACACTTCAAGTTGAAGGCACTCTTATGGAATTCTGGATCATCATCTGCGTCAACATAGGAATTATACTTATTGATAGTTGCTACCAGAGTATCTGGATCCATTCCAATCTGCTTAGCTAATCCTTCTAAAGTATCATCCCGATATAGCGTACCAGCCTCAACTTGAGCGTCAATAGATTCTTGAGTTGTATTGTAGGCAGTATCTTTAATCTTATTATCTGCAATCAAGTAGAATAAGCCACCATTAGCAATTGCAGCTTTAGCTAAAGTATCACGTTCAGCAAATTCATTAACGAACCTCTTACCTTCTTGGTTCACCATAATGAAGTTCTCAGGTGGTGTCTGCAAGCCAGTAAAGATTTCGCCTGTAACAGGATCTGATACCGGCATCATTTGGATAAAGCCCATCCCTGTTAATGCAGCGCCAGCTTCAAGTCCTAGGTCAATCCCATCTCCAGTAATAGCAGGTGAATTGGTAGTTGGCATATCATCGTTAATCTTATCCCAGTAGTTGTTGTACTTTTGAACCATCTTCATATTGGCACCGAAGCCACCAGCAGTTAAGATTGTAGCCTTAGCATGAATCGTTACCTTAGAGCCGTCAACTCGCTTAGCTTCTACACCAACTACTTTTCCATTTTTGATGATTAAATGTTGAGCGCGAGTTTCAGTTAAGATTCGACCACCATGTTCTCTTACCCAATCACCAAGTACATGAATAAAGGCAAATCCCATTGGCTCAACTGGCTTGTGACCTCTTCTCCACAATGCACCTACTGGCATAGTAACTTGACTACGGTCAAATTCTACGCCTAGATCAGTTAACCACTTAACAGAATCAAGGACGTTATTTACCAAGGTAGTAACTAATTCATACTTACCATGAATTTCATTACCATCAAGATCGGTTCTCTTACCACCTAAGTAAGTTTGAATTTCATGAAGTAGTGTTGAATCAAATAAATAATCTGCTCCAGAAGCAACATAGTCATTGATTTGCTTTTGAAGCTTTTTAAAATCTTCTTGATATTCTGGATCAATCTGGTCAATTGGAGTTTGGGCAATCTTTTCTAAAGTTTCCTTTTCACCAGTTAATGCCTTAAATCCCCTTTGCCATTCTGGTTCAGCTGCATTCATTGGCCCACCAGCACGACTAGTATTACCACCAATTTGAGGATATTTCTCTAAAACGATAACTTTCTTGTTATGTTGCAAGCTTCTAGCTGCTGCTGTTAATCCTGCACCACCAGCACCAACAATTACCACATCAGTAGTAAATTCTTCATTTGCTCCTGATTCAGCTTTAGGCTTATTGCGCTGCTTCCATTCATTGCTATCGCCACCAGCTTCGTTAATTGCTTGAGCTACACCAGCAATCACACCGTTTGAAGACAAGGTAGCTCCTGATACTGCATCGACATTTAGAGTTTGATTTTCAACAATTTGTTTGGGCAAGCGCTTAAATACTTCATCTGCAATTCCGCTAGTTTCACCAGTTGAATCAACTTTGATACTAGCAATCTTGTCATCTTCAATCGTAACTGCCATCGGCATAAATGACGAGCCGTGACCTTTTGCCTTTACATTATAAGTACCTGATTTCATGATATATTGCTCCTTTTAGAATGTTTTATTATCAAATTCTTTACACATACTATGTTATCGTTTACATCAAAATATGTAAAAGACTATAATTGTTATCAAGCGATAACCATTTAGTAATCAAGTGCGAGAAAGGAAATAAGTATGAACAATTCTGATACCATGATGGCCTACCTAGATATGTTACTAAAGGAAAGCAACTTTCATAAAGCTGCTGAAAAACTATATATCTCCCAGCCTTACCTAAGTAAGCTAATTAAACAACTTGAAAATAAATTAGGAACCAAGGTTCTTAACCATGATACTGTGCCTTTTTCTTTAACAGATGCTGGGTTAGTATATTATCACTATTTAGAAAATATCTCTTCTCAGAATCATCATCTTACTCAGCAGCTTCAGCGCTTTATTGATAACGACAAAGAGATTATTCGTATTGCTGTCTTAGAGAGTTTGGGAACATTTTTATTGCCTAAAATTCTACCCCAATTCTTAAAAGAACACCCCAATGTAAAAATACAAATAGCTGAAGGATTTCCTAATATGAGTGAGGAACGATTATTAAATAATCACGTAGATTGTTACATGGGGCAGACTCCTGAAACTCTCTCTCAAGGAATTAAAGCCCATGTCAATGGTGGTGAGGTCTACTATATAGTTATTCCCGAAGAGTCTAAATATTTTATCAAGAATAAATTTATTCTTTCGCCTGATAGCTATAACTTAGAAGATTTATTGCAAGAACCATTTATCTTAAGCTCACCTGATTCCGCCATTCGTCACCAAGTAAATGGCTTATTTCAGACTTACAAGATTGTCCCTAAGATCAGCATGATTACTAACAGTGTTATTACCGCAGCCAACTTGTCTATTAATGGTCTTGGTCTTACATTTTCATGTGCAAGCGTACTTAAGCGAATTCAAGAAAAACCCATCAATCTTTATCCTTTAGACCCCAATCTCATCAAAGTTAGGTACTTCATTGGAACTAAAAAAGGCTCTCAATTATCACCAGCTCTTCAAGATTTAGTCACTACATTTGAAAAAGTTCCCTTACAAGAAAATATCCGTTAATAAAAAACAAGATTTCTTAAAAATTGAAATCTTGTTTTTACCTATTATTTTCTTCTATGTACTGGACGAGCATAAGTTACACGACCACTTAATAGTCTATCACCAAATGAGCGACCGATAAATGAACGGTGAGCTGGACCAGTATGGTCATCGCCACCCATTTGGATAATTTGGGTATCATATTCATTATATGTGCCATCAATAACTGCAGTGTGGCCGTTATTGTACAAGCCGTTACCTACATTAGCAATTATTACATCGCCTGGCCTTGCTTTAGATGGTGAAATCTTCTTTAAGTAGCGATGAGCACCCTTAGCATCGCGTTCCATATCTGCAGTAGTAAATGGATAACTGCCGACTGGGTAACCAGCGCGCTTCATTGCTAACCAGACAAATCCTGAACAATCTGTGGTTCCCTTTTTGCTTGGCTTTTTCCAATTACCAAAACCAGCATGACTACCATAGTGGAAATAACCGACTAACTTAGCCGCACTACGCACTAACTTATTCTTATACTTCTTGTCACTCTTGATAGTTGGTCCAAAGTCGATTATACCATCATTATCTCCCCAATTATCCCAATTGGCATCATCTGTTGTTCCAGTTATGACATTGAGACCTGTACCAATTATCCATTCAGGTTCAGAAGTATTATTATCAATCCGATACCAAGTAGTACCATCACTATCAGTGACTGTATCATAAATTCTTAAAGTACCAGCAACAGCAGTCATAGTAGTATTATTGCGATTTGGAGCTGAATAAACATTTCCATCAACATCAACATCTACAAACTTAACAGTAATTGGGGCTTGGCTGGTCCGTTTTTTAGCAGCTTGGGCAATCGAGTTAACTTGGTTGTTAGGAGTATTAGTTTCTGTTATTCCAGCTGCAAGAGCAATTGAAAGAGTAATGCTTGCCAGCAACTTCGTTCTTAATTTCATTATTTTTCCTCCAAAAATTTAATTACATTTTTTATTTTCTATATTTTGTCAAAAATTTCAATCATTATTTATGTTATATAATTTTTTGAGTCCAATTTGTCTCATTAAGCTAGATGTTGATTATTTTATTCCTAATTGCTACTATAGTGTTGTTGAAAGCGCTATACTTATTTAGGAGATAAAATAAAAATATATAAAAATTGAGGTAATATTATGAAAAAAGTTTTGGCAATTAATTCAGGTAGCTCATCATTTAAATACAAACTGTTTACTTTTCCTAACGAAGAAGTCATCGCTTCTGGGATAGCAGACCGCGTAGGATTAAAGAATGCAGTCTTTAAGATTAAGCTTGCAAATGGCAGAGAATATATTAACAACACCCATATTCCAGACCAAGAGGCAGCTGTTAACTTATTAATTAAGAGCTTGAAGCAATATCATGTAATTGATAGCCTAACAGAGCTCGCAGGTATTGGACACCGTGTCGTTAATGGTGGTGAAATTTTTAAGGATTCAACGATTATTGATCAAGCTAAGTTACAACAAATCTATGATCTAGCTGACTTAGCTCCGCTACATAATATTCCTGAAGCTAACGGAATTAAGGCATTTATGCAGATCTTACCTAATGTACCACAAGTCGCTGTCTTCGATACTTCTTTCCACCAGACCCTGGATCCAGTGCACTATCTATACTCTATCCCTTATAGCTACTATGAAGATTATGGCATTCGTAAATATGGTGCTCATGGTACTTCAGTTGACTATGTTGTCAAACGTGCAGCTAAGCTAATGGGTATTAACCACAATATTATTAACTTAATTGTCTGCCACCTTGGCTCAGGCGCTTCAATTACTGCCGTCAAAGGTGGTAAGTCTTACGATACTTCAATGGGCTTTAGCCCACTTGCAGGGGTAACAATGGGAACTCGTAGTGGTGACTTAGATCCTACTGTTGTACAGAGATTGATGGATAAAGCTGGTATGTCAATTGATGAGGTAATCAATGTCTTAAACCATAAATCAGGTGTCCTAGGCATTTCTGGCGTTTCTTCAGACATGCGTGATCTTATTGAAAGTAAAGAAAAAAATGCCAAACTAGCACGTCGTATCTTTATTAATCGCGTTGTTCGCTATATTGGAGCTTATATAGCCGAACTGGGTCATATTGATGGTATTGTATTCACTGCTGGTGTTGGTGAACATGATCCTGGTATCCGTGCTGGTGTAATGTCTGCCTTTAAGTACATTGGACTTGAACCAGATTACAAGGCTAACCAAACTGACGGGGAGAAGTTTCTTTCTAAACCAAATTCTAAGGTTAAGGCGCTCATTGTCCCTACAAATGAAGAATTAATGATTGCTCGTGACGTAATGCGTTTAACTCGTCAACAATAAGTAGTTTAAGATACGAATAAGACCAAGAAGTTGAATTTTTATGCTTCTTGGTCTTGTTTTTAACTTTCTATTTTTTTGTAAAATAGCTACTACTTTTTCCTTTTATTATTTTTATAATTGCTGACAATGTGCTATTGTCTTATCAGATAATTAAAGTTAAGTAAGGAAGTGCTCTTCATGGCTGGAAATTATAGAAGTGTATTTGATATTATCGGTCCTGTAATGATTGGTCCATCTAGCTCCCACACTGCTGGAGCTGTCGCAATTGGACAAGAAGGTAACAAATTGTTCAATGGCGTTCCTAAGAAAGTAACTGTCCACTACTACGGTTCATTTGCTCAAACGCATAGAGGGCACGGCACTGATTATGCGATTGCAGCTGGGATTCTAGGCTTCGACACTGATGATAAACGTGTGCCAAAAGCTCCCGAAATAGCCAAACAACAAGGTATAGATATTAGATTTGTCGAGGAAGATGGACCGAGCCCGATTAATCATCCTAATACTGCCATCTTAGACATGAGTGATGATAACAAGTATATTCAATTATCAGGTTGTTCTATTGGCGGTGGCGCTATCGAAATTCGAAACATTAAAATGTATGGTTCAAACATTAAGCCAGAAGGTCCTTTACCTATCGTACTCTATATAGATAAGCAAAAACGGCACGAAAATGGTATACCTGTAACTTCTTTCTTAGAAAAAAATGCGCCCTTCAGTGTTAAAAAAGTCTATGAAACCGCCAGTTACTTTATCTATGAGTATGATATCAAAAATTATATCCAAGATTCTTTAGTTAAAGAATTAACACAAAAATTTAAATCTATAATTTGCTTATAAATTGAGGCTTAAACTATGTATAATCACATTAAAGAGATTGTCACTGCTGCCCAAACTACTAAAAAGACAATCTCTGAACTAATTATTGAACAAGAATGCAAAATATCAGGACTGCCACGAAATATAATCTGGAATAAAATGAAATACAATCTTTCAACTATGCAAGCAGCAGTTGAAAGAGGTCAAGCCGATCAAGGTGTGTTTTCTAAGACTGGCCTAACAGGTGGCGAAGCTGTAAAAATTAAAAATTATCGTCTACATAATCGTACTTTATCTGGTGACATTATGATGAGCGCAGTTCAAAATGCTGTAGCAACTAATGAAGTTAATGCAGCTATGGGGATTATCTGCGCAACTCCGACAGCAGGATCATCTGGAACTTTGCCAGGCGTCTTATTCATGTTAAAAGACAGACTAAACTTAAGTGAGGAGCAAATGATTAGATTTCTCTTTACGGCTGGAGGCATTGGAATGGTAATTGCCAATAAAGCTGAAATTGCAGGGGCTACCGGTGGATGTCAAGCAGAAGTTGGGAGTGCTTCAGCTATGGGAGCTGGCGCAGCAGTTGAGATTGCTGGTGGAACAGCTCAGCAAAGCTCTACTGCCGTAGCAATCGCCCTTTCAAACTTACTTGGCTTAGTATGTGATCCAATTGCTGGGTTAGTTGAAGTTCCTTGCGTTAAGCGTAATGCTATTGGTGCAGCTAATGCCCTTATTGCGGCCGACATGGCTTTAGCCGGTTGTACAAGTACTATTCCAGCTGATGAATGTATTGAAGCGATGAAAGAAGTTGGCCATAGTATGCCAGAATCATTACGCGAAACAGGATTAGGTGGTCTTGCTGGGACACCAACAGGAATTGCAATTAAAACTAAAATTTTTGGAAAAGATGCTTAAGGTGATCATACATGCGTTCTGCCAAAGAAATTAAAAATGATATTATATCTCAATTAATGACAGTTATTGACCCTGAGCTTAATATTGATGTAGTGAATCTAGGCTTAATTTACGCCATAGACTTAGATAAAGATGGTATATGCTTGATAAATATGACACTCACTACGCCAGCCTGCCCTTTAACCGGAATTTTAACACACAGAATAACTGAAGCTGTCAAAAAGGTCAAGGAAGTTAAGAATGTTGATGTAGAATTTGTCTGGTATCCAGTATGGACTCCGGATAGAATGTCTGATGCAGCTAAAAAAGTACTTGGTTACAAAAATTCTTGAAAAAAGGCGAAAAGTCATGCATTAAAACATGATTTTTCGCCTTTAAATCTATTTATACCTTTTTTAATTTTTTCAATATAACGCCAAGTAACTTAAAAGTAATTACTTCAGCTATTACCAATACAGTAACTAATAATAAATAGTCATTATCAATGCCAACCATCCCATCAATCAACTTAACTAAAGCTATTGGCTCAAAAATTAAAATTAACGAATATGCTAACCTTACCCAAGTAATTTTTTCTAGATTCATAAAGTTCTCCTCAACTTGTTACTAATTACAAAATTTTATCTTAAAGAATCGCTATAGACAATTAACTTCAAAAAAATTAACTAATTTCTAATTTTATTAACGACTATTTACTTTCTTGTATGAACTTCTGTAATTCATCCTTTGAAAAATATTCTCCTTCGTTTTTGATTAATGTATTTAATATTTCTTTATCTGAAATCCCATAGCTACGTAAGGTCTTAACCATAACCTTGATACTGCGAATTTTTTCATCTATTCTCCCTTGTTCCTTTACCTCAGCTTCAAATTGCTTAAAGTCTAACATAAAACTTCTCCATTCCCTTCCATTAATGTATTTTCGTCTATCCTTATCTAGTCGCTTGATAAAATCACTACTTGAATTAATCTTTCCATTCATATAATTTAGAAAATCTCGCAAGTCTGGTGTTAATTCTGACTTGTCCAATGCATTGGCATTAAAAAAGATAATGTGCTGACCTGAATGTAATTTTTGACTGCGATGTCTTTCTAAAACTTGAATAATTTCATTCTTGGCTTCATTATAACCAAATGGATCAAAAGTACATAAGAAAATGATATAGCTATTCTTAATTTCACCATACTTCTTACCAGACAGTAATTGCTCATCATTGATACGACCAAGATAGAACAATGAACGCTTTAATAAAGCCGGATCATTTGATGTTTGCATCTCAATATCAAAATTCTGCCCCTTATCATCTGTTGCCCAAACGTCGAAGCGTGTTCCTTTACGCAACATTTTGAGCGAGATAGTTTTTTGGCGTTGAATTTTAACAATCTTTTGAATATTCAATTGTGGTAGAATTGCCCGCAATAACTGTAAACAATTCTCCTTACGCCCAATCACATCACCAAAGATTGCATCATTAGTAATATCTTCACTTATCCAATTCTTTAGACTATTTGAAGTAACCATAATATCCTCCGTAATTAAATTGAGTAAGCTAGCCATAAGCCTACCTACTTTTTTTACGCAAAATATCGGTTATTTTTTTAATTAATCAAAGTATTTTTTTAGACTATTTACTTAATTTAAATAGCTAAAACGCTCAATCTTAATCCATCAAAGAATCAAGATTGAGCGTTTTAATTACTCTTCTTTAAATTTACTTTGTTAACAAATCTTCATAAGCATCTTCATACTTAGGAATATCACCAGCACCCATAAAGACTACACAGGCATTCTTGTGCTTAGTTAGGTCTGCAATATTATCTAAATCAATAACTTCTGATCCTGGAATATTAACAGTTAAATCTTCACTAGTAATATCGCCATTAGCCTCACGAGCTGAAGCATAGATTGGAGTAATATATGCTTTATCTACACCACGTAAAATTTCTTCGAAATCTTTTTGATACTTCTTGGTTCTTGAAAAAGTATGTGGTTGAAATACTACAACTAACTCCTTGTCAGGGAACTTTTGACGAGCTGCTTGAATAGTTGCACGCATTTCAGTTGGGTGATGAGCATAATCATCAATTACTGCAATATCGCCGAAATCTTTTTCAGAGAATCTTCGCTTCGCACCTTTGAAGGTAAGCATACCTTCTTTAATATCTTCCATTGGAACATTCTCAGTATAAGCAACAGCAATTACCGCAGTAGCATTCAAGATGCTGTGGTCACCGAATAAATGTATCTCAAACCTGCCTAAATCTTTACCATGTGCTAAAACATTAAACTTAGACCCTTCAGTGGTCTTTTCAATGTTAACTGCTTGAAAGTCATCACTATCCTTAAAACCATAAGTATACTTAGGAATTTCAGTTCTTAAAGATTGCAACCTCTCGTCATCACCCCAAACAAAGAGTGCCTTCTTAGTCTGTTCAGCAGCCGTTTGAAATGCAGAAGTATAATCAGCTTGATCTTTGAAATAATCTGGGTGATCAAAGTCAATGTTAGTCATAATCTGATAATCTGGGTGATATGCCAAAAAGTGACGGCGATATTCATCTGCTTCATAGACAAAGAAGCGTGAATTTTCAACACCCTTACCGCGACCGTCACCTATCAAGTAAGAAGTTGGTTCAACTTCTCCTAATACATGTGCTAAAAGACTAGTAGTTGAGGTTTTGCCATGAGTACCTGAAATCCCAATTGAAGTATGTGCTTGCACAATCTCTTCAACAGTATCTGGATAAGATTGCCACTTAACTCCCTTGTCTAAGCAAGCGGCAACTTCAATATTATCCTCTTTAAAGGCATTTCCTTTAACAATAACTTGTCCTTCACCTTTAATATTCTCTGAGGCAAAATTTTTAACCTCAATTCCCGCTTCCTTTAATGGAACTTGGGTAAAGGTATACTTTTCAATGTCTGAACCAGCTACATTATAACTCAAGTCGTGCAAGAGCAATGCCAAAGATGCCATACCGGTACCCTTAATACCAATGAACCAAATTTGTTTTGTTTTATCTAACATTTAAGTCTTCTCCATTAATTTTATGTCAAAATTATACCGTCTTTAATTTTAACATTTTTACTAGATAATTGATTAAATCTAATCAAAAAAGATACTATTCTCCTCGGCAAATTTTTGCAAAAAATAAAAATCCCATCTTCATTAAGAAGACAGGATATTCATACTAGTCTAAAGTGATTGCACCACTAGCCAGCAATTCATCACACTTAGTTGGTTCAAATTCATCTCCAACCTTAAAGCTATCTGGAACCACCATAATACCACGCTTTTGTGGAGCATGTGGTAAGCCCAATTCACGTGCTGAGCAAATCATACCATATGAATCTACGCCACGTAATTCGCCCGGCCAAATTTGTTGTCCATTTGGCATTAAAGTACCCGGTAAAGCTACAACAACCTTCTGGCCTTGTGCAATATTAGGAGCACCACAAACGATTTGGTGCTTCTCATCGCCAACATCAACAGTTGTTACATGTAAGTGGTCAGAGTCCGGGTGAGGAGTGCAAGTTTCAACATAGCCATAAACTAAAGTTGGTTTACCAAGTTCTAAATTAGCTTCAAAGCCAGCTTCAGCCAACTTCTTATTCAAGGTATCAACTAAATCTTGTGTTGGGTGAACTTCACCATTTGGCAACTTGTCATAATCTAAAAAGTCACTAACTTCAAAGAAATTGTAGCCGATAATCTTACCATCTTCATCTTTAACGACGGTAATATTATCTTTTTCTTCAAATTGACTCCGGCTCTTATCTTGAGCAGTAATGACAACTAATGTATTTGGATAACTAGTTTTATTAGTAGAAACAATCATTCTAGTAAATTTTCCTTTCTTAGACTATTTAAGAGAATTGAGGAAGTTTTCTACTTCTTCTTTTGTCTTTCTGTCCTTATTTACTAGTCTACCAATTTCTTCGCCATCTTGGTAGACAACAAAGCTAGGAATTCCAAATATATTTAATTCTTTAGCAATATCAATTGAGTCGTCACGATCAATTTTATAGAATTTTGAATCAGAAAAGTCTTGCTCAATTTCTGGCAAAAATGGATCTAAGAAACGGCAATCTGGGCACCAACCTGCACTAAAAAGCAAGACTGTACGACCTGCAGCAGTGATTTCTTCAAGTTTTTCCTTGGTTAATGCTTTGATTTCTTCCATAACGCATCCTTCTTTCTTACTTTTTATAAGTTAATTTTATTGTACTAATCTTTGTCCAAAATTGCTAGTAATTTATCTAGAAAATTTTCCTTTAAGATCAAATGCATGATCCACCGGACCACTTCCGTGCCCTAAGTTCAATTGCTGGTCTAAGGCCCGAGATAAATATTCTTTAGCAAGCCTAATTGCATTCACTAAATCCTGTCCTTTAGCCAAGTTAGAGGCAATTGCACTCGATAAGGTGCAACCAGTCCCATGAGTATTAGGATTATCGATCCGCTCACCCTTAAACCAAGTGAATTTACCATGATCATACAATAAGTCATTGGCATCATTTACACGATGACCACCCTTGCATAGAACACTGCAACCTAGTTCATCTCCAATTTTTTTGGCAGCATGTTCCATATCAACTTCAGATTTGATATTTATTCCAGCAAGAACCTCGCTTTCAGGGATATTTGGCGTAATTACAGTTGCTATTGGCAATAGCTGCTCACGCATCATTACTACAGTACTATCTTTAGCAAGGCTACTCCCACTGGTTGCGACCATAACAGGATCAACAACGATATTTTGAGCCTTGTAATATTGCAATCGTTGAACAATCGTTGCTACTAAATCTGGTTCTGAAACCATCCCAATCTTCACTGCATCAGGGTGAATATCTTCAAAGACAGCATCAATCTGTTCAGCCAAAAACTCTGGCGTCACATTCATTACATCAGCTACCCCAGTTGTATTCTGAGCCGTTAGGGCTGTGATAGCAGTCATACCAAAGACACCATTAGTTATCATGGTTTTTAAATCTGCTTGAATACCAGCTCCACCACTTGAATCACTACCAGCTATTGATAAGACACATTTCATTTTATTTCACGACCTCTTTTGCTAACTTTAATAAATTCTTACTTGCTGATCCAATATCTTCTGCGCCGAAGATTGCTGAAATTATTGATACACCCGCTACTCTAGTGTTTTTTAACTGCAAGATATTGTTTTCATTAATTCCGCCAATTGCCACTACGGGAATATCAACATTAGCAACTATCTCCTTTAAAGCACTTAATGATACCGCAGTAGCGTCTTTTTTAGTTGCAGTAGTAAAGATTGCACCAACACCTAAATAGTCCGCACCGTTATCTTGCGCAGCCTTAGCTTCTTGAACATTATGTGCTGATACACCCAAAATCATTTCATCGCCAATCAAGCGCCGTACATCCCTAGCTGCCATATCGTCCTGCCCCACATGCACACCATCGGCATGACTCCTTAAAGCCACTTCTACATTATCATTGACAATAAATGGCACGCCATATCTGTGACATAATTCTCTCATCGCAATAGCTTCTTTTAAAAAATTTGCTTCATCCAAATGCTTTTCACGAAGTTGGATTAAGGTTGCGCCGTTTTGAATTGCTTCTTCTACTTGCTCAAATAAAGTCTGCTTGCCCACCCAATGACGGTCAGTTACTGCATAGAGTAATAGGTCTTTTTTATTTAGTTTCATATCTTGCTTCCTTATCTAGTTCTGTCTCGGTTAAATTGAATACTGCATCAATAATATAATTTCGTAAACTTGCATTACCATCTAGATCAGTCATTCTTCTAACCCCTTGCTCACCGCAAATATCTATCATCGCTATAGCTGCAACGCTCGCAAGCAAAACTTTCCTAGGATTAGCTCCAATAAAAGTCGCAATCATTGCTGTTAACTGGCAACCAGTCCCTGTAATTCGACTCATCAACTTATCGCCACCATATACGCAATAAGCTACTTCTCCGTCTGAAACAATATCAATTGGACCAGATATTGCTATCACACATTGCAGGGCCCTAGCCGCTTGCTTGGCAAATTCAACACATGATTTTAAATTATCTTGACCGATTTGATCACTTACTTGAACATCAACCCCTTTAGCCTGGCTGCCCTTTTTGAGTAAGGCTTTAATCTCTGACATATTCCCGCGAATCGCTGAAAACTTGACCTGACCTAATAATTGATCAATAGCTTCATCTCGCAACTTAGAAAAGCCAGCCCCTACAGGATCTAGTATAACCGGGATATTATTTTTATTCGCTTCTTCAGCTGCTATAAGCATCGACTTGATTGTCCTAGTATTCAATGTTCCTAAGTTAAGATACAAAGCTCTGCTCTTAGAAGTTATCTCTGCTACCTCACGTTCATCATCAGCCATAATTGGCGAGCCACCTACAGCTAGGATTATGTTAGCCACATCATTAACAGTCACGTAATTGGTAATATTGTGGACTAGTGGCACATTACGGCGGACATTCTCTAATAATTCCCCAAACATATATCTCTGCTCCTTATTACAAAAAAAGAAGACACCTCGCGGTGTCTTCTCGAAAATTAATATCTATACTTAAAATTCCTACGTCGGCATTATCCGCATCAGGTTCATGGGTCGAAGTATCTAACTTCCTCTCAGCCTATATCTAAGCTCCCCGCTATTCAGTTATAAGTTAATTATAACAATTTTATGCAAAATGTGCATGCAAACAGTATATTGGATTACCCTTTGCCGCAAATTTATGCTCATATTCAGTTTCAACATTACGTTGAGCAATCTCATCATCGTCGTTGTGAAGGTCAACACTCACATGATCGAACTTCATTCCATAATTATTTAAGCTTATTAAACTATATTCAAATAATCCCCGGTTATCAGTCTTAAATTCTATGTGCCCTTCGTCTTTAAGGACAGTCTGATACTTATCTAAGAAGCTTTGATAAGTTAAGCGACGCTTCTCATGCCTAGTCTTAGGCCAAGGGTCTGAGAAGTTTAAGTAAAGGACATCGACACTATTTTTAGGTAAATATTGTGCAATATTAGCTGCATCAGCACACATTAATTGCAAGTTATCAATACCTTCATTAAGCTTAGTCCTCAAGATCATCCCTGCAGCTGTAGTCTGTAACTCCACACCAATGAAGTTCATCTCAGGATGCTGCTTAGCTAACGTAGTAATAAACTGTCCTTTGCCTGAGCCAATTTCAATTGCTAAAGGCTTAGAAAAATCTTCAAAACGCTCATTCCAATTAATCTTTACCTCTGGATCTGGTTCATTTAGGATTGCTTCTGGATGTTCTTTAACTAACTTTTGTGCCCAAGGCTTATTGCGTAATCTCATTTAATTATCCCTTCAATTAATATCTAATCTTACTAAATAACTGTTTAATTCTAACTGGTAAATAAAGATAGAGCAAGATAAATGTAAATGCCAATAAGACAACTATGGCTAATAAGGCATAGAGTTTCATTGGTGAAAAGATAATCAAACCTAGACTTATTACTAGCCACTGTAGTAGCATTCCCTTCTGCAGTACCCTTGCCAGGTCTTGCCCTCTCTTTGCTTGAGAGATTGGCTGCACATGATACATCATATTATGTTCATATACCGTCCCTAATGGTATTAGTTGATACATAGTCAAAAAGATAACCAACCCGCCAAAGACACCTGCCCATAAATAATCTTGTAAGACCCAAGTTAGCAATAATGAAAAGAGCGTCATTCTAATCAATAAGTTACTGTATTCTGGATCACGCAATAGCGCCCGCTGATATAAGAAAGTATTCGGCGTCTGATTCTTCTTATCAAGTAAGAAGTCGAGATACTTCCTACGATAAATCTTAACCTTCTTATCCTGCACATCAGTAAACATACTATAAAAGTTATCTACAATATCCCGTCTACGTTCTTCATATTCAACAGCATAATTCCAGTTAAAGACTCTACCGCATGGTAAGTAATTAACACCTATTGCACTAATTAAGGCAAATATGAAATATAAATATGGCAAGTAGATTAAGCATAATATTAAGATAACTAATACTACTAAAAAGAACCACCCAGCTTGATAAAAGTTATGTTCATTGAAATAAAAACTCTGAGAAATTAATTTTAACTGGGTAAACTTAGTCAAAATTAGCCCTAATATTACAAACCAATAGGCATAATTTGAAATTCCTGCCCGCGTCAAAGCAAATGGAAATAATATCCCCGCAACTAAGATTATTAATAGCGTTGGCAAGTACATGCTATGCTTGATCATCGGATTCAGGTAAGCTTGCATCTGATCATCTTGATTAAGCATGAATTGGATATCTGCCTTCTCAAATAAAGTTGCCAAATGCCCAACACTCATAACTGTAGCCAAAATCAAGGCTATCAGTGGCTTATAAAACCACAAATTATTAGGCCAGGACTTAATATTCTTGGCATACCAGAACATTAATGCACCAAACATAAAAATCAAAGCCAAGATAAAGAAGTCATTAAACACTAAAGTTAGATAATGAAGTTGCTTTTTTTGATTAGATTGCAGGCGCTTATTTACTATTCTATTCATTCGCGCTCTCCTGGTTCAAAATCTTGTATAAACGGTCAATTGAATCAGTTGGCTTAAGATGGTAGAAGCTCCTAATTTCTTCTAAGCTACCCACAATCTCGATCGTACCATTATTAAGCACGGCAAACTTCTGAACAGCTTCTTGGGCTTCTGCTAGAACATGAGTAGTCATCAATACCATTTTATTTTGCTTTACAGCTTCTTTAATTAAGTCAATAAAGTTAGCCACTGCCAAGGGATCAAGTCCTGTAAACGGCTCATCAATTACATAGAGATCAGGGTTAGCCAAGAATGCAGCTACTAGCATAACTTTCTGCTGCATCCCTTTAGAGAAGTTAATTGGTAACCAGTCAAGCTTATTATCTAACCTGAACATCTTACACAATTCATGTGCTCGCTGCCAAGCCTTGTCAATATCAGTTAAACCGTAAGTAAGCATGGTAAGTTCCAAGTGTTCTTTTAGAGTGAGTTCTGGATACAAAATTGGTGTCTCAGGAATATATGCCACCATCTTTTTAAATTTAGAAGGATTCTGGGTTAAATTAGTACCATTTAACTCAATTGTCCCCTTCTGCATTCTTAACAAGCCTAAGATATGCTTAATTGTAGTTGATTTACCAGCTCCGTTAAGTCCAATCAAGCCGATTGCTTGACCAGGTTCAATATTCAAATTGAGGTCTTTAATAATGGTGATACCAGTATAACCACCAGTTAATTTATTTATTTTTAAACTCAAAATTTATGTCCTCCTATTACTGAAAAGACTGCTACTTAATGTTATCATGAAATTAATTCAAACTAAATTATATATCATAGTAGAAAGAGGTTTTTTCTATGTCAGAATTAGAAAAAGATTGTTTATTCTGTAAAATTATCCGCGGTGAAATTCCATCTTATACCGTTTTTGAAAATGATGATGTTAAGGCCTTCTTGGATATTTCCCAAGTCACTAAAGGTCACACCCTCTTAATCCCTAAAAAGCACTTAGAGAACATCTTTGATTACAGTCAAGAAGATGCAGCTAAGTACTTACAATACATTCCAACTGTTGCCAAGGCAATTAGAGAATCTGACCCTGCAATTAAGGGGATGAACTTAGAAGTTAATAATGGTGAGATTGCTGGTCAAGCCGTAATGCACTCACATATCCACCTAATTCCACGCTATAGCGAAGATGATGATATGGTTGTACCTCACGTTGATAACTCTAGCCAATATTCAGAAAAAAATTACCAAGCAGTTGCTAATGCTATCAAAAGTAACCTCGAATAGCTTATAATTAAGCTATAAAGAAAAAATAAATTTTATTAAATTACCAATTGGAGGTAATATTATGGCTAAATTTCTACTTGGATTTATTTCTGGTGCTATCGTTGGTAGTGTGGCTTCCTTTGCCAAGAATCCATTAACTAATAACTCCGTTAGAAAAGATATTCAATCTACTGCAAGCTCTCTTAGTGATTCTTGTGATGATATCAGAGCTACCTACGCTTCTTTACAAGAAGAACGGAACCTCACTCAAGAAAATATTGATCCTGAAGTCAATGATGAAGTTCAAGCAAGCCGTGGTCCAATTAAGGATAAGGCAGCTGACTTAGTAACTGCAGTTAAGAGTGTCATCAAGAAGAATAATGACTTAAGCGATCTGGCAGACCGTGTTCAGGATTTTAAATATTCTGATGAAGATAAGGAAGAATTTTAATGATTAAATTTAAGCCTTTTGTGATTGGATTAGGCCTAGGCGGGTTACTGGGGACGGTAGTTTCTTTTATGACTGATCAAAAAACTGGTCAGCCAATTAATAAAGAAGTTAAAGACTTGGTAGATAGTACAAGTTCAGATATTAAAGATATTTCTACTAATACTCAAAAAGCCCAAAAACAACTTGCCTTGCTTAAAGAGAAAAATATTCCACAAGCTAAAAAAAATATTCAAAGTATTCAACGTTCTATTAAAGAATTTCAATATAATATTCAACCTAACTTGAAAAACATTCAAGCTAGCCTTGATAAATTGAATTCAGAAAGTAAAAATTTAAAGTAACTATTAAAAAATAAAAAAACTCTTGGTGCTTTCTTTGGGCATCGGGAGTTTTTATGTTATATTTGAATCTGTAATTAAGCAAAGGATGGTAGATTTATTCTTATGAAAAAGAATGTATGGAAAAAAGCTGCTGCAGCCTTAGCCTTCGTAGGTATCGCCCTTGGTGCTGCAGCATGCTCAAGTAGCGGTAAGACAGTTGTAAATTATAAAGGTGGTAAGATTACCGAGCAACAATATTATGATGAGATGAAGAAGTCTCAAGCTGGTCAATCTACCTTAGCTAATATGATTATCTATGATGCCTTAGAAAGCCAATACGGTAAAGACGTTTCTGATAAGCAAGTTACTAAGGAATACAACAAGTACAAGAAGCAATACGGTTCATCATTTAGTTCAATTTTGGAACAGAATGGATTGACTAACTCTAGCTTCAAGAAGAACTTGAAGACTAACCTCTTGACTGAAGCTGCTTTAAAGCACATCAAGAAGATTACTTCAGCTCAAGAAAAGAAAGCCTGGAAGAGTTATCAACCTAAAGTTACTGTACAACATATCTTAGTATCTAAGAAGAGTACTGCTGAAAAGATCATCCAAGAGTTAAAGGATGGCAAGAGCTTCAAGTCTTTAGCTAAGAAGTATTCAACTGATACTGCTACTAAGAACGATGCAGGTAAATTACCAGCATTTGATTCAACTGATACTACTTTAGACTCAGACTTTAAGACTGCTGCCTTCAAGTTGAAGACTGGTGAATACACTACAACTCCAGTTAAGTCACAATATGGTTACCACGTAATCAAGATGATCAAGCACCCAGCTAAGGGTACCTTCAAGGAACACAAGAAAGAAATTGATAAGCAAATTTACAGCGAAATGGCTCAAGATCAAAATGTAATGAAGAGTGTCATTTCTACTGTCTTAAAACGTGCTGATGTTTCTATCAAGGACAATGACTTGAAGAATGTATTATCATCATACGTATCAACTGGTAGTTCTACTTCAACCAGCTCTTCATCATCAAGTTCTAAATAATTAAGCTAAATATAAAGTTAAAAAGCTGCTAACTAAGTTTCATTGAGATGAACTTAGACTAGCAGCTTTTTATAGTGAATTGCTTTATTTAAATTTTATTATTCATTAACGTGTCCTATTTTTTGATAGGATTTTTCTGTAAATTCTTGTACCTCAAAATTATTACCGTCAGGATCCACTGCCCAGAACTGCCAAGTTTCTGATGGACCCTTGCTTGGATGAGTCTTTACTGGGATGCCTTTTCCACCTAAAGTCAAGTAATATCAATATTTTTAATAAATTTTCTTGTTTGGTTAGTTCAGTATTAATATCCAAATCAAAATTTTATAGAAAT
>NZ_JAGGLU010000013.1 GCF_017874575.1 Lactobacillus colini | reverse complement strand
TTCGCCATAACAAGAAGCATTAACGTCAGTAGTCATTACAACAGGGATATCAAGTTCTTTTTCAAAGTACCCCTTAAAGTTAGTTCCAGACCAACCAGGCTTAGGGGTATCTAAGATATAACCGAAGGTTCTAGAGTTCTCATTAATATCAATTGGACCAAAGGTTCCGATACCTAGTGCATTAACAGGATTCTCTTTGAAGAAGGCTGCACTTTGTTCAAGAGTCTTTTTAGGATCTTGAGTTGAGATTCGATCTTGAGCAATAATCTTGCCGCTTTCAACGTCTTGTACAGCAACGATAAATTTAGTACCGCCAGCTTCGATACTACCTACGTATTTTTTATCTGTCATATTATTGTCATCCTTTTTTTGTATTATTATGAGATAACTATATGAAAAAATTATGCCATTGTAAAGCGCTTGCAGGTAAAATATATATTTTTATTGTATTTGATAATTATTGAATTAAGCTGCAAAGCTTGTATAATAATACCTAGAAGTCAAAAAAGGTGCTGCTACCAACAGCACCTCAGTAGATTAGAGCCGTTTCAAGAACGGTTGTATCAATTGTTTATAGCAAATGAGCCGTTAACAACCTAGCAAAAAAATTGTATCACGGCATCACTTGCTTTTTTATTTTCGCTTAGAGCGAGACTTTTCGATGGACTTCTTAGAAGCTCTTACCAATTTAGTTAATTCTATTATCAAGATAGTCAGTTGAGAAGACTTGATTCATAAAATAAAAAAATTGCCACTAAAATCAAAAATAGTGGCAATTTTTTGTTATGGTAGAAGTTAAATGTAGCACACGTTTCACGTGAAACTAAGCACCATTGTAGCTATCTAGTACAATTGGTCCTTTGCTGGAATCATTACCGAGTGGCTTAAGAGTATCGGCCTTGTTGATTAGAGGAATATTGACATGAGTTCTAGCCGTAGCAGCAATATCAGAAATGATTTGATTAGCAATCAAGCGGATATCTGGTGGAAGATTTAAATAAGTATAGCTGAATTGAATAGCAGCTCGGAGCTTATTAGCTTTTAATTGACTAAATTCAGTAATGTTCTGGTTCTCAATTGCAGAGAACAAAGCTAACCAGAATGCTTGACGTTGCTGGCGGGGGATTTCAGTATTCCAAGAAATAAATGAATTTCTAATAATGCGGCTGGTGTTAGTAAGACCTGGTGCTAAGACAAAGCCATCACGTGCAACATTCCAGCGGCGTGGGTCATGTTGCTTCATCATGTTGACGTCACTTTTGACTACTAAGGTGCGCTCAGGATGGTCTAACATCATACCGAAAATGGAACCCTCAGGAACATAAGTAATCATCTTGGAGATAGCAGATTGAAAGTTAGGGGTATCGTAAGTCTCCTTCATAAAGCCTGGTCCGTCGAAGCTATAAGCCTTAATAACACGATCTTGGTCTTGGGGTGGCAGGGATGCAACTGCGTAAGTGGCGAAGTTACCACCCTTAGAGTGACCGACAGTAATAATCTCGCTATTAGGGAAGCGATTGGCGATCTCTTGCAGATAATTAGCTGCAACTGTCTGACCAGTAATTTCTGGTTGATAGCTCATATAGACATCTTCAGTAATTCCAATCATACTACCATCAGTGCCGCGGAAGCTAACTAGGATCTTCTTAGGCGCAATTCTGAAGGTAGCAGCAGTGAATTGGATAGCGGGGCGCTTTTGGATTTTTTTTGACCAGTCGACGAATTCGATATTCTTGTAGCGGGCACTGATTGGCATTAGCTGTAGTTCAAGATTCTCAGCAGGTCCTAATTTATAAGGCTTAATGCGCTTGTAGTATAAACGCTCAGAAGCTTCGCCAAGAGTATGACCAGTAACTGACTTATCAAAAGGTAGGTAAGAAAGCGCCGCAAATAAGGCAGCATCTAAACTATTAAATGGTTCTATATCGAAAGCAAGATCACCACGCCAACGAACGTAATCAAGTAAATGTGCCATAAAATTATCCTTTCATAAGACTAAGTATACTTATCATTGTATCGTCTTTAGCTACTGAAACCTAGTCAAAGATATTTTTAATAAAAATACCCCATGAGAAAACTCATGAGGATAATTATTACTTACCGCCACGGCTATAAACAATGCTGCGGATATTAGGGTTCTTTTCAAGATTTAAGATGATATCGTTCTCGTCCTTGCGATTCTTGATTACACCATCGACGTAGACCGAGATGTGCTTAGCGTTTAGACTAATAACTTTCAAAGTAACTTGTTCAACTTCATTAGCTTCAAGCTCCTTCTTCAGCTCAGCCAAGATACCATCATGGTAATCTGCTTCAATGCGAATGGTGAAGCGGATATGTAGAATAATGAAGTTAATGAAGCTATCATCATGGAAGATAATCTGAATAATGAATAAAAAGATTGTGCTGACAACCCCAATAATATACATACCAGCTCCGATTGCTGTACCAATTGCGGCCGTTGCCCAAACACCTGCAGCAGTAGTTAACCCTGAAACTTGCTCACGTCTAACTAAGATAGTACCTGCGCCAATAAAGGAGATACCAGTAACGATCTGAGCAGCAATTCTAGATGGATCAAGTGAAATATCATTTAGTCTTAAGAGGTCGAAGAACCCATACTTAGAAACAATCATAAATAAGGCAGAAGCTACCGCAACCACCATGTGAGTTCTCATTCCGGCACTCTTGCGCTGGGTAGCCCTCTCATAACCAATAATCCCACCACAAAGGGCTGCAACTAAGACCCTAAAGAGCCAATCTAATTGGATAGAAATAGTTAAAAAGTGTGACATCAAAATTCCCCCTCCTTGCAACTTCATATTCTAGCAGAAAAATATTTTTTGAAAATAATTTTATAATTCTCTTGCAACTTAGGTCAGATTATGGTTAAATATTTAATTGTGTTAGAGATAATGCTGACTTAGCTCAGTTGGCAGAGCACGTCACTAGTAATGATGAGGTCGAAGGTTCGAATCCTTTAGTCAGCATTAAGAAGAATCATTTAAAGTAATTATCCTTGATTTATCAACTCTTTACGAAGATAAGTTAAGGATAATTTTTTTGTATAAAAATTTTGTACATACTATTTGTCTAGTGCTTAAATAATAATTTAAATAATTATAAATAATCATTATCAAGCTAATGAGTTTCAACGTGCAGTTATCTATGGTCGGCGCAGGATAGGAAAGACAGAGCTAATTTCAGAATTTATAAAAGATAAGGCAACGATTTTTTATACGGCTACGCAAGAAAATGCATAATCAAATCTTATAAGGATGAGTAATGCCGTTAGTCAATTCGGAAATCCTAATCTAGAAAATGGTCCAATTTATCCTAACTTTGATGCTTTGTTGAATCGTATTGCTAGTCTTGTTCAAACTCAACAACTGGTATTTGTAATTGATGAATATTCTTATTTAGCTGAAGCTTGAACCATTCAATTTTTTAGAAGCGCAAGCAATGCTTAAGAATTATGATAAGTTAGAGGCATTTGAATTATATGCAATTGCCGGTGGTATTCCGCAATATCTGTCCTATTTTGCTAAGAAAGTATCTATAGCTGATGATCCATCATTTGCTATCTTTGGCGGGTGCAGGTGGAAGAATGAGACAATTAGCCGTGATATTTTAGAAAAATTAATTATTAACAGTGATCTTTTTAACTATCCGGTGAAGTACTATTACTTATTTTCTAAGGTTGGCTTTACGAAGGATTGTCATCAATTAGCTAAAGAAGTTGGTTGTAAGTTGATTAGTTTTGATGAAATGTAGGCATTAATGCAGTAGAATTGAGCTAATCAAATAAATATTTAGAAAGTGATTAAGATGAAGATATACATTGTAGATGCCTTTACAGATCAGTTGTTTAAGGGAAATCCCGCTGCTGTGTGCTTAGTTGATAAGTGGCCGAGCGAAGAGATAATGAAGAATATTGCACTGGAGAATCGCTTCTCTGAAACCGCCTTTGCCATTAAGCAAGATGATAATCATTACTTATTGCGCTGGTTCACACCTGGTGGGGAGATTGATCTATGTGGGCATGCCACACTTGCGACAGCTTTTGTAATTTTTAAAAATAATCCTGATATTGGTGCAACTGTGACTTTTACTACTAGCAAGAGTGGTGATTTAACAGTTACTAAGATTAAAGACAGGTATGCAATGAAATTCCCTGCTTATAAATTAAAGCCAATTGCCGTAACAGATCAGATGACTGAGGCATTTGGCGTGGCTCCAAGTAGTGCTTATCTGGGCAGAGATTTATTATGTGTATTCGACAAAGCAACAGATGTTACAAGCATGAAGCCTGACCAAGATAAGTTGAAGAAGTTGCCGGGCTTATTACAACATGCAACTGCACAAGGCAATGAATATGATTGTGTGTCACGGTCATTTGCGCCTAAGTTAGATGTGGATGAAGATCCAGTGTGTGGTAGTGGACATTGCCACATTATTCCTTATTGGTCTGATAAATTGGGCAAAAAAGAAATCACCGCTTATCAAGCTTCAGATCGTAGCGGTGTGCTTTACTGTGAAGATGATGGTGATAGTGTTGTCTTGGCAGGGGATGCAGTATTGTATTCAAGTGGTGAATTGGCAATTCAATAGTGAAAAGTATTAGATAATTACTCAGTGAAGTGTGATTTATCTAATACTTTTTATTTTGGAATTAAACTAAAATTACCGAATAGGTACGAAAATCGACCGAATAGGTACTTTTTAAAAGAATAGTGAAAAATCCGTGTATTATATAAGTATCAATCGAATTAATGAGGGTAAATTAGATTATTATACAGAGGAAGTTAACTATGAAAGATATGATTAAGTTGAAGATAACAACAGCTCTTACTGAGTTCATTTGCTTAAGTTACTTGCTATATGTAGGATCTGCTAGCGGTTGGGATACGATATTACAATTGCCATTATTATTAATTCCGATCATGATGGTGGTAAGTCCAATACTAGCAGCAATCATTCCTAAATATGTAGCTAGTTATACTGTTATATCAGTCATTTGTGCTATTCCAGATATTGTAATTGCTCTCGTGGTACTGCCAAGTGGTAACCCATTTCCTGGTATCGTAGGTACGATCGAAGTTATCACTATTGCTTGTTTAATTGCGGGACTACTTATCTTGGTTGAAAGAAAAATCGAAAGCTAATGACAATTTTATGTTTATTTGAAGTAAAATAAACCTAAGAAAGTGCTTTAAATATTTTTAAAATAGAATTGTCTAGGTGAGAATTATGCAACACATTATCTACTTGGTTATAGGTGTATTATTACTAGTGGCTGGATTCATTACAATTAAACATGCGCAGAGCTATGTTAAAGTAACAGCAGAAACTAACAAAGGAAATTCTAATCAATTCTTAGGTTTTGCTGTTATTGCAGGGTATGTTATTGGTGGAATAATGTTTCTTGCTGGTATCATATGTGTAATTATGATGTTCTTTAGTTAATCTGCATTTAGCTAATACTTTTAAATAAAGCCAAGTATATTAGGGTACTTATTAAGTAGCTAATACTTGGCTTTTTGTTTTGGGAATATGTGAGTTTTTAAATTAATAAGCGTATATGAATAAAACTTCTTTAATTGAGGTTAAAAACTTAGAAAAGAAGATTAGCAAAAGCGATAACCAACTTAATGATTATCGCTTTTACTAATCGGATTTTTTAAACGCTGGAGTATCCGAGTTGAAAAACAACTTCAGCAAGTGTCGAGAGCTGCTGCAGATAAAGTCTAGCGTATGATAGGACTTAGGAAGTCTGAAAAACGTCAAATGGTGACTACAACCAGTCTAACCAACTACTGTGTTAGATACGTTTAGCATGGTTATAAGTTATGATTAAAAGATTACACTGACTTAAAGGCGAAAGGTAGGGGAGGTCATTCATCGCAGTTGTGGACTTGACTTCTAGTGCAAAAGGCACGGACTAGAGAAGCAATTAGGTTAGAAATGATAGACAGTTTAGATATGAAGAATTGAACTTATCTATAAAGGAGGGGTTGCATGTTTAAAAGATCTCAATTTTTATTTGAAAAAGTTAATACGTAAGCAAAAATCAACTCATTAATTTAAATTGACTTTTGCTTGATTAGTATAATTTACACTTATTTAGTTGTCTCTGTAGCTTGCTTGTCTAGATTAACTTTACTTATGTTTATTTTTAAACTAATCTTACTAGCTATTGCTAAAACAAGCATTTCAACTACTAGCAATGCAATTAGTGCATATTTGACATTACCTAAACCTGAAATAGTAGTAAATACTGTGGTCATTGCTGGTGAGGCTGCCATAACGATAGTATTAAGCAAGCCCATTGAAGAAGCCAGTATCTTACGCTCAACCGTATTGACTAGCCATTGCGTTAACTTTATTGAAGCAATGCTTGCACTAGCTGCTAAAGCAAAAAAGCTGGGTAAAATTGCATAAATATTACCGCTAAGTGCTGCTAAAGTAGTCAAAAGGCTTAACATGACGGCAACGATGGTCATTGTAAAGGCGGATACTTTCTTGAATAATTGTGGTCCGAACATACTGCCTAAGGCTGCACCACAACTGGCAAATACACCCATCAAAGCCATAGTAAAGCTGTAACTACCGATAATCATGGTTGACTTATTACCAGCAATCACAATTGGTACTAATGAGCTCATTGCACCCAATGCTCCATTAATTAAAGCAACAACTAAGACAATGGTTAACAAGCCTTGAGAGCTTTTTACTTGCGTAAAAGCATCTTTCATAGTTGTAAAAAAGTTTTGGTTATTAACTTCTTCTGCTTGTTTTTCTGTCTTGCGCTGATTTAAGCCAACACTTGCATATAATAGACCTGCTACTAGAAAGGTGAAGGCGTTAAGAAAAGCTAAATTGGAGTAAGACAGAAATAGTAATAGGCCAGAGCCAATGAATTGGGCTACCATGTTGATAATTTGCGAGATGCCACCTGTAAAACCTTCTGCTTCACCGAACTCCTCTTTGCCAACTATATCTGTAATTAAAGGCGATACTAATCCACCTGAATAAGAGCCAAAGCTATCAGAAAGCAAATTAATAAATACAACAGCTAAGACCAAATTCCAGTCGGAAATTTGACTGGCAAATAAAAGTCCTACAATACCATAGAGAAGAAATCTGGCAATAGCCATTAGGAAAATATTTTTGAATTTATTCTTTGTTCGATCTGCTAAATATCCCGCAAAAATCTCAAATAATTTAGGAATTGATTCTGAAATTGCAATTAATGATAAAGCTAACGAATAATTGTGTAACTTACTAGCATAAGTCATGAATGCTAAGTAAAACAAGATATCGCCAGTACTAGAAAGGAAGCTGGCAATTGAAAATCTACGATAATTTTTATTTTTAAGAAATACGTTCATAGTTTTAACTCCTTTACTTTTAGTATTGATTTAATCTTAGCAAGAAAGTAAAATTATTCTCAAAAAGTTCATATTCGAACATCTAGTGGGGGAGATTTAATGCAAATAGGTGAATTGCTTAAGGAATATAGAGTGACCAAAGGATTAACACAAGCCCAATTTGCTAGAAATATTATTAGTCGCTCTTATTACTCTAAGGTAGAAAAAAATGAACATCGTATCACGGCGGAAGATCTGATTGATCTTTTAGAACAAAATAATATTTCACTATGGTCGTTTCTGAAAAAACTTAGTTTAAAAAGTGATTTACAACATGGACACCAAAATAATCTTGAAGAAGAAGTGATGCAAGCCTATTATCAAGCTAACAGACCTAAGCTTGAACAGTTGAAAAAGCAAAGTGCTAATAGCAGTCTTTCCAGTGAAGAAGAAAAACTAATTGTTGCTGGCTGGATTGAATGTATGAAGGGATCTGAAGAAGCACCAGATATTAAGCTTAGAGAGGATCTAAAGAATAAGGTTTTTAACATTCCATTTTTGGATTTAAATAAGCTGAATTTATTCTGTAATTTCATGGAATTTTATGACCTTGAAAGTAACTTTATCATTACTAAACAAGCTTTAAATAAATACCTCGATACTACGGACAGTAATATTCAAGAATTATTATTAGGTATTATTGGCAATTTAATTTATCTATCGATTAAGGGTAATAACTACAGCTATGTAGACTATTTATTGCAAAGCGCTAATAAAATATCTACTAAGCCTAAGCTGCTGTTTGCTAAAGAAGTAATTGCTCTATATAAGAATTTGATTGCTTATCGACAAAAGAAAGAAAAAGATAGCTTAGCTACCTGTAAGGCTATCATTGCTAGCTTTAAGGCAGCCGGTATGGAGGCATATAGTCGCACTTTAAATGCTGTATTAATTAAATATTCTAAAAATTAAAGGTTCGTATTTGTAGAAAAAGGTTCAAATACGAACTCTTTTATTTATACAGATATTTTCCGAATATACTTAAAGCATTAATTATACGAAAGGAAAGACAAGATGAAACCATTGGATTTAGCTTTAATGAAGTTCCATGTAAATACAGAAGAATAAGCATGAAAAAAAAGAAAAGTACTAAAGAAAAATCAGCTGTACATGATTCTAAAAAGGAAAATTTAGAAATTACAGTAGATGGTGTATTTATTAAATTCAAATAAATCAGGAGAAATTTAATATGACACTTTTATCATTACCACCGTGGATTATTCCATATAAGTAATTAAATAGATTGTTTAAGAAAGTGGGTGAAAGCTTATTGGTATTGTATTTGGAGATCGACCTTGGTAAAAAGGATGTCGTTAAAGTTTAGCAAAGGATAGTATAATAAAAAAAGAATCAAGAATTCTAGTTTAGAAAACTTGATCCTCCAAAAAGATTGTATTTTTATCAATCTTTTAGATCAACAAACTGTGACATAAACCAGTACATGAATGGAACATAAATTATTGCTCCGACCAAGTATATAATGAAGTCAACTGATTTTAGATAATTTAAAAAGTTTTGGAAGGATGTAAAACGATATATATTAAACAAAAGATTCACCAAGATTACTAATAATCCTGCAATAATGCTTCTAGTAAGTAATTCTTTTTTGGTCCAATCTTTCTTTGTTTTTATTTTTTGTATTAATGACTTGCCCTTCATTTTTTATCCTCCATTTCTATAATCTTTATCTCTTTATTTACAACTATATTATACTTAATTACGCATTTACTTAGGGAAATCATACCTAACTTGCTGATTTTTATACCTATCCGTAATTAATGCTACGGATTAGTACAATTGAATTAATAATGCAGGAATGATTAATTCTCACCCCTCAAGTTGTATAATCCTGGGCAAAGATCTCCATTCGTATTATTTTACTAGTTACGCAGTTCACTAAACTTAGCGACGATATGGCTAGATAAATAAAAGCCAGTCCAAACTGTTGAACTGACTAAATGTTGAATATTTATAAATTAGTTAACGAACCAGTTATTCCAGCACTGCTCCACTTATCCGGCTTATCTAAGGCTACTTGCAAGGAAGCTAATTCCTTAGGTAGTTGGAAGTGATGAGATAAAGAATAAATATTAAGTGCTTGCTTCAGATTAACAATTACCTTGCTATTATCGTTTTCGTTTAAATTCTTTAAAGCTGCGACAATAGCTTTACGTAATACTTCGTCTTGCATAATAGCTGTATTTGAAGAAATATCTTGCAAGATAGTTTTTAATTCACTATAACTCATAATACCTGTACCTATCTGGTTAATTTTCATATCTATCCGTAATAAAAATAAGTTATCCCTTACTTTAACTCCGAAGATAACCTTATCATAACATCCTTATACAACCTAGAGAATACTGCTTTATTGCCATTGACCATAGAGATAACATGCGATGGCATATTTATATCAACAATATTCTCTGGATTTATTAGATATGACTGTGACACTCTCACAAGCCAGTCATTATTCTTCTCAATGTGACCAAGAGTATCTTTGAACTCAACTTGTCCACTCTTTGTAGCCATAATCAGCTTATGTTGATTCAAGCTAGTTGCAACATAAACAACGTTATCTTGAGCTACCTTTACATATTGTCGACCAACCTTATAAACTAAGTCTTTGACATTTTCATTTCTAATATGGTCAATTCTACCGAATGATTGACGAAGTGTTTCTTCTAATCTTTCCATCTTTGCTTCACGAGATTGAGACTTATTAATATAGTCAATCGCACCAATTCTTCGCTGGTATGTAAGTGGAGCATACTTATCATATGCAGTAACAAAGATAATCTGAGCATCTTCATCGAACTTCTTGATTGCTTCAGCTAAATCTATACCATTAAATAAAAAACAAGAACTTTTGAATAATTGAGATGTTGTTATTAATGCTATACAACTTTCGGGAATGATTGAGTACGGTAATAAATTGAAACAATTTATGTTGAAAAAGATATATTATAATACAAGGAGATCTTAACATGACAATTGGTGAGTTATTAAGAGAATATCGTATATCACAAGGCAAAAAGCAGAAAGATTTTACGAATAATGGCGCAATAATAAGCCAGTCATACTATTCAAAGGTAGAAAAAAATTCACATAGAATTACGGCAATTAGCTTAATTGAATTGCTACATTATAATAATATCCCACTGTGGAATTTTTTTAGTAGATTAAACCAAAGTGATGATGTACAACATCAACAAATGGAAAATTTACATAATATAATGATTTCAGCTTACTATAGTCATGATTATAAAAAATTAAACAATATACGACAATTAATAAATGAAACTAATCTTTCTAAGGAGAATAAGGAGGAAGAACAGCTATTAGTCGATGGTTGGATAGAATCATTAAAGAAGAATCCAAAATTGTTTGATATGGATTTACGAAATAAGATTAAAGATAAGATATTTAGTAATCCTAGCTTTGATAAAAATACTATTACTCTTTATTGCAATTTTATGATTTTTTATGATTTTGACAGTAATAAAATTATTGCGAAAAATATAATTCAACAGTATAAAGATAGTAAAAATATTAAAATTCAAGTAGCAATTTTAGCTATAATTTGTAATATACTTGCTATTGCAATTGAGAATGAAAACTATAGTGGCATCTCATTTTTTATGGACGCTGCTGATAAAATTCCGACTAGACCAGAGTTATTTTTTTATAAGAATAATTTATTTTTCTTTGAAAATTTAATTAGGTATAAAGATTTAAAAGAAAAAAAGTATTTAATTAATTGTAAGAAATCTATTGAAACTCTTATAAATCTCAATATGGAGGAATATGGTAGGAAGATAAATAATTTTCTAATGAATCATATTAATTAATACAGGGTTGTATTTGAAATTAAAATTCAAATACGACTTTTTTGTTATAATTAATATTTTTTTCAATATACTAAAACCATAAAGATTAGTAGTAGAATCATTAAAACTAATGTCATTTAATGTAGACATCTATAGCAAATAATAATTTTGAGTCGATGACTATTAATCCTGAGAAGACTGTAATTGGTAAAAGAGGAAGTGGTAAATTAGCGTATCTATCAAAAATATTTAAAATTGAGGATGTTAAATTAGATAAAGAAAAAATATTAGCATTAAGTATGTTATTTTCTTTACTAAATTCTGGAAATCATTCATTACTCTATGAAATGAAAAAAGTTGTTCATGAACTATATTATTTTCAAGCAATTCCTATTTTTAGAGGAAATGGAATATATCTTCAATTATTAACTTCATGCAGTGTTGAAGATACTACGTTAATAGAAAATAATATAAAAAATGTATTTGAAAGCTTTTCAAATTTAAGTTCAGATGAATTAAAAAGAGCAGCTGCTAATGTAGAATTTCAACAAAATTTATTATTTGATGGAGTAGAAAAGAGTATCATGTCTTTTGCTAATATGCCATTAGAGCAAGAAAATATTGTTGAACTAAGTAGTATTAATACTGAAGTTTTGGATAAGAAATTAAAAAAGATTATAGGTAACATATTGAAGCAAGAAGGAAACACAGTTATTGCATATATTTAAAAGAGAGGTACACAACATGTCTATATCAAAGAAATTAATTTTGTCATCTGTCTTATTAACATTGTTAGGTGGGACAGCAGTAGTTCAAAATGTACAAGCTTCAAATGAAAAAGCTGTTCAGAGCAATAGTTCTGATTTATCATCTAAAGTTATTAATGAAATTTCAATTACAAATAACACTGATAACATTCGTATTAAAACTGGAAATAAGCTAAACGTAGACTATGATGGTCCACAAAAGTTAGCTCCAGTTGTAAAAGTAAAGAATGGAAAGCTAGATATCTCATCGCCGCATCGCTTTATTTTCAATTTCTTTTCAAAGAATGACTACAATCTTACTATTACATTGCCAGCTAAGAAGTTGAAAAATATAGTGATTAATGCATCTAACGGCAATGTAAACATAGACAAGCTCAATGTCGAAAAGGGAACAATTTCTACATCTAATGGGGATATAACAATATCTGATTTGAAATCAGAATTTGGATTTGAATTATCAAGCTCGAATGGTGATATTACAGTAGAACATTCTAATGCTTCGGGATACGATTTCTCTAACTCAAACGGAACTAATCGCTTTAAGAAATTAAAGGTTGCAGATGAATTCTCTAAAATTGAATCGAAAGTTAACGTCTTAGAGATTAGTAATTCCAATGGTGATATTCAAGTATTTTAAGCAATATGAATTTATTTCTTCTCTATATAAATAGATAGTCAAAACTCGATGATTAATTTATAAACAAAGTCAGCTCATTTATTTGAGTTGGCTATTTATTTGCGTGTAGATAAGTTACCGATAAGTATAAAAATCAACCAAATAGATCTGTTTTAATCTATATGGTAAAAAATACGCTACTATAGAACTAGTAACTGAAAATATGCTACCATAAAGAAAATAAAAGTTATGTTTAGCGCTAGTTGGAGTTGATGATTCGGTTAATGAAAAAAAGATATACCCCTACTGAAAAGTGGAGTTCATGTGTTACTGATTTAAAAATTCTATTTTTAATTTTTTGCCCATGGCGTGTGCAATTTCTGCTAATTTGTCGAAAGTAACATTACCTCCACGCTCAATTCTTGCAATTGTAGATTGGGGAACGTTAGCTCGTTCAGCTAAATCTGCTTGACTTAATCCAGCTTCTTCACGAGCGTAATATAAGGCTAAAGCACTGGCAGATTTTTCTTTTTCACTATAGTATGCTTGTGCAAATTTAGGATCTTTTAACTGCTCTTTTAAAATGTCATCAATTTTCATTGTTTATTCTCCATTCTTTTCGTAAAGCAACGGCATGTTTTATTTCTTTTAATGGTGTCTTTTGTGTCTTTTTAGTGAATCCATGTGTGATTACATATCTTGAGCCTTCAACGTGGAAGTATAAGGCTCTTTGAATATTATTGGCTAATTTACTCCTTAGTTCATATAGATTTTTTTCTGTTTCAATTTTTTTAACCCATTTCATTCGTTCAGCAACCAATAGTCCATGTTCTTCGGTATCAGTGATTATTTGTAATAATTTTGCACGATCCTCAACTTTAAGCTGGGTTAACCATTCGAGAAATTCATCATGTCCGTTAGGGCGTTTGTATGATTCAAATTCAGGTTTTTCCATAAGGTCATTATAGCATATATATGTAAATTTTCACTATATATGCTATAATAGGCAAATCCATTACTTAATACTGAAAACATGCTAACATAAAGAAAATGAAAGTTATGTTTAGCGCTAGTTGGAGTTGATGATTTGGTTAATGAAAAAAAGATATACCCCTACTGAAAAGTGGATTTTAAGAAGAAAGCTAGACCTGGTATTTTTATACATTGAAGCAATCGCCATGATAGTATTAGCTTTTATGTTAGTATTTAACTTCTATGTATTTGTCATGTTAGTTAAGATATATGCTTGTATTGCACTGTTGGTAGGGGTTTGCGAATTAATCTCATTTAAGTTAAAAGAACGAAAAAGAAGATAAATGATAAGTCTTGTACTTAAGCATTTATCTTCTTTTTTAGTAGTGAGGGATGGATTATCTCAAACTTTGATAACCATCTTGAACGCTAATACCCCAATATGGAATATATTCCATGAATCTTTTACTGGTATTTTCATCGTATGGCTTAATTAATTTAGCTTCAATGCTAGAAGTGATGGCCTTGGATACAGTAGGAGTATCTTTATTATTTAAGCCAAATGATTTTCGAATAGAGGCGTTATTGATTTTTAGATCGTTAACATACTTTAAGCTGGCATCCCAATAAATTGCCGCATTTCTTTCGGTGGCTGATAAGTCTTTGAAAGACTTCTTTTCTCTAATTGTTACTTGAGTTGCTGTTGTGCCTTTACTCAAGATTTCAATTGCTGGTAGATGAGCTTTTTCTAAGGAATAAACGACTTTATCTATTCCAGTTCCACGAGATTCTGTAATATAAAATTTGCTCAGGATATTTGCTAATTCGGGATTTCTTGATCGAGGTGGAACATCTAAGAATCGTAGAGGCTCAATTAATGGGATGCCAGGATTACTAAAGACAACGCGGTTATCAAAAATTTCAACCATTGGGCGCATTCCAGAAATGGTGAAATCTTGATGGACTAAAGCATTGGCCAGTAATTCTCTAATTGCAATCTTAGGAAATTTATATTCATCTTTTCTAGGGCCATCATCATAATTTTCTTGGTATGGAATATGGTCCATAATATCTTTCAATATTTTGTCAAATGCAACAATAATTCCTGTACTTTCAACTTCATTATAACTAGCATTATCTAATTTCATATTTCCTCGGTATCGAGTAATAAAAATAGAACGATCCTGAAGCAATGTAAATTGATGAAGATCCTTTGCGAATGTGTATGCACCAAGATTAGTAATATTGAATAAATTTTCACCTACTTGAGAAACAATATTATTGTGAATAAGACTAGATTTTAAAGCTGAGTCGTTATTAATTTCTTCATTAATATGATGAATATAGAAATTTAAGTTTAAATATTCTGATAATTGTTTGAAGCTTAGACCAGTTTTAGCAAATTCAAGTTCAAATTTTGAAGATTCAAATGATTCCCAAATTCTTCTTTCTTTTTCTGGAAATAAATTTAACTTCTGGTTAGAGCTGCCAACTCTTATGTAATCTATTCCCATAAATTTGAGTGGTTGGTTTATATGGCTAACATCAATAGTTAAACAAACTAGCTTTTTGCCATTAATTTCACAAGTATCCCATATTAAATTTAATTTTGGATCAATGTATTTATTTAAATAGAAAATAAATTCAATATTACTTTTCTTACTTTGACCTTTTTTACCTTCAATTGTCGCTTTTTCAAGATATGGGTCAAAGCTAGTTCCTACAATTTTTTTTGTTCTATCTTCTACTCCCCATATTAAGTATGCTTTTGGTACATTAGCTTCTAACGCTGAGTTGCCAAGAGCAGAAATATATTGACCGATTGTTTTTGCATCTCGCAATCCCGTTTTGTATTCAACTGTCTCAGATTCATTATCATTTGTAATTAGATTTAGTAATTCCGAAGAGTTCATTTTTATTATCCTCCATTTTCTTAAATAAATACTTTACAACAATATATAATTTAAGAATGCTGATTTATCAAGGATCAGAGCACTTAATTTCATTATCTTTTATTATCTTTTATTATCTCCCATTATCCTCTATTATCTTTCATTTTCTCAAATAAGTCCATTAGAATATAATATGTTGTAAGAATGTTGATTTATCAAGGTTTAACAGTCGTATTTTTATTATCCTTTATTTTCCAAAGTATTTATTCATTATCAAGCTAAATAATGAGATAATTTTGAATATAGAAAAACAAGGCAGGATAGCTGAAATATCAAGCTTCCTTGCCTTGTTTTGTCATTTTAGATAGTTGACTAATTTAATTATTCCATTTAGAAACAACAACCTTTCCGATCATGTGTCCTGTTTCTACTAAGCTGTGTGCCTTTCTTAAGTTTCTAGCATTTAAAGGTAATAGGGATTGAGTTAGAGTGCATTGCAATTTGCCTTGATCTAGTTGCTTAGAAATCTCATCTAAAATATCATGTTGTGTCTGCATATCGGAGGTGTGGTAGTAAGATTTAGTGTACATCCATTCCCATGCGAAGGTAGCTTTTTTAGGTGTTAGTAATCTTAGATTAATGGGGCGTTTATTCTCGGTGATTGATGCAATAGAACCTTCTGGCTTAATTAATTCGCATATTTCTTGCCAATGACTATCTATGTCCTTTAATTCTAGAATGTAATCAACATATTTATAGCCTAGGGTTCGTACTTCGTTAACCAAATTCTTGCGGTGATTAACAGTATATTTAGCACCTAGCTTCTTAACCCAGTTGATACTTTCTAAGCGGGAAGCAGATGCGATAACTGTTAGACCTGCATTTGCGGCGAGTTGTGTGGCAATTGATCCTACACCACCAGCGCCATTAATAATTAAAATCGTTTTGCCAGTATTTGCGGACTTATCTTGCGGGATAGATAATTGTTCGAATAAGGCCTCATATGCGGTTAGTGATGTAAGTGGCATTGCTGCAGCTTCTGCATTGCTTAACTTTTTGGGTGCAGAGCCGACAATTCTTTCATCGACTAATTGATACTCACTATTGCTGCCAGGTCGCTTGAATGAACCAGCATAAAAGACCCTATCTCCAGGTGCAAAGAGTGATACTTTATTCCCAACTTTGACTACAACACCACAGGCGTCCCAGCCTATGACTTTAGGAGTATTTAATGTGTTATGGCCGCTGCGACGTACAATAACGTCAACTGGATTAACGGAAACAGCACTAACCTTAACTAATAAGTCATGTCCTTTAGGAGAGGGCACATCTTTTTCGAATTCGAATAAACTATTTGGATTATTAATGTTTAAGTGTTTGGTGAAACCGATAGCTTTCATAAAAAATCTCCTCTTGTATAGTCTTGTTATTCTGTTCATTAATTAATACTAGTAGACCTATACTTATAAACAAGAAGAGAATTTAAAATGCCAATGTAACAATTTTTTCCCTTGGTGAATATCTTATCAATTAATGTATGATTATAATGGAAGGATGGGATTGCATGAAAAGGCATATATATAACTGCAGTGAGGGCTGCCCCGTTGAAAGTACGCTCCAAATAATCTCCGGTAAGTGGAAAAGTGTGATTTTGTATCATTTAATAAGACAAGAAGTATGCAGATTTAGTGAACTTCAAAAAAGCATGCCTAATTGTTCTCGAAGAATGTTGTCATTACAACTAAGTGAATTGGAACAAGATAAGATTATCAGCAAGAAGATATACCCAGTCATTCCTCCAAAAACAGAATATAGGTTAACTAAATTAGGCAAAACACTTGAGCCAATTATTATTGAAATGGAAAAGTGGGGTAGAATGTATAATTCAACCCATTAATTGGTAGTGGATTGAATTATTAAAGAAGAAGTGAATATTGTTAGTTTATATTTATAAAATAAGATGATGTACATACAACATAATAATGCAGGTATATTTTAAGTATTCTTGCTTAAAACTATGTTGTCAGTAATTACACATACCATGGTCCAGATTAATAGCTTAGTGATAATAATGAGTAAATCACTATTAATTATTGAACTTGTCATTGTCCAATCCAAAATATTACTTATTGGAAATAATTCTGCAAATATCTTGAGCCATGCTGGATATTCTGAAACAGGAATAATTACCCCTGAAAAGATGACCAAAGATGCACTAAAGAAGTTAGTTAGCCAGTATGGGTTTTCTCTTTTTATACCTAAAACACTACCAAAATATCCTAATAGACAAGAAATTATAATTATAAGAGGTAAGCTTAAGAATAGTTTCCAAAGAAGGTAGCTTTTTCCCAACAAGATTAGGCCAATTGAACCAAGTAGTATCACTTCAACTACGGTAGCGATACTAGCAATAACAAACTTGGGAAGCCAATATTTAAAAATTGATGGTCTAATTGAAACTATATCATCAAGAATATTAATATTTTGATCGTAAACACTAGAAGCTGAGATAATACCAATACCTGTAGCTACTCCAGTAGTAACCGCTGTCCCGATTAAAACACGAGTGTAGTCTTGGGTGGAATTAAATGCAATTAATAAGAATAATATTAATGAAATAAGTGGCATTAGCAAATAATCTACTAAGATAGTTTGTAAGCTATCAAAGTTAGCAATTGACCGTAATGTTACGCGATAAGAACTCAAAATATATTCAGCCTCCCTTCTTTGAATGCCTTTTGAACTACGTAATTAGTTAGTAGTATAGCAAGTACGAAAAAGAATATAATAATTAAAATATAGGAACATATCCAACTTGTCGAAATAGATTGATGATATATAGTTCTAATTGGTAGACTGAGGGGACTAAGAAGTTGGAAAGGTCGAATTACATTCTCTATTGAACTTGGAACTGCCAACATACCAGACAATAGTAAAATTGGTAGCAATACTAATTGCTCATATTGCATAGCATTCCTTATTAATAAAAAGAATAAACTAATAAAGTAGCTGAGAACGACAGAAGCTAGCCAAAATAAAATAATTCCTAATAATAATTGCCAATCAACATATTTTAATGGCATTCTTAAGATAAGTGACTCTATTCCAGCCAGTGGAAAGGCTACTAATCCGTATAATGCGGCTGGAGATAAGGTGGCTAATAATACTTCCTCTCTTGGAATTGCAGTATTCAAAAGGTACATCAAAGTTCCTTGAAATCGCTGATAGCCAAGAGCTCCTGCACTAGTAGTGCAAGAAGCCCAAGTCCCCATTATTCCAGCAACTAGCCACTCAAGACCAGTATAATCTTGAGAAATGTATTTAGATAAGTACTCATATAAGAGCATCATCGTAGTTTCGATTAAGACTAAATTTACAAAGTAGGAGTTTTTGACATATAACTTTAATTGAAAAAGAATTAGTTTTAAAAATCGCATAATCCTTACTTTCTCTTTAATTCATCACTAACAGCTAAATATGCCTGAGTAAGAGTAGAGTTAGCATCAACTTGGGCAAATTTTTTAACGCCTTCAAGACTACCTTGATAATGAATTCTTCCACTACCGATTAAAAAGATTGTGTCTGCTAGAGTTTCAATGTCTTCCATGTTATGACTAGTTAAGATAATCCCACAGCCCTTTTTAGTTAGTTCTTTAACTAGATGTCTAATTGATAAAACTGATTCGATATCTAGGCCAACAGTTGGTTCATCTAGCATTAGTATTTTTGGATTATTAACTAATCCACGAGCAATATGAAGCCTCTGGAGCATTCCTTTAGAAAAGGTTCCCACAGCTTTATTGGCTACATTATCTAAATTTACTGTTTTTAATGCATTTAGGACATTTATCTTAATGTCTTTTTCTTTGACATATAGTAAGCGTGCAAAGAATTCTAGATTATCTTTAGCGCTTGCATTGTTATAAAAACCCCGATCACCACCAAAAACGACACCTAATTTTCGGCGAGCTTTTTTGGGATCTTTTAATAAATCTATATCCATAATTTTAATAGATCCAGAAGTTGGTACTAAATAATTAGAGATCGACTTAAGTAGGGTAGTCTTGCCGGCACCATTCGGTCCAACAAATGACACAACTTCTCCTTCGTGAACAGAGAAGGAGATGTCTTCTATTGCATGGAATATCTTTTTGTTTTTCTTATCATTGTAGTAACGAGTAATTCCTTTGGCTTTAAGCACTGTGTTTTGCATAATCATAATCAATTCCAAGTGGATCAGTGGTAAGAGTTTCTTAGCCTCGACCATTCCACTTATTCCTCCTATCTTAGAATAAGAAAGAACCGCATTAATTGAATAATTAATAGCGTTTTGATAATTTTTTTCTTGATAAAATATATAAGCTAATGAAGATAGGACTTCACTAATGATACAATCCCACCTAAAGTCATAGTTAGATCTCCGTTCATATTTGATAAATAAAATTATAATACTAATATATTTAAAATCAATGTAAAAAATTAATTTTTTAATCATTTATCATTAAATTTATATTTGGTTTCAATTGTTTCAGTTAATAATTTTGAAAAGTTTACTCCAGCTTTTAGTCTAAATCACTGCAGATTTTTAATCATTACTGGTTTAATTTCTTGGACTGCTTCTTCTAAGTCACTTACTATTGAATAAACCTTAGCATTAGGATAGTTTGCTTTGCAAAACTGCTCTACGTCTTAAATGGCATTAGGAGTAGGTAAGTTGCTATTTGGAACATCATATAGCGCTAAACCTAAAGCTTGCTCAGCATTGTACAGAGCTTGTGCCAAGCTGTTGCCTTCGCTAAATACACCTTCGATGTCAGGAAATTCTACTGTATAATAACTTTTTTACCATTTTCAGAATCATCTAAAACAGCTGGATAAACAACTCTGTGCATATTTATTGCTCCTCGTATCAGGCAAAATAGAAAATCAACTAAAAAGCTGGTTTCATCTCGGTAATAAATTACCGAATTCTCATAAGTTTGTATCATTATAAAGTAAAATAATATTCTCTATCCAGAATATTGATACATACCTTGGCTAGTTACAAGTATTAATTACTACAATTCTGAGATAAAATATTAATATAACAATAGTTACCTAGTGTATTTGAAAAAAGGAGGTAGACGAATGTCTATATCGAAAAAATTAGCTTTATCAGCAAGCTTATTAGTATTAGCAGGCGGGACTACTGCACTATTTCAAAATATCCAAACTTCAAATGAAGAAGCAAGACAGAGCAATAATTCTGAATTATTATCTAAGACTATTAATGAGATTTCAATTACAAATAACAACGACAATATTCGCATTAAGATAGGAAGTAAGCCAGCTGTAAACTATGATGGTCCTCAGAAGTTAGCCCCAGTTGTTAAAGTAAGAAATGGTAAGCTGGATATTTCTTCGCCACGCAGGTTCACATTTAACTTCTTTTCAAAAAATGTCCACAATCTTACCATTACACTACCAGCTAAAAAATTGAAAAATGTAGTAATTAATACATCTAATGGCAATGTAAATGTAGATAAACTCAATACTGAAAAGGGGTCAATTGCTACATCTAATGGGAACGTAACAATATCTGATTTGAAATCACAATTTGGATTTGAATTATCAAGTTCGAACGGCAACATCACTGTAGAACATTCTAATGCTTCGGGTTATGATTTCTCTAATTCAAATGGAACCAATCGCTTTAAGAAATTAAAGGTTGCAGATGATTTCTCTAAAATTGAATCAAGAACTAACGTCTTAGAAATTAGTAATTCCAATGGTAATATTCAAGTATTATAATTGTCACTTTTAAATGGATCTTAATTATCTAACTGTCTATTTGTTCCATGCTTCTAAAAAGGTAGTGAGTTATTATGAGTAGTTTATTAATTCGAGGAATTATATTGGTACTTATTTTAGGCTTAGGAATGACGCCTTTTTATAAAGATTACCAGCATTCCTATATAAAAAATTAGGTACGTGGTATGCTTTAATTCCAGTTATACTGATTATTGTTGCTAACATAGTTTTAATGCTCTTATGGGGATGGACTATGTTCATCTTCTTAATTCCAATGGATATTGCATTTACAATAATTTCCATATTTGATTATTTCAGACTCAGGAAAAGGCATAGTTAATTACTACGGGCCACTATCTTATCTAGTATTAGGTAAGATGGTGGCTTTTTAAATCCCAGCACAATACGCTAAGTTTGAATTACTTTTGTTTTACACAAAGCCTTTAGAAAAAATTAAATATTTTCTTTTACGCTAGCGTAAAAACGGATACATTCCAGTTATAAATAGTGTATATTGACCATAGATAGAATTAAATCATCTATCTGTAAAAGTAGTCAGATTTGTTTTTATTTAAGTAATGAGGTTTCTAATTAATTTATAAATTGATTAGAAACTTTAATTGTGTTTAAGAACGAGGAATTATATATGAAGAAAATTAAAATTATTAGTGTAACAGCTGCTGCTTTATTAGCGATAGCTCCATCTATAGTAAATACTTTTTCAGTAAATGCGGAAAGTACAACTAATTCTCAAGTTTTATCACAAGTAACTGATCAGTCTACTACTAAAGCAAAAAATGCAACTAATATTGTAGCCAAGTTCACATTGAATAAAAAAGAAGAAAATATTAATCCAGATGGACAATATTTTCAAGTTGATGAAGGCTCTAACTTTAACCCGTTTGATTTTAAACTTTCGAATGGCAGTGAAGTAAAAATATCAGATGAGTCTGACAAGGTTACTGTAGATTCAAATACAGTGGATACTTCTAAGTCAGGCAGCACTGGTGAGGTAAAGTTAACTACTAACGATAAAAATGGTACCACTTCAACAATTACTTATACGGTATTCGTTAAGCCGAGTGCAAGCGAATTGTTCCAGTTAAACTTGAAAGATAGAGACTGGGTAAATGGCTTGGGTGACATTGACATATTCTATCAAGGCACGAAATATAGTATTAACAATCAGCTTAAGTATGAGTATAATCAATTCTATTCCGCTGTTTCTTATAAATATTATCCAAATGGTGCGCCAGGAAATTCTTTACTTTGGATTCCAACTAAATATCTGGCAAATAGCAAAGATTCTAAGCCAAATCTTGTAAAGAAAACCGTTATGCATAAAGCACTAGGATATGGCGTAAGCGGCGATACTACTAAGAAGCTATATTCAGCTTACAGTACAATTTATGTCAAAGACAATGTTGTAAATATTGATGGTGGTAAGTATTATGAAAGTGGCAAGTTCTATCAAGTATATAATGCGAACGGCACTTATACCAACTACTATATTAAAGTAGGTAATGTTGATGGTACTAAGCGTACTTTAAAGCATAATGCTTATGTTTATGCAACAAGTAAACGTCGCTCTGATAGAACTGTATTAAATAAAGGTACAGAAGTTGTAACTTATGGTAGCTCTTATAAATTCAAGAATAGTAAACGTTATTACCGCATTGAAGGAGCAACTAAGTCTAACAAGAGATACGTAAAAGTCGCTAATTTTGAATAGAAAAGTTTAAAAAGTTAAAATAAAATTGCTGATAAGTCCAAGTTTATAATGAAACTCGATTATCAGCAATTTTTTGTAATTAAGTATTTTTTAGACTATTAAGATAAGTGGCTTAACAGCGATAAAACTATGGGAACGTTAACGGTTAATCCACCACCAATAATAATGGAAATAATAATAGATTTTATATTTTTCATGAATGGAGGTCCTTTCTAATGTCTAATCAGATTGGTCTAAGATTCAAAGAAATAAGAAAGAAGAAACATCTAAGTCTGAAGCAAGTGAGTGAAGGAATAACTTCCATAGCGCGCCTCTCTCGCTGGGAAAACGGGCTTACAAATGATGGTATGCCAATTGAAATTGTGGAAAAGCTGATAAAACGGTTAAATATAAGTTATGATGAATTATTATCAAAACAATATAAGTATTCTATATCTATTATGTATCAGGTCAGAAAGCTGTATAAAAATAATGATATAGACGGCTTAAAAAGTCTTACAGATCAGTTATTAAGTCAATATCGCAATGGTAAGATTGAAATTTTACCTTCAGCAGTGGCTGCTAATTTTTATCTTGACCTAACAGGCAAATCTAGGGATTCAGTAATGACTAAAACTGAACTACTAGAATTATCGAAGTATTGCCGATATCTTAAGGTATGGACAATTGATGAAACAATTATTTTTTCTAATGTGCAATTGCTGTTAGAACCTGATTTAGTCTACATGCTATCTAGAGAACTTATCAGTACAATGCATGAAAAGGGTTTTTATACAAATTATGCAATTATATCTTTATTAAATGCGGCGTTTGTTTTAATAAAGTCTAAGAAAGTAGAATATGCTAGGAAAATAATTTGTATTTTGAATAGTTTAGATGATATTGTTGACTACAAATATAATTTAGAATTCTTAAACGATATCATATTTTTTATTGACCATCATGATTCTTCGAGATTGGATAGTCTCTTTCTTGAACTAGAATCTTTGACTAAATATAAACAATTGAAATCAGATTATAAATTTGCCTTTTCTCAAGTGAAACAGATTTATAATCTAGAATAACAACCATTTTTATTATTACACAACTAGCATTTAATTTTATTGCGTTTTTACGCTAGCGTAAAAATATTTTGCAGTTTTATTTGTATTGGAGAAAGTTAATTACTACGGGCCACTATCTTATCTAAGATTAGGTAAGATGGTGGCTTTTTTTGAAACTTATTATTTTTCTTTTTAAAATAAAATCGTTAAAGTAATTCTTAGAAGAAAGAAGGTAATAATTTATGCGAAAAATTGGAATTATTGGTGCTTCAGGAATGGCTGGTAGTGAGATCTATAAGCTAGCTAGCCAGCAAGCTGAATTTGAAGTTACTGGTATTGTTAGAAATAAGTCTAAGGCTGAAAGTCTTCTCGGCTCAGATGCTAGTCTGTTAATTGGTGATATCTTGACAATGGATGATAGTTTACTGGAGAAGTTTGATGTGATTGTGGACGCCTTTGCTACTAGTCCTGACAAGGCTAGTGAACAGATAAGTCTAGCTCAGAAGTTAGTTGCTCTTGCTAAGAGAGCTAAAACTCGCTTAATCTTTATCTTAGGTGCAGGCAGTCTACATACAGGAGAAGATAGCCACTTAGTTGTAGAAGATATTGCTAAGTTAGATGGTTCAGATGCTTGGATCAACACACCTCGTCAGCAATTGAAAGAATTAGAATATTTAAGCAGTGTTGACGATATAGACTGGTTGGGAATATCTCCATCAATGGAGTTTGAAGCAGGGGATGCTACTGATTATGTGATTGGCAAGGACGAACTCTTATTCAATGACCAGCATGAATCTATTGTTACATCTGGGACAATGGCCAAGTTGGTCGTAAGTGAGATACTAAGCCCTAAGCACAGCAAGGAACGTATCACTGTTGTTAATAAGTAATTAATGAAGCAGCTAGTTGGTAGACTAGCTGTCTTTTTTTGAAAAAGTATTGCAATTATTTCTATCTTTGTTATACTAATAGATGTCGCATGACGCTGACTTAGCTCAGTTGGCAGAGCACGTCACTAGTAATGATGAGGTCGAAGGTTCGAATCCTTTAGTCAGCATTAAGAATAACGATTAAGCTTTTCAAAGAGGTCTTTAGAGATTATTTGAAAAGCTTTTTTCTTGTTTTAAAACGATTTGAATTAAAAGCACAAGAAAAAAGTATATTTTTGTGTAAATAGAAATTGATATACATATTGTTTACATACTGTTGGACTTTTATCTTTACTTAAAATGAACTGTATAATAGAATAATGGTAAAGAAAAAAGCACTCGGCAAAGTGCTTCTTTCAACCAGACCGTTAATAGCGGTGACACTATGCTTAAAACAAAAGACGCTTTAAACAAGGTTCAAAAAGTTAAAGCGCTTTTATTTTGTTCTCTTTTTAGCTAGCAGGTTACGCACTTTCACAATCAAACTGCGAAAATGTCGCCACACTAACTTGGCAAAACCTACCGTAGCAAGAAAAGCTACAGAGAGATAGCGCATGGCTACAATTTGAGCCTTTGCCATCAAGGTTAATGCAGCCTAGTGTTCAATTCAAATTTACAATTTTTGTTAAGAAACTATTTTACAGTGTCGTAAAACATTGACACATACGTGTTAGACTTTTATCTTTACTTAAAATGAACTGTATAATAGAATAATGGTAAAGAAAAAAGCACTCTGCAAAGTGCTTCTTTCAACCAGACCGTTAATGCGGTGACACAATAAAAAGCTAAAAAACGCTCTTCTTCGGTCAAAAAGTTAAAGCGTTTTTATTTTATCTTCTTTTTAGCTAGCATGTTACGCACTTTCACAATAAAACTGCGAAAATGTCGCCACACTAACTTGGCAAAACCTACCGTAGCAAGAAAAGCTACAGAGAGATAGCGCATGGCTACAATTTGAGCCTTTGCCATCAAAGTTAATGCCCAGAAAATGGTAGTAGTTGCAAAAATTGCCCCTAACACCATTGCAAACAAAATACGACACCTCCTATTTATGGATTTTCGTGCTTAGGTAAAAACATAAGCACTCACTCCTTTCAAAAATAGAAGTGTCACCGCTAATAACTTTTTCTGGTCTAATTAATTATAGCAAAAATATAGATAAGACATGAGGGTTAGATATGGATAATAAGCTTGAAGATAACGCAATATTGGTATTCCACGATAAATGGTGTGCTCAGTGCTATACAGAAAAGCGTGTTTTAAATGAATTTATTAAAAACAATCCTGATAAAAATTTAGTAATTAATGTTGACGCTGAAGAGCGTCCTGACTTATTTGAAAAGTATCAGGTTAAACATACGCCAACGATGATCTTTATTAAGGATGGTAAAGTTGTTGAAGAGTTTAGAAAGTATTTAGACTTAGAGCAATTTTCTCAGGCTGTGAGATATTATTATTAAAATACTGAAACTTGAAAGCAGTTTTTTGACCGAATAGCCGTCAGCAATGGCGGCTATTTTTATGTTATTTGCAACCTTCAAATAATATTATAATATAATAAAAGTAACTTTAATTTTATATAAAATTAAACTAGGAGGGAGAGCACCATGACAATCGGAGAAGCTTTAAAAGAAGAACAAAAAAGATTAGGCTTGACTGCTAAAGAAATGGCAGCTGGTATCGTGTCTAAAAGCATGTATTCAAAAGTAATTAACAATAAAGCAAGATTGGGTGCTGATTTATTGTTAAAGATATTATTTTTTCACGAAATTGATATCGAATCTTTTCTAGATAAGACGAAAGACACGTATGCCCCCGCAAATATAATCTTAGAAGAAAATTTATCTAAAAAAATCGGGACAGCATTCAATAACCATGACATTGATAAAGTAAAGCATTATGCAATAGAAATTAAGAACTTAAGTAATAATCCATACTTAGTCCAGCGTGCACAAATAGCTAGTGCCTTTTTGACTAATAATCTTGACAAGTTAGATAGTCATTTTTCGAACTTAATATTAAAAGAATTGAGTACTCATAATAATTGGATTCACAATGTACAAGCACTTAATCTATTTAGCAACTCAATGTTGGTTCTTCCCGAAGATAGCGTAGAAAATCAGATGAAAATATTTTTTATAAGAATGAAGCGAATAGGTAATAAATCTGAAGCTATGCTGGAAAGATACGCAATAGTATGCAGTAATTATTTGCACTGGAAATATAGTTTAATTAATAAAGGCGATTTAGCGGATAAAAATTATAACGATTATAATATTAAAAACGCAATAAATTTTTTGAATAGTATAAACCAAATTCCTCATTTAATGATCTATAGCATATCAGGACAATATTATAAAAGCTTGTTTAATAATGACATTGCTTCTGCTTTAAAAATAAAAGAGTATTTGGGAAGATTAGGATTTGGAGATTTAACGGGGAATTGGCCTGTTTAGAGTCATTAAGTTTCATATATGAAACTTAATGATTTTTTATAAAAAATTAGAAGTATACTTTAAGCATAATTTATAGCGTAACACGATACTTTCGATAGGATGATAACCAATGCTAAATAAGGGTACATATCTTTTTTCAAGAACATTTGGAATTTTTGCTAATTCATTATTTAGTATGACATTTATTTGGTGGCTTCAAAATGGTAGCCACAGCTCAACACTAGTTGGTGCAGCTGAGGGGATTTTTTCTTTGGTAGCTGCGCTTTCAATATTTTACGGATCAGTTATTGATTATCTATCCTTTAAAAAAGTCAGTATTTATTCTGTAGCGATTCAGACCATTATTTTATTTTTAATATTTGGGACGATGTCTTGGTTTAATAAAAATTATTTTCTGTTAATTGGATTAGCGGTAATTATTTCGGTTTCTAATAATTTCTTTGATCCAGCTGACCGGGCAATTTTGAAAGATAATGTTACGAGTGATGAGATGACAAATCTGGTTTCTAAGGTAAGTATCATTGACCAAGGAGTAAACATTGCTGGGACTCTTGTTTCAGGACTATTATTATCTGTCTTTATTTCCCAAGAAATAATATTATTTTGTGGGTTAATTAGCTTGTTAGGCTACTTACTTTTAGTGGTATCTTTGAAAAATGTTTCATCAAACTCCAAAGAAGCGAAAAAAGCCAATTTTAAATATATTTTCAAAGGATATAAGTTCATTAGGAAGAATAGTTTCTTAAATTTTTATTTTTGGTCTTCGATATTATATTCGTTCACAACGCCAGCAATGGTTGTATTACTTCCTAAGGTTGCTAGTGATTTACATTCTAATGTTTTATATAGTACGTTTTATGCCTGCTTCATTATAGGTTTTATAATTGGAGCAATAGTTGCAAGTAAGCTTAAACCTCATGCTAAGGTAATAAGTATAACGTGGATGAGTAGCGCTATACCACTATTTGTAATGTTATTTTCGATAAGTAATTGGATAATATTTAGTATTTCGATATTTATTTTTGGAATTTTGACAAGTGTGCATAATATCTTGTCTGAATCGCTAATTCAGATTATTACTGTTGATACAGTTCTAGGCAGAGTACTTACTACTTTAAAGACAAGTACCTCCTTAGGCGGGCCTATCGGATCAGTTATTGCTGGAATATTATTAGATCATTCTGGAGAAGCAGCAATGATAGCGGGATGTGCAGTATTAATATTTCTAAGCGGATTAAACATTATGAGAACCAAAGATATCGCTGTCATCTAATAGGGCATACAAGTTTTTATCTTTTTCACAACTAATTCTTTAAAAAGTCATAAACCCTTGGGCTAATTTTCTTCACATTTAGCTACTATTATAATAATCAAATCAAGCAAGAAGTATACAGAAAGGATGATTGCCATAGAATCAAACGCTCTGTTAAAAATGCAACTATAAAGAAGTAAAGTTAAATTCTTAAGCAAATAAAAATAAGCTCTATACCAATTCTTTATCTTTTAGGATTAAGATATTACTTATCAGCTAATAGGATCAAGTTAAGAAAGCGATAGGTAACAAGATGTTGGTAGAACTAATGATTGTTTGTTTGATATTATTTTTCCTTCGATAATAAATTAATTATTTTCCTCAAACCTTTGTAAGGACAAGCTCGAATGCTTGTCCTTTTCTTATGGCAAAATTGTTATAATTAGAATACGACAATATTTATTAGAACGGATGACAAGATGAAATATAAGCAACTAATTTTTGACGTTGATGATACGATTATTGACTTTGCGGCAACAGAGAACTACGCCCTTCATTCTTTGTTTAAAATTCATAACTGGAATCTAACCCCTGATATTCAAAGACAATATCATTCTTACAACCAAGGCTTGTGGCGCCAGTTGGAACAAGGCGAGATCAACTATGATGAATTAAGTCAGAAGACTTTTCATGATTTTATTAAGCAAGTATATAACCAAGAAGTTGATGGACTGGAAGTTATGGATGAATATCGCTCATACTTCGGTCAAGCTCATCAATTATTGCCGGGAGTCGAAGATAGCTTAAAATTCGCTAAAAAGCAGGGCTACAAGCTAACTATTCTGAGTAACGGCGAAAAATTTATGCAAAATCACCGCCTTGAATTAGCTGGCGTGAAGAAATATTTTGACTTAATTGTTACTTCTGAAGAAGCACATTATTCTAAGCCTGATGAACATGCTTTTGATTATTTCTTTAGTCGGACAGAGATTGGTCCAGCTGAAACGCTCTTCTTTGGTGATGGCTTACAATCAGATATTCTTGGTGCTGAGCGTTATGGTGTCGATAGCGTGTGGTATAATCACCGCCACCGCCGTAATACTCTTAACTTGCGACCATTATTTGAAGTTGATACTTACCCAGAGTTCGTTAAACTAATGCAAAATGACTTTGCTCAGAAATATTAAAGTATTTACAAATCTGTATATGTAGAGTAAAATTCCTTTATCTGTTTGTCGCAGGAAGGATAAGAAAGATGAATACAAAAGTTTTAATGAAGAAGCGATTCGTAGCACTCGTTTTTGCATTAATCTTAGCACTCGGACTTAGCTTTTTGGCTGCTAATAGTGTAGGAGCTGCCGTTAAAGAAACTCCGATACATGGAAGAATTATTGTTAAATATTCAGGCAAGGGCAGGGTGCACTTGTTGAATAACCAAGGCAATTATATTAAGAAATACGCTAAAAAGAATTCAAAGTGGAAAGTATATGCTAAAGCTATTATCAAAGGCAAGAGAATGTACCGGATTGGTAAGAACACTTGGATTCTTGAGAAATATGCCAAGTTAATTAAGAGTAAGACAGCTTCTAGGGCACCAAGGATCTGGATGTCAAAGAATAGCGAGAAAGGCTTCTTAATTAACACTGCCGCTACAGGTAGAATAATAGGTAATAAGTTGAATAAGGTATTTTATTTACCAACTCAGAAGAATCGTAAGGTTAATTCTTTGAATGCTGTCTTATTTAAGAGCCAAGCTGAAGCAATTGCGGCTGGTTATAAGTTGGCAGTAATTTAATAAAGTAAAAAGACTAAGTGTAACAATGAGTCAGTTAGTAACATTGTTGCACTTAGTCTTTTTTATTTATATTATTTGTTCTCATAACCAATCATCATGCCGCCAGTTTCGGCATAATAGGAGCATAATGCATGACATTCGCCAATTTCGACTTTAGCGTTAGGAAACTTGTCTAAGATGACATTCTTGATTGCAGCAGCACCAGCTGTATTATCGTTTTGGTCAATTTGAACATAACCACCATCATAGCCACGTTTGACCATCTCTTCAACTATCTTCTTATAACAGCGCTTATCGCCGCGAGCCTTGGTAACTAATTCGAATTCGCCCTTGTTATTGGCAACACCAATGATATTTAATTTTAATAGCCCGGCGATCTTAGCGACTGCTGCAGGAACACGTCCGTTATTAGCGAGGTTGGTTAAGTCCTTCAAGGCAAAAATTAAGTTAGCATGTTGCTGGTAATCTTCGATTTTTTTGACTACTTCTTGGAATGAAAGGCCTTGCTTGATTAATTCGCCAGTCTTAAGAGCCAACATCTTAACTTGGGGACCTGCTGAACGGGTATCGAAGACTAAGATCTTAGCGCCGGGATAAGTCTCATGGTATTGATTAGCAGCTTGTCTAGCGGCGTTGTAACTTCCCGATAAGGCACTAGTAATCGTGAAGACATAGATTTCATCTCCACCTTCAAATGCTTGGAGCCACTCATGGACATTAGGGCATGAAGTAGTAGTCTTGATCTTAGTATTCTTCAGTGCTGTCATAAATTCAATCTTATCAAGGTTATCATCATCCTTAAATGCTTGCTCACCCACTTGGATAGTTAAAGGTACGCTAATGTGGGAAATGCCTGAACAGTCATCAGTTGATAAGTTGGCGCTAGAGTCAGTAATAATTTTAATATTCATTTTTTTACCTCATAAATTACCGATAGTCTTTTCTTTAGCTTATGGGAATTTGAAAGGGTTGTCAAAAAATACGACAATTGGTGTGGTAAGATAAATACAGTTATTTATTGCTTAGTTGAAGGAGTGTATTTCATGGAGAATACTTGGAACAGATTAAAACAAAATACTTTATTGCGACGATTTATAGTTTTGGCAGTAATCGTTTTAGTCTTGTATGAAGCTAGGTCAATGCTAGATACGATATTATTAACTTTTATTTTTACTTATTTAATAGTTCGCTTAATTAAGTTAGTGAAGAAAGTTTTCCCTAAAACACCAATTAACTTAATAGTTATCGTGACTTATCTCTTATTACTGATTGCTTTATATTTTGTAATCACAATCTATATTCCTGTTTTAGTCAAGCAAGTCTTTGATATGGGGCATTCGATAGTAGATTTTTATCAGAATCACCAACTAGATGGAGTAGCTGAGGAAGTCACCCACTATATTCGTCAAGATGATATTATTAATTCAGCCCGTAACGGAGTAGGCATTATGGTTCATGCCCTGACTAGTGTAGGCAGCTTGACCGTTGCGATTATCATGTCGTTAATTTTGAGTTTCTTTTATACTCTTGAATTAAAGCAGATGTATCAGTTCTCTCGTAAGTTTACTACGCAAGGTGATTTCAAGTGGTTCTTTCAAGATATTAGATATTTAGGGCACAAGTTTACTGCTACATTTGGGGTGGTTTTAGAAGCACAATTCTTTATTGCTCTGTGTAATACTGTCTTAACTATGATTGGCTTATTAATTATTGGAATGCCGCAGATTATTGCTCTAGGACTGATGATTTTTGTCTTGAGCTTAATACCAGTTGCCGGTGTGATAATTTCATTGATTCCTTTAGGATTCGTTGCCTATTCAGCTGGTGGTATTAGGGATGTGATCTATGTTGTAATTATGATCTTAATAATTCACATGATTGAAGCTTATATCTTAAATCCTAAGTTTATGTCAAGCAAGACTTCCTTGCCGATCTTCTATACATTCTTGATCTTGTTAGTAGCTGAGAAGTTCTGGGGAACATGGGGATTAATTTTAGGAGTACCAATCTTTACTTTTGTTTTAGATTTAATTGGGATTGATCCACGTGATAATAGGAAAAAATCTAAGCGTTAATGTGTAGTGGAATAAACAGCTATAATTTAGTCTATGAAGTTAAAATTTACTTTGTAAAAGTTTTTGCATGATTTGCTGCAATTTTACTAAATAAGGTTCTGCCATTAATAAATGGTGCAGAGCCTTATTTTTTTGACTAAAACTGGTTAAAAAATTTTTGTCTAAATTCTTACAATAATGGACATGATTTGGTTATGTTCAAGCTAATGTATATAGAAATAATTTAAAAAATATAAATAAAGATGTTGATTATTCTATCTTTAGTATTATAATTATGCAATATAAATTTAATTACATAATAATTTAATTATAAATTTACAAAAGAGATTAAAATGAGTGAAAAATTTACTGTATTGAAAAGTTTAGAAACATACATTACTTTATTCAATAATATTACTTCTAATCATCTTGAAATACCAGTGTATATAGATGATGATAGACGTGATTTGACAGAAAATATTAAATTATCTTATGAAAAAAGTTTGAATTATAGCATTTTACCAATTTATAAAAGTGATTATGGACTAGTGATTTCAGACTCAGTTAATTACTATGAAAAAAGCAGTATATTTTGTAATAAATGGATACAGCTGAATCAATATGCTTGTATGAATTCAGAAACAAGTTTAGTAATAATTGGCTTGTATAAGGATTTTACGCAAAAGAAAATGTTAAATATCATTAGCTATTGTCAAAAAAATTCTATTCAAATTAATTTGTTAATAGCTAGGGATAAATCTTCTTTATCTTGGTTAATAGCAAAGCAATTTATTCAAAGAGAGGATATTAAAACACGAAAAGGGGTATTCAGTTTACTGAATTTAAACAAAGATACATCAAAGAACTGGCAGATATTTGGAGCTAGAGATTTAGATAAATATGATATTAAGGATATTTTATTAAGAAATAAATGGTCAAATCTGATTCTTCATGGACATGGAAAAGAAGATCATTTAAATTTAAATGATTTTACATTATCAAGCTTAAAAAATAATTTAAAAGAAACTGTACCTTTTGCGCCTGCAATAGGACATAAAAATCAGTCTTTTTTTAAGGATATTAGTAAAGCAATTTTAATTAAAAAAATAAATGTAGATAAATTGTATATTTTATCATGTAATAATTTTCCTTTTTTTGACTCTAAACTATACGACCCTAAATATAATATAGTTTTGGATGCGATTGAGGGATTAACTCAGAGAATTGTAGCTTCGCTGTCAGTGCAATCTGCAGATACTCCTGAATTGAGCTTAATAATGGATAACTACAATTGTAGTAATATAGCAAGCAAATTAAATGACAGTCTGTCCGACATTTCGCCAATGGTTTCAATTGTTCAAATAGGATTACCTAGAGCAAGTGAAGAAGTTTCAAAATCTGAAATTAAAACTTATAGATTACCTGAAAATACTCGTAATATTTTATCAAGAATATCATTTTATTTTTCATCTATGATGTTAAATGAAAATCATTCAATATATAAAATGTCAAAAAAAATATTTTCTGACTATATATACAATATTAATAGAGGCAAGATAAAAAACACACCAATGGATTTTAAAAATTTTGAACAAGAATTAGTAAATAGGATAAATCCTTTATCTAATAAAATTGCTGAAATTATGTTTCTAAATCCTAATGATGATTTACACAATTTTGATAATTTTAACACTTATAGATCAGTATTAGTAAAAGATTCAATAGAATTAAAAGAATGTGTATGTGGGGGTAGATTAACTTCTTGTATGTATAAACCTGAAATTAGTACAGGCGTTCCTATTGAATCAAGTTACTGTTATAGATGTGGTGACAAGTCAGCTAAAAGGTATATTTAAGATAAATAGCAAAGACAATATTGATTTAGTAATTGTGGTTTTTATTAATTTGACGGAAATTAAATATACGATCACTATTTTAATAGTATTTTTACTGTTATTTATCTAATCTTTAAAAAAGTGCTTTTTCAAACTTAGCTTTATGTTAGTTTTGTTGATAAAAAAATGCAAGATTTTCATTTTGAGAGATGTAATGATAGTACTACTGAATAGTAGCATTACACCAATTTTATAACATTTGCTTAATTTGAATTTCAAGCTAAGTTTCATACTTTTTAGTATAAGTATCTTAATTATTTATATAGCAATTTTATGGTATTCAATATAAAAAGGAGGCTAGGAAAAAGTATATTTTTGACTAATTTTGGTCTCTTATTCAAATTAACCCCCTATTAAATCAAAGTTTATTAATACCAAACTTTAGTAGGATTCTTTAATTTATGAGTTTTTTCCAGCCTCACGAATATCACACTGATATACCATAAAATTTAATATCGTCATAATATTGATAGCAAAGGAAACTTATGAAAGAAATCAATTTAGTAATTTCTAAAACGGCTTCGTTGATAGGAACACAGTTTTTTAGTGTTTTCTTGAGTCTTTGGATAGTAAACAATTTTTCTAAAGCTTCGATGTTGTCGTTGTCATTGTCTCTAACTAGTGTTGTGACAATTGCCTTTACTTTATTTGGGGGAGTAGCGTCGGCTAGCACAAAGATAATCAAAAATTTATGTTTATTAGATCTTTTGTCGATGATTATATGCATTTTCTCAGCAATAATGTGGCTTTTTGAATCAACTTCACAATTGGCAACATATATAATTTTGACAGTAGTAAACTCTGTACTAAGCTTGAACAGTTCTTTTTCCGGTCCAATTTTTAAGAAACTTACAGGGGTTGTTGTTGCTAAGGATAAAGTTTTGAAATATAACGAGATCCTAAGTGCTTCAAAAGAAATTGTTAGATTAGTTGTACCGACCTTGGCTTCCTTCATGTTTGCTTTAGGAATGATTAATGCATTTATTGCTTTGTCAATCAATGGTTTTTCTTTTTTAGCATCGTTCATTTCTCTATATAATCTTGGAAAATATGATATATTTCCCGATAATGTCCAACAAAGTAAAGGATCACACTATCGAGAGGCAATAACCGCATTATTTAAAGATAAAGATAATTTGAAAAAATTTTCCAATATATTCTTACTATATATTTTTATAGCTGGAATAAATATTTTGGCTCCGTACTATTCAGTTCATGTATTTAAATCATCCTGGCTTTATGGCGTTTTAGAAAGTAGTCAGTCTTTTGGAGCTATTTTGGCAGTTCTAACATTTAAATTTTATAAAGTAGATATTTCAATGCGCAAAGAGCGATTAGGCCTAGTTCTATCGGCAATTTGTATGGCATTAGTAGTTCCTACACAGTCCAAAGCGCTTTTTATAATAGGAATAGCAATTTTGGCTTACTATTATTTGCGATATAACGTAGCTTTTGAATCTTACATGCAGCTAGGTTTTAAAAATAGTTTTCTAGGTGAAATCTACTCTTTGTATTATGGATTAATATCAATCGCAACACTTATTGGAAATACATTAATTGGAGCATTAGGTGATTACAATGCAAATCTATGTTTTTTGGTTACATCTGTGGCAATTGGTTTGATTAATTGTTCAGTCCTTATTTCTTTAATGGGGAGAAAAAATGAAAGTTTATGACAAATATTTTTGGAAAATGGATCAAAGTGGATATATAGATAACCATCTAATGCTTCCGGGTCCACCCTATAATTTGATTCTTGATGATATTCTAGAACTTTTAAAAGAACAGATAGGCGAAAATTTAGTGTCTGTGTTTGTTAGAGGTAGTGCGGCTTTTAATAATATTGTATTAGGCATTTCAGATTTAGATTTGATTTTAGGGGTAAAACACAAAAATCTTAAAACGACGACATTGATTGATAATTTATGTAAGCAATTATCTTTAAAATATAAAACTTTCTTTTGCGAAGTTGGAATAGCTTGCTTTACGGATTCATATCTTGGCGGAGAAACAAAATCATTTTTTTCTAAATTTGTACTTAAGACACAGTCAGTCTGTATATATGGTAGAGACTACTCTCAAAAAATCAACAGGATTTCTTTGAATCAACAAGTATATAAGCTAGATATTTCTTTTTGTGAAAAGAAAATGCAAAGATTTAGAAACGAAGTAAAAACACTAAATTTTGCTAATTCTGAAGAAGTTAAAAGTCTAAGTAGGCATATTGGAAAATATTTAATTAGAACAGTTTTTGCTATCTTAGCTAGTCAGGATCAACCATTGAGATATACAAGAGACGTTAGATGCTGTTTTGAAACCATCCAACAGGACTCAATGATTTGGAGTGAAAGATTAAAAAAATATTATAATTGGGTAGCCTGTCCAATTAATAATTTAAAAGTACTTGATCAAGAGTTGGAAATAATTGCTCCACTGGTTATTTCAGAATGTAATGTTTGGCTAGAAACAAATAGCAATGTGTGAGGAGGAACTAAAGTGAATAAAGTTTTAATGATTGTCGGAGATGGAATGGGTGACTGTACATATAAAGAACTTGGTAATAAGACACCTATGCAGGTTGCTAGAACACCTGAGCTAGATAAGCTTACTCAAAAAGGAATATGCGGTATGGTCTATCCAGTTGGAGAGGGCATGGTTCCAAGCTCTACGGTTGCCCATCGAGCATTATTGGGTGATTGGAATTTCTTAAATCATCTTGGAAGAGGATTGTTCGCAGCTTTATCAACTGATGTTGAATTATCAGACTCTGATATTGTATTTAGATGTGATCTTTCAACGATTGATAACAATCGGCTGGTAAAAGATGAAAGGGCTGGTCGAATTCAAGATACTGTAAAAATTCAAAGTTTGATTAATTCATTGTCTCCTTTAAATGATATTGCCTTCGAATATCAAGCAATTAAAGAATATCGCGGCGTTTTGATTATTCATGATAATCAGCATAATTTTAAGGGAATCAATGTATCAGATTTATTTGCAATGGAAGGTTCTTCTTTAAAAGAGTGTGTACCCTTTGATAATGACTCAGTGCCTTTGGCTAACTTCGTAAATAAATTGTATGACTGTACACGAGAAGTCCTCCAGAAACAGTCACTGCTCTATCACAACAAAACTACTGCGATCACACTTCGAGGAGCGGCCAGAACATCGCAGTTAACAAATGGTCTTTTATCTAGTAAAAGCATAAAGGGTGGATTCGTCACCGGGATTCCAGATGTATACGGTGTTTTGAAATATTGTGGTTTAGAATCGTTAACTGATTTAAAAAACATTGATTTATCAGAGATAAAAGCAAAGGAATATATTGATCCGATTCTTAAACAAATAGATCAGTATGATTTATTTGTAATTAATATTGGAAGTTTCGATGCGGCTAGTCATGATGGTGATTTGAAAAGAAAAATTAAGTACTTTGAGCAACTAGATGAGATGATTAAGTACTTTGAAAGTAAAGCTAATGAAGAGATAACAATAATTCTTACTGCTGATCACTGTACTTTATGCAAAACTAAACAACACTCGTTTTTACCGGTACCTGTAGTTATTAGTCCAAGTAATGAAGGATGTGACGAAGCTGGAGAATTTTCTGAAGATGCATTTATTAAATCAGGTGTTTTAGGAACTCTTGAGAATGGAAATGTTATAGCTAGAATAATGACATCTAATTTAGAAAAGGGATTTTATGTATCGTAAAATTTTAAATTGTACCTGTGTGGAAACAGAAGATGGTAATATTTTTCGAACGTTGTTAGATTTTCAGATACCATCCACAGCTGTATCATATTTGAAATATTATCCAAGCCCCAATGGAACTAGAACTAAAGAAAATCAAAGTTACTCTAAATTTAGAAATTTAATAGATGGTCAAGACTACGTAAAGTCTAAGTTGAAAAGTCATTGGGTTAATAACTCTCAGCTTCAATCTTCTGTAATGATTCCAGGGAATCATATTGTCAGAATCTATAATCCTATTGATGTCATGCATGAATTATTTAATAAGCCTGACAAAAATAGTTTGGAAGTTAAGATTTGCCAACTGGTAAAATTAATTTCCAAAAAATGTGAAATTTCTCTTAATAAAATAGGTATCAGTGGTTCTAATTTAGTAGGGTTATCAGACTTATCTGCTGACTCTGACATTGATCTACTAGTTTATGGAAGAGAATCTACTCTAAGACTGATTGATCACCTAGAAGAATTAAAAGAATATGGCTTTGTGCATTATTCCGATGAGACTAGAGATAAATTGATTCCAAGACGACAGCCAGCTACTATTGATGGTTTTAGTCAAGAAGTGGCGCTTACGAATGAATATACGAAAACCTCAGGACGATTCTTTGATATTCATGTAAATATATCTCCAATAAGAGAGGTAGAGGCAGATTTACCAGAGATTTTTAGAGCCAAAGTATTACAAAAATATGGTTTTTGTATTGTTAAAGCTAATATCTTAGATAATAGTGAGGCAATATTTGTTCCTCCTGTTTATAAAATTAAAGTTCTTGAGGTCCTTGAAGGATCTCTTGTTGTTAGTGACGTTAAATATGTTGTTGGATCAAGATTTCTTCACGCTCAGGTTGGCGAAAAAGACCATAATTTAATTTTTGCGGGTATTCTTGAAAAGAGACTGTTGGAAGACAAAGAAGTTTTCGATATTTCATTAGAACCGTGGGAAACCGTCAAAGGTTTTATTACGCCAATTCAAGGAGAGTAGAGTTATGGTTAGTCTAATTTTTGATTTGGGTAATACTTTAAAAAAAGATTTGTCTCTTGAAACATCAAAAGACATCAGTAGAGAAATATTTAGAAAATTCGACGTGGATGAAAATACTATTAAAACATTTAATCAGATGTTGTTGGATAGTCTAAGGGAAAAAAAAGAAAATTTTACTGCTAAATCCATACTTTCAGGACTACTTGATGATGATCAAATCTGTGAAAAAATTATTGATCAGATTTCACAGGAACTAGCTGAAAGATTTTCTTGGAATTACGATACTAAAAGTGTTTTAGAAAATCTCACTCAACGTGGTTATTCAATTTTTTTGCTATCAAATTCAATATGGAACAGCAAGTTTTATATTTCAGAGAATGAAGATTATTTTAAATACTTTACCGACGTTTTTTTTTCAGACCAAATAGGATTTAGAAAACCTTCAAGAAATGCGTTTTTAAAGGTTATAAAATCTTATAATTTAGCAATTAATGAGACTTGGATGATTGGAGATTCGGAAGAAAATGATATTTTGCCTGCAAAGGAATTAGGCTTAAAAACTATCAAAGTGGCAAATAATTTAGATAGTACTAACTCTAAATCTAAGTGTCATTTCTTATCAGAAATACTAAATATTATCATAGATGGAGGTTAGGCAAATGCAGTATTCAATTAGTTCACCGGGCAGTTCTTCATTCTTTCATCTGGGAACAGCGATTCCGTTTATTTATCAGGACATTTTATGCAGATATGATTGCCTTAAAGGACAAAATTATCAGCAGGTAATAGCCCTAAATGAGTTAGGGTTAAGAAGTTTTGATACTAATGAGTATCTTGCGAATATTAACAGAATGCATATCAATTGGTCTGGAACAAAGATTAGTGATTCAGATCAGAATTTTTATGAATTTTGTAAAATACAGATTAATAACCTTATTACTAAAGGATATATTCAAAAGCTTGCAGTATCGGTATTTATTTGTCCAAATGATCGACAAATATTCTTGTCGCCTGGTGAAAATCATTATTTAAAATTGGTTAAAAAACAAAAAAAAGCTGTACCTGGCTTTTTTGTAGCTAATCTTGGATGGGTATGTGCTTTAAAAAAGGATAATTTAAGACCAGCTTTTATCGGTGTGCCTAATAAATGGTTGGGCCCACTTCATATAGAAACTCCACTTGGCAAACTTAAAGTTAAAACAGTGTCAGGATTACAAACACCAACGGTTTTTTATCAAGAAAATGTAAGTAATTCGTCAATTAATAATATTGAACTTGATATTCATGAGTCTACTACTTATCAGTGCAAGTTTTGTAATCAAAATTTAATTCCCGTTGAAACGACAGCTTGGACGATTGACTTTGTAAATAGTCCAGACATGTCATGTTTACAGGGGGTAATTCCTTCAAAGCACTGGAAAACGGTTGCTGATGAAATAAGTAATAAGCAGATTATTACCAGAAATAGAGAACAGGGAACGGGCATCCAGACGTTGGAAATTAACCGTCAAATAGGCCTTAAAAATTCTATTTTAGACCCAGAATTCTATATTCAATTTTTAGTACCATATTTAGCTATGAAATCAACTACAACCATAAAATCATTTTTTATTTCAGAAGTTAACCAAAAGTATATTGTTAATTCCCTAAGACTTTATCAATTATTACCAAAGAAAATCGTTGATAGGGTTTATGTTGTGGGAATTTTAATGGGCGAAGATCATCAGACTATGCGTAAATCTAATAAAAATGTAGTTGGCTTGCAGGAGACAGTTGAAAGATACGGTTTAGATGCTATGAGAATTTTTGCTGCTAAAGCTAATTTATTGGTAAGGCAATCAAGAGTATTTAATAACTCTGATTTAAAAGGTGCTAAAAAATTTGTTAAAAATTTGATTTGGAAATTTGAACATGGCTCTTTAAATGATCAATGTAACATTCATGAGAAATTTAAATTGCTGAGCAACAGATTAGACACCAAGATGACGAGATTAGATTTTTCTGGTGCTTTAGCAGCTGTACAGGATTTTTTTAAAAAGTATTCTGGAGATATTCCGTTAAATAAGGATGAACAAGAAGATCTTTTTAAAGCATGTGACTATTTAGAATGCTTTTGCCCAGACTTAGCTCAAAAAATTAAAAAATGTTTATATTCAAAATTAAGAGAAAAGGAAAAATTATGAAAAATTTTATTTTAGATGTTAATACTCCTGTGATGATTGATGCTTTAAAATCATTAGGCTATGTTTACAAGGTTAAGCCAGGAAAAGAGTTTTCTGAGATTAAGAGGGATGGCTATTCTGAAATTTCGTTTCCAAGACATGATTTTGAAAAAATGACAAATATTCTCAACTTCTTTAAGTCCCGAGAATTGTCAGCTGTTGTATCTTTTAATGAAGATACAAGGAAATTCTGGTTTGAGTTTGCTAAAAAGCTTGGAGTCAATACGAATCTGAAAAAAGTATATGTTGAAAATCAAAATAAAATTAATGCTAGACAAAAGGTTAATAGTATCACTGATAATAAGGTTAAGTGGTACACAGTAGATGATTTTATTCAAATGGGGCCTGAAAAACAAAAATTTCCAGTTATCGTTAAGCCACGCATTGGCAAGGGAAGCATGAAAGTACACAAGTGTAACAATTTAGATGAGTTGATGGCATTTTTAAGTGATGAAGATTATTCAAAATTTTTTATTGAAAATTTTATCAATGGTGAAGAGTTTAGTATTGAAGCAATGCATATAGCTGGTAAACATATTATTTATGGGGTCACTTCCAAAATCAAATATGACGGAACAGTGGTAGAAGCTGGTCATATTTCCAATAAGGTACAGCTGACTCCTACACAGCATGATGAACTTATAAATATTTATAATGTACTGGGATATTCAAATATTGTTAGTCATACAGAAGTGATGATCAAACCAGATGGGTCTCTATTTTATATTGAATCTCATCCTCGTTTAGGCGGAGATCTAATTCCTACTTTAACATTGCCTGAATTTGATGTTGATTTTTATCAGCTAGTTATGAAAATAGCAACTGGACATCATCCTGATGTAAAATTAAAACCTCAAATGACATCTAGATTCGCATTATTTCCGGAGCCTAAAATTTATCCGGCTAAATTTAAATATTCCCAAGAAGACTTAGATTACCTTAAAACTAAATTTGGCTGCTATTTAGTTATTCCAAGCTTTCCTTCGAATCAAGAAATTTTAAATGCACCGTCAAGTTCATATGATCGACCATTAGCCTTGGCTTGTGAAGTTTCATCTGTGTCTGATATAAATAAAACAATCAACAGTATTTTATCCTATTGTAATGAAAAATTATTTGATACGAAATGAAAACGACAAGATTTTTTACACGACCATATATAATTATCATAATGCTATATATTGCTAGTATTATTAATTATTTAGATCGGGCAGCTATATCTTTATCTATGGTCTATATTAGTAAGGATATCTCAATATCCGTTTTTGAAAAGGGGATGGTTTTCAGTGCATTTTCGTTGGGCTATTTGCCATTCAATTTTTTAGGTGGATTTCTATCAGATAAAATTTCTCCTCAAAAATTATTTGGTATTTGCATATTATTGTGGTCCATTCTTTCAGGGCTAACGGGTGCAACTGTATCTTTATGGCAATTACTGGTTATTAGATTTTTATTTGGCATGTCAGAAGGTCCGTTATCAAGCAATGTCAATAAAATTGTCAATAACATTTTCAATAATAAGGAGTCTGTCACGTGGGTTTCAATAGTAGACAGTGCTACTCCAATTGGAACAGCATTAGCTGGTATTTTGATTCCTGCCCTGGCTATGAAGTTTTCATGGCGAATTTCATTTATTGTAATTATGATTTTAGGCCTAATTTGGTCTGGTTTATGGAAATTTGTTTTTAGAGAATTTGATGAACTAGACTCTGAAAAATTGGATAAAAGGAACTTATTATCTAATAACAAACAAAAGTTCAAGATAAGTAAACAGCAGGCCAATTTATTTATTGGGATTACAAGCTGCTATTTTCTATATAATTTATTACTCTATTTTTTGATCAGTTGGTTTCCGGTCTACTTGGTCAAAGTAAAAACGTTAAATCCCAGTGATTTAATGATACTTGAATCATTACCGTGGCTGTTTGGCTCAAGTGCAATGCTCATAGGTGGAATTTTTGCCAGAAAATTAACTCTTAAAAATACTAGTTTGAATTCAAAATATCTAAAAATGATCAGATTTTGTTTGATTTGTTCAAGTGTTTCAACAATTTTACTTGGATTAGTACGAGTGTATTGGGAAATTTTTGTTTTGATAACTTTGTGTGTAGTAGCTTTGTATTTCACTGGAGGATTGTATTGGGGTGTCATCAATGAAACTTTTTCTGCTCAAAAAGTGGGCACCATGGGTGGGATGATGCATGGATTTGCAAATCTTGCAACAATCCTTGGGCCGCTTGTTGTAGGCACTATTGTTCAGACTACCGGCCAATATATTACAGCATTTAGTTTTATTGGATTAATTGGGATAATTTTATTGATTTTTTCTAAATTTTTGTTAAGAGAGACAAAAGACTAAAGATTTTTTATACAGGAGAAGATAATGAAAAATATTATTATAATTGGTGGTCTGGGACATGACTATATGAAACCAGAAAAATGGCTGCCAGAAGGTCTAGGTAATCAATATTATTTTGTTGTTAAAGCGCATCATTTTGATGAATTTCAGCAAAATTTATCAGGTAGATCAGATATCAAATTGGTAAAAATTAATGACTGGTATAATTCAAATGAAATTGAAAAATTTATTTTTAATTTTAGTAAAACTAAGAAAATTGGAAAACTGATTTCCTTGAGAGAAGAAGAAGTTATCAGAATTTCTTGGGCCAGAGAATGTTTGAATATTGAAGGATTGCGTCCCTCCTCAGCTGTGCTATTTAGAAATAAACATAAAATGAAAAAATTAATGCGAAGAAATGGAATTCAAGTTGCAGAAGATAGCAAAGTTAATTCTTTTTTTGAAGCACTTGAATTTATTAAAAGAACAGATTCGAATTATCCATATGTTATTAAACCAATTGATGGTGCGGGGTCTAGGGACACTTTTGTGATTAAGAGTTTATCAGAGCTTGAAAATTTGGATAAAAAGTATTTTGAACATGCAATTATAGAAACTTTTGTATCTGGAAATGTCTACCATATTGATGGCCTTTATACTCAAGGGCAGCTTCGCTATATGTCTGTAGCTAAGTATATTCATACTCCTTTGGCTTTCCAACAGGGTCAATCTACTGCCAGCATGTTTTTACAAAGTAAATCTAAAGAGTCACAAGAGATGCTTTCTTTTGGAAAGAAAGCATGCATGCTGATGCCACTCCCTGAAAACTGCATTATTCATCTTGAAACATTTAAAAATGAAAATGGAATCTTCTTTAATGAAATTGCTATTCGGTTTGGAGGTGGAAAGATTCTAGATACTATTGATAGAGAGTTTGGTTTTAACTTATTGGGAGAGTACTTAAAAGCCGAAAGTGGTGCTTCATTCAATCATAAAGGCTTATTAGAATGGGATAAGCCCCGAGGTTTTTTACTTGTAACACCACAAAAAGGTGAATTAACATATATGCCTGATAAAATTCCTAGTGATGATATTGATCTATATGAAGTATATGCAAAAATTGGTAATCGATACGATATGGGACATACTTCAGTTCAGGCTTTGGCTTCGGTTGAATTACACGCCGATACTAATGCATCTTTGGAACATGAAATTTTGAATTTAGAAGATTGGTTCTTGAGAACTGTGAAATATCGATAGAGGGGTAAATTATCAGGGTGTAGATACACAATTTTATGTGTAAGGATGAGCGGTTGGATATAATCAGTACAATAAGACATTGTATAATACAGTTATATTCACATAACGTACCAACTAGAGAGCTCTAAGTTTATAAAAAAGTCTAGCAACTATGATCAGTGTCATAGGTTAAGACGTTGGATTTAATCTTCAGACTTTTTAGCCCTATTCAAAATGCAATGTCATTAAGTTAAGACAGTGACAATTAATATTAGACTTTTAAAGCACTGATTTAACATTTAATTGGTTAAATTGGTGCTTTTTTCGTACAACAAATAAGGCATAGCACAGATTCTGTTTTTTAAGCGTAAGCGTCAAATAATTGGGTATCTGTTTTAGCCCCGGTTTTTCAAGTATTCTAATCTCATCAATTTAATGGAGGTTAAGAATATGATCGAAAAACAACAGCCAATTGTGGCTCTAAATCATCCAGTTAGGTCCAAGAAAACTCGGCCACCACGTAATAATCTTTTGCTTACTTTAAAGAAAAACGACTTAGAGTTGAACTTCTACAGTAGTTTAGATCCTGAAATCATGAATAAACTCCTTGAGAAAGTATTGTCATGATTAGGCTCAGTGACTTGGGTCAGGTTTATATCGTTTGTGGCAAGACCGATCTGCGCAAAGGCATTGATGGCCTAGCAACTTTAGTAAAAGAACAGTTTGAGCTTGACCCTTTTAGTGGCAAAGTCTTTCTCTTCTGCGGTGGAAGCAAGGGTCGCTTCAAGGCCCTTTATTGGGACGGACAAGGGTTCTGGCTACTCTATAAAAGATTTGAAAATGGCAAAATGAGCTGGCCTAGGAATCAAAATGAAGTTCAAGCTTTATCCTCTAAGCAGGTTGATTGGTTAATGAAGGGCTTTTCAATTAGTCCAAAAATAAAGAACACGAAAGCGCGCGGATTCTACTAACACTTGACATCGCACGCTTTTTTGATATTCTTTTAACTAACAAATTTAGGAGGAAGTTTAAATTATGTCACAAGAAAATTTGGAAAGGATTATTGCCCAACAAGCAACTACGATTCAAAACTTAACTGATGAAATCAAGCTCCTCCGTGAACAAGTAGCTTACTTAACACAAAAGCGTTACGGCAAATCTTCAGAACAAATGCCTTTGAATGGTCAAACCAGTTTATTTGATGAACCTGATGCTCAAGATGACGGAGAACGTCCCCGACGCCGCCGTTCAGACTATTACTTATAAAAGGAAAAAGCATAAAAGAAAGCGTGCCGACTTACTGGCAGCCCTTCCGGCTGAAGAAGTTCATCATGAATTAGGCGACAAGCATTGTCCTGATTGCCATTATGAACTCACTGAGATTGGCAAGCAGCCAGTTCGACAAGAATTATTGTTTATCCCAGCTCAGCTTAAAAGGCTAGATCATATCCAACATGCTTATAAATGCCAATACTGTAGCCAAAGAAATTTTAGCGATAAGATCATTAAAGCTGCAGTACCTAAGGCTCCTCTGAATCATGGCCTGGGTTCAGCTTCACTCATTGCTCATTCACTTTATCAAAAATATGAAATGAAAGTACCAGATTACCGCCAGGAAAGTTACTGGCGCAAGCTAGGTCTCGAAGTTTCCAGACAGCTGTTAAATTGCTGGAAATTGAAAAGCAGCGAATATTACTTTGAAGCAGTATATAATCTGCTTAAGCAAAAGCTGTTAGCGCGGCCGATCCTGCATGCCGATGAAACTTATTATACTGTTCTAGAAAGTGAAACGATCAAGACCTATTATTGGGTCTTCTTATCTGGCAAACATGATCGATACGGGATTACGCTGTATCATCATAATCCTTCCCGGAGTGGCCAAGTGGCACTTGATTTTTTAGGAAAGTATCCTGGTTACCTGCACTGTGATATGTGGCAGGCTTATGAACAATTGCCTAAAGCGACCTTAGTTGGCTGCTGGGCTCATGTTAGAAGAAAGTTTCATGAAGCCTGATTTTCTCTAATCGTACCAATTAAATCTTTTACATATTTGGTTGCCGGGTGATTTGCTACTTTATCTGGCGTATCAAATTGTTCAATCTGACCATGATTCATCACCATTACTCGATCGCCCAAATACAAAGCTTCATTGATGTCATGCGTAACGAAGAAAAAGGTTTTCTTAGCCAATTTTTGGTGTAAAGCTTTAACTTCGTGCTGCAGATTTTGCCTAGTAATGGCATCAAGCGCAGAAAAAGGTTCGTCAAATAACATCAACGGTGGATTAGTTGACAAAGCACGTGCCACACCAACACGCTGCTGCTGGCCGCCGGAAAGCTGAGTCGGATAGCGTTTAGCGTATTCTTCATTATCTAAACCGACAATTTCAAGCAAATCCTTAACCTTCAAATCAATTTTCTTTTGATCCCATCCGAGCAATTTAGGAGTTACGGCAATATTTTGACTAATAGTCATATGTGGAAAAAGACCAATTGATTGCACTACATAGCCAATATGGCGACGCAGTTCAACTAAATTGGCATTTTTTAAGTCTTCATTATTAACAATAATTTGACCAGCAGTTGGTGTTTCTAAGCCGTTTATCATTTTTAAAGTAGTGGTTTTCCCAGATCCTGATGAACCCAGGACTGTGATAAATTCACCTTCATTGATTGAAAATGATAGATCTTTGATTACTTCATTTTTGCCGAATTTTTTATTTACATGATTAAACTTGATAATTTCTTTGGTCATTGTTTTCCACCTTTTTAATAATAAAATCGAAAATAAGCATCGAAAGAAGTGATAATAATGCGACACTGACTCCACCAATTACAACATACTGCATCTTATATAATCCTAGACCGGTCATGATTAGATTACCTAAACCACCAGCTCCAATATATGCAGCTAAACTGGCACTGGCGATGACCTCAACTAGGGCTAACTTTATTCCGTTTAAAATATAAGGTAATGCCAATGGCAAAGATATCTGTTTTAATAGTTGAAAGTCACTCATGCCTAGAGAAAGGCCAACTTCGCTATAAACATCAGGGACTTCATTAAAACCTAAAATAATATTCACGACTAATGGTGGTAATGCTAAAACCACTAGGGCAATTAAGGCTGGCAATACACCAGTACCAATGTAGGGAATTAAAATAAATAAAAGAGCCAAGCTAGGGATAATTCTTAAAACTTGTGCAAAAGTCTGACAAAATACCGAAACTATCTTATTCTTAGAACCTAAATATCCTAGTGGAAAAGCAATAATTAAGGCAATAAATAAAGATAAAAAACTAATATACAAATGCTGTCCCACAGCTATCCAATATTCTCCAGAACTGGTTTGAAAATAGTTAATAATTTGCGTGATCACAATTTGTCCTTTCTAGCAAAAAAGGCTCAGCTTGTTAACTGAACCATTTTTACTAATAATTCTTTTTGACCCATTCAGCGGCAACTGTTTGGTAGCTCTTGCCATCAACGTCAACTTTCTTATTAAGCAAAGTCAATTCTTTGGTAGTCAACTTTTTGTCAAGCTTATTCAAGACTTTCTTGATACCAGGATTTTCTTTTAAAGTCTTATTGCGAACTAATGGCACTAAATTATAAGCAGGCCAGAAGTTTTTATCATCTTTTAAAGCAAAGAAATCTTTAGTGGCAAGTTGCCCTTCAGTAGTTGAAGCTGGAGTAATATCACCATCGCCACGTGCCAAAACCTTATACTTCAAACTTGGATCATAAACTTTTTCACTCTTAAAGTTAAACTTGCCATAAACTTTTTCAAGACCTGGGATACCATCTTCACGTTTATCAAATTCACCTTGTGAAGCAAACCGAATCTTATTTGCCTTCTTTTGTAAGTCACTAATTGTCTTGATACCGTACTTCTTAGCTACAGAAGTTCTAATGGCAATACCTTGTGCATCATTACCAGGTGCGTAAGCTAAAGTAGTAAGATTCTTCTTAGCAACTCCGTCTTTGGCAATTTTAGCGATTTGAGCAGGTGTTTTACCTACAATATGTGCCTTTAAGTATGCTAAAGCGATAGTTCCAGTATATTCAGGGTAAAGGTCAATTTGTCCAGAATTAATTGCCTTATAAACAACTGAGCTGGCAATATTGGGTTTAGTTTTAACGTTATAGCCTTCCTTCTTAAGTGCATCAGCCCAAATTTGCATAACGACTTTGCTTTCAGTAAAGTTCTTTGACCCAATAGTGATTGGCGTACTGGATTTTTTAACTGAAGTAGAATTGTTATTGCTTCCCTTAGGCCAAGCAAGTGCTGCAATAATTGCAACGATAATTACGATAATCCCAACGATTGACCATGTTTTCTTCTTATTGCTCATATTTCCTCCTGATGTAATAATACAAATTACACTTTTTTTGATTGCAAGAAACAATATATACCCTATAAATTGGATCGTCAATGATTTGATAAAATTATTTGTATCTTGTATAATTACAATGTAAAGAAAGTAGGTATTAGTATGAAAGTTTCAACTAGATTTAGCGATTCAATTCATCTTTTGGCTTTTGTTCATATCTTCCAAGGCAAGATGCCTCTAACTAGCGAAAATATTGCCGGAAGCATTGAAACCTCACCAGTGATGGTTCGTCGATTAATGGTAGATTTAAGAAGAGGTGGTTTGTTAGAAACTCGCCACGGTGCAGCCGATCCTAAAGTGTCTAAACCACTTGATCAAATTTCACTGTTAGATGTTTATCTAACTATTGAAAAAGATAAGCCACTATTTGAAATTGATCATAAAACTAATCCAGCTTGCCCTGTGGGTGGAAATATTCAGCCAACTTTAGCGGAATTTTATAATCAAGCCGAGACTGCCGCTAAGGCTAAATTAAATGAAATTACTTTAGCAGATGTAGTTGATACAATCTTGGTTAAACAAAAAGAAAAAGAGTATTTAAAGAAAGAGGATGAAAACAATGCGTAAAGCTGTCCCGGCACTCACCAACAATTTAACTAAAGACGAATTTTTGTCTCTAATTGTTGATAGTTTTCAATCTGTTGTTTTTGGTACGGTTGATAAAAATGGCGATCCTTTTACTAATGTTGCTGACATCGAATTAAAGGTTGAAGATAAATTGCTGTTTTCAACTACTTATCAAAAAGCTTTTTACCAACGTTTAAAGAATCATCCACGTATTTCAATTACAGCTTTAAAGGGAAACGAAACTTTGGATAGTGTCGGTTTTACCTTAAATGGTATTGCTGAAGAAGTTGATCAAAAATATTTAGACCAAATTTTTGCAACACACCCTGAAATGGAACAAATTTCTGCCAATCACTCTGAAAGAAAAGAAATTTTACGCGTATTTGCAATTACTCCTATTAACGGGTCTATCTATGATTTACGCCAACAACCAATTTTTCAGAAAGCTTACAAATTTTAATTAGAAATTAAAAATGACAATTAAAAAACCTCTCGCAGATTTGATGCGACCACAAACTTTATCGGAAATGGTCGGTCAAAAGCACTTATTAGCTCCTGGTAGGCCACTGTACGAGATAATTACTAAACACATTCCTATCAGTTTAATTCTTTGGGGTCCTCCTGGAACGGGCAAAACAACACTAGCTCAAGTAATGTCAAATACTTTGAAGGTTTCATTTGAGAAGTTCAATGCTTCATTTGAAAATAAAGCTCAATTACGAAAGCTAATCGAAAAGCATCCTAGTGAAAACTTTGTCCTATTGCTTGATGAGATCCATCGTTTGACTAAACCAGTTCAAGATTATCTTTTACCATATTTAGAAAATGGCAATGTTTTATTAGTTGGCACAACTACTGAAAACCCTGTTATGTCGATTGTTCCGGCAATTCGTTCTCGTTGTCAGATTTTTGAATTTAATCATTTAGCTAGTTCTGATATTGAACCAGTTTTGCAAAAAGCAGCTAAAACTTTTTTATCATTCTCTTTATCAGCTAAACAGGCACATTATATTGCTAACTACAGTAATGGCGATACTCGTGTAGCTTTAAATATATTAGAAACATTGAATGCCATGCATCCAGATGGTTTAACTGATAAAATTATTCAAGATTTTGCTAAACAGCAACACTTTTCAATGGATAAAGATGCAACTGAACATTATGATTATCTTTCTGCTTACTCTGATTCCCTTGAAGGATCGGATACCGATGCAGCTCTATATTATTTAGCAGTTATTCTAGAAGCTGGTGATCTTGAAACAGTAGTAAGACGAATCAAAGATGCAGTAGCGATTGATATTGGCTTAGCCTCTACTCAAACCATAAATACAATTATTAATCTTGCTAATACTGCTTTAGAAATTGGTTTGCCACGTGCTTCAACTCACTTAGCTCTAGCAACTATATTATTTTGTTTAAGTCCCAAAAGTGATGCGGCACTTCAAGCTTATGAACGATCTAAAAAAGATGCGGCTAATCCTGCTAATCATCTAATGCCAGACTATTTGCGAGATACGCACTATCAAGGTGCCACTGAAATTCGCAATGCTGGACAGATGTATAACATGTTTGATGAACCATTCCAAGTTGCTAAGCAAGCTTATCTTCCACAGGATTTGGTAGGACATCATTATTTTGTTCCAAGAGATACTGAGGGAGATCAAAGATATTACAAACGCTATCAAAAACTATTTGAATATATTTACGAGAAACCTTTTAAAGAAGGCAATACTGCTACAGTATTTGATCACAACTTCAAGAAGAAACATTAATTTGTTTTACAAATATGAAAAAGCAAAATTCCGTTTTTGATGGAACTTTGCTTTTTAATTTACTATGATTTGAGGACAAAAGTGGACACTAAAAAGTTAAATGTTTTGGATAAAATTGACCAAGTAATTAAAGAAACTGCTGACAATATTCACGATTATATTGACGATGCTCATGCATTTACAAGAACACGTAAACTTGACGCATTTAAGATGCTTAAAACTACTATCAATATGCAAGGAAACAGCTTAGACAAGGAGCTTTATGATGCCTTTTCAGATGCTGAAGATTTAGTATCCGCTTCAGCTTATGTCCAACAAAAAGCTAAATTATCACCAGCATGTTTTGAACATATTTTTCATGCCTTTAATCAAGAACAAAATGATTTACAGCTATTGAACGATAAATACCGTCTATTAGCTATCGACGGGTCTGATTTTAATCAGCCATGGAATCCAGACTCTCAAAATATTGTCAGCTCTTCTAAAAATAATGATTATAAAAAATATTGCCAAATTCACCTTAATGCAAGTTATTATGTGCTCAACAACACTTATCAAGATGCGGTACTACAACCCAAAAACAAAATTGACGAACGCACTGCAGCCATTAAAATGCTCAAAAGAAAACAATCAGGGCCAACTATTAGCACAATGGATCGAGGATATTTCAGCTTTAATCTAATTGAGAATTGTAATCGGATTAAAGATTGCTTTTATGTAATCAGAAGTAAAGTTGGCGAAGGAGCGATCAAAGAAATTAAAAGTTTACCCGCTCAAGAATGTGATCTTTGCTTAAATTGCAAGGTAACTTGCTCCGGCCATTACTATGAAACCCATAAAAATATAGAGACTATTCATAGAGTAAGTCACTATAAGAAGCAATATATCAAGCAAAGATCCAAAAACACTAGAGATGCAAATTGGGATTTTGAAGATATTTGCATTGTAAAGTTTAGAGTCTGTAAATTTAGAATTAATAATGCGGAATCCAGCAAAGAAGAATGGGAAGTATTAGTAACTAACCTTAGTCCCGAAGAATTTCCTCTGCAAAAAATGAAAGAGCTTTATCATCTTCGTTGGGGCATTGAGAGTTCATTTAGAAAATTAAAATACGATATCGGTAGTGTTCAGTTTCATTCAAAGCAGGATAAATTTATTGAAATGGAATTGTGGGCACATATAATTATGTTTAATATTGTCAGTCGGATCAATGCTCAAGTATGCATACCGCAAACGAAATCTAAGTATGATTATTTAATCAACTTTAAAATGTCATGCGTAGTCGTTCATAAAAGATATGGACTTTTCTCAAAGGTAAACTATGAGCGAATATTGATTGAAATTGGTTATTATGTTGTACCGGTGCGTCCAGGAAGAAAAGATCAGAGAAACCTTAAACCAAAGGGGCCAGTATACTTTATATATCGTGTAGCTTAGTTTGTATAGCTTAAAAATTTAGACATTTTAAGCTTATTTGATATGCTCGAAATTTCAATCTTAGAGACACAAAAACACTTACTTGATACTTTTATATCAAATAAGTGTTTTTTAATACATAGTTTACGTTGTCAAGATCTTAACTTAATGACATTGGTTTTATAGCTTGCAAGCCTTTTAATATGAGATCTTTTTAATTAGCAAAAAACTTCAAAATATCAGCTTCGGTTAACTTATCACGTTCGTGACCTACAGCATCTAAGACAACTTGACCATCTTTCAAGACAATAGTGCGATTGCCGTAGTGGAGTGCATCTTTAAGCTGGTGAGTAATCATGATGCAGGTTAACTTTTGTTCTCTAACAACTTGGTCGGTCAATTCTAGCAAGTCACGGCTAGTATTAGGATCAAGTGCTGCGGTATGTTCATCTAATAGAAGTAGGTCAGGGCGCTTAATTGTTGCCATTAAGAAGCTCAAGGTTTGCCTTTGACCACCAGATAAGTTACCGGCGAAGGTATTGAGCCGCTGGTTAAGCCCATTGGGCAATTTAGCAGTTTCTTTTTTGAATTTAGGAAGTTGCTTATCTAGGCCGCGTAAGTGCAGGCTACGTCTTTGACCGCGTTTAGTTGCTAATAATAAGTTCTCAGCTACGGTCATTCGCGGAGCTGTTCCCAGCTTAGGATCTTGGAAGACCTGTGCGATGAATTTAGCACGTTTGACTTCACTTAAGTTAGTGATATCTTTATCTTTTAAGTAGATACTACCTGAACTTGGAATAATTGATCCATTAATTACATTTAATAAAGTAGACTTGCCAGCACCGTTAGTTCCCAGTAAGGTTACAAAATCACCATCATTAAGCATTAAATTGATATTTTTAAGTATCTTCTTTTCGTCTTTAGTACCAGGATTTACGGTAGTTGAGATATTCTTTAGTTCTAAAATTGCCTTGTTCATGGCCTATCAGTCCCTTTCTTGATAGCTTTTCTTAAATGGAATTTCTTTTCTAATAATGGCAACATTAAGCAGATAGCGAGAATAATTGCTGAAAGAAGCTTGAAGTCATTAGTGCTAAAGCCCAGTTGAAGCACAATTAAGAGTACGAAGCGGTAAAGAATACTGCCAACTACGACTGCCACTAGGCGGGCAGTGAGGCTAATATCGCGATAAGCAACTTCGCTGATAATAATTGCAGCCAGTCCAATAACAATTGTTCCAATTCCCATATTGACATCAGCATAGCCACTGTTTTGGGCAATTAGACCACCACTTAAGCCGATTAGTCCGTTTGAGATCATTAGCCCCAGAATCTTCATATTGTCAGTATTAATTCCAAGTGAGCGGGCCATTTTTTCATTATCGCCAGTCGCGATAAAGCTCTGGCCTAGATCAGTATTTAAGAAGATAGCTACTAAAATTACTAACAAAATTGCAAATAATAACCCAACTACTACACTAGAGAAGCCATCTGGCAAATCAGTCAAAAACTTACTATTAAATAAAGTTTGATTATTTAGTAATCCTACATTAGCTTTACCCAGGACATGTAAATTAACCGAATAAATTCCGGTCATTGTTAAGATCCCAGCTAATAGGACTGGGATCTTGCCCTTAGTGTAGAGTAAGCCGCTAATAGCTCCAGTAACCATCCCCGCAATAAATGAAAGAATAGTAGCGAGAACAGGATTGACACCATGAACAATTGCACTAACACAAATTGCTGCTCCAAAAGGAAAGGTCCCCTCGACTGTCATATCCGCAATGTTCAAAATTCTAAATGTTAGATATAGTCCTAGACCAAGAATGCCCCAGAGTAAGCCTTGGCCGATTGTAGATGTAATAAGGCTCATTTAATGATACTTCCTTTCTTTTTAGCTTGGTTGATAATTGATTGTGGTATGTGAATGTTTAATTTTTGGGCTGCCTTTTCATTAACTACGGTAGCAAAGCTATTAACTGTTTCAACTGGCGTAGTTGCTGGATCTTGTCCCTTGAGAATCTTAGCTGCCATCTTACCAGTTAAGACCCCCATATCGAATTGGCTGACCGCGACTGTTGCAATTCCGCCGCTCTTTACCATTGAATCGACTGCGGGAAAGATAGGAATTTTGGCACTATTAGTTGCCTTAACCAGGCTAGAGAAGCCGGAAGCGACAGTATTATCAGTTGGTACATAAACAGCTTGCACTCTACCAGCCATGGTTTGAGCGACTTGTTCAATATCATTAGTTGATGTAATCGTGTAAGCATGGACATTTATACCATCCTTTTGGGCTAAAGATTTAAACTCTTTAAACTCAGAAGTTGAAGAATCATCACTAGAGGTGTAGACAACGCCGATGTCTTTAATATTGGGCATAAAGGTCTTAATTAGACTTAATTGTTGCTTGATAGGTTCGCGGTCCTTGACACCGGTAACTTTTCCGCCTGGCTGATTAAGCGATTTAACTAAGCCTGTTCCAGTTGGGTCACTGACAGCCCCCATGATTACCGGAGTCTTGCCTGGCTCGTTAGCTAATGACTGAACGGCTGGAGTGGCAATTCCAATCACGACCTTGGCGTTATGTTGCAGGAAGCGGTCACTCATTGATTTAAGATTACTTTGGTCGCCTTGAGCATTTTCAAATTCAATTTTGATATTTTTATTATTTGAATAGCCAGCCTGTTTTAAGCCGGAGATAATTCCGCGGTGAATTTCATCTAAGGAAGGGTGGCTCATAGTTTGTAAGATACCGACAGTCGGTGTAGCTAGGCTATCGTTTTTTTGCTTATTTTCTACAAAGAATGCGATCACTAGGAAGGTAAATAAGGCAATAATTGTTGCAATTAGTTTTTTCATGATTTTTTCTTTCTAAATTTAAATAAAAAAAGGACACCACCTGCTAAAACAGGTCGTGCCTCAAAAAAAAGCAAAACCCGCGCAGGTTCTTGAAATCTGTGCGGGTTTAAGTGATTGCTAAGAATTACCAGCACAGATATGACGGTTGGGTCATATCTGTTGCAACGCAAATCAGAAATAACCCCAGTGCTAGTTTTGCCACCAACTATTCATTTCTAACATTGCGTAAGTCATAGTAATTCTCCTTTCATAGTCTTATTAATTAAGATTATAAGTATTTCTTTAATGTTTTGTCAACTTTTATTTAAAATTCATTTGCTTTCTAATAGCAGTATACAGTGGCTTACCACCTAAAGTAGACAGTACAATATAGGCAATAAAGACAGTAATAATCATGGGAAGGACTTGTTCAACGGTGCCGATCATTTCTGTTAGTAGGATAATTGCTGTAATTGGCGCATGTAGGCAAGCGGCGAGATAAGCAGTCATTGAAACAACAATAATATTAGTATAAGTGTTTGGCGGAATTAAGCCTAGATGGATTAGGATAGTTGCCGCAATTAATCCTAATAAGGCTCCTAAGACCATAGTCGGCATAAAGATCCCACCGGGAACGGAGCTAGTAGATGATAGCATTGAAAAGATAAACCTAATTATTGCGAAGATAATCGGGATCAATAACCAAGTTAAATTACCTAATTCTTCAACTTGAACAATCTTAGGATTATGGAAGATAATGTCAATTAACATATGTGAGCCACCTAGAGAATGAGGGTAGATTAATCCAATTGGAATAATTAAGACCATAGGAATAATACTGTGGTAGATAGTTGGTATGACTTTAAGCTTACTAAAGAGCCATCTTGAATTTAATAATGACCATTGATAAACATAAGCTAAAATTCCAGCCGCCATTCCGACCAAGATTAATGACCAATATGAAGTAACAGGAAGATTATGGGTAATTGGCAGATAAAGACAAGGCTTGGTTCCGAAGAACAAAATAGTGACTAAGTCAGAGCAAGTAGCAGCTGCTAGGGCAGCTGTAATGATTTTAGACTTAAAAGAATGAGTAATTTCTTCGAATAAAAAGAATACTCCAGCTAAGGGCGCACTTACAGCTGCACTTAAGCCAGCCGCAATACCAGCGTAGATTAGAGTTGCCGCATCATTGTCTGATGCACGGTATAAATTTTGACTATAACCTTGAGCAATCATAGCGCCCATTTGGATACAAGGACCTTCTCTCCCTAGGAATAATCCCGGTGCCATTGCTAGTAAGCAACCAATAAACTTACGCCATAAAATTTGAAACCAAGGCATTTGGTTTTGTTTGGTTAACATGGCCTGCAGCTGCGGGATGCCTGAGCCAGATAGATTTTTAGGGTTATATTTGATGATTTTTCCTAATAAAAATACGACCAATAGGATAGATATAATGTAAGGAATCAGCAAAATTAAATGGTGTCGCAGATAAGGGTACAAGATATATAGCAAGCTGATGCTATGATCAATTAATAATCTAAAAATACTAACAACAATTCCGATAGTTAAACCGATAATACTTGCCTGCCAAATCAATTTGAAAGTATTTGAACTAAATGGCTGGTCTAATAATTTTTTGGCAGATGGCATGGTTATTTTTCCCTTTCTAGATAGTATTAAGTTTCACGTGTAACTATGATCTAAAAATGTTTAAAAATAGCGTAGAACTACTTTAAATATGAATACTTCAGTAATAATTTTTTCGATAAAATATGGTTGTAATTAATCAGATATGAGGTAAATAAAATGATGAGAACCAAGTTGATTGCAGTTGACATGGATGGCACTTTTTTAAGATCTGACAATACTTATGATAAAGCAAGATTTAAAGAAATCTATAGCAAATTGAAAGAAAAAGATATTCGTTTTACAGTTGCAAGTGGTAACCAATATTTTCAATTAAAAGACTTTTTTCCAGAATATTCAGATATTATCTACGTTTCTGAAAATGGTGCTTTGATTAGGGATAATAATCATATTTATAGTTTGCACGCTTATCCTGATGAAGCAGTTAATAAGATTGAACAATTCTTGGATAAACAAGATAGGTTACAATTCTTAGTTTGTGGAGCACAAAGTGCATACGAACCAAAAAAATTCGGTCAGGATTACTATAATAGAATGTATGTTTACTATCATCATCTAAAGCAAATTAATAATTTTGATGAAATTAACGATCAAATAGTTAAATTTGCGGTTCAATGTAATGATGAAGACACACAATACTTCATTGATTTATTTAAAAAAGAACTTGCTCCTTATGCGGATGTAACTAGTAGTGGTCATGGTGATATTGATATTATTCAGCCAGGTATTCATAAGGCTAATGGTCTAAAAGAATTAGGGAATATTTTAAATATTTCACTTAACGAGATGGCAGCCTTTGGCGATGGTAATAATGACTTAGAAATGATCAGAGAAGTTGGCGATGGAGTTGCTGTTGAGAATGCAAGCTCTGATGTCTTGAAAGCTGCTAAGCATATTACTGGCACTAATAATAGACAAGGAGTTTTAACATATATCGAAAAGAATATTTTGCAATAATAAAAAGACCAACAATGATATGAACCCTAAAATTAGGACATATTATTGATTTAGTTTTGATTTAAGATCACATTCCGATATTCCATCGGGGTGTGATTTTTTAGTATAGT
>NZ_JAGGLU010000012.1 GCF_017874575.1 Lactobacillus colini | reverse complement strand
TAAGCGCTTCATCTTACTTTTATTTTAAGTAAAAATAAAAGTGCTAGGCAATTATTCCGTCGAATAACTACCTAACACTAAGTTAGTATGTTTTTAGTATAGATTTTATTCTCTTAGTGTTGTAATAATTAATATATTCTCTAATAGCTTGTTCTAATTCATCTAAGTTTTTAAAGTTCTTCTCAAAACCGTAGAACATTTCTCTTTTGAGTATGCCAAAGAACCCCTCCATCATGCCATCATCTAAAGAGTTACCTTTGCGTGACATACCTTGAGTAATACCATGGTTTTTGAGCCAATTTTGGAAGAGTGATTTTTGATATTGTCAACCTTGATCAGTATGGAAGATCAAGCCATTAAGTGATGGATACTTCTTGTATGCATGTTCTAACATATCCATTACTTGTTTTAAAACAGGTCTGCGGCTGAGAGTATAAGAGATGATCTCTTGTGTGCAACCATCCATGATTGGCGATAAATAAAGCTTTTCACCATTTAAATGAAATTCTTTCACGTCTGAATACCACTTTCTATTCGGCATCACGGACTTGAAACTGCGTTTGATTAGATTAGCTTTGATTTTACCTACAATTCCACGATAGCTTGAATATTTATACTTACGTCTAATGGCAATGACATATAAGTACATTTTAGTCATTAGACGCTTTACTTTTTTATGATTAATTTTAAGTCCTTCATGTTGAAGCTGCGCAGTAATTCTTCTATAACCATAGCGATGTTTGTGCTCTTCATATACTTCTTTGATCCTCTCCATGATCTTTCGGTTTTTTCTATCTTTATCATCATGTCCTTGAACATAGTAATAATTACTTCTGGATAGATGTGGAAGGTCAGGCTTAGAATTGATAACTTTGAGAACAAAAACTTACAGTCACGTGAAGTTCTCGCCTTAGCTGTGTGACTGCAGAAACTATTTCTTGTGCTTTTGGTTTCTGGTTCTTTGTGCTACTAAGGCGTCTAATTCTTTTATAAATTCGTTCTCGACAGTAAGCTCTAAATTCTTCTGTTTGAGATTTTTGATTTGCTTTTGAAGTTCTTGGATCTGTTTGTCTTTGTCCTGCATTGGGTTTTCTGTCTTTCTGATGATTAATGACATTATACCCATCTTTTTTGTATTTGCGAAGCCAATTACGAAGCATTCCATCACTTGGTAAAGCAAGATCTAGTGCTATTTATTGTATCGTTTCAGCACAATACAGCATACGTTTTATTGCCTTCTCTTTAAACTCAATTGAATAGTTAGTATATGACCTATTTAAGACGTCTAATCCATGTTTATCAAGTAGCCTAACCAAATACCTAACTACACTAGAAGCTATTTTATATTCTTTGCTTAATGATTCAGCTGACTTTTTATAATTTTTCCAATTATTATAAATATCGATTTTATCTTGCTTAGTTAATTTAGTCATAATAAAACCTCGAAATTCTGATACAATCCCACTAAATAAAGTTAAAGATCAATTTTCAGAAGAAATAGAAATTGCCCTTAATCATTTTATCAAAGTCTTACCTAATTTCATTCAAAATCAGCTGCAAGCAGTAGCGTAGGAAAACTAATTTAGAGGCAAAAAAGCCGGGCCTGACAAGAGGTCCAGCTAATTTTGGTGCTTTCAAGTTTTAGTTATGAGTTATTTTTGTCTAATATGTTGAATTTCTTTTGACTAAATGTGTAGCAATTAATATTTGTTGACCTAAATTAGGAAAATTTTGAATGCGCTTTAATATATTTTCGACAGCAACTTCAGCAATTTCTTCAATGTTTTGAGAAATTGTAGTAAGAGAAGGCTCTATAACTTTTGCAGATGGAATATTGTCAAATCCAATGACTTGTATATCTTCAGGAATCCGGATTTTCATAGCCTTTAAAGTCATAATTGCAGTAATGGCTAAATTATCATTAATAGCAAAAAAAGCATCAGTATATGGATGAATATCAATAAATTCTTTAATACTATGATTATTAGAATAATAAAGTACATTTGAATCAATATGTCTTTGATCCAAGGTTTGTTTAAATCCTTCTAATCTAGCTTTAATTGATGTACTTAAATTCTTTTTTTCCATAATAATTGCAGGATGTATACTATGTCTACTTAATAAGTAATTTGTTGCATCGATTGCTCCTTGTTTATGATTAGACGAAATAAAAACGGTTTCATTAATATTCTTGGGGGACCGATCAATACATATGTAAGGAATAGATTTTAATGAGCTTTTAAAAGTAAAGCCTTGTCGGTAAGAACCAGAGATAACTATAATACCATCGACTTTTTTATTTTCAAGCATAGTTAAATATGCTTTTTCTTTTTTTTCATTTTTATCAGTATTACAAATAAAAGTTGAATAGTGTTTCTCAAATAGTTTTTCTTCAATTTTCTGTACTAAATTTGCAAAAAAAGAATTTTCAATATCTGGAACTAAAATACCGATAGTGTGGGTAATATTGGTACGTAAGCTTTGCGCACTAGTATCAATTTTATAATTTGTTTCTTTAATAATTCTAAGTACTTTTTCTTTTGTTTGTTGAGAATATTTTCCTTTATTGTTGATTACTCTAGATACTGTAGCGACAGATACACCAGCAAGTTTAGCGATATCTTTAATAGAATATGTTTCCATTTTTATCAACTCCAACTTAAGTCTAAAGATAGTATATCATAGCGTGTTTAGGGTAAACGATTACTCAATTTTTAACAAAAGCGTTTACATTATTATAAATTAATGCTATTATAGTTGCAGAACATAAATAAGGTAATCGATTACCTATAAAAAGGGAGGAAAGGAGAAAGAAAATGGTTTTGATATTAAGTCCTTCCATGATGTGTGCAAAATTCAGTTATTTAAGCTCAGAGGTAGATAGCTTAAATAAAGCGAATATAGATATTTATCATATGGATGTAATGGATGGTAGATATGTTCCTAACTTTGCATTAGGTCCTGAAGATATTTCTACAGTGAGAAAAAATACTAATAAAAAGTTAGATGTCCATTTGATGATTGAAAATCCAAGAAAATACGTAAAATTTTTTAGTGATTTAGGCGCAGATATTATTTACTTTTGTCCAGATGCAGAGCAACAATCTGCTAGAACAATTGATGATATTCATGCGCAAGGTAAAAAAGCAGGAATTGCTGTTAATACAGGTACTTCTTTTGAAACAGTAAAAGAACTTTTACCAGAAGTAGATTATGTATTAGTTATGACAGTTCATCCTGGCTTTGCCAGTCAACCATTTCAAGAATCTGTAATTCCAAAATTGAGAAAATTTGCTGAAGAAAAAGAAAAGTATGGTTATATTCTTGGAATTGATGGCGCCGTATCTAGAGAACGAATTAAGGCTTTGCATAAATTAGGTGTTGATAATTTTGTTTTAGGTACATCAGCTTTATTTGGAAAAGAACAATCATATAAAGAAATTATTTCAGATATTAGAAAGGAAAATTAAAAATGAGAATTGCTATTGGATCAGATCACGTAGGTTTAGAGTTAAAGCCAACTATTATCGCTTATCTTGAAGAATTAGGATATGAAGTACACGATTTTGGTACAAACAGTAAAGAAAGAACGGATTATCCTATTTACGGTAAAAAAGTCGGCGAAGCTGTTGCAAGTGGTGAATATGATTTAGGAATTGTTATTTGTGGTACTGGTGTAGGTATTTCATTGGCAGCTAACAAAGTTAAAGGAATTCGTGCTTGTGTATGTAGCGATTGTTATTCTGCTAAATTATCAAGAATGCATAACAATACTAACGTTTTAGCGTTTGGTTCAAGAGTAGTTGGACCAGAATTAGCTAAGATGATTGTTAGAAATTGGTTGGATGCAAAATTTATCGGTGGCCGTCATCAAAGAAGAATTGATGAATTAAAAGCTATTGAAGAAGATGATGATGAAAAATTTGAAGAAATAAGAACTTCTACCAAATATGACGGTAAGGAGCAAAATGAAGATCAAATTATCTAGATGAGAAGGTATTCTTTATGCCAAGTATTAAAATGAAATTCTTCGATACAATGGAGAATAAAATGCAGAAGATTACTGGACCAATGGCAAGGTTTTCTAATCTTAAAGTAGTTCAAGCAATCGTAAATGGACTTATGGGGACAATGCCAATCATTTTATCTGGTGCCTTTTTTATGATTCTATATGTTTTAGGTTCACCAAGTATAGGAACAAGTGGCAAGGCATTAATACCATTTTTAACTCCATTAGCTTCTAATTTCTATGGATGAATACATTAACTTTAAGCTTTATGTCGTTGTATGCTTCATTTACTATGGCAACATATTATGGTGCAAGCTTAGATTTGGATAAGCTGTCTTCTGGTACCATAGGTATAGCAACATTCTTGGTATTTACATTAGGAGGACTAGATAAGTCTGGTGGTATTGAAATTACTGCTTTTAGTTCTAATGGATTATTTGTAGCTATCATAACTAGTATTTTTAGTGTTAGAGTTCTTTGGATATTTAAGAAATATAATATTGGTATTAAAATGCCAGCTTCAGTTCCACCAGCAATAGGTAAGTCGTTCTCAGCATTACTACCTGTTTTGGCTTCAATTATTGTAGCATGGTTTATTAGAAGTATTTGTAATTTTGATTTAGTTACTTTCTTAAACACAGTATGTCAACCATTTGTTTCAAGCTCAGAAAACATTTGGACGGCAATGTTAGTTGTTTTCATTACTTTACTATTATGGAGCTGTGGCTTGCATGGCGATGGTATTTTTCTAGGTTTGTTTACTCCATTTGGACTTCAATGGTTAGATCAAAATGCTAAATTAGTTGCTAAAGGAGTTTCTTCAACACAACTGCCACACGTTTTAGCAGGATTAGGTAATACAGGATTAATCAGAATGACTGTTTGGACAGCAGCTGTTTGGCCATTAGTAATTTTTATGCTAATTAGTAAGAATAAGTTTTTAAAGAAATTAGGTGTAACAGCAGGTATACCAGCCATATTCACAATTGTTGAACCAGTTATTTATGGCTTGCCAATTGCATTAAATCCTTACTTGATAATCCCATTCGTTTTTAGTGGAACTATTTCTACTGGAGTTGGATATTTATTGATGTCTTCTCCATGGATGGGTAAATTCTTTGTTGCTATTCCATGGGCAACTCCTCAATTTTTGTTAGGGCCTTTAGGAACGGGAGATATTAAGACTATATTAATTGTAATTATTTCATTTGTAATTGGCTTGCTATGTTATCTACCATTCTGGCCAATTTATGTAAAATCATTAGAGAAGAAGGCTGAATAAATATGACTAAGAAAAATACAACTATTCCTGATAATTTTCTCTGGGGTGGCGACATTAGCGCAGCCCAAATCGAAGGTGCTTGGGATGAAGATGGAAAATCACCTGTTGAAGTAGACTATTATCTAGGTGGGGATGTTAATACTCCAAGATATGCTTACATTGTTAATGATGAAGGTGATGAAAAAAAGGTCTTACAATGGAGTGGCCAAATTCCTAAAGGATATAAATATACTTTAAAAGTGGGCAAAATATATCCTAACCATTTTGGGACAGACTTTTATCACCATTACAAAGAAGATATTAAATTGCTTTACGAAATGGGTTTTAAAGCATTGAATCTTACATTATCTTGGGCACGTATTTTGCCCCAAGGTATTGCAGGAGGAGTAAATAAAAAAGGTGTAGAATTCTATAGGAATGTTTTACTAGAATTAAAGAAATATAATATTGAACCAATCTGTATTTTGTATAAATACGATATGCCTGCCTTTTATGTAACTGATTTTGGAGGTTGGTCAAATAAGAAGCTAATTGATGAATATTATGAATTCTGTCGAATTTGTATGACTGAATATAAAGATTTAGCCAAGCATTGGGTAACTTTTAATGAAATTAACATTTTAACATTGGTAAATGATGGTAATGCGAATACAACTATAAAGGATACCCAACGTGTTTATGAAGAAACTCATAATCAATTGGTTGCTTCTGCTAGGGTGGTTTCTTTGGGACACAAGGTTAATCCTGAATTTAAGGTGGGATGTATGGTTGCAGGCACTGCAGCTTATCCATTAACTCCTAAACCAGAAGATGTTTTAGCTACCCAAAAATTTATGGAAAAGAACTTCTATTATTTTAGTGATGTTATAGTCAGAGGAGAATATCCATATTATTCTAAAAATATTTGGAATTCTCTTGGGATAGATCTTAAGGTTTCTGACGAAGATATAAAGTACTTAAAAGATGGTAAAGCAGACTTCTTAGGCTTCTCATACTATATGAGCAGTTGCGTTTCAAATGATCAATCGGGAAACAGTAATGGTAACTTAGTTAGTGGTGAAAAGAATCCATATTTAAAAGAATCAGAGTGGGGTTGGCAAATTGACCCTATGGGCTTACGTTGGTTCTTAAATGAGTTGGCTCAACGCTATGACAATTTACCACTAATGATTCTAGAAAATGGATTAGGCGCTCGTGATACTCTTACTGAAGATAAGCATGTACATGATCAATATCGTATTGATTATATGCGGGAACATATTAAGGCGGTTGAAGCCTCTTTAAATGATGGTGTAAACATAATGGGGTACACAATGTGGAGCTGCATAGATTTAGTTTCAATGGGAACAGGACAATTAAGTAAGAGATATGGATTTATTTATATTGAGGTTAATGAGGATGGAAGTGGTAGTTTTAATAGATATAAGAAAGATTCATTTTATTGGTTTAGAAATGTTCTAAAATCAAATGGTCAAAATTTAGAGTATGTAGTTCCTGATTATAATAAATTAGTGCATTAATACATCCAGTGTTAATGGAATTGCAAAATGTTTTATAGTGACTTGAGATTAGCTAACCCTTGTGGTTAGCTTTTTGATTGTCATCTAGCAGAAATTAGTGAACTAGTATCCCTTTTTTGTTCAATTTGCGATATACTTTTCATAGCGTAAGCTCATCTTTATGTTTTTTTTTACTTAAAGTATAATGCAAGGGTCTTGCGTTTTTTATTTTTGTAAAGAAAAAACCAAAAAACACGCGGAAAGAGCGTAATTTTTAGCTTTCAAGTTTCAGTTTTTTATGTTGAAAATTTAATTTTGAAATGATAATATAGGCTGTATCAATTGAAATCTAATTTTGTGAAAGAAGGATTGTCCATTGCGTTCATTAATTTTCTAAAAATGTATTAGTTAAATAGCTGTTTTATTTAGACGGAGAAACTATACACTTTTAGTTAATTAATGGATAAGGGCTATCCTTCTTTTTGTATGCTCAATTTTTCAAAAAGAAGAAGTTTATCTTTTTGACTATAAGTGTAATCTCCTTTTTGAGGTGATTTAATGAGCAATATAACAATTAAAAATTTTTCTTTCAGATATGAAGATAGAAGTGAGAATATCTTCAACAACTTAAATCTTGATTTAGATAGTAGTTGGAAGCTGGGATTGATTGGAAGAAATGGTCGGGGTAAGACAACCTTTCTTAATTTGTTACGTAATAAATTGAGTGGTACGGGTATAATCCAGACTAAGCTTAACTTTTCTTATTTTCCCATTGAAATAAAGGATCCTAAAAATATCACTCTTTTTGAACTTCAAAATCAGACTGGCTTTGAAGAATGGCAATTGCGTAGAGAGCTGAATTTAATGGGTGTAGACCCTGATATTATTTGGCAGACATTTAATACTTTAAGTGGCGGTGAACAAACCAAGGTATTACTGGCTTTATCATTCACAGATAAATATTCATTTTCCTTGATTGATGAGCCTACTAATCATTTAGATGAAAAAAGTCGTTTGGAAATGGTTAGCTATCTAAAAAATCATCAAAGTGGTTATATTTTAGTTAGTCATGACCGAAGCTTTTTAAATAAGACAACTGACCATATTTTGGCTATTGAAAACACTGAAATCCACTTATATCAAGGAAACTATGCCAGCTATGAGGATACCAAAAATAAACGTGATAGTTTTAACGAAGCTAAAAATCAAAAATTGCATAGTGAAATTTCAAGTTTAACAAAAAGTGCACGTAGGGTACGTCAATATTCTGAAAAATCAGAAAAGCAAAAGTATTATAGCAATCATACTAATGAACCGATGGGTATGTTTGATAGAGGGTACATTGGTCACAAAGCTGCAAAAATTATGAAAAAATCCAAAAACATGGAGCGCCATATTAATCAAAAAATAAGTGAAAAAAAGGATTTATTGACTAATATAGAGAAAGCTCCAGATTTAAAAATGAATTTTGTGCCTAATTATCACGATGTTTTATTAGAAATAAAGGATCTAGAATTAGCCTTTGGTTCAAAAAAGTTATTTTCTGATTTGAACTTAACTATTCATAACCATGGTATAGTTAGCTTAGAAGGGAGAAATGGTTCAGGTAAGTCAACATTGTTACATCTGCTATTAAAAGAGAAAACAGAAGTAAAAGAGACAGGTAAGTTGTTTTTAACTAGTGGCTTAAAGATATCATACTTGCCGCAAAGCTTTTCTAAATATCATGGAAGCTTAGAGGATTTTTCTAAAAAAGAAAAAATTGATTACACGATGTTACTAAACACACTCAAAAAGCTGGGCTTTCCCAGAGAAAATTTTTCAGTTGCAATTGAAGATATGAGCATGGGACAGCAGAAACGTGTTGCACTTGCTAAGTCACTGGTAGAACCGGCAAATTTATATTTATGGGATGAACCAGCGAATTATTTAGATGTTTTTAACCAAGATCAATTGATTAAACTCTTAAAGAGAGTTCAGCCTGCAATGCTATTAATTGAACATGACCAATACTTTATCGAGCAGGTATCAAGTTCTAGGATTAAACTTTATTAAAAAGCGCTCTAGCGATATGCTAGGGCGTTTATTACTCTTATAATATTGGAGAAAGTAGCCTAGAAAAGTATTGCTTAAACTTGTGCCAATTAGACTGTTGATTAAAGTACTCATTAGTCAGTAAAGTACTTTTATTAATGTCCGTTTCAAAGATCTGTTTTAATTTTTGAGTTAATTCCTCACTATAAGTAAAGGCATTAACTTCAAAGTTAAGCTTATAACTTCTAAAATCTTGATTAGCTGAACCGATGGAAGCTATATTAGAACCACTGACCATTGTCTTAGCATGAATAAAGCCATTATTGTACTTGTAAACTTTAATTCCTTGACTAGTAAGATATTTAGCGTAATATTCAGTAGCTCTGTAAACAAAGGGATGATCTGGCATGCAAGGAATCATGACTCTAACATCAATCCCGCTTTTAGCAGCAATAACTAAGCTTTCTAGTATTGAGTCGCCAGGAATTAGGTAAGGCGTTTGAATATAAACATAATCTTTAGCTTGGGCAATGATTTCTTCGTAGCCACGACGAATTCCAAAGTTTTGATTATCAGGTCCTGAAGATACGATTTGCATTGTAACAAGTTGATTATTATCAATAGGTGTTTCTAAGCTAAAATTGTTGATTTCATTTTCAATACTATATGGCTGTATTTTAGTTTTTCGGCAGGTAGTATTCCAATCCATTGCAAAGCGAATTTCCATCATGATTGCAGCTTGGCCTGCTACTCGAAGATGGGTATCACGCCAATGGTGAAATTTGGAACTCTTATCAATATATTGATCGCCTATATTAAAACCGCCAATGTAGCCAATTTTGTGGTCAATAATGACTAGCTTACGATGGAGATGATAATTAAGCCGAGGAGTAGTGAAGCGATACTTACCTGAACTAGATATAAAAGCTTGTGCTTGACCACCAGCCTCTCTAAGGGGATCAAAAAATTTATAGCTAGTACCGTGCGATCCGCTTGCGTCATATAAGACCCGCACATTAACACCACGCTTAGCTGCCGCAGTTAGGGCATTAAGGATGCGCCTGCCTAATGAATCGTTATAAAAAGTGTAAAATTCAAGATTGATAGTTTCTTGAGCATGATTAATATTGTCAATAATATTATCAAAGAGAGTGGGACCGTCAGTAAACACATTAACATTGTTATTAAATGTTAGAATAGCATCGTCGTTATTTAAGTTTAAATTGACAAGTCGGCGAATTCTTGGTTGTCGATCATCTTTAGGAAGCAGATCATGTTCTTTTAGAAGTTGATGTTGTTGGTGTAGAAAGTTATCGCGTAGCCGCTTTTGTTCTTGCTTGATGATAAAAATATCATCATTTGATAATTGACGACCAACAAATAGGTAAAGTACAAAGCCAATAAATGGAAAGATTGTAAGTACTAAGAGCCAAGCCCAGGTTGAAGCAATATCTCTGCGGCTTTTAAATACTGTCCAAATGGCAAAGCCTACATTAATTAACCAAAGAATCTCAATGATGCGGCGAATAACATCCCATGTCCAAACCATAAAAAACTTCTCCTTTAAAAATTATTTAATAACGGGTTAATTCTATCACAGATGAATGTTGCTATGAAAAATTGTTTTTTTATTTCTTTTATCACACAAAATATTGTAGACTAGATAGTGCTTAATACTAGATATTGAATATAGGAGATAAATATGGCAAATTTAGAGCAACCTTATTTAGATTTGTTAAGAAAAATTATGAATCAAGGTCATGATAAAGATGATCGGACGCAGACAGGTACGCGCAGTATCTTTGGGGCACAAATGCGCTTTAACTTAAGCAAAGGCTTTCCTTTATTAACTACAAAAAAAGTGCCATTTGGATTAATAAAAAGTGAATTGTTGTGGTTCTTACATGGGGATACTAATATTAGATTCTTACTTGAACATAATAATCATATTTGGGATGAGTGGGCTTTTAAAAATTGGGTAGAAAGTAGTGAATATCAAGGCCCTGATATGACTGACTTTGGTTTGCGTAGTCAAAAAGATCCAGAGTTTAATCAAATTTATCAAGAAGAACTGAAGAAATTTGATCAGCAAATTTTAGATAATGATGAGTTTGCTAACAAATATGGTGAGCTGGGTAATGTCTATGGTGCACAATGGCGTCATTGGGAGAAACGAGATGGTGATTTCATTGATCAAATAAAAAATGTTATTGACCAAATTAAACAAACACCATATTCTCGACGTTTAATCGTTACAGCTTGGAATCCTGAAGATGTGCCAACTGCAGCTTTGCCACCATGTCATGTTCTATTTCAATTTTATGTCAATGATGGTAAGCTGAGCTTGCAATTATATCAACGTTCTGGCGACATGTTCTTGGGTGTGCCGTTTAATATTGCCAGTTATTCATTATTGTTAAATTTAGTTGCTAGAGAGTGTAATTTGGAAGTCGGGGAATTTATTCATACTTTGGGGGATGCTCATATTTATAGTAATCACTTTAATCAAGTAAAAGAATTATTAAGTCGGAATCCCTATGATGCACCCCAATTATGGCTTAATCCTGATAAAAATAAGATTGCAGATTTTGAAATGAAAGATATTAAAGTGAAGAATTACCAGCACCATGGGACAATTAAGGCGCCGGTAGCTGTCTAGAGGTTATATAATGATAAGTTTTGTGTGGGCTGAAGATGAAGCAGGGAATATTGGCTATCAGGGTAAGTTACCCTGGCACTTGCCAGCTGATTTGCATCATTTTAAAGAAAAGACAATTGGTCATTCAATGGTAATGGGAAGAAAGACTTTTGATAGTTTTCCGGGAATTTTACCTAATCGTCAGCACGTGGTATTGACCCATAGTTTAAAATTTAAAGAAAAATATCAAAATGATTCTCGAGTAAAAGTGTTTACTAATATTATTGATTTAAAAAAATGGCTCAACAAGCAAGTTAATGATGTTGCTGTTATCGGTGGAGCTAGTTTATTCAAAGAGTTAGAAGATGAAGTAAATATCTTAGAAAAAACAGAAATACACCACCATTTTAAGGCTGATGTAAAGATGATACCAATTAATTATAAAAAATTTGAGTTAATTGATAAGCAGGCACATCATGCCGATGAAAAAAATAAGTACGACTATACTTTCTTAACATACAAAAAGAAGCTGAATTAGTTTTCAACTTCTTTTTTTAACGATAATTTTAAGCCGTTGTGAAAATAATTCTAACAGTTACTATTATTCTTAGCTGCAAAGGCTATAAATTATTTAATTACATCAACTATAATTTGAGATATGAGGGTTAAAAAATCTTAACCCTTTTTTTATTGCTATCAGAGTATGGAATATCCTATAATATAAGCGTTGAATAGTTTTTAACGATATTCGGAGGAATTCAACATTGAAAAAAGAAGAAAAGAAACTTAGGTTTTCAATTAGAAAATTCGCCATTGGTGCAGCATCTGTTGCCATTGGCGCAACTTTACTTGGTGTAGCTGGGCAAGGCCAAGTAGTTCACGCTGCGGATAATACTGCAACTGTTTCAAGTTCAAATACTCCTAGCCAGGGATCACTTAAGATTAATAATATGTCAGTTAATATGAGTGATGCTGAGTTTGCTAAAATTAACGATGTCGGCTTTTTCAATAGCGGTACTAATGCTCAAATCGTGATTGATTTTGCTAAGCAAGTGCAAAGTGATAATCCTGGATATGAAGTATCTGCTGATGCAATTGATGGTGAGGTTATTGTTAAGAAGGATAATACTACCGTTCAAACTATCAAGGTTGCAGAATATTTAACAAATTCAACAAGCTCATTGACTAATGTTAAATTTGTTACCCCTAATACTAGTGAAGATTTACATATTCCAGTTAAAGTTAAAAGTTTAACTTCACTAACTGATGACGAATTTAATCAAGTGCAAAGCTTAATTAAGTCTTTAAATTCTAATGTTGAATCTGTTACCCAATCAGGTACTAAGGTAATTATTAAATTTAGTGATGGTTCAACTAAGAATTTATCTAATAAAGCCTTGGTAAATGAAGGTTGGATCAGTACTTTTAACAGAACTGGTAGCTTAAATACTTCTGCAACTACTGTTAGTCTTCCGGATAAAAAGGTAGTTGTAAAGGATGCCAAGAATCTAACCGATAGTGAGAAAGCACAAGTAATTGAAAGCCTTGATAATGCTAACAGTGGCCTTTCTGATAGAGCAACGATCAAGGTTTCTGATAATGGTTACGTACGAGTTATTTTCAATACTAATCAAGGTGGATTTGTATGGCTTCAGCCTAGTGACATTATATCTACTGATGCAACCATTAAGGTTAATGGTACCGTTAAGGTAAAGAAGAATACACGTTTATATACTTCAACTGGTAAACTTACTAAGACCACTGTTAAGAAAAATAGCAAATGGAAGACTACTTCTAAGATAGTTATAAATAGTAAGACTTACTACCAAATCGATGCAAAAAAGAAGTGGATTCCAGCTTCTAGGGTTACTTTTACAGCAACAAAGAAAGCTACTACTTCTAAGAAGTCTAAGGCTACTTACCCAGCTTATTCAGCTACTGTAGTCCTTAACAATAATGTTAAAAAAGTATCGCTTTATGATTATAAGCTGAAGAAGGTAACTGCTACACTTTCTAATGTTTCTTATATCTACACTACTAATGTCAAAAAGGTAAATGGCAAGATTGTAGCTTACCGTTACAAGAGTAATCAATGGATTAAGGCTGAAGATGTTGCTAGTGTAGCTAAAGGACACCACAAGCCAGCTGCTAGTTCTAAGAACTCAACTTCATCTAAAACTAGCAAATCTACTACTAAAAAGTCTAGTTCAACCAAAGCTCCTAAAATGACGGCAACTAATCAAACTTGGAAGATTGGTTGGCCAACTAGCAAGGCTTACTTAATGGATGCTTCAGGCAAGAAAGTTAAAAATATTGCTTATGGTAAGACCGTTAAAGCTGTAGCAGTAGGAACTATTAATGGTAAGCGCGCATGGAAGTTAAGTGATGGTAATTACATCTATGCCATGTTCCTTGTACCAGTAAAGTAATTATAGATTAAATTGTTCATAGACCTAAACTAACTAATTAAAGCTTTTAGCTAATAAGATTAATTTTATGCGCAAACATAATACTTGAAGGGTATTGCTCAAGGTGAATTTTTCGATATTAAATTTACGTAAAAAAGTTAATTTTACCAACGAAAAGCAATATAATTATTAATATAGAGATACATTTAAATTCAATCTTGGAAACTTTTAAGAAAAAATATTAGCTTTTGTTAGTTTATATAACCGCAAATCTAATAATGATTCTTAAATCTGACATAGTCAGGGAAAAGAGTGAGTTTAACTGTATATAAGACAAGAGAGCTGAAACTTACCTAGAGGGTAGACAGCTCTTTTTGTTTTGCAAGCAAGTAAAAGCCACCTGTTCTAAAAATGAAGCAGGTGGCTTATTCATTAGATAAATGGATTATAAAAGCGTCCAGAATTGACTTTAAATAATATAACTACAATTATCACTGATAAGAGAGCTATTAGAATTACCAAATAATCGGCTAAATTAAATGATTGAGTTACATACCAAGTTCTTTTTTTCTTAGAGCCGAAGCGGCGTAACTCCATAGCAGTACTGATAGTGTCAATTTTATTTAAATTTGAAAAAATGAGTGGCGTTACAATATTTAAAGTACCGCGAATTTTTTGGCTTAGAGTTGCTTTTTTTGAAAGTTCGTTACCACGAGCTTGCTGAGCAGCAGATATTTCCCAATATGAAGTTTGAATATTGGGGATGTAACGCAAAGCAAGTGCAACAGCATAAGATATTTTATAAGATATACCAATACTGTTTAAACTGGATGCAAACTGGCTTGGATTAGTTGTTAGTAAAAATAGCAGGACCAGTGGGACAGAACAAATGTACTTTAGGATTAAATTCAATAAATAAAATAATTCTTGACTAGTTAACGTGAAATATCCGGCATTGACTAAAATATTTTTAGAATGATAGAGAGTTTGACCATATGTTGGCTGAAAAATAAATACAGCAATAAGATTAATTAGGGCAAATATAACAACGAATTTAACTATAAAGGAAATTTGTTTCCACTTAATATGTGCAACTTTCAATAAGATTAATGAAAAAATACAAATAACTAGCAAAAATCGAGTATCATACGTGATCATACAAGAGATAGAAACTAATAGCAAAAATATTAATTTTGTAGTTCCATTTAAAGAATGAATAAGACTATTTCCTGGTTGATAGCCTAAGATTTGTTCATCATGCATTATTATCGCTCCTGAAGATGCTTTCTTTCATCATTAATATAAGTTTGGACAAATTTGTTGGGATTAGGTAAATTGTAATGTTTAGCCAAAGTAAATAAACTTGTCCGTCTAAGCGAGGCTGCCTTAACTAAATTATCATCAGTTAGAAGTGCCAGCGGTGTGGTATCAGCAATCAGTCTTCCCTTGGCAAAGGCAAGACTGCGATTAGTATATTCCATCATTAAGTGCATATCATGTGTAATAATCATAATAGTCTTACCTTGATGATTAAGCTGATTAAGAAAGTTCATGATTTCAGTATATGTTTTCCAATCTTGACCAGCAGTTGGTTCATCTAAGATTATTAACTCGGGTTCTAGAACTAAAATTGCTGCAATAGTTATACGTTTTTTCTGACCAAAACTTAAAGCTGATATTGGCCAATGACGGAAAGGATATAGACCACAAATCTTAAGGGTTTGGTTTACACGTTCAGTGATTTGATCTTCATCTATGTGACGTAATCGTAAGCCTAGGGCTACTTCATCAAAGACTATTTTTTGTGAGATCATTTGGTTAGGATTTTGCATGACATAGCCAATTTTTTCGGCTCTTTGCTTAATTGATAGCTCGGCCAAGTCTTGATTAGCCAAGCTGATCTTACCTTCATAGTTTATAAAGCCACATATTGCCCGACATAAGGTGGTCTTGCCAGCCCCATTTTGTCCTACAATTGAGACAAAATCACCTTGTTTAATTGTGGTAGTAACATCTTTTAGTGGATAGAGTTGTTTTTTATTATAACGATGACCGATAGATTTTAAGGTCAAGAGGGGGTGTTTACTTTCATTGCTAGTATTTTCTGAATTACTTTCAATCCAATGGGATAATTGCGCACCAATCTTTGGACCCGTAGGCAGATTTTTAATCTTTTCAAGTTTCGGTATTTTATTTATGTTTATTCCTGCCTTTTTTAAGGCATCGAGGTAAAGAGGAGGTCGTACTCCAGAATCTTGTAGTTTATTTTGATGTAACAAGTTATTCGGTGTAGTATCAGCTAAAATTTTACCATCATCTATTAGAACTATGCGATCAAAATCATGACCCAATACTTCTTCAAGTCTATGTTCAATTATGATAACAGTTGCGTGAAGCGAATACTGAACTTGATCTATAACTTGCATAGTCTTCTCACCTGCTGCAGGGTCTAAGTTGGCAAGTGGTTCATCAAATAAAAGAATCGGAGATTCATCAACTAAAACACCTGCTAGTGCAACTATTTGCTTTTGACCACCAGAGAGAGCTTGTGGAGATTGTTGCAACAGGTTGTTAATATTTAGTTTTTTGGACCAGCTTTGAATAGTTTTCTGCATCTTTTCTTGTTTTTGACAGTCATTTTCAAGGGCAAAAGCAATATCTTCCCCAACTGTTAAACCAATAAATTGGCTGTCAGAATCTTGCAAGATAGTTGATGTTGTAAAAGAAAGATCAAAAATAGAAGATTGAATAATATCTTTCCCATTAATTCTGCAAGTTCCTTGAATGTCACCTTCATAGATTTCTGGTATTAAGCCATTTAAGCAGTGTCCAATAGTTGATTTCCCGCTACCTGAAGGACCAGCTATTAGTATTTTTTCACCGGCATTAATTGTTAAATTAATATCTTTAAGAGTTGCTTCAGCTTGGCTAACATATTTAAATGTAAAATTTTTAAATTCAATAATTGGCTTATTCATTTTAATATTCTTTCTTTAAACTGCCTTTTTTGATTTTAGTTCCAGCATATGCTTTTAATAAAATGGTACCTAAAATTAAAGTGGAGATTGAGTTAACTATAGTAGCACTAATTCCCTGTAGAAAAACCTTATTTGCTGGTTCGCTATAAATTAAAATATCTCCGACTGGAGCTATTATTAACCAGCTAATTACATTGGTGATAATCTGTACAATATTAAAGGTAATTATCTGCTTAGTATTAAAGATACCATTTTTTAGATCTAAAAAATATCTGCCATAGGCACCCACTAATAGTCCTAAGCTAGCAGTTGCTAGAACCCAACTCCACCAAGTTTGCCCATACATCAAAAAGTCAGATAGGGTATGTCCAATGAATCCAACACTAAATCCAACTTTGGGACCATATATAGTAGCCAACAATACTAAAAAAGGATAAACGATTTCAATATTTGTATTAGGAATCCCGGTAGGAATAGAAGTAAACCGCGCTAATATAACATAGATAGCAGTACCAATCCCAATTGCTACAACATTTCTTATTGAGGTGCTTGTCTTATTCATTTTAAAGCTTCTTTCATTATTAACTGTTTCAAATTTAGAAAAAATTTTGTTTTTAGTCAAGATGTCTAGTCAATGTAAACGTATACTAGTTCTAAATAAAATGTTAGGAGGTAATTTTTAACTAGAAACTTTATAAATCATGGTATGATTAAAATTGTATTTACTGCTTCTTTGCTAATGTGAGGTATTAACACTGATGAAAATAATTTATTTTATAAGTATAATTTTAACTTTGACTATTATGACTGGATGTAGCCAATCATCATCGTCATCAAGTTCGTCTTTCCATAATCAGACTAATAAGAGCTCATCAAGTATTAAAGATATTTCTAAGCAAGATTCAACTACCCCAGCCAAGCAAAAATCTACTGAAGAAAAACATCCTTGGACCAAAAAGCAATCTAAGGAATTGAAGAAGTTCGTAGATAAATGGAGTTTAGCTGCCGACCAAACTTATCGTGAATATACTGGACATGGTTCAATCAAAACATTTGGCGGTGTTTCTTATCCGCAAGCTTTTAATCACAAAAAGTTTTCAATTGATAATCATCAATTAATTAAGCTAGGCTGGAGTCCAAACGGAGAGGATAAGTATGAGTATAATGTTGTAGCTATATATAATAGAAATGTTGCAATCAATGGCTGGCATACTACTTATTTATTCTGCTTACATAAAGGCAAGCCAGTAATCTTAGTAGATTCAACTAGCAATGTAGAGATAATTGCATTAACAATTAATATGGATGAAAATTTAAATAAAGGATTTGAAAAAATCGCAAATTAAAAGAGTTCTGATCTATTATGTTAGACCAGAACTCTTTTAAGCAATAATTATTGCTTAGAAATTTTAGCTAAGTTCTCATAGTTTTGAGTAATCCATTGCAAATAAGTAGTATTGTTAGGCATAGTTTCTCTTACTGAAAGGACAGGGATATTCTTTGACTTAGCTTTTTTAACAAAGTTAGAAACGGTTGAACTTTGAACTTGTGTGTTGTTAACAAAGAATGAAATTTCCTTGTTAGCAATTTGCTTATTCATTTTGTTAATGACTTGAGGAGTTGGATCAGTGCCATTTTCGATTGCATCTTCAAAGTCACTGTCACCAATCTTAAAGCCCGCAGCTTGTAAAGCATAGTCAAATACTGGTTCACTTACAAAAACAGGTTTAGCTTTTTTACCATTGATATTGTTAGCTATTTTTTTAACTTTTTGAACTTTGGCAATGAATTTTGCGCCATTTTCCTTGTAGTATGAGGCATGTTTTTTGTCTAATTTAGATAGGCGAGCAACTAAATAATTAGTATACTTAATTGGCATTTCTAAGTTGTACCAAATATGTGGGTTGGAATTGCTCTTGAACTTCATAATATCATTACCAACTTCAACGACTTTTTTGTTATTAGCATTAGCTAACTTGTTTAACCAACTATCGTATCCTAGGCCGTTAGCTATAATAATATCAGCATTTTGAATTTCTCTTGCATCACTAGTTTTAGGCTCAAAGTCATGTGGATCAATTGAGCCAGAAGTAATGATGGCTTTAGCCGTACCATATTTACCGACAATATTTTTTGCAATATCGGCGTAGATATTAGTACTAGTTACGATAGAAATTCTACCATTGTTATTAGCTGAATTGGATTGTGACTTACTGCAGCCAGTCAGTATAATTAGCGTTAGTGCTAATAATGAAAGTAGGCTAAATAATTTTTTCTTATTCATAAACATATGAAATCTCCTTTGAAATCTTGACTTAGTTATTAGCTAAATCATAATAGAATACATTAATTGTTAATCCTAGTCAATAAAATGGGCAATTTATTCATAATTTCTTATCATTTAGTGATAGGATTATATGTAAGGAATATACTAATTGGGAGAAAATATTATGAAAAAAGTTGTTCTATTAGGTACAATGATGCTTGCCTTATCTGCAATGATGACGGGATGCAGGCAAATAAAAATATCAGACGATGGTAATAACATAATTATTGGTCAAGACAAAAAGGCAATTGAAAAAAGTAAACAAAAGTCTATTCAAAAACGTGAACAAGCAGCTAAATCTCGTAAATTAAAAAGTGAACTAAAAAAAAGGGAGTTAGAAGAAAAAGCTAAAGTTACTTGGACTACAAAAAAGGATAAGTATTTAACCTCTGCCATGAAGTCCATATCTAAAAAGCAAAAAATAACTTATACTAAATATGATGGCAAACACCCACTTAAGGCTAATAATGTCCGTGTTTATCCTGATACTTTTAAGAAGGGAAAGTTTTATTTAAATAACAAAATAATTAATATTGGTTGGGATCCACAAGCGGATAATAAATATGATTACCGAGTGCTCTCTATTTACAATCGTGATTTAGGCAAAGAGAAACATGAAACATATTTATTTTGCTTATACGATAAAAATCCAATTATTTTAGTTGATAGTGTTGTGGCTGGTAACAAGATTAATTTAACCAAGAGTAATAATAAAGTTTTAAATAAAAGTTTTGAAAAGACTATGAATGGCAAGTTTTAAATTATAATATTTTCATATGGAAGGGCTGCTGAAATTGATTATCAGCAGCCTTTTTAGTTCTTCTTTAGAATATAAATTCAAGCTTTTTGCTGGATTGGGTATTAATTATACTGGTACTTATGCTAAGATTGGGGCGTAGGAATAAGAAGGTGAAAATTATGATGGATAGTGAACAAGAACTTATTGAATCAACAATTTATTTACTTACTGATAGTGTAATATCCGTCAATAGTGCTTTTCAAAGTGATGAATTTCAACGGCAATTTGCTGCTTTTAGTCTACCTCAAAAATTAGCATACTATACTACTAAGATGCTAGTTGACTCAACAATTACTTTTGGTAAAGAGGCTAAGCCCTCTATTGATAGCTATAATACCATGATTGATAATACTGACGGCATTCAAGAATTTATCGTTCATGTTGTGGAACATAGTGATAGAATTCCGCAATTTGAATTTTTTAGTAATTTTTATAATTATTACAAGAAGATACAAACTTCACTTAATAGCTAGAACTAAATAAATATAAGGTAGTAAAATGAAAAAGAAAGACTTTTTAGCATTATTAGAAGAAAGAAACGATCTCTCAGCGATTGCAAGGGCAGAGATCTCAGCAGATTTAAAAGCACACCCTGAACGAGCTAAAATTTATAATCAATATTCTAAACTAGCTGGCAATGCACCGGAATATAGTATTAATCAAATCAAAACTAAAGTTAGTAATTTGAATAATCATCAAGTTTTATTCTTAGGATCATCTGTAACTTTTGGCTTTGGAAGTTTGGGAGAGAGTTTTGTTGACTTTTTATGGAAAAGAGATGGTCTGAAAGCAATTAAAGATGCTGAAAATGGGACTACTTTAGTAAATATAGACGCTTTTACAGCAGGAGATTCTTATGTTGCGCGTTTCCAATCTGACTTGAAAGATCCAGCGCCAGAAGTTGTTGTATTGCAGCTGTCAACTAATGATGTACGTCGTGGTAGTAAGAAGTTAGGTGAGATTAGTGATAATCACTATGATACTAAGACAATTACAGGCGCAATTGAATATATTCTTGCTGAGATTAAACTGCTTTGGCAGTGTCCAGTGATTATTTTTACTAATCCAGATTTTGGAGAGCCACTTTATGGTAAAATGGTTGACCGAACTTTAGAATTAAAAAAGAAATGGAAATTCGAATTAATAAACCTATATCATGATCCAGATTTTAAAAACCAACCTAGCCTTTATATGGCTGATCCGATACATCCTACTAGAGCAGGTTATCGAGATAAGTGGTTACCAATATTCGAGCAAAAGTTAGAAAAAGTGTTACTAAAAGATAGTTAAGTTGTGAATTAATACTATTTAACTTGGGAAAAATCATATTTGCGATACTTAATGGCAGTTTGAGGATTTTTAAATAGGGCGCCATGTATCTCATAGTCACCAAATGAATATGCTAGATATAGACAGGGATGTCCTTTAAAATTGCCAACCAAATAGATAATACTAACACTTCCTAAAACATCACGTACACTTAAGCTTTGTCGGCCCTTTATTGTTCCAACTTGACCAATAGAAATGTTACCAGCGTATTCTTTATTTTGCTTTTCAGAATTATGATCTAGACGAATTTTACTTACTTTTTTATAAAGGACAGAATCGTCTATAAGGTGTTTAGTAATAATTAATTTGCGCGTATCTTTAGAATTAGCATCACTACGATACCAAGTACCTCTAAATGCTTGAGGAGTTGACATTAATTGCAGACCACGATATTTTTTATCGATATTGGATTTATTATCTGATACTGATTGTCTAACAATGGTAGTATTGCCACTAGGCTGGGTACGCGAATTAGTTCTTGAATTTGGATTGTCCTTAGAATTTGAACAACCTACTACAAAAATTAAGATAAATATTAATAGTATAATTTTTTTCATTTTGACGTTCTGATCCAATAACTAGATTATTTCTCAACCATATTAGATGAAAAAAGCCACAAGTGCAACTATAATTAGATATGAAAGTAGAAAATAAGAGAAAGAGGTGTCTTTGATGAGTAAATCAACATGGAAATTAGCAGCTGGTATTACTGGGACAATAGCAGGTTTAGGCGCTGTAGCTTATGCTGCTAAGAAAGCAATTGATTATTATAAGAATGATAATGATACTAAAAATGATGAACTTAAGCAGCAAAATAAAGGTCCGACTATTAGCAATGAAGTAGTAGATCTGCCTGAAGCAGCTGCATACGCAGATAGAAATGACGTTGAATATGGCGAAAGTCCATATAATCCAGCAAATTAAATCTTAAAAGTTAACAAAAAGTAGGATTGAAGCGATTTTAGCTTAATCCTACTTTTTGTTACTTATTTGTAAGTATTTGTCGTTTTTTCATTAATGCAGCGCGTTGTTGCATTTGTTTTTGTAGTTGTTTAGCTTTTTTAACAGAAAGAACTTGCCAGTTTTTAGGAAGATAGAAGATATATTCGCGTTCCTTTAATTCTTCATTACGACCAAAAATACTAAACATTATTGTATCTAGCTTACTTTTATAAACATAGCGTGTAGTTTTAACAGTAATTTTAGCTGTTTTGGAATTTTTATTAACAACAGTAGTTTTTAATTTATCGGTCTTGGTAGTGAGCAATTTCTTAGGCTTATCGGCTGTTTTATAGAGATAAACTTTCTCTGTACCATTACCAAGTGGCTGATAAAGCAAAATAGGTAGCTGTGGGCTGGCACTAGAGGATAAGCGTTGTGTTTCGGTAGTTGTTTGTTCTTTCATTCCCCAGTGATTATAATCATGTTCAACAATTCCAACTATGCATAGACCAGTAATAATTAATGAGATCCATGCTACAGGAGTGTGGAACTTACCTGGAATAACGTTAAAATAAATAAAGCAAATTATCGCAATTATTAAAAGTACAATAATCATTAACCTTTAACCTCCTCATTGTGTTGACGAGACTGATTACCTTTTTTTAAGAAGAAGGTAAGACCTAAGGCAATTAAGGCGAATACAATACTAATTCCAAATGATGCTCTAAACCCATCAAGAGTAGCGTTAATAGCGTTAGATTTGTATTGAAGAGGAAGAGTGTGAAGCAAATGCTTAGTTGGCATATTATCATTAGTGGTTGTAGTTAAGACAGACACTAGGATAGCTGTACCGATAGAACTAAGTACTTGTCTAAAAGTGTTATTTACGGCAGTACCATGAGAGATCTTATTTAATGGTAGTGAGTTCATACCTGAAGTAGTAACGTTCATCATTACTAAAGAAACACCGATCATTCTAACGGCATATAAGATAGTAATCATTGTCAAGGAACTATCTTTTGTTAAAAATACGAAAGGAATGGTTCCTAGAGTTAATAAGACCATGCCACTAATAGCCATCTTTCTTGCACCATAGCGGTCAAAGATACGTCCTGTAATCGGAGATAGCAATCCAATCATCAAAGCCCCTGGTAGAAGCATTAAGCCTGACTTGAAAGCAGAAATACCACGTAGATTTTGGATATAAAGCGGTAAGACCATCTCAATCCCAACCATTGCTAAGTTAGTGATACCGCTAAGTACAGCAGCAAGTGAGAATTCAAAATGTTTAAAGACCGTAATGTCCAAGAATGGCTGCTCCATGTGAATTTGGCGAATACCAAATAAGATAACAAAAATAATACCAACAGCAATAAAAGCTAATATTTCTGGATTAGTCCAGCCTTTATTACCAGCTTCTGAAAAGCCATATAGTAAACTTCCAAACCCTAAAGTAGAAGATGTTATAGACCAAATATCAATTTTTTCTTTTTTAGTAGGTAAAACATCTTTAATCAAAAAGAAGGCCAAAATTACGACGATACCCGCAATTGGAGCAATAATACTAAAGAGATAACGCCAAGAAAGATTATCGACTATCCAACCAGATAAAGTAGGTCCAATAGCTGGTGCTAATCCAATAACGATCCCAACTGTTCCCATTGCTGCACCACGCTTATCAGGAGGGAAGATTGATAACATAATAGTTTGCAAAAGTGGCATAGTTACCCCAACGCCTAGGCCTTGGATAATTCTCCCAGTTAATAAGATGGGAAAGTCTGGGGCTACAGCAGCTATAACAGTGCCAATAAAGAAAATTGACATCGCTGTTAAATACATCTTACGAGAACCAAAGCGATTTATTAGCCATGCAGAAATAGGGATCATTACACCATTAACTAGAAGAAATGCGGTGGATAGCCATTCTGCAGTAGCTGTACTAATTTTAAATGATCTCATAATTGATGGTAGAGCTGTTGCTAGTAAAGTACCATTAAGAACGGTACAAAACGAGCCAATAATCAAAACAAGAACTAATAAGTTGCGATTATAAGCCTTACCATGAATATCTGTAGGTTGCTTATTCATTAAATTCCTTCTTTCTAAAAAAAACTAACATCGTTTAAAACTATAGTCCTAAATTTAATCTTTGTCAAATTATCTTACAAACATGTAATATTAATTTACTAGAGTGTTGAAAAACTTCACTAAAATATTTAAAATAAATATGGAAAGTAGAAAGTAGGAATCTATGATTACAAAGAAAATTTTGCATGAACTTTATGCAAATGTAGGTGTCGGAATTGGAGAAGTAAGCAAGATTATTGGTGTTTCTCCACGACAATTACGTTACTGGGAACAAAAAGGATACATTAAACCTATAGAAGATAAGGAGTCAGGTATTCGGCGCTATAGTCTAGGAACTGTGTTCTTAATTTGCTTTATTAAGGATCACTTAGATCAAGGCTTTACACTAGCAGCAGCTTATGAAAAGTCTAAAGATGTTAGTGTTAAGACTAAAATTATTAGAAAATTTTTCCAAAGTGCCTTTTCTGATGTAAAAGTTACTGATACAGAAAAGGCCTATGGTGAAATAGACCTGGGTAATGTTAAGCTTAGCAATACCGAGAACTATCATATTAAAGGCATAGTTGATGAAAAAGGAAACTATTTTAAAGTAGAAAAGGACAAATAAAAGGGTATATCAGCGTCGCTTAGTAGATATACCCTTTATTTTTATTCTTCCTTAGCAGTGAGCATCTCAATGAATAAACAAAATAATGATTGAGGATCAATAGGTGAGCGATAAGCGAAGCTCTTGCCAGGTAAAACTATTGTATGCCTAAAATATTTTTTAATTGAAGCATCTGGATTAAAAGTAATTAAAAATGAATTATCTGATTTTTGAATATTATCATTGATGTAAGTGTTGATGTCGTTCTCTTCACCAGTAATAGAAAAGAGTATCAGCGTGTCATTTTTAGAATATAGTGGCATTAAATGTGAGATATTAACCAAGTTATCGCTGCCGAAAGCAGTTTTATCTTGATCAATTAAAGTAAAGGCCAGCATTTTAGCAGGAAGGCCAGAATAAAATAAGCCAAAGGAAAAAATTTTATCTGATTTGTGAAGAGCTTTTTTGAGAAGAGAGAGCCCTTTTTTGTCAATATTGTTGAATTGCTTAACGACTGAAATATATTCGTTAAGGTATCTTCCTTGTTCGGAATTGCTGTGGTGAGAGTTATTAATTAAATAGCTTTTTAGTTGAAATTTAAATTCTTTGAAACCTGAATAGCCCATTTTTTTACAGAAACGTTGAACAGAAGCTACTGAAGTATGCAAATTGCCAGCTACCTTCTCAATTGTAATATATTGCATTTTTTCTGGATATTTAACAATGTATTTGTAAATCTTTTCATCTGTTGGTGAAAGATTCAGATTCTTTGGGAAAAACTTTTTAATATCTATCATATATAGCATCCTTTCTTATAGATAATTTTATCATTAATATCAAAAAAATTTATCTTTTTACTTGAAAGTGGTTACATTTGATGATACTATATTTTTGTAAAATTTATCAAATATTATAGATAAAAATATCTAGTAGATTAAATAAGAATGCTTGAGAGTGTATTACGGTATCTAATAACAAGAGGATTTGATAAATTTATTTTTAATTAAAAAGGAGCAATAAAAGATGAGTTTTCCAAAAGGATTTTTATGGGGTGGCGCAACAGCTGCTAACCAAATTGAAGGTGCCTATGATGTTGATGGCAAGGGACTATCAGTAACTGATATTACTACTTCCGGTAGTTTAGAGGCACCAAGATACTTAACTTATAAATTAAATGGTGAATTAGGAAAGGTTCCAGCAATGCCAGGCGCAGGGCTTCCTGAAGGAGCTGAGGGTGCAATTGATCCTAACAGTTACTACCCTAATCATGTAGCAATTGACTTTTATCACTACTACAAAGAAGACATTAAGATGTTTGCTGATATGGGTTTTACTACATTTCGTCTTTCAATTGCTTGGACTCGTATTTTTCCTAAAGGTGACGAAGAAAAGCCAAATCAAGCAGGTCTCGACTTCTATCGTAAAGTCTTTGAAGAATGCAAGAAGTATGGTATTGAACCAATTGTTACTATCTCTCACTATGAAGATCCATTATATTTAAGTGAAAAGTATAATGACTGGCAAGATCGGACAATGATTGATATGTATGTTAAGTATGCTAAGGCATTGTTCGAAGAGTACAAGGGATTAGTCAAATACTGGCTAACTTTCAATGAGATTAACTCAACATTATTAATGCTTTCTGCTTTTGGTAATAATGTTACTGATGATGCTACTTTCCAACATGCTTATCAAAAATTACATTATCAATTCTTAGCTTCTGCTAAAGCTGTTAAGTTAGCTCATGAAATTGATCCTAATTATGTTGTCGGTAATATGATTTGTGGTATTTTGGATTACCCAATGACTCCAGATCCTAAGGATGTCTTAGCAACCCGTTATGCAATGGAACAAACCGTTCTTTACTGTGGTGATGTACAAGCTAAGGGTGAATATCCAACTTATTCTAAGAGATTGTGGGATGAACACAATGTTCATTTAGACATTACTGAAGAAGATAAGAAGATCCTTAAAGAAGGAAAAGTTGATATTTACACCTTCTCTTACTACATGAGTAATGTAATTACCACCCATGAAGTAAAGGATAAGGTTGGTGGTAACTTCGCAGCTGGTGCCAAGAATCCATACCTTGATTATTCTGAATGGGGCTGGGCAACTGACCCAACAGGTCTTCAATACTATCTTGAAGTAATGTATGACCGTTACCAAATTCCAATGATGGTTGTAGAAAATGGCCTTGGTGCAGTTGATAAGATCGGTGAAGATGGCAAGATTCATGATGATTACAGAATTGACTATCTAGCACAACATATTGCTGCTATGGGTAAGGCCGTTGATGATGGTGTAGATTTAATCGCCTACACTACTTGGGGCCCAATTGACCTAGTATCTGCAGGTACTGGTCAAATGAGTAAGCGTTATGGCTTTATCTATGTTGATCGCGATGATGAAGGTAAAGGTAGCTTGAAGAGAATGCCTAAGGATTCATTCTACTGGTACAAGAAGGTTATTGCCTCTAACGGTGAAGATTTAAGTAAGTAACAATTTATTTTTTAGTCAATTAAAGTTCCTATATAAGAAGGCTAGTTTATATAGATGCGTAAGCATAAGTATGGGCAGCCTTTTTGTTTATATTTAGGAGAAAAGTATGAAAATTTTTATTACAGGATCAACAACTGGTTTAGGATTTTTAGCAGGAAAAAAGTTAATTGAAGATGGACATGATGTCTATCTTCATGCTAGAAATCAGGAAAAAGCAGTTAAGTTAAAGCAAGATCTACCTCAAGTTAAAGGAATTGCTGTTGGAGATTTAAGCAGACAAGAAGATGTTAAGAGTATTGCTAAGCAGGTAAATGCTTGGGGTAAGTTTAATGCAATTATTCATAATGCAGGTGTATATCTTGTTTCGCCTGAATTAACCTATAGTGTGAATATTGAAGCACCATATTTATTGACCACTTTAATTAAAAAGCCTGAGCGTCTAATTTATGTTTCATCGGGGATGCATAGAGGTGCTAGACTAGATATTAATAATTTAGAGAGTAATTTAGATTATTCTGGTTCTAAATTAGCAGTAACGCTATTAATGAAGAAAGTAGCGCGTGAATTTCCAAATATAGCAACTAATGCTGTTGACCCGGGTTGGGTACCTACAAGAATGGGTGGTAGTAGTGCTAATGATGATTTGACTGCGGGTTATATGAGTCAAGTTTGGTTAGCTGAAAGCGACGACGAGTTGGCGCATAAGTCAGGAAATTATTATTATCATCGTAAGTTAGAAAGATATGATAATCGTGCTGATGATGAAAAGTTACAAGATGAATTAGTTACTAAATTAGAAGAATTGACTAAAGTAGAATTTGGATAGAGCGTGTCAAAAGAGTCCTTCAAGCTGACTTTGAGTAGAAAAGGTGGTTTCATCAGAGACGCTCTCAGCTGAATCCTAAACACTTTCTAATTTATTCCAGACGTAGTTCATTTTAAAACCAAAGAAAGAAATTTAATAACTGAAGCTAATGTTAAAATTATAATTCCTGAGGTTAATAAGATATCTTTCTTTTTAAAACCATAGTTTAATTGCATGGAAGTTAGTAATATAAGCTCTGGGGTAAAGTTTCGATTAGTCCAAAAATGGGAAATTAAGAATATTATTAATAGTATCCATTGTATCTTTAACCATTGTATTCTTTTTAAAATCATGATCTTTAATGTCCTTGATACCTAAAAAATTGCACTAGCGTCAGCCAGTATCCCTAGATTTACATTAATTATTGCTGTAATAACATTAAAAAAGTCGTGATTACTGAGTCATCATGATCAATGTAAGCGGTTAGGTAAACTGGTTAATGCAATTATATCATGAGGAGTATATAAATTAATTGAAAAGCAATAATCCCACTTGTATGTATTGTTTATTTCTTAATAATTTATCAACTTTGGAAAATCTTTATTAAAGATTATCAAAGTACAGGCGGCTAAAGCTAAACATAAATAAAACCTTGAAATTCGAACAAATGAATTTCAAGGTTTTATTACATATAAGTATTTTTTGAGTCTAAAATTAACAAATCTTAGCATGAACTAATGAATTAAGGGAGTGATAACGTTCATCCACAACCATGACAGTGGCATAACTAAAATCATTGCAGGGATCATTTCTGCAATTGGGAACATCTTAAGCTTAACCATTCTGAAGCCAGTAGCAAGCATCAAAAATCCACCACAAGCCTTAAAGTCAAAAATCATCGTTGAGTTAGTAAACGGAATAATAAAATTGGCTAAATAAAATAAAATGACAAAAATAATTAACTGCGGAATAGCAATAATTGATACTGCATAACCTAGGCTAGCAGCAAATATTGCAGCAGTAAAGAAGTCAAGGATTGACTTAGAAACCAAAATAGTTAAGTCGCCAGACATCCCTTCGGCAAGTGAACCATAAATCCCTGTTCCACTAGCACAAAATAAAACAGTTGCAGTAACCATTAAACTAACAAATTCCTGATGTGAGATGGTCAAGTTTTCAGTAGGAATCATGCGAGTAATAGGCTTTTGCATTAAGACAGCACCTTTATTAAATATACTACCTAAATGAATTAATAATCCAACAATCGTTCCCAAGATAACTGCAAAAATTACTGCTGGCATATTTTTCATTGGTGCAATAGAATAAATTCCCATACCCATTGAACAAGCACCAAAAATCATATTTAACTTTTCTTTGAAATCTTCAGAAAGCCTATTTCCAAAAAATCCTCCGAAAATACCTCCAAGCAATACCGCTGAAGCATTGATAATAACACCAGTTGGCATATAATAACCTTCTTTTCTTTAAAGTCATTTCTAGTATATTTTTTAAAGTACTTGCTCTCAATTCTAAAAGATAGTTTAATTATTCTAAATTGGAATAGTAGGTGAGATTAATGGAGATAAACCGGTTAAAAACATTTGTAGACTTATCACAGACGTTGAATTTTTCAGAAACAGCAGCAAATTTATATATTACACAAAGTAGTGTTTCTAAGCATATTAAATCATTAGAAAAAGAAATCGGTCATCCTTTATTTGTTAGAAATAATAAGCACGTAGTTTTATCTGATTATGGTAAGGTAATGCTGCCATATGCGGAAGTTATTTTACTTAAATATGAACAGATGAATATGAAATTTACAGAGTTAGATGCTCAAAGACGTAAACAGATTATTATCGGTACGATACCAACAATTGCAAATTATGATATTTTTACAAAAATAACAACTTATATTCAAAATCATCCAGAATTGCAAATCACCTTGAAAGAATGTGAAACTGCAGATATTTATAACAATTTGTTAGCTGGGAAGTTTGACTTAGCCTTTATTAGAAAAATTGATAAGTTACCGGCAAGCTTTAACCAGATCGACATTAAGCAGGAATCATTTAAACTTTATCTACCTGATGATGATGTGCTGACTCAACAAGAAGTAATTAATATTAGCGAATTAAAAGATAGAAATTTTATCTCTCTTGATCAAGATAGCCTATTACAAGAACCTGTTATCAAGTTATGCCGTAAGTCTGGATTTGAACCTCGGATTACCTTCGTTAGTGATCGAGTAACTTCGATTTTAGAAATGGTCAAAAATAAACAAGGTGTTGCAATTATGATGGATTCGTTGCCAGTATGGCAAGGAGTAGCAGTTAGAAAGATAACTCCTACAATTAATGGTAATTTAATGTTCATTAAAAAGAAGACTCTTAACTTTGCAGCTTTGAACAACTTGTGGAACTTTTTAAAAAAATAATAATTCCCAATTGGAATAATTGGATTAATGGTTGGAATTGATGCACCTCTATAATGCTCCTATGATAAAGATAATTAATTTATCAAAGGAGTGTTTTATATGACTCAATTACCTAAAGATCCATGGGACTTACGTAAGGTCTTGAATGAAATTAAAGATAACCCAGAAGATTTTCATGAAACTGATGTTGAAATAGATCCTGATGCTGAAATATCTGGTGTTTATCGTTATATTGGAGCTGGTGGAACTGTTGAAAGACCAACTAAAGAAGGTCCAGCAATGCTTTTTAATAATGTGAAAGGCTTTCCAAATAGTCGTGTTTTGATTGGACTGATGGCTAGTCGCAAGCGGGTTGGAAAAATGCTACATCATGATTACAAGACATTAGGCCGCTTTTTAAAGGATGCTGTTGAAAATCCAGTTCACCCAATTAAAGTTGATCAAAAAGATGCACCTGTTCAACAAGAAGTTCACCTAGCAACCGATCCAGATTTTGACATTAGAAAATTAGTCCCTGCACCTACTAATACTCCTTACGATGCGGGTCCTTATATTACTTGTGGTTTAGTTAAGGGCTCAAGCCCTGATAAGACCATGACAGATGTGACTATTCACAGAATGGTATTAGAAGATAAAGATACCTTAGGTATTTATATTATGCCTGGCGGTCGTCATATTGGTTATTTCCAAAAAGAATTTGAAAAGCTTAATAAGCCGATGCCAATCACTATCAATATTGGCCTTGATCCAGCAGTTACGATTGGTGCGACATTTGAACCGCCGACAACACCATTAGGTTATGATGAATTAGATGTTGCCGGGGCTTTACGTCAAGAACCAGTGCAATTGGTTGATGGTGTTAGTGTTGATGAAACAGCTTTAGCACGTAGTGAATATGTTTTGGAAGGTTATATTATGCCTAATAAAACTATTCAAGAAGATATTAATACTCATACCGGTTTTGCAATGCCAGAATTTCCAGGCTACAATGGCCTAGCCAATCCAGCTTTAAATGTTATTAAGGTTACCGCGGTAACTCACCGCACTAATCCAATTATGCAATCAGTAATTGGACCTAGTGAAGAGCATGTATCTATGGCTGGTATTCCAACTGAAGCTTCGATTCTAGAATTAGTAGATAAGGCTATTCCGGGTAAGGTAGTTAACGTTTACAACCCACCAGCAGGTGGTGGTAAGTTGATGACGATTATGCAAATTCATAAGGACGAACCAGCTGATGAAGGAATTCAAAGACAAGCAGCTATCTTAGCCTTTAGTGCCTTCAAGGAGTTAAAGACTGTTTGGTTAGTTGACGAAGATGTCGATATCTTTGATATGAATGATGTTGTATGGACAATGAATACTCGTTTTCAAGCAGATCAAGACTTCATTTGTATACCAGGGATGCGTAATCACCCACTTGATCCTTCAGAAAGACCCCAATATGATCCTAAATCTATTCGTGTGAAAGGTATGAGCTCTAAGACAATAGTCGATGGCACGGTGCCATTTGATATGAAAGATCAATTTAACCGAGCAAAATTTAAAGAAGTTGCTGACTGGAAGAAGTATTTAAAATAAGTGATAGGAATGATCTAAGTGAAAAGAATAATTATCGCAATTACGGGCGCCTCAGGAAGTATTTATGGAATTGATATCTTAGAAAAGCTTAGTAAATTACCAGACATAGAAACACACCTGGTAATTAGTGATTGGGCTAAAGAAAATATTAAGCTTGAAACAGATTATAGCCCTAGTCAAGTAATAGCTTTAGCAGACCAGGTTTATGATAACCATAATATGGGTGCAGCAATTGCTAGTGGTTCATTTAAGGTTGATGGGATGGTCATCGCACCAGCTTCAATGAAAACTGTTGCAGGGATTTCTATCGGTTTTGACAGTGATTTAATAATGCGGGCTGCTGGTGTAATGCTTAAGGAGCAGCGTAAATTAATCATTGTTCCTAGAGAAACACCATTATCTGCAATTCACTTAGAGAATTTAACTAAACTTGCTAGGCTGGGAGTGCACATTATTCCACCTATACCTTCATTTTATAATCATCCTAAAAGTATCCAGGATATTATTGACCACCAGTCTATGAAAATAATAGATAGCTTAGGAATCGATCATAGTTTTGGTAAACGGTGGAGTGGAAAAAATGATTGAAAAAACTTTTACTGTTAGTCAAGAAGGATATACAATTTCTGCTGCTTGCCAGCTTATTAATCAAGACTTATTAGTTAACTTATTTGGTGGGGATGTTCCTCATATTGGTGGAATTGTTAGTTGGGATAGTAAGACAAAAGAACAAGGAGAGATTCGTTTTGCCAGTCATAGTGGCAGGATACATAAAGATATTTTTTTAGCTGAAAAATTCGCTCAAAAAATTGAAAAACATTTGCCCGGCAATTTATGTGTTACAGCAGGTGTTCATGTTGATGGGATTACTCAAATGCAAATTGAAGCCTCTTTTCCAATGACTGAAGAACTATCTGAACTTGTACTAGCCTGGGTAAGAGAAAATTCTCAAAATATTAAACAACCAAAATATACAACTCACATCAAAAATTATGAGCTGACTAAGAAGTTAATGAGTAATTAAACAATTTCTATAACTAGTTAGAAAGAAGTTTATTGTGAAAACACAACACTTTATGAAAGAAAAAGATTTAGCAAAAATGCCAAATGATTATGTGGAACCTTTATCACAAAGCTATGAAGAGTTCCCTGCATCACAAGCAGCTCCAGAGGGAATGAAAATTTTAAATATAGATTTAAAAAATGTATATCCTAAATTAAACCTGAATGTCCCTTATGCACTTAAAGATGGGAAAAAACTACATTTACAAATTATTGTCCCTGCTGTAAATAACGAAGATGACAAATTTCCGCTTATTATGTATGTTCAGGGCTCTGCTTTTCATAAACAGAACTTAGGTGAACATATGGCTCATTTAACTGAAATTGCTAAGCATGGTTATGTTATTGCAATTGTTGAATATCGTTATGCACCTAACTATGCCTTTCCAGTACAGGTTAGAGATTTAAATTCAGCTACAAGATTTATGCTAAACCATGCTTATGAATATCATGTTGATGTTAATAATTATGCAGCTTGGGGTGATTCTTCAGGTGCGCATACAGCTAGCTTAGCTAGTGTCACAGAGGATAAGCAGTTTTTTAGTGATGAAGATATTAACTTTGATTCATTGGCATTTAAGGCAGTAATTGATTTTTATGGACCAACGGATATTAGCTTAATGAATAAGGTTCCTTCTACTCAAGATCATGTGACAGCACATAGTTTTGAAGGGGAGTTCTTTGGCAGCAAAAATATCTATCAAAATCATGATTTAGTTCAAAAAGCTAATCCTATTACTTACATAAATGCAGAAAATAAGATTCCACCATTTTTAATTATGCATGGTAATAAAGATCGGACAGTGCCATTTGAACAAAGTTGTATCTTATATGAAGCTTTAAGAAAATACGGGAAAGAGTCGGACTTTTATCAAATAAAGAATAGTGATCATGGTGGTGATGGCTTCTTTAGCCCAGAAGCGCTGAAGATTGTATTAAGTTTTTTAAGTAAGTATTTAATTACTCAGAGTTGTTGGTAATAATTCCAATAATTGGGGCACTAAAGGCAAAAATGGTGCTAATTTAACCTTTACTGCTAACAAGCAGATTTTAAAGGGAAATATTGTTGTCGATAATATTTCTAAGTTGAACTTCTATTTACTTAATAAGTCTACTTATACAGGTAAGACCAGCATTAGCTCTAATTCGAATGCGACATCAAGTTCTAAAACTAAAACACCTTTGACAATGAATATTGATAAGAATTCTAAGTGGATAGTAACTGGCAATTCTACTCTTTCTAAGCTAAATTTAGCTAAAGGTGGTCAAGTAGTTGACTCTAAAGGTCGCAAAGTAACTATTAAAGTTAATAATAAGGTAGTTCAAAAGGGAACTAGCCCATACACTGTAACTGTTAAGGACGACTTTTCAAATAAGGTATCTACTAACAGCAATAATAAGTTAAGCAAGCTTTAAACGTATTGAAAAACTGGATTCTAGAGGAGTCCAGTTTTTTTGAAAACATTTACAAAAATAACTTGACACCGTTTTCATTTGTGATATTATATTTAGGTAAAGAGAAGCGGATAACTGATTCGATCAGGTCTTAGCTACTACATAATAAGTATTGTTTAGTGTGCTTATTTGTGGTAGCTTTTTTTGTAGAGTAAGTGGGATAGGAAGTGAGAATTTGATAGTTATTAAGGCGTTGAATAATAGCGCAGCTTTGGTTAGAAATGCTGAAGACAAAGAAGAGATTGTGTTAGGCAAGGGAATTGGTTTTGGCCTGAAGATGGGTGACAAAATTGATGAAAGCCGCATAAAAAGACGTTTTGTTTTGGCTAGTGACCAGGTTGATTTTAAACAATTGCAATCTATCAAGGCAGATACTTTCGATCTTACTAACCAGGTTGTTCAGTTAGTAGAGCCACTTCTTGATATAAAGTTTAGCAGTATGCAGTACTTGGCTTTAGCGGATCATATTGATTTTGCAATTACACGGGCTAAGGATAATATTGATGTTAATATTAATAATACTCGTTGGGAAGTTAAGAATTTATTCCCTAAAGAGTTTAGGGCTGCTAATGAGGTTATTAATTTTATCAATAATCAGATGGATATTGAATTACCTGCTAGTGAAATGGTCCTGATGACTTATCACTTAGTTAATGCAGAATCTGACGATTCTCAAGTTCAAGAAACGGTACAGATTACTAATTTAATTAATGGGATTATTTCAATTATTCAGTATGAGTATAAGATTGAATTGGATACAGATTCATTTAATTATAGTCGCTTTATTACCCACTTGAGAGCACTACTTGTACGCTTGTTAAGGAATCAGCCAACTGATACTGCTGAACTTGATTCATCACTGCTTTCATTCATGAAGATTAAATATCATCATGCCTATGAAACGGTAGAGCGAATTGATAAGTTTTTAAATTCAAAAATGGACTGGGAACTTAAGCCAGATGATAAGTTCTACTTAGTGTTACACATTTGGCGTGTGACTAGTCGTCAAGAAGAAAGTAAATAATTAAACAATACACTAAGGTGTGTTACTAATTAGATTAGGCATTAACCCAAGTTATTGTATATAGAAAAAACTTCCCCTGATTTTTCTATATACATTAGCTTGGGTTTTGCTTTGCTAAAGGGAGGAAATATTATGGCTAACAATTATGATAGTTTAGCAAAAACAATCATTGATAATGTTGGTGGGACAGCTAATGTTAATAGCCTTGTCCACTGTACTACACGTTTAAGGTTTAAATTAAAGGATGAATCTAAAGCCAATGACGATGTTTTAAAGGATACAGATGGTGTTGTAACTGTTGTTAAGGCAGGCGGACAATATCAAGTTGTCATTGGAAATGAAGTTTCTGATGTATATGATGCCGTTTTAAAGGTCGGACACCTTCCGGGTGGAGGCCAGGTTGCTGATGACGATACAGATGATAATACTAAGTTTTTGGATAAAGCGATTGCTTTAATTTCTGGTATTTTTACTGATATTTTGGCACCACTTAGTGCTGGAGGTATTATTAAGGGCTTAGTTGTTATGGTTGCTGCCTTTGGTTGGCTATCTAAAACTTCTGGTGCTTATCAAATTCTCTATGCAATTGGTGATTCAATCTTTTACTTCTTGCCAATCTTCTTAGGAGTTACGACTGCTAGAAGATTTAAGATGAATGAGTTTATCGGTTTAGCAATTGGTGGAGTCCTTACTTATCCAACAATGGTAGCTTTAGCATCAAGTAAGACTATTTTAGGGACGGTCTTCCAAGGGACTCCATTTGCCTCAGAAATTCATACAAGTTTCTTTGGTATTCCCGTAATTACAATGAACTATACTTCAACTGTTTTGCCAGTTATCTTTGCAGTATGGTTTGGTTCAATTATTGAACACTGGGCAAAGAAGTGGGTACCGTCAGTTGTTCAAACTTTCTTAGTTCCAGTAATAACCATGGTTATTACCTTACCAGTTGCCTTTATTGTTATTGGACCTGTTACTACTTGGTTAGGTGACGCAATTGGTGCGGTAACTTCAGCAATTTATCACTTTAGTCCAATTTTAGCTGGTGTAATTATGGGGGCTTTATGGCAAGTTCTCGTTATCTTCGGTGTTCACTGGGGAATTGTAGCTGTAACTACTGCTAACTTAGCTTCACTTGGCTATGATCCCATCTTGGCTATGACTTGTATGGTTTGTTATGCTCAAATCGGAGTTGTCCTTGCTATTATCAGACAGACAAAAGATCCAAGTCTTAAGAAAAATGCTCTTGGTGCGTTCTTTTCAGGTTTATTCGGTGTAACTGAACCAGCTATCTATGGTGTAACTCTACCAAGAAAGAAGTCATTTATTTTAAGTTGTATTGCTGGTGCTGTATCAGGAGGTATTATTGGTGCATTTGGCTCAGTTATCTACATGCTTCCTTCAATGGGAATCTTCGCTATTCCTTCATATGTTAACCCTAAGGGTGGATCAATGACGCCAGTTGTTGGTGTAATTGTTGCAGCGGTTGTTGCCTTTGTAGTTGGTTTTGCACTTCAATTATTCTTTGGTAAAAAGGGTGTCGATGAAGCTTACGATGAAAAACAAGCTAAAAAAGCTGCTGAACAAGCAACTAAGGCTGTAACTACTCCAGAAGTAGCTTTGAATGTTTCTACTAGCTTAGTAAGTCCATTAAATGGTGAAACAGTTGCATTAAGTGATGTTAAAGATGAAGTATTCTCAAGTGGTGCGATGGGGGATGGGATTGCTATCGAACCAAGTGAAGGCGTATTGCACGCTCCTGCTGATGGTAAGATTATTATGACTTTCCCAACTAGTCATGCTATTGGAATGAAAACTAATGACGGTGCTGAAATCTTAATGCATATCGGTATGGATACAGTTAACTTGCAAGGTAAAGGCTTTGAAACTATGGTTGAAAAAGGACAAAAAGTCAAGGCTGGTGATGTATTAGTCAAGTTTGATATTGATAGTATCAAGCAAGCTGGCTATCCAGTAACTACTCCAGTAGTTGTAACTAATTCTAAAAATTATAAGAATGTTACAGTAGTTAGAAATGGTAAAGTAGAAGTTGGTCAACAGCTTCTTGAATTAGATGGTGCGGCTAGCTCTGAAGCTAATGAAACTGCTGTAGATATGGCATAATATGAAATATAATGTCTCCGATGAGGGGGCATTTTTTGTTAAAATTATAATTAAGTTTAACTTACAATATCAGATGCTCAAGCAATAGATATTTTTGGCGAAGGCGGAAATAAAAGAAGAAAGCTAGATAACAAGCGATAATGTAAAACAGTAGAATTTAAATGATAGCTTACAAAAAAACAATGGATGCTGTAGCTAAAACACAAGAGATGTTACTACAAGAACGTGAAAAAAAGAAGCATGGAATATTTTCTTGGTTTAGAAAATAAAAAGTGCTATTACGCCTAAAATATGTCAATATTTAGCTTGTTAGTTTATAAAAGTACCTCTAAAATATCAATGTAAGCGCATAATTTAGAAAGATGGAGAAGGAAATTATGAAGAATTATTTAGGAATTGACATCGGTGGTACAAATATTAAATATGCCTTGTTGGATCGGGCTGGTAACATTTTAGAGCAAGATAAAGTAAAAACAGCTCAAAATAAAGAAGATTTTTTAAATGAAATTGATAAAATTGTCGATAAATATCATAGTCAAATTAAAGGAATTGCATTTTGTGCTCCGGGTCGCATTGTCGATAGCACGATTTATTTAGGCGGAGCCTTACCATTTATTGATGGGATTAACTTAGGCAAGAGATATCAAGATCTTGACATTCCAGTAGCCGGGATTAACGATGGCAAGGCGAGCGTTCTAGCAGAGAATTGGTTAGGTAATTTGAAGGACTTAGACAATTGCGGAGCCTTAACCCTGGGGACAGGTGTTGGCGGCGGCTTAATAGTAAACGGTAAGTTAGTAGCTGGCGAGCATGCTCAAGCTGGTGAGATTAGTTTTATGCGGGTTGATCCTAACCAAGATGACTTTAATGGTTATGCTGGTACAATTGGTTCAGCTGTAGGAATGATTAGTCGAGTTAATCAAGCTGTTGGTAATCAAGATCTTCAAGATGGTTTAGCGGCCTTTAAGGCAATTGAGTCTGGTAATCAAAAAGCCCAGGACATTTTTAAAAATTATTGTCAAAATATCGCAGGCATTATCTTTAATATTCAGTCAGTAATTGATTTAGAAAAGATTGCTATTGGTGGCGGAATTAGCGCTCAACCAATTGTAATAGAAGAGATAAACAATCAATATCAAAAATTAATCCATAGTCATGAATTAATTACTAAGACTTTAATACCAGTAAAAATAGTTGCTGCTAAATTTAAGAATGATGCTAATATTTATGGTGCCTTATATAATTTGCTGCTTAAAATTAATCAGGAAGCATTGTAATGACACGAAATAGTCATGAAATTGTAAAAACTACAGATCCTCTGCCAATCTGGTTGCACATTTTTGAAAATAGTACTACTCAAGAGTATATTGCGCCACATTGGCACCGTGGAATTGAATTGAGTTTTACACAATATGGTCAAATAGATGACTTTGTTATTGGAAAATGTCATTATACTACCGATTCAGGACAGCTTTTGGTAGTAAATAGCCAAGAAATTCATTCTATTGCCACACAGAGTAGGTTGGGAGAGCGTGCAATATCAATAATTTTTCCTTATGAATATGTCTATAAGTATTATCCTGACATAGAGCATGAGTTAATTGAAATAAATGAGTATGACAAACTGAACTCTAAGCAAAGATTAGCCTATGCCAAGATGCAGGGATTGCTTACTCAGATAATAACAATTTATGAAACAGATTCTAAGTTAAAAAATTTAGCCTTAGTGCAATTAGTAGATCAAGTGTTATTTTTGCTGCTAGAATATTTTAGTATTAAGCAGCAAGATAGTCATCGCACCTCTCCTAAGAAAGTTTATATTATTAATCGTCTGCAATTTATTACCCAATACGTTAATAGTAATTATCAAGAGAGGATATCTTTAGATGATATAGCTCAAAAATGCAACATTTCAAAGGAATATTTAGCTCGCTTTTTTAAGCAAGAGATGGGAATAACCGTTGAAACTTATATTAATAATGTACGTGCTCAAAATGCACGCCAAGATTTATTGGGTCAAGTGGGCAACTTAACAACAATTGCCTTGCATAATGGTTTTTCAGGCATTCGGACAATGAATCGTGCTTTTAATAATTTATATGGGATAACAGCTTCTGATTTTAAGCGGAAATTAAATAAAACAAATTTAGACAAATAAATTGGCTAACTGGCGCCAGTTTTTAGCTAAGATGTCACTTTTTGTGGCATCTTTTTTTGCATATAATGTAAGCGAATACAGAAAGGAAGAAAAAATGATGAAGCAAGAAGTCATAGATTTAGTTAGTGACATTAGAATAAATTGGAAGAAAAATGATGATAAGCGTGACTCAGGCTTGCCAACAGAAATTCCTGAAGTTCAAAGATATAATGATTTGCAATATGGTCCTGATGAAAAGTGGAATTTGCTTGATCTTTATGTACCGAAGAATGTTGAAGGCAAGATTCCAGTAATTATTAATATTCATGGTGGTGGCTTCGTTTATGGAACCAAGGAAACCTACCAATTCTACGGTTTAGGGATGGCTAAACGTGGCTTTGCCTTTGTAAATCCTAACTATAAGTTAGCACCAGAAGTTGAATACCCTGGAGAACTTGACCAAGTAGTTGACTATATCAAGTGGGTTGATGAGCATGCTGATGAATATAATTTAGATCGAAACAATGTCTTCTTAATTGGTGACTCAGCGGGCGGTCAAATGGCTGAACAGTATACAGCTATTTTGACTAATCCAGCTTATCGCAAGGAAATGGGCTATGACTTATCAAACTTAAAATTTAGAGCAGTTGCATTAAATAGCCCAGCAACTTTTATTACAGATGTAGAAAATGGCTTAATGACAGGTGCCCCGGCTGCTTACTTTAACGAAAATATCCAAAATGATCCTCAAAAAATGAAGCAACTGCACGTTGAAGAATATATTACAGCTGATTTCTTACCAACATTTATTACTACTGCTAATCGAGACTTTATTCATGATTGTTCGATTCGTTTAGATGGCTTTTTAAGAGCGAAGGGAATTGAAGTTATCTGCAAATCATTTGGCGATGAAGAACACCCTGAACCTCACGTATTCTTGATTAATCAAAAAGATGAATTAGCAAGTCAGGCTAATGACGAAGAGGCAGAGTTCTTTAGAAGACATATGGATAAATAATGTGAGGTAAAATGATGAAAGAGAAACAAATTCAAGATCACATTATCTTTAAGGTATCGCTGCTGTCAATTTCTCTATTCTTGATGATGGCCCCAGCAATTTCGCCAGCGCTGCCGCTGATGTATCATGCCTTTCCTGGTGTTGACAAGGCTGGAGTAGAAACTTTGTCTACTATTCCTAACATCGGTATAGTTATTGGGTTGTTAATTAGTCCATTCTTAATTAAATTTATTGGTGAGAAGGCAACTATTATCTTAGGATTAATAGTGACGCTTTTAGCCGGGACCTTCCCAATGTATAATTCAGTCTACAGTTTAGTCTTGATTTCAAGATTTTTAATTGGTGCAGGAATTGGTTTATTTAATTCATTAGCTGTTAGCTTAATTCCGCAATTTTATTCAAAAAATGAAGATGAGCTAGCAACGATGATTGGCTTTCAAAATGTAATGGGTGGGTTAGGTGCTGCCATTGCATCATTCCTAATCAGTTATTTGATTACCTTATCATGGCATGCAGCCTTTGCAATTTACTTCTTAGTTATTCCAGTCTTAATTTTGTTTACTTTATTCGTGCCACTTCATAAAGATCCTAAGCAAGTTAAGTCATCTGAAAGTAGTCATAACAAGCAGACCAAACAACATATTAATGGCAAAGTAGTTTTAATTTCAATATTAATGTTCCTAATCTTTTTGTTCTATATGCCAGTTTCTTTCAAATTGCCAACCTTTGTAGTTCAAGAAAGATTGGGTAATATCAGTGAACTTTCACTTTTAACTGGTATTTTGAATTTAGTAAGTATTCCTATTGGTGCTTCGTTCGGTTTCTTCTTTAAGAAGTTGCATGACAAGATTTTTCCAATTGGTTTTGGAGTTGTAGCAATTGGGTTAGCAGTTATTTGTTTTAGTCCCAGCTTTGCAGTTTTAGCAGTAGGTAATTTAGTCTTGGGAGTTGGCTTTGGCTTAGCTGTGCCATATATGTACAACGGCTAGGTTAGGATATATTTTTGATAAATGCTTATATATCAATTGTTTTAATGGACTTAATGCTTAAAAATTCGAAAAAAGTTTGAAAAGAAATTTATAAGTCCATTTTTTTGAGTGCTTCAAGTATTCTTTGCGACTCTTCTGCGGTTTTGTGTGTATAGTGATTAGTCATTGATATACTATCATGACCCATCGAAAATTGCACGTCCAGGTCTTTGACATTACTACTGTTTCTCATGATGGTAGCAAATGTATGCCTAAAGCCGTGTGGGGTTATTACTTTTAATGTTGGATTATTCCTATATATAACTTTTAGCCAGTCAGATGGATATCCTTTAGACAGAGCATGGTATCTAATGTGGAATACTAAATCAGTCTTATCAGTTTGAGTAATAGCTTTATATTTTTTTAATTCTTTGGTAACACTAGTAGATATAACGACTTTTCGTGTGGAATTAGGGGTTTTCGTACCATTTTTAGTTATCTGTTTATTATTTTTATCAATTGTTCTTGTCTTAGTGATTGATATAGTTTGATTTTCAAAATCAACATCTGACCACGTTAAAGCATTAGCTTCTCCCTTACGCATACCAGTTGTTGCTATTAGATAAAAATATACATACGACCTGTAGCTATAACTTTTTGCCGCTTCTAAAAATTCTTTTAGTTCTGACAATGTGTAAAAATTATCTTTCGTATCTTTACCTTTTTTGCCTTTTTTAGGAATCAGGGCATAAAACATAGGGTTATCTTGTGGCAGACAATACTTCTTTATAATTCCATATTTATAAATTCTGTTAAAAACAGCGATAATAGCTTTATAGTTTACTATACTATCTGCCAGTTCGTTTACCCATTGCTGAAAAGCACTTGATTCTATTTGGTCAATGTACATATCGCCTAATGCAGGTTTGATGTGCAATTCATAATTCCTAGTAGTTACATGATAAGTTCCGCCAGTAACACTCTTTTCATAATATTTTACCCACTCTTGATAGACTTCATCAACCGTCTTTTGCTTTGAAGCAGCATAGTTATGACCTACACCATCTGCGCGAACTTTATCATATGCTACTTTAGCTTCATTGTACGTCTTAAATGTTCCAGATTTAAAAACGCGCTGTTTTTTTCTCGTTCCGGGTACAGCAACAGAGCCGACGTAAGTATTAAATTTATACCGCTTTTCACCGCTTTTAAGGGTGACAACTTTGATATTTTTATCTCTTTTTGGCATTTTAAATACTCCTTGATATAATACAACTACGGAACATCCGTATGAAGCTAAATTTATAGATTTTTTTGCGTCTACCATTTCAAGGTAGGCGTTTTTTTCTTGGTACAATAAAAGTCTAGGGGGGATTAAAATGTATAAAGTTTTTATTGAAATGTTCTCGGTACTACTTACTGTTGGTGGAGTAGGTATGATTAACTATATAATTGCAGAACAATTAGATGCGGTTGATACTACCCAGCAAGGAAGTAGCAGAGAGAAAGCATTAGCTATTATATTTTCAATGTTAGATTTAGTACTCTACTTAGCTGTTGAAAGTATGCTAAAGTTATGGCTAAGCGGGTCATTACTAACCTTAGTGACAATGTTAGTAACAATTTTGGGTTCTGTATTATTTACAGTAGTTTTTGCCAAGAAGATAAATAATATATTCTACAAAATGATTAATAAAATTCGTGGCAATACTGGTCAAAGCTTCAGGAGCTCTAAAACTGTTTGGCAAGATGTTTTTGATCTTCACGGGCACAAATATCAGCGTGTATTCTTATATGACTTTGACCATAAGCCACAGGGTTTTGGGTGGAGAAGAGGCATTTCGAATGACAAATACAGTAAGTATTCAATTACAATTCAGCCTGGATTTGATGACGTTCAACCGCAGTATGACGACCTGATAAAAGAAATACAAACCGAGGAGTTTCAAGATAAATACGATGTTCTGCAATTTTGTAATTTTGAGCAGAAATTTATTGCTATAGTTGCAACTCTAAAAGACTAGTTGTCTTTTAGGTCATTCTTTGCTTCTTCTTTTTTAGCTTTCATCTTGTTCTTCTTTGCAACGTTTCTAGGAACTGGAATGCTCCAATCAAAGCTGTCATTACGCAACACTGTTTTTGGCTTTTCTTCCATATTTTTGTTTTTATCATTCATATTAATGTATCCTTTCTGCACCTTTCGGGGTGCTTTTTTATTTAGTTGCCGGAACTCTGGTATAATGAGAGCAGAAAGTAGGTGGGTATTTTGTATCAAAAATTAGTAATATTTTTTACAAAAGAAGACGGAAAGAATAAGTATCTTACAGCTTCAAATATGTCAATAATTGACTTAGGTGAAGAAAGAGTAAATAATAATCCACTGTTTGAAGCAATTTTAGGGTATAAACCTCACAACTTGTATGCATTGATAGATGGAGTAGAATTTGAAATTATTAAACACCCCAAAGACACAATTGAAAGAGTTAAGAAAATTGAAAGCCGGTATTCTTAGAAATGTAATCTTCTAGTACTTTTGATGCGACTTGTGAAATAAAAGTAAAAGTTGCTAATACTATTACTAAGCTTATTACTAAAATTAATGATGCAAGCTAATAGTAGCAATAAATAGTGAGATTATTTTTATAAATCAGTCGAAATCGACGGGTTTAAAACACGAACAATGCAAATCTATAAAAATGTTCTACTATCTATTAAAGCTATTGATATGATTACCTATAGTAGATCAGTTTGAAAGTGGGTAATTAAAGTGAAAGAGTTCTTACATAATATTTTTCAAAAATTGGCTGATAAAACTGGTAATACTTCTGAGTCAAAAACAGCTATGAAAGAGTACAGACCGGATGAAATTAATCGTCAATTAATACTTAATACAATTAATGATGTTCTTTCTTACTCTTCAGAAAAAGAGGTGGACGCCATTCAATTAGTTTATATTCCTCGTTTTGAAGAAAATTTTCGGGAGATAACAATTGAAAATCCTGTATATGCTCGCCACGAGGAAAAGTAAATTTAATTCTAGCCTGTTGGTTTTCAAGAACCGCATTGGGCGGTAAGCACAAATGAATATTCAATGTTCCGTTAGAAATTACTTGTTGAGGGAATATATAGTTTTCAAATTCTTTAAAACGGACAGTTTGTGCAGGTATATTTAGATTATCTGCATATTTTATGTAAGCATAGTTTAAGTGAAATCTGTCTGGTAGGGTCGGCATCCATCTGTGTTCCTTGGGGAGCCAGTAGGTAACCTTTTCAATAGTTCCATCTTTATTGCCAATATTGCTAATGACAATATTCAGTGATAAGTGAGGTCCGCCAAAACGGTTACTACATACTTCTTCGGGAATATTTAAGCAAGGATAATCTTCTTGTGTTTTAAACTTAAATATAGGTTTATTATTTTTTACCTCTTTTAAATGCAGTATTAACTCGCCTATACTTAAAATTGCTCCCGTCCATGCAGCACCAGCATTAATTACATTCCAATCCATAATTAATTCCTTCCTAGCACCCTCAGGGGTGCTTTTTCTATTTGGTCCACTTTTTGATTACATTGCTTTGATTATTCCTAATTAAAAATTTCGCAAAAAAAAGCCCTCTATCCAATAATTTGAATAGAGGGTAAGGGACCAAGTCCCACGTCATAATTGTAAAAAGGAACTAAATTCCCAGTACCATTATTATGACGCATTTACGTTTCGCATTCAAACTATTTGGATATATAAAGACGCATTAACTCATTTATTCAAAGGCGTGTCGGACTAAATTAGTTCACGTTTCACATATTTTGATAATTCAAGCTTAACCTTATGATAATTTTTAGTACCTAAAAACTGGGCTAGATTTACATAGTTAGAACTTAAAACATCATTGCCTAATGCTACGTATTCTTTAACTTTTTCTTTAATCATAAAATCATCTGCATTATTTTCACATAATAAACGGGTTAGGTAATTATTTTTATAATTTCCTATTACCTTACTATCGTTTATGGCATGTCCGATTTCGTGTAATATGACTCTTTCGATTTGTTCATCCGTAGCATCTTGATTAATTAAAATTACATCAGGGTAATTATCAGGAGTATGAATAATGTAACCTTCATTGTCTAAGTCATCATATCTTGGTACTAGATTGTGCTTCTTTAGCATCTGCTTAATTTTGCTATCCACACTTAACACCTCTCTAGTCGGCAAATAATGCTTTTAAAATGTTACGAGCTTTTTCACGGTCGTGGTCAGTCATGGGCTTACCATTAAAGGCACGCGCATTGTCTAACATATTGTCTAAGTCAGTTGAAGTTACTGATGGTTTAGACGCAGGGGAAGGGTCGTCGGTACGTCCTAAAAGATAATCTGTAGAAGTTTTAAAATAATCTGCCACTTTTGTTAATTTATCTGATGACGGGCTGGACTTCTTCCATTTATATAAATAATTTTTACTTAAGCCTAACTCAGCTTCTACATCAACAATTGATTTTCCATGACGTTCAGCAAGTTTTTTTATACGATCAAATACAGTGTTATCAACCATTTTCATCATCTTTCTAAAAATCTACCAAAAAAAGTAGATTTTTATATTGACATCTACCACATTTGGCAATATACTTATTCGTGTAAGTTAACAAATGAGCTAATCATTAAGCTTTCAAAAAGCGATAATTAGCAAACTAAAACTAATAGTATTAGTTAATTAGTTAGCTTATTTAATATACCCATAGTCTACCACCAAAGGTAGATGTAAACAATATTTTTTAGAAAAAAGGTGAAAAGATGGGAAGTTTAACTTATCCAGAAAAGGTAAAAATCCAATTGATGAGAAATAAATCAGTTGGACTAAAACCTACAACTCAGAAAGACATAGCTAAAAAATTCCAACTTAGCGAACCATATGTGTCTGACATCATTAAAGGTGCCAAGACTGGCCCTAATGCTAAAAAATGGATTAAAAAATTTAATAGCTATTTAGGAATGGAGGACTAACAAAATGAACAACTTACAATTATTCAATTTCGAGGGTAACCAAGTTAGAACTGTTTTGATTGATGAAACACCTTACTTCGTTGGTAAAGATGTGGCAACGATCTTAGATTACAAGCTACCTACGAAAGCAATTCAAGATCATGTAGATAACGAAGACAAAAGAAGTGAGATTGTGAAAGCTTCACAAATTTTCCAAAACGGAAAAGGTTTTATAAATGTTGACTTAATCACTGAATCAGGCGTTTACTCATTAATCTTTGGTAGCAAAATGCCAAACGCCAAAAAGTTCAAGCACTGGGTTACAAGCGAGGTCCTACCATCAATCAGAAAGCATGGAGCTTATCTCACAACCAAGAAGGCTGAAGAGATACTTTTAAACCCAGACACAATTATTAACCTAGCTAAACAAGTAAAAGAAGAACGTGCTAAGCGTCAAGCACTTGAAAATGAAAATAGGAACTTAGCCGGTCAGCTTGAAGAAGCTAATAAGAAGGTTGGATATTTAGACATAATCTTGAATACTCCAGACGCTTTAACCATCACTCAAATTGCTGCCGACTACGGTATGAGTGCTAAGAAGCTGAACAAGTTACTACATGAGTATAGAGTGCAGCGTAAGGTAAGTGACCAATGGATTTTGTACAAGGTTTACATGGGTAAGGGTTACACAGTAAGTAAGACAATCCAATTCCCAGATAGAGAAGGTAAGCTACATACAAAATTACAAACCAAGTGGACGCAAAAAGGCCGCAAGCTTATCTACGATGTACTGAAAGAGAATGGAATTTTGCCATTAATTGAACGTGATGATGTGGCTTAGAGAAGGAAAGAAATGATTAAGATAGCTACTTTAATCATAAATATTCTCACTATGCTTTTAGCAATCGGAATATTTGGAATGAGTTTACATATTTATCTCGAAAAGCGTAGAACGTTTAAAGATTGGAAAGATAAGAAAACGGACACCAATAAAAACCCTTCTTGTAAAGACAAGCTCGACAGATGATGGCTTTTTATCAAGATAGAATTTTAGGTCTTTAGAGGTTCCGGAACTCACTAAAAATGGAATAACAGTAGGTTTCGATTCTGGGTGCAATTTTATTGGCTTTATTTTATAAGGATTCATACCAGTAAAATAAGCTACATCATTACGATGTTCTTCATCATATTTGCGAGCTTTTTCAGTTCGTAAAGCATCATCGTATTTTTCTGGATTGAAATCCAATATTGGAATTTTATTATTGGCGTTATCTCTAAAAATAACCTCTTTAACTTTAATTACTGTTGAGGTTCCATTCATGAAGCTAAAAGTAATACGGAAATGACCACGATCTTCCTCTAAGACAAAGGTATCTACATCAAAGTAGCCTTTATTAAAAGCAAGTGTAAATACATAAGTTGCAATCATAAAGATAAAAGTTATCACTCCAATTCCAAAGTTAATTTTATCAAGCATAGCATCACCACCATATCTACAGACTAATCAAATTTTAACACTGAGAGGGAAAGAAATAATTATGACAGCAGCAGAGCAGGCAGGCGACTTGATACAAGAAGCTTTTAAGCTTATTTATCAAGACGCAGAAGAAAGAGCACCAGCAATGAAAAATCCAATGTACGGCTGGTACAACGCAACAAATGCAGCAAAATACATTGGAGTTAATAGAAGCACTTTTTACAAATGGCGCAAAAAGTATGACATACCGTTTGCAATGGTTGACGGTGTCATTAGATATGGACAAAAAGATTTAGACAAATTTATGGAGGATCACAAACATGTTATCAAAAAATCAAACCACAAAGGTTGAAGAAAAAGACTCAATTTTACTTGCAAATTCATTTGGACAAAGTCCAAGCGAGCGCTTGAAGAGAGCTAAACAGCAACAAGCCGCAATTGAAGAAGCACAACATCAACAAGATTTGAGAGCCATCGGCTGGGGGCTGGTTGGCTTGATGATCGGTGTGTTACTAGGCTTAGCACTTTAGGGAGGTGATGCAAAATGCGTACAAATAGTTTTGATCCAAAGAAGACTATCGACTATCTGAACCAGCTAGCTTACAAGATTCAGCGTGGCGAAGTTGAAGACATCCTTATCTCTTACGTAGATAAGGAAGGCACGGTAAGCGGTGCTGTACAAGCTAGACCTACACCATTCTTGATGATGCTTTCGGTTATGAGCGAAAAGTATGAAAAGAAGACAGAAAGGAATAACTAATTGAAAGGGGATTATAACAAATGGGCAATGTTGCAAGATTAGACGCTGAAATGCAAGCACAAAAGGATTTTATCAAAGGATCATTAGCTGATGACTTGAAGGTAGTTTATGACGGTCAAGAGTACGTTTCTATTGGCGTAGGCGGTGACTTCGTGACTGACTACGATTTCATCCTATATGACTTACTCAAAAAAGGCGATGTGGACATGTTAGACGAGTTTATTCAGGAATTAAGCGAAGTCTGCTATAAAGATGGTCAAAAAAACGAACAAGTATCTAGTATAGATGACTTTTGTAGTGATTATGTCTATGGAAGTTACGAAACAATGGAGAACGAATAATGTCGCAAGATACCCAAGATAATTTAATTAAAGCATCAAACGCCTTAGATGTAGGCGTGATGGTCCTAGAAGGGTTTGAAGAAATAAAAAAGAGCCTTAGCACTGGAATTGCTAAGACTCAATCAAAAAATTAATTCAAATACAAAATCTGTACTTAGTATAGCAGATTTTGTGGGAGGCTAACTATGAAGAATGAACTAATTAAATTTGATAGTGGAGATTTTCTGCTTGAATTCCAACCCAGTGAAGTAAAATTCCCAGGTTATGACGATTTAGAAAAGAAGATTGATGAAATTGCTGATAGATTCAGCAATATCGTTGTAACTCCTGAAAGCTACAGCTCACTTAAAAAGTCTAGAGCTGAAATTAATCGCCTTGCTAAGGAACTAGATCAAGGCCGTAAGGCGGTTGCTGGTAAAGCAAATAAATCTACTTCGGATTTTGAAAACCAGGTTATGGAGCTTGCTAAGAAGCTTAAAGCTACTGCTAAAGCTCTAAGTGATGGAATTAAAGAACTTGATACCAAAGCAATTAAAGAAAGACACGCTTTAAATGTTAAGCGACTAAGTAAGATTGCTGAAGGTTACGGTGTTGACTTCGGCAAGATTGCCTATAACCCAAGTTGGGACAATAAAACAGCTCGTTGGACTTCAATTGAGATTGAAGCTCGTCGCTTAATTGAAATTGCTGCCAAAGAGAAACAACAACAAGAACAAAATATCCACATTGTTGAAGAAAATGCCAAGTCATTAGGCTTGCTACCTGATTTTTACATTCTAGATTTAGAAAAATACGGTCTAGAAGCAACTTTAAAACGCATGAATGTAGAACATGGCTTTTTATCCGAAAACGCTTTAGAAGCTGAAAATGAAGCTCCTAAATTAGAGCGAAAAGGCAACAACTTAATTAATCCTAAAACTGGAGAAATTTTTGCAGGCTTAAACCTGAAGCTTGATACATTCTTGACGCAAGAACAGGCACAAAAGCTAGGCAAGTTTTTAAAGTGTGAAAATATTGAGTTTAAGAGAGTGTAAAAATTATGGAATTTCAAGGGAATGATATAGCCTCATGGGCTAAGCATTTTATACAAGTAAAAGCGGCGATTAAACAACCGAAGAAAAATCATAAAGTTGAAGTCTATTCAAAAAGAACTGGTAAGACATTCAGCTATTCTTACGCCGATTTATCAGACGTTGATAAGGCAATCATGGACGCTATTAGGTCAACAATGGAGGACGGAGTAGCTACACTAAGCTATATTTTCAACGTTGCACAAGACAAAATCTCTGTTTCTGTTTCGACTGGCATCATCGACATTACAGGCACAATAGGGACAACGCCAGTAATTACCTTCCCAGTTAACGCAGCAGATCCGCAATCAGCAGCAAGTGTCATGACATACGCCAAAAGATATTCTCTTTCAGCGGCATTTGGTATAGCTAGTGAAGATGATGATGATGTACAAAGTGCACTTGCTAATAGTTACCAACCACGAGTCTTAACTAAAGCCGAACTTGAAAATTATACGGTCCAATACGGCATTGACCCTAAAGCTAATTTAATGGACTTATACCAAGAAGCAGCTGAAGGTATAAAAGAAGCTCGTGATTGGCTAAAGCAGCCGCATGATCCACAAACAGCACAAGCAATTCATCAAATTGCTGACATCTATAAGAAAAAGAAGCAGCAAGAAGAACAAGCCGCCAAAGAAGCTGAGTTAAAGAAACAAAAAGAAATCGAAAAGCAAGAAGCACTTAAACAGGTGCGACAAGCAGAGCAACAAGAAAAAAGCGTAAAGCAAGAAAGCTTTTTAGATGAGATGTTTGGAGTAAAAGACAATGGCTCGAAGAAGGATGTTTAGTCAACTGGTAGTTGATACTGATAATTTTATGGATTTACCTGCAACCGCTAAGGTCTTGTATTTTTACTTAAATATGCACGCCGATGATGACGGGTTTCTAAGTAATCCTAAAACTATTAAGCGCATGATTAACGCTAGTGATGATGATTTAAAAATATTAATAGCTAAAGGATATATCTTGACATTTGATGATGGAGCTATAGTTATCAGACACTGGCGTATCCATAATTCCATTAGGAAAGATAGATACAGCGAAACAGTATTCCAGGAAGATAAAGCACAGTTGATTATTGATAGTAATGGACAATATCAATTAGCGAAAGATGTTATATCTGCTAAAAATATTGAAGAGGATAGGCATAAAACGTCAGAGAAAGGCATAGATAGTAAGCAGGTTGACCAACGGTATACCAATGGTCAACCAGTGGTTGCCAAACGGTTACCTCAGGTTAGGTTAGGTAAGGTTAGGTTAAGTAAGGATAAAGATATATATGTCGAGTCTAACGACTCCGACGCCACCCGCCCTAAAACTAAAAAAGAAAAAATACCTTACAAAAAAATTATTGAGTATTTGAATGATAAGGCTAATCGTAGCTTTAACCCAAATACTAAAGCTTATCGTAACTTAATTAGAGCTAGATGGAATGATCGAACAGATATTAATGGGCATAAGTTAACACCTGATGAAAAGCTGGCGCAGTTTAAGCAAGTGATAGATAACAAGGTGGCTGAGTGGGCTGGTGATGAAAAGATGGTCAATTTTTTAAGACCTAACACCTTGTTTGCTGCTAGTCACTTTGATGATTACTTACAGCCTCCAGTTACTGTGCAGAATGCTAATCAAAGGCAACAGCGGAATACGTTGACGACTGGTGTGGACTGGGACAGCTACCACCCCGAAAGTGAAAGAAGTGCCCCTAAAATGTCGCAGGAAGAAATCAATGCGATTTTTAGGAAGTACGGTAAAGATTAGGTTTGAGAAGTAGATAAAAATGAGAAGTAACTTTCAAAAAGCAAAAATTAAGATGTTTTTCTTCTTCATGCCTACTGATAAAAGCATTGAAGATGAAGTTAATAAATGTATTGAAGATAAGGACGTTATCGATATTAAATTTACAAATAGCGACAACAGACGATGCTTTACAGTGATGGTGATTTACAATGCTTTAAAGGAATTTATGGAGGAAAACTAATGAAAAACAGAATTAAGGAACTAAGAGAGAATTCCGGGTTATCTCAGCTAGAATTAGCAGAAGAACTGAATATAGACCAAGCAGAATTTTCAGCTTATGAAGGCAATTTTATCCGCGAGTTCCAGCTTAAAGATATACAAAAGATTGCGCGATTCTTTAGTGTATCTGTCCCTTACTTGTTAGGTTTTAGAGATTTGCCGCAGTCAGAAATAAAGCAAAATACGTGTAACTTCTGTCATGTCTTTGGCGGCATGCAGCATACTATAGGCGCCGTACGTTACAATGACGACTCGGAATTAACCATCTTGCTGAGGGATAAGGATTTAAGAGTTGAATTTAATCTGACCAATATGACAGATATAGATGTAGCATTTGAAATTGAGTACTGTCCAATGTGTGGGAGAAAACTGAACTAAAAAGGGAGTAGCAAAAAATGATTGATATTAGGCTAGAAAATGGCGCTTGTGTGCTTGCTGAAGTCTGTGCGGTAGATTTGCTACCCAAGTTAATCAAAACCAGCGACAACGGCGATTACTGGATTGTGGAAAGCATGAGGACAGGTACTGTAATTCACGTGCTAGATCCAGAAAAAAGCATTGTGGAGGTGCTGAAATTTGAAAGAATTGATTGAATTAACGGTCTTCTTTGGTCTGCTAGTGTGGGTCATTTGGGCTGTAGGAGGTTTGTAATGAGTGGTTTTACCGGAAAAATGCTTGATGATTTAAGAAGCATGCTGAGAGTAGTCGATCACAAAATTGACGCTTATTTTGAAAGGACTGAAGCAAGTAAATCAATCGTGATTTTTTACTTTGGTGAAACAAGCATTATAACCATACTTACGCTTTACATTGGGTGTAATGGTCGAATCTATGGACAACCTACGGAGTTTCTGGGTGAGGATAATGTCCCACCTGAAATTACTAATCAGGTGGATGAAGTAGTAAGCGAATGGACAAAGAAATTTAAGATTTAACGGAGAAGAAAACAAAAAATGAACAACACACAAGAATTTAAGGACGTATATGACGCAGTTTTCAATTGGTATTACAACAAAGAAACTAAAAAAATTGAGCCCCCGATGCTAAGATTATCTATTCCAAGTTATGTAAGAGATAGACTGGATTGGATTACAGAAGAAGCAATGGTAAATCCAGCACTATCTTTTAAAGGAATGGTCATGATGATGCTGAATACTCATGCTCCTGAGAAAAAATTAAAAGAAGAATGGGAATTCGGTGCAAACTCCGATTATATGCCTATGAGTCAAGAATATAAAGATTGGATAAGTGACCCGATTTTGCATGATTTTAGAGAAATGTTTATTACTACCGCACTTATCTATGGCTATAAAGATAGAGATTAGGAGACGGTAAAAGATGGCTAACAGAATAAAAGAATTAAGAAAGCAAAAAGGTTATACGCTTAATGATGTAGCAAACAATTTAAAAGTTACGCCTATGACAATTTCACGTTACGAAAACGGCAAACGTGAGCCAAAACTTGAAACCTGGCAAAAACTAGCTAACTTTTTTGGTGTGTCTGTACCTTACTTACAAGGTTGTGATTATTGTGATTTTGGTTCAAACAATCGTGCTACCTTAGTTGCTAGAGGGCGAGATGAATTTACATTTGTATATGTTGGCAACGATAAGGCAATCCACATCCGCAACAATCGAAAGCTAAACATAGCGACAGACCAAACGATTAATTATTGTCCTATGTGCGGAAGAAAATTGAGTCAAAAATAGGAGGTATTATGGCAAAGGGGTTATGTCAATCCGAGCAAAGAAGATGTAGCTTTATTTAGCTACTACATGAGTTGGTTAGACCTTTAATAATAAGCAAAGCACAAGTAATGATGGGGGCAAAAATGAAGTTAAAATATCCAACAGAGCGTAAATCAATGCTTATCACAAGTCAGGGCTTAAAGCTCTACTGCGACTTGGATACGCAAGCAGTTAGTCGACGCCTTCAAGCAGGTAAGACATTAAAAGTTACAGACTTGGAGGACGTAGGAATTTGGTTTATAAAGCGTTTTGAATTAAAAGACATAAAAAGTATCATTCCTAAAGTAAAGAGGGTTAAAAGGGCTGATAACAAGCTTAGCGACAAAATGCTGAAAGAGCTTAACCTATACACTGAAATTGGGCAAGTACTTAGACAAAAAATTAACGAGCGCAATTTATCTATCACATGTGTGGCGGATTATCTGCAACGCAAAATCACCACAGTATATAGACATCAAAATGGTCAAGGGCTTACTTTTAGAACTCTAGAAAAATACGCCACTCTATTTGAGAGTAGCGTTGATGATTTAGTAAGCGAAGCACAAATTTTAGCAAATAAAAAGAGCCAAGCAACAGCTTAGCTCGGTAAAACAACAACTAAGTATAGCATAAAAGGAAGGAAGTTAATGGCAGAACTTAAATCTTTTACATTTATAGTACCTGGGAAGCCACAAGGTAAAGAAAGACCAAGGTCAGGACGTAATGGGCACTTTTATACACCTAAAAAGAGTCATATGTATGAGGACTTAGTAAGATACAACGCGAAGGAAGAGTACAGCAAGGTATATGAGAATACGCGCCCCTTAGAATGTGCTGTAAGCGTAGATATAGTGGCTGTGTATGAAATACCTAAAAGTTACCCAAAAAAGCGTAAAGAAGCTTGTATGAGTGGTCAGGAGCTACCAACTAAAAAGCCTGATAGTGATAATATCATTAAGTCCATACTTGACGGAATGAACCCCAAAAAGAAGCACAAATTAATGCTAATAGAAGGAATTTATAAAGATGATAGTCAAGTCACCGCATGTTCATTAAAAAAAGAGTACGGGGCTAATCCTGAGGTTAGAGTGAGGGTTAGCTGGTATGATTAAGGAAGATTTGCAAAAAGAATTAATTTTAGAACTTGAAAAGGGCGGCTACAGCCAATTAGCTGGTCTTGCCAAGTGGAACCCAAACCTCGTTACAGAAATTATTTGCTTATATGATGATCCGATGAAAAAAGTCATGAGTCACTTGAATTATGAGTACTACATGCAGATAAAGACAAGAGTAGATAAAAAATTGTAAGCGAGGGATAAGCGTGGAACTACTGAGAGAAATTGACGAAAAAGAAACTTGCAAAAATGTGCGTAAATTGCTGAAAAAGGATTTAAAAAGATTGCAATTTATGGCAGGTGTAAAGCTAGTTAATTTGTCGAGTCCCACGCTTGACCAAGCTGGTGGTAGTCATACTAACACGGGTAATCACAATGAAGATAAAGTAATAAATGGAATTGATGTAAGCATAGAAATTGATGCTATTGTAAAAACCGTGCAAGGAATACCAGAACCTTATAGGACTGTTTTAGTAGATAGGTACTTCACAGAAAAAGGCTACCGCGAAAGAATAAGCCGATCACGATACGAACAAAATGTATATTATAAACGGCTACATGCTGCAGAGATTGCCTTCGCTGACCTTTTTGAGTACTGGCAGAGAAAATTACATTGCTCCAAGATTATAGACTTGCATGTTTATAAAGACTAATAAAAGTCAAGGGGCAAAAGCAAAAAAATAAATGTTGTCGCATTTATTTATTATGCCTATCATTGTGAATGTGGTTGAGGAAAGCAGAAAAACGCAACTTTTGAGTAAATATGTGGTAATTAGTTGGTAAGCTTTTAAAGTAAAAAGGGTGTAAATTGGTATCGTGAGGTTTTAAAGATAAAGCTTCACAGATTCACTAAGGAATGCACATCTTATATTTTTATTTTCATTTTTTACTCCGAGTTGCCACGAGCGAACCTTTAAGGCAGGAGCTCCATAGGTTGGTTCGATTCCAGCTGTGGCAATTGCCTACTTTACCCAGAAAGCAGGCAAAAAAACACGCACGAAGAAAATAATAAATTTAGTCTTTTTTTACAACTTAACTTGGCACGCTTGCTTGTGCATTAGGTACTCGCGCAACCGAGGTTGGACTCCTCGGCAAGTTTTAGCCTAGTATGTGAGTTGTGCTAGGCGTTAAAAAGTAAAAGCGATGACCCTGAAATGGACGGTCTAGAATGCGGAAACATTCAACTACCTCGGCTGTATATTTCAGGAGAGCGAGCCAGCGGTAGGTTAAATTAATGGGTCATTATATATATTGCTGGCTTTTATGGTGTCGTACCCAAGTGGTTGAAGGGGCAAAGCTCTTGTTTACCTTGTTAATTCGACCAACATAAAGAGTTCGAATCTCTTCGGCACCGATTGTCTGGTTAGTTAGTGGTTGCTGCGGACGCGCCCATTCTCAGAGAGATGGTCAACGAACGAAAGCCTAACGCAAGTCGGCTCCCTAACTGTAAAAGCGTTGCTGTGCAGAAGCGGCTTCCCAGTTTTGCACGTATAGTGTAATTAGTTAGCACATCACCGCCGTTGAAGCTGTGATAGGCTGGGAGCATAACCCGGTGCGTGCATTGCCTGCAATGCGGGCGAACAATTTTCATTTAAAAACTTCTATAAATATTTTTTACTTGATAAATCTATCCATCATATTAAGCGGCAAGAAGCCACATTCTCGGTGCAAGTCTGAGAGCCGCTTTAGGTAGCCATAAGGCTACCATTTCTTTCATTATTTGAAGCAAGTTCTTTTTTTGACTCGTTTTGGGTTAACTAATTACGTCTTTTTGACAGGAGGCAGGAACGCAATTGGCTTTGGCGGTTCAATTCCGCCGCGTTCCTTTATTTATAAATATACTAGCTAGCTTAACAGCTAGCTTTTTATTTGTGAAAAAATGTTGTTTGGCCACGGTGAGTAAAGTTCATTTAAGGTTGGTAAATCAACATTTTGAGTTTGTGAAATTTTAAAGAAATGAGGGCATAAATTATGCGGCTTTTATTAATAGCTTTAGCGATTATTTTCATCATTCTGAAGATATTGAATATTATTGCCTGGTCGTGGTGGTTAGTTTTACTACCTGTATTTATTTATATAGCTATATGGCTATTGGCAGTTATTGTAGTGGCTATTCTTGATTGGCTAGGATACGGCGAATGAAGCGATTAGATGATATTGGCTTAGTAAGCTGCAACTATGAAGCTTGGCTTATTCATAAGCTGAATAAAGAAATGAAAAAGAAAAAACACGAGAAGTAGTGATATAGCTCTAGGCGTGTCTAAAAAATAGTCTATAAATTTAAAATTTTTCTTCTTATTCTCTTTACATATAAACGATATCGTACTATAATATATATGTAATCTGAAGGAAGGAGGTAAAAGGTATGTCAAAGAGAAGTAAAAAGAAAAAGCTTACTCATGATGAAGTATCCGAAAAGATTGCAAAGTATGCAATGATCGGAACTTGGAGTTACCCAGCAACTGAGTTGGTTAAGCAAGTTGGTAAGATACTCCAAGAAATCATCAAACATAAGTAAGCTTTAAAGAGAGAAGTCAACAGGCTTCCCTCTTTGACATATCTAATTATACCATGACACACAAAGAAAAAATGAATCGTTATTTTGCACTTACTGTACTGGCAATTGTGTTAGGGACATTAATTAAAGCTATAGGGAGTGCGTTATAATGATAAATCTTAATAGTCCGGATATTATGGACGCAAAACAAGCCTCAAAAATTTGGGGTCATGCTGAAAATTATGTAAGACGTATTTATATGGCTAATCCTGAAAAGTTCCCAGAAGGTTCAATTAGAAAATTTGGAAAACAGTGGGTAGTTACCACGCAAGCGATGGAAGCTATCACAGGAAAAAAAGACCCTAGAAAAATAACTAAAAAGACTTAGAGTTTATTAGAGGTATAGTTATGAAAGCATTATCTATTAGAGGGGACTATATTCGTGATATTATCGAAGGTAGAAAAACCATTGAATATCGTACATGGCAAACTAAGTATCGTGGTCCCGTTTTATTATGTTCAACCACTAAAAAGGTTGATGGTGGCTTACCTGGGTATGCAATTGCCGTAGCAAATTTAACTGATATAAATTGGAACGGATTTAATGAATGCTACTATTGGCATTTAGCACCGTTTGAAAAAGGCGGAAGTTATCTCATTGAACCAATTAAGGTAAAGGGACAGTTGAGGCTTTTTAATGTAACTGATGAATTAATTAAGCCTGCACCATTTATTAAAGTAGATCATGATAATCCAAAATTTGAAAAATGGTGGCAAAATAAAGTAGAACCCCTTGTATATCATTCAAAGAAACGCCGAAAAGCAACGACTTTTAGAAAGTTTAGAATTAGATGATGGTATAACCATATATTTATAAAGTACTGTAAGCATACAGTGCTTTTTTATTTTTCATGAAGAAAGAGAGAAAAGAAGCATGAGCTTACTAGATGCAATTAAAACACAAAGTCAAATTACAGATAGTGTGATTGTCTCTTTTTCTATGGGTAAAGATAGCATAGTAACACTTGATTTATGTATGAGATATTTTAAGCATGTAGGAGCGTTTTTCATGTATCTGGTACCTGGCTTAGAGTTTCAAGAAAACACGCTGAAAAAGTACGAAAAATACTATGGTATTGAAATTCTGAGAGTACCTCACTTTGAAAACTCTAATTTTTATCGTTATGGCTCTTTTAGAGATCCAGATTTTACAGTACCCCTAGTAAAAATTAATGATATTTATGCTTATGTTCGTAAACAAACAGGAGTTGAATGGATTGCTGGCGGTGAGAAAATTGCCGACTCTATTGTTAGATTATCAATGTTAAAACATTCTGGTTCAGTTGACGTTAAAAGACGGCGGTTTTATCCAGTTATGTACTGGCACGATAAAGAGATTAAAGAATATATCAAGTATCATAGATTACTATATCCAGAGTTTAATAGAAAGCTTGGTTTTAGCTTTCATAGTTTAGCTGGTAAAGAACTAGCAGCAATTAAAGATATATATCCTAAGGATTATCAAAGAATTTTAAAATTTTTTCCTGAAGCGCAAGCTGGTGTCTTACAGTATGAAATGAATAAGAAAAGTGGTGAAAAATAATGGCTAGTTGGATAGAAACACCGCCAGGCGTTAAACAACCAGAAACAACTACCTGGGCTAGAATTCATAAAAGAAGTGTTCGTGAATGGGAAGCTAAGTATGAGAAACATGTAGCAGAGGAAGAACGCCGATGGCGAGAAGATGGTAATTATCGTCGTGATATAAAGAATGAACGATTGCGTGAAAATGCGGCAGAAGTTCCAAGAATTAATAGATTTAGGGCTAGAATTAACCGTAGAGGCGGACTGGTTATATACGGTAAGCGTAGATTACTTAAAAAAGCTAAAATGCCTTCAATCCGCTATTTGAGTAGATCAGAAATAAATCAAGTTAGGTCTAGAGTTAAAAAAGCAAGTACTGGAAGGAGTGGAAATTAAAAGATGTCTAAACCGTTGCAACAGTTCAAGTATGGAACTGTAAAACGTAGTGAAATTAAATTCGCTGATTATAATCCTAGAGTAATTGACGAAAGTAATCAAAAGAAATTAGTTAAAGCTATCCGCGAAAATGGTTTGATTGAACCGCTGGTATGGAATAAGCGTACAGGAGTACTAGTTGGTGGACATCAACGTTTAACCGCTGCTGATAAAATTTATCGTAAAAAAGATTACGATGTTCCAGTGGCAATTATTGACGTAGACGAAAAGACAGAAAAGAAGCTTAATGTACAACTCAATAATCCAAGCATGCAAGGTGATTGGGACTTAAACGAGCTGGCTAATCTTGCACAAGATGTTAGCTTTGAAGATATGGGCTTCACTAAATCTGATATTGACTTTATGTATGATGGCGAAATTGATTTTAATGGTAATCTTAACGATGACCCCCAAGATAAGAAAAACACTAAGTATGATGAAGAAGTTGAAGATGAAAAAGATCGTTTAGCTGGTTTAGCTGAGTTTGCTGCTGCTAAAAATTCGTTTAGGCGCAATGAAAATGACTCAACAATCATAAATTTTTACACTAAAGTTGTTTTTCCAAGCAATGAAGCCAAAGAAGAATTTTATAGAAAAGCTAATATTCCAGCCAATGAGGAATTTATTACGTTTGAACAAGTTAAAAGATACTTTGAAAAGTAAGGAGGTAAGTCAAAATGGTTGGTTCTAGACAAATGAATATGTTTAGTCTTAGCAAAATAGATAATTATCGAAGTAATCATAAGTCAGTCCCTAGAAGACTTCAAGGGAGTGGCGCTGGTGATAAGCGTATACAACGTATGATTAACCGTACTTATGGACGTCAAACTATGATGTTAAATAAAAATAGCTTGGATCGTACTGCAAAAAATGTAGATAAAAATTATAAAGCTTTAAAGCGAGCCTTCAAGCGCCAAGGAATTAGAGTTACACGAAAAAGTTTTGGCTCAAGTGGAGGTTAGTATTTTATATACCCCAGTAACTTAATCTAAATGAGTTTAGAAAGTTGGTGAATTTTATCAAGCTTAAAGATAGGTGGATGAGAGGGCTGCCTTACGTTGGCAATAAAAACCAAAAAGCGGATCAAATCATTGATATATTGCCAGAGGGTAAAAGACTAATAGATGTTTTTGGCGGCGGTGGTTCAATCTCTTTGCATGCTATTAGCGCAGGTAAATGGGATGAAGTCATTTATAATGACATTAACACAAGTATTGTTAATCTTTTAAAAGCCCTGATTACTAATAATCCTAAAATTGATTTAAAACGTTTCGCAGTTCCAAACCGTGAGACGTTTTTTAGATATAAAAAGCAAGAAAAGATTAGCATAGAGCGAGAAATTGTGTTAACGTGCTGGTCTTTTTCTAATGATCGTTGTAGTTTCATTTTTGGGAAAAATAATGAATTTAAGATACTTATATCACAAGCACTAATGTATGGTAATACGGGAACGGAGTATGATTTTTTGTATGACAGATGTAAGTCATCAACGATAACTGAAACTTATCAAAAATATCACAAAGTTAAGAAAGAGATATTGGCTAAAGGCTTGCGATATAGCAGGAGATTGCAACGTTTAGAACAGTTTCAAGCTCTAGAACAACTAGAAAGGCTTAGCTTTAAGTCCTGCGATTATCGCAGTCTAAAGCTTAGCACAGATGATATAATTTACTTGGATCCACCATACATAGGAACTGGCAACCAATACGGTGGATTTAATCATGAAAGATTTCATAAATGGTATAGCTCATTACCCAATAGTGAAATTTATATCAGTGAATATACTCAATTGCCTAATACAGAGATAGTTGCAGATATGGGCGTTAAGCATTCGTTTACGGCTACAGGTAAAAGGAAGCATGAATTGCTTTTGAAAGTTATCAGCTAGAGTATATAAAAGTCCTACATTATGCTTATAGCTTCTAATTTTAAATTTTACTTCTTTCTTATTTACATTGTGTATTATTATGTGTATAATATATATGGAATAAAGAAAGGAGAAAAAAGGATATGCCGATTAAGCCCGAAAAAATGATTCACTATCTTTTAAAAGCTGGCTTTAAAGAAGTTCCTAAATCTGGCGGACATCGAAAATTTATTCATCCAGATGGAAGAATGACGGAAGTTCCAATGCATGGTAAAGAATTACGAAAACGTACAGAACAAAAAATCATTCAAGAAGCTCAGCTAAAATTTGATAGGCGTGGCAAGCTTATCTTATAAAGAAAATGAATCATTTATAAACAAACGAACTTTGTAGCTCGTTTGTTTGGCACATTCTTTTAAAACATCAAATGAATAAAGTCAAAAATCTTATATACCCAGTTGTTGTTACAGAGTGCAATGATGAATCAGGTCATTATTTCAGTGTAGTTTCTCCAAATATCAAGGGTATGGTAACTGATGGTGAAACTTTGCAGGAAGCTATGGTTCATGCGGAAGATGCAATTGCTACCATGATTGCTGATACTGAGTATCCTGAAGTACAAGATCCTAGAAAGTGGAAGCTTGAAAAAAATGATTTTATTATGTGGGTGCCTGTAAATATGAGTAAATGGTTAAATCAGCATCAAAAAACTGTCAGAAGAAATGTATCTATTCCAGAAAATTTAAATGATTGGGCTAAAAAAAATAAAATTAATGTTTCTAAAGTTGTAACCGATGCTTTACGTAGTATGCAAGAAGTATAATTATAAGATGTAAAAAATAGTTATTGCCAGTTGAAAAACTGGTTTTTTTATATGTTTGGGAGAATATCAAAAGCATGAAAGTTAAAGAAATGAACATTGAAGATGTGAAGCCGTATGAAAATAATCCGAGAGATAACGATGGAGCCGTTGACGCCGTAGCAAACAGCTGTAAAAATAAAATAACTAAAAATAATAATTGAAACCTCTAACAATTCACTTGATTTTGTACCTTTAAAGGTGTATTATAATAAGTGAAAGGAGGAAAATGGGATGCATGACCCAATCGACAGTATAGAAAAAGTGGCTGAATTGATTTTTTACACCGTGTCTACTGTGGTACTGGTAAAACAGACATGGTTCAGTAAAAAACAAAACAGCCACAAGAAGAAACGCAAAAAGCGAAAAAATCGCAAGCGTTGATTCTTTATAAGAGGTTAGCAATAACCTCTTATTGCTGTACATATTTTATCATGTATTTCGGTTAATTATGAAAAAAATAATTTCAATTTCTTTAATTGCACTTATGTGGATTAGTTTCTTTTTGGCTAATGAACTTTTAAATGGAATAGTAGCCCTGATAACCACACTATATTTAATTGGGGGGTTACGTAATGACTAAACTAACAGAAGCCCGCAAGCGAGCTAATGCTAAATGGAAACAAGCAAACAAAGATAAACAAAAAATTTATCAATATAGATCCAGCGCTAAAAAGTATATTAAAGAATATGCTGATAGAGATGAATTAATAGAATTAAAAAATATTATTGATGACAAATTGAACAATTTATAGATTTAACACACTACTTATACGTGGTGTGTTTTTATTTGCTAATATTTGACCCTTTAAAGCTTTTTTGACTAAGAAAGGTGGTGTTAGGCTTGGCAAATAAAAAAGCTGGTAAACCGACGAAAATCACGCCAGAAGTAATTAAGGGAATGAAGAATTATATGATTGCCGGCTTAACGCTTAAAGACGCTTGTGAATTGCTTGATATTGGTACAACAACATGGAGAGATTACGAGCGTAAAAACCCTGATATGCGTCGAAAAAGAAAAGGCTGGCAGGGTATGTTAAAAGCACGATCAAAAATGCTCATAGCAGATCAAATAATAAATCGTAAGGACGTTTCGACCGCAGTGTGGTATTTAGAGCGCGCAGACCGCTTAGAAGATAAGAATGCACGCAACGAGCTTACACGAGCACAAGCCAAAAAATACCGAATAGAAGCAGAACTAGCAGAAAAACAGAATTTACAAGTTGATAACGCAACAAATGCAACTGTCGCTAAGATGAAAGATTTAAGCCTAGAGGAGCTTAGAGCATTAGCGAAGATGGCACAAGGGAATGAAGACAAATGAATTTGACAGATAATGAAGCATTGGGAATTTCATTGTCAGCAAGAAATGAACTCATAAGACGAAGT
>NZ_JAGGLU010000011.1 GCF_017874575.1 Lactobacillus colini | reverse complement strand
TCGTTTGGGGTTACTCACCCCGCACACTTTGCGAAACTTTGTTCAGTTTTCAAGGTACGAAAGTCGATAAACGACTTATTTAATTTATCATATCTAATCATCTTTGTCAAGATGTTTTTTTGATAAATTGTTGTGTCGTGTGTTCTTTTCTCAACGACAGTTTTTTATTATACATACTGCCATTTATATTGTCAACATCTTTTTTAGAAGTTTTAATTTACTTTTCTCACGACAACATCAAATATATTATCGCAAAAGTACTCCTTTGCCAACTACTTTTTAGTAAAAAAATCATTTATCTGTTTATCTAATGCGTCTTGGCAAGTTTTGAAATCCATGTTAGCCCTTTTCGAAGTCCAAAAATGGATATATCTCTTCTTGTTTTCATTTTCAAAAGGCATTACTGCACGGCGAGATAGACTAATTTCCCCATTATAGGGATCAATATCTAAAATCATTACTTTTATAGTTGTTCCTACTTTAAACTCACGTCCAATATCTTTAATATATCCACTACGAACTTCAGAAATATGTATTAATCCTTCTTGCTGTGAGTTTAACTTTACAAAAATTCCATATTGCTGGATACCATTGATTGTTCCCTCAACAATATCTCCAATTTTTAATTTCATTTTGTCACCTTTTTCTTAAAATAATATCTTTGAATAAAAAAGAAATTGAAATTATGTAATAATAAATACGAGTAAAATTAAGGAGTGATTTAATGAATAATTATGATCTTGCAATCATTGGTGCAGGTCCTACTGGCTTATTTGCCAGTGCTTTTGCCAACTTACATGGCTTAAAAACTATCACGTTTGAAGCATTGTCAAAAGTTGGCGGACAAGTTCAATGGCTTTATCCACAAAAAAATATTCAGGATATTGCCGGTTATAAATCAATAACTGGAATAAATCTAATCAATAATCTTAGCCTGCAAGCCGCAAAAACTACCTTCATTACTAATCATAAAGTCAAAATTATTGAAAGAAAAGAAAATAGCACTTTTTCTATTGATGATACATATACAGTTAAAAGCATCATTATTGCAGCGGGCTTAGGAGCATTTCGCCCTAAAAAGTTTCCAATTCAATTAAACGAAAATCTACAAAAACATTTTCATTATTTTATGACAACCCCTGAAGATTTTACTAATAAAGATATTGCAATCTTTGGTGGTGGTGACTCAGCGCTCGATTGGTCCTTACAACTTGCCCCACAATCACACATTAGTATTGTTCACCGTCGCAATCAATTTAGAGGATTAGAAAGCAGTGTACAACAACTCAAAAATTTAGATAATGTTGAATTTTTTACACCTTATCTCCCCAAAGATGTGAACTTAGTTGATAATAAGATCGTATTAACTCTGAAAGCTGTCGGGACAGACTCTATTATTGAAAAAAAATTCGACGAAGCACTAGTTGCCTATGGCTTTCGGTCAGATAACCTTCAACTTCGCAGATGGGGGCTAGAACTTGAAGAAGGTCTATTAAAAGTTAGTCGAACAATGCAAACCAATATCGACGGAATTTATGCTATTGGTGATACTGTTAATTATCCAGGGCGTGTACCAATGATAGCACTAGGATTTGGTGAAGCCCAAATTGCAGTTACTAATATTATGAATGATCTTTTCCCTGATAAAAAAATGACACTTCATTCCACAAGTATCTAAAGAAAGGAAAATTAATTGAATTTAATAGACTTTATTTTGCATATTGATAAGCACTTAGTAACAATTGTTAATACATTTGGCAATTGGACTTATCTTATTTTATTTCTGATTGTTTTTATTGAAACAGGGTTAGTAATTTTTCCATTTTTACCCGGTGATTCTTTAATTTTTGCTGCATGCGCAATGGCTGCTATCCCCAAATATGGCCTCAATTTTTGGACATGCTATTTAATCTTTATTTTTGCTGCAGTTATCGGCGATACCGTTAATTATGAAATTGGGAATTGGTCAGAACATAACGGAGCTAAATATCCATGGTTTAATAAACTGATTAATAAAGATAAGCGTAAGGCCGCCGAAAATTTCTTTGCAACTCATGGCGGTAAGACAATTGTTATTGGAAGATTCATTCCATTTATCAGAACATTTGTACCTTTTGTTTCTGGCGCAAGTAAAATGCATTATCGTACGTTTATTATTTACAACTTTATTGGTGGCTTTTTATGGGTAACTTTATTCGCCTTAGTTGGATATTTTTTTGGAAATATACCTCTCGTTCAAAACCACTTTTCATTTATCGTATTGGGAATTATTTTAATATCTGTTGTCCCAATATTTATCATCTGGCTACGCAAAAAAATCGTACAAAAAAAGGAGCTTTAAAGCTCCTTTTTACATTTATAAAATAAAATTCCAAAATACAACTCATAAATAATTATCCCTGACGCAAAACAACTTGCAAAAAAGTTTTCAGTCAAAACATTGATAATTGGATCAGTGCTAGGATCGAATAACCAATTATTATTGTTAAAAAGCAAATGATGAAATTCAATAAAAAATTGATCAAAATTAATTAATGCCAAAGGCAACAAAGTTAATGGAATAAGCATAAAGACTATTATCTCAACTGATGTTAGACGCAGATAAGACAGCTTTTTACGACGAGATAAAAACACTAAAATAATTACACCTACTATAAATGCAATCAATGCCAAGCCAAATAACAACTTACACTCATAAAAATGCTGCGCTGCCTGGCTTGACGTAGGAAAGTTAGTCATTTTTAGGGTCTTCTTAAAAGGCCAAAGTAAATAAAACATTAGTTGATTATAATTTTTTATAATTACTTCTATGGGTAACTTAACTATTGCAGCCGTATGTTCCAGATTAATTGAAGCAGCTAATAAAGGCCAGCTCAATATAATTGCTCCGATCACAGATGTTGCAATCGCAAATAAAAAATTATAAATAATTACAATAATTGATTTTTTTCTTAAACTAGCCATTTATCTAAATTCTCCACTGTATAAGTTGGCTTAGTCTGTTTGTTTTCAATCTGTGCAACTGTACTTACCCCTGTTAGTGTCAATAAAGTATCCATATGACAGTTAATTCCAGCCATAATATCCGTATCATAATTATCACCAACAATTAATGCCCTACTTTTATCCAACTTCATTAATTCTAGAGCATAATTAATAATGATAGATGATGGCTTGCCAATAAAGATAGGCTTTACACCAGTTGCTGCGGTAATCATCGCACATTGAGAGCCATTGCCAGGAAGCAGTTCATCACCTGAGGGCAGATTCATATCTTGATTAGTCCCAATAAAGGTAGCTCCATTCCTAATTGCACGGCACGCTATCCTAATTTTATGGTACGTTAAATCAGTATCCATCCCTACAATAACGTATTTAGGATGTGTCTCATCAAGATAAAAATGCTCATCTGATAACATCCCTTCCTTTAATCCCACTTGACCAATTATATATACTGGTATTTTATCCAAATCGGGATTCTCTTCTAATAAATATGAAATAGTCGCTAAAACGGGCGTATATATATGATCAACATCAGTATCAATCCCATGACGCTTTAATTTATCGACGACCATTTCTCGTGTTCTAGTTGTATTATTAGTCAAAAATAAATATTCTATATCTTTTTCTTGCAAGCGATGAACGAAGTTTACACCCGTTTGAATAGTTTTAGGACCACGATAAACTGTCCCATCTAAATCAATTAAATAGCCTTCGTATTTATTATTCTTCACAATTAACCCTTTCTCTTCTTTATCACAAATCTCTGTTTTCGCTGTCCTGGCTTCTTCTTTTTTACAGCAAATGTGTTTCTTTTTATACGGGAACGATGGACTTTCCGCTCTTTAAAGTAATTGCGTTTGTGTTTTTTCCTTCTATACGCAAAATTATCTGATCTTTTACGATTTTGCCTTCCTAATACAATTTTTTTGATTTCATTTTGACCTAATAAATGTAACACAAAGTAAGGACTACCAGGATTACAATATTCTTCTAAATAATCCACAATTGCATTAGCCTTTTTATCAATTGCAGTTCGGTCGGTAACTTCATAAAATCCCTTTAATCTTAGGTGTTCACTAGACACATCTCCTACAAGATAGTCATACTGGTTTAAAAAAGGATCGTATTTTTCCCGTAAGGTTTCAATATCTAATGCTTCCTTTACATTATCTAAAATTTCATACTGACGGTTATCAATTACTACAATATTATCTTTACGAAACACTTTTGCCAAAGAGTGGTATATTTTTTTATCATTTTCGCTATTAATTTTCTTATTCTGGTTTTCTATTTGTTTAGCCATCTTATCATCAATCTAACTAGTCTAATGGATACTTTTTTGATAAATAGTCTCCTACTACTGTACGCAAATAATCTGGAAATAAAAATTTATTTTCTCCCATAATTGAAATTGTTGGAAAAAACGGAATTAATACGTAGTGATCAAGCAAGGCTAATTCGTATTCTCGATAAGGATCAATCTCTTGTCCATTAATATAAACAGTACGTGTTTCCTCATCTACACTAATTCCCTTGTAAATAATATTGCCAAATATTTTTCCCCTAAAGCTCATCCCTTTAAGTGGAAACTTCTTCAAAAAATGGCGATTCTTTTCCATTTCCATTACCATTCGCCAAACATCACTGCCTCTTAGCCGAGTCTTTACAACGTGCATAGGGTGAGGAAGGATATATTGTAAGTCATCCTCAGTAATAACGCCCGACTTAAATGAGTCTAAAAACAAACCGCTATTTAGCACAGCAATATCAGTACCAGCAAAACTACTAATTGCATCTAAAGAGACTTTAATAGTTAATAGCTTATCTTGAGTAAATTCTAAAGGTAATTTAGCTATCGTCCTTTCCCTTAAAACAGCAGTACCTTGACTAGAAAGTCGCTCAACAAATTCTGCATCCCCTTCAGCTGCTGGTAAGCTGGAAGTAGCTATCGTCTGCGGTCTAATCTTAGTAATGTGATGGTCAACATCAAGTTCAATCTGAATGTCACCAATATAATGACCCCACTTCCCTGTCTGTACAATCCAGGTATTATTAACCTTCTCACCATTAGGAATTAAATCATGACTGTGACCACCAATAATTAGATTTATCTCTGGATAATGCTTAGCTAAATAACGATCCATAGTTAACCCAATATGGCTAATTACAATCAAGATATCATATTTTCCCTCTAATTCTGGTAAGACTTTATCCATCGTTTCTGAAATTAGCTTTACATGCCAGTGATTAGGACCATAGGTCATCGGATAAGCAGCAGTTAGGCCTACCATTGCTATTCTAGTACCCTTTTTAGTCTTAATGATTTCATAGGGATTACACCATTTTGGAAAGCTTTCATCTTCTTCGTGTAAGTTTGCTAATAATACAGGGAATTCTGCATGCGTAAATAAGCGCTCTAATACCTGATGAGAATTTGATATTCCTTCATTATTACCAATAGTAATTGCATCATAATGTAATTCATTCATCAAAGCAATATTTGCCTGCCCCTCAGTTGCATCAGATAAGGGGTGTGAGCGATCCATAAAATCCCCTGCATCAAAAGTGAATACCTGATCAACACTGGTATCAGCCTGGGCTTTTCTTAAATATCGACCGATTTTAGGAAATTGCTCAAAATGAGAATGCAGGTCATTAGTATGTAGGATTCTTAATTTCTCCATTAGCTTATTCACCTCACACTAACCAATTCTATTGGCCTTTAAAATCATCTTATAGGCATCTAATATCTTACCCTTAGGCTTATCCCATTCAACCCAAGAAGGATTACGCCAATCATCCTCATTAGTTAAAGTTTCCAGATCATAATTTTCATTGATATATTTTTCATAAGTTAATAAAGCAGAAGTACGTGGCAAATTTAATTGAAGAATTTTTACTCGCTTAATATCACCACGATCTACTGCTAATTCAGCAATACCATTTTGATCAATATTTGAAATTTCATAGTATTTACTACCATCATTACGTGTTACTTCTTCAATTAAATTTAATTGTTGATAATCTTTTGCCATTTTAAATTAAATTCTTTCTACCAAGTATAAACAAATTACTTTAAAAATAACATGTTACCATTCCTAGCATAAAGCTAAAAATAAGGTCTTGAATTATTGTATCACAAAATAATTTTTTCTTATTTATCCTAAATATTCCCAGAACTAAATATCTTTTCTTGGCTTTTAAGCATCAAAATGCTGTAATATTTAATCAGAAACAAAATAAAGGAGTTAATTGAATATGAAACTAGATTACAAAAAATTAGCCCAAGAAAAGAAAGAAGATATTCTCAAAGATTTAGAAGAATTAATTGCAATTGATTCTTCTGAAGACTTAGAACACAAAAGTAAAACCTATCCTGTAGGCCCTGGTGCTGCTAAAGCTTTGGCAAAATTCTTAGAATTTGCCCAACGTGATGGCTTTGATACTGAAAATTTTGATAATTATGCCGGTAGAATTAACTTTGGTGAAGGTCAAAAGCGCCTTGGAATCATCGGTCATATGGATGTTGTTCCTGGTGGCGATGGCTGGGATAGCGATCCATTCAAGATGATGATCAAAGATGGCAAAATTTACGGTCGTGGCAGCTCTGATGATAAAGGACCATCTCTTGCAGCTTACTATGCAATGCTAATCTTAAAAGAAAACGGCTTTAAACCTAATAAGAAGATTGACTTTGTTTTAGGTACTAATGAAGAAACTAACTGGGTAGGTATAGATTACTACCTAAAGCACGAACCAACTCCAGACATGGCATTTTCACCTGATGCAGAATTTCCAATTATCAATGGTGAACAAGGAATTGTAACCTTAAAGTTAGACTTTAAAGAAGACCTATCTGAAGGTGATGTAAAATTATTTGCCTTCAATTCAGGTACTGCTTCAAACGTAATTCCTCATACTGCTCATGCCCTTATCGAAGCAGATAACTTATCTGAAATCAAAGACAAATTTGAAAGCTTTCTTAAAGATCATAACCTTGAGGGTAAATTTGAGTTAGTTAGTGGTCAAGCTGAATTGACTTTAGTTGGCCATGGTGCACATGCTTCTGCCCCTGAAACTGGTAGAAATGCCGCTACTTACCTTGCTAGCTTCTTAGATAGCTTAGACTTCGCTGGTCAAGCCAAAAACTTTATCCACTTCTTAGCTAACGTTGAGCATAAAGACTTTAAAGGTAAGAATTTAGGTATTTTCCATCATGATGACCTAATGGGCGACTTGGTAAGTTCACCATCCGTATTCAAATTTGATGACCAAGATGCCTATATCTTAAATAATGTTCGCTTCCCACAAGGTACTAATGCCGAAAAGATGGTCGACCAAGTTAACGAAAAGTTTAGCGATATTTTAGTTGCTAGTGTATCTGGACGTGAAGAAGAACCTCACTATGTACCAGGTGACGATCCAATAGTTAAAACACTTTTGTCAGTTTATGAAAGACAAACTGGCAAAAAAGGTCACGAAACAGTTATCGGTGGTGGTACTTATGGTAGATTATTTGAACATGGTGTTGCCTTTGGTGCTCAACCTGAAGATGCTCCATTAGTAATGCACCAACCTAACGAATACATGAAAGTTAATGACCTAATTGATTCAATAGCAATCTATGCAGAAGCAATTTATGAACTAACAAAATAAAATATTAATAATTTCGTAACAAGAGCAGTCAAAAGATTGCTCTTTTTTCTGCTATAATTAAGAGAAAAAATAAACTCATCAAAAAAGGATCTGTATTTGTGCAAAAATTAAAAGAAAAAATACATAACTTTTTATTCTCCGGTCCTAAAGTGTCTCACTTAGAACACGAGTCCGAAGAAGATAAAGTATCTTTTTATAGTAGTATCACCTATCTAACCTTGCACCGCGTTTTTCACTATTTCATAGTGGGAATTGTCTTTCTAATTTTTATTTTAGTAGGCTTCGGTGGTGGTTATGCCTTAGGGATCGTGCGTCAACAATCTATTCCGACAGTTAAGCAATTAAGTCAACAGATTAATCATTCAGCTAACTCAGCTACTCTTTATTATGCAGACAATCAAAAAATTGCTACAGTTACTCCAGATACAAAAGTAATTAAGGCTTCCAGCAGTGAATTGACTCCTTTAATAAAAAAAGCTGTAACCGCGACTGAAGATGAAACTTTTTATAAACATCATGGTGTCTTGCCTAAATCAATTGTTAGAGCAGTAATATCAGAACTATTAGGCATTGGTGTGCAAACTGGTGGATCGACCTTAACTCAACAATTGGTTAAGATGCAATTTTTGACTAGTCAAACTACCTGGCGGCGTAAAATTACCGAAATGCTATATGCTCGGAAGCTAGAGAATCATTTTTCTAAGGAACAAATTATTACTGCTTATCTAAATGCCGCACCTTATGGTAAAAACAATAGCGGTCAAAATATCACTGGAATTAAAACAGCCAGTGAAGGTATTTTTGGTAAGTCAATTAAGGATCTGAGTCTGCCTCAAGCAGCTTTCTTAGCAGGATTGCCACAAAGCCCATCTGTTTATACACCATTTAATTCTAATGGCGAAGTAAAAAAAGATCTAAGCTTAGCAATGAGGCGTAAAGATATTGTTTTATTTAGAATGTACCGTAATGGGGACATTACTAAATCTCAATATCAAAATGCTAAAAAATATGACTTAAAAAAAGACTTCTTGAAACCTACAGTTGCACCAGAAGTTAAAAAGCAAAATAGTTATCTTTACAATCTTGCCTTTAACAAGGGGATGGATATTTTAACCAATTACCTCATTAGACAAGATAACTTAAAAGTTTCTGACGTTAAAAAAGATACTAACCGCTACAGTCAGTATCAAAATAACGCCTACCAACTTCTACACCAAAAAGGTTACCAAATTCATACAACTATTAATAAATCTCTTTACAGTGAGGTCAACAAGATAGTCAAAAATACTAATCTGGGTGAAGACCATACAAGTGTTGACTACAACTCTTCTACTAATAAATGGACTAATACTACTGAACATGTCCAAAATGGTACTGTTGTAATTGATAATGCTACCGGCAAGGTATTAGCCTTTAGCGGTGGCGTGGATTTTGAAAATTCACAGACTAACCATGCTTTTGATACTTACCGCTCACCTGGTTCATCTATCAAACCATATTTGGTATATGCACCAGCTATCGAAAACAATATTATTTCTAGTCAAACAGCTTTAGCGGACTTTCCAACTCACTTCGGTAAATACATACCAACTGATTACAACTCAACTGTTCAAAATAAATTTGTTTCAGCTCAAGAAGCCTTAGCTAAGTCTTATAACCTACCTGCAGTTAACCTTTATAGCCGTTTACGTTCTAGCGGATTGAATCTAAAGTCTACTATGAATAAGCTAGGCTTAAGTTTAACTAATAATGAATATAAGAGCCTAGGCATAGCCTTAGGTGGGACAGATTATGGATTTTCAGTAGCTGACAATGCGAGTGCCTTTTCTAACTTTTACAATGATGGTAAACGCGCAAGTGTCTACTACATAGATAAAGTTACCGATCCTTCAGGCAAGGTAATCTACAAGCATAAGCAAAAGACCCAGAGAGTTTACTCATCTGGTACTGCTTATATTATGCAGAAGATGTTGCGCCAAGTTGTTAAGACAGGTACAGCTTCAGCTTTAAATGGTCTTTTGGATTTTGACGATTCAACTTTAATTGGTAAGACCGGTACTAGTAATGACTACCGTGATATCTGGTTCAATGGTTCTACTCCTGGGATTACTATTTCTAGTTGGATCGGTTACGATAATTATTATGGTCATACCTATAACCTTAACTCGAGTTCAAGTACAACTAATTTAACTCTGTGGGCTAATATTGCCAATGCTCTATATAGGACTGACCCAAGTATCTTTAAAATTGATGCTGTCAGTGCTCAGCCAGCATCAGTTAAGCGTTCCACAGTCTTAAAGGAAACTGGCACATTGCCTGGAACTGTTAGTTGGAACAATCAAGATATAACACTTGATGGCGAAACCACAACTGCTCTCAGTTTAAAGGCAGCATCACCAGCAAGTGCTGAATTTGGTATTGGTGCTTCAAATAAGAATTATGACCTCTTCTATAACCACTACCAAGGTCAAAGCAATAAATATGGTGAAATACTGCTTTACACTGGTAAGACAATCTCTAAGAATACTAAGAACATTGATAGTTTATTTGTCAGCTTAGGTAGCTCCAAAAAATCTTCTGAAGAATCTAGTTCAAGCCGACGAAGTTCTAGTCAAAGCTCTAATAATAATGTATATTCAAATACAGGCAACTCAAGAAATTAACCTTGTTTAATCATAAAAAGCATTGGTAATTTTAATATAATCCCATCTCTATAGGTAGTTTAAATATCGAACTTATCCATAGGGATGGGATTTTCCACCTAAAGTCAAGTAAGATCAGTATTTTCGATAAACTTATTGACCCCAAATTTTAAGAAAGCAAATTATACATGAATAAAACAACTAAAAATTTAAAGGTTATTGAAAACATACTAAACAAAGCATTCACAGAGGAAGAATATTATATCGTAGACTTTGTCCCATTTACCTTTCCTAATCCAGATTATGCAGATCTAGAAAATTACTTGGATAAAAACTACAAAAAGTAATTTTCTAAAAAGATTATTTTCGTGCTATATAGTCTGATGTTTTACTATGATAGTCACTTATATTTAGAATGGGAAATTGCAGAGCCACCTTTTCCCCAATATCATAAAAAAGATTTAAGAAACTACGATTTAGATAAACTGGATAAATTAATCTCTAACTATATTCTTGAAAACATAGACGGTATTTACCTACTGTTTAAAAACTCTGAAAATGATCATTCTGTAATGTGCATCCAAGGTGGATATGATGTTCAGTTCTATCATGTTAAAAACAAAACACTAGAGTACATTAGCGAATTGATAAAAAGCCAAGGTCTATTTATAAAGAAGATCATCCCTGATCCTGAAGATTAAGAATTTTTTGATTATGTAAACTTAGCTGAACAATATTAATAGGATTTAATGATTTTAAGAGCTGCATTCGTGCAGTTCTTTTTTATAGGCTATTTTGATAGTTTTACTGAATAATATGTACAATTAGCACAGTGAATCAAATGTGAATTGAAACACAAACAAAAAGTCAGTTCAAATTAATGAACTGACTAGAAGTAATCTTTTCATATTTTGACTGCCTACTTGACTAAGGTCGTATCAAAAACTGGTTGATCCGATAAAATAGACAATTATTTGTTTAGTGTAGTTTGACCATATTGTAATGTGTAACCTAAAGAAATGTGCTTCTCGTCAAGCTCTTCTTTATTCATTAATTTAGTTAACATTCTCATTGCAACTGCACCAATATCATAAAGAGGTTGTTGAACTGTAGTTAAATGTGGTCTTACTACCTTAGCAATATTAGTAGACGTTGCTGAAACAATCTCTAATTGTTCAGGAATCTTTATTCCCTTGTCGGTTAAGGCATTAACCAGTCCAGCAGCAGGCAAATCTCTAGTTACCATTATAGCATCAACATTATCTGCTAATAATTTATCTGCTAATTCATAACCATCTTCGTAGCTAGTAATATGGTCATAAACGTTAGCTGCTCCCAGATTATTCTTTTCTAAAAATTCTTTATAATAGACGATACGATTACCTTTATTAATAAATGCACCTTCATCTCCTACTGCCAAGGCAAGCTTTCTCTTACCATCTTTATAAAATAGATTGAAAACATCATTTTCAGCAGTCTTAAAGTCGATTGATACACTGCCGAATTCATTACTCTCATCAATAGTACCAGCTAGAACAACTGGCGTATTAGTTCTAGCAAATGCCTCACGTGCCTTATTAGACATACTGTTAGACATATAAATCACACCATCAACTTGCTTATTCAAAAGTCCTTGAATAACCTTTTCTTCAGAGAGTAAGTTATTCTCAACACTGGATAAAATAATATTATACTTGTACATTGATGCAATGTCATCGATTCCTTTAGACAACTCTGCAAAGTGTAAATTAGTCAAGCCCGGAACAATTAAACCAACTGTAGTAGTTTTTTTAGAAGCAAGTCCTTGTGCCACAGCATTAGGCTGATAGTGTAAGCGTTCAATAACTGCAGAAACCTTATCGCGAGTTTCCTTTCTAACATTAGTATTACCATTAACAACTCGAGAAACAGTAGCCATTGATACCCCAGCTTCACGAGCTACATCATAAATTGTTACTTCTTGTTTTTGCATAATTACCATCCTCGTATTATAAAATTGTTATCAATAATAATTCACTAATTAGGTGATTCTAATTCTTCATGACTTGCTAAATCTTATTATAACTTATCAAGAAAATAATTTTAGTGCAAGCGTTTGCCAATAAAATACTTAATTCTTAAGCAAAATGTGTTATACTCACCTATAATTAGACAAGAATCTATTATACTAGAAAAAGGTGAATTTATGAATTTAGATAAATTAAGTCAGTGGCTGATTACCACTAATACCGATGTCGCATACATCTCTGATCCAATTAGCATTAATTATTTCACAGGTTACAGCATGGAACCTCACGAAAGAATTTTTGCTTTAATTGCATTTAAGGATAAGCCTGCATTTATTTTTGCTCCAGAATTAAATGTTGAAGAAGCTAAAAATTCCGCCTGGAATGGCGACGTTTATGGCTATCTTGATCATGAGAACCCATGGGCAAAGATTGCCGAATTAATTAAGAAGCGTGTCGATCCTAAAAAGATTGCCGTAGAAAAAGAGCATCTTTCTGTTGTTCGACTTGAATATTTACAACAAGCCCTATCAGATTCTGATTTTAGTGGTAATGTTTCACCATTTATCGCTAAGAGCCGCCTAATTAAGACTGATGAAGAAGTAGAGCAACTCAAAAAAGCTGGTCAAGAAGCCGACTTTGCCTTCCAAATTGGCTTTAACGCTCTAAGAAATGGTGTAACTGAGCGATATGTTGCCGGTCAAATTGACTACCAATTAAAGCTTCAAAAGGGTGTAATGCATACTAGTTTTGAAACTATCGTTCAAGCAGGTAAAAATGCAGCTAACCCGCACCTCGGTCCAACTATGAATACGATTCAACCTAATGAACTCGTTTTATTTGATTTAGGTACTATGCATGAAGGTTATGCCTCTGATTCAAGTAGAACTGTTGCTTATGGTGAACCTACTGAAAAAGAAAAAGAAATTTACGAAATTGACCGTCAAGCTCAACAAGCTGCTATTGAAGCAGCTAAGCCTGGTATCACCGCTAGCGAATTAGATGCTGTAGCTCGCGATATTATTACTAAGGCTGGTTATGGTGAATACTTTATTCATCGCTTGGGACACGGTATTGGAATGAATGTTCACGAATACCCACAGATTATGGAAGGTAACGATATTGTCTTAGAAGAAGGCATGTGCTTTTCAATTGAACCTGGAATTTACATTCCAAACGTTGCAGGAGTTAGAATTGAAGATTGCGGCGTTGTTACTAAGAACGGCTTTGAAACGTTTACTAAGACTAGTAAGGAACTTAAGTATATTCCAGTTAAAGATTAATATACAAAAAACGGAGGTAGCTCAACTACTTCCGTTTTTTGTAATTAATTTATCTAATTAATTGTATTGTAAAAAATAATTTAATTATTTGCAGTTTCTGAACTCTTTAAATCATCAACTGTTTCTTGATTTTCTTTTTCATCACTGCCAAGATCTTTATTAGTGTCATCAATTACAATATCATCAAAATCTCTGAGTTCTGAATCATCTTCAATATTGTTAGGAAATGAAGATAATTGCGTCTTGATTGCTTCAGTACCCTTGTCATACTTCTTCTTTAAATCTTGCAACTTATCATTGTCGCGAAGCTTTTCTTTAACTTCCTTAGTCTTTTCTTCTGGAATCAATAATGAGGCAGCAATTAAGCCAGCACCTAAACCAACAATACTACCTAAAATAAAACTCCCGGCTTTACTCATAATAATGTCTCCTTTTCAATTCTTAATTATTCTTGTCCCTTGCGACGCTTACGTCTAGCAAAAAGTCGACTAGCCAATGATGAAACAACACCAAAACTGGCATTAGTTGCACCAAGACCAGAGATACGACTAGCAACACGTCTTGATGAATCATTAATATCTGAAACACTTTCACCAAGATCAGCAGCTGCCTTGACTACAGGATCTAATTCCGCAACCTTCTCATTAACATCTCCTAGCAAAACATTAGTTTTAGCTAAAAGATCTTGGGTTTCGTCCATTAAGACATTTGCCTGTTGAGTCATCAGGTCAACACTCTTGTTAACCGTCTCAACAGTTGAGTTTAACTTCTTCATAGTCTTATTAGTGCTAATGAGTAGAGGTATAGTAAACAATACTAAAATTAAGAACGCAATAGCCGCAAGTAAACTTGCTAACGCACCAATAGAAATAGTCATGTTTTTTCCTCCATTATTTACTCTCTTATATGAAGTCTAGCATTATTTATTTTTTCAGGCAATGAATAGTCACCATGAATTTGTTATAATAGCAATACTAAAATCCAAAAGGAGGGCTTTTTTGAGTAATATTTCGTCGACTTTATTAAAAAATATTCAAAAAAAGAAAACCCAAGCTATTGATATTAATTGGGATGATATTGTTCACAATTTAGTTAGTAAGAGCTTTCAGTTAATTATCCTAAGTATAGTATTCTTTATTATTTGGCGAGTTGGGCAAAGAATAATTGATAATTACATCTTAAAAAATCCTCGCTATAGTAAAAAAATCTACGGTAGGAAAAGAACTATCTCAGAATTAGTATTTAATTCTTTTAAATATACGATTTTATTTTTTTATTTATATGAGTTATTAAGTATCCTAGGCCTGCCAGTCGGCACATTATTAGCCAGTGCTGGTATCTTATCCTTAGCCTTAGGTATGGGAGCACAGGGCTTTGTCAGTGACTTAGTGACCGGATTGACTATCTTAAGCGAAGGGCAATACGACGTTGGTGATACTGTATCAATTAACAACTATACTGGAACAGTGATTGGACTAGGTCTTAGGACTACTCGGCTTAAGGACTCCAACAATACAATTATTTATATACCTAATCGAGAAATTACAATAGTTGAAAATATTACTCGCGGTGGAATTGGATTCAATATTGACTTACAGGTAGCCAGCGATACCGATCTCAAGAAAGTTAATCAAGCAATTGATATTGCTAACCATAGTTTAAAGAATAAATTTATCCACCAAATAAAAAAGGGTCCTACTATTATCGGCCTAATTGAACAAAATAGCGATAGCTTAACCTACCGCATTCATTTTCAAATATTTTCAGCCAGTTATGAAGCAGCAATTAAGAATGCATACTTCTCTGCTTATATTAAAGAACTACAAAAAACAGAAATAAAATTAAGTTAGCAATAGAGGGATGTCTAAGTAGCATCCCTCATTTTTATTGCATATATTACTTTTGATCACTTTGAGATTTCATTTTTTCCCACCAATTAGGGAGCTCTACTACTAGCTTTCTCAAGGCTTGTCCTCGATGAGAAATAGCGTTCTTTTCTTTGACGCTCATCTCTGCAAAGGTCTTTCCTTTATCCGGAACAAAAAATAGAGGATCATAGCCAAAAGTGCCATCTCCACGAGGACTAGTTAAAATCTCTCCTCTTATTTCACCTTCAGTTACTAAGTCATCATCGAATTTTCCAGGCCAAGAAACAACCATTGTAGTATGGAAGGTTGCTGTACGCTCCTCTTTAACTACACCACCTAATTCAGCTAATAACTTAGCATTATTTCTCGCATCATTATGTGCCTCGCCGCCATAACGAGCAGAATATACACCTGGTGCTCCATTTAATTTATCAACGCACAATCCTGAATCATCAGCTAATGTTGGTAAATTACTAAATTCTGCCATTTGATGTGCCTTTAACTTAGCATTAGCCAAAAAAGTATTACCAGTTTCTAAAACATGTGGTGGATTATCTAAATCACGATTGGTAATCACTTTAATTGGAAAATTTATTGCCTTTAAAGCTGCCTCAACTTCTTTAGCCTTATTTTGATTATTTGTCGCAAATAATAATATATCCATAATTTCACTTCCTATACATGCTTCACTTTAAGTGTCTTATCATTCATCCAGTCACGAGCTAGCTTCTCAAAGTGAGCTGCATCCCCTGTAGTGTAATATTCATGCTTAACCGGTCCTTGACTAAACAGTCTATCACGTTTTAATACATTGTAAGTATATTGTGCTACTTGGTCAGCTGGATCAACAATCTTCTTATCCTTGCCAACTACTTCTGTGATTTCTTTTTGAAGCAATGGATAATGAGTACATCCCAAAACCAAAGTGTCATAGTCTATATTTTTCAACGGGACCAAACTTTCAGCTACTACCTGCTGTTTAATATCTTCTGCAGGATCTTCTTCAGCTAAAGGAGCCAGAGCTGGTTCACTAAATTCCTTAACTTCAATATCATTATTTCTAAATTTAATCTCTTTAAGATATGAATGACTTTCTACCGTTGCATGGGTAGCAATAACCGCTACTTTAGCTGTTGCAGTGGTTCTAGCAGCTGCTAGGGCCCCAGATTGGATAACTCCAATAATCTGCATTGGAACTTCCTTTTGAATAACTGACATTGCAGCCGCTGTTGCAGTATTACAGCCAAAAATAATTAACTTAACATCTTTACTTAAAAGAAACTTCACACTATCACGAGTTAAAGAGATAATTTCATCTCTGCTTTTATCACCATAAGGCATATTAGCTTGATCGCCAATAAAAACAGTTGACTCAGTGGGAATTTTTTCGATTACTTTCTTTAAAACAGTTAACCCACCAGAACCTGAATCTAATACACCAATTGGACGATTATCCATATTATTCTCCTTTAATAGTTAGATTTTTGTAAATTCTCTTTTCTACTGTACTCATTTTAGGTTAAAATACAAAAGAACACAAAAGGAAATGAATAGCATGACAGAATCAACAGAACATATTTACTTTATCAATTCACTATATCGCGACTTTCTCTTTCCGACAATTTTAGGAAAAGATAATAGCGAGATTTTATATTGGGCAGGAAAGCACATTAGTCGTAAGTATGCCCTCTCAACTATTGAAGATTTAACTGATTTTTTCAATACTGCTGAGTTTGGCACTTTAGAACTAATAAAGAATAAAAAGCACTACTCCCTGTTTAAACTCAGTGGACAATCAGTTTCTGATCGTTTAGACAGCGATAGTCATGAATTTTCACTAGAGAGTGGAATTATTGCAGAATGTCTTCAACGTCATTCCGGTCACGTTACTGAAGCCTCTGCAACTGTCCACCCTAAAGAACACTATGTTGAAATTACTGCACAATTTGATTAAAAAAGGCTTAGCATTATGCCAATGTCATCAATTAAGACACTGACTTATGCTAAGCCTTTTATATTTAATCAGTATATTGTTCTAAGATACTTGCTAATTTCTCCTTAGGAGTAAAACCGGTTAAACGGTCAACTATCTTACCATCCTTTTTAATTAATAAAGTAGGGATAGCCATAATTCCTAAATTCTTAGCTGTTTCTTGGTTCTTGTCTACGTCCATTGAAGTAAACTTAACATCATCCATTTCTTCTGACAATTGTTCAACTACTGGTGTTTGCATCTTACATGGACCACACCAAACAGCCCAAAAGTCAGTTAAAACGACACCTTCACTAGTTTCTTCTTCAAAAGTTGCATCTGTAATTTCATCAATCATAGTAATTACCTCTCAAAACTTCTTTAATCTTAATTATTAGTTTAAATCGCATACTTACTTTTTGCAAGTAATATGCTTATTTAAAGTGAACAATTGTTGCACCAGTTCCGCCTTCATTTGCCGGTGCAAAATCGAAATCCTTTACATGTCGATTGCGCTTAAGAAATTTTTGGACACCTGTTCTAATTGCGCCAGTTCCGATACCGTGAATGATTGTAACTGTGCTCAACCCTGCCAAAAGTGCTGAATCAATATAACGGTCTAAGTTGGTTAAGGCTTCCTCATAACGTTGACCACGCAAATCTAGCTCACTGCGAACATTATTAGAGCGCAAACCACGTGATGAGCGAACTGATACTTGCTCTTTTTTAGGCTTAGGCACAGCTGATTTTTCAATATCACGATCAGAAACTTTTACCTTCAATATTCCTATTTGAACTTCATAATCATGGTCACCCAGCTTCTTAGTCACTGTTCCCATTTGACCATAAGAAAGAACTTTAACACTGTCTCCTACCTTAACATTGTGACGACGTTTCTCACGTTGAAGCACCTTATTATGAATAAGATTTTTGTTTTCACGTTCAAGAGCATTTAATCCGCCTTTAGCTTCAATAACCTTATTAGTCTTAACTTGACCTCCCGCGCGACGTTGCTGCTCTAAATCACTAATAATTTTGTCTGCTTTTTTACGTTTATTAGCTAACATCTCGTCAGTTTTCTTTTGTGCTTGTTCAAGTTGCTTTTTGACTTGTTGATTATACCAATCAAGTCCATCTTGAAGTTTTTTCTTTAAGCTAATACTACGATTAAGGTTAGCAATCATTTCCTGACGATAAGATTCGGCATCTTTAGTCTGCTGGCTCAACCGCTCAATCATTTTGTTAATATCGTTATCTTCGTCTTTAATTAAGCTTTCGGCATTTTTTACAACTGAATCATTCATTCCTAGCTGTCGCACAATTGCAAAAGCATTACTTTGACCTGGAATTCCAATTCTCAACTTATAAGTTGGCGATAAAGTCTTAATATCAAATTCCATTGAAGCATTTGTAGTTCTGGGACGATTATAGCCGTAAAGCTTCAACTCTGGGTAATGAGTCGTAATAGCTATTTTAGCGCCTGTATCGCGCAAATAATCAAGAATAGAGATAGCTAAGCTTGCACCTTCTTCTGGATCAGTACCAGCACCTAATTCATCAAGCAATACCAGATCTTGATTATTAACTTTTTTCATGATACTGATAATTTGATCCATATGAGAAGAAAAAGTACTTAGTGATTGTTCAATTGATTGCTCATCACCAATATCAGCATAAATTTCATTAAATACTCCTAATTGGCTGCCTTCTTGAGCGGTTACAAATAAGCCAGATTGGGCCATCAATTGTAACAAGCCCAAGGTCTTTAAGGTTATTGTCTTACCACCTGTGTTAGGTCCTGTAATTAGCATGGTATCAAAACTTAAACCTAGTTCAATGTCGTTAGCAACAACTTTTTGTGGATCAATTAAGGGATGTCTTGCTTGTCGCATTTTTACCTGATGATTCTTATTTAGGATTGGCTCAGTCGCCTTCATTGCCTTAGCTAACTTGCTTTTAGCACTCAAAAAATCTAACTTAACTAAAGCTTGAGCATTAGCTAAGATCTCATCCTGATAGTCACGTGCTAGCTCAGATAAATGTCTTAAAATTCGTCTAATTTCTTGGTGTTCTTGCGCTAATAGATTCTGTTGACGATTATTCAAGCTTAAAACAGCTTGTGGTTCAATAAAGAGCGTCTGACCACTGGCACTTTGATCGTGCACTACACCACCAAATTTATTTTTGTATTCTTGCTTAACAGGAATTACATAACGTCCATCCCTAATGGTTACAATACCTTCTGAAAGATATTGACTAGAGCTGCCCTTGATATATCCTTCCATTCGATTTTTGATTTCAATTTCATTAGCTTGCATATCATGGCGTATTCTAGCTAATTCTGAAGATGCTGTATCTAAAAGCGTCCCATCAAATTCAAGAGCTTGACTTAATTGGTGCAATAAATCCTCTGAAATATCCAAATTTTCAAGAAAATTGCTAATTGGATCTACTTCAATCTCACGCTCTTTTAAATCACTGGTGAACCTATCTACATCCCTAGCCAAACTTAAAATCAACAAGATATTGCCTAATTCTTTGGCATTTAAGTCAGCCTTAACTTTTAAGCGTTTAACACTTGGCCGAACATCATTAAAATCCGTTAATGGCAAAGGTCCCTTAATACGTAGAATATTAGATAAGACTCTTGTCTGGGCTATTGCCTGTTTAACAGCATCATAGTCACTGCTTGGCAATAGCTCAAGTGACATTTTCTTTGCAGGGGTAGTAATTGCATAATTACTAAGCTGTTGAGTAATATTTTTATATTCTAATTTTTCAATAATTTTTGAATTCATTATTTTCACCTAACAAAAAGGTCCCTTACCTGGGGACCTCTTCTTAAACTGATGTTATAAACAAATGCGTAAATAAGCTTGAGATTCCTGGAGAATATCGCAAAATACTATTCGCTAATAAAGAGTGTCCTAAGGCGCTTTGCAAAGGATCTGAAGGAATCGTAGCTAAAATAAACAATAACAAACATAAAGTAATTGCTGTAACAATTAAGGCTACCAATACACTACCCCAGATATTAATCGCTGGGGTTACATCAGCATATTGTATATTATCAAAGCCAACCATAACTAGCCGCCATATCAAAAAGCAAACTAGTAATATTGCCGTAAAGCCAACTGCAGCATAGAAAGACTTATCTAAAGTCAAGCCTGTCGTTTGATCAAAAAAAGCAAATGTGCTCTTATCACTAGCAGATGGGTAAGGGACCCACATGCTTAAAAAATTCCCTATTGGTCGGTATAACAAACTGGCAATAATAAAGCTTACTAAATAACCAGCTGCCATCATTCCTTCATAAATTAAGCCACGTCGATAGCCTACATAGCAGCAATAAATAAAAACTAATATTAAGAAAAAAGAAAACATAATTCATCCTTTATGCAAAAAAAGACTAGCTAAGCCAGTCTTTTTTTGAAGGTTATTCACCACTCAAGCGTTCATCTGACAAAAAAGTATTCAAGACACCTTGAACCATATTCCATTCATCATCATCTTCAATTTCATGCAAATCAGAGCTAGTTACCTCGCCATCTTCATCTGCATCATAACTGAAAGCTTGAACTTCGACATCTTCTCCTTCACCCACAGCATCTGGATATAGCAATACATATGACTTGCCATAGTCATCAGATGTAAAGGTAAAGAGAACATCAAATAACTCTTCATTGCCATCTTCATCAATCAAAGTAATTTGACTATCCATTTGGTCTACGTTTAACTTTTCGCTCATATCTAATCCTTTCGTATTGTCTCTAAATAATTTTGTAAAATTAGTACTGCAGCCATTTGATCGATGACCTTCTTACGATCATGGCGGTCATGCATCCCCGCCTGCTCAACTAAAATGCGATTTGCTTCAATAGTAGTCAAGCGCTCATCACTATAATGGATCGGCAAGCCAAACTTAGCCTCTAAACGCTTACCATAGTTGCGACTTCGCTGCACTGAACGTCCTTCACTGCCGTCCATATTCTTAGGCAGCCCTAATACAAAACCATCTACATTATATTCTCGAACTAGTCGTCGAATACGGCGCATTCCAAAGTTAAATTTAGATTCATCAATTGGAATCGTTTCAACTTCCTGAGCAGTAATTCCCAAAGGATCACTTATAGCTACTCCTACAGTCTTACTGCCGATATCTAAACCTAGTAGTCGCATTACTTATCTTTTCCTAAATAGCTCTTTACTAATTCTTCAATAATTTCATCACGTTCGTGCTTCAAGATCAAATTACGGGCATCATTGTGACGAGGAATATATGCTGGGTCGCCGGAAAGTAAGTAGCCCACAATTTGGTTAATTGGGTTATATCCCTTCTCTTCCAATGCAGCATATACATCCTGCAAAGTATCGTATACATTCTTACCCTTATTTTGATTAAAGTCGAAGTGCATTGTCTTGTCTAGCGAACTCATAAAAAATTCCTCCTATCCTCCTAATTTTACTTGAAATATGAACTTAACTCAATTAATTTTGTTTATCTTCTACTTCTTGTAGTACTTTTGCAATAGCTTGCTTTAATCCAGCTGGATTTTTACCACCTGCTTGAGCCATATTAGGACGACCACCGCCGCCACCACCAAAGATAGGGGCAGCAATTTTAATTAAGTCACCAGCCTTAAGACCTAACTTAATTGCCTTATCATCTAAACTGATAATCATGTTAGCCTTAGCGCCAATTTGGGCACCTAAAACCAAAACATCAGACTTATTAGCACTCTTCCAATTATCTGAAAGTTCACGTAAGTCATTCATACCTTCTACATCAGCTAATTTAGCAATTACGGTTAAATCTTTTACTTGCTTGACGTCATTAAATAAGTCGCCAGCCTTAGCTTGGTTGATTTGTGCCTTTAATTGCTCAACTTCTTTTTGGCTATTGCGTAAGTCAGATTCAATTGAATCAATCTTAGATTCTACATCTTCAACCTTAGTTGCCTTAACTTCCTCTTGAATAGCCTTTAAGATATTATCACGTTCAGTTACATAGTTATAGGCTTGAGGACCTGTTACAGCAATAATTCTACGGGTTCCTGCACCAACAGCTGATTCAGAAACAATCTTTAACATTCCAATTTGGTCAGTATTTTCACAGTGAGTACCACCACAGAATTCAGTTGAAAAGTCATCAATTTGGACAACACGAACACTGTCACCGTACTTCTCACCAAATAAAGCTAAGGCGCCCATCTTCAAACCGGTATCTGGATCAGTTACTGTAGTTTTAACTGGAATTTCTTGCCAGATTTTTTCGTTGACTAACTTTTCAACAGCAGCAATTTCTTTCTTAGTCATTGGCTCTAAACTAGTAAAGTCAAATCTTAAGTAATCAGGTTCAACTAAAGAGCCTGCCTGATGAGTGTGAGTACCTAAAACTTCACGAAGAGCTGCATGGAGCAAGTGAGTGGCAGTATGGTTGTGCTTCAAGCCTCGACGACGCTTCTGATCAACCTTAAGAACATATTCTTCACCCTTATTAAGAGGTAAAACAATATCTACAAAGTGCAAGTTTTGATCATTAGGCGCATGTTGTACATCGGTTACGCGAGCAACTAATTCACCTTTTTGATTTAAAATTTCACCATGATCTGCTACTTGACCACCGCGTTCAGCATAAAATGGTGTCTTATCAAAGATTAAAGTTGCAGTTTCACCATCAGCGCTATCAACTAGCTCATCATCTACAACAATATCAATTAATTTGGCATGTTTTTCTTCTAAAACGCCATACTCAAATTCACTCTTGTCCTTAATATTCATTAAGGTTTCATCTTGTGAACCCATTGATTGCAAATTACCACGAGCTTTACGAGCACGTTCTTTTTGGGCTTTCATTTCTTCGTCAAAGCCGTCTTTGTCAACCCTTAAGCCAGCGTCTTGAGCCGCTTCAAATGTTAATTCGTATGGGAAGCCATAAGTATCGAATAACTTAAAAGCATCCTTACCAGAGATAGTCTTTTCATTGCTGTTCTTAGCTTCTGCAATTAAATTATCAAGCAAGTTCAGACCAGATGAAAGCGTAACTTGGAAGCGTTCTTCTTCATTCTTGATTACTTTTTGAATAAATGATTGTTGGTCAGTGACTTCTGGATAATGGCTCTTCATAATCTCGCCAACTATAGGTACTAACTTATATAAGAAGGCCCCTTTAATACCTAAGCGTTGACCATTTAAGTCTGCTCGTCTAATTAAGCGACGCAAAACATAGCCACGTCCTGAATTAGATGGCAGAGCACCATCTGCAATGGCAAAACTTACAGCGCGAATGTGGTCTGCAATAATCTTAAAGGCAACATCATCTTCCTTAACCTTGCCATATGACTTACCATCACTTAACTTTTCAGTTTCACGAATAATTGGCATGAACAAGTCTGTTTCAAAGTTAGTTGGTGCATCTTGAATAATTGAAACAACACGTTCCAATCCCATACCGGTATCAATGTTCTTATGTGGTTGGTCAACATATTTACCATTTGGCAAGTGATTAAATTGTGAAAATACGATATTCCAAATTTCAAGATAACGTGCATTTTCACCGCCGGGGAAGTTTTCTGGATCATCTTCGGCAACGTCATTGTTTTCTTGACCACGATCATAAAAGATTTCTGAATCTGGACCACACGGACCTTCACCAATATCCCAGAAGTTATCTTCTAACTTAACAATGTGGTCTGCAGGCAAACCAACAACTTCATGCCATAAACGATATGCTTCAGTATCTTTTGGATAAACAGTTACATATAGCTTATTTGGATCTAAACCTAACCATTTTGGACTAGTTAAAAATTCCCATGCCCAAGGAATAACTTCTTTTTTAAAGTAATCACCAACTGAAAAGTTACCCAACATTTCAAAGAAAGTTTGGTGACGTGCTGTTTTACCAACATTTTCAATATCATTAGTTCTAATTGACTTTTGAGAAGAAGTAATACGATGATTCTTAGGTACAACTGAACCATCAAAGTACTTCTTCATTGTAGCAACACCAGAATTAATCCACAGCAAAGTTGGGTCATCTTGTGGAATCAAAGAAGCACTTGGCATTACCATGTGACCTTTTTCTTTAAAAAAGTCTAAAAACATTTGACGAACTTGTGAGCTAGTCAATTCTTTCATTGCTGATCTCCTAATAAAATATAAAAACACTATTGCTAATACAAGGACGCTTCATGCGCGGTACCACCTTGATTGCAACAGTGCTTGTTACCTCTTGATATTTATTTCGTTATTTAAGATTTAGGGAGCATTCTTGAAACAAAACTAGACCTTTCTCACCATCTGATCTTCTCTTTGAAGTTTTGTTGACAAGAACATATCCTAAACTTCACTTATTTTACTACAAATTTTTTATTTTTAAAAGCTATTCACTATTACGTGCCCGATCCCGTTCACGCTTGCGCTTACGCTTAGCTTTACGCATTTGATGACGTTCTTCTAACTTACGTTTTTGTTGACGGTCTTTTTGAATTGCCTGTTTAATTTTCTTTTTGTAGCCTGGCTTGCGCTTTTTCTTAGCTTTCTTGACCATGCCAACTAAACGATTATCAAGCTTTTGACTACGTACACGACGATTATCACGGCGGTGATAGTGAGTTCTTTCAATTAACTCGCCATTCTTTAATTCTTTAAAGTTAAAACTAATGCCTAATTTTTCTAAGTCTTCAATATCAGACATTTCATCATCGTAAATTAATGTAATTGCATGACCTGGTAAATTATTTCTACCAGTTCTACCAATGCGGTGAATAACAAATTCCAAGTCTTTAGGAATTTCATAATTGATTACTAAGTTCACACCTTCAATATCAATGCCACGCGCAGCTAAATCACTGGCAACTACGTATTGATATTGACCTTGACGGACTTGGCGAATAATTCGCTTACGTTCTCTTTCGGTAATACCACCGTGAATCTTAGCAATCTTTAAGCCTTGACTTTCAAGATAGGCAGCTAATTCGTCAACTGTCTTCTTAGTATTAGCAAAAACTAAGGCTAAATATGGCTGACCCATAGTTAAAAGTTTGTATAACAATTGTTTTTTGTCTTTAGAGCCGACATCAATTAAGTCGTTAACAATTGTTGGCGCAATTACTGCTGGATTATCAATAATGATGAATTCAGGCTTAGCCATATACTTACGCAAAAAATTCTCTAGCTTGACTGGAATAGTTGCAGAAAAAGCTCCTAGAGTAACGCTTTTATTTAATTTAGCAATAACCTCATCCATTTGATGCAAAAAGCCCATGTCAAGTGTCATATCTGCTTCATCAATAATAAAGATTTTGACGTTTTCTAAATTAATAATCTTTTTAGAAGCAAAATCATGTAATCTACCCGGAGTTGCAATTATAAGTTGGGGAGATTTACTTGCGGCTTTTTCAATTTGGCGATTACGGTCATTTCCGCCACCAAGGTATTCAATAGAAATATTTAAATCGCTATTATCCCTCAATTGACGAGCAACCTTATATAACTGAGTAGCTAGTTCACGACTAGGAGCAGTTACGACTGCTTGAGTTACGGGTACTTGATCGTCAATCGTATTCAAGATAGGAATTAAATAAGCATGGGTCTTACCAGAACCAGTTGCAGCTTGAACTACTACATTTTTGGAATTTAAAATCTCTGGAATAACTTTTTCTTGTACTTCAGTTGGCTTTTTAAAATTAATTTTTTCGAGACCAGTTCTTAATTCTGACCTTAACTTTGGATTTTGAAAAATATTATTTGTTTGAGTCATGTTCTTTCCGATATTTCTTCGTTACTTCAACAACTTCCGCAAAAATTTGTTTTACTTCGTCCAAATCTTTGGCATTAGCACCACTTGCTAAAGCATGGCCACCACCATCATGTTGTTCGGCTAGATGGTTAATTACAGGTGCTTTGGAACGGTAATGTACACGATAAGTTCCATCAGACTTTTCTACAAATACATTCCAAGCAATAACATCCTTAATTCTTCCCGGAGTTGATACAGTTACAGATGCTTGATCGTCAGTAACACTAAGCTCTTTCAAATCTTGCTGTGTCAAAATGGCGTAGGCTGCACCACTTGGGTCTACTACCATTTCATCCATTGCCTTGGCTTGCAACTTAGCTTGTTCAAAAGTCACATCACTAATATTTCTAGCAATCTCAGTAATATTAATTCCAGTCTTAGCTAGTTGGGCAGCAATTTCAAATGTCTTAGCAGAAGTTTCTGGATACATAAATCTTCCAGTATCACCTACAATCCCTGCATACAATGGATAAGCAATATCTGCAGTAATCGCAATCTTCTCTGCATTCAAAAATTCTACAATAATCTGTGAAGCAGCAGGCGAATCTGGATCAACATAGCTCATATCTGCATATGGATCAACATCAGGGTGGTGGTCAATCTTAATTAAGAAATCACCTTTGTCATACATCTTATTAGAAACTCTAGGAGTATTAGCAGTATCAGTAGTAATTACCAAGGCGCCCTGATAATCAGCTGCTGTTACTTGATCCATAGTGTTGATCCAGGCTAAGTCGCCTTCGTCGTCTTCTCCAGCACATAAGATTCGCTTATCTGGAAATGTAGCTTTTAAAGCACGGGCAAGTCCTGCTTGTGAACCCAAGGCATCCGGATCTGGACTAGTATGCCTATGCAAAATAATTGTTGGGTATTCTTTGATTTTTGCATAAATTTCATCAAAAGTTGCCATAATTTATCCTTCTTTCATACTTATAAATCATGCCTATTATTTTAACTTAAAATATTACTATCTGTAAAAAGTTCCAGGGGAACTTCTTCATAATTTTTACTCTCTAAGTTGGTTGCTGTTAGGCCCAAAAGCCTAATACCATCTTCCAAAAAGTTAGGAACCTGGCTATATAACTCTTTGCCCGCTAAAAAAATTTCTAATGCTTGATTAGTTGGTTGGTCTAATTTTTGGCGTTTAGTAATAGTTTCAAAGCTATTGCTGCGAATTTTTAAGACAACTACATTCGCGCTAACTTTCTTATTTTTCAATTTTTGAGATAATTCGTGGCTAAATTTTCTAATTATCGTTAGTGCTTGATCTTGGCTGTGAATATTATTCTCAAAAGTCCGCTCTATCCCGATAGATTTTCTCCTTCGATCAGATAAAACGGGATTCAGATCAATTCCATGAGCATGTAAAGCAATTGCATAACCCATTTTCTTAAATTTTCCAATCAGAAAACGAACTGGTAGTTTTTGTAAATCTGCTCCATCATAAATTCCTAAATCATGAAGTTGCTTTTGAGTTTTTTTACCAATTCCAGGAAATTGCTCAATTTTTTGTTCAGCTAAAAATTTTAATGCATCATCTGCTAAAATAACCGTTCTTCCAAAAGGCTTGGCATATTCTGAGGCCATTTTAGCTAAAAATTTATTATACGATACGCCAAAAGAAGAAGTTAATCCAGTTTCTCTGTATATTTTCTGCTGTAAGTGACTTGCGAGCTCAATTGCTGAATCAATCCCTAATTTATTCTTAGTAACATCAAGATAAGCTTCATCCAGAGCAACAGATTCGACCTGATCAGTTAGTTCATGCATCAGCTCATGGATTTGCCCAGAAACTGCTCGATATTTGTTAAAGTTAGGCTTGACAAAAGCTACCCTATCCACTGGAACTAACTGCATAGCCTTAGCTGTCGGCATTGCTGAGTGAACACCATATTGGCGGGCAATATAATTAGCAGTTGCTACCACTCCGTGACCATTGTGCTTACGAGGATCATGACCGATAATTAGTGCCTTATTAACAAGGCTTGGATCATCACGCATTTCTATTGATGCATAAAACGCATCCATATCCAAGTGAATAATTTTACGGTGGAAGTCGTTTTTTGGCAGTAATTCAGGCATTAATTGTAAATCCAGTGTTCCGTTTCACTATCAAAAATTTTATCAGAACTAGCAGGGCCAAATTTACCTGGTTGATATTGTTCAGGTGCATATCCATCCTTATTTTGTTTATCCCAAGCATCTTCTACTGCATCAACAAACTTCCAATACTGTTTAAGTTCAGCCCAGTGTGTGAAGTTTGTACGATCAGCTACGAAGACATCATGAAGCAATCTTTCATAACCATCTGGTACCTTAGCCATTTCTTGTTCAGAGAAGCGGTAGTCTAAATTCTCTCTTCTTAAGCCATCAGTCATGATCTTCTTGCCATTAATAGTGAAGTAAATCTCACTCACTGGATCAATTACAATCGAAATATTGTTTGAATGAGCATTACCGTATAAATTATTCATATGCTTCAAAACAATATCAATTCGAGAATTTTTTTCCTTTAGATTTTTACCTGTTCTAAAGTAAATTGGCACACTTGCTAAAGGACCTTGCTTAAATTCAACCTTACCCGAAACAAATGTTTCAGTATGAGAATCAGGATCAACTTGATCTTCTTCTAAATACCCAGGATGATCTTCACCAGCTAAATATTGCCCACGGGCAAAATTCTTCTTAACATCAGCAGCGGTTGGAATAATTAAGCTATCAAGTAACTCTTGCTTAGCCTTGTGAACTGCATCAGAAGTCAAATCTGTAGGTTCCGGCATTGCTAATAGTGTAATAATTTGAAAAATGTGATTCTGCACCATATCGCGCAATGCTCCTGAACCATCATAATAACCGCCACGAGTTCCTACTCCTAAGCTCTCGGCTAAAGTTACTTGCACATTTTGAATATAATCACCATTCCAAATATTCTTAATAATTGGATTAGTCATTCTTAACGGCATAATATTTTGAACCATTTCTTTACCTAAGTAATGATCAATTCGATAAACAGAATCTTCATCAAAACTTTCACGAATTTGTCGATTTAATTCTGCAGCGGATTGAAGATCATGTCCAAAAGGCTTTTCAATAACTAAACGGTTAAATCCACTTCCAGTTAAACTCTGATCATTGATATGAGTTGCAATAGTACCAAAGAAACGGGGAGCCATTGCCATGTAAAAAATGCGATTGCCTTGAGCTTTATATTCTTCATCCAAGTCATTGGCTACCTTTTTTAAGGCAATATAATGATCGACATCAGTTACATCATGAGATTGGTAGTAAAAGTGTGATACAAAGTCTTGAATATCATCTTCATTAACCCCACGATGTGTTTCATGAACTGCATCACTAACTTGTTGACGGAAATATTCATGTGACCAGGGTCTTCTCGCTGTCCCAATCACAGCAAAATTACTTCTGATCAAACCTTTTTGATATAAGTTGAACAAGGCAGGATAAAGCTTGCGGTGTGCCAAATCACCAGACCCACCAAAAAGGATCATAACAACAGGAATATTTTTCATAGTTAACTTCCTCTCTAAAATTCCTCTATTTTTCATTTTACTCTGTTAAAAATTATTAATAAAATTAAAAAGCGTCAGTTGACGCTTTTTTTCTAATTTTCACTATTATCTTCAGTTGAAGTCTCTTTAGCATCTTTGTCAGCAACATCAGAAACGTCATTAGATTTATTAGTATCTGCTAGGTCTGCTTTAGGAGATGCTTGATCTTCTTTATTCTTGTTTTCACCTTCATTGTCCTTAGCTGGTACGACTTGACGAACGGCCATACGGCTGAAAGTTAAAAAGATACCATTTGCATCAACAACAACAGTATTATCTTCTTTATTAATTGAATCAATCTTACCGTGAAGACCGTCAATCAAAACCACATGATCCCCAGCCTTCAATTCATTCATCATTTCCATACGCTTTTGTTGTTGCTTCTTTTGTGGACGAATCATAGTAAAGTACATGAATGCAATTAACACAATAAAAATAACAATCATAAACATACTGTTACCGCCAGCTGCTGTTTGAGCCAAAATAAATGTATTCAAACTATTCACCTCATAATATTAAATTATAAATATCTAATATACTATTATACCTTACTTAGGCTAAATTTTTTACTCAGATTTACGTGGACTTAATCCTAATTGCAAATATGCCTTGTCAGTAACTGCTCGGCCACGTTGAGTCCTAATAATAAAGCCCTTTTGCAATAAATAAGGTTCATATACTTCTTCAATTGTGTCCCGATCTTCACCAATGTTAGCAGCTAGGGTTTTAATACCTACTGGACCACCATCATAATTCTCAATCATCACACGCAAGATCTTACGGTCGGTTTGATCTAAACCTTCATTATCAACTTCTAATTGTGATAAGGCATGTTTAGTAGTAGCTAAAGAAATCTCTTCTTCCCCTTTTACTTCGGCAAAGTCGCGTACCCGTTTCAATAAGCGATTAGCGACACGAGGAGTTCCACGAGAGCGCCGAGCAAGTTCAATTGCTGCTTCAGAATTAATCTTAGTATTAAAAACATCACTAGAGCGCAAAATAATCTTCTCTAAATCAATAATATTGTAGTATTGCATATGTTCAACAATACCGAACCTATCACGTAGCGGTGCCGACAATTGACCAGCGCGAGTTGTTGCTCCAATTAGCGTAAAGGGTGGCAAGGGAACATGGACTGCATGAGTAGTCTGACCTTGGCCAACAACAATATCAATATAATAATCTTCCATTGCTGAATAAAGCACTTCTTCAACCGGCTTAGCCAAACGGTGAATTTCATCAATAAATAAGACATCCCCTGGATCTAGTTCAGATAATAGTGCCACTAAATCTCCGGCCTTTTCAATAGCTGGACCTGACGTACTCTTCAAGTGAACCCCCATTTCATTAGCAATTACAAATGCTAAAGTAGTCTTACCTAATCCTGGCGGACCATAGAGTAGGACGTGGTCTAAAGCTTCGTCACGCTTTTTAGCAGCTTCAATATAGACACTCATTTCATCTTTAACCTTGTCTTGTCCAATATATTGGACTAAAGATTGCGGCCGCAGTGAAAGCTCAACTTCTTCTTCATCTTCACTACTTTGAGAATCAACTAAACGCTGTTCTTCTTCTGACACAAAATCACTTCCCTTTTCAGTTTAAATTTTATTTCTTTAATAATAAAGCAAGTGCCTTCTTAATATATCCATCAGCTGTATCAGTAGGTAACTTAGCCAATTCTGGAGTAACTTTATCAATTTCTTTTTGAGTATAGCCTAATGCACCTAATGCTAACAAGGCATCTTGCAAGCTAGCAGGCAAACTTTCTTTAATTGGACTCTTTTTGACATAATCGCCTAGCTTGCCTTTTAAGTCAAGGACAATTTGTGAAGCTGTTTTTTTACCTACACCAGGAAATTTGGTTAAGTACTTAACTTCACCTTGCTGAATTGCACTCGCCAATGAATCTGTATCTTCTGCAGCCATAATCGCTAAGGCTGACTTAGGACCAATCCCTGAAACTGACAATAATTTTAAAAATAACTCCTTATCTTCATGACTAATAAAGCCATATAGCGTAATACCTGTATCTCTAACAACTTGCTCAACATAAACTTGAGCCGTTTCATTTTCTTCATAACTATATGGCGTAGGAGAAAAAATCTTGTATCCTACTCCACCTGCCTCTAGCACAATATATGCAGGTGAAATTTGAGTAATAATTCCTTTTAAATATTCGTACATTTTGTTTCCTTATTCATTCTTTTTAAACATCTTATTTAGATCATTCTTACTTAAACTAACAATAATAATCTTACCGTCTCCATCACGATATGGATCTGAAGTTTTAGATAGATCTTCAATTAGGGATGCTGCTTCTAAATTACTCAATTTTGAACTAGAATAGACACGATTTTTAGCAATTATCTGAGCAACTTGGATTTTTAACTTATCAATATTATCATTAGCTGCATTTAAATATAGTTCAAGTAATTGGCGAATCCTTTTTTCAATATCTTTTTCAATCCAGGTTGGATAAGTTCTCATAATTAGAGTATTTTGACCAAAATCTTCTAATTCTATACCAATTTTTTTGATTGTAGCTAGGTTATCCTTTAGCTTCAAATAATCCACATTTGAAAAATTCAACACTATCGGTTCCAACAAGGTTTGCTGGCTAGATTTTTCTGATTGAAGCTGTTTTAAAACATTATCAAATGCCAAGCGACGATGAGCCGCTAGTTGATCGATTAAATATAAACTTCCATTGCTCTGTGCTAGCAAGTAACTCTGCATTTGCCCAATATAGGTTAACTTTGGTAAACGACTATCTATAATTTCTTGTCCTTGACTAGTAATAGTAGAATCAGCTTCACTTTCAGGGAAGGGCTTAAGCATCATTTGTAAAGCAACATTTTTATCCCATGTTGATGTAATCAGATATTGCTGATCATTACGGGGACGATTAAGACTAATAAATTCACCTACGGCTTCATTAACTTCAGGCACTGCAGGGGCTTCTGGTTTAGAATCCAATATAACTGGGCGGGTCGTGTCAACTACAGACTTATTTAAGTTAAACTTCAACTGATCTATCTTAGTATCTTGAGGCTGACTATTTAAATTATTTAAACCCAGGCTTTCTTGTTGTCCATCAAGTAAAACGTCACTGATTGTCTGAGTCAAAAGGCGCTCTAGTTCTTTTTCCTTAGAAAGACGGACTTCTTGCTTGGTAGGATGAACATTCACATCAACTAAAACTGGATCCAATTCAATCTTAATAACTGCAATAGGGTATCTGCGTGGACCTAACTTATTGGCGTATCCACTCATAATTGCCTGAGTTAAATTATAGTTATGAACGTAGCGACCATTTAAGAGTAAAGTAATAAAATTACGGTTAGATCGTGTATCATCAGGATCAGAAATCAAACCCGAAATCTTAAAATCTGGAGTTGTTCCATCTATTTCAAGCATTCTTTCAGCTAGATGACGACTATAAATATTGGCTATATCTTGGCGCAAATTCTTGCGACCATTAGTTTTGAGAAGAATTTTATTATTATTAGTTAAAGTAAAGGCGATTTCTGGATGTCCTAAGGCAAGCCGATCAACTATATCAACAATTTTTAGTATTTCTGTTCTTTCAGAGCGTAAATACTTTAAACGAGCTGGAGTATTAAAAAATAAATCTGCAACGCTGATCTTAGTTCCTTGTGGAGAAGGGGCATCTTCTTGAAGCTTCTTCTCACCACCAGCAAAAACAGCCCGAACTCCGCCTTGGTTATTACTACTAGTCACAATCTCTACATGAGCAACTGCAGCAATTGAAGCTAAAGCCTCTCCCCTAAAGCCTAAAGTTCCGATATTGAATAAGTCACGCTCGCTATTAATCTTACTAGTCGCATGACGCATAAAGGCTAAGTCGATCTGGTCGCTGGCGATTCCTGAGCCATTATCCTGTACAGTAATCTTTTGCAATCCTGCATTTTCAAAGTCAATTCTTATTCTAGTACTGCCAGCATCAATTGAGTTCTCACATAATTCCTTAACTACACTAGCTGGTCTTTCGATAACCTCACCAGCGGCAATTTGATTAGTTAATTCTGTTGAAAGTTCATGAATTTGCGCCATTAATTCTATTCACCCTTATCATCTTTTAGATCATGTTGCCACTGCGAAACTAATTCCATTACTTGAAGCGGGGTCTTATCAGCTAGATAGATATTTTCAATATCATCCAAGACATCTTTTTGATTATCACTAATTGCAGGTATCTTCGGCTCATTAAATAAGTCAAGCTGCTCACTAGCTGGTTGCAACTCGCCAGCTCCTTGCTGCTCTAAGCGATGAAGCATAGTAGTAGCTTCACGTAGCACCTTGTGGGGCAAGCCAGCAAGTTGAGCAACGTGAATACCATAAGATTGGTCTGCTGGTCCGGGCAATATCTTATGTAAAAAGATTAACTTACCATTTTCTTCGCTAGCACCAACATGAATATTTTTTAAATGCTTTAGAGTCTGATCAAGATCAGTCAATTCGTGATAGTGAGTCGCAAACAATGTCTTAGCTCCTACTCTATCATGTAGGTATTTCACAATGGCTCCAGCTAATGCCATCCCGTCATAAGTAGCAGTTCCACGACCAATCTCATCAAATAAGATTAATGAGCGTTTAGTAGCATGTTGCAAGGCTTCATTAGCTTCGCTCATTTCAACCATGAAAGTACTTTGACCAGAGATAAGATCATCTGCCGCCCCAATTCGGGTAAAAATCTGATCGAAAATTGGTAAATTAGCACTATCAGCTGGTACAAAGCAGCCAATCTGAGCCATAATTGCGATTAGTGCCATTTGTCGCATATAAGTGGATTTACCAGACATATTCGGTCCCGTAATCAAGAAAATATCGGTATCTTGCCCCATTTCAACATCATTAGGAATATAGCTACCAGCACTCATTACCTGTTCAACTACTGGATGACGACCATTCTTAACCTCGATAGTCCCACTATTTGCTAGCATTGTAGGACGAACATAGTTATTCTGTTCACTTACACCGGCAAAGGCAGTCAAAACATCTAAACTAGCCAGCTGCTTACCTAATTTCTGTAAGACAGGGATATACTTCTTAACAGCTTCTCGCAACTTAACAAACAAATCATATTCCAGGCCTGTAGATTTAGCTTCAGATTCTAAAATCAGTGCCTCATGTTCCTTTAATTCTGGAGTTATATAACGCTCAGCGTTAGTTAAAGTCTGCTTGCGAGTATAACGATCTGTTGGAACCTTATCCTTATTAGAATTAGTTACTTCAATATAGTAGCCAAAGACCTTATTATAACCAACTTTTAGGTTATTAATACCGGTATTTTTTCGTTCACTAGCCTGCATTTCAGAGATCCACTTCTTACCATTAGTCATAGCATCCCGATAAGTATCTAATTGACTAGAAACACCCTTGCGAATAATGCCACCTTCGGTTGTAGATATTGGTGGAGCATCAACAATAGTATTTTTAATTAAATCTCGCACCCCAGTAAGTGGATCAATCCGACTTGCAAAATCTACTAAAACTTGATCACCTGAATCTCGCAAACACTTTAAAATTTCAGGTACAGCAGCTAATGAATTAGCCAACTGAAGCATTTCTCTAGCATTAACAGACCCAAAAGCGATCCGACCTATTAGTCGTTCTAAGTCATACACCCCTTTTAAATTGTCAATAATATTCTCGCGCGTAAAATAATCATCAAACAATGCTTGTACTATATCTTGACGAGCCTTAATCTTGCTAGCAGAAAGTAAAGGTCTTTCAATCCATGCTTTGAGTAAACGTCCACCCATTGCAGTACTTGTCTTATCAAGCAACCAAAATAATGATCCCATCTTCTTACCAGTCTTAGCTGACCTAACCAATTCTAAGTTAGTCTGGACAACATGTGACATTTGCAAGTATTGTGTTGGTTCATAGCTTTGCGCAACTTGTAAGTGAGCTAAACTACGCTTTTGAGTAGAGAGTAAATAAGCCACTAATTGACGACTTGCTTCAATTTCAGCTTGATTGGTTAACTTCTGGCTAACATAAGATACTTCGGCATGTTCGCCATCTAGCTTAACTGGTTCAGAAACGGTAATATTAGCCTTTTGCAAAAATTCCCTATTCTGATTAGTTAAAATCCCACTAAAAACAACTTCTTTAGTTTGCAAAGAAAGCAGCTCATTAGCGACAGCTTCCCAATCATTTAAATGAGTAGCAAAGGTTTCTCCAGTTGAAACATCACTGTAAGCTAAACCAAAGCCCTTACTAGTTGAAACAACTGAAGTTAAATAATTATTTTCTTTAGCTTGATTAGGACTAGAATTCATCATCGTTCCAGGTGTGATTAATTGAACGATGCCGCGCTTAACCATCCCCTTAGCTTGACTAGGATCTTCAAGTTGATCGCAAATCGCTACCTTATATCCCTTCTCTACTAATGTATTGACATAAGTATCAACTGCTAAGTGAGGCATCCCTGCCATAGGAATTGGATTCTTGGTCTTGTTAGAGCGATGAGTCAAAGTAAGTTCCAAAATTTGTGCACCTTTAACCGCATCATCTTCAAAAAGTTCGTAAAAGTCCCCTACACGATAAAATAAAAAAGCATCAGGATACTGATTTTTTATTTCGTAATATTGCTGCATCATTGGTGTGACATCTTTTTTTGGCATGAACTTGATCCCTTTCTTGCACAGAATTTACCTATATATTATAACGTAAAAATGTTAAATTCTTTAAATTAGCTGCCATTGAAACAGGAAAACCTCAAAAGCTTCTTAATTATTACTTTTGAGGTTCGTTAATTAAATACTACAATTCTTTTATATCTAAAGTTTAAATTTTCAAAAAAAGGGCGACATGCTAATCGCCCTAATAACTCTACTTAGTCTGTTCAATCATTTCTTGAAGTTGATGCTTAGTGAAGTCATCACCATATCTTTTAGTCAATAATGATAATATCTTGTTGTCGTCAAGATTGAAGTCTTCACGACATAATTCGATCGTCTTTACTATATCTTCACGTCTAGTATCTTCTTGAATATTCTCTCTCATCAAAGCAATCTGATTCATAATCTCGCCCCATTCTGGTTTACTCGTGTATTCTTTAATGTCGTCATTCAACTGAATGATATACTTGCTTGGCTTCCTAGATATTTGCCCATTTAAATAATCTAAGAACTCTGCCATCTGCGGCGTTATGCCACTTCTGTCCTTACCCTTGGAATTAAAGAATAACAAATGTCCTACATTCTCTATAGTTAAATTATGATTTCTTTGTTCAGTAAAGTCAAATCTGTAAGCCGCCCGATCCTCATCAAAAGGGTCAAACATACAAAAGAAGATCACATATGAAGCCTTAACGTGATCGTAGTTCTCTCCGGGCTTAGGTATTATTTAACTGTCGCAGATAATACCAAGCCCTCCTAGTTAAAAAATCAACTGGCAAGTTCTGCATCTCAATATCATAGACACGTTCTTGCTTATCCTTAGCATAGACATCTAGTCTTGATGTCTTTTCGAATAAGTTCAGGTCAATTGGCTTTTGCGGTGAAATGTCAACGATCTCTTGGATGTCTAATTCAGGTAATGCCATTTGCAAGAGGTGTAGGCAATTTTCTTTCTTGCTCATCACATAACCAAAGATTGGATCAAGTGTTAGATCTTGCTTAAAATCACCAGCTAGATAACTTCTTCTTAGCATTTTTTACGTCCTTTCGTAATTTATTGGAAGGAGGTAAATTTATCCTCCATCATAAATTACGCAAAAAACGACAAAAATTTTTATTTATTTTTACTCTCTTTGATGAAAAATTATAGAAAATCGAAGTGAATATGACAGTATCATTGCTACAAAAAATTGCTATTTTAAAAATAGACAGAATTATCTGATCTCAGTATTGTAGTGCTCTATATTATTACTTCTATGCTTAAAAAATAAAAGCGCTAGATAACTATTCTTTCAAATAATCATCTAGCACTGAGTTAGTATATTTCATTAACAAACATAGTCGTCATAATTTTTCATTTTCCTAGTCAAATTAAGAAATGCATCTTCAGATGTAGGACCGTATTGTTTAATTAATTGCTCATATGTACCTGTAAATAAGAATCCTTTAGGAGAGATATATTTTAAAATACTATCTGTACCTTTAAAAACTTCAATTTCATGAGAGGTCATGATCACTGGTACATGTTTCCCCAGACTACCCAATAGTTCAATTATTTTTGTCCGATTTTCAATATCTACTCCAGATAAGGGCTCGTCAAATAAATATAGTTCTTTTAATACCATAGCTGATACATAGGTAAATATTAATTTGCTTTCCCCACCAGATAAGCTACCTAAATTTCTATTAAAAATAGGTAAAATATTTTTTTCAAAGAAAATATCCATATTACTTATATCGTAATATTTAAAAGTAGTTACCTTACTAAATGATCTGTACATGTTAAACAATTGCTTAACCGTTACATTAGTATTAAATGGAGTATTCTGAAACATATACATTATCTTACTAGCTTTTGGTATATTTTTTAAAACACCAGCATCGACTTGTGTTAAGTGACTAATAACATCTAATAAAGTACTTTTACCGATTCCATTTTTTCCGATTAAAACATTTAATCTTCCAAATTCAAAATTACCTGTGAAACAATCTAAAACTTTTTTCTCATCGTATGCAACAGTTACATCTTTTAATTCAATCATTAGTCCTCACGTCCTCGATCCTGTAGCTTAAAATGTTGATAACCCAAAATTCCTATAGACAAATAAACACTTGTAATAGTAATTAAATACATGCCTATCTTAAAATCGGGAGTAATTAGTTGTTGTAAAACAAAGCTTATAAAGACATATAGATTGATTAACTTTATCACTTCTAGGAAATTAGGAACGTTTATATTAAATAAAATTAAAAAACCAATCAAAAGAGAAGTCGCCAAAATAGATAAACTAGATTGTCTTATTGGAAATAAAAACAAAATATTAAATCCCATTGATACTACTGGGAAAGTTATTATATTCATTAAAATCAGACAGATTAATAATCTTAATGAATAAAAATTATAAAGTATCATTAACCCTAAAATAAATACTATATTCTCTAACACTACTATTACTAGTTGAACTAATAGATTAGCTAGATAAATTGCCCATTTACTCCCACTTGCATAATAGTACGCCTTTATATATCCACTATTACGTGTTGCAATTATTGACATTGTTACACCATTTAATGCTGTCGAAACAATAATATAGGCAATCATAGGTATACTTACTTTAATAAAATCATCAATTGTAAAAATCTGAGATGCTTTTACACTTATCAATTGATAAACAATAGGAAAAACCAATGTAAATATTAAGTTCATTTTATTATCAATCGCTAATTCAGCGTAAAACTTAATAAAAGATCTTGTTTTAAAAAATAGCTCCATACTATCTACCAAAAGAGCTGACATGTAAACTATACTTGGTTTCATAGTTATACTCATCAGCTCTTCCTTTCATTACTTTCTCTCTTTAAGTCCAGCTGCACCTGTTGAAATTGATACACAGCAACAACAAGCTTTTGGTAAATGGAAGTGTCCTTCTTCTATAAGAAGATCCCCATTTTCCTGTGGTTCCATTTCAATTCCAAAAGAGTCACCTATATTTTCATCATTACGGCTAATAAATGATCCTCTAGACTTGTGACTACTCTTTAGTAAATTTGAGTCAATCGAAGCTTCTTGACCATTACCTAGTAATTCAACGTTGTTCATAATATCATCCTTTCGTGTTATTAATTAAATTGTGGTAATACTGAAGAAGTTAATATAATCATCTTTATTATCGCCTTCCCTCTTAAAGATTGTTTAAATTATATATCGAATAATAGTAAAATTGTTAAAATTTGCAAATTTGCAAAATTATTTAAGGTAAATTTATAACAAATTTTTCATATCCAGATTTACATAAAAGCTCTTTGATACTATTGGCTTCCACTTTATTCATAGTAAACAATGCTTCAAAGTACTTGCCTAATAATTTATACATTAATAAATCCGGGATAGGTGACATTTTATCTAATAATTCCAATGTTGGCTTTAGAAGATATGTATTTTTTTCTTTATAAATTCTATTTAAGTAGTTTATACAGATAGACCCTATTCTTCGCTGTATTTCAAATGAATACTGATTTATTTCTTTAGTGTATTTCTTCAATATACTTTTCATGTATATATTTAGTCTTGCTATACTAAAAAGCATCATTGAACTTCCAAGCATTTGCAGAAAAACTTTATTAGTATTCCAGTTATCAGCCTCGCTTAATTTTTTAGATAACTTTTCTATTATTTTTGAATCTGTTTTTTCAATTCTATTTTTTAAGACATTTTCTATTAGAACTGCATCCAGAAAAACAATACCATTGGCATCATTTTTCATAGCTTCTGTTTTAATTTTTTCAACTTTTTTAAGATCTCGACTATAAAAAGCAATAGCTAGTCTATGTAATTCCTCCTCTTCTGAAGATTCACTATGCTTCTTATCTTCTTGATTTAAGAAAATATTTATATCTATCCTATTAAGTTGTAATAACTTTAAAAAAGTAGTCGCACGTAAGTCTTGTTCCTCACTCTCTACCCGAGAATATTGAGAAACGGATATTACTCCCTGACAAAATTCCTTCTGCGTTAATTTTCTCTTCTTGCGTTCTTGACATAAATATTTGCCAATATTTATCTGGTCCATTCTTCTATCTTCTTATCTTTAAGAATTCAATTAATTAAAATCTCTATGAAAAAAGGCGCTTTTTTACAAACGCCTACTACCTACTACAATTATTTTGCTTTTTTATAATTGTGAATAATTCCCATATGCCAATCATAAATTCCATAAGTTACTGCAATCATTCCAATTACAGCTAACCATAGCCATGGAAGTTTAAGTGCAAGAACTATATCCCAAACTAAAATTATGAATGATACTAGCAAAATAATCCCTGAAACCATAACTTTATTCATTACTAGAACTCCTTTCTTGATACTATAAAAGCTTATTACAAAGAATTTCTTTGTCAAGTTATTTATCCACTAAAAAAAGACCGCCGTAGCGATCTTTTTAATAAACTATTATTTGGTATTAAACTACATACCCATGCCCATACCTGGGTTTGGAGCAGCCGGAGCTGCGTTATTGCCATCATCCGGTTCATCAGCAACTACAGCTTCAGTAGTTAACAACAATGCAGCGATGGAAGCAGCGTTTTGAAGAGCTGAACGAGTTACCTTAGTTGGGTCAATAATACCAGCAGCAACCATGTTCTCCCACTTATCAGTTGCAGCATTGTAACCAACTTCTGGATCTTCATGTTCTAAGTGGTCTAAGATTACTGAGCCATCTTGACCTGCGTTTTCAGCAATTTGGCGTACAGGTGCAGCTAAGGCCTTCATTACAATCTTAACACCTGTTTCAGCATCTTCACTGTCGCCCTTTACACTATCTTCAATAGCCTTCTTAACGTCAACTAATGCGGTACCACCACCAGCTACATAGCCTTCTTCAACAGCAGCACGAGTTGCATTCAAAGCATCTTCGATTCTGTACTTCTTTTCCTTCAATTCAGTTTCAGTAGCAGCACCGACCTTAATTACGGCAACACCACCAGCAAGTTTTGCAAGACGTTCTTGCAATTTTTCACGATCAAAGTCCGAAGTAGTATCTGCAATTTGCTTCTTAATTTGGTCAACACGTTCTGCAATAGCATCCTTAGAACCAGAACCTTCAACAATAGTAGTTGAATCCTTAGTAATAGTTACCTTGCCTGCGCTACCTAATTGGTCAATCTTAGTATCCTTTAATTCAAGACCTAAGTCTGAAGAAATTACAGTACCACCAGTTAAGATTGCGATATCTTCAAGCATAGCCTTACGACGGTCACCGAATCCAGGAGCCTTAACAGCAACAACGTTGAAAGTACCACGAATCTTGTTCAATACAAGTGTTGGAAGAGCTTCACCGTCAACATCATCAGCAATAATCAATAAGCTCTTACCTTGTTGAACGATTTCTTGTAATAATGGAAGAATATCTTGAATATTAGAAATCTTCTTGTCGGTAATTAAGATGTAAGGATTATCTAAGTCAGCTTCCATCTTGTCGTTGTCAGTTACCATGTATTGTGATAGGTAACCACGGTCAAATTGCATACCTTCAACTACTGATAATTCAGTGTTAATACCCTTTGATTCTTCAATAGTAATTACACCGTCGTTGCCAACCTTTTCCATAGCGTCAGCAATCAAATTACCAACTTCTTTAGAAGCAGAAGATACAGAAGCTACTTGAGCAATTTCATCTTTAGTAGAAACTTCGTGGCTAATCTTGTGTAATTCATCAACAGCAGCCTTAGTTGCTGTTTCAATACCACGGCGAATGCCCACAGGGTTAGCACCGGCAGTAACATTCTTCATACCTTCACGAACGATTGCTTGTGCCAATACAGTAGCAGTAGTGGTACCATCACCAGCAATATCGTTAGTCTTTTGAGCAACTTCAGAAACAAGCTTTGCGCCCATGTTTTCGAAGTGGTCCTTTAATTCGATATTCTTAGCAATAGTTACACCATCGTTAGTAATATCAGGAGCACCATAACTCTTTTCCAAAACAACATTTCTACCCTTAGGTCCTAAAGTTGTTTTAACAGTATCAGCCAACTTATCTACACCCTTTAACAATGAGTGTCTTGCTTTTTCTGAAAACTTTATTTCTTTTGCCATATTTAATGCCACCTTTTATCTACAATTTATTACTTAACGACAGCTAAAATGTCTTTTTCGTGAAGTACTAAGTACTTCTCACCTTCGTAATTAATGTTAGTGCCAGAATACTTTTCGAAGAATACCTTTTCTCCTTTAGCTACTGACATAGGAATAATTTCGCCGTTAACTGCACGAGCGCCTTCGCCGACAGCAACAACTTCACCTTCTTGAGGCTTTTCCTTAGCGTTAGAAGCCAGGACAATGCCCCCAACTTTTTCTTCTTCTTCGTCTTTAACTTTAACGATCACGCGATCACCGATTGGTTGTAACACGTTTAGTCCCTCCTGTTTGTATACAATATATTAAATCTTTAGCACTTATTTACCTTGAGTGCTAACTTACAATTACGATAGTACCTTGTTTTAGAAATTATTGCAAGCATTTTAACTAAAAATTTAGCACTTTTTTACTTTAAGTGCTAAAAAAGCACGCAACATCAAGGATTACGTGCTTAAGAATTTATAATCACTATTCAACAAAGTGAATTCCCAAATCGCCAACCTTCTTACTACCTCGTAAGATTAACTTAGTACCTGTCTCACTTGAATGACCAAAGTAATCAATATTACCAAAAGTAGAATCTAATTCATTTACAATTTGCCAACTATTCGGCAAGTAAATATCAATATCACCTATAGAAGCATTAATATTAAATATTACACTTTCACCAGCGGCCTTAGCATGGTTAAGATATATCTCTGCATCCCCAACAAAGGAATTAATTGTCACACTATGCAAATTCTGCGAGCGAATATAGCGGGAAGTATCCGACAACTTCTGGCTAATAACTACCTCTTCACCGGTTTCAGTCTTGCTTGTCTGCGATATTACTTCCTGTGCATGAAAAGGCTCAGGCCTAACATCTTTCCAGTCTACTCTCTTACCATTTACAATTATTTCATTTTCAACAATACTTTTCTTAAAGATAATACTTAAACCGATGCTAATTAATAAGGCCACTAATAAGATCGTCCACGGCACTAGTTTAGTAATATGAAGAGGCTTGGCATAAACAATTACTAAAAATGCAATTGAAAATACTGATCCAAAGATATTTTTATTAGCAATAGAACTAACCCCTAAAGCTGCAAAAATAATTGTCCAAATAATAGTCCATAGGCTAAGATTCAAACTTATCAGATGTAATTGCTCCAATAGTAAGAAGATTCCCGCTAGCAAAAAGCCTATTCCCCACAAAATTCTGCTTATATTCTTTCTCTTCATTTTCATGACCTTCTTTCTAGAACTGAGTCTTATTGTCTTACTTTTATTAAACATTATTTTTAAATTAAAATCTAGTTAAAATGATAATTTTAAAAAAAACGACCTCAGAAAATAACTTCCATGGTCGTTGGGGACTTAACTATCTTTTTTATCTGAATCTAAGAAATAGATCAGAGTTTGTAATTCTGTAGCTAAGTCAACATTCTGAATTCTAACATCTGCTGGTGCAGAAATGCGAAGTGGGGTAAAGTTCATAATTCCCTTAATTCCCGCATCAACCATCTCATCAGCAGTCTTTTGAGCAGCACTTTGGGGCACACAGAGGATAGCAATTGTAATCTGTTGTTCACGCAATTGCATCTTCATGTCGCTCATATCATACACTGGAACACCACTCATAATTGTCCCTGTAATCTCAGGATTAATATCAAACGCTGCAGAAATTCTAATATTGTTAGTTCGCTTAAAGTTATAATTAAGCAAAGCATGTCCCATATTACCAACGCCAACTAGCGCTACATTAGTTAGGGTATCTTGGTTAAGAATCTTCTTGAAAAAATCCAGCAAGTTCTTAACATCATAACCATATCCCCGCTTACCCAAAGCACCGAAATAAGAAAAGTCACGGCGAATTGAAGCACTATCAACTTGAACAGCTTCTGCTAGTTCAGTTGAAGATACCTTCTCCTTACCTTCATCATTTAAAAAAATCAAGTAACGGTAATATAATGGCAAGCGCTTAGCCGTTGCTCTGGGGATCTTTATCTCTTCCATAAAAAAACCTTCTATTCTAAGTAAAGCTTGTGAATGTGAATTAATTTACTAATTACCATAATGATACGCATTTTATAGTAATAAAATCAAGTTATTCTTTCACAATGAGAATAATTTTTACATTTTTTCACAAGATACATTATTTTTAGGAATAAAAGCCTATGGTACAATGATTGCTAGGAGAGAAGATTAATTATGATAATTGCACAAGCACAGAACCTCGAACAACACTTCGGGGCAAACACTATTTTTTCAGGAATTAGCTTTTCAATTCCTGATAACGCTAGAATTGGTCTTGTTGGTCCTAATGGTGCCGGCAAGACTACTTTATTAAAAATTATGACCGGTCAACAAGAACCGACTAGTGGTGCTTTTACCATTAATAAGGGAATTGATGTTGGCTACATTGCTCAGGAGAATGACTTAGATGAAGCTAAGACTATCTGGGATGAAATGTTAACTGTCTTTGATGATTTAATCCAAAAAAATAATCAAATCATGCAAATGCAACAACAAATTGCTGATAATCCTGAGGATCAAGAATTGCTTAAGCGTTATGACCAATTCGCTTATGACTTTGAACAACAGGGCGGCTTTACTTATCAAGCTGAAATCAAGAGTGTCTTAAACGGCTTCAAGTTCAATGAAGATACTTGGAGTAAGATTATTGGCACCCTGTCTGGTGGTGAAAAAACACGCCTTGCCTTTGTAAAACTACTCTTACAAAAGCCACCCCTACTCTTACTTGACGAGCCTACTAACTATCTAGACTTAGATACCTTAGATTGGTTAGAGGCATTTCTTAAGAATTATAAGGGCGCAATTGTTACCGTGTCTCACGACCAATACTTCTTAGATCATTTAGCTAATGAAATCTTTGAATTAAACTTTGGCAAGCTAACTACATTCAAGGGTAATTATACTCAATATACTCAAGAGCGCGAATTGATGAGTGCTCAACAAGAAGCTGCTTATGAGAAACAACAAGAACAAATCAAAAAAGAAGAAGAATTTATCCAAAAGAATCTAGTTCGTGCCTCTACCACTAAGAGAGCTCAAAGCCGTCGTAAAAAATTAGAAAAAATGGAGCGTATTACTCCACCCAAGCACAAGACTAAGGTAAAGATCAACTTCCAAAGTGAGCGTCCCTCAGGTAAAGAAGTTCTAATTCTAAAAGACTTGGATATTGGCTACCCCGACAAGACGATGGTTTCCAATATTAGCTTCCAAGTTAATAAAGGAGACCGCGTCGCAATTATTGGACCTAATGGTATTGGTAAATCCACCCTGCTTAAGACCCTAATGAAGCAGCTTGCACCTAAGTCAGGCTCAATCAAGTATGGTGCTAGCCTTGATATTGGTTATTATGACCAAGAATTACAAGGTCTTGATTCTACTAAGACTGTCTTAGATACAATTTGGGATCGTCATAAAACTATGCCTGAACGTGATGTTAGATCAATTCTAGCTAGCTTCTTATTCACAGCCAAAGATATTGATAAGACTGTGGCACAGCTTTCAGGTGGGCAGAAAGCTCGATTGACATTGACAGTCCTTTCACTTGAAAAGGATAACTTCTTACTAATGGACGAACCTACTAACCACTTAGATATTGAAGCTAAGGAAGTTCTTGAGCAGGCTCTAAATAACTATGATGGTACCTTATTATTCGTATCTCACGACCGTTACTTCATTAATCAATTAGCTAATAAGATTGTTTCTGTTCGCAATGGTCACGCTAAGATCTATGAAGGGAACTATTCATACTATCTTGATGAAAAGGCTAAACAACAGGCATCAGCTGTCCAAGTTAATACAGCTAATAACACTGAACCTGCAGTAGATAATACCAACAAGGGCAAGTTATCCTATCAAGAACAAAAAGTACGTGATTCACAAAAGAGAAAATTAGAGCGTGCTATCCAAGACGCTGAAAAGAAAATCGAAGAATTAGAAAAGCAAGAAAAAGAAATTCAAACTGAAATGGCAAACCCAGATATTGCAGCTTCCTTTGAAAAACTAGGACCACTGCAAGAACAACTATCTGCTGTTCAAGAAAGCCTTGACCAAGCAAATAATGATTGGGAAGATGCTATTGATGCACTAGATAATTTTGAATAGTAAAAAAGAACTAAGTATGTACGAACTGCAGTACTTAGTTCTTTTTTTACTTACTCAACCTGCTCTAAAAATTTATACTTACGTTCATTATAAATCCTAGCAAATTTACTCTTAGGCTGATTAATCATGTAGCCATGAACTGCCTTACCTGAGCTAATTGCTGGAATATAAATCTCTGCTGGTACATGATACTTTTTTAGCTCCTTGTAGTAATCCTGAGCTTGATCGTAAAGTAATTATATTGTAGGACATTAAAAGAATGCTACTAAAAAGTAAAATGTAAGCGTTTATTTAAATTTTATTTATTGGTATTATGAATTAATAAATAGAAAAAGAGGCGATTTTAATCAATGAAAAAAGAAAATATATTCTTAACATTCATCAGTGGTTTTAGTATTTTCTTGGCAAATTTCATATATTTTTTTATCAAAAATAAAAGTATTACAGATGCCCTAGTTAATTCATTTGGAATTACTATTTTGGCATTAATTGTTTTGATATTAATAGCTATATTTCACCAAAAAAAGTAAAAATCTTTGTAAAAATTGCAAAACTACAAAAAAAGACTAGCAACCGAAGTCACTAGTCTTGTGTTATGGAGGATACAGGGTTCGAACCTGTGACCTCCTGCTTGTAAGGCAGATGCTCTCCCAGCTGAGCTAATCCTCCAAAAGTGACCCGTACGGGATTTGAACCCATGTTACCGCCGTGAAAGGGCGGTGTCTTAACCACTTGACCAACGGGTCATATTCGACTTATCCTTAACACATCTATTTATAATACAGACTATTGAATAAAAATGCAAGCTTTTTTTGTAAAAAAGTCGAATTTATTTTTCTATAGTAGTATCGTTTTAATTTATATGATTAAATAATCGTAACCAAAAGTAGTTACATATTAAGAAGAACTATTATAGGACATAAAAAACTATCAAAAAATAAAAGCTGGTTCCAATAATATATCTTTTGATGAAATAGTCGGTTTATTAAAATCATTAGGATATACAGAGAGCAATAAAGGTAAGACAAGCGGATCAAGGATAAAGTTCATCAATTACAAAACTGGTAAGATGATCTATATGCATCGTCCTCATCCAAGAAAAACTTTATTGCAATATCAAGTACGTGACATCTTGAATGTTATTGGAGATGAAATTTAATGAAAAAGCTAATGGAATATAAAGGTTATTACGGTACAGTCGAATATTCATTAGAAGATGAGATACTTCATGGAAAAGTAGTAGGTATTAATGGTTTACTCTCATATGAAGGTGAAACTATTAAAGACTTAGAGGAAGATTTTCATGGTGTGGTAAATGAATATCTTACTGACTGCAAAACTAATGGGATAACCCCACAAAAATCATATAAAGGCATATTTAATATTAGAATTACACCTGAACTTCATCGCGATTTAGCATTAGCCGCTGAAGCAAAGGGCGAAACACTAAATAAGTTTATCGGTGAAGCTCTAAATAATTACTTGCATTCTTGATTAATATGGGTCTTAAAGAAACTAAGAATACGTAATATTTATCTAGTTTATGACTTATTTTTAAATACAAAAAGTAGCTATACAGCACCAAGCTGACATATAGCTACTTTTTTTCTTTATTCTAATCCACACTTCTTAAAGATCTCATCAACATGACGCAAATGATAATGATAATCAAAGGCATCATCAATATCTGCTTGCGAGAGATAGTTCATGATCTCACTATTTTCTACTAAAGGTTTAAATTGCTTCTGCTCATTCCAAGATTGCGCAGTTAGCTTTTGAACCATATCATAAGCTTGCTCTCTAGAAAGACCTGCTTCATCAATTAACTTCAAAAGCACCCTCTGCGAATAAATCAAGCCATAAGTACGCTCCATATTCTTAAGCATCGTATCAGGAAAGACGTCCAAATTCTTCAAAATTCGATTAAAGCGATGAAGCATATAGTCAATTGCAATCGTTGTGTCTGGCAAGATTACCCTTTCTGCACTTGAATGAGAGATGTCACGCTCATGCCAAAGGGATACATCCTCATAAGCGGTAATCACATGACCCCTAACCACTCGAGCCATTCCACATAGATTCTCACAACCAATTGGATTGCGCTTATGCGGCATTGCAGAAGAGCCTTTTTGACCGGGGCGGAAGTGTTCTTCAACTTCATGAATTTCACTGCGCTGAAGCGATCTAATCTCAGTTGCCCAGTTCTCAATGCTAGTAGCGATTAAGGCGAGCATTGCAATGTATTCCGCATGTAAATCTCTTGGCAAAACTTGCGAAGTAATTGGCTGCTGAGTCAAGCCTAATTGTTGCAATACACTAGTTTCAACTTCAGGTGGCACATTGGCAAATGTTCCAACCGCACCAGATATTTTACCTGATTCTGCGCCCTTAGCTGCATGTTCAAAACGCTCAATATCACGTTCAAGTTCAGTATACCAACGCGCTAACTTAAGCCCAAAAGTTGTCGGCTCTGCTTGGACGCCATGCGTACGTCCCATCATAACAGTATTCTTATATTTTAAGGCTTTTTCAGCAATGGTCGTTTTAAGTTCGGCTAGATCTTTTCTAATGATGTCATCAGCCTGCTTAAGTAACACACCTTGTGCAGTATCAACTACGTCAGTTGAAGTTAGGCCGAAGTGTACCCACTTCTTTTCATCACCTAAGCTTTCAGAGACCGTCCGTGTAAAAGCTACAACATCATGGTGGGTAATTGCTTCAAGCTCTGCAACGCGCTCAGCAGTGAATCTTGCATTTTTAGCGATTTTTTGAGCATCTTCAACTGGAACTTCACCTAATTCTGCCCAAGCATTAGTTGCTGCAATCTCCACCTTTAACCAAGCATTATATTTATTCTCATCTGTCCAAACTTTGCCCATTTCTGGACGAGTATAACGTTCTAACATATATTACATTTCCCATGGATTCTTTAATACAATAGTTTGCTGGCGATCTGGTCCAACAGAAACTGTCACTAATGGCAAGCCTGTTACTTCTTCAATTCTCTTCAAGAACTTCTTAGCATTCTCTGGCAGATCTTCATACTTCTTAACATTAGTAATATCCTCTTGCCAAGCTGGAAGTTCTTCATAAACAGGTTCACAGCGATACAATTCCTTCAAGCTAGCTGGATAGTAATCAATCTCTTCGCCATCAAGCTTGTAGCTAGTAGCAATCTTAACTGTATCAAACCCTGAAAAAATATCAAGTAAGTTCAAGCTTAATCCAGTCATACCTGATACACGCTTAGCATGGCGCAAAGCAACAGAATCGAACCAACCTACTCGACGTGGACGGCCAGTTACAGTCCCATATTCATGCGCAGTTTCACGAATACGGTCACCGACTTCATCCAATAATTCAGTTGGAAATGGACCAGCACCAACACGGGTAGTATAAGCCTTGCAGACCCCAATAACCGTATTTAAGCGATTAGCACCCATACCAATACCTGAAGCAATTCCACCAGAGATAGTATTAGATGAAGTAACAAATGGATAAGTACCCTCATCAATATCAAGCATTGTTCCCTGTGCCCCTTCAAAAAGTACCTTCTCACCGTTATCTAGAGCATCATTAACTAAGACTGAAGTATCAGTAACGTACTTCTTCATTCTCTGACCATATTCATAATACTTATCAAAAATATCTTCAAACTTAAGTGCAGGCTTACCATAAACCTCAGTAAATAACTTATTCTTAACTTCTAAATTAGCATGTAACTTCTCTTCAAAGGTATCCCTTTCTAATAAATCGCATACCCTAATTCCAATTCTAGAAGCCTTATCCATATAAGTTGGTCCAATACCATTCTTAGTAGTCCCAATCTTATTAGCTCCCTTAGCTTCTTCTTGATATTCATCTTGCTTAATATCATAAGGCATAATGATGTGAGCACGATTAGAAATTCTCAACTTACTGGTATCAATGCCGTTGTTTTCAAGATTATCTAGCTCTTCAAACATAACCTCAGGATTGATAACTACTCCATTACCAATTACTGCACCCTTGCTAGCAGCAAAAATACCAGATGGAATTAACCGCATCTTAAAGTCCTTACCATCTATCTCAATAGTATGACCAGCATTGTTACCACCATTCGAGCGGACTGCCATAGTCGCATCCTTACTTAAAAAGTCGGTAATCTTACCCTTACCTTCATCGCCCCATTGGCTACCTACAACTGCAACTGCTGTCATTTAAGTTCACCTCATAAAAAAATTATTTAATATCTTAAAACCGAAATTAAGTTTAACAACAGTATATGGTTTAGTCAAGATAATTTACGAACATTTTAAAATAATATATTAATAATTATTCACATTTAAGCTTGACTTTTATTAAAAACACCGTATATTAGTATCTGTGATTAAAAATTAGCGAGGTAAAATTTGTGAGTAATTATTTCAGTATGGAAGCCTTTGATTATGATGATATCCAATTAGTTCCTAACAAGTGCATCATTAAGAGCCGTAAGGAAGCTGATACTAGCGTTAAATTCGGAAGCCGAACATTCAAGATACCAGTTGTTCCAGCTAACATGGAAAGTGTTATTGATGAAGAATTAGCTATTTGGCTAGCAGAACATGACTACTATTATGTTATGCACCGCTTCCAGCCACAAGAGCGGGCTCACTTTATCAAGATAATGCATGAAAAAGGCCTGTTTGCCTCTATCTCCGTTGGGATTAAGGATGAAGAATACGATTTTATTGATTCTTTAGTTAAGCAGAATTTAGTTCCAGAATACATTACAATTGATGTTGCTCATGGACATTCTGACTACGTAATCAAGATGATCCACTATATTAAAGATAAACTCCCTGATTCTTTCGTCACTGCTGGTAATATCGCTACGCCAGAAGCTGTTCGCGAATTAGAGAATGCTGGTGCTGATGCAACTAAGGTTGGTGTCGGACCTGGTAGAGCATGCATTACCAAGTTAAAGACTGGCTTTGGGACTGGTGGCTGGCAATTAGCTGCCTTAAGAATGTGTGCTAAGGCAGCAAGTAAGCCATTAATCGCAGATGGTGGCATCCGGCATAATGGTGATATCGCTAAGTCCATCCGCTTCGGTGCTTCAATGGTCATGATTGGTTCGCTTCTTGCAGGCCATGAAGAATCTCCAGGCCATGTAATTGATATCGACGGCAAGAGTTATAAACAGTATTGGGGATCTGCATCTGAAGTTCAAAAAGGTGCTTATAAGAACGTTGAAGGCAAGCAAATGTTAGTGCCATATCGTGGTTCTATCAAGGATACTCTCCGTGAGATGCAAGAAGATCTGCAATCCTCCATTTCTTATGCTGGCGGACGTGACTTGAATTCTATTCGCTTAGTTGATTATGTAATTGTTAAGTCTTCAATCTTAGACGGCGATAAATAAACTAAAAAATCTCTAGAATATCCTGTATTATTCAAGGAAATTCTAGAGATTTTTGTATAGTTTAATTTTAATTCAACATTCTTTCTGCATAAGGCAATTCAAGTAATTAAGCCATTATAAATCTTAAAGTGTTAAAACCCGTTAACAAAATTAGACCAATCATAAAAACTGTATAAATACTTTCTAATTTTGATGATGATATTTTTTGGTTCCAAATAGTACCTATATAACCACCAATTATTCCTGCAACTATTAATAAGGGGATCATTGTAGTATTAAAATTCATAAACTGTCCTTCAATAATAATTGAAATTAGCTTAGTTATTTGGGAGAAAAATACTGTTGCTATGGAATAAACGGCAGATTGTTTCATAGTAAAATGGAATATTATTACTAAAAGAGATACATTTAGTGGTCCTCCACCAATAGCTAGAAAAATGGAAGTTGCTCCTAAAAATACTCCAAGAAATAGTGCTGCTAGCCAATTGTAGTTTGGTCGTTTATTATTGGTAGAGCTCTTTTTAGTATAAATTGTTAAAAAAATGAGGGAAATTAGCAATAACACTGATTGAATAAGTTTTAATTTAGTTTCAGTAAATATAGAATCTGCCCAATTAAGACCTAAGTTTCCTACGTATCCGCCCATAATCGATCCAAACGAAATTGATACCAAAAATGCCCAATCGAATTTAAATCCGTGCTTTATCTGTTTAAAGACTGAAACTATACACATAACGAATACTAAGATTGTTGAATAAAAGCCAATTGTTAATACATTTCCTGCATCTACTAAATCATAGAATACTTTTAAAACAATACCTCCGCCTACACCCGCTACAGCACCGATAATGCAGGCAATTATTGCAACTATAAATAGTATTAATTGCATTAACAATCACCTCTTTTTTCAGTAATTAAATAATTGCCATTAGTTTGAATAACTTTTTTATACCAATAAAATGAATCTTTTCTCAATCTGGCAAATGTTCCTTGGCCTAAGTTATCTACATCTACGTAAATAAATCCGTATCTTTTTTTCATCTCACCGGTACTTGCAGAAACTAAGTCAATTGGTCCCCAAGTTAGATAACCTAGTACCTCAACTCCATCGTAATTAATCGCCTTTTCTAATTGTAATAGATGCTCTCTTATATATTTAATACGATATGGATCATGTATTTGACCATCTACAACCTTATCTTCAGAGCCTAAGCCATTTTCCACAATCATTAAAGGTAATTGATACCTATCATATAGAAGGTTTAAACCATATCTAAGGCCTTCTGGATCAATTGGCCATCCCCATTCAGACTTAGAAAGATAAGGATTAGTGTAGCCTGTGTCCAATCCATTTAAGCCTTTAATTACTCCTTTAGTTTTTGCTCCACAAACATGAGTTAGGTAGTAACTAAAAGATATAAAATCTACTTTCCCTTCTTTTAGGCTAGTTATATCCCCAGACTTAATTGGTAATTTTATATTATTTCTCTCTAGCTCTTTTAATTTATAACTTGGATAATATCCCCTGGCTTGAACATCCGCATAAAATAATAATTTCTTTTGAAATTCTTGATTACCGATTATATCTTTAGGATTAGAAGTAGCAGGGTAAGAAAAATGACCGTTATACATCATGCCAACTTTATTACCTGAATCAATTTGATGAGCTATCTTCACTACTTTTGCGCTAGCTAATAATTGATGATATGCGGCAAATTCCTTCGTATCCTGATTAGCATTTAAGCTAATACCACCAGCATTCCAGGGCATAGTTGTCATATTATTTATTTCATTAAAAGTAAGCCAATATTTTACTCTTCCCTTAAAATGTTTCAAAACAGTAGTCGCAAATTTTATGTAAAAATCTACAACTTTTCTACTTTCCCAGAAGCCATATTTTTGCAATCCCATTGGTGTATCGAAATGTTGCAAAGTTACAATAGGTGTTATTTTATATTTTAAACATAAATTTACTACTTCATCATAGAATTTAAGTCCTACTATATTTGGTGAATTATCATCCCCATGAGGAAAGATACGCGTCCAAGCAATTGAAAACCGATAAGAACTAAATCCCATTTCAGCAAATAACTTAATATCATCCCTATAATGATGATAAAAATCAATCGCCTTATGTGTTGGATAAAATTTTTTCTCTTCAATAGCAGTAGTTATCTCCCGACTTTTTCCCTTTTTAGCTAGTGTCATCATATCTGCTGTGCTTAGTAATTTATTATCAGTTAAATATGCACCTTCGATTTGCTCTGCTGAAGTTGATCCTCCCCATAAAAAATTTTCAGGAAATATGCTCATTGTAATTTTCATCCTCCTACTCAACTTTTAATAGCTTATCTAGCGCTCTTACATCTTCATGAGCAATGCATTGAACAGTATTAAATTTATCGTGATTCGTAACTAATACCATTGTAATTGGATCATAACCTTGAGAAGATATAAGCTTGTAGTCCATCTCTAATAAAAGATCTCCGCGCTTTACTTTATCGCCTTGTTTAATATGTCCGGTAAATCCCTCACCGTTTAGCTTCACAGTGTCTAATCCACAATGTATTAAGAGGTCAACCCCATTATCTCCAGATATTCCAATCGCATGCTTAGTATCAGAATTAAATACTCGAACTTCACCTTTAATTGGTGAATATACCTTGCCATCTTTTGGAAAAATAGCTATGCCTTTGCCCAGCATTTCTTGTGAGAATACAACATCATTAACATCTGATAGCTTCTCAATCTCGCCGGCTAATGGTGCATCTATTATAATTTGTTGTTTGACCTTATCAGCTTCTGGTCTTAATTCTTTAGGTAATCCTAAAAATAACTGAATAACATACGAAGCAACAAAGGCAATTACAACACCAATAATTGCAAACCATAAATTACTAATACTATTTCCAATAAAACTAGGTAGAGCTAATAAACTAGGTGGAACTTGTTGAAAACGCCGAATTCCCATAATTCCTAGGAATAATCCACCTAGTCCACCACCTATCATTGCTGATATTAACGGTCTACGATAACGTAAGTTAATTCCGTATAAAGCTGGCTCAGTAATTCCTAAGATGGCTGAAAGTCCCGTAGAGATACCTAAAGCCTTGAGTTTCTTATCTTTAGTTCTAGTTGCTACCGCTAAAACTGCCCCACCTTGAGCAATATTAGATACTAACATTCCCGGACCTACAAGATTTTCCCAGCCTACTTTAGCTAAGTTATTTATAGCAACAGAAATCAATGCATAGTGCATCCCAGTCATAACTAATAGAGGAGATAAGGCTCCGATAATTAGCGGGATACTCCATCCTGCATAATTGTTTATCCATGCAATTATATTTGCTAATCCATCACCTAGCCAAGCACCAATTGGTGCAATAACTATAAAGGTTAAAGGGGTCATAATGACTAATACAATCAATGGCGTAAACATTAACCTTAAAACTTTAGGTAATAGTTTATTTACCGTTGGTTCAATATATGACATCACCCAAATTGCTAAAAGTACTGGAACTACAGATGAGCTATAGTTAGTAGGGGTAACAGGCAAGCCAAATAATTTAATTAGACTATGTGTTTTAACGGCTTGCTGTACCATTTGTATAAACACAGGATTTATCAACATGGCACCTATTACCATAGAAAGATATGGATTAGTGTTTAGCTTTACCGAAGCTGAATGTGCTAGTAAAATCGGTAAAAAATAAAATGCTGTGTCGCTAACAAAATTCAATATTAAAAATGTTTGACTTGTTTTAGAAATCAGCCCTAGCATTGATATGACTATTAAAAATGCTTTTAACAGTCCTGCCCCTGCCATAGCAGGAATAACCGGAATAAATATTCCAGATATAATATCTAAAACATCAGATAATCCTTTTTTCGGTGTTGATTTACTTTTTTCATCTTGCTCTTCTTGATTACTACTGCTTCCGTTTTGATAAATGTTAATAAAGCTGTCATAAAGAACTGGTACATCATTACCAATAATTATTTGTAATTGACCACCTTGATTAACTACGCCCAGCACCTTTTCAAAGTTACCAATCTTTTCTTGCTGGGCTTTACTGTCATCATAAAGAGTAAGTCTTAACCTAGTAGCACAATGAGTGGCATTCTTTATATTAGACGGACCACCCACAGCATCTATAATATTTTTTGCCAATGTATCCCAATTCATTACTGTGTCCTCCTTTTTCTTGATAATTTAATTATCTGTAAATTCGAACACTAAGTTAATGAAATAGAGATAAACAAAAACAGTGTTGCAGAATTTACTCATACCTACAAATAAATTCCGCAACACTGTTGCTTATATAATTAGTCTTTTAGCAGTTTATTATTAGAAATACGCTTTTTTTCATATTCTCTAGCAATATCTACCTTATTATGATAATTCTTCACAAAGTTTTTCGAGAAGCATAGAGAATATAGTACATCAAAAATATAATTTTCAGAAATATTGACACTAAAATCTCCAAAATTATCTCTTAGATTCTCTCCTGTTGCTAATCTTAAAGAATAGCTTACAATACTTTCTAATGAATTATCACCAAAAGAACTTATGCCTAATGTACTTGCGCCTCGTTGCTTCAAAAAGCTAGCTACTCTTAACATACTTGGCGTTTCACCGGAATAAGATACCAAAATAAATAACCAATCTTCACTGTGATAGTTTCCATAATAAAACACATCATCAGCTGCTTGAGTTACTAAAACTTGCTTACCTATCCGGATCATTTTCTTTTCAAAATTATACAATGGTCCAGTATTTCCCAGAGAGAACAGACAAATCGTGTTATATTTGTTAATATAACTACTTACCTTTTCAAGATCTATTGTCTTTAATAATGAATATGTATTTCTAACAGTATTTGTATAAAGTTGTTCAATCTTTTTAGATATTTCAAACGCATTATCAACATACTCAAAAGGTAAATTAGGATTTATATCTTTTTCTTGATTTTCTATATAATCTAACTCTTTTAAAAGGCTAACTCTAAAATCAATAAAGCCCTTGTAACCAGCTTTTTGACAAAATCTAGAAAGCGTCGAAGGAGCAATAAAAAGTTGACTAGCAATAGTTCTAGCACTGGTAGTTTTCCAATTAACTTTATTTTCTAAAATCTTATTAGCAATAAACTTTTCAGTTTTTGAAAAATTTTCTTGCTTATTCAACCAATCTAGAATTAGCATATTCAATACCTAAAGCCTACTGCAACATTCTTTCTGCATAAGGCAATTCAAGTGAAGGATCTGCATTTAAATGCTCATCACTGAATATACCTGCTTGATATAAGTTATATGCGGCTGCACCAATCATTGCTGCATTATCACCACATAACTTCAAGTCAGGTAAGATTACCTTAGGCTTAATATCTGCTGGCAGTTGTTCTATCTCTTTACTTAAGCGCTCACGTAAGCCTCTATTAGCAGCTACACCACCACCTAAGATAAAGGTCTTAGGCTTATATTCTTTAATTGCTCGAATTGTCTTATGTGACAAGACATCAACTACTGAAGCCTGAAAGCTTGCTGCTAAATCATACTTATCTAACTTTTCATGAATTTGGTCAGCATGATGGCAAGTATTAATAAAAGCACTCTTCAACCCTGAAAATGAAAAATCATAGTCATCATCTTCCATCATTGCCCTTGGGAAGTGGAAGGTATCTTGACCCTTGTGTGCCCATTCATCAATTGTTTTACCAGCAGGATAATTCACCCCTAAGACACGACCAATCTTGTCATATGCCTCACCAGCTGCATCATCACGAGTATCACCAATAATCTCAAAATGAATTGGATCCTTTATCAAGACGATTTCAGTATGCCCACCAGATACTTGTAAAGCTAGAGCTGGATATTCGATTTCATCTTTTAGCTGGGCAGCCATAATGTGACCCATAATATGATCCACCCCAATTAATGGAAGACCCGTTGCCATTGAAGCTGCCTTTGCAGCACTGACACCTATCAGTAATGCGCCAACTAAGCCCGGACCGTAAGTTACAGCAATTGCGTCAATATCCTTCCAACTTGTATGAGCCTCAGCCAATGCTTCTTTAGTAATTTGGGTAATAACTTCAATATGGTGTCGACTAGCTACTTCTGGTACAACACCACCGAAGCGCTGGTGGCTCTTAATTTGAGTTGCAACTATTAAGCTTTCAATTTCACGTCCATTTTTTATTACGGCAGTTGAAGTTTCATCACATGAACTTTCAAAAGCTAAGATACGTATATCTTTTTTTGTCAATTTACTTCTTCCTGTTCTTCGTCTGTTATCCTCTTTATCATGCTCAGCGCATCTGCATGTTCTGAAATATAATAGTTCTTCCTAACAAAATTAGGTACAAAGCCAAACTTCTGGTATACACTCCGAGCTTGGCGGTTATCAGTCCTGACCTCAAGCGTCATCTGCACAGCCCGATTCTTATAAGCAATTTCAGTCAAAAGCTTTAATAAGTAAGTACCAATCCCTAATCTCTGAAACATTGGCTTAACAGCAATATTAGTAATGTGACCTTCTTGGCCTTGCATCCGCATCCCTGCAAATGCCACTAATCCAGCGCCATTATAAACCACTAAATAAATCGTATTGTGCTTACTCAACTCCGACTCAAAGGCCCGCTTATTCCAAGGTGTCTTACCATAATATACTTCTCGCTCCAATTCAATCACATCACTAATATGCGCTTCATTGGCTTGCATTATATTTAATAGGTAACCATTAACCTTAAAGGCCAATTCCTCAAAGTTCAAATCTAATTCTGCAGGATGTAAAAAATTATTAAACTTCTTCCACATAGTCACTATCCGGACCATACGCTTTACCTGTTTTCTTATGCCAATCTAACTCTGCTTGTGTACGACGTAAATACTTTGGCACCATCTTATCTGGATCAATTGCTTCACTATCAAGTGCTAACAAACCAATATTAGCTGCATGAACTTGATTAGCTCCAGCTGGTGCTTGTTGATAATTAATCTCAGGCCAGATACTCGTAATCTGATCTTGATACTTATCTATGTCACTACCAACAAAGATAACTTTCTTGTTGCCAGCAGCAGCCTTAACCTTATTAAGTAAATCGTCAATATGGTAATGACCGTCCGCAACTACATTCTTGACACCATTATCGTCCTTTACATACCCACCGGCAAAGAAATTATCATTCCTAGCATCAAGTTCGGCAACAATAATGCTATCTCCAGCATCCACGCCTTGGGCTAAGCTAGCTAAGGTTGAAACACCTACTAAATCTTTATCTAAAATTGACGCAAACATCTTAGCAGTAGTAATTCCAATCCTAAGTCCTGTATATGAACCCGGACCTTGTGCTACTGCGAAGCGATCAATATCATTTAAAGTTAAATTATTTTCTTTTAAAATTTCACTAATCAATGGATCTAAATGTTCACTATGGTTACGCTGATCAACTTCGTTTTTTTCAGCAATAACTTGCTTATCATCATTTATTGCAACACTTAAATGATTAGTTGCAGTTGTAATACTCAATATCTTCAAGTGAGTTCCCTCGTTTTTTAATTTAGATTACTTTCTTATTTTAACACGCTGAATCGCATTTAAAACTACATAGCCGACGATTATTTGGATCCATGGCACAATTAATTCTTTAAGTATCCGCTGCATAAATGCTGCCTTTAAATCAAGTCCATACATCAAGTGGAGCCAGTAAGTATTCATTAAAACATTGACAATAATCGTTACTAAAATAGTCGCCACTGCGATCCGCCATAATTTAACCGGTTTTTGATATAATAAAAAGCCATAAATCATTACCCCTATGATTGCTGATAAGGTAAATCCCGGGAAAAATCCCCCCTGAAAGCCAAAGATAGCTGACGTTAATAAATCAGTTAACATGCCACCAATGCCACCCCAAAAAGGTCCAAAGTAATATCCCAGCATAATATTGCCAATAAATCCTAAGCCGACCTTAACAGTTGCTGGTCCAAATGATATCTTTTGCAAAACAATATTAATCGCAATTAATAATCCCAAAAATACCAAGTCTTGCAAGTTCGTTTGTTTAGTATTTACCTTCATAGCCATCCCTCCTAAAAAAGCATGACCTGATTAGTCATGCTTAATTCTTACGCCAAACAATCTTAGCTAAAGCAGCTACATCATTACTGTTTCTGATTTCATGATCAGTAGTTAACTTTTCCATATCTATTTTTACTAAAGATTGTGCTTCTTGTCTATACTTTACTTCTTTTTTGAAAGTAATATTTAAAGAAACTGGTTCATGTGTATTCAAAAACTCCCTCGGCAAGGCATCAATTATCCAATCAAAATACCGGCTATTAGTTAAATGATGATTAGTATCTAAATCGTAGTAACGCACACTATAGCTCTGGCTATTATCCCACTCTCTTAATGGTCTGGCCTTCTTAAAGCGCGGCAGATGGTCTAATGGCGGATTATCAAGTTCCTTCATCCAAGCAGGGTCCGGAGCAACTACCCTCCTAGTCGCCAAATCCAGCATCACCCACTGGCTCCTTACTTCAACTAACTTCTTGCCAGCCAAATCTTCAACACTAAAGTCACGATAACAAAAAATACGGTTATAGCCATTAGCTTTAGTAGTAAATACTACTCTCTCTCCAGCTCTAGGAAGGCGATGGATGGTAAAGTCATAATCCAAAACTACCCATCCTAGTCCTCGCTCCATTAAGTCATTGATTCCGGCATGCTCATTATCTAGTTGCTTATTAGACACTTCCATCATATATTCAACTAAAAATGGCAACTCTAATCGTTCTTCTTCATCACAATTACCATAATCAATTACTTTTTCTTGTTTAAAATCTTTCATCTTCTATCCTTGATGATACTTATCATATAATTCATTCTTTGATACTTTATTTTCTTTAGCAACTTGCTTAATCGCATCTTTTTTTGACTTACCATCGGCTACCAATTGAGCAACGCTCTTAACTAACTCATCCCAAGATAACTGAGAGCTTTCTTGAGTGTTAGGCGAGATTAAGACTACAAATTCACCTCGCGGATCATTTTCAGCGAAATACTCATTAATCTCAGTAATACTCCCACGTAAATATTCTTCATGAATCTTGGTCAATTCCCTAGCTAAGGCAATTTGACGGTCTGAATCTAAAACAGTTGCTAGATTCTTCAGGGTCTTTTTTAAGCGATGAGGTGCTTCATAAAAGATTGAAGTTCCCTTAAATTCATTCATCTGTTCAAAATAAGGAACCTGCTCACTTGCCTTCCTTGGCAAGAACCCCCAATAAGTAAATGGCTGTGCATCAAATCCTGAAGCAATCAAGGCGGTCGCAAAGGCTGATGGACCCGGCAGAGAAACAACCGGAATATCATGCTTAATGCACTCTTTCACCAAGATATAACCAGGATCTGAAATTACTGGCATTCCAGCATCGGAAATTTCCGCAATTGTCTTACCTTCTTGTAGTAATTGGATTAATTCTGGTGCCCGCTGCTTAGAATTATACTTATGAAACGAAATCATATGATTATGGACACCAATCTTCTCTAACAATATTCCACTAGTTCTAGTATCTTCAGCAGCAATATAGTCAGCTTCAGTCAAAATTCGCTTAGCCCTAAGTGTAATATCTTCTAAATTACCAATCGGTGTTGGAACTAAATAAAGAGTACCAACATCATTATTTTTAAAACTACTTTGTCTTTGCATCTTTATTTCCTTTGTGAGGCTTAGGACCCGGATTTACAAAGTTATCTAAGATATCTAAACAAAACATACAATCTTCCCCAGCTTCTCTGTGTGATCCATAGTATGGATTACAAATGTGAAAGCCAGTATTATAAATATCTCTTAACGACTTTAAGCCAGATTGAGACTTTCCTTCTACTGGTGATTTAGTCTTATCCATCTTGCTTAACTTGTCACGTAGCAGCTGATTTTCAACTTTTAATTCTGTATTTTCTTTTAATACATCAAGCATATCATTTTCCAAACCAGATACAGTTTGGGCCATTTCTTCTAAGCTTTGATGCAACTGCGATAATTGTGAAAACGGATCCACTTTTAGCACCTCTATCATTCAAACTTCAATACTAAATAATCTAGGCAATTATGAAAATTAACATTACTTGCCCTCATCTTGTCACAATCCATTAATAACTGTAACAGTTGTGCATTCTTTTCTAAATTAATGTATTTATCTATCTTGTCTAAGGCAAATTGCTTTAATTGATAAAAAACAAACTTCTGACTACCTGGCTTATTAGCCAATCCTGCTAGCTTATGCACCCTCACAATTGCCATGTCACTATTTTCTAATAGTTCTTGATATAGATACTTACATTCTTGTTCTAAATTACTAGTATCGCCTAAATCAGCAATTTCATCACTATTCAAGCCAAATTCTAATAACTTACTATAGCGGCTGTCTTCTTTTTCATCATAAAAGTTAACTATCTGAGTTCGTGAACGAACTGTTGGCAAGATCTGATTAGCATTATTAGCAATTAAGATCGTTACTACCGGGGCAACGGGCTCTTCTAACAAGTTCAAGAGTGCATTATTAGCCGCTAAGGTCAACTTATCTGCATTCTCAATGAAGAAGAACCGTCTTGTACCTTCCACTGGACTCTTGGATAGCTCTTCTTTTAAGGGGCGGACTTGGTCAATTGACAAGGTCTGCTTTCCTTCTAATTTTACTAAAAAAACGTCCGGATGGTTACCAGATAAGATTCGCTGGCATTCATTGCAAGTGCCATCAGGCTTATTAGTACCTGTACAATTGAATAAGCAAGCTAACCAATAAGCCGTGGCCAAGCCCTTTTCCTGCATTGGATCAATGAACAAGTAAGAGTGAGCAATCTTGTCATGGTTATATGCATCCCTTAAAAAATCAACCTGCGTCTTACCAATATTTTTTAGATCAATCATTAAAAGTGCTTAAATTCCTCAACTGGTAATACAAATACTGTCGCCCCGCCAACAGTAACCTTAACAGGTTCAGACATCATCGCAGATCCTCTTGAAGAGATGCTTGGCGAAACATATTGTTCACGAGTGTGCGAGCTTTCTTTGATAATTTCCATTACATCGCTTACCCGATCATCCTCAATCCCAATAATAAAAGTAGTATTTCCAGCTTTCAAAAAACCTCCACTAGTTGCCAATTTAGTAGCACGAACATCATTTTCGATAAACTTCTTAGATAAGGCTGCTGCGTCTTTATCTTGAACAACGGCAAGTATTAATTTCATAATTTCAAGTCCTTACTTAAATATTTCTGGTAATTGCTTTTTTATTATTTTAACACTTTGAGCTACTACTTCAGCTAATGACGCACTTGCATCAATATTTTTTATTCGGTCAGGATACATCCGCTCTACTTCCTTGTAGCCCTGATAGACCTTCTTATGAAACTCCAGCTTCTCTTGTTCTAGCCTGTCTTCTTGATCTGGTCTTAATTTCTTAATTCTAGCCAGACCTTGGGCGGGATCAATATCCAAAAAGAGTGTTAAGTCAGGCTCAAGGTGTCCTGTCGCAAAGTCATTGATCGCCTTAACTTCCTTAATACCTAAGTTGCGCCCCATCCCTTGATAAGCTAGTGAACTATCAACAAAGCGATCAGAAAAAATAATCTTTCCTTCATGTAAGGCTGGTCGCATAATTTCACTTACATGCTGGCTTCTAGATGCCGCATAAAGAAGCGCTTCTGTCTTAGCATCCATCTCTTGATTAGTAGGGTCAAGAATAATCTGTCTAATATTCTCAGATATTTTAGAACCACCTGGCTCACGGGTAATAATATATGGCTGCTTTAATTCAGGAGCAACTTGCTTAATAACTTCATGTAAGACTGTCGTCTTACCTGCTCCGTCTGGTCCTTCAAAAGTAATTAAATATCCTCTCATAAAATCCTCCCACTTTGAATTTTACGTTAAATTCGTATCTAAAAACAGCCTGATTTTAATTAAATTTCACTTTTTTAATTTTGATAGCAAAAAAGCCCATGATATTCATGAGCTACAACTTATTGTGTAATTACACTATATGGGTCACTAGATTTAGCGTGTCGCCTTCTAGCTTCTTCATATAGAAAGCTATACTTAGCGCGTAAAATACGATCAGCTATTCGGTTTTCATCAGATAAGTCTAAGGTAGTTGAAGAAAAAGTCTTTTGAACTGCTAGTTGATGTTGCAAAGCATAAATTACCCTAAGTAATTTATCGTCGCCTTCTTGTTTTATATGGTGCTTTTTTCTAATCATAGACTGGTTCTCCCTTGAACAGCACGCTTTAACGTAATTGAATTAGCATATTCAATATCACTACCAACGGCTAATCCCGCAGCTAGGCGGGTCACCTTGAGACCTGCTGGCTTAATCAACTTACCAATATACATTGCTGTTGCTTCACCTTCAGAAGTTGAATTAAGAGCTAGGATAACTTCCTTAACATCGTCACTTTTCTGCAAGCGAGTAATTAAGCTCTTAATGTTAACTTCTTCTGGTCCTATGCCGTCCATCGGTGATAGAACGCCGTGTAAGACATGGTATAGTCCATCATATTCGCCCATCTCTTCAAAGGCCATTACGTCCTTAGCTTGTTCAACTACCATAATTGTCGACTGGTCGCGATTAGGATCACGACAGATCACACAAGGATCAGTTTCAGTAATATTACCACATATTGAACAGTAGTGAATGTCTTTTTTGATTTGGATCAATGACTTAGAAAAGTCCTCTACATCTTCTTGCGGCATATCTAAAGTATAGAATGCTAGCCGAGTAGCTGTCTTTTCACCAATTCCTGGCAACTTCATATAACTCTCAATTAAGCGTGCAATTGGTAATGGATATTGCATGATTACATCAGACCCTTAGTATACTTACCCATTGATGCTTGAGTTGCATCTTCAACTTCTTGAATTCCCTTATTAACAGCATCAATTACAAGATCTTGTAACATATCTGGATCATCTGGATCAATAGCTTCTGCAGCAATCTTAAGATCCTTCAACTTACGGTCGCCGGTGAAGGTTGCTACAACTAGATCATCAGCTGACTTACCTACGAATTCTTGTGTTGACAAGTTAGCTTGTTCTTCAGCCATTTGCTTTTGCATTTTTTTGGCTTGTTTAATTAAATTTTGCATGTTACCCATGCCCATACCACCAAAGTTAGGTCTTTTACCCATGATTAAATGTCTCCTTTATTTTTTATATTCTTTATTTTAATCTTTGATATGTGCTAAATCACCAAAAAGTTCCTGAGCCTTAGCAATTATTTTTTGCTTATCATCTGAACTCACCTTAGAATCATTAGATTCTTGGTCTTGTGGATCTTGACTTAGTTTTTTAAGCTTTTTGGCAAGAAGCTCTTGCTTGTGGCTTTGAACGAAGTCACTTCTTACCTGTTGCCAAGAATCTGCTGGCACTAATACAATACCATAATTATGCTTAGTCATCCTAGCTATTTGAGCTTCAATTGTTTCTACTAGTTGACTGTCGGCAGCAGCTTGTTGGAACCACATTTCATACTTACAGCTTAGAACTACTTGATCAGGACTAGCAGCTACCGGAGTTAAGACGCCGAGTAGGGCTTTTTGATCTGGTCTAAATGTAGATACCACATCATTCCAAGTGTCTTTAATAGCAAGAATATCATCTTTAGTCGCATTTTCTAATACATGATAAACTTTCTTGCGATTATTCTCCTTAGCTACATCAGTAATTGCCTTATGCTTAGGCTTCTTAGGAGCTGAGCTCACTTGCGGAATATTTACTGGTTCTTTAGGAGAGTGAGGCTGGTCAATCTTACCTGAGAAGTCACTGCTTGCAACTTGCTTAGGCGCATTGTTAGCTAGGGTAGCTACTTTTTCTTCAAGTAAGGTAAGTTGCTTTTTCAGACTAGTTAAGTCTGGGTTATTTAAATTATCTGCTTGCTTGACTTCAGGATGATCCTGCATGCTAGTCATCTTAACAATAAAGACATCTAGTGGAATAGCTTGCTGGTTAGTAAAACGCAAGTCAGTTAGGGCTTCATTAGCTAACTTAATTAACCTAAAGAAGTTATCGCTTGGAAGCTGCTTCAGCTCTTCAAGATAATTCTCAACTAAGTAGCTATGATCTTGATTCCCCTTAATCGACAGCATCCCCTGCACGCTTAATTCAATCAATTCATCCAAGATATTCTTGCTGCTAGCACCAGCTTGAATTAACTCCTTAACTTGAGTTAAGGCACCTTCAGTATCTTGCTTATTCAAACTTAAAAACAGCTGCTCAATCTTCTCTTGATCTGCAAAACCCGTAATCTTCAGAGCATCTTGATACTTCACAACATCTAAATCATAAGATAGAATCTGGTCCAAGATACTTAAGCTATCACGCATTCCGCCATCTGCCACTTGAGCAATAACACGTAAGGCTTCAGGCTCATACTTGATCTCTTCTTGACTTAAGATATATTCCATCCGGGCAATTAAATCTTGTTGGTCAATCCGCTTGAAGTTATAGCGCTGCGTCCTTGAAATAATTGTTGCTGGAACCTTCTGTAATTCAGTAGTAGCCAAGATGAAGACTACATGCTCAGGTGGCTCTTCTAGAGTCTTAAGTAAGGCGTTAAAGGCACCCATTGATAACATGTGGACCTCATCAATAATATAAACTTTGTATTTACCTTGAGTAGGTGCGTATTTAACCTTATCGCGAATTTCGCGAATTTCATCAACTCCATTGTTAGAAGCAGCATCGATTTCAATAATATCGCTCATCGCACCCTTATCGGCTGCAAGACAATTCTCACACTTATTACATGGTTCACCGTCTTGCAAGTTAGTACAATTGAGAGCCTTAGCAAAGATCTTCGCACAAGATGTCTTACCAGTTCCCCTAGGACCGGCAAACAAGAATGCGTGTGAAATCTTGCCCCGCTTGATGGCATTTTTTAATGTATCAGTTATCGCAGCCTGTCCAACCACTGAATCAAATGAGCGTGGCCGCCACTTGCGATATAGCGCTTGATAAGCCATATGTACTCCTACTCCCCGAATTTAAAAAAACTCCTAACTCTTTAGAAGAGTTAAGAGTTGTGTTAAATGTCTCAAAAAAAGGCACATGCCCAAACAACCTTAGTGCTGCTACCTTCCGGTCCTGACACAATTCAGAGGTTGAACATTGCCCGTAAACTATAATAACTTATTTGGAGATTTTTTTCCACTATTATTAGTTGCTTTTTGCTTATTTCTTATTTTTCTAAAAAAATCCTTCAGCATTTGAGCAGCTTGAACTTGATATAATCCGCCATAAACTTGCGGATGGTGGTTAAACTTCTCAACCTTAAATAAGTCAACTACACTCCCTGCTGCTCCAGCTTTAGGATCAAAGGCCCCATAATAAACTTCCTTAATCCTAGAATTAATAATTGCACCCGCACACATTGGGCAAGGCTCTAGAGTCACAAATAAGCAGCAATCAATTAAGCGCCAAGAGCCTAACTTACGGCAGGCTTGCCTAATTGCAATCATTTCTGCATGCTGGGTGCTATCTTCGTCGAGTTCTCTGCGGTTGTAGCCTTCGCCAATTACCTCGCCTTCAGGACTAACTATAATAGCACCAATAGGCACTTCGTCTTGATCTTCAGCTTTTTGGGCTTGGATGAAGGCTAGTTTCATGAACTTTTCTTTATCTTCTTTTGCAAGCAAGGCAAGCCTCCTTTAATCCTTCACACTTCTTAGAATATAATAGCCCTTATCACGAGCTAGAATCTCACAATTACCATAAACTTGTTCTAGTAACTTACGCGCACTAGGGGCACCTTGCTTTTTTTGGATAACGGCTAGGATACTGCCACTAGCAGTTAAGTGGTCATAAGCGCCACTTAAGATTGCATCGACAACCTTCTTGCCGGCACGGATAGGTGGATTAGTCACAATTAAGCCGTACTTCTTAGCTTCAGGGATGCTCTCATAGACATTTGATGAATAAATATTTACATTTTTGATTTGATTGAAGGTCGCATTCTTCTTAGCTAATCCTAGCGCACGTTCGTTAACATCTACCATATCAACTTCTTGCTGAGGCCAAAACTTCGCTGCGAATAAGCCAATTGGTCCATATCCAGTTCCCACATCTAGGATGTTCTCTTTAGGAAAATCTATCTCCTTCATTACCTTAATTAAGACCCCAGAACCATAATCAATTCTTAACTTAGAAAAGACCCCCGCATCAGTCGTAAACTTTAAGTCAATATCATCAACATGGTAGTCAACTAAGCGCTCATCGTGCTTAGCAGTCGGATCTGTTGCAAAATACATTTGATTTTTTTCTTGTTTCATTTAAGTCACCTTTTTTAGAAATAGCTGTTCTATCATTATATCGTGAACGATTAATAGAATCTATGATACCTGCTACGAACATTCTTTAATTAACTCTTTTATCTATTATAGTAACTATCTAACTTGTGCACGATTGTACTTATGAATTTTTTCTCCTGTCTATCTTTAACTGGATACTCTTTTAAAATTGAAATCAGATAATCGATTTCTTTATTAGTTAAAAAGGTTTTATTTTCATAAATATTCGAAACAACTTTAAAGCCTCCGTTCCTTCCAGTAACAGAATCAACGATTACACCTAAGTCAGCTAGATCAACTAAATCACGATAAAATGTATTTTAAATTTGTTAGTTAATTCTTGAATATTAAATTCAGGATGAGTTGATAGATAATTAATTATCTTAATAAGACGTGCGGTTTTTGCCATATTTATTTTCCTCTTAATTATAAAAATATAGTAATAGTGACTTAAAATGTCACCTTTTCTCTTTATAATATATCTGTGTTTCAAATAAGGAGGCAACAATTTATGCATAATGGACAAGTTATATCATGGGAAATTATTCACCGTAATTCAAAGGAATTAGGTATGCTCTATTCCGACGCTTTTGGTTGGAAAGTTCTTCCTAAAGATGGTTCAATGGAATATCATGGTATTATTACAGGTAAGGATAGTCTATTTGGGGCTGTCGGTGATCCATTTACTAAGGATAAGCAAGAGTGGATTGCCTTAGATATTTATGTGGATGATCTAGAAGAAACGATTAACACATTTATCAAGCATGGCGGAAAATTATTAATGCCTAAATTTTCAACCGATACAGGATTCACAATGGCCTATGTCGCTGATCCAGTAGGCAATATATTTGGTTTAATTGATCAGATGCCAGATAATTATATAGAAGATCGCACAGATGGCAAATTCTAATACGTTGCCATGTTTGATACTTTCATATTTTCTTTTTTGATGCCTATGAAATATCGATAATCATACTTATTGAATTAAGTCATAAAGATTGTATAATATACCTAAAAATCTGCTAAGACTTTGCTCCAACAACGTCTTAGCAGATTAGAGCCGTTTCAAGAACGGTGGTATCAATTGTAGTAGCAAATGAGCCGTTAACAACTATGCCAAAAATTGTATCACGGCTTCACTTGCTTTTTTATTTTCGCTTAAAGCGAATTTCTCTGATGAATTTCTTAGAAGCTCTTACCAATTTAGTTAATTCAATTATCAAGATAGTCAAAAGGACTACTTGAATGATTAATAAACCAGTAAACTTGAGCATGAAATTCATCAAGGCAAGTGTACCTCCTTTCCGTCAGAATCTGATTTATGGGTATTTACACCATAAGCATCATCTCCTTTTGAAAAAAGATACCACCGTAATTTCAACTTTTCTATTCTGCTAATAGTATTATAACAAAGGCAAGTCTGGGATGCTTTGTCTATCTGCACTCTTAGACTTGCCTTTTTAATAAGCAATAAACTAAAAAAGTACCTTATAATCATTAGGCAATTGTCTAATAATTAGAGGTACTTTTTTTATATTAGATTAAAACTATCTATCTTTCTTACGTTTCAATAATTCAAGTCCTGCTAGACCTGCTAATGAAACAACGGCTAAACCTAAGCCTAATAGGGATAGTTTTTGGTCATTAGCTTCGCCAGTTTGTGGCAACTTCTTAGCAGTTGGCACGGCTTTATTAGCTGACTGCTTGGCAGCAGAAGGAGTTGCTTGCTTAATAGTCTTAGTAGCAACTGGCTTGTGGACACTTGTTTGCTTCTTAGCTGGCTTAACTACTTTTTCAGGTTTATTAGCTGAAGCTGGTTCAGTAGTAGAAGGAGTTTCAGTTGGTTGTTGAACATTATTAGTCGTATCTTCCACAACTGGAGCTGGTTCTACGCCATCTAGTGCTTCATCTGCTTGCTTCAAGGCCTCAAGAGCTTTTTGAACTGCTTCTTGGGTTACATTTAGACCTTCCTTAGCAATAATTGCTTGTGCTCCCTTAAATGCAGTATCGAAGTCAACTTGCTTAGTGCCTGTAGCATATTGGTACTTCACTAATGAGAAGTCATCTTTTACATTATTAACTAGTTGGATCAAGCTGCCCATTACGGCATTCAAATTGTTAGCAGTAAGACGAGCTTGAGCAAGAGTTGTAGGGTCTGCAGCAGAATTAATTGCGGACTTAGCGGCTTGCTTTTGGGCGTCATTTAAGTATTCCAACTTATCAATTGCCAAGTTAGCTACTGCCTTAGCATCATCTAAGTTCTTGTTACCATCTAACTTACTTGCCGCTAACTTCAAAGCTTCGATCGCAGCTAAGACAGCTGGGTTCTTAGCATCTGGTCCTTGCTTAGCGATTACTTCTTGTGCGTTCTTAACTGCCTTATCATATGCATCCTTGGCTGCTTGACTTGCGTTAGTGTAGTTCAAGCTTGTCTTCACTGCACTTGTGCCATCTTCGGCAACGATTAAGTCTCCCATAGTTCCGTTCAAAGTATTAGCAGTATTCTGGGCACTTGTTACTGCATCTGGTGTGGTTGCGGAGTCTACTGCTGCCTTGGCTGCTGCCTTTTGGGCGTCATTCAAGTTAGCTAAGTTATCAATGGCTTGCTTAACTGCTGCCTTTGAATCTGCTAAGTTCTTGATTCCATTTAAACCTGCTTCAGCTAGCTTCAAATCGTCTATTGCGGCTTGAACTGCTGGATCTTCTGCGTTTGGTCCTTGCTTGGCTATTACTTCTTGCGCGTTCTTGACTGCCTTATCATATGCGTCCTTAGCAGTTTGACTTGCGTTAGTGTAGTTCAAGCTTGTCTTCACTGCACTTGTGCCATCTTCGGCAACGATTAAGTCTCCCATAGTTCCGTTCAAAGTATTAGCAGTATTCTGGGCACTTGTTACTGCATCTGGTGTTGCTGCGGAGTCTACTGCTGCCTTAGCGGCTGCCTTTTGAGCGTCATTCAAGTTAGCCAAGTTATCAATGGCTTGCTTAACTGCTGCCTTTGAATCTGCTAAGTTCTTGATTCCATTTAAACCTGCTTCAGCTAGCTTCAAATCGTCTATTGCGGCTTGAACTGCTGGATCTTCTGCGTTTGGTCCTTGCTTAGCGATTACGTCTTGTGCGTTCTTGACTGCCTTATCATATGCGTCCTTAGCAGTTTGACTTGCGTTAGTATAGTTCAAGTCCTTCTTAACATCACTAGACTTATCTGCTTCAGACTTCAAATCACCCATTGATTTATCTAGATTTGTTGCAGTAGTTTTTGCGCTATCTACATCTGTTGGATTCTTAGCTGCTGCTACTGCTGCCTTGGCTGCTGTCTTTTGAGCATCGTTCAAATTAGTTAAAGCATCTATTGCGGCTTTAGCTGCTTCCTTTGATTTATCTAAGTTGGCATTTCCATCTAACGCATTTTTAGCTTTTTGCAAGTTTGTTAATGCTTCTTGAACTGCTGGATCATCTGAATCTGGACCATTTTGATTAATGATGTTTTCTGCAGCACTTAATGCTTTATCATAATCATCTTTAGCAGCTTGACTTGCGTTAGTGTAATTCAAGTCCTTCTTAACATCATTAGACTTATCTGCTTCAGACTTCAAATCACCCATTGATTTATCTAAGCTTGTTGCAGTAGTTTTTGCACTATCTACATCTGTTGGATTCTTAGCTGCTGCTACTGCTGCCTTGGCTGCTTGTTTTTGAGCATCGTTCAAGTTAGCTAACTTGTCTATCGCATCTTTGGCTGCTTGCTTAGACTTATCTAAGTTGGCATTTCCATCTAAGCCTTCTTTAGCCTTTTGCAAGTTTGTTAATGCTTCTTGAACTGCTTCATCATCTGAATTTGAACCATTTTGAGCAATGATCTTTTCTGCAGCACTTAAAGCATTGTCGTAAGCATCTTTAGCTGCTTGACTTGCATTAGTGTAGTTCAAGTCCTTCTTAACATCATCAGATTTTTCTGCTTCAGACTTCAAATTACCCATTGAACCATCTAAGTTTGTTGCATTATTCTTAGCATTATCTACACCTGTTGGATCAGTTGCATTATCTACTGCATCTTTAGCTGCTTGCTTTTGGGCATCGTTCAAGTTAGCTAACTTATCTATTGCATCTTTGGCTGCTTGCTTTGCTTTTTCTAAGTTGGCATTTCCGTTCAGGGCTGCTTTCGCATCTTCTACTGCTTTTTGCGCTGCTTGAACTACACTACTGTCCGCATTATCTCCATCCTTAGCTAAAATAGCTTTAGCTGCTGCTACTGCATCATCATAAGCCTTTTGCTTATCCGCATCGGCATTAGTATAGTTCACGCTTTTCTCAGTTGTGTCATAGTCACCTACTGAACTATTTAAATCGCCCATGTTGCCATTTAAATTTGTGGCTGTATTTTGGGCTGTAGTTACTCCTGCTGGATCAGTTGCCTTTTCTACTGCTTCCTTAGCTGCTGTCTTTTGAGCATCGTTCAAGTTAGTCAAAGCATCTATCGCATCTTTGGCTGCTTGCTTTGCTTTTTCTAAGTTGGCATTTCCGTTCAGGGCTGCTTTCGCATCTTCTACTGCTTTTTTAGCTGCTTGAACTGCACTACTGTCCGCATTATCTCCAACCTTAGCTAAAATAGCTTGCGCTGCTGCTACTGCATCATCATAAGCCTTTTGCTTATCCGCATCGGCATTAGTATAGTTCAAACTTGACTTAGTTGTGTCATAGTCACTTACTGAAGTATTCAAGTCACCCATGTCATCATCTAGAGTCTTAGCGGTAGTTTGGGCTGTAGTTACTGCATCCGGTGTTGTTGCATTATCTACTGCATCTTTAGCTGCTTGCTTTTGGGCATCGTTCAAGTTAGCTAACTTATCTATTGCATCTTTGGCTGCTTGCTTAGATTTATCTAAGTTGGCCTTTCCGTTTAGGGCTGCTTTCGCATCTTCTACTGCTTTTTGCGCTGCTTGAACTGCACTACTGTCCGCATTATCTCCATCCTTAGCTAAAATAGCTTGCGCTGCTGCTACTGCATTATCATAAGCTGTTTGCTTATCCGCATCGGCATTAGTATAGTTTACACTTGACTTAGTTGTGTCATAGTCACTTACTGAAGTATTCAAGTTGCTCATAGCAGTATTAAGAGCATCGGCAGTATTTGCTATATCAGTTACATCTTGATTCAAAGTATCTGCAGTTAAATCGACATTCTTAAATTGCTCTTCTAGGGATGATTTTTGCTTGTCATTCAAGCTGCTTAAATTATTAAAGCCATTTAGATCAGCTACAGCAGCCTTCAAATTATTTAACGCTGTATAAACTTGATCTTGTGTAGACTTGTGATTATCAATAATACTTTTAGCTTCTGCTATCTGTTGCGTGAGGGCAGTTTGCTTATCTGCATCAGCTTGAGTATAGTTCAGATTATTCAAGATCTTATTAGCATTATCGTAAGCCTTTTGTAAATAATCTGCATTAACGACTTGATAAGTAAAGTCTACCGCTTTAGTCGTAACGTTTTGGCTAGTATAAGCCTGGTCATTAATAGTAAAGTTAGAACCTGTAGTATCAACATAACCGGTTAAGTCTACATCATCAGTAAACTTAGGATAAGTAACAACGACCTGTCCTGTCCTATTACCAGGAGTAGTGGTATCAAAGTTATTGAAGCTTAGGGTAGGCTTATTAGTTAAATTATTATTACCTACAATCTCGTCCTCATTGGTGATCATATCACTAATTGAAGGAAGATCGGTATCACCTTTTCTAAAGACATAGCTATTTGCATCATCTGCTAGCTTAGGAACAGCACCAATAGCAATTAATGTTTCATTGGCGTGGTTAGCATTATCAAATGTCCATGATGCAATATAGTAGAAATAATCTTGAGAATTTTGACTTGGATCTACACTTACTCTATCTTGCTCAATAAAGAAGTTGGAATTTTTATTAAATGGATTTTCATTTTTTACTTGAGCAAAATATACTGTCTTATCTGGTCCAAAGACTGCATTCTTAATTTCACTTTGTGGATAGAACTTACCATTATCAGTAATATTCGAACTACGATAATCAAAATAAAACTCTGGTAATGAGATATTCTTAGTACCAGTTGTAATGATTGCAGTTCTAACGCGAATGATAACTGGGCTAGTCGAATCTGCATCAGCTTTACTCATAGTATATTCGCTGTTATTTGAATCATTAGTTCGGTTAATCTCTATTGAAGTGTTGTCACTATAAGCTGTATTACCATTAAAAGTAACATTAGTACTTCCGGCACTTGCACCGGTACGGCCTACATTGATTTTTCCAGTGAAGCTTTGAGTACCCTTAGTCATTGCAGGTTGGTCTTGAGTTGAAGTAGCTGCTAAAGAAGTAAATACATATTTAGCTAAATCACTGCCAGACATCTTCTTTAAATCATCAAGATTAATTGCTACTTCCTTATAAGCACTTACATTAGTAGATTCATTGCTTGAAGTAGTTGGTGTCTTACTGATATTAGTAGTTGCACTATTAGCAGTTGAATCAGTAGAAGTAGTAGCTAGAGAACTAGTTGTAGCAACTGGGGTACTATCTTTAGTAGAAGTTTGTTTATTAGTTGCGGCAGTGGTTGCAGTCTGAGAATCTTTAACACTATCTTGACTATTCTCGGCTGTGGTAGTTGATACAGCTTGAGTAGTTTGAGCAGACTTTTCAGAAGTATTATCTGTATTGGAAGCAGTGCTTGAAGTAGTTGATACTGCATCTTGGTTAGTTGCAGCATCTGCAGTTGACTGGCTTTGAGTATTTGTAGTAGTTGCCGTTTGAGTACCAGCTTCTGAATCATTAGTAGCAGCATTTGCTACATTAGTTGATACCCCAAAGTATAAAGAGGTAGACAACAACACAGAAGCAACACCAATCGACAATTTCCGTAAGCCAAAATGTTGCTCACCTATTTGTGCTGTTTTTCTTTGACGCTCTTTAATATTATTCTTTGATAATCTCATTTTACATAGCCTTTCATAAGTTATTTAAGATTTTAAAAATTAAATTATGCATGTTATTACAGTGTATAATTCTACACTTAAATTATGCTCAATCAAATATTTTATTTTAATTAATTAGATAACACACCTACTAAGAGCAGCATGAATTTAACTTTTATTAAAAACTATATTTTATAAAAATTTTACACAAATAAAATACACATTTCAATGTAAATTATCCGGAATAAAAATACACTTAAAGCTATCGACTTTAAGTGTATTTAAGCTTAAGTAATAGTTACTTATTATGCTTTTTGTTTTTGGAACTTTCGATTCCAAATAAACCTGCAAGAGCTAACAGTGCTAATCCACCAAATAACAATGCATTATGCTCTGAATCACGAGCTCCGGTTTGAGGAAGTTGATTCTGCTTGTTGCTTTGCTTATGCACAGTTGTTGGTTGTGGACTAGTCTTGTGAGCGAAGTTAGCCTTTACTTGCTTAGTAGTTGTAGGCTCAACAATCTTACCACTTTCAGTATTAGTTTCCTTACCTGGCTTAGTAGTAGGTGGGGTTGTTGGTTGTTGAGGCTCTTGCGGATTTTGTGGATTTTGTGGTTCCTCTGGCTTAGTTGGCGTTTCAGGAACAGTTGGAGTTGGAGTATTAGTATCTTTACCCGGTTCTGGAGTTGGTTCAGAAACTGGCGAGTAAGTAACTACCTGGCTAATATCTGAACTATCTGCAGTAGCTGTGACTGGATCAACAAGTAACTTATCAGCAGTATAACCAGTAAGTACTGGGCTATCTACCTTGTCGAATACTTGTGCACTAGTCCAATTACCCCAAGTAGTAATACCAGTTACTAAGTCAGTTACACCATCTCTAGTGAAGGTCTTGTGAGCAACATAATCTTCATGTGCTTGGCTTCCATCGCTGTATACATAGCGAACAGTTTCAGTAACTACCTTGCTGTCATGAGCAGCCTTAGTATCATGAGCGAAGTGAACTTCGAAGTTATTACCTTCTGTAGTATAAGTAGTTCCTGTCTTATAGTTGTTAGAGACCACCTTGTAACCTTTATCTGTGTAGTACTTGATTATATCTTCCACACTATTGCCATTCTTGCTACTGAATGTAATCTCTGAACCATAATCACCATGATTATTGTCTGTTTCTAAAGTAGTCTTAGTAGTGTCATCTATGAAGCTAATTGTAGCTGGTTGATCAACTGCTGTGTAAACTACCTTGTATGTTAGATTACCTGGTTCACTCAACGTTTGGCTACTAATACTATCTTGATCTGCCTTATAGCCTGTCACATCCGGACTCTTCACTGCATCAAATTTTTGACTAGCATTCCAAGTAACACTACCATCCACCTTATCCTTTGTACCAGTGAAGTTTACTGTTTTGGTGTAGGTAACAGCTGCAGTTTGGCCTTGTTTTGGACCATTGCCATAAACATAGGTAATTGTTTCTGTGCCTGTTCCTGTTACTTCCTCTGTATCATGTTCGAAGTGGACTTCAAAGTTGTTACCTTCTGTAGTGTAAGTAGTCCCTGACTTAAAGTTGTTAGAAACCACCTTGTAGCCTTTATCTGTGTAGTACTTAATTATATCTTCTACACTACCACCATTCTTGCTACTGAAAGTAATCTTTGAACCAAACTTACCGCTATTACTACTTGTTTCCAGTGTGCTCTTTGTAGTGTCATCTATGAACTTGATGTTGGCAGT
>NZ_JAGGLU010000010.1 GCF_017874575.1 Lactobacillus colini | reverse complement strand
CGATCAATTAAGTTAATCATATAAGCAATGCCACGATTATTTAACTTCCAATTCTTAGAAATTTGAGTAATAGAAATCCCTTCAAATTTCCATTGGTTATAAATTTGTAATCTTTGTTCATTAGTTAATTTAGTCATAGTAAAAGCCCCAAAAATGTCTAACTTTTGGGGCTCATTACATATCAACGAAGATTATCGGCTTTTTTAGTATTTAAAAAAATTAGTATTTACTAAAAAAACTTGCATAATTTTGAGTGAAACTTATAAATTTCTTTTTAAATTTTTGATTAACAGAATTATCAATATAACAAAGATTGATTTCTGCAACTGTATTAGGAATTATCGGAATTTTTACAATACCTGGCGTAGAGTCAGGTACTAGTTTGTTCATTAATAATGAAATACCTACATCTTTTTTAACAAATTCAAGAATATTATCAATAAATCGGTCAGCGTAGATAACGTTAGGAGTAAATCCGACCTGTTCACATAAATTAACACAGAGATTATAGGGGCGTGAATTAACTGGTTCAAAAATAAAATCATTATCTTTTAATTCCTTTAAATTAATTGTTTTATTTTTAGCCAGAGGATGATTAGAGGGTAAGACTGCCATTAAAATATCGTCTTTAAAAGGAATTGATGTAAAAGAGGTATTTTCAGAATTTTTAATGAATGCTAGATCTAATTTACTTTCAGCTAAAAATTTTTCTAAGGTGCCACTAGTATCATTCATTACATGACATTTTATTTTAGATTCTTTCATGAACTTAATAATTAATTCTGTTATTCCATATTCATTAGCCGAGGGAATAGCACCAATTTGTAAAGTAGATTGCTGTTGATAAGCATCCTTAATTTCACGATCACATTGATTCTCTAGAGAACTAATTTTTTTAGCATAATTTAAGTAAATTTTACCGTAGTGAGTTAATGATGTTCCGGTTGTATTTCTGTTAAATAGTTTTACTCCTTCGATATCTTCTAATTTTTTGATATTTTTTGAAAGTGAAGATTGTGAAATATAAAGCGATTCAGCAGCATCGGAAAAGTTGTTGAATTTTGCTACGGCTAAAAAGTCATTTAAATATTTTAATTCCATTTTTCTACCTGTATTCCATATATGAATTAGTTTATTCCTGAAGTGAATTGCTAGTCAATTGTCTTCAAGCCTACAATTAAAAATGTAAAGAGAGTTGATAAGGAAGTATAGGCATGACAGAAGAAAGTATGAAAGTAGGTTTTGGTAAATCGATTGTAGAAATATCGGATCAGGATTTACCAATCAGAGAATTTAAAGCTATTTTAAATAATCTTATTACACGAGTCGCTATCTTTCAAAGCAAAACAAAAACTAAATTTCTTTTAGTTTCCTTAGACATGACATCCTTAACCTCGCGTGATATAGATAAATGGAAAAAAGTAGTTGCTGATGAATTAAATGTCGATATAAAAAATATTTGGATAAGTGCCACACATACATTTTCTGCACCTCATTTAAAGCACAAACTGGAAACAGAGAATGATATTAAAACATATAATCAATATTTTGAAAAGATAACTAACAGTATAAAGAAAGCTATAAACCAAGCTGAGAAAGCTCTTCAACCAATAAATGATATTTCGTATAAAGAGGGTATCTGCCCATTGAATATTAATAGAAATATCGAAACTGATTCTGGTTGGTGGCTGGGGCAGAGCTTTAATGGTTTTAGTGATCATAAAGTTAGAATATTAGAATTTAAAGATATTGATGGAAAAGTAAATCGTATCTTTAATTATGATATTCAGCCGAGTGTATTTGATCATATTGATGATGATAAAAATAGACGTGTAATTACTAGTGATTTATTTGGCAAAACTTGTGAATTACTAGAAAAAGATAATTGCATTTCGATTCCTTTGATAGGAGCTGCTGCTGATCAAAGCCCAATGTTTAAAGCTGATCAGAATGATTCATATGCAAATAATATATTGTTGCTTTCAAAACAGGCTCAAATATTGGCTAAATGTATTGAACAAGCAAGAAAAGTCGAATTTGAAGGTAATGATATTCAATATGTAACAGTAAAAGTAGGATTGAATAGCCAAAAGCAACAGCACGGTACATTTGAAATAAAGCCTACTCATGATTATCAATATATATCAACTCAAGATAGCGTTCAAATTACTATTTTGGGAATAAAAATAGGTAATGTATTGGTTCTTGGAACTCAGCCTGAGTTAAATAGCAAATTTGGTGATAAATGTCGCAGTTTACTCAAGCCCTATCATGTAATGCTTGGCACTTTAGTAGATGGAGCAGCCAAATATTTGCCTACAACAGAAGACTTTAAAAATATTACATATGAAGCAATGAATACCTCAATTGGTGAAGGCGCTGATGAGCAATTCATTGAAGGAATAACCAAGTTGGACAAAGAATTGGAGGAATAAAAATGTTTGTAGGACACGGTAGAAAAGATATCACCCCACATAAACCTTTTTATTTATTAGGATATAAGACACTAAAGAGAAATAAGCCAGCAGAAGGTATACATGATCATATTTTTATAAATGGTATTTTATTTGATAATTCTAAAGGTCAAAAAGTCTTTATTGCTACAGGTGATCTTTTAGAGATTGAGGATATTGTTGCTGCCGATATTAGACAACGTATTAGTAAAAAATTTGATATACCTTTTGAAAATATCATTATTGGTGTGACCCATGATCACCATTCGGTTAGGGATTATCACCGAACATGGGAGTTTGGCAAATATAGTCAAGATTATTATGACTTCTTTGTTCAAAGCTTTGTTGATGTCTATCAGGAGTGCCTCCTTTCTCTTACAGATGTAGAGATTAAATATGGGGATGATTTAGTAGTAGGTTATTACAGTAACAGAAATCATAAGGGTAAACTGTCAGACAATATAGTTTCAGTGCTTAAATTTATCCATGATGGTAAAGGCGTTGCAGGAATTGTAAATTTAGCAGTTCATTCGACCGTTTTGAGCGGCGAAAACATGTTGTTAACAGCAGACCTGGCAGGAAATTTATGTACCAAGCTAAAAGAAAAATGGGGATTTTACCCGTTAATGTTAATAGGATGTGCTGGTGATTCAAGTAATCACTTTGATAGAAAAGGACGTGATTTTAAAGAATTAGATAGAGTTACTACTGGTCTAGCAGAGAAAATAGCTCCAATTAAAACTTCCGAGACGGTCGATACTGATAATTTGGATGTTCAAGTTTTGACCCAATCTCAAGAAGTTATTAATGACAAAAAATCCTATGATGCTGATTTAAAGAATCGTATCCAAGGAATGAAAGATGGAACCATTTCTTCTGTTGGCTCTCAACCAATAAATGCTTTAATTGAAAAATGTGAAGAACAATTGGAGCAACCTCAATTTTTTGATGTCATCCAAATGGAAATAATCGATATAGGTAATTTGCGTATATTTGTATTTCCAGGAGAATTAGCATCAGCTGGAGCTAAAGTTTTGCGTCAATCTACTGATAAAACAGTTCTAATTGCGGGTTATTCAAATGGATTCCATTATTATTTCTTACAAGCACAAGACTATGGATTATCTTTTGAAACTATTGGTAACCCTGTTCCTAAAGGAACTTTTGAAGAAATTATTTCAAAATTCGTTTATGGAAGTCATGTATTAGATGCCTATGAAAAATAGTTATGAGTCATAGCGGGACTCTCCTCAAAATCGCTTTAAAATAGCTACGTATTTTTAATGAGGAATATAAAAATGGACTATAACAAATTAGGAAAAGAAATATTAGTAAATGTTGGTGGTTCAAGCAATGTTGCTAGTATTACGCATTGTGTAACTAGAGTTAGATTTGTTTTAAAGGACGAATCTAAAGCAAATGATAATGTGATTAAGTCATTGGCCGGTGTTTTGCAATTAGTAAAACAGGGTGGTCAATACCAAGTCGTTATTGGACCAAGTGTAGAAAAGGTTTATGACGCTATTATTAAAGCAGGTAATTTTCCGGATAATGTGATAAAAGGAGGTAGTGCATCTACTGCTCAAACTTCGACTGATAATAAGGGCTGGTTTAGCAAAGGCTTAGGATTAATAGCCTCAATTTTCACACCTGTATTAGGTTTGCTTTGCGGCGCAGGTATGATTAAAGCCTTGCTCTCAGTTTTGCAAGTAACTCATGTTATTTCTGCTACAAGTGGTGTGTACATGATACTTAATGCGTTAGGCGATTGTGTATTCTACTTTTTCCCAGTAATAATTGGTTGGAGTGCTGCTAAAAAATTTAATATGCCTCAAACCTATGGCATGATTTTGGGTGCTTTTATTATTTATCCAACAATAGTAGCTGCGGCTGGAGCTAAGAGCTTGCATACAATTTTTGCTGGAACAATCTTTGCCCTGAAATATAAAGATACTTTCTTGGGCATTCCTATTGCTTTGCAAAATTATTCTAGTTCCGTTGTTCCTATTATAATTATTGTTTGGTTATCAAGTTATGTATATCGTTGGTTCCACAAAGTGATGCCGGATGTATTGAAAATGGTTTTCGTTCCGTTTTTGACGCTATTAGTTTGTGGTACTTTAGGTATTATGGTCGTTGGTCCAATAGCAATGATCCTGCAAAACATGTTAAGTGGTCTTGTATTATGGCTTGTTGGTATTAGTAAAGTTGCAACTGGCTTCTTGTTAGGTGCTTTCTGGAGTATCTTGGTTATGTTCGGTCTTCACTGGGCTGTTATTCCATTCTTTGCTATTGACGTTGCTAAGTATGGATATGACGTAATTAACCCATTGATTTTTTCAGGTGCATTAGCCGTTTTTGGTTCAGCTGTTGGTATTGCAATTAGAACTAGAAATAAAGATACTAGAGCAATGTCAGTTAGTGCCGCAATTTCTTCATTCTTTGGTGTTAGTGAACCTGCTCTTTACGGTGTTTTAATTCCTAGAAAATATATTTTGATTACTTCCTTAACTGGTGCCGGAATTGGTGGTGCTATTGCCGGATTAGCTGGCTCTAAATTATATTCTTTTGGTGCTAATGGTATTTTAGGTCTTCCATGTTTTATTAATCCTAAAGGTATTGATAGTGGCTTTATTGGCTTATGTATTAGTGGTATAGCTGCTTTTGCCTTTGCCTTGATCAGTGCTTTAGTTATTGGAGATAAAAAAGAAGATATTAATGGTGTTATCGGTGATAAGGCTAAGTCTAAGACTCAAAAAGATGTGAATATTTATGCACCGGTTGCAGGCAAAGCAATTGATTTAACTAGTGTTAAAGATGATGTATTTTCTAAATTGACTTTAGGTGATGGTATTGCAATTGAACCTAGTGAAGGTAAAGTTTATTCACCAGTAGATGGTATAGTTCGAGTAGCATACGAAACCGGCCATGCAATTGGTATTGCTGGTGTTAATGGTGAAGAAATTTTAATTCATATTGGTATTGATACTGTTAACTTAAAAGGAAAATACTTTAATAGTCATGTCACTCAAGGTATGAAAGTCAAAAGAGGTCAATTGTTAGTAGAATTTGATCTTAATAAGTTAAAAGAATTAGGCTATGATCCAACAGTGATGGTTATTGTAACTAAAACTGATAATCTAAAGGGTGTAAAACCGTTAACCTCTGGGCAAGTTGACACTAATACTAAAGTTCTAGATGTTGATTTAAAGTAGTGTAGGTGAAAAAATGATTATCGATGTAAATGTTTATTGGTTGCCAAAACAATTGTTTGATAATAAAGATCTGAGAGAAAGATTTATCAATTGTGTAAATAGATTCTCAGATTCACGTGCTATTTTTACTAAATTGGATAATGGTAATTCTAAATTTGTAATTGAAAAACCCATTGGTGAACCTAGCTTAGATTATTTTAGAGATGATTATCAATTAGAACATCAACTTTCCGATATGGATAAGGGACATATTGATAAAGCAATATTAAAATTACCAGGTGCACAAGAATGGTTTGATTTAGATCTGTGCAAATTTTATAATACTGAGTTAGCAAAGTATGTTGCTAAAAGTAAAGGAAGAATGCTTGGATTAGCTGTTGTTCCACCTTATGCTACAGAGGAAAATTTAAGGGAACTTGATCGAGCAATTAATCAATTAGGTTTAAATGGGATTCAACTTTCTACGCACTGTAAAGATGGCTATTTAGATAATCCTGCTTATAGAGAATTCTTTAGACATGTTTCTCAACTTAATATTCCGGTTTATGTACACCATACTCCGGTACCAATGGAATATGATTCTATAAAAGATTATGATAATCTTCGTCGTTCGTATGGTAGATGTGAAGATCAGATTATAGCTATTAGTCGTGAAGTATATAGTGATTTATTCGAAGAACTTCCTTCTCTTAAATTAATTCATTCAATGTTAGGTGGTGGCATTTTCACTTATAAAACTATGCTTTTACCACATGATTCTGGAAATGGTCGCTTCGACACTAATAATGACATCATTAAGGAAAGACTGGAAAAGAATATTTACTATGAAATGTCTCATGCTCAGCCATGGGGAAAAGATAATTTAGAAATTGCTACCAAAATCTTGGGAGAAGATAATATTATTTATGGTTCTTCATATCCTGTTAAAAAAATTTGGTTAACGGAAGGAGCTAAAACTATTGAAAAATTAGGTATTTCTGATCAAGCTAAAAATAAATTATTGTTTGAAAATGCAAGAAAAATTTATAAAATTTAATTAGACAAGATTATTGATTAAAGAAATAGCTTATTAGTTTAGTATATTTAATGTTGTTTTACCATTAAAGATTTTACAATTCAATTAAGCAGTAAGTAAAAAAGAGCAAATTTGATATGAACCCCGAAATTCTTTTTCGTGATACGACCCTAGTCAAGTGGACAGTCGAAATATGAAAAGATTACTTTTAGTCAACTCATTAATTTGAGTCGGCTTTTTCTACGCAAAGTCAAGTATATCAAGGTATTTAATTAATAAATATTTGATTACTTGGCTTTCTTTGTATTATAGGTGCGATTTATTTTAAAATTAAGAGTACGCCAAAAGACTTCAAAGAATATCGCTCTTTGAAGTTGATTTGCGCTATAATTAAATTAACCAGTTAATTACGATTTACGTCTTTGATTTTGTTTGGCGACTTCGTAGTCATATAACTGATTATTAATAATCAGTGCATATATAGTTCTAACTAACTTGTGCACTGAGGCTATTGCAATCTTCTTGAACCCCTTGGTTTGAGAAGGTTTTTTGTTTTCATAATATTCGGCAATATGACAAGAGGAAGTCTTAGCTGCTTGTGTAATTTGACCAATACTACGATAAAGAATCTTACGTGCAATAGCGTTACCATGCTTAGTAATTCCCAAACGAGAATCAACTTTTCCAGATTGATATCTTCCAGGATCAATTCCAATAAAAGCATCAATCTTATTTGAATTCTTGAATCTACGAATATCACCTAATTCTGCTAATACTCGTACAGCAGTAGTTTCGGCAAAGCCAGGAATACTCATCAATATCTCTAAGTCACGATTAGGTAGAGCTTGAGCTAGTTTAATCATTTGACTTAATCTCTTATCTCTATCTATATCGAGCTGAATAAGACGATTTGCATGATAGATTACATCATCTCGATAAGGACTAGTTTGGCTAGTTGCAGGACAGGCATCTTCAGCTAATTCCTTAAGCTTAGTAGCTATCTTTTGAGCACGTTTAAGACTATATCCTTTAAAATCTTTAAGTTTGTCTATAATTTCATCAACACTAAGATTTCTAACATCTTGGCAATGAGGATAGAGCTTAACTAACTCCCAGTAATTTCTATTTGTAGGATGTGACACCACCGTCTCTATTTCAGGGAAAGTTAGTTGTAAGTCTTTATGTAATCTATTTTTTGCACTCACGATATCTCTAGTTAGTTCCTCGTAAGAACGACTTAAAGCTCTAAGATTGTGATAGACTTCAGCTTCTCGTTTATTAGATTCATGATGATTTTGAAGTTGAATTCTAGCTAAGTTATATGCATCTGTACGGTCGGTTTTATTATGACGAAGTCCATTATCCATTTCTTTTTTAGCAGTTAATGGATTAAGGACTACACACTCATAGTCATAATCTTCAAGAAAACGTTGCAATCTACGTGAATATACTCCAGTAGATTCAAAAACAATTTGAGGGTGCTTAGCGAATACTTGCAAGTTCTTAAGTAATTCCTTGAAGCCAGGTATATCATTAGTGATTGTGAATTCATTCTTAGTATCATCAATCAAAACACAGACGCTAGAGTTACGACTACTTACATCAATTCCAAATACGATATCCATTTTAAGTACCTCATAATTTTCTAAGTGGTAAAACGTATTTATACTAATGATTACTCTTAATTTTCTAAACTCGACATCTACTGTCCACATTCTTCGAAGAAGCTATTAATCATTAGGTAAAACTGCCAGTTTTGTTTGCGACATCAAGTGTCTAAAGTCAGCGTGACATATGGTTTTACCACTACTTTAAGTTTACGACCAAACGAAAAATAGTGAATCAATTAAATCCCGTCGGATAATTGATTCACTATTAAGCTTAGAATGTTTTGTTTACAGCTCATCGCAGTTAAGTAAGTATTTTGGCATCTCTATCAAAGGTATTGAATACTATGAAAGAAAGGGACTAATTTTTCCTGAAAGAATTGGAAATAATAAACAAAGGAGGTTTGACTTATCCAGTACTTATCAGCTTTTTATGACAAAATACTTACGGCAGGCTGGATTAGATATTGATAAAACTATTCAAGTTTTGAATTCTGTTGATGCTATAGGTAAATTAAGTAATCTGTTAGTAGACTTAACTAAAAAGCAAGAGAGAATTAATGCTATAAGTGAAGTGCTGAGCCATAATTTAAATTTGTTAAAAAAAGCGCAGAACGGTACTTTTTTTGAAGAGGTAAATAGTCCTGTATTAAAAAGACTATTTTTGCGTGAGATGGATGAACCACATAAAAGCAATCAACAACAAACTTTAGAATATCGATTATGGAATGAACTTATGCCTATTAGTAATGCTTCAATACGATTAAAGAAAGAAGATATTTTAGCAAGAAGAGATACTATTGAACCTGAGATAGGAATGCTGATTTCAAAGGAAAATTTTGATAAGTTTAATTTGTCAGATAGTAGTAGAGTAACAACTATACAGTCAGAAAAATGCTTACATACTGTTTTAGTTGGATTGTCTGAAGAAATAGAAACTAAGAAGTGGCTCAATCCTGTTCGTCAGTATTTAAGAAATAAAAATTTAGAATTAAATGGTGATATTATAACTTCAATGCTTTTAGTATTAGATAATGATAATGCGCAAGTTAGATATGATGAAGCTTGGATTCCAATAGTTGAATTCAAGTAATAAATAATAAGTAAAACATTGTAGATTATTACTACAAATTGAAATAGTCACCGTATCAAAAACATGTTCACGAAAAAATGAACATGTTTTTTTGATACCCAAAAGTATTTATAAATCAATTGCGTTCAGCTAATATAAAAAGTGTCAAGAGCGAGCGCTTACTCAGACATAAAAGTACTCATTAATAATTCAAAATAAATGAGTGTTAGACCAAAAAACAGCTGAGGGTAATGTTTATCAAACGAAGCTGGAGTGAATGTGTCGGTGCTAATTGTTAAGATAGAATTTTTAGCAATTGTTGAGTTACTATTACCTACGAATGAAATAACATCGTGATTATTTTCTTTAGCATTCCTGCATAATTCACTTAATCGTTTGGTTTCACCGGAGTTGCTAATAATGATAATTAAGGTATCTTGATGCTTACGTAGCATTTCCAAGTGTGAATTAGAAGTGCAACGAAAGCCATTCAAGTTAAGATACTCACTCATATAGTTAGCAATGTTCTCAGAATAACCATTGCCCAATATCATGATCATTGAGTTTCTATGCTTATTCATTAACTCAGTAAAGGTCTGGATGTAAGACTCTACTTTTAAGTCGTCTTCCAGGTTATTAGAAAAGTCGAGTGTGTCAGTCATTAAGAACACTAATTCTGAATAGCCTGAAAGCTTCATCTTTTTACAAGTCTTCACAATAAAGCCAGGAGAAGTAAATGTTTGTTTAGCTAATTGACGGATACCAATATCTTTTAATTTTAGACGATGTTCATACATATAATTGAGTAATTTAATCTCGTCATTAGTTAATTGATATTTTTCGCTGATAGTTTGGATATTCATTGTAAATCTCCTTTATATTTAGAAGAAGGACTCATTATGTCAGAAAAAGATGTTAAGAAGAATGAAATCAAAGAAGAAAATGAATTTTTAGCTGATCCATGGGCAAGAACCAAAACTCGTAACGGTTTAGCTGCTGATGAAGTCATTTCTGCTCTTCAGAAATCAATCAGAAAAGGTAAAGAAAGAGCTGCTGCTGAATTCGCTTATGAAATGTATATTTCTTCACCACAAATGGAAGAGAAATTATGGCGTCGCTTACAAGCAATTTCTGTTGAAGATGTTGGTATGGGGAATCCCCAAGCACCTATTCTAATTAATAGTTTAAACCAAATGCGTAAGAATTTTGCGTACAATGAGCCTGATCGTGCCATGATGTTTGTTCATGCAATTAGATATCTATGTGAATCTACTAAGGATCGTTCTTCTGATTTACTTAAGAATATCATTATTAAGAACTTTGCTCTAGGTTATGTACCAACAATTCCTGATTATGCCTTAGATAAGCACACTACTCGTGGTAATAAGATGGGACGCGGTAGTATGCACTTCCTTGAAGTAGATTCAAAGGTAACTCCACAATTAAAAGTTGATAATAATTATTGGCAAGAATATCACGATATTAGAGAAAACTGGGATGACAGCAAGGTAATTCCAACAGCATTCAAGTTTAATCCATATCAAGTCTAATTAAAATATATATTTAGTAAGGGATAAGGTGATATCTTATGGCTGAAAAGACTGCTAAAAAAGATACACTGATTACTAAACTGGATAAAGTTTTAACGCCTGTTGGACAAAAACTTGGAAACGAAAAGCACTTACAAGCTATTTCTAATGGTATGCTTTTCGGACTACCATTTTTGGTAATTGGTTCATTCTTCTTAATTATTGCTAATCCACCAATTAACATTGATCGATATAATCCGCATACTGCTAATTTCTTTATGAAAATTATGGCAGGTTGGAAGTATTGGGCTGTTGCAAATTATTCTGCAATTACACAACCATTCAATATGACAATGGGTATTTTCGGTGTAATTTGTGCGTTTGGTATTGGTTATGAACTAAGTAAAAACTACAAACGTTTGAATGCAGCTACTGATGGTATGATTTCAATGGCTGTTTATATGATGGTGACTACTCAAGTGACTAAGAATAATAACATCAATTTAAATTACTTGGGTACTAACGGTATGTTTGTTGCCATTATTATTGGTTTACTTTCTGTTGAAGTAACTCGCTTCATTGAAAGAAGACATTGGCAATTAAAGTTACCAGATTCTATTCCTCCAATGGTAGCAACATTTATTAATTCTCTCATACCGTTGCTGGCTAATATTATTGTATTTTATGGTACTAATTTAATTGTTGTTGTTTTAACACACAGTGATTTTCCAACTTTTGTTTTAAAAATTTTAACTCCCGCAACTGCTCTAGCAAATAATTTATGGGGATTTATCTTAATTGTTACTTTAGGTAACTTGCTCTGGTTAATTGGTGTTAATGGTAGTAATGTGATTTTTCCAATAGTATTCGCTGTAGGCATTGCTGAAAGTGGTGCTAATGCGGCTCTAGTTGCTAAAGGACTACCACCAACTCATTTGATGAATTTACAAATGTTTAGAATCGCTGTTTTAGGCGGTTCGGGTAATACTATCGCATTGATTTTATTAATGATGCGCAGTAAAGTTGAAAAATTCCGTACCCTAGGCAAGTTAGCTATAATTCCTGGAATTTGTAGTATTAATGAACCAATAATTTTTGGTGTTCCAATATGCTTTAACCCAATTTGGGGTATACCATTCTTAATTTCTCCGATTATAAATTTAATTTTGACTTATTTAGCTGAGGAATATCATTTGATTGGAATGGGATATATCGTTGATCCATCATTTACCCCATATTTCGCTCAGGCGTATATGTGTTCGATGGATTGGAGAAATATTATTTTTTGGACGTTGTTGATTATTATTGGTGTATTTATTTACTTGCCATTCTTCAGAGTTGCAGAAAAGAATGAATTAGAGCAAGCTACTAGGTTAAAGATAGCCGAATAAACATAAAGACATTATCTTATACAATATTTGAGATAATGTCTTTTTTGATATTTGTCGATTCAGATTTATTTGACAATACCAGTTATTCAGAGATTGAGAGTAAAAATAATAAAAAGATCATAAAATTATTTTTATTGGTATAATGGATGCTTTTAAGACATTTGTTGATATGAAATAGTGAGTAGCCATTTAATGCTAAATTCGATATCACAAATGATAGTAAAAGTTATGCAAAAAATTGCAGAAATCGTCAGATTTGTAGAAAGTTAAATGGATAATGGTTATAGTAGTAATTGTAAAGAACAGGTAAGCGCTTACTAATAAATTCTTTACTAATATCTAATTTTGAAAGTTGGTATATTATGGCAACACTTAAGGATATTGCAAAACTAGCACATGTAAATGTAAGTACGGTATCAAGAGCATTAAATAATTCGCCTTATGTAAATGCAGAAACCAAAAAAGTAATACTAAGTGTTGCAGAAAAGTTAAGTTATAACCCTAATGTAATTGAAAAAGCTTTAAATAAGGGGAAGTTCCATTCATTAGGAATAATAGTTCCGAATGTTCAAATGACTGTTTTTATGGACTTCATCCAAAAGGCTGAAGTTCAAGCGGCTGTTATGAATTATGATATTATCGTTGCTATGTCGGATGATGATAGTGAAAAAGAACGCCATTTATTAAATAGGATGAGATACGGCCTAGTAGATGGAATTCTAATTGCTTCTACAGGAGAAAACAATAAACTGTTGGAAGATATAAACGTTAGTGGAATACCTATAACTCAAATTTTTCGTAATGTAGATTCTAAATTAGATAGTGTGTCCGTAAATTATAAACAAAGTGTAAAGATAGCGATTCAAGCTTTAACTGAATCTGGTATTAATGAAATAGGCTTTATAAATGGACCAATAAAAGATATCTCTTATAACGATAAATACGTTGAATTCGCTAAACAGACTATTAAACAAAAACTTATTAGTCATATCAAGAATCCAACTATTTATCCTAAATCTTTTATCGAATTGGGGCATGATTATGCTCAACAAATATTAACAGAGTTTCCCAATACTAAAGGATTTTTAGTTGCTAACGATCCTGAAGTTATTGGTGTTCTACAGTATTTAGAAGAGCAAAATTTAACAATACCAGACGATATAAAAATAATCAGTTTAGCTGGCTGTTCAATTAGCAATTTGTTGCAGAAGGTAAGCGCAACTACGTTACCTATAAATCAATTATCAGTACAAGCATTGAGCTTAACTATTGCAAAAGCAGAAAAAATTGAAGAGTCTATTAACCCTAAAAAGATCATTTTAAATACTAAGTTTGTTGATCGCAAAACGTGTTAATGGAGATTTAAAGATGACTAAGCAAAAGAATTTTAAGACAATTTTCCCAGCAATTTCAGTACCAATGAATGAAGATGGAACTATCAAGGAAGAAGAATACAGAAGATACTTACGTTGGTTGGCATCATTTTATGATGATGGCATTCAAGGAATTGTTACTAATGGTCATACTGGTGAAATTACTGCTTTAAACAGAGAAGAGAGAAAACGTGTTACTCAAATCACTACTGAAGAAGTAGGAGATAAAATGACAATCGTTTCTGGTGTAAGCAGCGAAAATACCAGAGAAGCAATTCAATTTGCCAAGGATGCTAAAGAAGCCGGTGCAGATGGTATCTTATTAATGCCACCTCATATGTGGTTAAGATTTGGTATGAATCCTAAGTCACCATTTGAATGGGTTAAGGATATTGCTGAAGGAGCAGATATTGATATTATTATTCACCTTTATCCAGCAACTACAAAAGCGTTTTATCCATTAGATACTTTAATTAAGATGTGTACTGAAATTCCTCATGTAAAGGCTATTAAGATGGGTACACGTGTACAATCAGTTTATGAGGAAGAGGTTCGTACATTAAGACAAAAATCTCCAGATACTGCTTTATTAACGTGTCATGATGAAACTATTTGTGATTCACTATTTCCAGGTATGGATGGAGCAGTTTTAGGTTTTGCAGGCTGTATTCCAGAACTTATTTGTAAAGCATTTAAGACATATAGAGAGGGAACTTGTCAAGATTTGCACGAGGTTGATAATAAGATTTTTCCAGTTGAAAGAGCAATCTACCGTGGTGGACAGCCATCTGGTGAAGCTCATGCTCGTTTAAAGCAAGTTCTTGTAGATCGTGGAGTATTTGATAGCGCAGTAATGCGTAAGCCAGTTTTACCATTGACTGAAGATAGTAAGACTACTATTGCAGAAGGTGTAAAAGCAAGTGGACTATCAAAAGTTGATATGAGTAAATTTTAGTGCATTAGTACATATATAAACAAAAGGAGGCACAACCATTTAATATTTTATGGCTGCGCCTTTTTTGGAGGATAAAATCATGACTTTTCTAACAGGAACCACATCTATTATTGTACTCATATGCGTTGCCCTATACATAATTGTTACTGCTTGGCTAAGTTATAAATGGAGCGGAAAATCTAATTCTGACTTTATGCAAGGTGGTAAGAGTATTCCATTTATAGTTGTTGCAGTGATGTTATTTTCAAATTATAACGGAATAATGGCTGTGATAGGAACTGCTCAACGTGCGTTTGTATCTGGAATTGCAGCTAGCTGGTCAATAATTGCAGCAGCTATAGGTTTTATTTTATATGGCTTAATTTTTGTAAAGAAACTTTATAGAACTGGAAGCTTTACAATTTCTGGTGCTATAAGACAAAAATATGGCCCTTCAACTCAGATTATTGTTAGTCTAATAATGATCTATGCAATGGTCATGTTAAATCTTAATTCATATTTTAGCGGTGCTAGTGTTTTGCATGAAATATTAGGGACCAACTTACAAGTTTCTATGATCTTAATAGCTGTTGTAAGTACTATTTATTACAGTATAGGTGGTATGAAAAGTGTTGCTAAAATAACAGTTATTCATACTATTATGAAATACTTAGCAGTTATTATAATAGCTGTAGTAGCTTGGAAAATGGTGGGTAATATACAATTAGTATCTCAGAAATTACCTAGTTTTTATTTCTCAGTAACTGGTCATATTGGATGGGGAACTATAATTGGGTGGATTTTAACGTCAATCGGGGCAATTTTTTCAACACAATTTATTGAGCAAGCCATTGCTTCAGCTAAGGATGAAAAAGATGCTCAAAAATCTACCTTTTATGCAGCTGGTATGGTTATACCATTTGGTCTTGCCCTCGGCTTAATTGGAGTATTATCAAGATATTTATTTCCTAAAATTAACGCTTTATATGCTCTGCCAGTATTTTTGGGACATATGAACATTATACTAATAGTAATTTGTTCAATAGGGTTACTGGCAAGCGTATTTATTGGAATTAGCGCATGTTCGTTAGCCATAGTAGCCTTAATTATGAATGATTTATATATTCCATATTTTAATCCTTCGCAAGAAAAACAATTGAGAGTAACGCATATTCTTTCAATTATAGTGGGTCTATTTCCGTTAATATTTATGTTCATAACGCCTAATATCTTAGCATTATCTTTTTTCGCTAAAGCTTTAAGAGTAGCAATTGCTATAGTAGCAGTGATTGCATTTTACTTGCCACAATTTAAGAGTACTATTAGTGCTAATGTTGCACTGATTGTTACTACTGTTTTAACTACTGTATGGTATCTTTTAGGAAATCCATTTGGAATTAATGACACTTATATTGCGTTGTTAACACCAATTGTTGTAATGTTTGTTGGTAGATTAATAAAAAGTTGTAAATTAGTGTCTTAAATAATTTTATTCGTTTCAAAGGAGTCAAGAAGATTAGTATTTTTAAATGATATATATGATTGCTATCAAATTCCAATACTAATTGTTGAAAATGGCTTAGGTCAAAAAGATAAAATAGAAAATGGTCAGATAAATGATGGGTATAGAATTGCTTACTTAAGCAAGCATCTTGAACAACTTGAAAAGGCTATTGAAGATGGAGTGGATGTTTTCGGATATTGCTCTTGGAGTGCAACCGACTTGATCGCGCTATCTATAGGAAGTATTGATAAAAGGTATGGCTTTATTTATATAGATGTAGATAATGTGGGTAAGGGTAGCTTTAAAAGGATTCCTAAAAAATCGTTTTATTGGTATAAGGATTTTATAAAACAACATAGCTGATGCATGTGCTAGGCATATTAATTTAACGATGAGCTATTATTTTTCGGAATTATAGCTCATTATTTTTATTGGCTTTAAAGATATGTTTTCTATTAAAAATCAAATATTATCAATTATTTAAATCAGTTTCAATAAAACTGATTTTTATTATGTTTTAAGTGCAACAAGAGAATCATATAAGTAAATACTAAGGTACTTTTATAAGATTTGTTGAGAAAGATGTTGACATCTTTTATGAAAGCGTGTACATTAATTGTGTAAGTTTTTGCACAAACGTTTGTGTATTTTCTATAATGGAGGAAACAATATGACAAAGTGGTGGCAGAACAAAGTTATTTATCAAGTTTATCCATCGAGTTTTCAAGACTCTAACAATGATGGTATAGGAGATTTGAATGGAATAACTAGTCGGTTAGATTACTTACACAAATTGGGTATTGATATTTTATGGCTTAGTCCAATTTATGAATCTCCACAAGTAGATAATGGTTATGATATTTCAAATTATCGTGCCATTAATCCAGATTATGGAACCATGGAAGATTTTGATAAGTTGCAAAAGAAAGCTCACTCTTTGGGTATAAAGATAATGATGGATTTGGTCGTTAACCATACATCAGATCAGCATGAGCTTTTTAAAGAGTCAAAATCGAGCAAAGATAATAAGTATAGGGATTTCTATATTTGGCGTGATGGTAAAAATGGAAAAGAACCAAATAATTGGGAATCATTTTTTACGGGTTCGGCATGGAAGTACGATAAAGAGACTGATCAGTATTATCTTCATTTATTTGCACCGGAGCAACCAGATTTAAACTGGGAAAATCCTAAAGTTCGCGAGTCTGTTTACGATATGATGAATTGGTGGGTTTCTAAGGGTGTAGATGGTTTTAGAATGGATGTTATTAACTACATTTCTAAACCACAAAGTTTACCAGACGGAAAGAAAGCCGAAGGTGTCAAGTATGCCAATCCAGAGCCATTAGTTGCAAATGGACCACGAATTCATGAATTTTTACAAGAAATGAATAAAAATGTTTTGCATGGTAAAAATCTAGTTACAGTTGGTGAAACACCAGCTGTAACAACAGATGAAGCTTTAAAATATGCTAATTTAGATGATTCTGAATTGAATATGGTCTTCCAGTTCGAACATATGGGATTAGACACGGATCCAGTTATGGGAAGATGGACAGATGGAAAAGCTAAATTATCAGACTTAAGAGCTAATTTTAGTAAATGGCAAGAAAAACTTCATGGTAAAGCATGGAACTCACTTTATTGGAATAATCATGATCAGCCGCGTGTAGTATCACGCTTTGGAAATGATTCTAATGAGGAAAAACGAGTTTTGAGTGCTAAAATGCTTGCCACAATGTTACATTTCCAGCAAGGTACTCCATTCATTTTTCAAGGTGAAGAAATTGGAATGACCAATGCTTATTTTGATAAGTTGGAGGATTATGTTGATCTAGATTCAATTAATGCTTATCATCAAATTGTTGATGAAGAACACAAAATTGATAGCAAAACTATGTTGAAATATTTGGGATTGCATAGCCGTGATAATGCTAGAACACCAATGCAGTGGAATAGTAGTGAATACGCTGGCTTTTCAAAAAAACAGCCTTGGGAAAAAGTTAATAGTAACTACAAAGAAATCAATGTTGAAAAAGCACTAGCAGATAAAAATTCGATTTTCTATTACTATCAAAAATTGATTAAATTAAGACATGAATTACCAGTAATAACAGATGGTGAATATGCTGTCGTTCCTGGAAATGAAAAAGATGAAAATATTTTTGCTTACACTCGTAAAGATAAAGATACGACGCTACTTATCTTATTGAATTATGCTGATAAAACATTACAGCATAAATATAAGATTCCAAGTGATTCTGAAATTATTATTAGTAACTACTCTGATGAAGAAAAGGGTATATTACGACCATACGAGGCTAAAGTATATAAATATTAATATGTCTTATGAGGAGTACAAATATGGCAAAGGATGATAAAAAGGTAAGTAATTTACCAGATTTGTCGAAGAAAACAATTATGGCAATGACGTTTGGAGCTTTAGGAGTAAATATGGCCTTTACTCTACAAGGTGCACAAATGAGTCGAATTACACAAACTATAGGGGTTGACCCTAATCAACTGGGCTGGTTTTTCTTATTGCCTCCATTATTAGGTATGTTAGTTCAGCCATGGCTAGGAAAATCATCGGATGGTACCTGGACAAGATTTGGTCGTAGAATGCCATATCTATTAGTTGGTGCACCAATTACTGTTGTTGTAATGATTATGCTACCATTTACTGGTTCATTTGGGTTTGGATATGGTTCATTAGCAGCATTGGCATATGCTGCAATCGCAATTGCCTTAATGGATTTGTTCTCTAACGTTTGTTTAGCGCCATTTAGAATGATTGCAGGAGATATGGTTAATGACAAACAAAAGAATAAAGTATGGTCTTGGCAACAGATCTTTAGTTATGCTGGAGGGATACTGGCTGCAATACTCCCTTACTTATTAGAAAAAATAGGAGTACTAAATACTGCACCTAAAGGTGTAATTCCGCAAACAGTAATTTGGGCTTACTTAATAGGGGCTGCAGCACTGTTGATATCAACTATGGTAACGGTATTCAATGTAAAAGAATATGATCCTGAAACATATGCTAAATATCACAACATTGAAAAGAGTGAGCAAAAAGAAAAAGCTCCAAGTATGTGGCAATTACTAAAGACAGCTCCACGTTCATTCTGGGAACTATCAGTTGTGCAACTCTTTAGTTGGATTGGTATTATGTACACTTGGACTTATGCAACAGGTGCTATGGCTAAAAATATTTGGCATACAACTGATCCGACTTCTGCAGGCTTTCAAGCTGCCGGTAACTGGTATGGAGTTATGACTGCATTTTACAGTATTGCTGCTTTACTTTGGGGATTATTCTATGCTAAAACAAAGGCAAACCAAAGGAAGTTGTGGTATGGTGTTGGGTTATTTGCAGATGCAATTAGTATTATTATAGTAGCTACAACAAATAATCAATGGGTTGCATTGTTAGCTTTTGCTCTTTATGGAATAGGTAACTTTACAATAAATACTTTACCATTCACTATCCTAACCTCATCATTACACGGGCGCAATGAGGGAGCATACCTAGGATTATTTAATATATTTGTATGTATGCCACAAATTATTGGATCCTTGCTAAGCTTTTGGTTATTCCCGTTACTAGGTAATAGTCAATCAATGATGATGATAATAGGATTTGTTTCAATGCTAGTTGGTACATTATCAGTATTATTAATTCACGAAGGTGAATAACACGAGATAAGGTTGAGAAATCAGCCTTATTTTTTTATAATTAATTTAAATATATGGAAGAGGATTATGTTTTGGTTACTATCAAGGATATAGCGCGAGAAGCAGATGTAAGCCCTTCAACAGTTTCTCGAGTTCTAAGTAATAAAAAGGATTTTTTTAATCCCGCTACTGCAGCTAAAGTTCGAAAAATTGCGAAGAAGTTAGGTTATCGAAAAAATACACTAGCTGCAAATTTAGTTAAAAAGAAAAATAACATTATTGTAGTAGTAATTAGCTCTGTAGAAACTAATTTTTCAGATCAAATCATTAAAGGGATTCAATCTGAAGCGCAGGGTATAGGATACGACATAATGTATATGTATACTCACACTACAAATGAAGAAGAACATAAACATATTCTTGAAACGTTAATTTCTAGACAAATAAGTGGAATTTTATTTGTGTCTGTAATATTAGAAAAAGAAAATATTACTTTACTTGATGCCGCAAAAATACCATATATATTTGTATCAATTAAGCCAGATAATGAACATATGGTTATTGGATCTGATGATCAAGAAATAGGTTATTTAGCTACAAAGTATTTAATAAACTTAGGCCATAAAATAATCGGACTTGCAGGCGTAGATGCTTATCCATATGCAGGATTTAGTAGAATTAAGGGCTATCAACGTGCTTTAGATGAATTTGGCATTGAAGCAAACGAAAAATATATTTTTTATGGTGATTATAGCTATAATTCAGGGAGCCAAGCTATAAAATATTATCATGAAAATTTTTCAAGCTTAACCGGTATAGTTGCAGCAAGTGATTCTTGTGCTACAGGTATTTTGAATTATGCTTATGACCATAAAATAAAAATTCCAGAAGAATATTCGATTATTACCATAGATGGAACCAATTTGTGTAATATTACTAGACCTCGATTAACTAGTGTAACGCAAAATTTTCGAAAAATGGGATCTCTAGGTGTGAGGAAATTGATAAAACTAATGGAAGGAAAAGTAAATACAAAAAATAAATCTATTTTTGTTCCTGTTAAAATTGATGTCAGAAGTAGCACAGCAAGGTTAACAAGATAATGTCAATTAAGAATTTATTTAATTAAGAAAAGTCCTAAAGTAGGAGATGAATAGATAATGCATAATGATACTTATCTATTCATCTCTTTTTCTTTTACGGAGCTAAGCAAGACAGTTAGCACTCTATTGGGACAGTCAAGGCTTTGGGTTACTATATAAAAGGTTCAAAATGGCAAGCTTGATTGGTCTAGTGGTGAAGATGAAGTTCGCAAGCTTACCCCAACTCAAGTTGATTAGTTAATAAAAATCTTCGCCATCCAACCTAAAATAAATGATGCTCAAGGTCGAGATTTCTATTGAAATCTGGGCTTTTTCTGGTAGCTCTGTTTTTATAAGGACAAAATTATTCCAGACTAATCAGCTAAGATTATTGCACACACTATCTTATCAAAAATACGTTCTAAAGGTGCCAACTTATCGCTAAGAAGATGATTGGAAGCATCTTAGAAGCTTATTTACCGTGAGCAGAATAAATTCAGGGAAACTGTAAATAAACTACTAGCAAATGAAACCCGATCCTACCCACCATAGTTAGAACCGGGTTTTTAGATACTCTGTTATGATACGTGATACGCTTACGATAAAAACTTCAAAATTAGAATAAGAGTTTTAAAATCATTTAATAAAAATTGAAGAGCTGATACATTGGAATTTAAAACTCATGTGTATTAACTCTTTTATATTATAAATTTTCAATATTTACTTTTATTTTCTGACAATTACAAGATACCGTTGACTAACAATAACGTATCTATTCATAATTCTACAAATTTTGTATTGTTATCAATGTCTATAATACACTTTTTGAAATGAAAAGGCATACATGGCGCAAAAAAGTAATGTAACATTATGAATGAAAGGGGAGATTAAATGTGAACGATAGAATTCAAAAAATAATATCCCTTTTTCTTGAGAAACCAAATATAAAGATTACGGAGATGATGCAAGAGTTATCGCTAACTAAGAGACAAATTAATTATGCAATTAATATTATTAATCAGAAATTGTATGACAATGGATTTTCACTGATAAAACATCATAGAGACGGTAGTTTTTCTTATCCAAATGAGTTAAAACTTTTCTTACTAAAGCCTAAAAAGTATAGCACAGATAATACTTATTCTGATAAAGAAAGAGTGACTATGATTGTATTTTATCTTATTGCAAATAATAAATATGTCTCATTAGATCATTTAGTCAACTTTTTACAATATAGTAAAACAACTGTTTTGCAAGATATTAAATCTGCAGAAGCTGAAGTTAAAAAATATAATCTGGGTATTATCTATGATAGGACTAAGGGTTATTCATTAAAGGGTGACGAGCAAGATATTTTTTTAATGATGACCAATTTGATTTTACAGAATAGAAAGTTATTAACTAGTGATTTAGCGTCAGAAGTCATTGGCAATCCAAAGGTAGAGAAAAAAGCCATTTTAATCATCATTGAATTTGAGCAAAAATTTAAGATGACTTTTTCTGATAAGTACTTTGAAGTTTTAAAAACTATAATTCAGCTTATTTATATTAGAACCACCCATAAAAAAGATATAGGAATACAAGTAGATTCCTTTATTGAAAGAACAGCAGAATATAAGTATCTGAAACAATTGTCATTGCTTAAAGATACAAGCGATATAGGGATAAAGTGGATAGCCTTAGAAATATTATCATCTAATGTATACGATAAGGCTACATCATCTTTTAATTATGAAGAACTAAAGATCAATGACTTTATTGACCAAATGATCATTAGTTTTGAAGCTAAAACATTGGTGAAGATTCAAGATAAAGAGAATTTTGAACAAAGATTATTGAATCATTTGAGACCAGCATGCTATAGAGTTAAATATCATATTTATGGTATTGATCATATTGAAGTAAAAAATGATGATCATAAGTTTCTAATAGCAATTATAAAAGAACTTATTAAACCTTTAGAAAAGTGGATAGGACAAAAATTTCCAGACTATGAAATTCAACTCTTAACTTATTACTTTGGATATCAGTTAGTTAACGGATTAGACAATGTTTCATCACTTATACCAAAGTATAAAGCTGTTGTTGTATGTTCTAATGGAATAATGATGTCTAGTATTCTAATTCGAAATTTAAAAGAATTATTTCCAGAATTAAACTTTCTTTTTACTCTTTCTGCTAGAGAATTTGAAAATTCAGAACAAAATTTTGATGTAGTTTTTACAACTATACCATTAAAGACCAAATGTCGGCAATACATCGTAAAGCTAAATATAGATTATTCAGAAAAAATCAGCTTAAGATATAGAGTTTTAAATGAATTAGGAATTGAAAAGACAGACTTAAAAGTTCAGAAATTATTAAAACTAATTTCTAAATATGCTGATGTTTACGATAGTGAGTCCTTAAAAAATGATATGGAAAAATTATTGATTTCTAATCATTCAACAGTTAGCGATAATAACCAAAAAGATAATCTTCCAAATCTACTTGAGTTTATACATCCTGAATATATTAGAGTAGTTAACCAGAAAATCATTGATTGGCATACTGCTTTAACAACAGCCTTGCAACCACTTAAGGATGCTAAAAAAGTTAAAGATAGTTATTATCAAGAACTAGAAAAACAAATTGATACTCCTTATAATTACAGCTTTTTAGGTCAGTATATGGCGATACCTCATTCTTCCCCAGAAAAAGGTGTTATTGATGATGGATTTTCTTTACTTATTTCTAAAAGTCCGATCTTCTTACCATATGGAAAACAAGCCAGAATAATAGCCCCCATAGCAGTTCTTAATCATGAGAGATCTAAAAAAGCGATTAATCAATTGGCAATGCTTGCAACAAATGAGATTGTTATTCAGAGATTAATCAACTCGAAAGATTCAAAAGAAGCGTATAAAATTTTAAAAAAATATATTCAAGAAAGGAGTAAATAATGCAGATAGGAAAATATCCTAGATACACTATTATAATGCGAGAATACTCACTTGATGAATCTCGCTCAATACTTAAAGCTTTAAAAGGTTTAGAAAATGAATTTGCAGTTGAAATAACTATGAATACTGTTGGCGCAACCGATATTATAAAAAAACTAAATGATGAGTTTGGTGAAAAAATAATTATTGGTGCAGGTACAGTTTTAAATTTCGATAGTGAGGTTAGAGCTATAAATTCAGGAGCTAAATTTATTTTAAGTGCATGTACCTTTGATAAAAAAATGATAGATTATGCAAAAGAACACAATGTTTTAACTATACCAGGTGCGATGACTCCTACGGAAATTTATAGTCAACTATCTTTGGGTGCCGATATTGTTAAAGTGTTTCCAGCTAATACTGTTGGAGCTGATTATTTTAAAAACATATTTGGTCCATTAAATGGAATTAGGTTAATGGCAGTTGGTGGTATATCTAAAAGTAACGCAGAATCTTTTTTTAAAAATGGAGTTAGATATTTAGGAATAGGTTCGGGTGCTTTTAATAAGGAAGATGTTAGAAACATGGATATTTCAAAATTGCATCAGTCATTAATTGACTTGGTACATATTTCTTAGAGAGGCAGTTATTATGGAACAAATCAATTTAGATGACAGATTATTCTTTAGAAACTGTTCCTTTAATTCTAGTAATGAAGTCGAAAGTTTTTTGTCAGATCAATTATTTAAGTATGGATATGTCAAAAAAGAATATAAAAATGCAATTTTGAAGCGAGAAAAAGAATTTCCTACGGGCTTACCATCTTCATCACCAGCCATTGCAATTCCTCATGCAGATACTAATTTAGTAAATAAAACTACAATTGCGGTACTAACTTTAGATAAAGCTGTTACTTTTAAAAATATGGCTGTTATTAATGAAAATGTAGATGTTCAAATAGTTATTATGCTAGCTCTATCTGAACCACATAGTCAAGTTGAGATGCTTCAAAAAATTGTTGAAATTGTTCAAAGCGAAAACTTGAGACGGAAGATTTGTAATACGAATAGTAATCAAGAATTAATAAGTTTAATAAAAAAAGAATTACAGGGAGAAATTTAAAATGTCAAAGAAGATTTTAGTAGCTTGCGGTAATGGAATTGCAACTTCTACAGTTGTTGCAACAAAAATTAAAAAATATTTAGCTGAGGAGGGCATAGATGCTGAAACGACTCAAACTAGATTGACAGAAGTAACTGGTAAGGTAGCAAGTTATGACTTACTGGTAACCACTGGTCAATTTAGTGGTCAGACACATGGAGTGCCTTATGTTTTAGGGATGTCATTGCTCACAGGTATTGGAGCAGATGAGACTTTAAAGAAGATAAAGGAAGTCTTAATGCAAAACAGTTAGTTGGATTCTTGTGGAGGAATAACTATGTGGATACAAGTCGGTAAGATATTTATGGATGGCTTCCAATTTATTATTAATTGTGGGGCCACTGTAATGTTACCAATAATTATTACGATAGTTGGTTTAATATTTGGTCTTAAAATTACAACAGCGTTTAAGTCTGGATTAACTTTAGGTATCGGTTTTGCGGGGATTAAATTAGTTTTAGACTTTATGACTACTAACATTGGTCCTGCCGCAAAAGCCATGGTAGAAAGAACGCATGTTCATCTTGATGCTTTGGATGTTGGATGGGGCTCAATAGCAGCTATAACTTGGGCTTCACCAATTATTGCTATTCTAATTTTTGTGATTTTAGCTATTAATATTATTTTGTTAATTTTAAAGGCCACACATACATTAGATGTTGATATTTGGAACTACCACCATATGGCCATTGTTGGTATTATGGTTTACTTCGTGACTAAGAATGTTTTTCTAGGAGTTGGAGCTGCAGCGGTTATGGCTGTATTAACATTTAAAATGTCTGACTGGTCTCAACCTATGGTTGAAAAATTTTTCCAGATGCCTGGAGTTTCTTTACCAACTGTTTCAGCCTTATCAAGTTTAGTGATAGCAGTTCCTTTAAACTGGTTATTAGATAAAATTCCTCTTTTTAGAAAATCAAAATTTAGTATTAGAGATGCACAAAAATATTTAGGATTTTTTGGGGATTCTATGATTATGGGCCTTTTGATAGGGCTAGCTATTGGTGCATTGGCTGGATATGATTTGCAGCGTGTCCTTCAATTAGGAGTAAGCATGTCAGCTGTTTTAGTATTAATTCCAAAAATGACAGCAATGTTTATGGAAGGATTGATGCCTATTTCCGAATCAGCACAAAAATGGTCACAAAAGAAATTTAAAGGCCGCAAGTTATTTATTGGATTAGATGCAGCTGTAATAGTTGGTAATCCTGATGTTATCACTACGGCACTTATCATAATTCCTTTAACTATTGCAATGGCAATTGTTTTGCCAGGGAATAGGGTGCTGCCGTTCGCTGATTTAGCCGTTGTTCCATTTAGAGTTGCAATGGTTGTTGCATTAACTAATGGTAATTTACTAAAGAATATCATTATAGGGTTAGTTGTTACTGCCTCCCTATTATGGTGCGGCTCTGCAACTTCTCCAGTTTTAACAGCTATAGCAAAATCAGTAGGTATTAAATTAACTACTGGTGGTAGTTTATTAATCTCATCATTTGCTTCAACAGCTATGATTCAAAGTTTTATCGTATATTTTGCATTTACTTTCCATCCGATTATTAGTATTCCAATTTTACTAATTGTAATCGCAGGCATTTGGTATTACTTCGATAAAGTAAAGCATATTAATAAAGATACTGAAGATGAAGAGAAAGCTCTTAAAGAAAGTTAATTATAGATAAGGATATTTAAATGAAGATTTCTGATTTTATTATTTATAAAGTAAAACCACGTTGGATTTTTATAAAAATAAATACTGATGAAGGTATTTCTGGCTGGGGCGAAATGGTTTCTGGGACTAAAACAGAAACTGTAGTAGCTGGTGCTAAAGAAATGGGGAATAGAATTATTGGAGAGAATCCCTTTGAGATTGAGCGAATCTGGCAAAGATTGCATAGATCGTTTTTTAGAGGAGGTCCAATTAATGGAACTGTCATTTCAGGAATAGAAATGGCACTTTGGGATATAAAGGGTAAAGCTCTGAATGTACCTGTTTATGAATTATTAGGAGGAGCAGCTCGTGATAAGTTGAAAGTTTATTCCTGGATTGGTGGAGATCGCCCATCCGATGTTGTAAAAATGGCTCAAGAAAGATGGAATAAAGGCTTTAGAGCTGTCAAAATGAATGCAACTTCTGAATTACACTATATTGATTCTTTCGAAAAAGTTGAGGCTGCAATTGAAAGAGTAGCTTCAATTAGAGAAAGATTCGGCAATGAGATGCAGATAGGAATAGATTTTCATGGACGTGTTCATAAAGCAATGGCTAAAGTATTAGCTAAAGAATTGGAACCATATCATCCAATGTTTATTGAGGAACCTGTTTTGCCAGAAAATTGGGAGAGTTTTGAAACTATAGCAAATGAAGTTTCTACGCCAATTGCAACAGGTGAAAGACTTTATACCCGTTGGGAATTTAAGCGTTTATTTGACCAAGGAGCAGTTGATATTGTACAACCAGATATTTCACTTTGTGGCGGTCTTTTAGAGGAGAGAAAGATTGCAGCTATGGCTGAAGCATATGATATGGCAGTTGCCCCTCATGCTCCATATGGACCAGTTGCTTTAGCAGCTACATTCCAAGTAGATGCATGTACTCCAAACGTATTTATCCAGGAACAAAGTTTAGGTATTCACTATAATCAAGGGTTTGACTTACTTGATTTTGTGAAAAATAAGGAAATATTCCAGTATAAAGATAGTTTTGTTGATATTCCGGATAAACCTGGTCTTGGTATTGAAATGGATGAAGATAAGATAAAAGATGTAGCGCAAGAAGGTCTGGTATGGACTAATCCTGCTTGGAAAAATTATGATGGAACAATTGCAGAATGGTAATTAGTTATTAAAAAGGACTATTCATGGAAGAAGTAGTTGCAATTGTCATCTTTATCCTGCTAATGATGGGTATACAAATAGCAAAATTAAGAAAAATAGTTATTTATGCTAAATTTAACTATATTAAAATGATCATGTCAGTAGTTATATCTAGTGGAATAATTATATTTTTTTGGACAGACAATATAGTACGATTAATAGAATTAATTGCAGTTGCAATATTAGTCTTATTTGTAGGGATTATTCCTGAAGGACTTGGAAAAAAGCAGGTTATTAAATTTGGCATTATAGATGGTAAATTTAATATCTACAAAAGTATTGAATTAAGGCCATTAAAAGACCAAAAGTACACTAGAATAGACTTTTTGATGAAATCTAATAGATGTACATCCATAATAGTAAAAGATAACATTATGAATATTAAGCGATTTTTTCAACGAAACAATCAAATTAGAAATAAAATAGTTGTTAAATAGCGCAAATATATTCTCATATAGTATTAATAGAAGTCTGTAATAATATAAAAGCACAGTTCAATTTTGTGACTGTGCTTTTTCCATGTAATAAATTAAAGTAGTGCCTTCAATTTAAGTATAGTTTATTTTAATGATTTAATTTGCTTTCATATACTAGTTGCCCTATTAGCTCGACAAAAATCGAAGGAATAGATTGAGCGTCAAAAGGCATCTTTTGAGATAATTGAATTCCAGGTAAGACAATAGTGTTTTTAAAAAGACGTTTCAATTGTGCATTTTTATTCATAGTTATCAGATAAGAATTAGAACATTGTGATATAGCCTCTCCCCAAAAGTCTTCATAATGTGTAATAGCACCAGTTATAGAAAAGACAATAATGGTAGAATCTTTTGTTGAATTGACTAAAAGGTGCTCACCTTTAGTGTAGTCATCAGCGTAATAGGTTCTAAGTCCTAAATCTTGTAATTCTAATGCAAGTAAGTGAGCAGGAATACTAGAAAAATATATACCTAAAGAATAGTTAGGATGATTGTCTAACAATGAATCTACTAGATTGTTTAATACTCGTTTATTCAGATTTTTAAAGTTATCGATAACTTCTTTGTATCCATTAACATAAATAGAAGAAAATGATCCTTTAGAACTATCCTTTTGCTTAAGTCCGCTTAAAAAAGCATATTTAAAGTCTTTATATCCTTTATATCCAATTTTTCGAAAATATCTTTGGGCAGAAGCGATTGAAGTACCAGCGTTAGCAGCTAGCTTATTAATAGTTAACATTTCAATTTTATTGGGATTATTCTCAATATAGAGTTTTACTAGATTTTCTGATTCTGAAAAGTTGCTGTTAAATTTTAAATTATTATCAAATTTCATAATTTTTCCCTACTTTCATTGTTAATTTTAACATTAATTAGATATTTTTATCAATTAGTATTTGCAATCGCTTTCTTTTATGATAATATATAAGTGTTAAAAATATCAGATTAATGATAAAAATAACATTAATTAAATTGGAGGAGTTCTTATGGACTATCACAAAATCGGAAAGGATATAGTTAAAAATGTTGGTGGTAAAGCTAATATTAGTAATCTCACACATTGTGCAACTAGACTTCGCTTTACATTAAAAGATGTATCAAAAGCTAAGAAGAATGCCATAGAAAATATTGACGGTGTTGTTGGTGTTGTTTATGCCGGTGGTCAATATATGGTAATTATGGGACAACATTTAATTCCAACATATGAAGCTATAGTAAAAGATACAAAAATTGAAACAGGTGCTCCAATTAATGAAAATTTAGATAGCCTACCCGAAGATAAATGGACTTGGAAAAATTCTGGTAGTAAAATTATTAGTTTTGTTCAAGCAACTGTGACACCAATGATTCCAGGTTTAATTGCTGGCGGTATGTTAAAGGTGTTTTTAATTATTATTACAACTTTTATTGCACCAGCTTGGGCAAAAACAAATGGTTACTTATTAATTTCTGCCGTTGCAGATGCGCCATTTTATTTTATGCCAATTATGGTAGCTTATGGTGCAGCTAAAAAGTTAGGTGCCACTCCAGTTTATGCAATGATGGCTTCAGCTGCTTTGTTGCATCCTAACTTTACTGGACTGGTAAGTCAATTTGCTGCAAATCCCAACTTAAAGGTGAGTTTATTTGCAATGCCAATTAAGTTACTAAGCTACAGCACCTCACTATTGCCTGCAATTTTAATTACAATTTGTGCTTATTGGTGCGAAAAAATACTAAATAAGGTTATTCCAGGAATATTCAAAACAATTTTTGTTGGTGCTGGTACCATTTTTATTGCTGGAACATTAGGTTACTTAATCTTAGGACCTCTGGGAGATTACATTGGTCAAATTATTGCAGGAATTTTTATGTTCTTAAGCAAAACAGTTGGCCCTATCGCTGTTGGCTTATTGGCAGCAGCACTCCCATGGATGGTAATGACTGGAATGCATCAAGCTATTACACCATTTATGCCTCAATTATTGAGCAATCCAGGTTATGATGCTTTACTTCGTCCTGCATTTTTAGTTCATAATATGGCTGAAGGTGGCGCTAATGTTGGGGTTGCGTTAAGAGCTAAGAGTAAAAAATTAAGGAGGGAGGCCTGGTCATTAGCTGTTGGCGCCTTAGTTGCAGGAGTTACTGAGCCATCGATTTATGGTATTAACTTTAAGTATAAGAAGCCTATGTATGGTGTAATGGCTGGTGGCTTTGCTGGTGGTGTAGTTGCAAGTTTAATGGGAGCTCGTGCTTATGTAATGGGTTATTCAAACCTACTTGCTTTGCCAATTTTTGAAAAAACAGCAGTAGGGATGCTTATTGGGGCAGTCGTTGCAATTATTGTAGCAGCATTAGTAACGTTTGTTATTGGGTTTGATGAGGAAAATGTTGCTAACAAGATTACTGAACCTGTTAAAGAAACATTCTCAGATGATGCTATTTTATCGCCGGCTACTGGCGAATTAGAAGATCTATCACAAGTTAAAGATGAAGCATTCGCAAGTAAGGCTTTAGGTGATGGTGTTGCTGTTAAATTAGATGGTGATTTTGTTACGGCACCAGCTAATGGTAAGCTAACAGCACTGTTTCCAACTGGTCATGCTTTTGGGATTGTAACTAATGAAGGAATTGAGATACTAGTTCATATTGGTATCAATACCGTTAATTTGAAGGGTGAAGGCTTTGATGTTCTGGTTCATCAAGATGATAAGGTTAGGGCAGGACAACCAATTGTTAGAATTAATCGTAAGAAAATTGAAGAAATGGGTTATGACTTGACAACTATGATGATTTTTACTAATCCAAATGGCAAGAATATCAAGGTCAAGACTAAAGGTAAAGTTGAAGCAGGAACACAGATTAATTAGGAGAGAAAAATAATGAGTAAACAATTACCAGAAGGATTTTTATGGGGTGGAGCCACTGCAGATTTTCAATATGAAGGAGGTTTTGGTGAAGGAGGAAGAGGAGACCTTTCTCATGATTATGAAACAAATGGATCATTAGAAAATCCTCGTCACCATACAATGAAGCTAGCTGATGGTAAAATTATTTCACCTAAAAGCTCTTTTATTGATGCAGAAGATGTGCCCGAAGATGCTGTACCAATTTACTTAGATAGTCAATATTATCCAAGTCACAAAGCTGTTGACTTTTATCATCATTATAAAGAGGATATTAAGCTAATGGCTGGTATGGACTTTAATGTTTTTAGATTTTCAATTGCTTGGAGTCGTATTTTCCCGACAGGTGAAGAAAAAGAGCCTAACGAAGAAGGCTTACAATTTTATGATAATGTTATTGATGAGCTGGCTAAATATAATATGCAGCCATTGATTACAATTTGTCATGATGAAATGCCGATGAATCTTGCTGTTAAATATAATGGTTGGGCAAATAGAAAGCTTATTGAATTCTATCTTAAGTTTGCCAAAGTACTATTCAAAAGGTATGGGGATCGCGTTAAATATTGGTTGACATTTAACGAAATTAATGCTGTTCGGGGCTTTGGACCTACTGGTGTAAGAAAGTCACATGGATTAGACCGTTACCAAGCTGCACATAATATGTTTGTAGCCTCTGCTCAGGCTGTAATCGCTGGACATGAAATGATGCCAAATAGTATGTTTGGAGCTATGTATGCCTTAAGCGCTTTTTATCCTGCTACTAGCAAACCAGAAGATATTTTTCATAATATGCAACAAAATAAGGAAAATTGGTATTTTGTTGATACTATGGGGCGTGGCTATTATCCTAGCTTTGCTGATGAGGTATTGAAGCGACATGGTGTTCTAGGTGGATTATCTGATATTAAAATGAATCCAGATGATAAAGAAATCCTTGAAAAAGGTCAACTGGATTATATTGCCTTTTCATATTATCGATCAGCAACTAGTAAGGCAGGAGATAAGTTTGTTAATGTGGGTGGAAACGATAATCCATATTTAGAAAAGACTCCGTGGGGTTGGGGCGTTGATCCATTAGGTCTACGTTATACTATGAATTTAATTTATGATAGAATTCAGAAACCAATTTTTATTGTTGAAAATGGCATGGGAGCAATCGATAAAGCTGATGAAAATGGCTATGTCGAAGACGATTATCGAATTGATTATTTACAAAAGCATTTATCAGCAATGGCTGACGCAATTAACATTGATAAAGTTCCATGTATAGGATACACAATGTGGGCCCCAATTGACTTAGTATCACTTTCAACGGGTGAAATGAAGAAGCGTTACGGTTTTGTTTATGTTGACATGGATGATTTGGGTAACGGGAGCTTAAAACGTACACCTAAAAAGTCATATAAATGGATGAAGCATATCATTGAAACTAATGGAGCGGCATTAGATGATTAAAGGTAAAACATCCTAGCTTAGTGCTAGACAGTTATTCGACAGAATAATTGTTTAGCACTTTTATTTTTGCTTAAAATAAAAGAAAGATAAAGTGCTTAATTCTTTTTTGGGAAAAGCAGTACTTAATTACATTATTGAAAGGAACAGTAAAAAAATATACAGTCTAAATTTAAGTTTAAAAATAGTAAGGATGATACACAAATGGTAACTTTACTAAAACTAGGATATTTTATTGATGTAGTAGAACTATCAAGTTTTACTAAAGCAGCGCAAAAAAATTACGTTGCTCAAACAAGTATTAGTCAGCAAATTAAGGAACTTGAAAAAGATTATAGTTGTATGCTAATTAATAGAACTAATACTACACCTACTGAAGCCGGGAAAGTACTCTATCAACATGCTAAAATTATTCAATCAAAAATTATGGACTTGGATAATGCAATGGAGGGGTTTACTGGTAATGGATTAAATATTGCTTATACTTCATTGCTTGATGTTAGCTGGCTTATAAAAATTTTTTCTAAATCGTTTGAATTTCAGAATAATTTAAACATAAAGAAAATAAATATGAGCGAGGTAACTCCCGGATTACAAAATGGACGTTTTGATTTAGCAGTAACATTTGATTCTGAATTTCAAAATGATAAAGAGATTGTAACTATCCCACTTCAATCTGGTGCTTATTCAATAGCTGTTGATCAAGATCATCCATTGGCTAAATATTCAAATGTAAATATTGCAGATGTTTACAAATATTCCTGGGTAATGCTTAGTCCCAAAGATATAGGTAAATCTTTCAAAATTATGGAGGAAAGATCCCATAACTTAAATTTGAAACCTAAAATTAAATATTTTGCAGATAATATAGAAAGTGAGATATTTCTTATTCAAAGAAGCAATTTAATTGGATTTTTTCCAGAAAATTATCCAGTTGAATCTATTAGTAAAAGAGTAAAGCTTATAAAAATTAAGAAATCACCCCATACTTATAAAATTGTAGCTGCATTTCCAAAAAATGGAAAAGTAAGTAAAAATAAGAATTTAATGCGTATTTTGAAAGAGACATCTATGTAAGGTATTGTTATACTTTTTATCTCTCAAGTCATAGGATTAATATATTATTCTTAGTTAGCGCTTTCAAATAAAATAAAGCTAGATTAATTAGGAGGAAAAAATCATGACAAAATATATTCTTACTGGTGTTGATGGCAATTTAGGTGGACAAGCTGCTAATTATTTAATGAAAGAAGCTAATAAAGATGATTTAATCTTTGTTGGTTATTCAGAAAGTAGTTTGAAGAAGTATTCTGATCAAGGAATTGAAACTAGACAAGCTAATTTTAATCACTTTGAAGGATTAGTTAATAAATTCAGAGGTGGAGATGTACTAGCTCTGATTTCTATGCCATTTGTAGGTGAAAAGAGACGCAACGCACAAAAGAATGTAGTTGATGCGGCTAAAGAAGCTGGTATTAAGAAGATTATATATACTTCTCTTGTAAATGCTGGTGATCCTATGAATCCAAGCAAAGAAAAAATTGACCATGCTTATACAGAAAACTATATTGAAAATAGTGGCTTGGATTATATCTTTTTACGTAATTCTCAATATGCAGAAGCAATGATCACCAATTACTTTACTTTTGTAAAGAATGGAGGTGTGCTTAAAAATAATCAAGGTAATGGTCTAATGGCATATATTTCTAGAAAAGATTGTGCACAAGCAGTTACTAGCGCTTTACTGGCTGATGATTTGCATTATCGCATTTTAAATATTAATGGTGCAGAATTAATGACAATTTCTAAATTTATTGAAATAGGTAACAAAGAAACTGGTAATCATGTTACCTATCAAGAAATTAGTGATGAAGAAAATTATCAAATATTTGATGCAATGGGAGTACCTAGAACTACTGATGGAAAGTTTAAAAAAGATTCAGAAGCACCTTTTAGTTCTGATGGTATGGTAACTTTCGGTCAAGCAATTAGGGAAGGCAAAATGGATTTGCACACAGATGATTTTAAAAAGTTGACTGGTAAAGATCCAATTACAGTAGACTACATGTTTGCTAATAATGAAGATTTTCAAATTGGTGAGCGTCATTCTCAAGATAATTAGAAAATAGGGAGTATCACTAAAATGAAAAAAATAGTTATTAATGGTGTAGATGGCAATTTTGGACAATTAGTAGTTAAGGATATCTTGAAGTTGATTCCTAAAGAAGAGCTAGTATTTACGGCTCCTAAAGAAGAAAAACTAAAAAAATATCATAAAATGGGAATAAAAACTTCCGTTGCAGACTTTAATAATCCTGATGGATTAGCAAGTATTTATCAAAATGCCGATAAAGTATTATTAATTTCAATGCCATTTGTTGGAATAAAAAGACGAAAAGCCCACAAAAACTTTGTCGATGCTGCAGTTAAAGCAGATGTAAAGCAGGTTATTTATACTTCTGTTCTTTCGGCGGGGAATCCGTTTAACCCCAGTGTAGAAAATGCAGACCATGGTTATACGGAATCTATAATTCAAAACACTGGATTAGATTATATTTTCTTACGTAATTCTTTATTTGCAGAGGCATTTATTACAGATTATTTTAGAGCTGTAAATAACCATGAATCTACTATTGAAAAGAATATGGGTGATGGTAGAGTTTGGTTTATATCTAGAAGAGATGCCGCTTTAAGTGCTGCTAGTGCATTAAATAATGATTTATTGCATCGAGACGTTTTAAATATTAATGGTGGTGAGCCGTTTACCTATGATCAATTTCTTAAAGTGGGCAATGAAGTGACTGGTAATAATATCAAATATATTAGGAAAACTGACGAAGAATTATACCAATACTTTGATAGTATCGGAGTGCCGCGAAATACTGACGGTGACTTTTCTAAAAGCCCAATTAAAGCAACTTCCGAAGGAATGGTTACGTTCGGAACAACTGTGAGAGAAGGCTACTTAGATGTACCTGTTAGTGATTTTAGCAAATTAACTGGTAGAAAACCTACTACAGTTAAATATATGTTTGAACATCAAGAAGACTATCAACTAGGTGACAGACATCCAACTGAATAAGACACTTTTTTCAAAAATAGCCATAAAATAGATCAAAATTTCTTACTAAAAATAGAATTTTGATCTATTTTTTTACCCGAAAAGTTATTTTCTGAGATTTCAAATTGTGACAACCCGATCTATGTATTTTGTGCACTCAACGGTGCAAAAGTAAAGTTTAACGTAAGCGCTTTATAGTTCATTATATAGCTGTAAAGAGAAATGCAAAGTTTTCAATTAGGAGGAAAAGAAAATGTCGAAGAATATTTTATTAATTTGTGGCTCAGGTGCATCATCAGGTTTTATGGCAGCAAATATGCGTAAAGCTGCTAAAAAGGAAGGATTGGATTATAAAATCCAAGCAAAGAGTGAAGCAGAACTGGCTGATTACGCTGATCAAATTGATGCATTGATGGTAGGTCCTCACTTGAAGGCAGAATTTGATGCAATTAAGAACCAAGTACCAGAAAATGTTCAAGTTATTCTTATGAAGCAAAGTTACTATGCATTATTAGATGGTGCAGCAGCTATTAAAGATTTGAAAGAACATTTAGAAATTTAGTTTCATAAAAATAGAAAGAGTAGAAAAATGAATACCCTTATAACATTCTTAAATACAAAGTTTGCTCCAAAAGCATCAAAGGTAAATCAGAATGTTTGGATTAACGTTTTAAAAGATTCAGTTCTTCAAACTTTACCATTCATTTTGGTTAGTTCTTTAGTAAGTCTGTTATCACTTTTTGGAAATATTTGGCAGTGGTGGCCAAACTTATATCCTATTAGCAATTTTACTTTTGGTTTAATTTCAATCTTTATTGCTTTCTTAGTTCCATTTAATTTAATGGAAAGAAAAAAATTAAAGAAGCAGCGTATTATATCAGGTTTGACCTCAATTGCATTATTTTTAATGGCAACGCGACCACAAATTGATGCTAATTCTATTGCAAAGATTAACTTTGGTTACTTTGGCGCTGGTGGAATGTTTGTAGCAATGATTTGTGGAGTAATCGTTGGCTTAATTATGGAAGCATTTGGCAAATTTTCATTTTTCAGTGAAGATACAGTAATTCCTGATTTCGTTACTTCATGGTTTGACTCAATGCTTCCCATCGGTATTGTTATCGTATTAGGTTGGATTGTAATTGATCTATTAAATTTCGATATGTATAACGTTATCGTAAATTGTTTTAAACCATTAAGTTCAGCACTACAAACATTACCAGGCTTTATGCTAATTATGTTTATCTATTGCTTTTTCTATTCAATGGGTGTTTCAAGCTGGGTATTTACTCCGATCATAACTCCTTTACTGATTCAAGCAATTAATGAAAATGCTAAACTAGTTGCCGCTGGAAAAACTCCTACGGAAATTGTTACTTATGAAGCTATCTTTGTAGGTTTCTTATGGTGGGGTGGTGTAGGTAATACAATGCCATTAAACCTATTTATGCTAAGAGCCAAATCAGCAAGACTAAAGGCTTTAGGCAAAGCATGCATTGTTCCAGCGCTTTTCAATATTAATGAGCCTACAGTCTTCGGTACGATTGTATGGAATCCTTATTTAATGGTTCCAATGTGGTTAAACGGTTTAGTCTTACCAGCAATTATGTGGTTAGGACTTAAGTTCGGTATTACGGCAATACCGCAAGCCGTTGATCAATTGTGGTATATTCCATTTCCAATTGGGAGTTGGCTAGTTAGCCCACATATTGGCTCAATTATTTTGGTACTTATAATCTTTGTTGTATCAGCCTTAATTTGGTACCCATTCTTTAAGGTCTATGACAATAATCTTTATAAGAAGGAAAAGGAAGAAGTTAAAGATTAATTTTAAGGAGAAAATAAATATGTCAGAAGAAGACAGTAAAGATGTTCAAGTATCAATGCAAATCATCCTCAATGCAGGGGATGCACGTGCATTGATAGAAGAAGCTTTTAAGGAAGCTAATAAGCTTAATTATGATAAGGCTAAAGACTTGTTAGAACAAGCTGGTAAAAAACTAGTTGTAGCTCATCAGTTCCAAACCGATAAAATTCAAGAAGAAGCAGAAGGTAAGCCAATTAAATATTCAGTCTTATTCACTCACGCACAGGATACCTTAATGACTATCGATACTGAGTATAAATTAGTTAAGTTGCAAGTTGAAACTATGCCAGATCATGATAAACGCTTGGTTAACAGTGTAATTGATACATTAAAAAAGCAAGGTAAGCTAGGCTAGTGGGAGGTTTATATGACTATTGAAATGAAAAAGAATAGATATCCGTATTTTCCTAAAGGCTTTCTTTGGGGAGGAGCTCAAGCAGCTAGCCAAGCTGATGGAGCTTATCAAGAAGATGGAAAAGGAATGAATTCTTCCGATGTTCAGCCATATTTAAAAGGAATGTCAAATAAAGAAATTCAAAAAATCGAAACTGAAGGTATGACTGAATCTGAAGTAGAAAGAAACAGTAAAGATACGACCAATTATTATCCTAAACGTTACGGTATTGACTTTTACCATACTTATAAGGAAGACCTAAAGCGATTAGCTGATGCAGGATTTACAACTTTTAGAACTTCATTAGATTGGTCACGTATCTTCCCTAACGGTGATGATGAAGAACCTAACGAAGCAGCTTTGAAGCATTATTCAGACATGATTGATTACATGCTGGAATTGGGCATTGAACCAATTATTACAATGAATCATTACGAAACACCAATTAACATAACTCTAAAGTATAAGGGATGGCCAAACAAGAAAGTTATACCAATGTTTGAGAAGTTTGGTAGAACACTTCTTGATAGATTTGGTAATCGAGTAAAGTATTGGATTGTAGTTAATCAAATTAATATGGTTCAAATTGAACCATGGCTATCAGTTGGTGTGGCATCAGACCAATATAAAAATATGAACGAAGCATTGTATCAAGCAATGCATAATCAATTTGTAGCTGCTGCAGCAATTAAAGACTATGCTAAATCTCTCCATAATCCAAATATTCATATTGGTACAATGGTTGCTGATGGAACAGTGTATCCTGCTTCAAGTAAGCCAGATAACATAATCTTGGCTATGCAACAAAATAGAATGCAATACTTTGTTACTGATGTTCAATTCCGTGGCGAATATCCTAAATTTGCTTTGAACTATTTTAGATCTAATAACATTCATATTGATATGACTGAAGATGAATTACAATTAATCAAAGCAAATCCGATGGATTTCTTAGCAATATCTTATTACTATTCTAAAATGGTAGATTCAACTAAAAATAGTATGCAGCCAGCTGATACTACAGCCAATCCTAATTTAAAGGAGAGTGATTGGGGATGGGCTATTGATCCACAAGGTCTCTATAATAGCTTATCCCAATATGCTGATCGTTATCAGAAACCAATCATTATCGCAGAAAATGGCTTTGGTGCATATGATACGCTTGAAGAAGATAAAACTATTCATGATAAATACAGAACTGACTATTTAGGGTCACATATTGAACAAGTTGGTAGAGCTATACATGATGGAGCAGATGTGATTGCATATTGTGCATGGGGACCAATTGATATTGTTTCTTGTTCTTCGCAGCAAATGTCTAAACGTTATGGCTTTGTCTATGTTGATCTAGATGATGAAGGTAATGGTTCTGGTAAGCGATACTTAAAAGATAGTTACTACTGGTATAAGAAACTAATAGCGTCTAACGGTGCAGAAATATAAGGATATGGGAATTAATGACAAAGAAGTCTAATTTATTATCATTTATGCAACAAAACTCTGATTGGCATACATCAAATGAGCTTGCAATAGAAATTGGCGTTTCTGTTAGAACAATTAAGAATTATATTAATCAATTACGGGATGAAGGTAATCAAATAGATTCAAGCAGCCAGGGATATAGATTCATTTATTCCAAAAATAATAATTCCCCTCTCTATGAAGGAATGAATCCAAATAGTGTTCCCTCTACTTCTGATGAAAGAATAAACTATATTATCAACTACTTAGTAAATGAAAAGTCAGAAGTTAACTCATATGACCTGGCTAACCAACTTTTTGTCAGTAATACTCTTATCTTGCAAGATATGAAAAGCGTTCAACGTAAGGTTGGACGTTTTGGTCTATCATTAAGAAGACATGGTGATACTTGGACTTTAACAGGAACAGAAAGACAAAAGAGAAGTTTACTAGGGGCTTTAATTTATGCAGAAACTTCAGGAAGTTTTCTTAATCAAAGTGTTATTCAGTTGAATTTTAAAAATATTGATGTAGATAGAATTAGACAAACAGTTGTTGACACTTGTAATACAAATAATATTTATCTAAATACATTTAATCTAAATAACTTTATATTGCATTTGGTTATTATCATTGAACGAGTAAAGCAAGGAAATACTATAACGACTAATCAGTCAATGAGCACCACAAGAAATAATTCAGTTGCTTCTAAAATAGTATTTACAATCAAAGAAAAGTTAGGCTTGGAATTTGAAGAAGCGGATATTGATGAGCTAATTTCTCTTTTAGAAACTGAAATTAACGGCACTCACAAAGAAAAAGGGTATAGTGAGGAAACTGCGCTGTTGGTAAGTAATATTATTGCATACATTAAGGAAGTTTATGATATTGATCTTGCCAGTCCATCTTTTAAAGAAAGATTTACATTTCATTTAGATAGATTAATTAAGCGTTCAAGAGGCAACAGTATCTCCCATAATCCTATTGCAGGTGAAGTTAAGATATCTTCTCCAACTATCTATGAATGTGCAGTATTAATTGCACATAGAATTTCTGAAAAAGCTAATATTCAACTAGAGGATAATGAAATTGCCTACATTGCCTTGCATGTTGGGAATGCTATAGCTGAGCAAATTGAAGAAAGTAAAAAGCTAGCTGTTGTTATATTGATGCCCGAATACTACAATAATGCTGCTATTATTTCGAATAAACTTCAGAATCTTTTTGTTAATGCAATTAATATTACTAAAATAGTTACTGATCCAAGTCAAATTGATATTTCAAAAGAAAAAATTGATATGATAATTGCTTTCAACGCTAATTATGAAATACCAAATATTACTACAGTTCACTTATCACAATTTGTATTGTCAAATGATATAAAAAGATTATCAGTAGCAATTTCTGATAAGCAGCATCAAATTAAGAAAGAACGATTTCAAGAAAGACTATTGCAATTCTTTAATCCACAGAACTTTACTGCTACAGATAACATAGTTAATATTGACCAAGCATTTGATTATATTACTAAAAGCTTTCAAGAAGAAAATATTGTCAATACGGATTATAAAGAAAAGCTGTATCAAAGAGAAAGAATGTCTTCTACTGCCTTTGGTAGGGTAGCAATTCCACATTCATTTGAAATGAGTGCAAAGAAGAGTAGAGGATTTATCATTATTAATCCTAAAGGTATTCAATGGAGTAACGGTAAAAAAGTTTATATCGTAATTGGTCTAGCTATTGATCCCAAGAATTCTCAGTTATTCAGAGATGTTTTTGATGAATTATCGGAAATAGTAACTGACATTAATAATGTTACTAAATTAGTAAAAAGCACAAATTACAGAGAATTTATCATGAATCTAGTAAATTCTCTATAGAAAATACTGTAATTGTAAGCATCCTAATTAAAGAAGATGAATTTTAATTATAACGATTGGCTTTTAGTATATGGATTATCTATGAATATAAAGATTTTCTTAAGTAAATAATTGGCAAATAATTATACTACCTTTTTGAGTAATAAGTTATAGAGAGGTCAATTACTTCTCAAACTAAACGATAGGAAGGTATAATAATCTTGACGAAAAGTTATGATTATCTGCTTGGACATCCAACACTAAGCGTTGATCCAATTTTTGGTTATGTGATGTCTAAAAAGGAAAATTGCTTGAAGCTGCTTCAAGCAGCTTTGCCTAAACTGAACTTGACTGCGATTATTAGAATTGCGCCGCAAAAGCATCTTAGCTTGAAAATGTTTGAGCAAGACAGTCGCTACGATATTTGGTCAGTTGATAAGCAAGGGCGTAAGTATGATATCGAAATTCAAACCAGCAGCGATCCAGAGATTCTTGAAAGAGCATGGCGCTATTTGCTTAGACTGCAGACCAGTGTTGAACCGGTTTTGAAGCCTGGGGAGAAACGTGGACCGACCCACTCATCGTATGTACTGTTCTTTTGCACTTTCCCGCCTGGCAAGGAAACGCGCGCAAAATATAGCTACAGCATGCATGATGACGAATTTGTGGACAGACGGTTGGATCAGTTAGGACATATCGTGATGTTTAATGCGCTGGCTCCTGACAGAAGCATGATTTCTGCTGAGATGGCAGAGATTTTGGATTTTTTAGTTGGTAAAATGCGCCAGCAGCCAGGTAAATTTATAATTGGATTAAACGAGCTAATGACGGAATATCTTAATACGCAGGAATGGAGAGATTACATGAATGACTTTCAAAGATATAAAGAAGAATTGAGCCGAGAGAAATTTAATGAAGGACAAGCTCAAGGTGAGGCTATAGGTAAAGCCCAAGAACGCACCATTGCTGTGCGTAAAATGGCAGCGCGGCTAAGAAAGTTACATCTTTCCGATACAGAAATTATGCAGAGTCTGCAAGAAGATTATGGATCAAGCTTCTCTGAAGATCAGTTATTAAAATTTATAAATAATGCAAAGTAGTTAGTAATATTTTAAGAGGACATTGTCCTCTTTTTTTGTGTAAAGATAAGTATATCAAGGCATTTCATTTGAAAATGTCTGCCTTTTAATTTGCTAAATCAAACTTTAGTAAAGTATAATTTAGTAAATTATAACTTAGTAAAATACATATTAGTATTATTAAGAGGCGTATTATGTTTATTGGTCGAACAGAAGAATTAACTAAGCTAGAAGGAATGTATCAAACGAATACTTTCCAATTTGCAGTGATATACGGGCGTCGCCGCATTGGCAAGACAGCACTAATTAATCGATTTATCCAGGATAAAGATTCCATATATTTTGTAGGGCTTGAGGAAAATGCTCATGATAACTTGGTTCGTTTTTCAACTGCAATTGCAAATTTTGAAAGAGAAGATAGTGAATTAGAGGGCTTTTCTTATGGAAATTTTGAAAACTGTTTTAAAGAAATTACAAGAATTGCCCGAAAGAAAAAAATAGTATTGGTAATTGACGAATATCCTTATCTAGCACAAGCAGCTCCAGAAATTAGTTCAATGCTTCAATCATATATTGATCATGAATTTAAAGAGACTAATTTATTTTTGATTCTATGTGGGTCATCCATGTCTTTTATGGAGAATCAGGTACTTGCTTACAAGAGTCCACTTTATGGAAGACGAACCGGACAGTTTAAACTGCAACCATTTACCCTGCAAGAGGCTGAGCAGTATTTTCCCAATATGAAAAAAGAAGATGCTTTTGTTTTAAATACTATTACTGGTGGGATACCACTGTACCTATCTTATATGTCTGAAGACAAGACTTTATTGCAAAATATTCAGTCGAATATTTTGGAGGTAAACGCTCCATTATTTCAAGAAACTGATAGCTTATTAAAGCAAGAACTGCGTGATCCTACGAACTATAATTCTGTAATTAATGCAATAGCTGCAGGTGCTAGCCGAGTAAACGACATTGCAACTAAGGCGCATCTTGAAACTTCAGCCGTTTCAGCATACTTAAAGAACTTAATTGATCTGGGAATAGTTGAAAAGAAGGTTCCTGTTACAGATGAGGCTAAACCGCGGCCTAGAAAGACAATTTACCAAATTAAGGATGGATTGTTTAGATTTTGGCATACTTATGTTAGCAAATATATGAATGCAATTTTACGTGGTGCAAGTAGTACAGTCTTAAATATTATCCAAAAAGATCTGAACAACTTTATGGGTCCAGAATTCGAAAAATTGGCCCAAAATTACCTCTGGCAGCATGTAAATGATTCTAATATAATTCCTGATCCATTTATTTATCTGGGCAATTGGTGGGGTACAGATAATAGAAATAAGAAGCAGGTAGAATTAGATGTGGTTGGAATTGGTGTAGATGAATATACTGGGTATTTTGGAGAATGTAAATGGAAAAATGAGCCGATTTCTAGATCAATTTTAGAAAAATTAGTAGATTTGAGTACAATTTTTCCATATCCTAAGAAATATTATTTTCTATTTTCGAAATCTGGCTTTACAGATTCTTGCAAAGAATTGGCAAAAAAGCTGGACTGCCAACTGATTGATTTTAAGCAAATGTAATATTACACGTTAAATTAAAAAATAAATTTTTGATAAGTCGTTGAATTAACAAGTAGTTATGAAGGCGGCTTTTTATATTGTTAAACGCATGGATTTGTCTAGATTTAAAGACAAAATATATATTATTGAGTATTTGTCAATTATATGAGACAAAATCACACTAAAAACAAGTTAGCGCTTACAGTATCATAAAAGGTGAAAGGGGTAATTTAAATGGAATTTAATTCAGATAATATAATTTTGGATGCAGAAATCTCAAATCAAAAAGAAGTATTAGAGAAAATTGCATCGACAGCAGTAAATTTAGGCTTGGCAAATAATGCTAAAAAATTAACTAATGATTTTTTAAAAAGAGAGGAGGAGTTTTCAACAGGCTTTGGTAATGGTGTAGCTATACCACATGCTAAAACAGAAGCTGTTACAAAAGCATCGATTATTTTTTTGAGACTCAAAGATGGTATTGATTGGAATTCAATGGATGGAAAGCCAGTGAAACTAATTATAGCAATAATTGTTCCCGTGGAGGCTTCTAAAGAACATTTGAATACTTTAGCTAAGCTTAGTAGAAAAATTATCCATCAAGAATTTATTAATAGACTTACCACTGAGGATAAACCAAAAATAATTGAATTAATACAGGATACTCTTAATGAAGGAGATATTAAATATGACTAGAATAGTTGCTGTTACAAACTGTCCAGCTGGTATAGCTCATACTTATATGGTAGCTGAGAAGATAGCAGATGAATCTAAAAAAAGAGGCTTCGAGGTTCATGTCGAAACACAAGGTGCTAGTGGAATTGAAAATAGATTAACATCTCAACAAATTGCAGAAGCTGATTATGTTATATTGGCTTTAGGTAAAGGTATAACTGATGAGGATAAAGATAGATTCAATGGAAAAAAAGTTGTTGAAATTCCTGTTTCAGAGGCCTTGCGAAATATTCCTAAAATAATGGATAATCTTGAATCAGAAGCAAAATTATTTTCTTCTTCAAAAATAAAATTAGGTGATAAACAAGAAGCAGTTCAAAATGGCTTAATTAGTCACCTAATGGCGGGAGTATCGGCTGCATTACCATTTGTTATTGCTGGTGGATTATGCATGGCTTTAGGAAGTATAATGGCACAGTTTGGTATGCCGAACGTTGCTCCAAAGAATGGTAATATTGGATCAATTGCGTGGGCTTTGAACGAATTAGGCAGCTTGGGATTTACATTCATGGTACCGATAATGGGGGCTAATATTGCTTTTTCAATTGGTGATAAACCAGCTTATGCCCCAGCCTTTATCTGTTCACTTTTAGCAAACTCACCAGATTTATTCGGTAAGAAAACAGGTGCAGGTTTCATCGGTGCTGTATTATTGGGGCTAGCTATTGGATATTTTATAAAATGGTTTAAAACTATCAAAGTAGGAAAGACATTCCAATCTACAATGGGATTTTTAGTAATTCCATTTGTAACTTTATTAATATTTGGACTATTTACTTGGTGGTTGGTTGCACCATTTGCCTCTTTACTTATGGGCATTTTGCTTAACTTCTTAAATACTATACCACCTTCTTTGAAGTTAGTCGGTGGATTTGTTGTAGGTGCCATGCTTGCTTTTGATATGGGTGGTCCTATTAACAAGGCCGCATGGTTCTTTGCATTTTCATTAATCGGATCACATGTATATTCTTGGTACGGTGTAGTAGGGGTTGTAACAACGCTTCCTCCTGTTGCAGTAGCTATTGCATGTTGGATAAAGCCATCATTGTTCACTAAACAAGAAAGAGCGGCTGCATTACCAGCATTATTAGTGGGTGCTACAGTGGCTACTGAGCCAGCTATTCCTTATGCATTGGCAGCACCGTTGCCAATGATTTCGGCAAATACCTTAGCTGGAGCAATTACAGGCGCTTTAACCATGTTATTGGGTGTTGATAGAATTGCTCCTGGAATTAATGTCTTAGATCCAATTTTAGGTTTAGTACATCCTTGGTATAACTTCTATATTTGCCTAACTATTGGTTTAGTATTGAATGTTTTATTTATTATTGTGTTTAAGAGTATCTGGATAAAGAAACAAAAAGAAAAGACTATAGCTGGAAAGTAGAGGGTTTTGTATGTCAGTAAACTTTGATAAGTATATTGATAGACATAATACATATAGTACACAGTGGGATTATGCAAAAGACAGATTTGGTAGAAATGATGTTTTACCTTTTTCAATTTCTGATACTGATTTTGCAGTACCTGATTCTGTTCAAGCTGCCCTAAAGGATAGAATTGAACACCCCATTTATGGATATTCTAGGTGGAATAATCATGACTATAAAAATGCAATCAAAAATTGGTTTAAAAAACGTTATAATCTCGAATTTGACGAAAATATAATAGCTTATAGTCCGAGTGTAGTTTTTTCAATTTCAGATTTTATTAGAATGCATTCAAATGTTGGTGATGCTGTAGCAACATTTATTCCTATGTATGATGCTTTCTTCAATACGATTGAATCAAATGATAGAATTCTAGTGCCAGTGAAACTAGGTGATGCATATGAAAATTATTCTATAGATTGGGATATGCTTGAAACAGTACTAAGCCAGCCAAAGGTCAAAATATTTTTATTAACTAATCCTCATAATCCTACGGGTAAAGTCTTCACAAAGGAAGAATTGAAAAGAATCTCAAGTCTTTGCTATAAGTATGATACTTATATAATATCTGATGACATCCATCAAGATATAGTTTATTCCCCCAACAAGTATGTACCAATTTTAAAGATAAGAGATACTGATGTAGTTCTTTGCAGCTCAGGATCCAAAACATTTAATATACCAGGATTGATAGGCTCTTATATTTTATGTCCTGGTCTTAATGATTATAATCAGTTCCTGATTGATTTAAAACAAAAGAATGCTTTATCATCTGTAAGTATTCTTGGCATGTATGCACAAATAGCAGCCTATAATGACTCAGATTATGTTGATTCAATGGTACAGTACCTCTATAAGAACATGCAATTATTAAAGGACTTTTTTGATGATAGCAAGATACCATTAAAGTTTAATATCCCCCAAGGCACATACTTAGCATGGATTAATTGTGAAAATGTAAATATGAGTGAAAAAGAATTTCAAAAAAGGTTAGTAGACATAGGTCATGTAGGAATAATGCGAGGATCTGTTTATGGAAATAGTAATCGAATTCGTATGAACATTGCATGTCCTAAAAGTAAACTACAGGAAGGACTGAAAAGAATAAAGAAAGCTATATAGGTGTATAAATATATGTTATCTGAAAGACAAAATCAGATTATTAATTTACTGAAAAATAGTGATATATCTGTTCATAATATTTCAAAAAAATTAGGCGTTTCGGATAAAACTATTACTCGGGAAATAAAAGCAATTAATGATGAAATAAGTAAATATGCTTATATCAACATATGCGAAGGACAATTACATTTAAATATTATATCGTCTATTGGGTTTTATCAGCATATAGAACAGATAGTACCTGTTGAAATACGACTATTATATCTTGTTTTGATAAATGAAAGTATATCTTTAGATGAATGTGCAGATATGCTATATATTACTAAATCTAAAATTAAGGAATATATCTTTGAGCTTAATAATAAATTACGTAGCAAGTTATCAATTGAATTAAAGCAGGGAATAGGAATAGTAGTAAATTGTCCTTTAAAAACTAAAATTGATTTGGTTACAAATATTATATTTGATTACAAAGTAATAGAATATAATAATTACAAGGTTAATTTTTTTGAAACAATATTTATCCAAGACTATTATAATTTTGCTGCAAAATATATTGACCATAAAGCGTTAGAATGTCAAATATTAGCTTGTAAAATGCTAAATGTTTCTTTGGATAGTCAGAAACAATATTTCAAAGAAAAAAAGTTATCTTTGGAAAAGTTCGAGTCAAATGAATCGAAAATAAAAGCAGATATTATCAAAAGCTTTTTAAAAAATGGTTTAGATATCCCTAATGATAAAATATTAAATATGTGTCTGGCACATATAGAGCGAGAAATATTATTTTCAGTTATTTTGCTGAAAAATAAAGCCAATATAAAAAATTATTTAAAAGTACAACCTATTGCTTTTGATATAGCAAAAAAGATATCCAACATGCTATTTCAAAATTATGATATTGATGTTAACGCATACTACATTTCTTTATATGTAATGCTAGTTTTATCAACTACTGATGATAGTATTTATAAGATTATCTTAATTTCAAGACGTAAATCAGTAAGCTCAATAAATAAATACTTGATAGAAGCTAAAATCGATGGTAGTAAAGTGAGTGTAATTGATAATTCTGACGCATTGAGTGAATTATCTTATGACTATACAGTTGTATTAGATTCAGAATTAGTAAATGAAATAAAATTGCCAGAAATAGATTTGATTATTTCTGACTTAGTAGCGGAGAGAGACATAAAAAAACTAAAATCTATTGTTAGAAAGAAAACTTTTTCTAATTTGATTGATGATACACATAAAAATTATACATTCTCAATAAATAATAATTCCTCTGATTTTTTTCTTGCGTTAACGGATTTTCTTACTATGCTTACAAATAAAGAATTAATTAATGACAAAGAAATAAAAGCGATAATTAATAGAGAAGATGCTGGAAATCAGTTAATAATTGGTGACTATTCGATACCTCATATAATTTCAAATAGCAATAAAAATTTTCAATTATTTTTAGCCAATCTTAAGACTCCGGTAGTAGTAGAAAAGCAATTTATAGATAAGATTTTGATAGTTATTATTAGTACAAGAGTAAGTAATAAAAGTGAGATTTTTAAATATCTATTTGAAATAATTAATCCTGAATAGTAACCTAGTGTGTCAATAACCAACTATACATTTATTAGTTGTTCATATATTCTATTAAAATTTGCCTTAAAACATGGCTCCGAACAGAAGCATGCTTTCTGCTGAGATGGCAGAGATTTGGGATTTTTTAGTTGGTAAAATGAGCCAACAGCCGGGTAAGTTTATAATTGGATTGAACGAGCGAATGACAGAATATCTTAATACGCAAGAATGGAGAGATTACATGAATGACTTTCAAAGATATAAAGAAGAATTGAGCCGAGAGAAGTTTAATTAAGGGCAAGCTCAAGGTGAAGCTCGAGAGCGTACCATTGCTGTGCGTAAAATGGCAGCGCGGCTAAGAAAGTTACATCTTTCCGATAAAGAAATTATACAGAGTTTGCAAGAAGATTATGGATCCAGCTTCTCTGAAGATCAGTTGTTAAAGTTTATAAATAATGCAAAATAGTTAGTGATATTTTAAGAGGACATTGTCCTCTTTTTTTGTGTAAAGATAAGTATATCAAGGCATTTCTAGGATAGTTATATAAGATTAAAAAATTTTCTAAAAAATTATTGACAAGTTGTGTAAGCGGTTGTATCTTTATATATGGAATCGATACCATATATAGGAGATGAAAATTATGGCAACTATCAAGCAAGTTGCAAAGGAAGCGGGTGTTGGAACTACTACAGTTTCTCGTTATCTGAATAATCAACCTTATGTTAGTGATGATATAAAAGATAGAATTAAAGCCGCAATTAAAAAGTTGGATTATACACCTAACAGAGTGGCAAAACAATTTAGAACTAATCAGACCAAGCAAATTGGCGTTTTGGTATCTAGAATTACTAATCCATTTTTTGCTTATTTGTTTGATAAGATTGAGCGTGAGTTTCATAAATATGGCTATACTGCAATGATTATGCAAACTTATGATGATCCTGAAATAGAAAAATATTTTTTGAATATGATTGATAGCCATGAAGTAGATGGGCTAATGCTAGCTTCAGTTGAAGATGACAAGCAAGTCATGGAGATGTTTCATAAATATCCTAAAAGCATAGTTTTAGTTAATGAATATATACCAGAATTAAAGGATGTATCAATTAGGCTGGATCATTATCAAGCCACTTTAAATGGACTTAAGTATTTGTTTGATAAAGGAAATAAGAAAATAGCCTATATTACCGGTGGTAAATTTAAAAATAATAGCCATGGTAATATCAGAAATAGAGCATATCGACAATTTCTTGAGGATGTTCATCAACAGATAGATACAGATCTAATCTTTGAAAATCTTCATAGTAGTGAAGATGGAGAGAAGTTAGGCGAGATCTTGTTTAAAGCAGATCAGAAACCAGATGCAGTATTTACGAACTCTGATGAAGTTGCAATTGGACTGATTTCATCTTTGAAAGATAATGGTATCAGAGTGCCAGAAGATATTGCAGTAATGGGCTATGATGATCAGCCGTTTTCAAAGTATGCCTTAGTGCCATTAACTACAATCGCACAGCCTGTAAATGGACTAGCTTTAAATAGCGTGCGATTGCTATTGAACAATATGGATGTTCAAAATAATATTAAAAAAGAACCATTAAAACTAAAAATAATAAAAAGGCAGAGTGCCTAATTTATTATTTTTTAAGCAATATGGTAACGATACCATATAAGGAGTGAATTAAAAATTGAATTTAAAAAAAGAAATATTTTATCAAATTTATCCATCTTCATTTAAAGACTCAAACGATGATGGAATAGGAGATTTAAATGGTATTTCAGAAAAGATTCCATATTTAAAAAAATTAGGGGTTACAACTATATGGCTTTCACCAATTTATAAGTCACCAATGAAAGATAATGGTTATGATATTTCTGATTATTATCAAGTAGATCCAAGGTTTGGAACTATGGAAGACTTAGATAGACTTATCAGTAAAATTCATAAAAATGGCATGAAATTAATTATGGATTTAGTAATTAATCATACTTCAGATCAACATATATGGTTTAAGAAAGCTTTGGATGATCCTACTTCTAAATATCATAATTATTATATTTTTAAAAAAGGAAGCAATGGCAATCCACCCAATAATTGGAGGAGTAACTTCGGTTATGGATCAGCTTGGAAATACATAGGAAATAATGAATATTACTTACATGTATTTTCTGAGCACCAGCCTGATCTAAATTGGGAGAATCCTGATTTAAGATCCGATATTTACTCAATGATTAATTGGTGGCTTGATAAAGGAATTGATGGTTTTCGAATTGATGCAATTACTTTTTTAAAGAAAGATCAAGACTTTAGTTCACTTGAGCCTGATGGCAAGGATGGTCTAGCAAAAGTTAAGAAAAAGTCTGAAAATCGACCTGGAATTGAAAAGTTTTTAAATGAATTAAACCAAAAATGCTTTAAAGATAGAGATATTGTCACAGTTGGTGAAGCCTCAGGAATTAAGTATCAAGATTTAGGAAAATATATTGGTCAAGATGGTGTATTTTCAATGGTTTTTGATTTTCACTATGCGGACATAGATGTTGAATCTGGTTCTGAATGGTATAAGCGCACTAATTGGAAGCCCCAAGAACTGAGAGAACTAATCGATAAAAGTCAATTGAGCATTCAAGCTGTAAAGAATGGCTGGCCTGCAAATTTCCTAGAAAATCACGATCAGCCCAGAAGCGTTACAAAGTATATTAAAGATCCTAAATATAGAAACTCTACTGGCGCTAAAGCACTAGCTTTAATGTATTTCTTTTTAAGAGGGTGCCCATTTATTTATCAAGGGGAAGAATTAGGAACACAGAACTTTGAAAGAAGTAACATCAATGAATTCAATGATGTTTCAAGTATAAGTAATTATAAAAGGATGCTAGATTTAGGCTATTCACCAGATCAAGCTCTCTATTATGTTAACCTAAGATCCCGTGACAATGGTAGAACACCGTTTAAGTGGGACAGTACTGTTAATAGTGGATTTAACACTGGAGCTAAACCCTGGTTAGAATTTAATAATAATTTGAATAATCAAAGTGCAGCTCAAGAAATTGAAGACCAGAATTCCGTTTTTAATTTCTATAGAAAAATGATTGAAATTAGAAATAAACCTGAGTATGAAAAGGAGCTGATATATGGAGAATATGCACCAATTAAGGATTTACCAAGTAATGTTATTGGATATCAAAGGGGAAATAATTTTAAAGTACTTGTAAATTTATCTACAGCAGATGTTACGATTCCAGTTAAAAATTGTAGTGTTATTTTAAGTAATTATAAAGCAAGTAATTTTGCTAATAATAATGAATTGCAACCATATGAGGCTGTTTTATTAGAGGAGATTAACAATGGCTAGAAAAAGAAAAGACTATAGTGATGTTGCTAAACAGCTAATATCAATAATTAGTAAGGATAATGTTATTTCGGTAACTCATTGTGAAACAAGATTACGATTCGTCGTTAAAAATAGAAAAGCAATCGATGATGAAAAAATCAAAAATCTACCTGATGTAAAAGGTGTCTTTGAAGGTTCAGGTCAATATCAAGTGATTTTTGGCACAGGTATTGTCAATGATGTATATGAGGCAATTGATAACTTACACGAAGTTAATGCCATTTATGGCAAAGATGATATAGCAGGTGGGAATAGTACTGCTGGAGACAATAAAGATTTGCCATTAGGTAAACGAATCATGCAAGCTTTAGCAGGGATATTTATTCCGATTGTTCCAGTTATTGCTGCAACAGGTCTATTCTTAGGGTTAAAGAGTACTTTTACCAATGCCCAAGTTTTAAGTTTGTTTGGTATGGTACCAAGTCAAATTCCAGCCAGTCTTATGACCGTAGTTACCGTTTTAACTGATACTGTATTTTCATTCTTACCAGCTTTACTTGTTTGGTCAACTTTTAGATATTTTAAAGGGACACCAATTATTGGAATTGTTTTAGGAATTATGTTAGTGTCGCCATTACTGCCGAATGCCTATGCAGTAGCTGGCGGTACAGCTAAAGCTATTAAATTATTCGGAACTATTCCGGTAATAGGATCTCAAGGCTCTGTTCTAACAGCGGTAGTTGCTGGTTATCTTGGTGCTAAACTTGAGCACTTCTTTAGGAAACATATACCTGACGTAATCGAGCAAATTTTAACGCCATTCATGGTATTATTAGTAACCTTTGCCATTATGATTTTAGGTGTTGGACCAATTGTTCACTGGGTTGAAGGATTATTAATTCAAGCCGTTGAAGCTGTCATTCATATTCCATTTGGTATTGGTGGATTTATTATTGGTGCATTATATCCTTTAATGGTTGTTGTCGGCGTTCACCAAATGATGATTGCTATTGAGACGTCACTATTAGCAGCTACTCACTTAAATCCATTGATTACTTTAGAAGCTATGTATGGATTTGCCAACTTAGGTGTGGCTCTAGCAATCTTTTTGAGAGCTAAGTCCAAGACTGCCAAGCAAGATGCTGCATCAGCTATGGCATCACAAGTATTCGGTGTTTCTGAACCTACTATTTTTGGTGTTTTAATTCGATATAATATTAAGCCGTTAATTGTTACTGTATTAACTTCTGGTCTTGGAGCTGCTGTTTTAGGGATGTTTAATGTGGCTGCTAATACTTATGGATTGGCAGTGTTACCTTCATATTTGATGTATATTTATAATTTTAGATTTTTAATTATTTATACGATTGTTTCTATCTTGACTATCATTGTTGCTTTTATCTTAACTAATATGTTTGCAATTCCAGATGAGGTATTAAAACCAGATAAGTCAAAAAGTATTAAAAAGCCCGATGTAAGAGACTTTTATGCTTATGCTCCTGTGAGCGGAGAAGCCATTGAACTAGGAAAAGTTAACGATCAAGTATTTGCTTCGAAAATGATGGGTGATGGTCTTGCTATTAAACCTAAAGGAAAAGGGATCATTAATATTTATGCACCTAATAATGGCCAAATGACAGTAGTTGCAGAAACTGGACATGCTTATGGATTGCAGACAAAGAATGGAATGGAAATTTTAATTCATGTTGGTATAGATACAGTATCTTTGAAAGGTAAAGGATTTGAAACTAAAGTAAAAGTTGGTCAAGAAGTAAAACAAGGGCAGCTTCTGGGCACAGTTGATCTTAGTGTTTTGGCTAAAGCCCAATTAGATCCAACCATTATGGTATTAGTAACTAATTCTAAAGACTATGCAAGCCTTGAACACGTTGAAGGTTATGTTGATGCAGGTAAAGAAATAATTGTTGTTCAAAAAGAAGTAGAAAATCCTTCAGATAATTTAAGTTTTTCAAATTAAATAAGACATACTAATTTAGTGTTAGATGATCATACGGTGGTATAGTCATCTGGCACTTTTTTAGCATTAAATACATTTAAAAATGAATTCACAATAAATAATACAAAGCAAAAAGCCAGCTCAAATTAATGAACTGACTAAATAAAAATTTTATATCAAACTCTGATAACAAACCTATTAATTTATTTATAGGGGGGAAAAGTAATTAACAGGTCAGCATATTTTAGAGAAAAATTTTATTTTAATTAGCTAAGTTTGTGGATCCAATTGAGCCATTCAGAAACAGCGCTTTGTGCAGTTTGTTTGCTCATTTTAGGATTATAAGTATCAGTAAAAGTACTGATATCTTTTTTATTCATTGCATTTAGTGCGCTGCCCATAGCACTGAGTTCGGATATATCAGCGATATCAACCTGACGCTGGGTTATATTGCTAAGGTATTGCATTAAGTATCGATTATGGATCATTCCACCATCAGTATGAATTTCAGAATTAATTGTAGGGGAAAGAGTTAGAAATTCATTGATAATATCATTTATTTGGTAAACAAGAGAATTGAGCGTTGCACGAACCAGTTCTTTTTTTCCTGTTGTTGCAGTCATACCTACAAAGGCAGCCTTCATATTACTTAACCAGTATGGTGTTCCTAAACCTGCAAACGCAGGAATGAGGATAGTATGATCTTCAGGATTAGCAGTTAGTGCTAATTGTTCAGTTTCTTCAGGAGTATTGATTAAATGGAGTTGATCCTTCAGCCATGTGACAGATGCACCAGCGTAATTTATATTTCCTTCTAGTACATAGTTAATGTTTCCGTCAATTTGCCAAGCAATAGACGTGTTAAGCTTATTATTTATATTATTAGGTAATTTATTACCAATATTTAACATAACAGATGACCCGGTACCAAAGGTAACTTTGAAATCGCCTAAATTAAAGCAACCATGCGCATAGAGAGCAGCTTGTGAATCACCTAAGACACTGCTAATAGGAATCTTATGATCGAGTAAGCCAAATAAGTCTGTTTCACCAAATTTAGCATTAGAGTCAACAATTTGAGGGAGAGATTCTATATCAACTCCAAAAACTTCACATAATTTATGATCCCACTGTACCTTATGGATATCCATCAATTGTGTTCTGCAGGCATTTGATGGCTCCGTTTTAAAACTAGAGCCATTAGTCAATTGATAGACTAACCAGCTATCCATTGTTCCTAAGGCTAGATCATTATTATGCCTAGCTTGAATTACTTTAGGTTCATTGATAAGCATCCAGCCCCACTTTGCACCGGTAAAATAGGGAGATAATTCAAGACCAGTCTTATTTTTTACTAAATGGCGAATTTCTGGAATGGCAATTCGCTTAACAAGATCATCTGCTCGATTATCTTGCCACACTATAGTTTTAGCTAAAGGTTCACCTGTTTTGAGCGACCAAGCAGCTGCACTTTCACGTTGATTAGTAATAGCAATTGATTCTATTTGCTGACTACTTACTTGATTTAGTGCTGATTCAAAGAGTTGCTTTAGATTGGACTTTATCTCGTTGAGATCATGACTGACCCAGCCTTTATTATTAATAATTTGTTTATGAGGGAGAGAATTTTTCCAAAAAATTTTACCATTTTTATCAATAAGTAGTGTTTTTGTACCTTGAGTACTTTGGTCGATAGCTAAGACATATGAAGGCATTTCTATCACCTACTTAGATAAAACCTTTTTAACAGAGTTGGCAATCCCTTCACTATCTAAACCATAATATGCTAAGACTTCATCTTGAGTGCCTTGAATAGCAGGTTTATCTGGAAAGCCTAAGATATTAACTTTGGCATGTGCATATTGGGCTGCAATACTTGCTACTGCTGACCCGATACCATTTATTACATCATGCTCTTCAACAGTTATAATATTATCGAATTCTTGTGCAAGTCTTGAGATCATTTCAGTATCTAGCGGTTTGATTGATCCTAGATCAACTACTGCTGCGCTAATTCCATCTGATTCTAGCTTCTTAGCAGCTTGAAGGGTAAAGAATAGTGTTTCACCGGTAGAGATAAGACAGACATCTTTGCCTTCTTTAATCATTGTCGCTTTACCAGGAACAAAGTTAAAGTCTTCATGGTAAACATTATCAAGTTTGCGTTTACCAATACGAATATAAGCCGGTTTATTAGAATTAATTAAATACTTGAACAAAGCTTTAACTTGATATTTATCACATGGTTGGTAAACTTCAAGATCAGGTATGGCACGAGTGATGGCAACATCATTTAATGAATGGTGGGTGTTACCGAGCCAAGTATAAGAGTTACCACCAGAGATACCGACTAATTTTACGTTTGTCTTATTGAAAGCTACATCTACCTTCACTTGTTCAATTGATCGCATTGCTAAAAATGAAGCTGGTGAAAATACAAAAGGATGCTTGCCTCCATGAGCAAGTCCAGCAGCTACTGTAACTGCATTTTGTTCAGCAATTCCCATTTCTACAGTACGATCAGGATGAGCATTGGTAAATTGGACAAGTCCAGCTGATCCACGGGAATCGCAAGTTATAACTAGTAAGTTAGGGTCTAGTTTAGTTCCTTCATCTAAAACTTGTGCAATAGCTGCATTTGCGGTTAATTTTTCATCAGTATTACTCATGATTGAGTGCCTCCATTTGTGCGTCTAATTCACGGATTCCTTCTTCAAATTCCTCTTGAGATGGGACTTTATGATGCCAGTCAGCTCGATTTTCGGCTACAGTTATACCTTTACCTTTAACTGTATTAGCTACAATTAGTCGCGGCTTACCAGTATTATTTTCACTAGTTAAAACGTGAATTAAAGCTGCTAGATCATTTCCGTCGACTTCAATAACATTCCAGCCAAAAGCCTCATACTTGTTACTAATAGGGTTTGATCGCATAACAGAATCTGTTGTACCAGTAATTTGTAAATCATTGTGGTCAATAATGGCTGTTAAGTTATCAAGATTGTAATTACTTGCAGCCATAGCCGCTTCCCAGATTGATCCTTCGGCCTGTTCACCATCACCCATTAAAACGTAGGTATGCTTTTTTAAGCTATTCATTTTAGCAGCTAGTGCTACACCAACTCCTAGTCCTAATCCGTGCCCTAGTGAACCTGTGTGAAATTCCATTCCTTTAACGTCTGTTGTAGGATGTCCAATGTAAGGGCTATTAAATGTGGAATATCCCTTTTCAAGATCATCTCGGTCAATATATCCCTTATCAGCTAAAACTTCGTACCAGATTTCAACTGCATGACCTTTACTTTGAATGTAAGTATCTGCTTCTAATGTTCCAACCGTTTCTGGCGTTTGATTCAAGACATTATAGTAGAGTGCAACTAGAATGTCTGTACAAGATAGGTCTGAACCAGTGTGTCCATTTTTATGATTGTATATTAGTTCCCAAGTGCGTTTTCTGAGCTGTACAGCTTTCTTTCTTAGCTCTAAGATATTCATTTAAATCACCTCATATAGCAAAAAAATGTAACCGTTTTTACGATTTATATGCTATCATCTAGATGATAAATTAAGCAATATTCTAACTAAACTAAAAAATTAGTTTAGTGCTAGTTTATATAGAGGTAATTATGCTAAAAATGGAAGATATCGCTAAAATGGCTGGAGTATCACGTTCCGCAGTTTCGTTAGCGATTAATGGTAAACCTGGTGTTAGTAAAAAAACACGTGAAAAAATATTTAATGTAATTAATGAGAACAACTATGTCCCATTACGAAAGCATCATGGAGATAAAACTCATAAATTATCTCAAGTAACTTTTTTGATCATTACTGATCATCGAGGGATGGTTAAGGGAAATTATCGTGCACTGCCTTTTTTTGATAATTTACTTTCGACATTGACTGATGGAATTTCTAGTTATGGTGGTAGTGTACAGATTCATAATATTGAGTCGGATAAATTGAAAAAGGGTGTTTTAGACCTAGTAGAGAATAAAAAGCTAAAAAATTTTGTTGTTTTGGCTACAGATTTATCTAAAGAACAAATTATTTTCTTAAAAGAACACCTAGGCGTATCAGTCTTTGTTGATACTTACTATGATGATGTGTCAGCTGACTTTGTCACAATGGATAACTTCCAGGGAGCATATCAAGCAGCTGAATATATTTTAAGTAAAGGGTATAAAAATGTAGGTTATGTAGCCTCTAACAAGCTGATATCTAATTTTCAAAATCGTAGAAGGGGCTTTTATCAGGCGATGAAGGATCATAATCAGGAAGTGGCACCGGATCATTTTTATAGTATATCGCCCATGATGAAGTTAGCTGATAGTGATGAATTGAAAGAAATGCTAAAAGATCAGCATACTATACCCGATGCACTATTTTGCGAAGATGATTATATTGCAATTAGATTAATTAAAGAACTGACAAGTTGGCATATTAGAGTTCCAGAAGACATTGCTGTAATGGGCTTTGATGATATTTATGCTGGGACAATGATTTCACCTGAGTTAACTACGATACATGTACCAATTCAACAAATTTCTAGTCAAGCACTTTTTCAGTTGCAGCAACAAGCAGCTGATAAATTTTGGCAGCCGCAAAAAAGTTTGGTTTCTACTAGGATAGTCAAAAGGGATTCAGTATAAAAATCCTTATTCTAGCTTAGTTTAGTTAAATTAGTATTTAAGTTTAATCAGAATCATGATAATTTAGTTTATATAGAAAGTGATTACATGATTAGGAGGTCATTATGACTGATAAGTTGAGCTTAAAGCAAATAAAGTTGGGCTTTGTGCCTACTAGAAGGAATATTTTTTCTGCTGATGCAGCAATTGAATTTGCTGATAAAACAAGAGATAAGTTAGATGAATTAGGTGTAAACTACGTCGATATTAAAGATGTAAATGATGACGGTTTATTATATGATGATGCGGGTTTAGAAAAAATTACTCAAAAATTTAAAGAAGCAAAAATTGATGGTTTATTTATTGCTAATGAAAACTTTGGTACTGAATATGAAGTTGCCCGTTTAGCTGCTAAATTTAATGTTCCAGTTCTTTTATGGGGTCCACGCGATGAAGCACCAGCTCCAGATGGATCAAGAAGACGTGATACACAATGTGGCTTATTTGCTATTGGAAAAGTCTTACGTCATTTCAATGTTCCATTTACTTATATTAGAAATAGTGATATTGATGATCCTTCATTTAGCAAGGGAGTAATTGACTTTATCAGAGTCTGCAATGTGGTTAAGACGTTTAGAAATACTAGAATTTTACAAATTGGACCACGTCCATTCGATTTCTGGTCAGTAATTGTCAATGAAGGAGAACTATTAGAAAAGTTCGGCATCCAGCTTTCACCAATTCCACTAGGTGAACTTACTTCATACATGAGAGACTTAATTGCTAAGAATGATCCTAGAATTGAAGAAACTAAGGATGTATATCATAAGTGGGCTGATATTCAAATTGAAGATGAAGACTTTACGAAGGTAGCGGCTTTGAAGCTAGCTATGCAAGATAAGATGCATGAATATGGTTGCAATGCCGGAACTATTCAATGTTGGACTGAACTTCAAGATGAAATTGGTATCTTACCATATGCTTCTGAAGCCCTGCTTCAAACAGAAGGTATGCCAGTAACTTGTGAAGTCGATATTAATGGTGCTATTTCTGAAGTTCTAGCAGAAGCTGCTACATTAGGTGAAGAGAGAGCATTATTTGCAGATGTTAACTGCCGTCATCCAGAAAATGAAAATGGCGAATTATTGCAGCACTTAGGTACATTTGCATTCCAAACTGCTAAGAGTCGTCCAGTATTACCACCTACTCACTTTGTATTCGATTATCCTGGTTCAGCTGCTTTTGACGTTAAGGATGGCACATATACCTTAGTAAGATTTGATGGCGATCATGGTAAATATTCAATGCTAATTGGAAATGCCAAGACTTGTGAGGGACCATATGAGCAGGGAACTTATGCTTGGTTCCAATTCAAAGACTTAAATAGATTTGAAGCTAAGTATGTTTATGGTCCTTACATTCACCATATGGCTGGTGTACGTGCAGATGTTGTACCAATCTTGGCAGAAGCAGGTAAGTATATTAACGTTAAGCCAGATTACTTTGATCCAATTGAAGATAAGGTAGATGCATACTGGTATGGTGATTTAGATACTATTTTAGACGATGATCAAAAATAATATTTAGCTTGTTATATTAAGTTGACAAGGCTCCTACTTATTGATTAAGCACGGTCTTGTCTTTTTTGAAGGAGAATTTTAATTATGTTAGAAGCTAAGGGACGTTATTTGTATAAAGACGGCAAGAGATTCTTTTATCTAGCAGATACTTGTTGGAGTGCATTTACTAGTATTGAAATGCCTGATTGGCGTTACTATTTAGATACAAGGAAATTTCAAGGATACAATGCTGTTCAAATCAATATTTTACGACAATGGGATTCTAGTCTACCAATTAAAGGGAGAGAGCCATTTGCTATTGTTGAACATGAAGACGGTTCTTATGAATATGACTACACTAAGATTAATGAAGCTTACTTCGATAATGCAGAGAAAATGCTAGCAGAAATGATTAAGCGTAATATGGTGCCAGTACTAGTTCTCCTCTGGGGAAATTTTGTTCCAGGTACTTGGATGAGTAATTTTACTAAGAATAATGTAATGCCATTTGAGCAGATTAAGCCATATGTGGAATATGTAGTAAAAAGATTCAAAAAATATGATCCGATTTGGTTTGTAACTGGGGATGTTGGCTTTGCTGAAAAAGAAGGTCAAGAAATTGAAGAACCAACAAGATATTATCGAGAAGTATTGCAATCTGCAAAGTCTGTAGATCCAGATGGTATCTATACCTTCCACATCAATGGCGAATCTCATGAATTACCTGAGGACTTTTTAAAGCAGGCAAGTTTCTTCATTTATCAATCAGGTCATGGTAAAAATGGTCAGGCAACAGCTTATACTATTCCGCAACTGATGCGAAAGAACGGCTATACTGGTCCAATGATGGATGCTGAGATTTGTTATGAAGGATTCACTAAGATGACTCCACCACAAGAAAAATCCACAGAAGTTGAGCGCTATACTTCTTATGATGTTAGAAAAGCTGCTTGGAAAGCTGTCTTATCAGGTGCAGATATGGGGATTGGTTATGGTTGTTTTGGTATTTGGCCATGGAATGATACAGCACATCCAGAACAGAAGTTAGGCATGAACTTTAATGTTGAAATAGTCCCATATGATTGGCGTCAATGCTTACAGCTTCCAGGAGCTAGCGATATGGGAATTTTAAAAGAATTAGTTATGGAATATGGTGCACAAGGCTTAGAACCTATTGCAAGTCCAAGTAAGAATAACCCTGCTATTAGAGCTGCCCAGAATGATGAATATCTGCTAGTCTATCTGCCGACAGCTGGCATCTTTGACTTTAAAGAGATAGGGATCAATCCAGATAATGTTAAGATAATTGATCTAGATAAGAGACATGTCTTAACTGGCAAGCTTGTTGATGGCGTATTGCAAATGATGCCAGTTAGAGAGGATTCACTTTTAATAGTGAAGAAATAAGAGATTTAACTTTTAGATAGTATGTTAGCAGCAATATCAGAAGTGACTCTAATTTTTTATTACTAGAATAAGCTAAAATAAGAGATAATGTTTTAGTAACTATTGTAACCGATTTCATTAGAAGGTATAATTTACATGAAATAAGAAATCGGATTGTTACATTCAGTTGGCAAGACCACAATAATCATCCCTTTTAAGGGTGTTGTGTGTCTTGCCTTTTTTATTTGGAGGACATAAATAATGATTATAAAAAGAGTACTAAATAATAATGCTGTTATTGCTCTTGATGATAACCAACAAACTTTAGTAGCTCTTGGAAGTGGGATTGCCTTTCAAGGAAAACCAGGAGATTTAATCGAAGATAAAAAGATAGAGAAAGTTTTTTATCCTCAAGATGAAAGTGCAACTAATTCAATTAGCCAAACGCTGTTACAAATAGATCCATGGTACATTGAATTATCCGACAAAATTATTTCAGAAGCAGAGGCTAGTTCTGGAAAGAAGTTAAGTGATGATATTTATTTTTCATTGCCAGATCACTTACAATTCGCAGTTGAAAGAGTAAGTAAGGGAATGATAATACAAAATCGTTTAACAATTGAAACGATGCAAACATATCCGGATGAATTTCAATTAGGTAAACGATCAATAGCATACTTATCAAAAAAGACAGGATTAACTTTTAGCGATGATGAAGCAGCAAATATTGCAATGCATATTATTACAGCACAAGAAGGAGAGTCTTTAGAGAATACCGAAGGAACAATTGAATTAATTAACAAGTTTATAAAAATTATCGAAGAAATGCTCAATAAAAAAATCGATATTAAATCTGTTACATATTACCGTGCAATCACTCATTTGAAGTTCTTTATTCAAGGAATAAAGAACCGTACCGTGAGAAATCAAACTATGGATGATAAAGAGCTATTCAATATGGTAATTCATAATTATCACAAAGAATACGTTATTGCTCAAAGAATTTCGGGAATAGTTTTAAATGAGTTTGACTATCAAGTTTCTGATGATGAAATAATGTATCTCACTATTCATATCCATCGTTTAAATATTTCAGAGGATTAATGAGGTTTAGGGGTTATGAGTAGTGAATATAAAAAAATAGGAAACAAAATAGTTCATAGTGTTGGTGGTAAAAATAATATTTCTGAAGTTTATCACTGTATAGCTAGAATAAGAATTCATTTAAAAGAAAAAGATTTGTTAAATGAACATGAGCTAAAAAAGATACCTCAAGTTTTAGAAGTAACTTTTGAACACGATGAATTGCAAATTTTAATAGGTAATGATGTTGATAAATATACTGAAGCAGTTACTAAGATAATTAATGCTAATAAGGATTATTCTCGAGCTAAAAGAGGAGAAATAAAAATGTCTAAGTCAAGTAACAAAGATAAGCAGCTAGCTCAAGAAATAGTTAAGCTAGTTGGTGGAAAAGAAAACGTAAATAGCTTAGTCCACTGTGTGACGCGTCTGCGTTTTAAATTAAAAGATGAAAGTAAAGCTAATGATAGTGAGATTAAGCAATTAAAAGGAGTCATGGGAGTCGCCCATGCAGGTGGTCAATACCAAGTTATTATAGGCAGTAATGTTGCTGATGTTTATGATGAAGTAATGCCATTATTGGGGTTGGCGTCGGGCAATACTTCTGAAGATACGAATGATGAAACTGACAAAAATGTGTTTAATAAATTTATTAAGCTAATAACTAGAATATTTACCCCATTTTTGGGAACATTGGCAGCAGCTGGTGTACTAAAAGGATTTTTGGTTTTATTAACAGTTTTAAATCTTGTAAGCCAAAAAAGTGGAACTTATATGATTTTGAATGCAGCTGGAGATGCCTTATTTTACTTTTTACCTATAATGGTAGGTTTCTCAAGTGCTAAAGCATTTAAAATCAATGAATACTTAGGAGCAATTATTGGAGCAGCACTTTGCTATCCTACACTAGTCCAAGCATATCAAGCAAAGCAGAGTATAAGTTTTTTAAATATTCCTGTTATTTTAATGAATTATACTCAAACGCTCATTCCAGCAATTGTGGCAGTATGGCTAGCTTCGATCATTTATAAATGGTTAAATAAGGTTCTACCAGATTCATTAAAGAGTATTTTTTCACCATTAATTACTTTAGTAGTTGTTGTGCCACTATCTTTTTTAATAGTTGGACCAATAACTTCATATTTAAGTCAAGGCTTAGCAAATATCGTACTTTGGGTTTATGAACATGCACGAATTGTAGCAGGATTTATTTTAGCTGGCATATGGCAAGCTGTAGTTCTTTTGGGCTTACATTGGGCATTTATACCTATATTTTTGAATAACATTGCTACTAAGGGATTCGATCCAATTAATGCAATGTTATATTGTACAGTATTCGGTCAAGTTGGTGCTGCCTTAGCCATGACTTTAAAGGCAAAGTCTACTAAATTTAAAGAAGTTGGCTGGCCAGCAGTTATTTCTGGCTTTTTAGGAATTACAGAGCCAATAATTTATGGCGTAACACTTCCACATAAAAAATCATTTATATTTGCATCTATCGGTTCAGCATTCGGTGGTGCAGTTGCTGCAATGTCGAGTGCAAAAATGTTTGGGGGATTTGCATCAGGCGGTATTTTTGGTATTCCGATGTTTTTGGACCCTAAGTATGGTGCTAATACGAATTTTATTGGCTTTAGTTTATCGTTGATTATAGCATTCGTAATAGCATTAATTTTAACTTTAATTTGGGGTGATTCAGTTGTTGATAATCCTAAAAATAATGAAGGAGTTAAGACCGCAGAATTTAAAGATAGTTTAGTTAGTTCGCCACTACAAGGTAGCATAGTAGATCTAAAACATGTTAATGATGCTGTATTCTCATCTGAAACTATTGGTCAAGGGCTTGCGATTAATCCAAAAATTGGAAAAATTACAGCTCCTTTTGATGGGAAGGTCGTGTCAGTATTTTCTACTAAACATGCTATTGGCTTAAGATCTAATAGTGGTGTTGAATTATTAATTCATGTAGGTATAGATACTGTTAATTTAAAGGGAAAATATTTTGAATCATTTGTTAAGAACGGTGATGAAATTAAACAAGGACAATTACTAGAAAACTTCGACATTGAAGAAATTCAAAAAGCTGGTTATGACACAATTGTTCCAGTAGTTGTTACTAATTATACTAATTTTGATAATATTATTTTAGAGAAAAAAGAGGGTGACAATATAGAATTTGGTGATCAATTGATATTAGCAACAGTAGATCAAGAATTAGATGAAGCTTCTGCTGCAATAAAAAGCTGAGAAAAGGTATCAATAGTGAGTAACGTAAAAAGAACCGAATCGTATAATTCGGTTCTTTTTACGTTATTTTATTTATTAAGTAAATACTGTATATGGACATTAATTAGTTAAAACAAAATTATTTTAATAATACTATTGAAAGCGTATTCAAAAAGTGGGTATAATTAATTTGTAAATAAGACCGGTCCAATTTTTTGGAAGGAGAAATACAATGACAAATAAAATAATTGTTGTTGGAAGTATTAATGTAGATAAGACATTGCATATCGAAAGAATTCCCCAACCAGGAGAGACGTTGAAGGTAACAGATATTACTCAAGCTGCAGGAGGGAAAGGAGCTAATCAAGCTGTAGCATCTAAAAGAAGTGGCGCAGAAGTATCTTTTGTAGGTGCTGTTGGAGATGATGCAGAAGGAAAATTTATGCTATCTGTTTTAGAAAAGGAAGGCATAGAAGTAGAGCATATAACTACTGTAGATGAATCTAAAACAGGCAATGCCACAATTTTATTAACAAAAGAAGGACAAAATAGCATCCTAGTTTATCCTGGTGCTAATCAGGAGATTACTAATCAGCAAATTAATAATTTGCAATTAAGTTTAAACAATACTGATTTTATTATCGGTCAATTTGAAACTAAGAAGGAAGACCTTTTAGAAAGCTTTACATTAGCTAAAAAATTTAACACAGTAACAATTTTGAATCCTGCCCCAGCAGATAGAATTGATGAAAATTTATTACATATCACGGATATAATTGCTCCCAATGAAACTGAGAGTGAATTAATTACAGGTATTCATATTGATGATGAAGAAAGTATGGTGAAAACAGGAAAGTACTTTAGAGATAAGGGCGTAGCTATTACTTTAATAACATTAGGATCCAAAGGCGTATTCTTATCTTCTCCAACTGAGAACAAGATGATCCCAGCATTTAAGGTGAATGCTAAAGATACTACTGCTGCTGGTGATACCTTTATTGGAGCGATGGCTTCTGAATTAAAGCCAGATTTATCAAATATAGAAAACGCGATTAAGTATGGGCAAATGGCTTCATCAATTACAGTTCAAAATATGGGAGCGATTCCGTCGATACCTACAAGAAAGCAAATTTATGAAACATACAAGAAAGAGTGACTTTTATGAAAAAAAGAGGAATCTTAAATTCTGATATATCTAGAGTTGTAGCAGATATGGGACACATGGATTTGTTAGGTATTGGGGATGCGGGAACCCCAGTCCCAAAAGGCACAGAAAAGATTGATTTAGCTGTGCGTGCAGGATTACCTAGTTTTATAGATGTGCTAAAAGAAGTTCTAGAAGAATTAGAGGTACAGAAGGTTTATATAGCTGAAGAAATAAAAATAGAAAATCCTGATCAATTAAAGGCTATTCAAGAAACTTTACCTAATGTTGAAATAAAATTTATTCCTCATTCAGAATTAAAGAAAAAATTGTCTGATTCCAAAGCCTTTATTCGCACCGGGGAAGAAACACCATATTCAAACGTTATTCTTGAAAGTGGCGTGATTTTTTAGGAGGTGGACTTCTGTATGAAAATTGAAATGACTGGCATCGAAAAAGCATTCGGAACAAATAAAGTACTTCAAGGTGTTAATTTCGATGTTGAATCAGGTGAAGTTCATGCGTTAATGGGTGAAAATGGTGCTGGTAAATCAACTTTGATGAATATTCTAACTGGTTTATTAAAGAAAGATGCAGGATCTATCAAAGTTGACGGTCAAGAGACTACATATGCTAGTGCGTTAGATGCAGAACACCATGGTATTAGCTTTATCCATCAGGAAATGAATAACTTTCCTCAAATGAGTGTCATAGACAATATGTTCTTGAATAAAGAAATAAAAAATAAAATTGGCTTGATGAATCAGAGGAAAATGAAAAAACAGGCTAAAAGCTATCTAGATCAATTAGGCTCACACATAAATGTTGATAATAAAATAGCTGACTTGTCTGTGGGTGAACAGCAGATGGTCGAAATTGCCAAATCATTAATGACAGATGCTAAATTTATTATCATGGATGAACCAACTGCGGCTTTAACAGAAAATGAAACTAATATTTTGTTTAAGACAATTCGTGATTTAAAGAAAAAAGGCGTTGGTTTCATTTATATCTCACACCGAATGGAAGAATTATGGAAAATTTGTGATCGAGTAACAGTGATGAGGGATGGTATTTCCGTAAATACTTATAGAACTCAAGATGTTAAAGAAGAACAAATTGTTCATGACATGGTTGGGCGAGATATAGGTGATTATTATCCAAAGAGAAATCCAGATTTGGGACCAGTTGCACTGAAAGCAGAAAAGTTATCTGGTAATAAATTTACTGATATTAGCTTTGAAGTTCATGAAGGTGAGATTTTAGGCTTTTCTGGCTTGATGGGAGCAGGACGCACAGAGACTATGCGTGCTTTGTTCGGAATTGATAAATTAAAATCAGGTAAGATATATCTTCATGGCAAAGAAATAAAATTTAAGGATCCTAATGATGCTATAAAACATGGAATTGGCTTTTTGACTGAAGATAGAAAGTCAGAAGGACTAGTGCTTGATCAGTCTCTTGAAGATAATATTGCCTTACCAAGTATTGACGGTTTTAGAAAAAGATTATTAATTGATCAAAAGAGCGAAGATGAAATGGTCAATATGTTAATGAAAAGATTAACCGTCAAAGCACAAAGTGCTAAGGTGTCAGCAAGTAGCTTATCAGGAGGTAACCAACAAAAAGTAGTTCTAGCTAAGTGGGTCGGAAGTGGATCAAGGATTTTAATCCTTGATGAACCTACAAGAGGTGTTGACGTAGGTGCCAAGAAAGAAATCTATGAGCTAATGAATCAATTAACTGCTCGTCATGTTGCAATTATTATGATTTCCAGTGACTTGCCTGAAGTATTAAGCATGAGCGATAGGATCGAAGTATTATATGAAGGCAAACAAATGGGAATTATTGATGCTAAGGGAGCAACTCAGGAACAAGTAATGAAATTGGCTACTGGGGGTAAATAAGATGGATAAGACTAAAAAGAAATTTGATTTTTCTAAATATATGGCATTAATTGCCTTAATTATTCTTGTAATAGGCATCACAATTATGAATCCGCAATTTATTGCACCAAATAACTTACTGAACTTGCTTAGACAAGCCTCAGTAAATGCATTAATTGCCTTTGGTATGACGTTTGTCATTTTAACTGCCGGAATTGACTTATCTGTTGGATCAATTTTAGCTTTCACAGGTGCAATAATTGCTACGCTTATTCTAGGAGGAACTCCAGCATGGCTAGCAGGATTGATTGGGCTTGCTTTAGGTGCAGTATTGGGAGCAGTTAATGGTTTATTTATTACTTGGGGTAAAGTGACACCATTTATTGCTACTTTAGCCACAATGACCATTTGGAGAGGTGCAACTTATGTGTTTACCGGTGGTAACCCTGTAACTGGCGGTAAAATGAACACTAGCTTCTTCTTCCAATTTATCGGACAAGGTTATTTATTCGGTATACCATTTCCTGTAATAATTACTTTGGTAGCATTTATAATTTGCTTTATCTTACTTCATAAGACTGCCTTTGGGCGTAAGACATTTGCCCTTGGCGGAAATGAAAAAGCAGCCTTTATCGCAGGTGTTAAGACTAAAAAGGTATTAATTATTATTTATACTATTTCTGGTTTATTAGCAGCTCTTGCAGGATTTATTTTAACTTCTAGATTAGGCTCTGCCCAACCAGATGCTGGTATGTCCTATGAAATGGATGCGATTGCTTCTACTGTTATTGGTGGTGCTAGCTTAGCAGGTGGTAAAGGTAGAATGTCCGGTACTTTAGTTGGTGCATTACTTATTGCATCACTAAGTAACGGTATGAATTTATTGGGTATTAATAGTTTCTATCAACAAATCGTTAAGGGTGTTGTAATTTTAATCGCTGTTATGATCGACTCTCAAACTCGTAAAGACAGCGAATAAAATTCTGTGTTAGTGGATATAATTTTCAAGGAGAAGAAAAATGAATTTCAAAAAGTTCTCAAAGAAGTTTACTAAGATTGCAGCAGTAGCTTCAGTTGTTCTTATTGCTGGCGGTGTTCTTGCCGGATGTGGATCAACTGGCTTGAGTAATGGGTCTGGCTCATCAACAAAAGTAGAAAAGAAAGAGCCTAAGGACTTAAAGATTGGTGTTTCACTTTCTACATTAACTAATCCAGCGTTTGTAAATTTGAAGAATGTTATCAGTAATTATGCTAAAAAGAATGGCTCAAAGGTAATTATTGATGATGCAAACAACGATACGTCAAAGCAAAATAACGATGTTGAAGATTTAATTACCCAAAAGGTAGATGCTTTGATTATTAATCCTTGTGACTCTTCAGCTATTTCTACAGTAGTTAAGAAGGCAAACGAAGCTAATATCCCAGTAGTTTGTGTTGACCGTAGTGCTGACTCAGGTAAAGTTGTTTCAACAGTAGCATCAGACAACGTTGCTGGTGGTAAGATGGCAGCTAATTGGTTAATTAAGGAATTGGGTGCTAATGCAAAAGTAGCAGAAATTCAAGGTATTCCAGGAGCATCTGCAACCCGTGAACGTGGTAAGGGATTTGATAGTATAGCTGACAAGAAGCTCAATGTTGTAACTAAGCAAACTGCACAATTTGATCGTGCAAAAGCCTTAACAGTTACTGAGAATATCTTACAAGCTCATAAGGACATTAAGGGTATTTTTGCTCAAAATGACGAAGAAGCTGTAGGTGCTGCTCGTGCAGTAAAAGCTGCTAACAAAAAAATTACTATTATTGGTTTTGATGGAGCTTTAGCAAGTTTAAACTTAATTCAAAAAGGTGAAGTAACTGCTACTGTAGGTCAACAATGGAACAAGATTGGTGAGCAATCAGTTCAAATGGTTTACGACCACTTCCAAAATAAGAAGGTTCCAAAGAATGACAAAGTTGCTGTAAAAATTGTTACTAAGAAGAATGTTGCTGAATTTAAGAAGCAAGTATACAACAAGTAATAGTTAAATGTTGAAGAAATTATTAGTATTGAAAAAGCTCTCAGTACATATTGAGAGCTTTTTATTTTAAGGTAGGTAGGGACTATGATTATTGCACCGTCAATATTGAATGCAGATAGCCTAAATTTGAGATATCAGATTCAGGAAGCAGTTAATGCAGGAATAGTTAGATTCCATATTGATATTATGGATGGACATTTTGTACCTAATTTATCATTTGGACCGCAACTTGTTAGTGATTTTAAGCGTGATTTTCAAAATATTAAGCTTGAAGTTCATTTAATGAGTAACAACCCTAAGGACTTGGTACCAATGTTTGTTAAGTCTGGTGCAGATATTATTGAGCTGCACTATGAATCAATGTCAGAAAATAAGCTTAAATATTGGATTAATTATTTAAAAGAAAAGAATGTCAAGGTAGGGTTAGTTCTGAACCCAGATACGGATATTAACGTGGTAAAGAAGTTCAGTACTCAAATAGATCAGGTATTAGTAATGAGTGTTTATCCGGGCTTTGGTGGACAAAAGTTTATTTCTGAATCTGTGGTCAAAATCCAAAAGTTAAAAGAAATATTGGATGATAATATTCCAATTGAAGTAGATGGCGGTATTAATGAAGAAACAGCAAAAATGGTAATAAATGTTGGAGCCACTATCTTAGTAGCTGGATCTTTTATTTTTGGGTCAGACAATATACGTCAGCAAGTTAATAAGCTTGAAGAATTTTAATGAAATTTGCCCGAAAATCCAGGGATTTTAATCCCTGGATGGATAGGGCTTTTTTTCTTTTTTCGCATTGTATATCTGATCATTGATATATTTTTCGACAATTTCTTTCGACATATTTCCTACAGTCCCCAAGTAGTAACTAGACGACCATAAGTGTCCACTCCACATTTTAGAATTCTTAATCTCAGGATGAGTTTGAAAAAATAAAAATGCGCTTCTTCCCTTTAGAGCTTTGATTACGCTTGAAGCTGCTTTATGAGGCTTGAATGAAATAAGCAGATGAATATGTTCTGGCATTACTTCAATTTTTTCGATTTTGATGTCATTATCTTGCGCAATTTGTAGTAACAGCTCTTTCATCTCATTTGCCAGTGTTTGAGTAGTAAAAATTTGATTACGATATTTGGTACACCAGATTAGATGATAGTGAGTATTATAAACATATCTTCTTTCATAGACTGCATCTTTTATTTTGTCTCTTTTCTTATTCATTGACATTTATATATTCTCCTATATTACCTGACATTAACAATATAATTGTATCATACATTGGCATAAGGTATAATTAATTGCAGGAGGTGAAAAACATGCGTAAAACGGAAATGAAGTACATGCTTGGTCTTAAGATGCGAGCTTTTCCTAATCATAAGCAAGAAGCCATTATCAAAAAGAACACGGACACTGCTCGCTTTATCTATAATCAGCTTTTAGCTAATTCTTATACTGACAGTGCAATTCATCGTAATAAATTAGATAAGCATTATCCAATACCTGAAGAGTACTGGCGCTATAATTCTAAAGGAAACGTGATCGCTAAATCAAAGAAGAGATCGACTGGACTAGACAGAATTACTGCAGATAAATACCCTTGGCTAGCTGATAAAGATTTAGATAGCTTGATGCCTTATAATACTCAGATTAATTATCAAGCTGCCTGGAGCTTATTTAGAAAAGTTAATCATGCAGGTCATCCTAAGTTCAAACGTAAATCTGCTCCAAAGCAGTCTTATTCAACTAATTGTCAGTATGTTGGACTTAAAGATAATAAGCCATCTTTATTCAATGGGACAGTTAGATTTATTGATAAGAAGCACTTAAAACTGCCCAAATTAGGCAACTTGAAAGTTGTTCTTTCTCGTTCTTTGCCTGAAGGCGAAGAAATTAGGATTACGAAAGCCACTATTTCTCATCTGTCGTCTGGTGAATACTTTATCTCACTCTTAATTAAAAGCAATGATGCCTTAGCTGAAACATATTCTAAAACTAGTTCTGAAGTAGGTTATGACTTGAATGTTAAGAACTTCTTGATGGATACAACTGGACATGAAGAGCCTAACCCAAAGTATTATCAAAAGATCAAAAATAAGCTAGCTAGAGAACAAAGGAAGCTATCTAGAAGAGCCAGAAGAGCCAAGAAAGAAAAGCGCAAGCTTTGGCAGTCTAAGAATTATCAAAAGCAAAAGATTAAGGTGGCTAAACTTCATCGCAGAATCTTCAATCAAAGACACAGTTTTTTAGATCAACTTTCAACTGCATATATCAAGAACCACGATTTAGTAGTTGGTGAAAATCTAAAAAGCAAGAACTTATTGAAGGATCACGCTTTGGCTATGAGCATTAGCGATGTTGGTTGGCGAACATTTATTGGAATGCTTCAGTATAAAGCACCGCTGCACGGTAAAACTTTCGTTTTAGTCAATCCAGCTTATACAACGCAGACTTGTTATGACTGTAAATTTGTTATGGGGACAAACGGTACAAAAAAGCTTACGCTAGACCAGCGTGAGTGGGATTGTCCTAATTGCGGAAAACATCACGTTAGAGACTACAATGCCGCTAAGAATATTCTAGCTAAAGGACATCAATCATTAAAAGTAGCTAATAACGAATATGTCTTTTGTAGATAGACAATAAAGAATCTATCGGTGTTTGGTAACTCACGTCGAAAGTCCTGGTAATTGGCGTGTAAGACCAAGAGTCAGTCACGAAAGCTTGCTTTCGTCAACGGCTTGAGGCAGTGCCTTATCTGGATAAGTTGCAGCTAGTAGAGCTAAGGTGATGAGCTGAAGTTTGAAGTCTGCAAGCCAGCTACTTTAGTAGCTGGTAGTTAACTTTATAATTCGAATAAGATTAATTAGAATAAAAAAGACGCTAGACTTACGCATTAGCCATTAATTCTGATGCTAAGTTAACGTCTTTTTATTAATTGGTTGATTGACGCTTAATTTTAGTAATTGGAGTAATAGAGTTCATCGATGATGTATCACCTCTTATTAACTTTAATAATCTATTAGCAGCGGTTTCGCCAATTTCTTCAGGATGTTGATCGACTGTAGATATTGCTGGATTAGTATATGAAGATATGGGGTTATTGTCATAACCAACAATTTGAATATCTTGAGGAACACTAATATTCCGTTCATTGGCTATTTTGAGTATTTCTGCTGCATAAAGATCGTTAACAGTAATTATTGCATCATAATTTGGTGAAAAGCTGATTGCTTTTTTGGCGTCATCACTAATGCGAGGATTACCAACTTCCATCAAGGTATAATTTATTTTTCGATGATTTAATTCTTTGATTGTCGCTTCAATTCTTTCACGAACTGTTGGTAGGCTTAGCGACATATGTTGAATTAGGACGTGTCTAGTATTATTTCCTAGTAGTTCAACACAAGATTTACCACCACTTATATTGTCTGAGGCAATTCTAACAATATTATCGTCAATATTGGCGCTATCGTACATTACAAGTGGAACAGTAATGGTATTATCTAGACTAATATCAAAAGCTGAAGTAATAATGCCATCAATATTATTTTGCTCAAAGTTTTGGATGAATTGCTTATACTTATCATTATCAGATTCGGCTCCAAATGAAATGAGAGCTGTATATCCTGCAGGTTGCAATATTTTTTGAATTCCGTCAATAATCTCAGCGTAAAATGAATTTTCTAAATATGGCACAATAATACCGATCATTTTAGATCTTTTTTTGTAAAGGTTTCGCGCCACTTGATTAGGTGAATAGTTAGTTTGTTTAATAGCTTGTTCAACTTTTTGACGAGTTTTTTCTGTAACATTGTTTTTATTGTTTAAAATTCGTGATACCGTTGCTACTGATACACCAGCTAGCTTCGCAACATCTCTAATTGTTGTCATTAAAAGGGTTCCTCCTTTATTAGGGTGATAAATTTCATATTAGTTTAGTTTTATTTTATTTAAACTAAATTGAAATGTAACCGGTTACAATATATCATTAAAAATGTAAATAATGAAACAAAAAGGTTTTAAGAAAGGAAAAAATTATGGATGTTGAAGCAATAAAACAACAAAACAAACATAATTGGAAATTAAAAATTGGTATTTTAGGAATATCTTTGTTTTTGCAAGTAGCAGGGTCTAATTTAGCTGCGATACCATTCATTGCTAAATCATTTCCGAATATTTCAATAACGCAAATTCAATCATTATTTACTTTACCATCATTTACTATTATGCTATTCATTTTATTTAGTAATGCATTTATTAAATGGGTAGGTAAAAGAAACACTGTTATCATAGGGATGATTGCGACCATTATTGGTGGATTAATTCCATTCTTTGTCAATAATTTTCCAATTATTGTTGCTAGCAGATTATTAGTTGGTGCAGGGATAGGTTTGTTTACTTCACTTGCAGTTTCGTTGATTGGTGACTGCTTTAGTGGTGAAGAACAAAAGACCTTGATTGGTATTCAAGGTGCTATGGGTACTTTAGGTAATAGTTCCATGACTTTTATTGCAGGACTGTTTCTTGGAATTAAGTGGCAAGCTACTTTCTTATACTGGCTATTTGTAGTCCCATTTTTAGTTTTATTTATGATTAGCTATACTTCAAAAATGGAGAAATCTACAACAGTAGAAACATCTAAGACTGCAACTACAGGTCAAGAAAAAGACCATGCTAAAATTCCAGCAGTAATTTATGTAGCATTCTTTATGTTATTTTTATTCTTTACAGCATTTATGGTTGAAGCAACAGCATCTGCTTTAGTTATTGCTCAAAATAAATTGGCAAATCAAGGAATGCTTTCAACAGAAATTGCTGTCGCTGGTCTAATTGGTGCACTGATTTCGATGGCTTATAGCAGGATATTTAAAGTGTTTAGGCACTTTACACCAGTTTTAGGTGTGGTAGTAGGTGGTATTGGATTTTTGATTTGTAGTAGTGCAAGTAATATGATTATTTTCTTTATCGGATTACTGTGCATGATGATTAGTAGTATTATTATCCCTTATGTTTATGACACTATTTTAAGTGATGTAGATAGTTCTATTAGTAATATGGTTATTTCCATTGCGCAAGTCTGCAACAATTTGGGCGCATTTGCGTCACCGTACATTATTTCTGCAATTAGTAAAGCAACAGGGTTAACCACAGCTGTAGAACAAATGAGAATTAGTGCTGTTATTCTATTTATCATCGGTGTCGTATTTGTTCTAATGGCAATCTCTCGTCAAAAAAATAAAAAGATTGCTTAGATAATCGGTATTTAGATATAGAGGTATAAAATTATGCAAGTAGAAAAATGGAAAAGGTATGAATTAAGGTTATCCGGTCCGACAACAGGTAATCCATTTAGAGATGTTAGATTAACTGCAACAATCGAACATAATAATCACAAAGTTGAAGTTACTGGCTTTTATGATGGTGAAGGAACTTATAAACTTCGCTATATGCCCGAAGTTGAAGGTGAATATGAAGTAATCACCCATTCTAATATTAATGAATTAAATCATAGAAAGGATAGCTTTAGCGTTGTAGCAGCGGGTAAGAATAATCATGGACCAGTCAGAGTATCAGGTAAGACTCACTTTGCCTATGCTGATGGTTCAAGTTATATTCCGTTTGGTACTACTGCTTACGCATGGACTGTTCAACCCCAGTATATCCAAGAGCAGACTCTTGAAACTTTAAAGAAAAACAAATTTAATAAGATTCGTATGCTCGTCTTTCCTAAGAGTTATGACTATAATATTGAGGAACCAGAGATATATCCTTTTGAAGGTGAGCCTAAGGTAAAGCGTGGAGGCACTGATTGGATCTTTGATGCAACAGATACAGGCTTTGATTTTACTAGACCTAATCCACAATATTTTAGAAATTTAGAAAATAATATTGACCAACTGGATAAGCTGGGTATTGAAGCAGATTTAATTTTGTTTAGTCCATATGATCGCTGGGGCTTTGCCAGAATGGGATTAGAAAATAATCTTGAGTATTTAAAATATATTATTGCCCGTTTAGCTTCATATAAGAATGTTTGGTGGGCTCTAGCTAATGAATATGATTTAATGGATTTAGTTGGTCAAATTCCACTTAAAGATTGGGATGTAATTGGTAAATTTGTTCATGAAAATGACCCTTCAGATCACTTAGAATCTATCCATAATTTCTATGATCCACCTCAACATAAAGACACACTTAAGAATTGGTATGACCATACTAAGCCATGGATTACGCACTTAAGTGTCCAAAGTGATAATGTATTTTTAATTCCAAAATGGATTGAAGAATATCAAAAACCAGTTATTGATGATGAATGTCGCTATGAAGGAAATATTGAATTTGGCTGGGGAGATAATTCTGCTCAAGGAATGATGGATAACTTCTGGCGTGTTATTTTACGTGGTGGAGGATGTAGCCATGGTGAAACATACATTGATAAGCCAGGTACTGACCGTCCAATTTGGTGGGCTCATGGTGGCAAACTCTATGGAGAAAGTCAAAAGAAAATTAATTTCTTGTATAACTTATTGACTAGGAATGGCTTCGATTGGGTTAAGCCACAAGCAACTAGCGGACCACATTGGGAATTAGCCGTAGGATCAACTCCTGATGAAAAGAAATGGCTGGTCTACTTTGGTGATAATCAACCAGAATATGAAATTTTAGACTTTTTGCCTAAAGATAAGAAATATAGTGCAAGATTAATTAATGCATGGGATGAAACAGAAGAAGAGTTTGATCAGGAAATATCTGGTGATAAAAAGTTCCATTTGACAAGAAAGCCATATCAAGCGCTATTATTAACTGAAAAATAAAAAAGAAACTTGAAAGCATTAAAACATGTTGAGTTCTTAAAACTAATAAAATCCCACTTAGTGGATAGTTCAAATGTATAAAATCTGAATTATCTATGGAAGTGGGATTTTTCGTAAGGTAATCAAAAAAATAATTTATCTTTGAATGTTAACGATATTGTTGCATTACATGATGCATTGTTTTGAACTTTTAGTTCACAAAAAAACTCTAAAAACAAAAAATAGCGGACCTTTGTTCCGTAATTGTCTAATTTTATTAAAAAATTACCCGTTTCTTGATAAAACTATAACTGTAAAGAAACGGAGGTAAGAAAATGACCGAAGAGTTAATCAAATTTAAGGAATTTGATAATGATCGGGCTTTGAAATTCTTTGAAGCTGTTCAAAAGATTTATCAACTTAAAAAATTACAAGCAGTTAGAATCAGAGTCTACTTAGACGGTGACATTGTTTTTCAAAAGATCCCAACTGGTAAGAAGACTGATGAATGGCTGAATCGTAAGCAGTTCATTGTCATGGCTAGTGGTCATTCTTCACTTTACGTTTTTGATCATCAAGATGAATTCCCCTGGTTAAGGCATAATCCGCAAGTCATTATGACTGGTGGCGGATATCCAATATATGTTGGTAAGGAGTTACGTGGCTGCTTTGTAGTTTCGGGTTTAGATCATCGTGATGATCATCAATTAATTGTTAATGCGATTAAGGAAATGGAGCAAAAAAGATGAAGTTATTACTTACAGGTGCAGGATTCATTATACAAGATTTTTTATCATTTGCGGATGACTTAAAGGATAAGGGTGTAGAACTGACAGCCATTACCGGTGTAGTAGTTGAAAAAGAAAAAATGCAAGAATTAGCTGATGCTCACGGTATTAAAGAGCTTTACACTGATTATGACCAGGCCTTAGCTAAGACAAGTGCAGATACTGTTTATATCGGTGTTCCTAACTTTTTGCATTATTCTTTTGCTAAAAAAGCCTTGGCTGCTGGTAAGAATGTCATTTGCGAAAAGCCCTTCACGGTTAAATACGCTGAGTTCAAAGAATTAAAGGAACTTGCTTTAAAGAAAGGGCTAGTCTTAGTAGAAGCGATTACTAACCAATACTTAACTAATTACAAGGAGCTTAAAGATGAAGTTAAAAGTCTTGGTCCGGTTAAGATCGTTTCAATGAACTATTCACAATACTCACACCGTTATGATGCCTTTAAGAAAGGCAAAATCCTGCCAGTCTTTGATCCTAAGAAGGGTGGCGGTGCTTTGATGGATCTAAATATTTACAATATTCACTTTTTAGTAGGGCTCTTTGGTATGCCAAAGACAGTTAAATACATGGCTAATATTACTCGGGGAGTTGATACTTCAGGAATCTTAGTACTTGACTATGGCAAGTTTAAGGCTGTGTCAATTGCTGCTAAGGACACGCAAGCACCAATTACTTCAACTATTGAAGGTGAAGATGGCTCAATCATTGTCAATGGTCCAGCCAATGTCATGGATTCTTGGGACCTATACCACATTACTGATCTGGTAAAGCACGTCGATGACAAAGTTTATCCACATAGAATGTATGAGGAATTCGTAGATTTTGCTCAGATTGTTGATAATCATGATATGGCCAAGGTTGAAGAGATGCTTAATCACAGTGATGAAGTAATGCAAGTTGTACAAAAAGCTGTTGACGATGCTGGTCTTGAATTAGAATAGGAGTTTAATATGAAATTTAATTCACTAATGCATGTGGGGATTATCTGCAAAGATTGGGACAATATGGTTGATTTTTATGAAAATAAGCTTGGCTTTAAGAAGAAAGTTGAAGTCAAGTATAAGGAGTATAAAGATCGAATGGATCGTCCTGAACAAGCTAAAAAAGCTGAGACTATGCCTGATGGTGTTATGTACGCTTACTTTGAGATTGCACCAGGCCAATTCATTGAAATGTATCCTAACGAAGATAATCTACTAGAAGATGTGGCTTGGCATACTAGAACAGGGCTGTTTCATTTTTCATTGACAGTTGATGATATTCAAGAAACTTACGATGAATTTGTGAAAAAACATACTAACTTAGTGTTAGGTAGTTATTCGACGGAATAATTGCCTAGCACTTTTATTTTTACTTAAAATAAAAGTAAGATGAAGCGCTTA
>NZ_JAGGLU010000009.1 GCF_017874575.1 Lactobacillus colini | reverse complement strand
GTGCTGTGCTGTGCTGTGCTGTGCTGTGCTGTGCTGTGCTGTGCTGTGCTGTGCTGTGCTGTGCTGTGCTGTGCTGTGCTGTGCTGTGCTGTGCTCATATTATTTTCCCTTCTAAAATACAATAATGCGTTACTTTTACCTAACAATTATATCAAGTTTTAAATCTATAAATTATCAAATAAATATTTTTATCTTGATACTGCTTGAATTAAATATGATAAATATTGTTGTTTGGGACTTTTTTGATGAAATTAAATAGCACTAGCATACCCAGATCAGTAAAATTATTCTATTAATGAATGATTCTATTCCTAGTTATCTGCTATGATAGATAATAATTATCTTTAATCAAAGCTCATATCTGTCGAGATATTACGATATCTATCAATATCAGCTTGTAATTTCTTAATTTTATCTTCTGCGGCTCCAATCGCATCTTCACCTGCTACAAAATGTACTGGTGGATTATCTTCATGACCAATTTGTACTAGAGCTTTTGCTAATTTTTTAGGATTACCAGGCTGTTTTCCATTTTGCTCAATAAAGAAATCCTGATACTTCTTACTTCTTTCGGTATAATCAGCAATTTCAATATCACCAAATTTAGTTGAATTCTTAGTTAAAAACTCAGAGCGAAAGAACCCAGGCTCAACAATTGTTAATTTAATATTGAATGGGGCTAATTCTGGAACTAAAGCTTCCATCCAACCTTCAAGAGCAAACTTAGAAGCTGAATAAGCTGAATTAAATTCAAAGCCTGCAAGTCCGGCACTAGATGACAATGTAATTATGTGACCGGATCTTTGTTTGCGCATAATTGGTAACACACTTCTAGTTAAACTCATTGTTCCGAAAACATTAGTTTCAAATTGAGCACGCATTTGTTGAGGACTAATCTCTTCAAAATATCCACCATAAAAGTTTCCGGCGCTGTTTAATAAAATATCTATTTGACCAAATTTATTAATAGCTTTTTTTAGAGCTGTAGTTATTGAATCTGCATCAGTAACATCTAATGATACTTTTAGTAAGTTATCTGCATCTTCAAAGGCTTGGTCAAGCTTTTCAACTTTTCTAGCAGTAACGACTACTTTATCACCATTATTTAGAGCAGCTTGAGCAAAATCCTTTCCCATACCTCTACTTGCACCAGTAATTAACCATACTTTTGAATCCTTAGTCATAATAAGTTCCTTTCTTTTTGTTATTTGTTATATTGACCATCCTATACCTTCGAGTTAACCTTAAGGCAAGTATTATTTTTAAAAAATTGAGGAAAATTATGTATACAGTTAAAGAAATAGCTAAAAAGTTTAATCTAACTCCATATACAGTCCGTTATTATACAGATTTAGGACTTGTTCCAACTGTAAAGCGTGACAAAAATAATAACAGATTATTTGGCGAAGATAGTTTTGAGTGGTTTGAGACTATCATTCACTTGAAAAAATGTGGCATGACCATCAACGATATAAAAAAATACGTAGATCTCTGTAAAAAAGGAAACTCTACTTTGCAAGAACGTTATAACTACTTAATGAAATACAAGAATTACGCTGATGAACAGTTAAAAGACGCTAAAATTCAAGCAGAATTTATGAAGAATAAGCTTGCAATTTACGCCAAGTGGATTGAAGAATATACTCAAGAAAAACATTTATGTTAAAAAACAGTTGAATTAAGTTGACGTGCCTGATAATTGAAATGTACGTCATGCCTTTCAACTGCTTTTTAGTATTTTTATTTAGCTAACTGAAAGTTGAAAGTCAGAAATCATGTTCTGATACAGCCCTAGTCAAGTAGATAATCTAAATATAAAAAATACTCAATCTGAATGCTTAGGATTTTCTTTCGTAGCTACAGTATGCTAATATGTAACTACGAGGTGATATTATGTCAGATTTAAAAGGCGAATCCAAATTTTTTAAAGCTGGAAATTCATTTGGGCTACGCTTAACTAAAAAGGATAAAGAAATTCTCCAAGCCAATCCTGGTGATGAATTTGAAAAAATTATTTCACCAGATGGTCAGACTATTACTTTTCGTAAAAAACAAATGGTCAGTGCCGAAACTAAGAACATGATCAAACAACTCTTTGATGACAACAAGGAATTAATGGAGCGATTAAAAGACGAATGATTTATTTAACTGAATTAGATATAATTGCTGTTAATCGCTATGTTCTCGAAGGAGTAGGACAAAAATATCAGGTTGTCCAATATCCTGAAGGACTATCGCTAGTCGTTGAACAGCCACAAATGGTTGTCTTTGGTCACACTCTTTATCCGACAATTTGGCTAAAAGCAGCTTATATCATGCAAAAAATCACTAAGAAGCATATCTTTTCAGATGGAAATAAGCGAACGGCGTTTTTAACAACCCTGCTTTTTCTAAAAAAGAACGGTTATGACACCATTTTTACTACTGACGAAGGCGAAGCGTTGATAATGCAAATTACTTTAGCAGATGATACTGAAGATGAAATGATCAAAGTGGCGCAAGTTCTCAAACAGCATAGCACTAAAATTAATAATTAACGTCATGTAATTCAGGACATAGCGTTACCGCATCATTGCAGATATTCAAAATAAAGTTTTTATGGTTATTGTCGTAAAGGCTAGAAAAAGAAATGACGTCTACAAAATTTTGTTAATTAGGAACTCTAAGTATGAAAGATAATAACTTTTTAAGTAACTATTATGTAACTACCATATTTACCTTGTTGGCCATTATAAATATATTTGGTGCTTGGGGTACTTGGCAATATCGTTTTATATTTATTTTATTTAACTTCATTGTTGGAGTTGTCAGTGAATATTTGATCAATAAGAATTTGAAAAATAAGTTTTTTAATATATATAAAGCAATATTTGCTCTTATTTTATTAATATTTGATCTAATTTGGATAATGCTATCCATTTTAATTTAGGACAAAAAACCAACATTCCAAATGTCTAATTTATTCGTGGTAACATGTCGTAAAAAACGTTCTATTCCTTGATATATCAGCATTTCTAGCCTAATTTTAAAAAAAAGAGTGTACAACTGACTTCAATTATCCAAAATCAGTTGTACACTCTATTTTTTATAAATAGCTCAACCATGCGGTTTGTAGCCTCTTATTTTTGCTTAGTAAGCACTGTTACACTCTCAACATGTGGAGTCTGTGGAAACATATCAACCGGATCAATTCTCTTGAAATCATAACCCTGCTCTTGAAATAATTGTAAGTCACGGACCATTGTTGCTGGATTACATGAAATATAGACAATTTTCTTAGGAGCAGTTTTAACTGCTGCATCAATAAATTCCGGAGTCAGACCCTTTCTTGGTGGATCGACAAAGATCACATCAGTTTTTAACCCTTCTGAGGCCCATTGCGGCATAATATCTTCCGCCCTACCGACGACATACTTAGCGTTACTAATACCGTTCAAGCGAGCATTGTTATTAGCATCTTCAACAGCAGGCTTAACTACTTCCATCCCACGAACTTCTTTAACATGCTTAGCTACTGACAGTCCAATTGTACCAATTCCAGAATAAGCATCAATTACTACATCATCTGGCTGCAAATTAGCCTTTTTGATTGCTAAATCATATAGACGTGGAGTTTGCAGAGAATTAATTTGGAAGAAGCTTTGCGGAGAAATTTTAAATTTAACATCGCCAATCTTGTCAATAATGTAATCATTGCCCCAGAGAAGATAATCTTTCTTACCTAGGATAACATTAGTCTTTTGTGGATTATGGTTCAAAATGATACTTGTAACGCCGTTTATCTTGCTTATTTCTTGAGTAACCTTTTTAAGCTGAGGGAAGTCCTTATGTAGTGTAATCAAGATTACCATGATTTCGCCACTAGCCTTGGAGCGCCGAACATCAAGGTATCTTACTTCACCTTTATGATGAAGTTCATCATAAGCAGGTACATGATTAGCGCGTAAGATATCACGCACGTTAACTAGTACCCGGTCAATCTCAGGATCGGTTGTAAAGAAATTGGTCAAAGGCACCAAGTCATGCGAATGCCGCCTAAAAAAGCCAATATCTAACTTACCCTTAACATCTCTTACTGGAACTTGGGCCTTATTACGATAGCCGACTTCTTCAGGACTAGCTAAAGTCTGTCCGACTTCAATGTTATCTAAATGAGCCTTTTTTAGTAAGTTAACAACTTGCCTTTGTTTAAATTCTAACTGCTTGTCATACTTAATATGAGCTAATGAAGCTAAGCCTGTCTGCACCCACTGACGCAGTTTAACATTAATTCGGTCAGGGCTTTCTTTTTTTATTTTTTCAATTTTTGCAAAAGCAAAATTCTTTTTTACTTTCAAAATCTTGGCACTGACTACTTCTCCTGGCAAGGCATTAGCTACAAAGATAGTTAAGCCTTCTAAGTGAGCTACACCCATTGCCTCATAAGAAAGATCAGTAATTTCTAAGTCAACAATTTGATTTTTTTGCATGGTAGATTCCTTTTAAATAAATATTCCGCCACTAATTATAACAAATAAAAAAATATTTTTTCTATTTAAGCATTGACATATTTTTTTAATATTGCTATCATTATGACCAACAAAACGTCACAGTAGATGCTTCGTTAAGCGTCAGAGAGCTGGTGGTTATGTGCGAACCAGTCAGGCGAAGTTATTGAATTACAGCGTTAGTAGTTTATTCGGCCCTAGTCAGTGCCGTTATCACCTGATACGAGAGCATGCTTTGCTAAATTGGGTGGTACCACGATTATTATTCGTCCCGTTGATTGTAATTAATCAACGGGATTTTTTTGTTAGGAGAGTTATTATGAAACGGAAAGTTGGTTTTATTGAAGCAATGACTATCTTAGTCATACTTCTTGTAATTTTAGGAATTTCAGTTATTAAGTTTGGACTTTCTCCAGAAGTACCTGTTTTATTTACTGTCTGCTTATTAGTATTCTGGGCTAAGTTCCGCGGTGCATCTTGGCAAGATATTCAAGATGGGATCAAAGAAGGGATTGGCGTTGCCATTATTCCAATCTTTATCTTTATTTTAATCGGTTCATTAATTGGTCTTTGGATCAAGGCGGGCATTATCCCATCAATTATGGTTCTTGGCTTTAAAATTATTAATGCCCAATTCTTTGTTCCATCTGTCTTTATTGTTTGCGCAATTGTTGGTATCGCAATCGGAAGTGGATTCACCACTATTTCAACAATTGGGATCGCCCTCTTTGGAATTGGAATCAGTATGAATCTTAACCCACCCCTACTTGCAGGAGCAATTATTTCTGGAGCAGTATTCGGTGACAAGATGTCTCCTTTATCTGATTCAACTAACCTTTCTTCAGCTGTTGCAGAAAGTGAGTTATTCGCCCACATCAAGAACATGATGTGGTCTACAGTCCCAGCGTTCTTAATGTCTCTGATCTTATTCTGGTTCTTAGGTAGCAGTGGTAAGATGGATATCACTAAAATCCAACATACTTCACAGATCTTGCAATCTAATTTTGTAATTAGTTGGTGGGCAGTATTACCAATTATCTTAATGATCTTCTGTGCTTGGAGAAAGATCCCAGCTATCCCTACCTTATTTTTAAACATTACTTTAACAGTTGTCATGATTTTTGTTCAAAGTCCTCACGAATCCTTACAAAGCTTAACTAACTTGATTATGAACGGCTTCGTGGCTAAGACTAGTGATTCATCTGTTAATGCCTTACTTACCCGTGGTGGAATTTCTAGCATGATGGGAACTGTCGCATTAATCATTTCTACCCTATCGCTTGGTGGCTTATTGATGAAATTTGATGTCATAAATAGTTCTATGGAACCACTTGTTGCCAAGCTTAGAACTCCTGGTCGCTTAATTACAGTTACTATTTTATCTGGTATCTTCATTAACTTATTTGTCGGTGAACAATACCTCTCAGTTATTCTACCAGGTCGTGCTTTCAAGCCAGCCTTTGATAAGATTAAGTTATCTCCTCTAGCCTTGAGCCGGGTACTTGAAGATGGTGGTAGTGTTATCAACTACCTTATCCCTTGGGGGGTTGCTGGGTCATTTGCGGCTTCTACTCTTGGTGTTCCTGTCTTAGCATTTTTACCATTTGCCTTCTTTAGCTTATTTTCTCCAGTATTTTCAATCCTTTCAGGTATTACCAGAATCGGTTTGAAATGGGCTCAAGATAAGACAAAATAATCTTTTTCGCTTATAATATATTAAGTAAGATCATTTAATAGAAAGAAGGAAATGTTATTGGATAACTTCGAACCTGAACGTAGACATGTCGTTGATATTAGTGGCTTAAATAGCTTCTTATCTAAAATGTACGGCATGATGACCTTAGCAGTACTGGTTTCTGCAATTAGTGCCTATTTAACGATGACTGTCTTCAGAACACAAGTGTTAACTTTCTTTGCCAATAACCGTGCTATAAGTTGGGTAATACTAATCGTCCCACTTTTCTTAGCTTTAGGAATTGGCTTCAGGGCTACGCGGAATCCGGTCGCAAGCTTTATTATGTTAATGGCACTATCACTTATTTATGGTATTGAATTTGCCTTAATTGCTGGTGCTTATACTCAGACTAGCATTGCCTCGGCATTCTTTTCAACAGCTGCTGTTTTTATTACAATGGCAGTAATTGGTACAACTACCAAGAAGAATTTAAATAATATCGGTTCTTATGCATCTGCAGCCTTAATTGGGCTGATAGTTGCAATGCTCATCAACCTTTTCTTAAGAAATCCAATGGTTTCCTATGTCTTCTCATTCATTGCAGTTATTATCTTTACAATCTTGACTGCTTGGGATGCACAGAAAATGAAGCAGATTTACCTGCAATATGGTAATGATATCTCTGCTAACGGCTTGGCTATTGCTGGGGCATTAGAACTTTACCTAGACTTTGTAAACTTATTCTTACAATTTTTACAAATCTTTGGATTTAGTAATAAAGATTAACATTAATATGATTTAAAAAAAGGACCCTATGGTCCTTTTTATTTTTCTATCTAAGTCCTAGATTATGAGTTGGCGTTAATAATGAAATTATAGGAATAATCAAGTATAAGATCATTGCAATTCCTGGATACCAAATAGATAGAATAATCAAAAAAATGTTAATTGATATAGATGATAAAATTCTACCGATGGAATATCTTACTAGAAAAACATTCATAATTCGTGAATTTTTAAATTCTGGCTTTGCTCCTGAATATTCTACAGCTATTTTTAATAATTGGACTATTAAAAATACTATTCCATAATTAATTACTGCGAAAGTAGAATGTTCATTCATAATCCATTCCGTCATTACTGGAAAAATTGCCAATACTACCAAAAATAACATATCCAGAATTGCAGTTATTCTGGTTGGTTTCCTTACAAAGTACAAAAAAGCAATATGCAAATCATACCAAAAACTTCCAATAATAAAGAAAGTAATTAAAAATATACCAATATTAGCTAAAAAATACCCATAGTGCAATTCATGAATTGGTGGCTTTATTTCTAAGACAATAATCGTCATTATAATAGTAATTATCGAATTATTAAAAGCTTGCAAGTCTTGGCTTAATTTGGTCGGCTCTTTTTGCTGTGCTTTTTTTATTTTTTCTTTTATCTTAATAATCTCATCTTTATCTTGAGAAGTTAATCTGGAAATATCTTTATCTCTTCGCATCTTATTTACCAAAAGAGACACCACAATTGCGGTGTCTCTCCATCTATTAACCAACGTAAAATTCAATATGTTGTTGTAAATTCGTGAACTCAATCGGCAAATACCCACCGATTTCACCATCTAGGTTAACTGGTATCTTTCCTTCAGTTTCATCTAAAACTTCCACCTTCAAACTTCTGGTTTTAGTGTAGATGATCTTAGGTTCATTGACATGCTTGCCATTTAAAGCCATCGCCATTAAGCGTAGCACATCTACTGGATTTGCAGTCTTTACAACAATTAATTGGAACAGACCATCTGACAATTCTGCGTCTGGCATAATCTGTTCAAAGCCACCAATAGAATTAGTCATTCCCAGCAAAAACATCGACAGCTCACCTTCATAGACGCCTTCATCATAAGTTAAGCGCATTTTATGGCTGCTGATACGAGGTAACATTTCTGCTCCCTTTAACAAGTAAGCACTATAACCTAAGATAGACTTCATTTCTGACGGTACACCGTAAGTTAATTCTGTCATGGAACCGCTGGCGGCAATATTCATAAAATACTTATTGCCAGCAAGACCAATATCCATCTTTCTAGTTTTTCCTTTAAGAATAACTTTAGCTGCTTCAACTAAGTCATCTCTTGGAATCTTTAAAGCCCTAGCAAAGTCATTAGTAGTTCCAGCAGGAATGACTGCAAGTTTAGGTCTATTATCTAATGGGGCTACACCGTTGACAACTTCACTAATTGTACCATCACCGCCAGCTCCGACAATTAAGTCAAAACCTTCCTTAGCGCAGCGAGTCGCTTCTTTTTGAGCAGATAGTGGTTCAGGTGTTGTTTGATAGGCACTGGCCTCAAACCCGGCTTGCTCTAATATATTCAAAATTCCTGCCACATTACTAAGCATCTGCTCATGGCCTGATACAGGATTATAGATCAATCGTGCTTTTTTTGTCATTGCCTTATCACCTTTCGCTTGTGATTAACGATTTTGTAACTCTTTATTTAATAATTGGTTAACAACTTTAGGGTTAGCTTTACCACGAGTCTCTTTCATAATTTGACCAACTAAAAAGCCGATAGCTCTGTCCTTACCATTCTTAAAGTCTTCAACAGATTGAGGATTATCATCAACGATCTTAGTAACCATAGGTCCTAAAACAGAAACATCAGATAATTGAACCATACCCTTATCTTCAACATACTTCTTAGGATCAGTACCATTTTCAATACTTTCTTGGAAGACTTTCTTAGCAATCTTAGAAGAAATGGTACCATCTTTGATCATTTTAATGATTTCGGCTAAATGTGCAGGTGTCAACTTAATATCAGTAATATCAACTTGCTTTTCATTTAAGTAACCATTAATCTGGGTATTCAACCAGTTGGCAGCTAGCTTAGCGTCTGCACCAGCCTTTACAGTTTCATCATAGAAGTCACTTGATTCTTTAGTTTGCAAAATAACATCTGCATCGTATTCCTTGATACCATACTCGTCGACATAACGCTTACGACGGTCAAATGGTGATTCAGGAAGGGTGGCAGCAATTTCATCAATCCACTCTTGACTAATGTGATCTGGAGCAATATCTGGTTCAGGGAAGTAACGGTAATCTGCGTCACCTTCCTTGACACGCTCTAAAACAGTCTTACCAGTAGCTTCATCAAAACGACGAGTTGATAATTGTACCTTACCACCAGATAGCAAGACTTGTTGTTGACGCTGTTCTTCATAAGCTAGAGAACGTCTTACGTGGTCAAATGAGTTCAAGTTCTTCATTTCGACCTTAGTACCAAGTTCTTTTTGACCTGCTGGACGGATGGAAATGTTAGTATCTACACGCATAGAACCTTCTTCCATCTTAACGTCAGAAGCACCAGTGAATTGTACAATTTGGCGAAGTTTAGTTAAGTAAGCGTAAGCTTCTTCAGGATCCTCCATATCTGGTTCAGATACCACTTCAAGAAGTGGAACACCCTGACGATTTAAGTCAACATAAGAATAGCCGTTGGCACCGTGAGTGTTCTTACCAGCATCTTCTTCAATATGCATTTCATGGATACCAATCCGCTTCTTCTTACCATGAACTTCAACTTCAATATAGCCATCACGTGCTAAAGGTTGAAAGAATTGAGTAATCTGGTAAGCCTTAGGATTATCTGGGTAGTAGTAATTCTTACGATCAAAGTGAGTAGTTGGCAAGATATGAGCATGAGTTGCTAGAGCTACCATAATCCCTAAGCGATAAACATCCTTGTTAACCATTGGCAAGACACCAGGCATGGCCCAATCAATCACGTTAGTTTCGGTATTAGCAGGCGCACCGTAACTTACTGGTGATGGAGAGAAAATCTTACTCTTGGTCTTTAATTCGAAGTGGACTTCAAGTCCGATAGTCGATTTAAAATTCATTAATTAATCCTCCAATCCAGTTGGTTTCTTTTCATAGAATTTGTTATTGCGTTCAATAAAGTCAGCTACTTGGAAGATGCTCTCTTCATCAAAACGCTTAGCCATAATTTGGAAACCAACAGGCATACCATCTACAAGACCAGCTGGCACACTCGCAGCAGGAATACCAGCCATATTAGCTGAAATAGTTAAGATATCATTTGCGTACATCTTAAGTGGATCTTGAATAGAAGAGCCAATCTTAAATGCAGTAGTTGGAGTTGTTGGTCCAACAATAACATCATTGTCTTCAAAGATCTTCTCAAAGTCACGAGCAATTAAAGTTCTAACTTTAGCTGCTTGTCTGAAGAAGCGGTCATAAGAACCTGCAGAGAGGGCAAATGATCCAAGCATAATACGACGCTTAACCTCATCACCAAAGCCTTCGCTTCTTGACTTCACATAAACATCAAGTAAGTTCTTGGTATCCTTTGCTCTATAACCGTAACGAATTCCATCATAACGTTGCAAGTTAGATGATGCTTCACTAGAAGCAATAATGTAGTAATCTGGCACAACGTACTTAGTATGTGGCAGACTTACCTTATTAATAATTGCGCCATTATCTTCAAGAACCTTAATTTGTTCATTGATTAAGTCCTTAACCTCTTGTTCAACACCTTCACCGAAGTATTCTTCGGGAACAGCTACACGAAGGCTCTTGACATCTTTACCTAATGCCTTAGTAAAATCAGGTACCTGGCGAGTTGATACAGTTGAATCATGGTCATCTGCACCAGCAATAACATTTAAGATCTTAGCAGAATCAGCAACTCGCTTAGTCATCACACCGATTTGGTCAAGTGATGATGAAAATGCAATTAAGCCCCAACGAGATACTCGACCATAAGTTGGCTTAATACCAAAGATACCATTAAAAGCTGCAGGCTGTCTTACAGAACCACCAGTATCAGAACCAAGTGCTGCTACAACTTCACCACCAGCAACAGCTGCAGCAGAACCACCTGATGATCCACCAGTTACCTTAGTTAAGTCCCAAGGATTCTTAGGAGTACCAAAGTATGATGTTTCACTGGATGAGCCCATTGCGAATTCGTCCATGTTAGCCTTAGATACAATAGTCATTTGTGCTTTTTTTAGTTTAGAAATTACAGTTGCATCATACACAGGCATATAGTTATCAAGAATATGGCTGGCAGCAGTAGTTCTAATGCCATTAGTGATAATGTTGTCCTTAATAGCAATTGGGATACCAGCTAATTCATTAGATAGATCTAAATCTTCAGCAGGCTTAGCATCATCTACTACAGTAATCATCGCATTAAGCTTAGGCTCTAATTCTTTGATATTTTTTAAAGTATCTTGCGTTAATTCTTCCGCAGTAATGTCGCCATTTTTTAATTTTTTGTGTAATGATTCGATATTTTCATTTAAGTAATTCATTAGGCATTATCATCCTTATCAATAATCACTGGAACCTTAATAAAGCCGTCTACCTTTTCAGGAACATTCTTCATTAACTCTTCTTTACTTTCCCAATGTTCAGGCTTGTCTTCTCTAAAGACAGTATCACGGTCTACTACTTGAACAGTTTCTGGAACATCAGTTGTATCAACTTCGCCTAATTGATCAGCCATGTTGATAATGTCGCCCATTTGCTTGGTAAACTTATCTAATTCTTGATCACTAAATGCTAATCTAGATAGCTTAGCTACGTGAGTGATCGTATCCTTGGTAATCTCCACTATTTAAAGCCTCCTATTCACCATCAAAAACGTGCTTGTAGTAACTATCATCTGCGGAATTTTTGACAATTATTGCCTGCACTTCATTGACTGAGCTAATCTCAATTTCAATTGGTACATTATTAGGCAAATATTTCTTAGCTGAACTCTCTACTAAACTAGCAAAGCTCTCTACTTGAGCATAGCCAAAGAATTGAGTAGTAACCTTAATACTCATCTTACTCAGCTTATCATCTTGATAATAAACCGTTGCAGTTACCCCACTAATATTAGGGAAGTAATTCTCAATTGAAGTCTTAAAGTTATTGAATGCAGATGAGTCGCTAGAATTAATTGCCTTATCGTTACCGACAGTTGGTAGCACTTGGCTACGATTATTGACTGTTTTCCACTCATTTATTTTACTACTATTTGCATTTGCAATTCCATATGCAAAATAATTACCACCAACAAGTGAATCTTTATCGGTTTTGCTAAATAAACCAATTACTAATGTAACATTTTTTAAGCCTTTTTGCTTACGTAAACGTGCAACAATTTTATTAGCTGCCTGTTTACCAAAATTTCTTTGTTCTGCCCGCGAAATATCTTGATGATATTCAGTACTGCTCTTGCCCTTAGTGTAGTAGTCAACTGAATTCAAGGCTAAGCCTAGGCTCATACCTGAAATTTTATAGCTATTGCCTGATTTAACTAAAAAGTCTTGTTCTAAAATTTGATCTAAAATAATTGGCGTATAGTTCTTAGTTCCAGTTGATTGAGGATTAAGACCACTAGAATTGCTTTTAGACTTACGGTTTAGCCAGTCAGTTACTGTAGTTGTAGATAATTTCTGACCTTCTTGAAAAACATACTTAGTAGTAGAAAAGTTAGCGTGAGAAATTGACATCAATCCTGACTCTAATGCTCTTTCATCAACATTATTGTCGCTAGTATTTACTGTCAAGCCTTCAATTGGGCTAGTTACATATTGTCCGTCCTTCAATAGCACATTATAGCCGTCTTTATCAGTACTAGTAGTTTGGTAGCCTTTTTTCTTAGTTGTAGAAGTAGTTGAATTATTAGCTAAGTCCGAATTCTTTAAATTACCACATGCACTTAGACTTAGTGCTGCAGCTAATAATGCCACTGTTGCGATTATTCTTTTCAACTTATGATCCTTCTTATCCATTAATTTTAGCAATTGCTTCAGCTTCTGTGAGCATTGGAACTTCTAGCTTTTCAGCTTTTGTCTTCTTGGAGCCAGCATCTGCACCATAAATTAAATAATCAGTCTTTTTAGAAACTGAACCAGTAACCTTAGCACCTAAAGCTTGCAGCTTTTGAGTAAATTCACTACGCGTAAAGTGCTCTAGTTTACCAGTTAAGACAACTTTTTTATCTTTAAAGAAATTATCTGGTGCTTCTTCTTCACTAGTTCCTAAAAACTCCAAGTTAACACCACTATCTTTTAACTCTTGGAGGAGCTTTTGAACTGAAGGTTGTGCAAAGTATGCCACAATTGATTCAGCAATAGTCTCTCCTATTGTATCTATTGTTGTCAATTCTGGCACTGTTAAATTACTAATCTTTTCCAAGTCTTTATATTTTTCAACAATTAAGCGTGCAGCTTTTGCACCGACATGGTCAATTCCTAAGCCATTGAGAAGTAATTCAGCTGAATTATTCTTACTATTTGCAATCGAAGTTAATAAGTTAGTAATTGCCTTATCCTTAAAATGATCCAGTTGACTTAATTGCTCTTCATCTAAGTGATACAGATCGGCTACATCCTTTACTAAGCCTTTAGCAATTAATTGCTTAACTATCTTAGGACCTAACCCCATTATATTCATCGCACCACGTGAGGCGAAGTGGGTAATCCCTTCTTCAACTTGGGCCGGACACATCGGATTGATACAGCGAAGAGCCACTTCATCTTGCATATGGACTAATTTTTGCTTGCAAGAAGGACAGATTGTAGGGATTTCATATGGCTGACTATCCTGAGGTCTTTTAGATAGGACAACTTGTGAAATTTCTGGAATAATATCGCCAGCCTTATGCAACAGTACTGTATCACCAATTCTAACGTCTTTTTCCTTTAGCATATCAGGATTATGCAAGCTAGCTCTAGATACAGTAGTTCCTGCCAATTGTACTGGATCCATGACAGCAGTTGGTGTCACTACCCCAGTTCGACCGACAGTCCATCCAATATTACGAACGACCGTTTCTTGCTCTTCTGGTGGGAACTTATACGCAATCTCCCATCTTGGCACCTTAACAGTGTTGCCAAGTTCAGCCTGCAAGCTTAAGTCATCAACCTTTAAGACAATACCATCAATACCATAGGTTAGACTATTGCGCTTTTGGGTGTATTCATCAATAAAGTTAAATACTTCCTCAAGTGAAGACAACTTCTTACCTGTCTCATTAGTATGAAAGCCTAGTTGGTGCATCCCCTCAATAGCCTGATGCTGCCCAGTAATTCCCTGTGGAGGATTAACCCAAGTATAGATAAAAGTACTCAAATCTCGCTTCTTAGTAACCTTGGGATCTAGTTGACGCAGCGAGCCTGCCGCCGCATTTCTAGGGTTAGCAAATACCTGAAGACCCTCACTATCACGCTGTTCATTTAACTTGGCGAATGCTTCTTTGCCCATGTAACATTCTCCCCTAACTTCAGTAGTTAAAGGCTCTGGCAATTTCTGAGGCACGTCTTTAATATAACGGACATTAGCTGTTACATCCTCACCTACTCGCCCATTACCACGAGTAGATGCTCTAACTAACTTACCTTCTTGATATTCTAAGGATAAAGACAAACCGTCGATTTTCAATTCAACATTATAGGCAACAGGATGACCGACAGCTTTTTGAATTCTTTGATCAAATTCTTGTAACTCATCTTTAGAGAAGACATCCCCCATAGAAAGCATCGGAATAGGGTGGTCTACTTTAGTTAACTCACTCTTTAAATCACCACCAACTCTTTGAGTGATTGAATCTGGAGTAACTAGTTCAGGGAATTTTCTTTCAAGTTCTTGTAACTCACTATATGTCTTGTCGTAAACAGAATCCTCAACTACTGGGGCATCTTTTGCATAATATGCATCAGCCCAGTCATTAAGTTTCTTTCTTAATTCGTTAACTTGGATTTTAGCTTGCTCAAGTGATAATTCTGTCATTTTTTATTACCCTTTGTTTAAAATAATTGCTCTTAAGCTTAATTATATCTTTTTAATTGGGGCAAATGCAGCTAAAAGGCGCTTTTCACCAACTCTGTTAGAAAAGATAATATCTAATTCCATATCTTCTCCTGTGCCACTGACCTTCTTAACTAAGCCGCGTCCCCAGGCCTTGTGTTCCACTTGATCACCAGCTGCCCAGGACTTCTTATCTGCTCCAACAGCACCGGTAGGCTTTTTAGGAGTATATACCTCTATATTGGCTCTTTCATGTTTACGAGCAAATGGAACAGTCGTCTTTTTCAGTCCTCTGCCGGCAGCTATAATATTGCCACTAGCAGGATTAATTTGACTAATGTCTTTATCATCAATTTCATCTAAAAAGCGTGATGGTTCATTGACCTGAGGGCGTCCATACATCATTCTTGATACCGCATTAGTTAAGTAGAGCTCTTGCTCTGCCCTAGTAATACCCACATATGCTAGACGGCGTTCTTCCTCTAATTCGTTATCGTCCATTAATGCACGTGACAATGGGAAGATACCGTCTTCCATCCCAATTAAGAATACAACAGGGAACTCTAGTCCCTTAGCTGCATGAAGCGTCATCAAGGCTACTTCATCGCCTTGATTTTCTAAGTCATCTTGATCACTTAATAGCGTTACTTCTGATAAGAAATCACCAAGCGGGGTAGAGTCTTCACTTTCAGGTTCATAACTATCGTCGAAACTCTTAGTTACCGTTAAAAATTCATCTAAGTTTTCTAAACGAGTATTAGCTTCTAAAGTATGCTCATTCTTTAAAGCATCAGTATAACCAAAAGTAGCTAAGATCTTCTCTGTGACTCCCGTTACACTATGATCCTTAGCATAGGCGATTGTATCTGCTAACTTAACTCCAAATTCATTTAGTGTCTTATGTGCCCGTCCCGTAATTGGCGCTAGAGCCAAATTCTTAAATGCTTCTAACGCAGAAAATTCATTTTGACTAGCAAAGGTGTTGAACTTTTGCATTGTAGTGGGACCTAGACCGCGCTTGGGAACGTTGATAATTCTATTTAAACTCATTGAATCTGAGGGATTTGCGACAATCTTAAGATAAGCTAGGATATCTTTAATTTCTTTACGGTCGTAGAACTTATGGCCACCCACAATCTTATAAGGGATGTTGGACTTGACTAGAATTTCTTCGACACCACGTGATTGAGCGTTTGTCCGGTATAAAATAGCAAAGTCACTATACTTACGTTTGCCCTTTTTCATCTCTTCTTGAATCTTAGACACAATAAAGTGTGACTCATCCTTGCCACTTTGAGCATGATAGTAATTGACCTTCTCGCCATCGCCCTTATCTGTCCATAGTTTCTTAGGCTTACGATTAATATTATTCTTAATTACAGAGTTAGCAGCGTCAAGAATATGGCCAGTCGAGCGGTAATTCTGTTCAAGTTTAATAGTATGAACATCATCATCTTTGTAATCTTTTTCAAAGTTCATGATGTTCTCCATATTGGCGCCACGCCAACCATAAATCGACTGATCTGCATCCCCTACCACACAGATATTCTTATACTGAGCGGCAAGTAAGTGACAAAGTTGATACTGTGCTTCGTTAGTATCCTGGTATTCATCAACTAAGATATAGCGGAATTTATTTTGATAATAGTGTAAAGTTTCTTTATCTTTTTTAAATAAGACTAGCGTCTGCATAATCAAATCATCGAAATCCATAATCTGGTCGCGCTTAAGTCGATGTTGATATTCCCTGTAGACCTTAGCTGCGATCTTATCAAAAGGGCTACCAGCTTGCATTTCTAGTCCATCTGGAGTAAGTAAGTCATTCTTGGCATTTGAAATCGTCCCTAAAATTGCACGTGGGTCATACATCTTCGGATTAATATTCAAGTCCTTCAAAATCCGCTTCACTAAAGTCAATTGTTCGGCAGAATCCGCAATTGAAAAGCTAGTAGAATAGCCAATCTTATCGGCATCGCGGCGCAAGATACGCACACATAAGGCATGGAATGTTGAGATCCAAATATTGTCAGCCACCGATCCTAAAAGTTGATGAATACGTTCACGCATCTCAGCAGCTGCCTTATTAGTAAAAGTAATTGCTAAAATGTTCCAAGGAGCAACGTCCCTTTCTTCAATTAAATAAGCGACTCTTCTAGTTAGAACAGACGTCTTACCACTACCAGCTCCTGCAACTACTAAAAGAGGTCCTTCAGTACATTGCACAGCCTTCTGTTGTTGAGGATTTAATCCTGCAAGAATTGATTCTTCGCTCATTGCTTCTCCTTTACCTTTACATAAAAAACGCTCAAATTGACTTAACTATTATAACAAAAAAGATACTAGACTTAACTAGTATCTACTCGCTTAGTTTAATTAAAAAATTGTTTCATTCTTAGCAAGTCATTACTAATGAGATCAACACTTGCCAGATCTGAATAATTAAATTCCTGAATATTATTACTTAATCTAAAATCATCAATATTACTTAGATATAACTTCTTATCTTCTAGCTTAACAATCTTGCCTGTATTAACGTTGTCCAGCTGATAATCATTAATTGTTACCATGTCGCCAATTTTGCTTTGCAAAAAGCTGTCAATACTAATAGATTGATCAAACTGTATTAGCTGACTCCTTAAATTATTAAAGTCAAAACTACCATTTTTTATTTGCCACTTTTTCAAAAAGCTATAGTAACTTAATAATTCAGTATCTTGGTCAGTATGAACAATGTAATTGCGATTAATAAGCACATATGAATCTAATTGACCGATATCATTAAGGCTTTCTAAGACTAGATAATCATCATTGTGAAAAACTACCGCTCCAATTAGTGCTTCACCGAACCGTTCATCATCTTCATAGTCTAAATATAATGCTACTAAGTCATCTTGATTACTACTTGCTTCATGGTAGATATTTTCTAAAATGTTTTTAATATCATTAATACTAATGCCCACAATGTCTTCAATTGGAATAACAAGCGGATATTCTTGGTTATTCAACTTAAAAAGCACTTTTAAATTATCTGCTTTTAAAACATGACCAGTCAAATCATTGCCGTTCTTGGTACTAACAGTTATAAGTTCATGAGTTGAAATTTTTGCAAGTAACGATTCAAATGAGTCAATATCCAAGCTAAGAAATGATGAATTTAATTTTTTTAAATTAAAAATATCTCTTACTTTAAAGTGATTACAGAAATCAAGCTCAGGTGAATCCTGTTTAATTGTCTTAATTGCTGAATTCTTAATATATTCTAATCCACCTAAATTTCCATCTGCATCTATTGATTGCAATACTACAAATTCTTGATTCTGATCAACTATGTAGCCAATATAATAATCATTCGTATTAAGATTTAAAACTATTTTTACTAAAGATACCATGATTTAACCTCACCTCTTTAATCATATTGATTCAAATTATACTTCTCAATAACGTAAATTAACTTCTCTGCATAACCTGGATCAGTCGCATAACCATCTGTTTCCAATGCTTTAGCTTGGCTACGGTAATCTTTAGCATTTAGAACATGGCGATATTGATTAGGGTTCCATGTCGTCCCATTTATAAATAACTTAGTATGGGCTTTAATTGATGCTTCATAAGTATCATATACTTGAAAGCGCCCACTAATTACCTGCCATTGTCCATTGACATATTCTTTAGTAGTAAGCACCTTAGTCTTATTAGGATCAGTTCCCTTCACACCAAATAAATTATTATACTTTTTAGCAAGTTGGCTTTGGCCATAATTACTCTCTAAACAAGCTTGCGCAATTGTAATACTGGGCAAGATTCCATAAGCCTTATCCTCTCGCTGGGCAATTGGCGCGATTACCTTAATAAAATTATCCCGGCTTTGCTGGGCAAATTCTTTTTCTGTTTGTGCTTGGCGTAAATAATTATCATAGGCCATCTTCTTAATGTAGTAACCTAAGCCAATAATCAATAAAATAATTGCGATAATTATACCAAGAGATTTTAATCTTAATTTTTTCTTTCTTCTGCGAAAACGTCTAGTCATTAGTGCATTCTTCTAGTAAAAACTTTCTGCAATGGTAAGACAATAATCGGAGTAAATATTCCTGCAAAAATTGCTTCCAAAATTCCGTTAGTGCCTAATGCTACTAATAAGATCCAGATTAGCGTGCCATTATTGTGAGCTTGTCCTAATGCATTAAGTAGTGCTTCGGGATGAGTCATAAAGATTAATGAACTCAAGCACACTACTAAGATTGTATTAGTTAAGGCCCCCAATATGCCAGCTAGGACATAGATTACTGATTGTCCTTTATTCTTGGAAAACATCCCAATCAAGCCTGCTACTAATCCTGCCCCAGCACGTGGCAAAATGGCAATTAGAGGATTCCGAAATAATATCAAGCTTACCATACTACTTGGTTGGGTATATGCCAATACCATACTTAAAATACCCCAAAATAAACCTAAACTAAAGCCAAATTTAGGACCTAATAAACTACCCGCTATCGCTAAAGTTAGCGGCAGAGTAGTAATTGCTGGCAGGCCCGGTATTATCGTCAAGTAACCTACATAAGGAACAAAAATCTGAATGATAATAATAGCAATAAAAATTGCAGCTATTGCTAATCGTTGAGTCTTATTATGGTTCATTATTGTAACTTTCCTAAAATTAATTATAAAAAAAGGAAGCCGAATCTCGACTTCCTTAATAGTGCGGGCGAGAAGACTCGAACTTCCACGATCTAAAGCGATCACAAGATCCTTAGTCTTGCGCGTCTGCCATTCCGCCACGCCCGCGTACTCAATTAATATACCAGAGATTTCATACTCCGTCAACCTCAAATTGAAATTAATTGAGTACTTATGGTTAACAAGTGATATATCTGCAAAATACCCTTTCTAAAATTAATTCATCAATCTATTCAAACGTAATTTTCCTCCGCATATTCCACAGCGATATTTACGAGTGTTAACTTTCCGTACTCGCGCATAATGATGATGACAATTGACACACTCATAGAGATAATTTTTCTTCTGGATTCTTCTTAAGCCAATATCAGGAGCGTAGCGACTGCCACCTACCTTAGCTAATAGTTGCTTAAAGTCACGATTGCGGTGCTGATAGCCTCTTTTTAGCAAGTGCAAATGATAATGAGTTAGCTCATGCTTAATTATTCCTACTAGTTCACTACGATATTTATCTTCCAAAAAATGCGCATTAATATCAATATGATGGTCACTAAGAAAGTAGCGCCCACCTGTTGTCCGCATCCGTTTATTAATTTTTGCCTGATGTAAAAATGGTCGCCCAAAATATTTTAATGATATTTGTTCGACCAATTCTTGTAATTGTTGTTGATTCATTTATTATCTAAGATCTTTTTAAAAGCTTCTTTGTAAACTTAATGATGTCTTGATTAAAGTCTAGCTTAAATATTAGCATAATAGCAAGATATACAATAAACATAATAGCTGACTTTATTGCCATATTTAAAAAGGCTGAATGAATGATATTCGGCCATACCATCCCTACACCGAAGCTAATTAGCCCAATCAAGAAATAATATGGTATATCATGAAAAACATAGCCAAATTCATAGCCATCGCGAACGATCCATAATCTTAAAATTAAAACAATAAACTCAGTTACTAAGATAGCAATCATCGCACCTGCAGCGCCATATGATTGATCCAAAAAATAAGACAAAACTATCTCTGAAACCGCCCCAATAATTACCGGAATTGCATAATCCTTATCTCTCGAATTAGCCAAAGCAAATTGGTTAGCGAATACCCCACCCATTGGAATCATAATAATCGTCAATGTGAAAAAGAACATTAACTGCGTCATCGGAATATACTGCTCACCAAAGAAAAAAGGCACAAACTGCTTGGTATTTGCCATTACAATTACTGCAAATAAGGTACCTAGCATGGTCGTTGCTTCAAGGGACTTTTTCATAACGACTTTTTGGGTATCTTTAGCTTCACTGGCCATCTTAGGCATAATAACCAGCGAGATCGAAGTTATAATCCCCAAAATCATATTAGAAATTCTTTGCGAATTGTCATAGTAAGCAACTTGAGTAGAATTCTGAAAAATCCCCAAAATCGGCTTATCTAAAGAAGTATAAATCTGGGTCGCAATTTGTGGAATTAATAAGGTAATAATTGCCTTACTAGTTTCTTTTAAACGATAAAAGCTCTTAGTAGGACCACCAACATAATTATGAATATCAAACCAAAAGACAAACGAACCTAACATGGTTGAAATAGACATAATTAAGATATATTTCCACAAGTCAGCGGGATTCTTAACCAAAAGCAAGATCAAAACTACACTAACTAACTTAACTGCTGTATTCTTCAATACTACCCGGCCAAAATCTGCCAATCCTTGAAAGAACCAAGAAATATCAAACTGTGCCGAGATTAAAAATGGTACCATCAGCAGTAATTCCCACCAATATTTAATTCTAAAAATAATACAAATTAAAATCGTAATTAAAATTGTAATTGCTCCAGCAAGAGCCTGAAAATACCATAGTCCCCAAAAAGCCCTAGTTAATTCTGCTGGGCCATCAGTATTTCTAACCCGTGAAATTGTCCTCATTCCAATATAAGAAATCGACAACATGCAAAATACCATCAAGAATTGAACAGTATTATTTACGCTACTGTAAATTCCATACTTACCAGGTCCCAAAACACGTGATAAATACGGCACTGTAATCAATGGTACTAAAACTAAAAAGATTTGATAAACCGCATTATAGAGAATATTTAAGAAAGTTTTCTTCATTACTTCACCTGATCTAGCTTAAGGAATTCACACACACGGCGACAATTTTCATCTTCTGGCAATGAATCAGACAGCTTTAACCAATATTGCCGCTTGGCTCTCATTTCTGCAGAATCCATCTTCTCTAAAGCAGCTATCAATTCAGTCTGCGAGTTGATACACTTACCTGGTGCAATTTCTGCATAAGGTCCTATCAATAATCCACGCGTCTTTTCATATTGCTTCAAAAAGTTGGTCACAAACAAGATTGGCTTATCGAGGTGTAAGTAATCAAAGTAAATTGATGAAAAATCAGTCAATAAAAAGTCCGTCAATCCCAGCAACTCATATAAATCATAATTATTGTCAAATAAGTAATCATTATTCATAAAAGCAATATTTGAAAACTGGCTATCAAAGTTTTTAAACATCTTCATTTCATAGGGATGAAGTTTAACAATTAAGTATTGATGCTTTTCTTTCAAGGCATTATTTAACTTTTCAACTTCAAAATCTTCAAAAGCAAAAAAATTCCCGTCCTCAATTTTTTTCATAATTGACTTGTCTTCCAATTCATAGCGGAAAGTCGGCATATAAATTCCAATTTGAGCTTGAGGATCAGAGCTTTTAAACAAATCTTGTAAAAAATCTTCTTTAGAAATAACTGGTTGTTTTAAAGCATCTAAACGTGGAAATCCTAGCTTTCGATATTTATCAGTAGAGATTGCGATACAGGCGCTCATCAAACTCTCGTATAAGTCAGAACTTGAGCTAACGACATCCGCACTGGTATACCACAATCTTTCATTGCGTTGATTATCTTTACGCAAAGTATTGTTTGCCATCAATCCCATTCTCTTTAAAGGAATTCCATGCCAAAATTCAATATCTATTTGGCTGCTTTTAATCTTAAAGGGTTGGTGTGTAGTAAAGATATACTTAGCTGCTCCGATCCTTTTCCAAGTAGAAAAAGGCAAGTGAGAAGATGGCCAGGGCTCTACCAAGGTTACATCAAGATTGGGATAATTTTTTTGCAAATATTTATAAAAAATATAGCCATTAGAGCCTGATCTCCCTGCACCATTTAAGATTACCGCTGCATTCTTCTTAGTTGGTATTAAACCTGCTAAGAACTTCATTACACTTAAATACCATCTAAAAAATAAACTTTTCATTGTTTCTCAATTCATTCTTTTTTATTTTATTCTAGCAAAAGTACCTATAACTAAGGCGACATTTTTATTATTTTTAACATCTATTTATTATACAAAAAAAGAGTTGAAATTAAATTCAACTCTTTTTCGTCTATCTAATTATCTATTCATTCTTCTTTGGAAGAATTTAACAACTTCAACAATAATAATCATCAAGCAGCCTGCAACTAAGACAACTAGCCATTGACTAAGATTTAACTCAGTAACATTAAACAACTTAGTCAAAAATGGTAACTCAACTGCAGCCATAATAACAGCAGACACAATGATCGCTTTATTGAACCACTTATTGGTAAATGTCTTATTACTAAAGATTGACTTATGAATAAACTTAGAGTTAATGGCATGGAATAATTGAATTAATCCTAAAGTTAAAAATGACATTGTTAAGGCATCCCCATGTTGTAAAGCATCATTACCAACATGAGGTCCAACATGAAGCCCGAATTGGTATGCAATTAAGACTAATAATCCCTCCAAGATACCTTGGTAAATAATAGAACCAGCAACTCCACCAGAGAAGAAGTTAGAATTGCGGCCACGTGGCTTTTTCTTCATAATTCCATCTTCTACTGGTTCAACTCCTAAGGCAATTGCCGGAAGTGTATCAGTCACTAAGTTAATCCAAAGTAATTGCACTGGTGCTAAGATATCCCAGCCAAGCATAGTCATCATAAAGACAGTTAATACTTCACCAACATTACAACTCATTAAGTAAAGAATTGCCTTTTGAATATTGGCAAAGACCTTACGTCCCTGCTTAATAGCTTCAACAATCGTGGCAAAGTTATCATCAGCTAAAACCATATCCGCTGCGCCCTTCGATACTTCGGTACCAGTAATTCCCATACCGATACCAATATCTGCTTGCTTCAAGCTTGGTGCATCATTAACCCCGTCACCAGTCATTGCGACAATCTTTTCATTTGCTTGCCATGCCTTAACAATTCTTACCTTGTGTTCAGGTGATACTCTAGCATACACGCTGTAGTCAGCAACATGCTTAATGAAGTAATCATCAGATAACTTATCAAGTTCTGCACCAGTAAGGACACCATCATTATCACCAGGATTTAAGATTCCTAGCCGGCTAGCAATTGCTGCAGCCGTTACTTGGTGGTCACCAGTAATCATAATTGTTCTAATACCAGCATTCTTAGCTTCTAATACAGCAGCTTTAGCTTCTGGACGTTCAGGGTCAATCATCCCCACAAGCCCGGCAAAGATTAAATCTTGTTCAACATTATCAGTAGCTGGCTCATCATAGAGCTTGTCGATAACCTTATAAGCAAGACCCAAGACACGCAATGCGTTTTCAGCTAAATCTTGATTGGTAGCAAGAATCTCTTCTCTTTGTTCTTGGGTAATTGGGGATATTTGACCATTAATTTCAATTGAAGTTACCCGCTTGAGTAATTCATCAGGCGCACCCTTCACAGCAACAAAAAACTTACCATCTTGATATTTATTAACCGTAGACATTAATTTACGCTCTGAGTCAAATGGCACTTCTTGCAAACGCGTATCTTGACTTAATAGCTTTTGCACATCAACTTTTTTGTCGAAGGCGTATTGAATAAGAGCCGTTTCAGTAGGATCACCTAGTAAGTTACCGCCGTTTTCTATTTTAGTATCATTAGCCAAAATCATTGAAAGCAGGGCTGGATTATCTTGATTGATCTCTTCATTATCGCTGTGAACAGTTGCATCATAGTATATCTTTTCAACTGTCATTCTATTTTGGGTTAATGTACCAGTCTTATCTGAGCAAATAATATCAGTAGCACCCAACGTTTCAACGGCTGGAAGTTTTCTAACAATTGCTTTGTGCTTAGCCATAGTCTGCGTACCCAAGGCTAAAATAATCGTTACAATTGCTGGCAAACCTTCTGGAATTGCCGCTACAGCTAATGATACTGCTACCAAGAACATGTCAATCATTAGCTTGTTCATGGGTTCACTGCCTTGCTTAGTAAAAATACCTACGATAAAGACAATTACACAGATTGCTAAAATCATAATCGTTAGGGTTTTACCTAATTGATTCAGATTTTGCTTTAGGGGAGTATCTGTTTCATCTGCTTCATTTAGCATTGTGGCAATCTTACCAACTTCAGTATTCATACCAGTAGCAGTAACAATTCCCTCACCACGACCATAGGTTACATTAGTATTTGAATAAGCCATGTTTACCCGATCGCCTAAGGCAATGTCATCTCCTTCAGGAATGTCTGTTGACTTTTCAACAGGGACTGATTCACCAGTTAAGGCTGATTCTTCAATCTTCAAGCTAGCTGCCAATCCTAAACGCATATCAGCAGGAACAACATCACCTGCCTCAAGCAAGACCACATCTCCTGGTACAATCTCAGTACTAGGAACTTGCAGAACTTCACCATCTCGTCGCACATGGGCTACTGGAGTTGACATTTCTTTTAATGCATCAATAGCTGCCTCAGACTTGGCTTCTTGGACTACGCCTAAGATTGCATTGATTAACACAACAATCATAATAATTGCTGCATCGGTCCATTCCTGTGCAACAACACCCGACAAGATAGCAGCTACTATCAACACAATAATCATGAAGTCTTTAAACTGATCGATGAACTTCATAAATAAACTACGTTTTTTCTTAGCTGCTAAAGAATTAGGACCGTATTCTTCTAAACGTCTTTTAGCTTCTTGCTTCGATAAGCCTGTTTTGAGGGAAGTCTTTAATTCCTGCTCAACTTCAGGCATCGTCTGATCATAATATTTCGTAAGCAATTTCTCCTCCTGTAATAAAAAAAGACCTATGTCCATTACTGGCCATAAGTCTCACATATTAAGATAAGCCCAGAGAACATTAATTCTCGGTTGTTGAACTTATCGCAATTACTTGCCGTTACTCCCTTATTGCATACTCTATTATAAAATTTATGCAAAAATTAGCAAGTTAAATTATTTTTTATAAAATGTATCAAAAATAGTTACTGGTAAGTGACGTTTATGCTCGCTCTTCTTCCACAATTTTTCAATTTGTTCAGCTGCCTTTTCACTTACTTGTTTACCTTCTAGATAATCGTCAATTTCTTGGTAAGTTACACCAAGTGCTACTTCATCTGGAAGATCTGGTTGATCTTCTTCTAAGTCAGCGGTTGGTGCCTTTAAGTATAAGTGCTCTGGGCAGCCTAATTCCTTAAGCATAGCCTTACCTTGGCGCTTATCTAAACGGAACAATGGTGTAATATCAGCTGCACCATCACCATACTTAGTATAAAAACCAGAAAAGTTTTCTGCGGCATGGTCAGTCCCAATTACAGCACCATGATTAGCACCTGCAATTGCGTATTGAACAACCATTCTCTGACGTGCCTTAATATTACCCTTGTTAAAGTCTGTAATTTTTTGACCAGTTGCTTCAACAACTTTAACCATAGCATCAACCGGCTCTTTAATATTAACAATTAAATCTTGGTCAGGCTTTTGAAAAGCAATTGCATCTGCTGCATCGCTAGCATCTGCTTGCACATCGTATGGCAAACGTACAGCGATAAATTGGTAAGAATTATCGCCAGTTTCTTGGCGCATTTCTTCAATTGCCATTTGAGCTAATTTACCAGTTAAGGTAGAATCTTGCCCACCAGAAATTCCTAAGACATAACTCTTTAAAAAAGGATTTTGCTTTAAATAGTCCTTCAAAAAATCAATTGATTTACGAATTTCTTCTTTAGGATCAATTTCTGGTAAAACATGCTCATAGGCAATGATCTTTTCTTGTAATGGACGCATTTTAGTAACCTCTCTTAACAATCTTTGAACGAATACTATTGATCAAGTTCACTTTATGATCATAAAGCTTTTGCGACAGATCTACTGGATAGTCTTGTGGATTCAAGGCACGCTTGTATTCATCCCACAAGCCATCTAAGTTATTAGCCGTAAAGTCTTTAATTTCTTGAAGACTAGGTTCGTTATAAATAAGTTTACCATTTTCAAAAATAGTTTGAAGTAGTGGTCTAGCAGTAAAGTTCGTAACTACCTTATTAATGTAGGTATATTGCGGGTGAAACATAAACAAGGCATCGAATTTTCTTGGATCTTCATCATAGTTTGAAACCCAATCACCTTCATTTTTCTTAGCTGCATTAGCAGAAATACGCCAAACTTGCTTTTTACCAGGTGTAGAAACTTTAACTGCATTTGAAGAAATCTTAAGCGTATCTTGCATGATGCCATTTTCATCTTCAATTGATACTAGCTTATAAACACCACCTAAAGCAGGCTGGTCAAAGGCAGTAATTAATTTAGTACCTACACCCCAGACATCGATTTTAGCATCTTGCATCTTTAAGTTTTGGATGGTCTTTTCATCTAAATCATTAGAAGCAAAAATCTTCGCATTTGGGAATCCCGCATCATCTAATTGTTTGCGGACTTTTTTGGAAATATAAGCCATATCCCCTGAGTCAATGCGGACTCCTTGGAAGTTAATCTTGTCGCCCATTTCCTTAGCGACTTTAATAGCAGTAGGAACGCCGCTACGCAAAGTATCATAAGTATCCACCAAAAAGACACAATTCTTATGAGTTTCCGCATAAGCTTTAAAGGCCTTATATTCATCATTATAGGCTTGCACTAGGGCATGAGCATGAGTGCCGGCAATTGGAATTTTAAATAACTTACCAGCTCTAACATTACTAGTCGCATCAAAGCCACCAATATAAGCAGCCCGGGCACCCCAAATAGCGGCATCAGTATCTTGGGCCCTCCGCGTACCAAATTCCAGTAAACCGTCACCACCAACTGCAACCTTAATTCTAGCTGCTTTAGTTGCAATTAAGGTTTGGAAGTTGATGATATTCAAGAGTGCTGTTTCTACAATTTGACACTGGGCAAGTGGGCCTTCTACTTGAACAATTGGTTCATTAGCAAAGACCAATTCACCCTCTAGAGCACTACGAACAGTTAACTTAAGCTTAAAGTTGCGAAGATAATCAATAAAGTCATCATCATATCCTTCTTGCTCTTGCAGATATTGCAGGTCGCTTTCTGTGAAATGCAAATTACTTAGGTAATCAATTACTCGGCTTAAGCCAGCATTAACTGCATAACCATTACCAAAAGGTTCTTTTCTAAAAAATAGTTCAAAAACGGCATTTCTTTCACTTATTCCTTCTTTGAAATAAGTGTACATCATGTTGATTTCATATAAATCCGTATGCAAAACCAAGGAATCGTCTTGGTCAATTTGTTTATTTAACATTGTTCCTCACTAATATAACTTTTTTTATAATTGTTTGTCTCTATTATAGTCAAACTTATTCAGATAGCAATTACCTAATTAATCTAGCATATAGGCCGGCTTCAAATGGCGTTTTTATATGCAATTTTAACTTAGTTACAATCTTTCTTTTTAGGGGCTTTTGACCTTCCATCCAAGTTCCAGTAAAGATATGGATTGTCTTAGAATTTTTTGAAGGATTGCACAACACTCCATCAGGATAAACGTGGATTCCGTATGGCAGCCACTGCTCTTGATTGTTAGGTTTAGCACCATATTTTTGCTTTAAAATTTCTGAAACAGAGACTGTATTAACACCGGATAATTGGTTATTTTTGTCAAATTCAAAGTTTCGGTCATCATAATAATCAAGCATATCCTTAATTAAGCGATGCTTAGGTTCAGCGCCAAAGACAGCAGTAAAGGGATTGTCTTTATTTTCAAAACCGACAAAAGCCCGATTCTTCAATAATTCATGTAAATTATCAAGTACTAATACATCAGTATCTAGATATATTCCGCCATATTCATAAATCGCCTTAGCACGAATATAATCAGACACAAAGGCCCATTTTTTAGCTTGATAAGCTTGTTCAACATACTTGTTCTCATGAATATCGAAATTGGTCTCGTTCCATTCAATAATTTTGTAATCTTTTAAGTGTTTTTGCCATGTTTTCATACAAGTTTGGATACTTTTAGGCTTAGGGTTACCGCCTACCCAGACATAATGAATAATTTTTGGTATCATCTTTTTTCCTCTATTGTTATATAATCTTTAATCGTAAAAAATTCTAAAATTCTAGCTAATCTTTTCTTTTGACTTGGTGCTACTTGCATTATTCCTGGTCCTTGCTTTAAATATTGCATAAAATCCAGATAAAATGTATCAAGTCTATTTTTGTCAAAGTCTTTTTCAAAATCTTCCATATCACTACCGTCGTATAACTTTAGTTTGGCAGGCAATGAAATTGTAATTGCCTTTTCAGGATCATAATTTTGAGCGAATTTAGCAATTGCAGTCAAATAAGGATGGCTTTGATTCGACTTAGCAATTAACTTAGGGGTGATATTTTTTAACTTAGTTCTACCCATCTTAAAAAATATTATCCCCATACTAGATAAATGCATCTGCCTCAAGAATTGATAAATACGTGCTTGGCTATTAAATGAATTAATCTTAAAGTTAGCTAATACATGATGTAGAGTTCGCAATTGTCCTGATAAGTTAACTAGGTTTGGTTCTAAATCTAATCTCGTCTTAATGCCACATTTTAAACCAACAAAGTTAGCATTAGCCATCCTTAACCCAAGATTATTGTTAACATTATACCAAGCCGGAAGATTATTAATTAGATAGTTTTTCTTAACTGTAGTTTCAAAAATATCCCTTCGCCAATAAATATATGGTACAAAGATGTCCTTACCTCCTGTTAAGGCTAATTTAACTACTGTAGCCCAACTATCATAGTAGGCTGGCGGACGAAGAATCTCATGGATCCTTCCTAGCCGATTCTCTTGCTGGATACCAACAAAGATCCCGTCACACTTCTCACCGCACAGATTGGTCATTGCCCGATAAAAGACGTTATGATCATATAGCGCATCCTTAGGATCAAGAATATGGCAAATATCACCGCTAATATACTTTAGCCCATATCTTACTGCATTCAAGCGCCCATGATGCTTAACAGAGAAACATTTAACTGGCATGCTGTTATATTTTAAATAGCGTCTAAGATATGTCAGTGTCTTATCGCTAGAGCCGTCATCAACAACGACTACTTCCCAATCTTGATAGCTCTGTATCCTAATTGACTGTAGTGCTTTAACGATAGTTTTTTCATCATTATGGGTTGGAATAATAACTGAAATCTTGCGATGGCTGCTATCCAAATAAACCGAGCCAAAAATATTAAATAAATTAATATAAATCACCAGACAAAAAGCTAAAAAAGCAATATTTAAGCTTCTTGGTTGACCAATGAAAATCACCATTTCACTAATTAAAGTAAAATATCCAATTGCAAAAAATAAGTGAATCGTTGCAATAATTCGCTCCTGCATCTTACAAGCTAACCAGGCTAAAACAAGAATAACCGGCAGGGCTAGTGCTTCTATTTGCCAGGCAACATTGTCAAATAGAAATAATGGCCATTCAAGTGTTACCCATGTTATGGCACATAAGGTTACAGTCAAGTATACAATCAATAAACTTAGCCGAAACTGCTCGCTAAAAGTAATTGCAAATCTCTCTAAGTACAGCGAGAGCATAATTAATGAGGTAATCAATAATCCCCAAGCACCAGCCGGTGGGAATACATAAGCCAAACAATTTAAGTTAATGGCGATTAATAAAATATTCTTTAAAGTGAAGTGCCTTTCTAAAAAATACAGACTAGCACTCGTGGTCAATATCCCCAACTGATAAATTAACTCTGGCGTCTTAATGCTCAACCAGCCACTCAGATCTATTAAATTCAACAGCCACAAGTTAACACTCAGCCAGGTCGTAGCTTTCTCTAAAAACCACTGGTCAATATCCTCTATATTACTTGTTGTCAAGGCTAGAACTAACACCAAGGCATAAAAAGTATTTAGACTAAAATTTAAACTTGATTCTCCCCAAAAAAGATTCACAAACTGCAAATAAATGGGCGCAATACTGAGCCAAATTAACAAAAAATTTAAATTTCTACGCTTAGTCACCATAATTATCGCCTAAGATTGATTTGTAATAATTAGTTACTACCAGCAATTGATTTTTCATTGAAAATGTTCTAGCTAAGTATTCTTTTTCTCTTTTAGCCATTTCTGCTAATTCTAACTTCGACTTAGCAACTGCCTTTTCAAGCTGTCTAGTGATTGAATCTAAGTTGCCAATTTCAGCTACAAAACCATAATCATCATTTGGGATCATTTTTTCAATATCGCCAACATCAGTTGAAAGAATTGGTACTAAATTATCACTAGCTTCCAGCAAAACCAGCGGAAAACTCTCTGAATAAGATGTTAAAGCAGCTAGATCCATCTTCCTATATAATTCACGAATCTGCTTATGATCCAAAAATCCATGAAAAGTTACTTGCCGACTAATTCCTAAATCTCTAGCTAGCGCCTTGAGCTTATTAAGCTGACTGCCGTCACCAACTAAGTGCAGGCGCAAATTCGAATTATTTAAGCTTTGAATTGCCTTTAGTAATAAGTCTTGTCCCTTTACTTTCTCTGATCTAGCAACATTAATAACATTAAAGTAAGGATGGGCATATTTGCTAGGGATTTCAATATTATCATTGAAGAAGATACCATTGTAAATTACATAGATTTTCGTCTTTTTAATACCGACCTTTTCAGTTAAAATATCCGCAAAGTTCTGGGTAATAGCTAATATGCCGTCTGCATTTTTTAGAGCTTGTAAATTTAATTTAGTAAATATATTACCCAATATCCCCCTTCCTTCAAAATCTTTTAGAGGGTCTGAATGAACAGTAATCAACCACTTAGACTTAATCCTCTTCTTAATTAATGAAACATACAAGTTAGCACGGGCGCCATGAGTATGGACAATATCATAGTGTCCTTGATTAATGAATTTAACTAACTTACTCAAAGCCTTTAAGTCATAGCGACTATTGGCATTTAAAACATAAGTCTTAATTCCCGCTTTTCTAGCAGCTTGGCTTACGGGACCATCCGCTAAAGTCAACAATTCGAAGTCTTGGCCTTCTTTTTTTGCTTCACTTAACAGATTGACAATATGAAATAATCCGCCGCCCTTTTCTAGACCTGCATTAATGTGGAGAATCTTCATCTTTTACCTCTTTTTATTTTTCTTTACTTCAATAACGAACTTCGGTAATACCATCATCCGCTTAAGACGAGTTGGATTGGTAATCAAGCGGTAAAACCATTCTAAATGCGACTTTTGAAAAAGTTCAGGGGCACGCTTTACCTTACCTGAAAAAACATCAAAACTCCCCCCAACTCCCATCATCATTGCTGGTAAGTTATCCCTTCTCATAATAGCAATCAATTTCTCCTGCCTTGGAAAGCCTATCGCCGCAAAAACCATATCAGGTTTAGTAAGTTCAATCTTTTGGGCAACAGTATTTAAATCATCTTTAAAATAGCCATCTTGGGCACCAACCACCTTAATATTGGGATAGTCTTGAGCAATTCTTGCTTCAGTGGCCGTAATCACTTCAGGCTTAGCACCAATTAGATAAACCTTCATCCCTCTTAAATTTGCCACATGCAAAAACCAAGTAAACAAGTCATATCCTGTTACTCTTTCAGCAATTGGGGTGTTTTGCATCTTTCCTGCTAAAACAATACCAATTCCATCGGCAGTCACATAATCTGCATCACGCTGGATAATTTCCATAAACTCATGGTCTTGGTTAGCTGCCATTACGATCTCTGGATTAGCAGTTACAATCATAGTTGAGAGATGATTATTTAAACGACTAATAAATTCATTTTTAAATTCTGACAAAGAATAATTATCAAAATCAATTCCTAATACTTTTACTTTATTCATTTTTATTACTCAAATTTTTAAACTCAATGTCAAGTGTCACTGTTAATTAACTATTATATTTTAACAGATGCGTCATTTTTGATAAAATACAGGTAACATTAAGGAGAAAATTATGAAAAAAGTTATTACTTATGGGACTTTCGACTTGCTTCACTATGGTCATGTGCGCTTACTTAAGCGTGCTAAAGAGCTAGGCGACTACCTAATTGTCGGCTTATCGACCGATGAATTTAACGAATTCAAAAAACACAAAGAAGCTTATAATAGCTATGATGAACGTAAATATATTTTAGAAGCAATTAAATATGTAGACGAAGTCATCCCTGAAAAAGACTGGGATCAAAAAGTCCATGATATTCAAAAATACGGTGTCGATACCTTTGTCATGGGAGATGATTGGAAGGGGCAGTTTGACTTTCTTAAGCCTTATTGCAACGTAATCTACTTACCACGAACTCCCGGCATCTCAACTACTAAAATTAAAAAAGATCTTAAATAAATAAGCTAGGTCACAACGACCTAGCTTATTATTTTGCAAATGTAAATTCAAATCTTTCAGCTACATAGAAAGCTCGTACATATTCAAAGGGTCTACCATCGCTAAGTTCAGTTACTTGGCGACGAGTTACTAATGCTTCGCCCTTTCTGACTGAGAGCAAACGGGCATCATTTTCATTAGCAATTGAAGCACCGATATTTTCAGTTACATTGCCAATTTCATAGCCGCCTTTCTTCTTTAAAGTATCATACAGACTAGTAGATATTTCTTCTTTTGAAAAGTCTTTTACTAGATTATATGGTATAGCTGCTACTTCATAACAAATAGGAATGCCATCAGCTGAACGGACACGCTCCATTCTTAAAACATCATCATCTGCTTGGATATTGAGCTTTTCTTTTTCTGATAGTGATGGCTTAGTTATCCGATAAGATATTAAGTTACTTGATGGGACCTGACCATTAGAGCGAGTAATATCAGTAAAGCTCATTACACCAGACATTTTTTCTTGTACTTTTTGGCTGGCAACATAAGTGCCGCTGCCTAGCCTTCTCTCTAAGATTCCTTCATCCTCAAGTGTCTTAATTGCCTGACGCAGTGTCATACGCGATACATTAAACTTCACAGCCAGTTGGCGCTCTGCAGGAATTCGTTGACCGACAACATACTTTTTATTTTCAATATCACGTTTAATCTGATTATGAATTTTTATATACATTGGTTCTTGCATAATTAAGTGCCTCCTGGGTTCAGTTAACTAGTCTAATTAATATTATAAATAAATTGGTCTAGTTGGTAAAGATGTATTCAGACAAGCAGCTAATTAACTCTTTACTTCCCAAGCAACGCCAACAATATTAATATTATCCTTCTTATCACATTCAACTTCTAAGACATCTTGTTTACTATCAGACAGAATATTTAATATTACCTTAGCATCATCTTGAACTGCTATTGTCGAATTGTCCGCATTAATAACTAAATCACGCCCCCGCATCGAAGCTGACCCATTCAGAGCAATAAAATATTTAAAATTAACACCACTAGAAAATGTCACCCTAGTCGCATCACAACTAGCCCGATCTTGAAAGTCGGCATGACTATTAACTGTACTATTGTTAATAGTTAGCTTAGCATCGTCACATACGATTAACCGATCTAAGCTAGAATTTTGCATAATGGTTCGCGTCTCCTTATCTATGAAGACCCCACCTGCAAAACTGCAATTAACGATATTTACCCATGAATCTTCTGAAATATAAAAGCTCGAATCACTGTCACTAGTAATTTTTGAATTTAACATATTCATCCAGGTCTGACCATGTATTAAGCCAATTGTTACTTCAGAGTTATTTAAGTCTACTTCACAATTGGAATTACTATAAGTACTAAGACTGCCCTTGATAATTGAATTAGAAATTATCGCTGTTCCCTTGCCCTGAATTCCAATTGCCGAATACTTTTCAGAATTATAGTCGACTAAGCAATCATTCATTGTCATTCTGAAATTAGCGCTAGCAAAAAGAGATATACTTGCTCCCAATACCTTCACTGAAAATAGCTCTAATGTACATTGACCATTTACTGCAATTGCAGCAGTATTATCAACGCCACCATCTAAGACAACATTTCTTAAAGTTAGGTAAGTATCAGCACTATTTTCAACAAATAAAGGATTATAATTGCTTTTTGTTTCTAAGCAAAGATTCTCCATAGTAAAGAAATTACAATCACCACCCAAGATAAAATTTCCATCAATAATAGTATCTTCGGGGCTACTACCGGTCCCTTTAATTGTTAAATCGCAAACTTGCATCCCCTGCTCTAATTTATAATATCCAGGTTCCAAAAGTAACACATCATCAGCTTGAACATTCTTTAAGGCATACTTCCATTCAATTCCGTCACCACGGGCGCCAACTTTAACAAGTTTTGTCACTAAAATCGTGTCCTTTCTATTTTTTCAAGAATATATTCTACTACCTCGTAGCATTTTTTGCTTTAATTAGATACGGAGGTAATTTATGAAAGAAATTTCAACTACTCAATTACAAAAAATTCTAATTCAAAATCCTGAAGTCAAGCTCTTCGATGTAAGAGAACCAATTGAATATAGTGCAGGTCATGTACCTGAAAGTTCTAACTTTCCACTAGAAAAAGTAGCCGAATTCGACTTACCCAAGAATGAAAAATACTATTTCATCTGTCGCTCTGGTAACCGTTCGGGACAATTCTGTCACTATCTTACTGAACAAGGCTACCAAGACGTTACTAATGTTGTCGGTGGCATGATAACTTGGGATGGAGAAGTTGAAGCTGATTTTTAAGATTTTGAATTAGATACAAAAAAACGTCTTCAATTGAAGACGTTTTTTCAAGGGTTGGGTTTCTTAAAATAAGAAAATTGGGTTAGCTGGATTCGAACCAGCGCATGATGGTACCAAAAACCATTGCCTTACCACTTGGCTATAACCCAATTCATTGAACTTTTACTTGTTGTTCAACTAATTACCAGCTGGAATAATCCAGCAATGGAGGCCAGTGGATTCGAACCACCGAACTCAGAGAGAGCGGTTTTACAGACCGCCGCGTTTAGCCACTTCGCTAGGCCTCCGAAAGATTACTTAATTATAATATCGAAGATGACTAAAAAATGCAAGGATATTTTTGAAAAAAATAAATTTTTTTCAAAATAGTAATGTTAATATTTAAGACCAAGCAACATAAGTTGAATCCAACTCAAAATGAAAGTCATAAACCACACGATAATTATCACTACCTGCGTTGATAAAATCTTCATTTGTCAAAGTTATTTTTTGATTATTATTTTTATTAATAACTAATCCCTTAGTACCATTGCGTGGATTATTAAATACACTCTGTATTTTTTGTTCACCTCTCTTATTCAATTTTAAATTTTTATCTACATTTATATATCCAGAATCAGTTACGTAATAGTCAATATCATGAAGCTTTAAGGTCAGCTCATTCTTGTCAGGATCATAGAGATATCCAGACACTCCCTCTTTTTTCTGTTTTTCATATGTTTGCTTAAATAATTCTTTATCTTTAGCTATCTCTTGAGCTCTACTATTTCTGGAGACAACTACCACATGATTACTTAAATTAGAAGAAACAATGTAATCTTCTTCTGTATATCCTTTATGAATACGTGGTTCCCCCACATCCTTAGTTTTTTGCCCATTTTTGTAAATGTCAACATCATATCCTGCCAAATAAAACTGGAAAATTGCAGGATTAAATCTTTCTTTAGAATTAGATTTAGAGTCTGATGTATTAGAAGTAGTTGTGCTAGTTTCAGAATCTGAATTATCATTAACCTCTTCAGTACCTATGTCATTATTACCAGGAAAAAGGGAATGAACTACACCTGAAATAGTAGAAATTGCACCTGAAAGAATTAATAATGCAACCCCTACACCAATGGCTACTTTAGCATAAGTCCAAACTTTTTTGGGGTCTATCTTTTTAAGTGCATTTTTTGTACTATTTACAACTGATTTTAATTTTTCCTTGTTAGTAAATATCGGCTCAGTATCCTTTTTACCCTTTACTTCTTTTTCAGGACGCTTTTGTTTGCTATCGCCACTATCTGATTTTTTCTTATCAAAAATTAAATCCGTTTCTATTGGCTTTTCAGGAATAACATACTGATCTTTTTCTTCAGTTGTTTCTTCTTTTTTACCATGCCAAGCTAAATCAAATTTTAGAGGTACCAGACTATTTATTTTTCCTTTTACGTATGCCTTACTTTGCAAACGTGGATTAAAAAATGATTCTGCATCGCCATTTTTTACTTCATAATAATTATAAAAATAGGCCAAAACATCATGGAAATCTTCTAAATCTTGATCTACCACTTGGTCAGTTGCAGCTTCTCGACGATCAGGATCATGCTGTCCATTACGATCTTCACGCAGGCTATTTAGCATATTAATAATCGTAACATCATATAACTTAAGGTATTCTAAATAATCTATTCGCTCACTTGCATTTAAATGTTTCCAACTTTGATAAGAATAACCCTCCTTTACTTTTTTCTTTTTAGAATTTATACCAGCTTTAATACGATTGTCAACATCATATAAATGTATGATTACTTCGGCTAGTAAATTACCAACAGTCGAAGCAATATTTTGATTTTGTCCACCAATTTCATAATTTTCTTTAACAGACTTATTATTCTGCGTACCTATAAATATTTCTCGGTACAAATCATTTGTTCTACTCTTATTTAAATATCTAAATTCTTTACTATTCTCTATAAAACCTAAATAAAAAAAGCTTTTTTCTCTTTGCATAACTTCCTCACAATTATTAATCATAACTATCAGTATACTAAAAGTTATTTTATATCATATTCAAGAATAAAAAAATAGCCGGCTTCTGTTGAAACCGTCTAATATAGTAAGATTATTTATTCTTAGTTCAATTGTGCAATATGTTTTTTAATAATATTAGCTGAATCTTGAAGCTTCTGATCTTCTTCATCGGTTAAATTCAATTTAACTACTTCTTCAACTCCGTCCTTACCAATAATTGCAGGATAGCCAATATAAGTTCCAACTTCATCGACATAAACTGAAGTTGGCGCAAATAATCTAGCATCACTAAAAACAGCTTGAACCAATCTCACACCACAAGTCGCGATTGCATAAGATGTATAGCCCTTACCAAAGGCAACTTTCATTGAGTTTTTGTTAGGTTGGGCACTCAATTCAGATTCTTCATCCTTATTAAATAATTCATCAGCACTACGACCATTCACGCGCACCGTAGACCAAGCCGTAAATTGAGATGCACCATGTTCTCCTAAGACAAAGCCTTCAACATTACGTGGATCTTCATTTAGCTTCTCGCCGACAATACGTTGCATTCTTGCGGTATCTAAGAACGTGCCTGTACCGAAGACGTGCTTTTTAGATAAGCCACTAGTTTCTTGTAAAATAGTTGAAATAGCATCACAAGGATTAGAAATATTAATCAAAATACCATTAAAGCCGGTGTCTTTAATTCTTTGTCCAACTTCTTTAGCATTCTTAGCATTTATTTCAAATTCACCAAATCGGTCACCGGTTTTCACAGTTGCCGCAATATCACCAAATGCTGTAACTACAACATCCATCTCTTTTAACTTGTCCCAATCTTGCATTAAGACATTAACATGGTAATCGTTTCTAGCCAAGGTATCACGCAAGTCATTATATTCAGCTTCTACCTTAGCTTGATTTTTATCAAGTAAAAGTAAGGTATCTGCTATTCCATGAGTGAATAAGGTATAGGCAACTGTAGCGCCAACATGTCCTAAACCGATAATTGCAACTTTTCTCATAATTGAAGTCCTTTCTATTATTTAAATTCTTGCTTTATCTTAACTCTATACTTACTAAAACAAAAATGAAGTTTTATCGAGCAAACATTTAGTTATCTTTTTGTATAAGGTCATTAATTTTTGGAGCAATTAAATTTTCTTCTATTGTCATATTAACTGGCTTATAGCTTTCATCAATACACTTATCCCAGTATTCTAGATGTTTTTGGTCGATATAATTATTTGAATCCTCTACTGCTGTACCATTCTTACCCTGAACTGAATACCAATAAAAATATGTATACCCATCAGATGATTCTTCCTTAAAAACACTTTCAACATACATTTTTTCATTAGCCATAGTAGCTATAGTTTCATCAAGATGACTATTTAAAAAATCCATCCACTCTTGAGCTAATTTTTCTTTACCTTTTTTGATTCTAAAACGTGTTAATTCAACTTGTACCATTTTATTTACTCCATAACATTACAATTCTTACTTCAATTAATTATAGTATTGATTCAGGTCGAAAACTTAAAAAATATATAAAAAAAGTCAGGTCATACGACCTGACTTGTCTTATTGGGTTAGCTGGATTCGAACCAGCGCATGATGGTACCAAAAACCATTGCCTTACCACTTGGCTATAACCCAATTCATTGAACTTTTACTTGTTGTTCAACTTAATTACCATTTGATTGACTTAGCCAATCAACAATTAATACTATACTGATTTTTGGATATCTTGTCAACAAAAAAATAAACTTTTTTTAATTTTTTGTTTTTTGCTATAATTTTCATCAGAAAAGAGGCTTTTTATGACAAATCCTAGACTTATTTTTAGTGAAATTGATGATACGTTAGTTAGTCCTGACTATTCATTGAATAATGAAACAATTTTAGCAATTAGAAAGCAAATTATTCATGGCAACTTATTCATACCAGTGTCTAATAGGATGCCAAAGGCAATGTTGAACGTAATTGAAAAAATTACAACCGCTTCTCCGCTCATTGCCTATAATGGTGCACTTGTCCTCGATGAAATGGGACAAGTGCTTAATTCTCAATTCATGCAAGTTGATACTGCAATTAAGATCTGTAATATAGTAGAAAAATATCCTAACTTAATCTGGAATATCTATAGTGGCTACAATTGGCTAACTCAAGACAATGATAATCCAATAATCAAAAAATTGAGTGCTTATCTACAAGTTAAACCTTTCCCTACTACAATTGAACATCTTAAAGAACTTAAAGGCGTCCACAAAATTTCCATTATTGGTAATCATGCTGATTTACTTAAAGTTCAAAAAGAAGCTTTCCAATTAGATAATCTCACTACAGTATTCTTCAATAACGAAACTTTAGACATCTTAGCACCTGACGTTTCACGCTTAAAAGCTGTCAAAATTATGGCTGATTACTTTGCAATTGACTTAAAAGACTGCATTGCATTTGGTGGATTAATTGAAGATATTGATATGCTAAATGAAATTGGTCACCCTTATCTAACAACTAAACTGTTTCATATCACTAAAGATAAGTTTCACGTGGTTCCGCAAGAAGGGAATTACCCCAATTTTGCTCAAATTTTAGCAGATTTCGCTTAAAATTTGACTTTATTACAAAAAATGACCCTATTTTCACAGCTTTATAACCTGATAGTCTTTATTCTGTAACAGAACTGCAACAATCACCTCGTATTATTAAGCTTGTCGATTACGAACAACAATTTATTAATATTAATTATTAACTTAAAAATCTACGAGGAGAATTAACTTTGAATAAGTTCAAATCAATCTTAATTAAATTAACTGCTGGTGCTGCTCTTGCATTCACTGGTGTTGTAGCTATTAACACAACTACTCCTGCACATACTGCAGATGCTGCAACTACATTAAAGACTAAGAAGATCACTGTCGATTCAAAAGCCGGTGCTAAGATTTGGACTTCTTACTACAAGGGTTCTTTCACAGGTCACACTGCTATGTATGGTGCTCACTACAACTATACTAGTTCAGCTGTTGATGCTGAAGGACATATGTGGTTCAAAATTGGTGAAAACCAATGGATCAAAGCTGATGATACTATTATGGGTAATTTAACCTCAGCTGCTAAAAAAGCCCAAAAGACTACTAAGAAGAAAGCAAAAAAGAGCAAAAAAGCCGTTTCTCAAGCACCTACTAGTGCTGAAGCAGCAGCTAAAGCTTGGATTGCAATGCGTGAATCAGGTAACAATTACTACGCCCGCAATGGTCAATACATTGGTAAGTATCAATTAAGCTCCGCTTACTTACACGGCGACTACTCACCTGCTAACCAAGAACGTGTTGCTAATAACTACGTTAAATCTCGTTACGGTTCATGGGTTAATGCTAAGAACTTCTGGATCCGTCACGGTTGGTACTAAACATTAATTCATACTTAACATCATGGAGAGTTTCGGAATTGAAACTCTCTTTTTTTGTGTGGTATTCTTAGTCATAAGAATAGAAAGTAGGTAAAAATGATTAGAAAAGCCAAAAAAGCAGATTTTCCATTTGTATATCCCATTCTTAAACAGATTTTTGACGAAATGCAGATGAAATCAATTGAATCCCTGCCTGAAGATCAATTCTACAATCTAATGAAGCTGGGATTTATATCAGAAGATTATCGCTATTCATATCGGCGAATTTGGGTAGCTGAAAATAGCAGTCAAAAAATCACCGCTATTCTTGATATGTATCCCTACCATGATCAAAAAATTATCGACGTTGTCTTACGTCATGCTTATGCTAAGGTTGATTTACCAATTTCTACTGAAATATTTACCGACCAAGAAGCATGGCCACATGAATGGTACATTGATGCCCTAGCAGTCCACCCCGACTACTGGGGACAGGGATATGCCAGCAAGTTATTAGACGAAGCTGAAAAGGTAGCTAAGCAAAAAGGCTACAAGATACTTAGTCTAAATGTTGACCAAGAGAATCCACGTGCCCAGCAATTATACCTTCACAAGGGATTTAAAGTTAAGAATACCATGATCATTGGTACTCGTAATTATGACCATATGATTAAAGAATTATCCCATTAAAGAACAAAGGACGCTAAGGAAGAAGCAAAATTCCTAGCGTCTTTTAATTTGGGGATTTTTTCACCTTGCAAAAAAAGAACCGTCCCTAATATAGGACGATTCTTAACACGAATTTTAAACTAGAATAAATCGAATTTTGGAGCAATTAGTGAATCTTAGTACCAACCATTAGCTAGCCAGAAGCTCTTAGCTGCTGACCATGAACCGTAACGGGATTTTACGTAGTTGTCGGCAACACGCTCTTGGTTAGCTGCTGAGTAATCACCATTCAAGTAAGCTGCAGATAATTGATACTTACCAATGTATTGACCATTAGTTGCTGAGTATGAACCACCAGATTCTCTGTTAGCAATCCAAGCCTTAGCTGCTGCTTCTGAACCAGATGCAGTTGAAGTGTAGCTTGAAGTTGAGGTAACAGTAGTAGTTACACTAGTGTAATTACTCTTAGGAGTTGAGTAGCTGTATGATGAGTAACTATTTGAATTATTGTTGTAATTGTAGCTGTTATTTGAAGTAGTTGCTACAGAGGAAGTGTTAGTTGTGTTAGTTGAAGTTGATGCGCTGTATGCAGCTACAGTATGGTAACCAGCAACAGTATCTGAAGCCTTGACCCATTGGTTCTTACCTAAGTCGTACCATCTTTGGCCATATGCATCGTTAGTTGCGTCGATAACCTTCCATGAAGTTGCGCGGTTTAATACCTGACCATTAGTTGCTGCATAGTCAGAAGCACTTCTTCTAACTACTACGCTAGCTGCCTTGATAGTAACAACAGATGGGTCTTGTGAAGTTACGGCAGCTTGAGCCTTGTTAGTGTTCATGTTAGCTACAGTAAGACCAGTTGCTGCAATACCTGCAGCCATAAAAGTTTTAGTGAGGACAGATTTAAAATTGATGGATTTATAATTCTTCAAAATAAAAGTCTCCTTTAAAAAATAAATCGAATTCCGAAGCAAGTTTTTTTCGTCTAATTAATATAAAATTTTTCTTGTGTCTTGCTTCAAGTGACAAGCTATATATTACTGGCCTAATATTGCACACAAGTAACACAAACAAGTTTTAAGATTAAGGAATTGCGCCGTTTTGTTACATGCTTGTAACATTTATGGTTTTTGTTACATTAATGTAATAATGTAACTTAGCTGTGAAAACTCGTATAGAAAAAAGCAGCCTCCAATCCTATACATGGAGCCTGTTTTTTAATTATAAAATATTTACTGCTGGCCAAACATAATTCATCATTTCAACACTACCGTTTTCTGCTTTCATTTTAGCTACCGCACAATTTTTAAACATTTTAAACTGGACACGCTTATTATGCTGTCTTGCATATTGAGCAAGAATGTCACCATGACCAACTACAATTGCACTCTCACCATCTTCCATCTTAGTGAGAATATACTCGATTGCCTTTTCCATTCTCTTTACTACGTCATCATCTGCTTCCATTGATGGATCAGTATTGCGAGATAGTCCCCTGTTCCAAGGCAAGGTATATTCGTCTTGTCCTTCATAAATACCGTACGACTTCTCACGTAGATCCTTCAATCGCTCATAAGTCATCTGATTATTAGTAATAATCTCAAGAGTATCGCTAGCTCTCTCTTGCGTAGAACAAAATGCTTTATCAAAGCTAATTCCATTATCTTTAAAGTAATCTCTGGTAGCTTGAGCTTGACGAATTCCTAAATCAGTTAATGGAGAATCTACGCGCCCTTGAGTTTTATGATGCAAGTTAAATAAGGTCTGGCCATGGCGGATAAGATAGATTGTTTTTGACATTTTTGTGTTTCCCTTCAATATTACGTTTTATAATTCCTAGAAAATATTAACAAAAAAAGCATTATTTTTTCTACTATATTTTTTGGTAGTCAATAGTTATAAGACATAAAAAAGATAAATGCTAAGCATTGCACTTAAACATTTATCTTCTTATCAACTATAAGAGCTTGAAGCTATCTAACTTCTCTTGAGTCATATCACGAATAATAGCTGTAGCTAAATCTACCGAAGCCTTAAAGTCCTTGTATGCGCTAAAGCAATATGGTGAGTGTTCATAACGAACGGGAATACCAATTACAATTGTCGGAGCCGCATTTTCATAGTAAATAGCAGCCCCATCTTGCCCACCACCGGTTCTAACTGAACGGGTATAAGGAATATTGTTCTTATCAGCTAAGTCGCAAGCATATTGTTGGAACTTAGGATTTGGCAAGAAGGTCGTATCCATATCCCTAATCATTGGTCCACGCTTAAGGCCAGTCTGAGAGAGCCAATCTGGTTCAAAGGTATCATCTGCTGGGCAGCTTTCAAGAACGATACACAAGTCTGGCTTAACCTTTCTGGCTGTTACATAAGCACCACGCAAGCCAACTTCCTCTTGAGCAGATAAGGCAGCTACTAGGTCGAAGTTAATCTCTTCTCCTTTTAGACTGTCTAAGACATCAACCATTGCCCCAGCACCAAACCGGTCATCAAAATCCTTACCAAAGAATAAGCCGCTCTTTTCATTATATTGACAGTCCACATCGACAAAGATTGGGCAGCCTGTGTCAATCTTAAAATCATTGATTGTCTCTTCTCTGCTAAGTGAGCCAACATCAATTGACATGTCACTAACTTCTGGGACATTATTTCTTTCACTTGCAGTCATAAAGTGAGGCGGCTTAGTAGCTACAACGCCAGGAATATATTCGCCATCACGATTTCTAACCTTGACCTTTAAGGCGGGGATATTATATTTAACCCAGCCACCAAGCGGAACAAACTTGATTAAGCCATTAGGTCTAATTGCTTGAGTAATAAAACCTACAGCATCAGAGTGAGCATCAAGTTGAATTACTGGTCGATTGCCCTTGTTTTCCTTCTTAGATGCGTATAAATTTAGCATACCGTCAATTTCGACGTTAGCAATTTCACTAACACTATCCTTAAATAATTTAACAAATTCTTCCTCAAATCCAGAAGTTGAATTTGCATTTGAGAAGGCCTTGAGCATTTTGATTTCTTCTTGTTTATCCATAGTAGTACCTCGCTCTTAATATTATTTACAAGTCCATTTTGTAACATATAACATTTTTATGATGTTAGTTAACATTTTACATCATCTTCAAGTATAAGTAAGCGATTTCTATAGAAATTTATATTTTGCAAATTCTATCGATGCCATAACCATTTGATATAAACGTAAATATATTTATCAGTTGTTACAAATCGTAAACTAGATGAAGGAATCATTGATGGCATCCCGATTGTCTACATTTCTGACTTTTTAGCTGGTAATTATTGAAGTTAAGATTTCATTTCTACTTCGGTCCTTTTAATTCTTTTGAAGTGATTCTCCAACTTAATAGTATTAAGAATAAAAAAATTCCCTTCCATGTATAAAGTTCATTTTTTACATTTGAACTAACCATGAAAGGGAATTTATTTCTATGCAGCGAACTAAAGTCGCCTTAGAAACTCTTATCTAATTATCTATTTATTGATCTAGCCATTCTATCAATTGTATGACTCTCACCTCGAATAGCCTTACTTAATGGATACAAAAATTCGAACGGAGATTGACAGCCCCAGGCAGCATCCCCAATATGTTGAATGTCTACACCACAAATCTTATTTTGCAAAGCAATATTCTGAATAACTTGTGGACCTGCGCCTTCTTGACTAGTACCAATCGTACTCATGACTAATCCATCATTCTTATGAACAAGCTTTACAATTTCAGTTAGTTCACTTGCACTAAAACCTGGCACAGTCCCTACTGCAGGTACTAAAATGACATCAGCTCCAGCTTTTAAGAATTCCTTGGCAGAATCAATATCAGCTACTGATTCATCAACACCCGCACCATGCATCTTCCCCGCAATCACCAATCCTTTAAAATTATCCTTGGCAGTCTTAATTGCCTTAACAATCATCTTGTTAGTAACACCTGTACCAGGATTGCCAGTAAAGCAAACAAAATTAAATCCTAATTTCTGTGCTTCTTTAATTGATTTTACAGTTGCTTGCCTACCTGGCGCAATTTCAACACGGGTTGATTCCATAGCTATGTCTTCATCAATTGGCTCTAAGTTAACACCAATTGGACGACCTGTTAACCTTTGCAGTTCTCTGACAATACCATCAGAATTATCAATATTTAAGCCATTAACTTTTGGATTAAAAACATCGAATACATTCAATAAAATCAAATCAGCTCCAAAAGCAGCAGCTACTTCCGATGTGGTTAAATATCCACCACTGTAAGGCTCAACAACGACATTCTCACTTAAAATAGTTCGCCCTTCGCTAGCTTTAATACTCTGCTTAAGCTCGCTACCGTTCATTTTTAGCACTTCACTTGCGCTTGCACTTAATAGTCTTTCTACCATAGTTTTCTCCTTAAATTAAATAGCAATATTATCAAAAATATTAAACATTTGAAAAAATTATTCCCATCTATATTTTTCTTCATTATTAGATAAGTTTATTAATAAAAAATTGGTATATACCCTATAACAGTATAATATCATGAAATCGTTTTCTTAAAAAGGTAAATGATTTCAAATATTCTTATAAAGCTAAGCCTTGCACCAAAGATTCATTGTGCTATATTTAAGGTAGATTTTTTTAAGAAGTGAGGAAGAACTTATGACTAAATATACTGTTGAATTAAGCCAAGATGATTTACAAATGATTAAGGATTGCCACTCAAAGAATCCTTCAATTATGAAGGCTATGAATGAAGCTAAGGAAGTTAAAGATTAACAATTTATCCCAAACAAATAAGGTTCTGCACTATTATGAGGCAGAACCTTGTTTTTTATTGTAATTTAAATGCTACAGCATCATATGGCTTCAAGGTCAGACTTTCAGGAACCTTAGTTAAGTTAAGGTAACTATTTTGAATTAGAATTTCGGCATCCCTTCCCACATATTCACTAGGCAAGTTAACTTGCGTTTCTTGCCCATAGAAGTTACACAATACAATTAACTTCTCATTACTATCATCTAAATAGCGCTCATAAGCCAGCACCTGTCTGTCTTCCATCAAGAATCCTTTAATATGTCCGTCAGAGATTAGGTCTACACTCTTTCTCAGCTTAATTAGCTTCTGGTAAAAGTCAAAAATCTTACCAGACTTCAATTCTTCCTTAACATTAATTCTATCTTGATCGGTTGGCTTAAGCCATGGCTTAGCCTTGCTAAAGCCAGCATACTCAGAATCATCCCAGTGCATTGGTACACGTGAATTATCACGGGCTTTAGAATGGACAATCTTAAATGCCTCTTGCTTATCTATTCCCTGATCAAGTAATTCTTGGTAAGCATTGCGGGCCTCAATATCGTCATACTCGCTCATATCGCTGTAGGCAGGATCAACCATCCCTAATTCTTCGCCCATATAGATATAAGGCGTCCCCCTCATTAGGTGCATTGCCATTGCCAGCATCTGTGCTGACTTAATGCGGTATTCCTTAATGTTGCCGAAACGGTTTAAGGCCCATGGCTGGTCATGATTATTCCAAAATAGCGCCTGCCATCCTCCGCCTTGGTCAATTTTAGTGTTCCAATTCAACATAATTTTCTTCAAGGCCATGAAGTCAAATGGCATAATTGACCATTTCTCACCATTTTTGTAATCAACCTTCAAGTGGTGGAAGGTGAAGACCATCGATAATTCCTTATCTTCTGGGCGGGTATAGGCAATAGAGTTCTCAATAGTGGTGCTAGACATTTCCCCGACTGTGATGCTGTCTGGATCTTGGCCAAATGATTCCATATTCAATTGCTTTAAGTAATCTTGTACAACTGGAGTATCTGTATAGAGCTTCTTCTCTTCAATTGGATCGGTAGAATCTACTAACTCTTCATCCTTTCCAGTTACATTAATCACATCGAACCTAAATCCCTTAACCCCTTTTTGACGCCAGAAGTTAATTACATCAACTAATCTCTTCCTTACTTCGGGATTGTGCCAATTAAGATCAGCTTGAGTTGGGTCATATAGGTGCAAGTAGTAATAATCAGTGTCACCAAACTTAGCCCATGCAGGCCCACCGAACTTGGATTGCCAATTATTAGGCAGCTTACCATCCTTCCCTTTCCTTAAATAAAAGAAATCCTGGTAGAACTTATCACCAGCTAAAGCCTTTTGGAACCATTCGTGCTCCGTTGAGCAGTGGTTCAACACCATATCCAGCATTACATTAACGTGGATCTCTTTTAATCTTGCGACTAATTCTTCAAAGTCAGCCATTGTCCCGAAGCGGGGATCGATTTTTTTATAATCTGCAATATCATAGCCGTTATCATTTTGTGGAGAAATAAAAAATGGATTAAACCAAATAAAGTCCACGTTCAACTTCTTGATGTAGTCGATCTTTTCAATAATACCGCGTAAGTCACCGATACCATCATTATTAGAATCATAAAAAGATTTAGGATAGATTTGATAGATTACCTTTTTGCCAAGATTAGTCATCGAAAGATTCCTCCTTATAGTTTAATTTTCTTTCTTCTAGCAAAGTCAACGAACTTAAACCTATCTGGCCTGTGATAAGACAAGGTTAGTTGGAACTTAGTCGTGTCTGCTAGATAATTCCTGCTTGCCACTAAGACAGCCAGGTTGTTACTCAAAGACAATAACTCCTTAATTCTCTCATCAACTTCTACTACTGTTATCTCCTTAGTAGCATATGAGATATCTAAGCCGAGTTCATATTCAAAATATTGATACAGTGACGCTTGAGCTACCTGCTTAGGAATAGATTCAATTGGCGGATTAAGTAAATAATCACAATCCAAGACTTCTGCTTCGCCATTAATTAAGCGCAGCCGTTCAAGATGAATTCCCGAACTCGATTCTTCTTCGGGAAAATATTCAATAAATTGCTTCGGCAAGTTATCCCTATCTTCCAGAGTTAACACCTTAGTAGTAGCATGCATACCTAGTTCCTTATTTAATTCTGCAAAGCTAGTCACCCCAGAAATCGGGAAGCTATAGCGATCCAGATTCAAGACAATTGAGCCCTTACCACGGATCTTTTGAATTAAGCCTAAGCTTAACAATGCATTCAGAGCCTTCCTAATTGTTTCTCTGGAAGTACCGTATAAGTCTGCTAATTGATTCTCACTAGGTAAGAAGTCACCTGGTTCATATATTTTATGTCTAATTTTATTTGCCAAATCTTGGGCAATAATATCATTCTTAGCTTGCATTTATCATGCTCCTTTTTAGAACTTGAATAGACATCTTTATATTAATTTCAGTTATTATTATACCAATAATGAAATCCTTTTCAATATTTTTGTTGACATCTTGTATATACAGGTTTATTATAATATTTGAAAATTGAAAGCGAATACAAGAGAGGAAGAATTACTTATGGTTAAACAAACGGTTAACTTATTATCTCCAGCTGCTGGGGAAGTAATTGCTTTAGAAAAAACTTCCGATCCTATCTTTTCAAAGGGAGTTATGGGACAAGGCTTTGGTCTAATACCTACTAATGGTAATGTGGTTGCACCAGTTAGTGGTAGGATTAGCATGATTGCTGATACCAATCATGCCATTGGGATAACTACAGATGACGGCTTAGAAGTCTTAGTTCATATGGGAATTGATACTGTCAGTCTCAAAGGTGAGCCATTCAACATTAAGATTAATAACGGTGATACCATTACAGCAGGCCAAGCTATTGCTACGATGAATCTTGACCAAGTCAAGGCTAAGAACTTAGATACCACAATCATGGTCCTTATTACTAATTCTAATGACAAGATTGATGGCTTAGACATAACCGAAGGCGATAGTGAAGCCGGCCAAGTTGTCGCAACTGCTTACTTAAAGGTACAAGAAGCTGCTAATACTTCCGACAAGAAGCTCTCCCACCATGACTTAGCAACCTTCATTATTAAGAACGTTGGTGGTAAGGATAATGTTAACAACGTAATCCACTGTATTACTAGATTACGCTTCTACTTAAAGGATGAGAGCAAGGCTAATACCGAAGTCTTAAAGAATCAACGTGGTATTCTGGATGTAATGAAGGCTTCTGGTCAATACCAAGTCGTTATCGGTAATGAAGTCGAAGCTGTCTTTGACGAAGTTGTTAAGCAATTAGGCGATTTAGGTGATAATCCAACTCCAGAGCCAGTAGATGATGGCAAGAACCCTATCTCCCGCGGCTTTGGTAATTTAATTGGATTTATCACTGGTTCAATGAGTCCAGTAGTTGGTGTAATTGCTGCATCTGGTATTATCAAGGGACTCTTAGCCTTACTAACTTTGCCACAATTGGGATCGTTACTTAATGTAAATAGTGTCCCTTATATTACTGTCAGTGCCATTGCTGATTCAGCATTCTTCTTCCTGCCAGTAATTGTTGGCTTCAGTGCTGCCAAGCGACTCAACAGTGATCCAATTATTGCTGCCGTAATCGGTGGTGTCCTTACTTACCCACAAATTATCACTTGGGGTAAAGGACTTAAAACAATGTTTAGCTTAGGTGGTTGGCATTTCCAATTCTTAAACTACAGCTACTCTATTTTCCCAATGATTTTAGCCGCATGGCTAGCTGCTAAATCTGAAAAATGGCTCAAAAAGCACTTACCTAGCTACTTGCAGATGATCTTCGTTCCATTAATTACTATCCTAGTAGTGTCAGCTATTACCCTAGTAATTACTGGTCCAGTTATTCAAGGTCTGGCGAACGGAATTGCCGTCTTAATTAACTGGTTAGTATCTGCTTCTGGTTGGATTGGCGGATTGTTCATCGGTGGATTTTACCAATTATTGGTTATCTTTGGTCTTCACTGGGGTGTTGTGCCTTTGGTTGCTCAACAAATTGCCGGAACTGGCCAGAGTGCACTTAATGCAATTATTTGTTCAACTATGATTTCTCAAGGTGCTGCCGTTCTTGCTGTAGCCATTAAGTCTAAGAAGGCAGACATGAAGGAACTTGGGATTGCAGCAGCAGTTTCAGCCTTCTGCGGTGTTACTGAACCTGCTATCTATGGTGTTAACTTACGCTACAAGAAGGTATTTGCTTCAGGCTGTATTGGTTCTGCCGTTGGTGGCTTAATTACTGGCCTTATGCATGGGACTATGTTCGGCTTCACAGGCGGCTTAATCGGATTCTCTAGCTTCTTTAATCCTAAGAATCCAACTGACTTAAGTAGCTTCTATGCCTTCTTAATTGCTAGTGCTGCTTCAATTATCGTTGCCTTCATCGTAACCTGGGTATGGGGCTACAACGATAATATGCAAAAAGGTCAAAAAGTCGAAAAGAAGAAGCGCCCAGGTACTATTTAATTTAATACATAAAAAAACTTTGTGTCGTGATGTATCGACACAAAGTTTTTTTATTATTTTTCTGCTTTTGCAGGCAAGATGACATTTTCTTTATCAATGATATGTCCGTCGATCTTTTCAAGAAACTCATTTAGATAATATCCATCTTCTAATTCTAAGTTATTGTCTAAAGCATAGACAGTTAATTCATAATCATGAACTCCAGTTGGTGGTTGAGGCCCTGTGTAACCAAGTTGCGGACCAGAAAGTTTAGGCAATAACTTGCTAACATTGCTATTAGCACCTTGGATAAAGTTAAACGGCTTATTCCGACTTGCATCAGCTGGTATTTCAGATACCGTCGGAATATTAGCGGCTAGCCAGTGAATCCAAACGAAACCACATACTGGAACAGAATCAAAATCCTTAAAATAAATCGCTAAACTCTGCGTACCTGCTGGTATATTTTTTATCGAAATAGGAAATGATTTAGCCGGTTTACCAGCTATTTTATCTGCATCACTTGCAAACTTAGTATACTCATCTGCCAAAAAGCCATTTTCTAAAGGAACTTGTACTTGCATAATTATACTTTCTTTCTATGTATTGATTATCTCAATTCTACTAATTATTTGATTATAAGTCCAAATCCACTAGTGTACATTACTATCTATGAATAGTAATGCTATATTTATCTGATAGATATATACAAATTAAGCCAATTGCGTTATAATGAAAGCGTATTCAAAGAGAATATGTTTTAAACAAAGAAGGCCGTTATTATGAAAATTTCGACTATCATTATTTCACTAATCGTATTAATTGCTGCTATTGCATTAGTAATAGTTAGCTTAGATGGTAACAATTTATTCGATACTGCAGGTGTAAGCTTGATCTACTTCGCCGGTGCAGTAGGATACTTCCTTTATAATTACACATTAAAGAAAAGATCTTAACTATCAAAAAAAAGACGTTGAATTCAAAAATCAACGTCTTTTTTGTTAAGTATATTGAAAGCTGCGTAATAGTTAATTACTATCCCTTACGTTTCTTTCTATCAGCTGCAAATGCTACTAAGCCTAAAGCCAAGCTCAAGATACCAAGTGCTGCACCGCTAGTGTGCTTTTCACCTGTTTGTGGTAAGCGGCGGCTAGCATTAGTGTTATTAGTAGGGGTAGCGCTGCTCTTTTGGCTACTCATAGAGCTATTGTTCTGAGCCTTGTTCACGGTTGAAGCACTAACTGCAAGTTTAGCCGAATTTGAAGAAGTTGCAGAGTTTGAAGTCTTCTTATTCTTGTGCTTATCTTTCTTATTAGTGGTTGCTTGGCTACTTGGTTGTTTATCTGGGGTCGAGTTATCTTCATTATGATCGGAATTAGTTGAATCATTTGAAGCCTTGTCAAAAGTATTGCCAGAATTGTTATCTGGAATTACAGGATCAACTTCTTTAGTATAAACAACATCAGTATCCTTAGCCGGATCTTCAACCTTAACAGTTGATTGATCTGGCTTGTTATAGCCGGGTATATCTGGCAACTCTGGTACTAAGACCTTAGTTGGGTCTTCTGGATCATTGTTATAAGCCGGATGATCTGCACCTGGGATTGGTTCATTAGTAGTACTATCTACTGGAATAAGTTGACCAATCTTCTTGTATACAACTGTATCTGTAACATTCTGTGGTAATGCAGTTCCGACTTCAAGAGTCTTAGATACAGTCTTACCATTTGCACTAGTAGTTGAAGCTACATAGCCCTTAACTACTGGTACAGTTACATCATTGTACTTATCTGTTGTAGTCCACTTAGTTGACTTATCTTCCTGAATTTCACCAGTTACCTTATCAACATAAACAGTTCTATTCCAAGTGCTGGTTTGTACTACAGGATCAGCTAACTTATTGCCTTCTTGGTCTTGGAAGTTAACTGTGTAAGTGTACTTCTTAGTATAAGTGTCTGAACTTGGCCACTTAGGACCTTCCGGATCATTAGGATTAATTAACGTTCCTGATTCATACTTATTTTCAGTGTTATCTACTGGAACAATATCGTGTTCAACGTAGACATCAATTGTTTGTGGATCATTGCCATAAGTTGATGGAATAGCTGGGTCTTCATCAACCTTGTAACCATGATCTATTAAACTTTGTTTTTGTTTTGACCAGTCATAGCTTACCTTATCGCCAGGAACTGCACTATCGTTGTTATAACCATATTGAGTTAAGGTTTCACCAGTAGTCTTGTCATGAACAACAACTTTAAGTGTAGTTGTCTTAGTGTATGGTACTTTAGTATTTTTAGTTGGATCATCAATCTTAACAGTTGATTGATTTGGCTTGTTGTAGCCTGGCACATCTGGTAACTCTGGTACTACAACTTTAGTTGGATCTTCTGGATCATTGTCATAACTTGGAGTTGAAGTGTCTGGAATTTCTTTACCACTAGTCTTATCTACAGGAACAAGCTTACCAACCTTATTATATACAACTGTATCTACAAGATTTGCTTGTGTAGCAGTTTCTGCTTCAAGAGTCTTAGATACAGTCTTACCATTTGCACTGGTAGTTGAAGCTACATAGCCTTTAACCACTGGCACATTTACATCAGTATATTTATCTGTTGTAGTCCATTCAGTCGTCTTATCTTCCTGGATTTCACCGGTTACCTTATCAACATAAACAGTTCTATTCCAGGTACTGGTTTGTACTACAGGATCAGCCAGCTTATTGCCGTCTTGGTCTTGGAAGTTAACTGTGTAAGTGTACTTCTTAGTGTAAGTGTCTGAACTTGGCCATTTTGGACCGTCTGGATCAGCAGGATTAATTGATGTTTCTGGTTCATGCTTATTTTCAGTGTTATCTACTGGAACAACATCGTGTTCAACATAGACATCAATTGTTTGTGGATCATTGCCATAAGCTGATGGGATAGTTGGGTCTTCATCAACTTTATAGCCATGATCTACTAAGCTCTGCTTTTGCTTTGACCAGTCATAGTTTACCTTATCACCAGGAATTGCACTATCGTTGTCATAACCATATTGAGTTAAGGTTTTACCAGTAGTCTTGTCATGAACAACGACTTTAAATGTAGTTGTCTTAGTGTAAGGTACCTTAGTATCTTTAGTTGGATCTTCCACGTTAACAGTTGATTGATTTGGCTTGTTGTAGCCTGGTATATCTGGCAACTCTGGTACTGATACCTTAGTTGGATCTTCTGGATCGTTGTCATAACTTGGAGTTGAAGTACCCGGAATAGGTTCATTAGTAATACTATCTACTGGAACAAGCCTACCAACCTTCTTGTATACAACTGTATCTTCAAGGTTCTTTTGTGCTACATCTTCTGCTTCAAGAGTCTTGGATACAGTCTTACCATTTGCACTGGTAGTTGAAGCTACATAGCCTTTAACTACTGGTACAGTTACATCATTGTATTTATCTGTTGTAGTCCATTCAGTTGTCTTATCTGGATCAATTTCACCAGTTACCTTATCAACAGTAATATTTCTTGTCCAGTGACTGGTTTGCTCTTTAGGACTGGCTAAATCTTTACCTTGTTCATCTTTAAAGTAAACAGTATAAGTATAATCTTTAGCATAGGTATCTGCACTTGGCCACTTAGGACCTTCTGGATCGGCAGGATTGATTGGCGTATCTGGAGTATGGTTAGCTGGATTATCACCATTAATAGTTTCAGCACCATGTTTTAAGTGCACTGTATAAGTACTACCGTTTTCTACATAAGTAGGATCTTTTACTTCAGAATATTCATCTGTTACTAAGATGTAGCCCTTATTTTCCAAGCTTTGGATAGTATCTTTAGTTGAATAATCAACTTTATCTCCTACTTCACCAGCACTACTATAGCTTTGTAATACACTACCATTATTATCGTCATCAACATAATTTACTGTGATATTTGATTTTTGAACTGAAATACCATTAAAAATATAAACAGGTGCTGGAGTTCCACCAGTAAATGGATTACGTTCATAGTATGAAACATGGGTATTTTCATCTGTACCAATATAACGATAGCTATTAGTCTTCTCATCAATACCAATATATGCTGGAGCAAATCCCGGCACATCAACTCTAACAGTTCCATCTGGTAAACCATCTGTCTTAACGTCATCTGGATTATCTTGGTTCTTCAATTGATTCTTAGTTTCATCTGCTTCATTAATAGGACTATTTGAATAATAATCAGATGCTTTACCAGGAACAGCTGTATAAGTTACTCCCGAAAGAGCCGATTCTTTAACTACACCTAAAGCATAATCTGATAAACGTCCCTTTATCTCATTATCAGCTGTATCAGCAACTAATCCTGTTTGTGAAATTGCTTCAGATGTGTCACCATCATAGGTTTGAGTAAGTGGAGCGGTGAAGTTACTACCAGCAAGTCCAGTCATAGTAACAGTACCAATTAAGTTATGGTCTTTATCATAATATTTCGCTACAGAGCTTACTTTTTCAGGGATTGCAATCTTATCACTTGTCCAACCACCTCTGCTGTTTGGTCCAGTATAAGCAGGCTTTTTAGCCATCCAAGAGTATAGAATAACTGAACGAGTGCTCTGTCCAACTTTAGGGTTAGAATATGACACCATTCCGTCACTAGCAGAATAATTCTGGTTAGCGAACTTATAAGTATCTGCAGTTAATTCAACTTGACCAAGCTGGTTCTTCTTATCGTCAAAGAACGTTGCATAGACCTTACCATCGCCTGACTTATCAGTTGAGAAGGAAGTTATGGAATTGTTCTCGTTACGGTAAAAACCGATTACAGCAAAAGTTACATGATCTGCATTATCATCATAGATAAACTTATCCTCCCAATCATTTACTGCTTCTGGACGTAAAGTTGGTGAAGGATAATTCTCATCAATTGAGTAACCTTCTGTTGAAATCTTACTTGGATCAGATGAAACGATAGTATTCATACCGTATTCTTTCTTAGTAGTCTGATCATTAGCATTAGAAGTAGTTGCTGCTAGACTAGTCTTTAAAGCATCAGCAGTTTGAGCAGTTGCTGATTTATTGTCTACTGTAAGAGTAGTAGTTTCAGCATCTTGGGCTTTTTCAGAAGTAGTTGTTACTTGATTAGTAGCTGGTTTATTAGCTTGGTCGCTTGTTTCAGTATTTGGGGTATTATCTGTAGCTGTGTCTGTAACGCTCTTGGCATCAACACTAGCATCACTAGCAGTATTTTTCGAATTTGTGCTAGTTTGCGTTTCTGCGCTCTGGCTAGAAGCTGGAGTAGTTACTTGATCAGCTAGAACTGTTTCGTTTGAATTACTCCAAAATAAAAGAGTACCTACCAATACGGAAGCTGCTCCTACACTTAACTTTCTAATTGAAAAACGTTGCTTTTGATCTAAATTTTTATCATTCCATAATTTTTTATTTTTGGAAAGCAAATCTATCACCTCAAATATTATTTTGTGATTAGTATTATATACTATACTTATAAATTAAAACAACATATATCTCTGCTTTTTTAACAAAACTTTACCACTAATTAAATTACAGTTAAGATATATTGTCAGCTTTTTAAATGCAATTTTTGTAAGATTAATTATACTTTTTAATCTTTGATAGCAAGTAATAGCTAATAATATCAACAAGTTATACAAGTAAATTAAGAATATTAAAAAATAACATGATTTGATAGAATTTCTGTATTAATTGCTTCATATTATAAAAACAGATACATTAATATACGAGATTTGAGGTTGCTTCCTTTTAATATAAGATATATCTTATAGATTTAATTCGTAAGCTAAGCGGCTATTATCTATTGGGTCTTCGGTTACATAAATAATCCCCCGCTTGATGAAGTTATGCTTTTCAAAAATATGCTGGACAATCTTATTATTCTTAGAAGTATCAACCCTAAAATTATAGACATTACGGCTGAGTTCTAGGGTGATAATATTTGAAATAAAATTATCCATCAAATGCATCCCTCTATACCTATCACTGATAGCCAAGCGGTGAATCGTCGCATAGGTGTGCTTATCATCAGACCATGCTCCATCTATCTTAAGGTAGGTATCTTCTATTCCTTCAATAACTGCGGCATAGCCAGCAACCTTACCATCAACTACCAATACTAGGCCAACGCCGCTATTAATATCTTGTTCAAGATCTGCTCCAGCAGGATAGTCTCCCTGCCATTGACTTGAACCACTAGCCTTCAAGAATTGCTTAGCTTGATTAATAATCTCAACAATATCATCAATGTCAGTGGCCTTGGCCTTACGTGCATAAATAAGATTCATAATTAGTCCTCACTATCTAAATTAGATTATCTCGATTATAACAAAAAAGCGCCTTTCTTAAATTATTGAAAGACGTTTGATTAATTAATATTCGATTATTATCTGCGACGATTGATACGCTCAGTTTGGAGCTCTCTTGATGGCTTGCTAGTAACCACTAATAACATGCCAACGATAACCGCAATTCCTAAGATTTCCATAACCATGTAAGCTTCCCTCCATAACTGTTTACTATATCTAAAATTATATTTTTTAAGTTAAAACAATTATAAGATATTTGCTTACTTTTTACAAGTATTTTTAGTTAGTTAAATTATTGCTCATTTATGACATCAATTAGCTTATACTTCTTATCGTTATACTCAAGCTTGATCACAGAGCAATTGCTAAACTTATATTTAGCACGGAATTCTTTCCAATCAAATCCTGCTTTTCTGATAAAATTAGCAATCGCACCGCCATGAGATACGATTAATATCTTATCATCTTGATCAGACTGATCCATCAACTCAGTAATAGTCCGATATATTCTCTCAGATAGCTCATCTTGACTCTCGCCACCATACTTCACGAAGAAGTCACCATAAGGAACAGGTGGATCAAGTCGTTCATCTCGTGCTTCAAAACTGCCAAAATTCCACTCCTTCAACCCCTTAAGCCGTTTATATGGCATCTTGTTTTGAGTTACTAATTCTAAGGTATCACATGCACGCTCTGAAGTTGAAGAATATGCCTTGTCGAACTTAATACCTTGCTTAGCAAAATATTGCCCTACATTCTTAGCTTGTTGTATTCCTTGGTCAGTTAGAGGTGAATCAGTCCAGCCTTGCTTTTTATGCCATAAGTTAAAATATGTCTGTCCATGTCACATTAAATATAGTGTTGCCATTTTATTTATCTCCTTCTTCAAAATTGTAAGCGGTTCACTAAAAATGATAGAACTATTGGAGTTAGATTTCAATCTTTACTATGTGCAACATTCCCACTATCTTTACTTTCCCCTAGTATCAAAAAGAGCGATATAGTTTCATACCGCTCTTTTAACGTTTATTATTTAATTGCTTTCCACTTGTTTAAGCTTAGAATGAATGCAAAACAGATTAATCCCAATATCGCTAATACCATCCAGGCAGTTCCCAAGCCGTAACGATCTGCTATATAACCGTTTAATCCTAACACAACTACAGTAACCCCAGCTTCAACAGCATTATAAATTGATATGATAGTAGCTCGGGTTGTCTCATTTCGCTCTTTACCTTATTAATCAAGCGCCGGTATATATGAGGCTAGCATCCCAACAATACCTATCAACACCACAATGTAACCTGTCATTATTTTTTGACCATGTTAAAAAACAATTTCTATTGATTAACGGAGCTACCGAAATCATAATTACCGGTATGAAAATTACAATTAGTCTTAGGGCATTAGAATCATTTTGTTTAATATTTTTGAAATCGTCTATAATATCAAACTTAGGTGGCTGAGAGTTCTTATTATAGTCATCATATTTAATTAAGAACAATGACAGTGCACCACTAATAATGAACAACACGGCCCCAATAATTATCGGCAAATTAAGACTAATATTAGCTAACACGTTAGCTCCTAAAAAGCCAACCAACATATTTAATGGACTGGTAATCATTCCTAAAGTTGAGTAGATATGATTCAAGCTATCCATGTCATTCTCCGACTTGGCACGGTTTGATAACCAAGATGTTAACGTACCCGACTGCAATGAATCACCTAAGGCAGTAAATACCCCACTCAATACTAAAACAAGCAAGTTCTTAGAACTTAAGGCTAATATTACTAAGCCCAGCACTCTAAATGAAGCCAGATATACTTAAGGTCTTTAAATAGCCAACATGATCAGCGATGTAACCAGAAGGAATCTCAGCAAAAAATGTAATTATCCAAAAAATAGATAAAAACAAGTTTATCTGACCATAGCTATAACCAACCTTATGCATGAAAATATAGATAGTGCCATCCCATATTACTACGGCAATGCTCGTTAATATTGATAAGACATAATATATATTTTTTCATTCTACAATCCTTTAAAAAGATTCCCCTCCTATCGATATCGATTTAGTTCGTGCTTAAATTTAATAAGCTTTAGCTGGTCAGTAGAACTTAAAGAACCAAGCAGCGAGAGCTTTATGTGTTCCTTAGGCATCTTATAAATCACACCTAAGTCAATCCAGAAAAGTTGCTTTAGACTGGCTCCCTTCCTATCTTTGACTAAGTGGCATTGCTGCTTAGTTCTAAGGGTCTTATTAAAGTAATCTGTTATGAATTTATAGAAATACACATTTAGCCCATCATCTTCCAATACTAGAACTGGCGATGATTTCATTTCATTAATCTCAATACAATAAATATTAAAATCTTCCTTAGTCTTCATTCGAATTCTTTACCCACTCAATAATATCATCAACCTCTAGAATGCTAATTCTCTCAGTATTCTTTGATAATGCTTGTAATTGTTTGAAATTTAAGTTGTTATTATTTATTTATTTCACATCCAATAATAAAAAAATAATATTTCTTAGTTTTTTTCATTTTGCATCAATAAAAAATGATGTCAATATGGAGTTTAATGTTATTGATCTATGTCTTTACAATTGTGCAAAAAAATAACCTTTACTTATCTTCACAAATCTTAGATAAATAAAGGTTATTAAGGTTAGTAATACTTAATTACTTTAGTGTATAAGAAACTTCATTGGTTAAATCACAAATTGCAGCAATTTTAGAAATAATTGCCAAAACTACTGTAGCAGAGAAATTAGTTTCAATAGTTATACCGTTATCTAATTTAACAGGTGCTCTCCTTGCTTTAAACAGTATTTTATTAAGTTGAGCATTTTCTTTGATACGACCAAAGTTTAAGCTATCTATATTCCAAATATTATTCAAGAAGGTAATTAACATCTGACGCCAGGAACTTACAGAATATTCTTGACCATTAATATTAATATGAGATGGTTTTTTGCCTGTTATATCAATTGAATCACTAATTGAATATTCTCCATCTACTTCAGTAGTATCAATATCCTTGATGTCTGGCATTGGAAAAATATCCAATAATTCTTTAGTCAACTTTCTTGTACGATCAATAATTTCATCTTTATCCCAACTGCTATACTCATTAGCAACTTCACGAGTTAATGAAATATTGGAATCATGATAGTAATCTCTTTTTTCACTAAATACCTTATTACTCATTTCTTGATTGTACTTAGTGAGAGTTAAATTACCCAAAGTACCACCATATTGTTTTTTAATTCTTTCTGCATTTGCCACCTGAAGTTTCCATTCATTATTTAAACGTTGTGGCAAGATGTGTTCTACTTGCGCATTATCAAAATCTACAGTTTCTTTGGTTCTATTTTCTTCAAGAATTATTAATGCTAACTTAGCTAAATGATTTCTTTGATGATATAGATCTACTTCCATCAAATGTTCATATACTTGTTTATCAGTAGGGAATTTAGATTTTAGTAAACGTAACAATCTTAATTTTAAATTACCTTCTTCTTTTGAAGTATCACAAAGGCCAATAACAATTTTATTTAAGCCATTAGAAGGAAATTTGCAAGCTTTTAATCTGAATAAGTAATTTTCCAAGATATAAGCTAATTCATTAGCCGAATTCTGACCAATATTACCATTATCTACCATATCCATTAGCAACATTAAATATGGAAAAACAACCTTACTTTCCATAATATTTATATGATCTAAAATTCGATTAAAATCATCATCATTAGATTCTGAATTTAACAACTGATAATAATAGATTGCGAATTTATGCAAATCAGCCAATGCAGATTCTGAGCTTAAATTTTCAGCTACATAATAATACTTATAATCTTCATAAACTTTATTCTTCTTAATTAGTTTATGAGTTTTCAATACTAGATAATGACGAATAAATTCTGTAAATGTTTGAGTTGAAAACATTTTTTCTATTTTTCCCCAATACTTTTTATAAAGATAGTTTTGGGACTCAGAATCTAATTTCATCAGTAAAAAGTTTCTAACTAAATCTGATGGAGATAGTGATACACCCGTAGAATTCAAACTTTCAAAAATTACTTGTGGGTTTTCTTCAGTATTCTCATCAGTTAACTCAATATAAACCATATTAAAATGGTTCATAGCTTCAAAAAGTTGATTACTAGTGAGATTTGATTTATCAATTAAATTCTTAAATAACTCGTAATTTTCAATCACTTTTGAAGGTTCTTCATTAACAATATCTTCATTCATTACTGCATTAAATGCTTGAATATCGTGATCAACAGGCTTTAATTTAAGATGATTATTATCATTAACGTACTTATTAGTTAAATATTCTTCAACAATTTCATCCTTATCATTATTATCTTTATCAGCTATAGCTTTTAGTAAAAGTGTCAAACTCATTAAGCGTTGCTGACCATCAATTATACGATAAATTCGACTCAACTTTTTTCCAGATTCTGTTACATACACTACTGCACCAATAAAGTGATCTGTATCGGTTTGTGCAGCAACAGTTAAATCATTAAAAAGTTGAATACACTGTTCTTTTCCCCACTCATAATTTCTTTGAAAAACTGGTATTTCAAAAATTGTTTTTCCTAATCCTAGAAATTCAAATAAATGTACACTATCCGCCTTCATCTAATCAACCTCTCCAAGTTCTTTCTGTACTATTCGTAAATTGCTTATATATCTTCCCATTTAACAAGTAGATATTGTTTCTTTTCTAGTTCATCATCTTCAGTGTATGGATCCGAAAAAAATCTAACTACTCAGCTTGATGCACAGTTCCAGAAGACTCTCCGCCTTCAATTATAGAATCAAAGGTATACTCAGTTTGTTGAACTTTCGTCTTGCCTACTGGCTTCCATTCACTAAAGATAATCGGATCACCTGTATTAGTCTTACGAGTCAATGCATCCCCTTGAGCCTATTTGCTAAAATAATTACTTGTGCACTCTTAAGAACCTTTGTATTTTGGTCTTTTGGGTTAAAATTTTTGAAATATGCTTGTTGAAAAGTCGAATTCATATTCATGACCAACATCTCAACATTATCTTCCATCAGTTCAATACTATAAATGCTAGACAATGCTTATTCTGCATTTCTTTAGTAGTTTTACTTTGCCTTACCGCTACAGATAATTTGTGTTTTAATATTTCAACTAAAAATACACCTTCACCAGCAGACGGTTCAAGAAAAGTAGCGTCTAAGATATTAACTTTTTCTTTTATTTCAGGCTGATCTAGCATGAGGTCTACGGTCTTCTTTGGAGTAAAGACTTCGCCGATATTTTTCACGCGATCAGCTGATTTTATTATTTTTTCTGTCATCTTCTTTATTCCATTGCTTGTACTTCATAATTATCCTCAGCTAAGTCACCAACGCCAGTTTTGCCAACTTTTTGATTGCCGACATAAGCTGGGAACTTACCAGAAGAATTATCAGCTGTTTGAATATAAATTAAGTTCCTTTCTGCGGTACTAGGAACAGTGGTTGTTGTCTGGTAAAGGAATTCTTGCGCCTTCGGCTCTTTGTTGCATCCATCTTTTCATCATAATATGCCCTAACGAACCAAACAGCTAAGGCATATAATTGCTTTAAAGCCTTAAGAGCTTCTTGGTTAGTAGTCTCTTCTAAGCTATGAGCAGCAACATTACCAGCACCTTTAATATCATAGAAGAGCTGCAAGGCGTAATCATCAATATAGGCGCCTAATTTTAATTTTTTGAGTACTTCGTTAAAAGTTAAATTATCAATATTAATAAAATTTTGATCAGCAACATCCGTAGCAATATTTTCAGCTGTTGCCCTAACACTTGTTAAAACACTAGCATATGCATTAAAGACATATGCCTTTTCAGCTTCATTTGCTCTTGCATAATATTGAGATGTCATTTCATCTTGATTCAAAAATTCAAAATTACTTTTCATAACTATGACCTATCTTGCAAAATGTCCTAGCTTAATTATACAAAAACAATTAAGCCCTTTAAATCGCCCAAACACAAAAAAAAGCTGTCCTAATGCTCTTTAAACAACACTAGAACAGCTAAATATGATATATGCCGCGTGCCAGGATCGAACTGGCGACCTCTTCTTTACGAGGGAAGCGCTCTACCAACTGAGCTAACTCGGCATCCCTTGAACGGTAATATTATACCAAAGGGAATATTTAAAAGTAAAGCTAACCACTTAACTTTCTTCAGCACTAATCTTCTTCAGTGCATTAATAAATACATCATAAGGTTGAGCGCCAGAGATCGCATATTTATTATTAATTACGAAGAATGGCACACCATTAACGCCAAATGCTTCCAATTCCTTCCTATCTTCTAATACCTCATCTTCGAACTTGTCAGAAGTCAATACTTCATCAATATCTGTCTCACTCAATCCACTAGCAAGTGCAGCAGCTTTTAAGACTTGGTTGTCAGCAATCGACTTACCTTCAACGAAATAAATGTGATAGAATCTATGAATTAAGTTATCTGCAACATCTGCACTGTACTTATTCTCAGCCAGCTTAAATAAGCGGTGAGCAGACATTGTATTAACTGGCACCACATCGAAAATATTGAATTCAAGTCCTTCTTCTTTAGCCATGTTGGCAATATTAGTCATTTGCTTCTTAGCACGCGGTTCTAATTCCTTAATTCCGTGTGTGAAGTGGTTAAGGTACTTATCTTTGGTTTCTTCAGGTGCTTCAGGATCTAGTTGAAAGCTCTTAAATTCTAACTTTGTACCTTCCATTCCTAGGTCTTTCAAGGCTCTTTTAAGCCGAGTTGATCCAATATAACAGAATGGACACGCGAAATCTGACCAATAAGTTATCTCCATTTATTTTTCCTTCTTCTTGTCTAAATCTTTATCTTCATTCCAATTAATTACGCAACCATCAGGTCCGCACATACCTGCATCCAATGGACTAGATGGTGTAATTAATTCAATCTTCTTTTTAACATTTTGCTTTTCCATAACTTCACCCTCTATCTGAGATATTTATATAATAATCTCTTACTTTAAATAAGTAAAATATTTTGCTCAATAAAAAAGCAAGCCCCAAACGACGGAACTTGCAATTTTATTATTTCCAATCTAAGCATAATCCTTGCTGATGAAGTTCTTCTGGTAGTTGATCCCGATCAATTATAGCTTTATCTAACTTCTGACCCGTTATCTGCTTGGTAAATGAATCAATCCTGCGATTACTATCACGTAAGTCATAGTATGTCGTCACAATCTTATCGTAATCGGCTAGGTCTTCTACCTTGAAATCTTTATTATATTCTTCTTCAAAACAAGTGAACTTCAACGGCAATCTAGGCTTAAGTTGAGGTTCTTGATTAGGAATACCTACCTGCATCCCCAAAACTGGGAAAGTCAATTCAGGTAAATCCAATTCTTCTAGCATCTTCAATGGGTGGTCATTAATCGTACCAAGTGGTACATAGCCTAAGCCCATACTCTCAACAGCGTTGGCTACATTTTGAAAGGCTAAAATAGTATCTTCCATTGCTTGGAAGAATATGTCAGTCATATGAACACGACCGTCATCTTTACCAAGTTGCTTTCTAATTTGCTGATTACGGTATAAGTCAGCAATGAAGATAAATAGATCTCCTTCAGCACCAACGTATTGCTGGTTACATAATTCTCTAATCTTGGCTCTCTTAGCTTCATTAGTTATATGTAAGATTGAGAAGTTCTGCATGAACATACTGGTTGGTGTATGTTGGGCTACAGTATATAGAGTTTCCAGTTGCTCTTTAGTCAAAGGCTGGTCTTTAAAGGCACGAATTGAACGATGATTAATCTGGGAATCAATAGTTTTATTATGAATCATGTTTTCTACCTTCCTTATTCTATTAATAAGCTAAGTGTAGCACTTAGTTGCATTCACTACAATTTTTTTAGACACATAAAATAAAAATTCGCTAGCCTTGTCTACTAACGAATTTCTTCAATAATCTAAGAATTTAACTTTAAGCAATCGACTTGATTAGAGCATCAATAAACCTCTGCCAGCCTTCTTCGCCGTTAGGATTATTCTTAAAGACTCCCGCATCTTGCAATACTTCTTCAAAGACGTCTACCAAGCTCTGTTTCATTACCTGCTCGACATTTTCTGAAGTGATATTTTCATGAGCTTTAACTTCATCTGCCCAAGCTTTATGAGCTACGGCTATCTTATTATCTTCGCCTAGCCAATACTTCTTCACTTCTTCAAGCTCATTCTTTAATCTGCCGGGTAAGATAGCCCGACCCATAACTTCGATTAAGCCGATATTCTCTTTTTTGATGTGCCATAGCTTTTTATGAGGGTGGAATATTCCTAATGGGTACTTATCACTAGTATTATTATCACGTAATACCAAATCTAAGATAAACTTTCCACGACCGCTGTGCATAATTGGCGTCACTGTATGGTGGCGAATTTTACCATCATAAGACTTAATTTGACATGCTGCATCATCATAGTGATCCCAGAACTTAATGATCTTACTACCTAAATCAATTAAATCTAAAGAGTCTTCACTAATTAAGCGTAAGTCGCTCATCGGCCAATCTACGATACCTGCTTGAACATTGGGATAAGAGTTAAACCCAATATTCTTCTTAATTGAAGCTGACATCATTGGGAAGATATGGCGTCCACCTTGGTAGTGTTCATGAGCTAACATTGATCCGCCAACAATTGGCAAGTCCGCATTTGAACCAACAAAGTATCCCGGCAACATCTTCTCAATTTCGACTAAGTTAATTAGAGTCTGTTGATTAATGTGCATTGGTTCATGAAGTGTATCTAAGAAGATGCAATGTTCATTGAAGTAAGCATAAGGCGAATATTGGAAGCCCCAAGGATGACCAGCAATATTCATCCGAATAATTCTCAAATTACTACGTGCATTCTTACCATAGTCGCCTAAATAACCTTCATTTTCAATACACAAGGCACATTGAGGATATTTCTTTCCAGTATCATGGGCAGCTGCTGCAATTGCTTTAGGGTCCTTTTCAGGCTTAGAGAGGTTAATAGTAATTTCTAAATTATGCCCCTGCTTTCCTTTACCAGAAAAGACAACATTTTTTGCAATTGCTTCTTTTTTGACATAATTATTATCTACACACAACTTATAAAACCAGTCAGTTGCTTCTTGAGCAGAATTCTGCATTTTTTCAGAAAAGATTTCATTCACTTGTGACGGGATTGGTGTAGCTAAGTCATAGAGCTTATCGTTTAAAATTTCTCTAGAAGTAATGTCATCCTTAATCTTATGATTATCAATAGCCAGCTGAACTAGTTGCTTAACAGTTGAACCACTTGCCTCTTGATCCTCATCGCCAACTAATGCCTTAATCTGGTTAGCTACATATACTCGATCCATCGGCTTAAAGCGACCACCAGCAATTACTTGATTTGTAAATTTTTCAATAACTTTCATAGCTCTATTTACCTAAATTCTCTTAGTCCCATCAACAATCTCTGCATCATAAAAGCTAGCTTCATAGCCAACTATATCTCGATAAGCCTGACCAACATTCTCCTTAAACTTATCTGCCTCACTCTTTTTGACAATGGCAATTGCGCTCCCGCCAAAGCCGCCACCAATCATTCTAGCTCCTAATACGCCAGCTTGCCTCCAAGCTGTTTCTGCTAGAGTATCAAGCTCTTGACCAGTTACTTCATAATCATAATGAAGTGAAACATGAGAGGCATTGATTAAGCGACCCAGCTTTTCTAAGTCATTATCTTCCATTGCCTTAGTTGCACGAATTGTCCTTTGATTCTCACTGACTGCATGACGGGCACGCTTTAACTCTACTTCATCATTAATCAAGTAAGAATATTCATCCAAAGTATCCTCATCAATCTCACCTAAAGCCTTAATATCAAGACCTTGTTGCAACTTCTTCAAGGCTCTACCGCATTCAGCTACACGATCATTATAGGCAGAATCAGCTAGAGTATGTTCTTTATTAGTAGACATAATGATAATCTCATAATCGCCCAACTTAAGTGGCTTATATTCATACTCCATACTGTTGCAATCCAAGAAGATTGCACTATCCTTCTTACCCATAATGCAGGCGAACTGATCCATGATACCAGAATTTAGACCAACGAATTCATTCTCAGTCTTCTGACCCAAACGAGCTAGTTCTAGACGGGTAACGTCAAGTTCGAATTCTTCCTTCAAGATAATCCCCATTAACATCTCTAGCGCCGCACTAGAAGATAGTCCTGAACCTGATGGCAGGGTCGCCTTAATATAAAGATTAAAGCCATGATTGATCTTATTGCCGTCTTCTCTCTGGCGAAGATAGGTAATCATTCCCTTAAAGTAATTAGTCCAAAAATGATTCCCCTTCTCAACGCTACTATCGTCTAAAGCAAATTCCACAATTGGACCGTCAATATTGCCAGAATAGAGGTTAACTTGATTATCTTCTCTTGGGCCATATACGCCATAGATTCCTAAGCTAATTGCCGCTGGAAAGACATGCCCACCATTATAATCGGTATGTTCACCAATAACATTAATTCTACCCGGTGAAAAGAACACGTCAGTCCCATCTTGACCAAATATATCTTTATATGATGAAAGTAATTCTTGCTTATTCATGTTTTTCTCCTATTAGTAAATCAAAGTTAATTAAGTAATCGCTTACAGTTTAAGTATACAATTTTAATTATTTTTAGTAAATAAAATTAGCATAATTTACTAAATAAAACTTTTTCTAATTACTAAGTTAGTATTAACATTCATTTCCACCTTGGGTCTTGCGGGATTGATGATTGCATCTTTAAGCAGCATTAAACCCATATTACTTAGTGTTTCTTGGTCAACGTTATATGATGAAAGTGGCGGCGAAACATAATTAGCAATCCCTAAATTATTAATACTTAGAATCTGTGTATCACCGGGTATAGATACCTTCTTTTCATTAAATGCTTGTAACACTCCTACACTAAGAGTATCAGAAGCGATAATTAATCCTTGTGGTAAGGAAGATTGCAGCATTTGCTTGCCTAGCTTATAACCATTTTCAACGCTAAACACCCCATCTACTAGAACACTGGCTGCTACTTCGGGGTGTAAACTCATTTCTTCCTTAAAAACCGTTGCCCTAACATCTTCAGGACTAGTCTGATCGTAATCAGGCTTATTAGCCCCAATGAAGCCAATACTCTTATAGCCAGCTTCTAACATTCTCTTAACCGCATCCCTTACCGTTAAAACCAAATTAGGCTTCACCGAATCAAAAACACCCGGCATTGGATTAGAGTCAATAAATACGCCACTAGGTAGAACATGGCTCAGCTTTAGTAGTTGAGCATGGTCCATCCTCTCTTCATCGACAGCTATAAAACCTTGCAGCTTTGAAGCTTTATCAATCAATTCATCGACAGATTCAACCCTAATAAGATTAATATTCTCACTCTTAGCAGCTTCAACGATCCTAGACTTTAAAGAGGCAAAATAAGCATCCTCTAACTGTTCCTTGCCACTAACTTGATATAAAAATCCAACCGTAAAGTTATTCTTGCGTTGCTTTTTATGTGTCTGCCAATATTCTAATTCACTGGCAACTTGCATAATCTTATTCCTTGTAGATGCTGTTACTGATAGGTTAGAATCATTATTTAATACTCTCGAAACCGTCGCCGGTGAATAGCCAGATTTAGTTGCAATATCCTTAATTGTTGCCATTACTTATCCTCTTTTCAAAAATATATTTACTCTTATTATACATAATATTTACTGATTATAAATATTTTTAAGTCAAGGAAAGTTATTAATATTATTGAAGAAATATTTACTAATTAATCTATATATTTACTAAAAATATTTTTATTTTAAGTAATATTTGCTTTCACTAATTTATAACTGTGGTAGAATATGCTTGAAAACGATTTAAAATCACTAAAAAAGGAGCGTATTATGCGAGTTTTAGTTATTGGGGGAGCGGGTTATATCGGTTCCCACGCTGTTAGAAAGTTAATTGAAAGTGGCAATGATGTTGTTGTCTTAGACTCCTTATATACTGGTCACAGAAAGGCAGTCGATCCTAAGGCTAAGTTCTACCAAGGCGACATCGAAGACACATTCTTAGTCAACAAGATCTTACGCAACGAGAAGATTGAAGCAGTAATGCACTTCGCCGCTTATTCATTGGTTGGTGAATCTGTTCAAAAGCCACTTAAATATTATGATAACAATGTAACTGGGATGATTTCACTCTTAAAGGCAATGGACGATGCAGGTGTTAAGTACTTGGTATTCTCTTCCAGTGCTGCAACTTATGGTATCCCAGAAAAATTACCTATCACTGAAGATACCCCACTAAACCCAATCAACCCATACGGTGAAACCAAGATGATGATGGAAAAGATCATGCACTGGGCTGACAAGGCCAATGGTATCAAATCAATTGCTCTTCGTTACTTCAACGTTGCTGGTGCAGCAAGTGATGGTACTATTGGTGAGGACCATGGTCCAGAAACCCACTTAATTCCTAACATCTTAAAGAGTGCCATTGCTGGTGATGGTAACTTCACGATCTTTGGTGATGATTATAATACTAAAGACGGCACCAACGTTCGTGACTATGTTCAAGTTGAAGACCTAATTGATGCTCACATCTTAGCACTTAAACACGTTATGAAGACTAATAAGTCTGATGTCTTCAACTTAGGTACTGCACAAGGTTACTCTAACCTAGAAATCTTACAAGCAGCTAAAGAAGTTACTGGAATTGATATTCCTTATACTATTGGTCCAAGACGTGGCGGTGATCCAGATAGCTTAGTAGCTGATTCAACTAAGGCTCGTGAAATTTTAGGCTGGAAGCCAGAACATGAAGATGTTAATGATGTAATTGCGACAGCTTGGAAGTGGCACCAAAGCCACCCTAAAGGCTACGAAGACAAATAACATTCAAAAAAATCGTTAGAGAAACTAAATCCCTAACGATTTTTTATATTCAAATTATTGTTTTTTAGCTAGTGCTTTTATAAGCTTATCAGCCACCGCCTTGGCTGAAAAAGGATTTTGTCCTGTAATTAAGTGCCCATCTTGAATAGCAAATGAAGCATAAGCCCGACGACGGATAAACTGACCATGACGCTTGGCTGTTTCTGCTTGGTTTAAGAATGGGACAATTCTTCTCTTTCCAGCTAAAATCTCTTCTGCTGTGGTAAAGCCAGTAACTTTACGTCCCTTTATTAAGTAATCTCCATTTACCTTCAAGTTCAACAAGCCAGCAATGCCATGACATACAGAAGTTACATAACCGCCTTGATTATAAATTGCTTCGGCAATCTTTTGTAAGCCTTGATTATCAGGAAAGTCCCACATTACTCCATGACCACCAGCATAATATATTGCAATATAATCAGATGGATTAATTTCACTAGGAGAAAGGGTATGTGCTAATGCCCTATCTTGAAAATCAGCTTGCTGATATAATTTTAAGCTCGCTTTATCTGCATATTTCATACTTCTTGGATCAATTGGAACGTATCCACCCTTAGGACTTACATAATCTACCTCATAACCAGCCTTTTCAACAGCTAAGACAAATTCGGTTGTTTCTCCTAACCATAAACCAGTTGCTTGCGACTTATCACCGTATGTTGCTTGATTGGTTTCAACTACTAAAATTTTCTTTTTCATAATTATCCTCTCCTTGGCATTAAAGCTCCTAATCCTTGTTTACGAAATGCATAAGCTAGTATTGGCCAAGCAGTCCTTGGCTGCTTAATTTCTTTACCTTTAGTTAAACGATCCATCTGCTCTTCATAATACGCTAGACCTACGATTGAGCCAACTTTTTTGTCCAGTTGTGACCATCCAGTTGAAAAGTGAGGCACAACTACTTTAGAAAACCTATTATTGCCTAGATCGTTAGGCAACGTCGGATTCAATACAATTGGTCTAGCTAATCCAACTAAGTCAGTTGCATTACTTGCTAAGGCTTGTTCAATTCCCTCTGCCGTCCTAAAACCGCCGGTTACTATAATTGGAGCAGTGACTTCTTTTTTAGCGGTTTTAGAATATTTAATAAACATTGCCCCTTTACCTGTTCCCATCATCTTGAGCTGTTCATAAGATCCACCAGATATTTCAATGAAGTCAATCCCACGCTTATCTAGTGCTTTCATAACAGCTAATGAATCTTCAACTGTGAAGCCATCAGGGGTAAAGTCAGATGAATTTATCTTAATTCCAACAGTAAAGCTACTACTTGTTAGCGACCTAATACGGTCATAAATTTGTAAGACAATTCGCATTCGGTTTTCTAAACTACCACCATAAGCATCTGTTCGTTTATTAGCTGCTGGTGATAAGAATTGATTCAACAAGTATCCATGGGCGGCATGAATCTCAACCCCTGAAAAGCCAGCCTGCTCTGCCAACTGCGCAGCCCTTCCAAAGGCAGCAATGATTTCTTTAATTTCTGGTAAGGTTAATGCTCTCGGTGGATTAAATCCAAAGGCATTATCGCCCTTTAAAGCTACGCTGCTTGGTGCAACCGGGTGCGGATTCAATGTCTTAGGGGCTTGGCGACCCGGATGGTTCAATTGCAGTAACATATGACTGTTATTACTTTTACCAGCTGCTGCCCACTTCTTAAGCAAGTTTAAATTGGTTTGATCGTCAACTACTACATTACCAACTTCCCCTCGGGCTGTGCGGTCAACCATTACATTACCGGAAATAATCATTCCGATGCCACCTTCAGACCACTTACGATACAAGTTAATTAATTGAGGCGTAGGATTAGCACTACTATCTCCTAAAGTTTCACTAGTAGCTGCCTTAACCAAACGGTTCTTTAGATTTAAGCCACTTTTAAAAGTTAATTGTTGCCAAGCTTTCATTTTAGCTTTTCTTTCTCCTTTATTATCAATACGTTTAAACATTTAAACCTAATATTTAAAATATAAACAGCCTATTCTTCCAAAGCTGCTGTTAAGTCCTTTAACTTCTTAATAACGGGTTCTAAGTTGGGAGAATAACGTCGCTCTACCCCAACTTGCTCTACCTTAATTACACCAGCATCTAGCATTAATTTCAAATGATGTGACACTGCTGGTCTAGATAGAGAAGTAGTAGCAGTTAATTCATTAACAGTTAGCTCTCCCTTGCAGCATAATTCAGTCATCAATTGTTGCCGCTTCTTATCTTGAAAAATTCCAAACGCCGGCATAACTGCCTCAAAAGCAGATAACGTCTTTTCTTTATCCATAATATACCCTCTAACTATGTTTAAAAGTTTAAACATATTAAAACATTTATTGTAATAAATTGCAAGTGTAAAAAACTGGATACACATTTGACGAAATGCATTATTATAACTATAATAAAAAAATAAAAACAAGATTATAAACATTATAAGAAGATATGTTGGTTCCAATGCTGCCGCTTCAGTAGAATCTGCGTTTAAAACTGTTGAACCAACTTTGAAAAAATTATTAAAATACGAAAGTTTAGCTTATGGAACTGTTGAAGGTCAAATATCTAGAGTATTAATACAATCAGGAATGAAATCTTCTACAGCCGGAACCATAGCATTTTGGATTCGACAAGGATTAGAGTGGCTAGTATGACTTCAGAAGAATTAGAATATAAACTTTACCATATTTCTAATTTACTTGTTGACTTATGTGAAGAACACAGTATATGCACTAGAGATTATTTTTTAATCAAATATAATTTAACATCTCAAGAATCATCTATTATTGATAATATTTTTAAACATATTGTCGATAATGGTAAAGCTGTTAAATTAAATGATTTTAGAAAAATGGTAAACAGCTCATTAAATGCGGAATTTTCTAAAAAAGCAATTGAAGAATTAATTATTGCATATAGAGATTACTTTCCAAAAGCTGTTAATCAAATAGTTTAATTGGCTTATAACTTAATTTAATAGGACATAGTTAGCAAATAAAAGATTCTATAATCGCAAAAATCGTTGATATATTAGTTTACGTAACTAAGATTATCAACGATTTTTTCAATTTACTACAGTATAAAGTTTATAAATTATCTAAAAAAATCTAAGTTTAAAAACCTAGCTCCTTTGTTTCTATCCTATAATTAGCTTCTTGCCTGTTCTAGTACTTCTAACACTGCTAATGAATGCTCGAGCGCCTTGTCAGCTGCAGCAATATCATGTTCCTTAATCATGCGACTAAATTCTACAAATTCTGCCACCATGCGATCATTGTACTTGTTTAATTCAATTGTTTCAGGCTTGTTGCCCTTTAGATCAAGCTCTACTTCATTTAATTGACCAAGTGAGCCCTTAATCTTAAGCGTACCCTTTTCACCTTCAATATAACTCCATTGATCAGTAACATAGGAATCTTTTGCCGCAATTGAACTAACCTGCATCCCCGGATAAGTAAGCATTAACGTTCCTGAAGTATCTACCTTCTTCTGCATTACAGGGAAATATTTCACAGACTCAGGCTTGCCGAATAACCCTACAGCCAAATGAATATTATAGATTCCAATATCCATTAAAGCTCCACCATTCTTACGATAGTCAAATACCGGCTCAATAATATCCTTCAAAAAATTATCGTAACGACTTGAATACTGGGTAAAGTTAAGGCTAACTTGATGAATTGGACCAATAGTTGCCAGATGATCTTTCAAATAATTGAAATTAGCCAAATAAATATTAGTGATAGCTTCAACCAAGAAGACGCCCTTTTCATCAGCAATTCGCTTCAGTTCTCTAGCTTGTTGAGCCGTATCGACAAATGGCTTTTCACAGATTACATTCTTAGATGCCAATAAAGCCTTCTTAGCTACTTCATAATGCAAGTTATTCGGTACACCCACATAGACAGTGTTCACTTCATCATTGGCATATAATTCTTCATTATCACTATACGCATACTTAATACCGTATTTTTTACTCAATTCTTGCCCAATCTTTTCACTACGCTTGGTAGTTGAAATTGCAGTTAAATTCAAATCTGGTACTTGATCTGCAATTGATAAAAAATCATGAACGATCATCCCTGAACCTACTATACCTAAATTAATCATTTTTTACTCCTTTATTGTAATCGGTTACCATAATTATACAAAAAACAGGAAGAATATTCTCTTCTTCCTGCTTATAATCATGAGTAAATTATTTACTTCTCAATACCTTCACCACTGTAAGTCTTCTTCATTAACTCTACAATTTCGTTAATTAATAAGGCTGATGGATTGGTTACCGTGTTTTGGTCACCATAAGCTTCAACTGCAAGATCTTCAACTTTAGCATTAAATTCAGATTCACTTACACCATTTGCCTTCAAGCTAAGTTTCATACCAACTTGATGAGCTAATTCAACGAACTTCTTAACTAACTCATTAATCAATTCTTCATTACTGTTACCCTTCAAGCCTAGGGACTTAGCAATTTCAACATAATCTTTATCTGCTCTATAAACAGAGTAGTGTGGACGCATAGCAAGCTTTCTTGGACGTTTAGAGTTGAACTTAATTACGTATGGCATTGCAATAGCATCACTTAAGCCGGCTGGAATATTGAAGGTTGATCCTTCAGTATGAGCAATTGCGTGACCTACACCCAAGAAGGCATTAGCATAAGCCATACCAGCTAAGGTAGCCGCATTATGCATCTTGCTACGAGCAATCATATTACCATTGTATGATTTTACTAAGTTTTCAAAGATAAGCTTAATTGCTTCCATTGACCAACCACGAGTAAAGTCAGTTGCCATGGTTGATACATAGCTTTCTAGAGCGTGGGCTAATGCTTCAAAGCCTGAACGTGCTATTAATTCTTGGGGTAAGTTTTCAACGAATTGGTCATCAACGATAGCAACATCTGGATTCAAGGCATAATCACAAATAGTGTACTTGATACCATTATTAGAGTTCTTGATAATCGCAAATGGTGAAACTTCTGAACCAGTACCAGAAGTAGTTGGGATACATACCAATTGAATTGAATTGTACTTAGGGAAGCGGACAGTACGCTTGCGAATGTCCATAAACTTTTGAGTAGCCTTAGCAAAGGTCATCTCTGGATCTTCATAGAACAAGCGCATAGCCTTAGCAGCATCCATTACTGAGCCACCACCGATGGCAATGATTACATCTGGCTTAAAGATCTTCATCCGGTGAACACCATCTGCGACAGTATCAGTAGTTGGATCAGATGGTACAGTTTGGAAGACTTCGTAGCTCTTTCTACCACGACGTTGACTAATAATATCAGTAATTTCATTGGCAAATAATGAAGCTACCGTTTCATCAGTTACAATAAAGAATCTCTCAACATCAGGCATATGCTTTAAGTAGTTGGCAGCGTTGTGTTCGAAGTAGGTTTTGCTGGGAACTTTTACCCATTGCATATTATCTCTACGCTTAGCTACTGTCTTAATATTCAATAAGTCGCGGGCGCCGATATTGTGTGAGAAGGTATTAGCACCATATGAACCAGTACCTAAAGTCAATGATGGCAACATATTATTGTATAAATCGCCTACACCACCAACAGAAGCTGGTGAGTTAACTAAGATACGGCATGCATCCATCTTCATAGAGAAGTCATCAATGACAGCTTGGTCATGTGAGTGAACGCCAGCAGTGTGACCTCTACCACCATAATTCAATAAGTCACGGCAGATTCTATAAGCGTCTTCATGATCTTTAGCCTTATATAAAGTAAATACTGGAGATAACTTTTCAGCTGAAAGTGGGAAGTTTCTACCGACACCCTTATATTCTGCAATAATTACCTTAGTATCTTCTGGTACGTCAACACCACATAACTTAGCAATTTGGTAAGCTGACTTACCAGCAATCGGACCAGCTACTGTACCACGCTTAGGGTCGATGAATTTTTGTTCGAACTTTTTAATCTCTGTAGGAGTTAAGAAGTAGCAATTCCAAGCCTTGAATTCTTGTTTAACTTCTTCATAAATATCTTCATCAACAACAACGGAATTTTCAGAAGAACAGATCATCCCATTATCAAAGGTCTTAGATAATACAATATCATTGACTGATTCGGCAATATTAGCTGTCTTTTCAATATAAGTAGGACCATTACCAGGACCAACACCAATTGCAGGTTTACCAGATGAATATGCAGCCTTAACCATACCTGGTCCACCAGTTGCCAAGATAGTTTGAACATTAGGATGTTGCATCAACTTGCTAGTAGCTTCTAGGCTTGGGTGTTCAATCCATTGCACTGCATCTGCAGGAGCACCGGCAGATACTGCAGCTTCACGAATAATTTCAGCGGTCTTTACACAAGACTTTTGTGCTTGTGGGTGGAAGCCAAAGATAATTGCATTTCTAGTTTTTAAAGCAAGCATAGCCTTAAAGATAACAGTTGAAGTTGGATTAGTGACTGGAGTAATACCAGCAATAACTCCTTTAGGTTCGGCAATTTTTACTAATTGCTTTTCTTTATCTTCTTCAATCACACCAACAGTCTTTTCGTGACGTAAACTGTTCCAGATATTCTCGCTAGCGAACATGTTCTTGATAGCCTTATCTTCAACAACACCTCTGCCAGTTTCTTCAACAGCCATTTTAGCTAAGAGATAGTTATTCTTTTCACCTGCAGTAGCAACTGCTTCACAGATCTTGTCTACTTGTTCTTGGCTAAAGTCAGCCATCTTATCTAAGGCAACATGTGCCTTCTCTACGTAGCTATTAATCATCTTATCTACGTCAATAGTTTTAGGACTTTTTTCTACTTTACTTTCTTGCACCATTGAGTGTGCCTCCTACAAAGTAATCTTCTTGTGATTTTTTTATCAAAGTAAGTATATAACTAAAAAAATCATCTGTAAAGATATTTGTTAATTTTTTCTCAAATAAAAATATTATAAAATAAGCAATTTAATATCACATATTATTTATATTGAAAAAATATTCACATTTATAAATGTTAATCTTTATAAAAAAAGCATCATTTTGGAAATAAACCAATAATGATACTTTTTACTCAATAATTAAGCCTTCTTATCTTCTTCAGCAGCTTGGTATGACTTTTCAATTTCATTGACAAGCTCAGGATCGTCCTTAAGACCTGTAGTTTCAACAATTACATTTCTTAAATCTTCATCCTTAAGCATTTGCATTAATTTAACGCTTTCCTTATCGTTAGGCTCATCAAAATGATAGATTCTGCCCACTGTTTCCATTAAGGCATCATAGCTTAGATTGCGGTCTTTTAATTCACGAATTGGGCGAATAAATCTTTCATTGTAGCCTAACTTACGGATTGGAGTTCTACCAACACGCGCAATATCATCTGAGATATATGGGTTTTGGAATCTGCTTAAGATCTTGTTGTGATACTCTTCTAGACTTTCTTCAGTAAATTCCTTGTTCCATTTATTAAACAACAATGAACGAGTTTCACTAAGTACACGCTTAACTTGTTTTAATACAAATGGATCCTTAATTGCATCCCCAATAGTTGAATATCCTAAACTCTTACCAGTGTAAGCAACAGTTGCATGTCCAGTATTAACAGAGAATAGTTTTCTTTCGATATAAGGTTCAAGGTCTGGAGCATAGTCAACACCCTTGAGCTTAATATCCTTATTCTTCATCTGACTTTCGTCAATAACCCATTCTTTAAAGTCTTCAACAGAAACAAATAATGGATCTTCATTATTCTGGATTGGTACAATTCTATCTACAGCTGCATTAGGAAAGCCAATATACTTATCAATTTCAGGCTTTACTTCATCATCTAAGTGCTTATAAACTTCTTCTTTTAAGTGTTGTGATCCACCAATCATGTTCTCACATGCAATAACATCTAGCGGCTTAGTGTTACCTGACTTAATTCTTTCAGTTAAGCCTTGAGCAATTAATGGTGCAATAATGTCCAAAATCTTTGGTCCAATAGCAGTTGTAACCATGTCAGTAGTCTTAATTGCTTCAACTACCTTCTCAGGGTTCTTGGCATTATTAATGCCATCGACATTAGAAACATGAATTCTCTTCTTGCCAGGTGCAGCAAGCTCAATATCATATTCACCACGTTTATTTAATTCGTCGATAATTGTTTCATTAACATCGACAAAGTCAATTCCAAAGCCATTATCAGCTAAAGTTTCACCAATAAATCCACGACCAATATTACCTGCACCAAAATGTACTGCTCTCATTTTACTTTCCTACCTCTTTCAATAAATCAATTACTTCTTCAGGTGTTTGCGCATCTGCAAGTTTAGCTACATTTGAAACATCGCTACAAAAAATTGCAATTTGTGATAAAAGATTTAAGTGTTCATTGTTAAGTCCAGCAATTCCGAACACAACTGTTACCAATTGCTCTGTATCATCATCTGGATTACTAAAATCTACTCCCATTGGAATCTGTACCACTGAAATACCTGTCTTTTTGATATGTTTTTTGCCTTCATCTGTTCCATGAGGAATAGCGATAAAGTTACCCATATAAGTTGAAACATCATTATTTCTGGCAATCATTGAATCAATATAGCCAGGTTCAACGCAGCCGCCATCAACTAAGAGTTGACCGGCCATGCGAATTGCCTGATCTCTAGTTGGTACGTCTTGATTGAGCTTTATCATCTTTGAATCCAATTGCATATCTCTCATCACCTCTCTAATTTAATTTATTGATAATTTCTTGAAGCTTATTATCTTGAAGTAAGTCATCAACAACTACAACTTGAATATCACTATATCTCACTACTAAGTTCTTCTTAGCTGCTGGAGTTACGATTACTAAACGAGCATCATCATCGCTTAATTCATTTATCTTCAATGCCTTAACCGGCTCTGATTTACCAGCCTTCTTTAATCCATCTTCAAATAAGCTTCTAGCCATTGTTGCTGATCCAACATGTTGGTCATGACGGATAAAGTCAATTTCTTTGATCTTATTAAAGTCAATTCCCTCAATTGATCCAGCAGTCTTTTCTTTTTTAGCTTCTTTTGGACGATCACTAACTTGAGTTAATGCTTTTAAGTTAGCGACAATTGTGTCATATTTAGGGCTATTTAAGAAGTTACCTACAGATACGTGCATTGCATTTGGAGTCTTTTGCAAAGCACGGTCTGCTAATTCGGCTTGAGTTACAACTAACAATCCTTGTTCATCTTTTAAGTTTCTAACGGCGGTATTAGTTACTGAAATGTCAATACCAGCCTTCTTAAATTTATCACGAAGCAGCGATGCTCCCATTGCTGAAGAACCCATACCAGCATCACAAGCAAAGATAACTTTCTTAATATCTGCATATGACTTAACTGAATCTTGAGCAGTCTGTTCGCTAGGCATCTGCTGACCTTTAGATTCTGCCTTCATTGATTCCATTTCTTTTTGCTTGGCAGCTAGGTCACCTTCACCCTTGTCACGCTTAAGAATAATTGCAGCTATAATGAATGACACAACTGCAGCGCCAGCAACACCAATGATATTACCTAAATAAGATCCCTTAGCTGAAACAAGTAAGATAGCTAAGATAGAACCAGGTGAAGCAGCAGCTTTTAATCCACCATTAAACATGGTAAAGAGTGCTGTACCAGTAATACCACCACAAATTGCAGCTATAATTAAAGCTGGCTTCATTAAAACGTATGGGAAGTAAATTTCATGAACCCCACCAAAGAATTCAATAATTGCAGCACCTGGAGCTGAAGACTTGGAGCTTCCTTTACCAAACAACATAAAGGCAAGTAAAATTCCTAAGCCTGGTCCTGGGTTAGATTCCATTAAGAACAGAACTGACTTACCTACTTCTGAGGCTTGCTGGATACCTAATGGAACTAAGATACCATTACCAATTGCGTTATTTAAGAATAAGACCTTAGCAGGCTCAATAATGATATTAGCAAGTGGCAATAAGTGGACGCGGATAATTGCATCAACACCAACACTTGCCCAGTAACTACCCCACATCATAATTGGGTTAATTACAAAGTAGGCAAAGATGGCCAAGATCATGCCTAAAATACCCAATGAAAAGTTGTTATAGATCATTTCAAAACCAGATATAATCCTATCTTGAAATGCATCATCAAGCTTTTTAAGTAGCCAACCACTGAGTGGTCCCATGATCATGGCACCTAAGAACATTGGTTGCTTAGTACCAACAATTACACCTAAAGTAGCAATTGCACCAATAACCGCACCACGATCTTCATGGATCATTCGTCCACCTGTATACCCAATAAGTAATGGCAACAAGTAGATTAACATTGGCTGAACTAATTTATTAATTTGTGCATTTGGGAACCAACCATTTGGTGTCATAAAGATTGCCGCAGTAAGACCCCAGGCAATAATGGCACCAATATTAGGCATAATCATACCAGATAAGGCAGTCCCAAACTTTTGAACTTTCACTTTTAATGAAGAGCTATTCTTCGATTGCACCATAAGTATTTTCCCCTTCTCTCTTAACTTACATATTCATCATAGCTTGTCAGGCAAGCGCTTACAACATAATAAAAATAGAACTCTGGCACAAAAGTTAGTGTCAGAGTTTGCTCATCATTTCACGTTTATTTAAATTTTCTTTTTATTTGTTGTAAAAACTGGTCCGCAATAGCATTCTTGATTTGATTTTGACTAGCATTAGTAAACAACTTAAAGTTAGTATCGTTCATAATAATCATGCTAGATATCATGCTCATGATGCTTTGCTCTGTTTCTGATAGCTTTTCCGGTCCAAGCATTAATAGAATTCGCTTAACTGAAATTTCAGTATGGTCCATCGCCTTCATAGATAGTTGATTATCTAAATCAAAAATAACAAAACTACACTTCTTTATTTCCTTATCACTTGTATGTAGTAGGGCTAGTTGACTATTAGGTATTCCAACAGGAGCCAGTTGGATTCTCTGTAATATTTTTTTAGTAACTTCAGTTTGATTTCGAATTACATTCTCTGTATTAGCTACACACTCTTGCACTACTGAAATTAAATCTAATGAATTATTAGTAAGTCTTTGAACTCTAATATCGTTGACCAATTCACTAGAGGTTAAAGCTTGAATTGAAATTTCTGCTAATTTTTTAACTGCATCTTGCCGCAAATGATCTGTCTGGTGAGTAGGCTTGAGTGAAAACTTTCGTTCATAATCTTTGAGATAGTTTTTTATTTTAGAAATTTCATCACTTAATAATAGTGGACTGACTAATTGGTACTTTCTTGAAAAGCCCTTCAACTCTAAAGTAGATAAAATCAAATCATAGTCTTGCAAGTTTAGTCGACTTAAATCTGCTACTTTGCTAATTTTTATCTGCTTAATCTCTGGTAGCTCTTGCCTTAATCTTGTTCTTAAAATTGCCGAAGTTCCAATTCCATTTTCACAAATAACCAGCGCATTTAGATCATGATTATTCCTAGAATTAGTATATTCATTGGCAAAATATAGTAATAGTAGCTGCAATTCAGACTTGTTGATTTTCTCATCTAAAAAGATCTTCGGCCAAGCTTCTGATATTGCTCGATACAGCTTACTAAAGCGTTGGCTCAAGCTAGTTAAGGTTTCAATCCTAGCATCAGGTAAAGAAGTGACGCTTCTTCTTAAAAGTCCAATAATATGCGTACTTAGCCTTTTAATAAAGTAGGGATTCTTTTGAAAATTCCAATGTACCTTTTCTGAAACTTCTTTGACTAATCTTTTAACCTTAATTGAAATTATTAAATCATTGTCATTATCATAATGCATGTTAACCTGTTTACCATCACAGATCATGACCTTTTCGGCTAAGTAATTTACATCTGCTTGCTCAATTTGCAATTTTTTAGTATCAGCTGCTAACGCCATAAATTTAAAGACTAATCCTTCATACTTGAGCGATCCTGCTGCCTGCTTAAAGTCTTTAATTAAATGACCACTAGCAATCCGTTTTAATGTAACTACAAAGCTCAAGATTAAATCAATAATTTGATGGTCTGAATTTAAGTGAATTACATCAAAAATAGTACTTTCTAACCAGTTCCTAACTTGGATAAGTTCTTTTTTAGAAAATAATTCTAAAAAGAAGTTGTTATTCTTACTATCTTGATGATTTAAATAATGAAAAAATTCATAATCATTAATTTCACTTAATAATATGCCGATCAAAATCTGCCTTCTACGATATTCATCGATCTGAATATTTACGCCAATTCCCGGCATCCTTACCAACTTAACACCGTAATTAGCTAATAATTTGCTAACAACGTCTAGGTCATTTTGAATAGTAGCTTCACTAACTTTCAAATCCAAAGCAAACCTTATTATTTTCTGTGGTTCATCACTAAGCAATAACAATACAGCAATAGCCTTCTCACGTGCTTGAACGCTCATCATGGTTTGGCTAGGCGTTTGCTGGATTAAGGATTGTAAATCAGCTAGGTCTTGTTTATCTCCTATTAAAGAATATTTATTTTTCTTACTTATTAAGTTTACATTTTGTTCTTTTAAAATATTGCGTAAATCATTAAATTCACGATAAACAGTACGTCGACTAATATTAATGCGTTGTTCTATTTCAGCTACAGTAATCTCTTGACTAGTCAGAAACAAGGAAAGGATAGCCTTTTGCCTTTCGGTTAAAATCATTTACTTCTCCATAAAAATACTCTTTATCAGCTATATAAAAAAAGATAGGTATAGTACCTATCTTCTAATTATCAACTTTATAAGCATTTATTCAACTGTTACACTCTTAGCTAAGTTACGAGGCTTATCAACATCTAATCCCTTATCCTTAGATGCATAGTAAGCTAGGAGCTGAGTTGGAACAACAGTCAATAGAGGTGATAGTAAATAGTCAATATTAGGTAAGACTAAGGTATCACCATATTTGGCTAACTTCTTAGCTGCAATCGTAATTACGCTAGCACCACGAGAAGCAACTTCTTGAATATTACCACGAGTAAGATCAGCAGTTATTGGGTCACTAATAAGAGCAATAACCGGAGTCCCTTCTTCAATAAGTGAAATAGTACCATGCTTAAGTTCAGCTGCCGCAAATCCTTCTGTTTGAATGTATGAAACTTCCTTAAGCTTCAAAGCACCTTCCAAGGCAACAGCGTGATCAATACCACGACCAATGTAAAAGGCATTACGTGAATGAATCAAGTATTCGTCTGCAAGCTTCTTAATCTTCTCTTTACCATCAACAATTTGTTGGATACCTTCTGCAGCAAGAGCAAGTTCTTCTTTTAAAGCAAAGTTCTTAGCATTTGGATTAGCTAAATTTTCACCAATTGCCTTAGCCAAAATAGCCTGAAGAGCAACTTGAGCAGTGTATGCCTTAGTAGATGCAACAGCTATTTCTGGACCTGCCTTCAAAAGCATAGTATAGCTAGCTTCACGAGATAAGGTTGAACCTTCAACATTAGTCATAGTAAGTGAAGGAATACCACGCTTATTAGCTTCCTTCAAGACTACTCGTGAATCTGCTGTTTCACCAGATTGTGATAAGAAGATAAAGAATGGGTTCTTACTCATCATTGGGAAGTGATAGCCGGCTTCGCTAGCATAACCAACTTCAGTTGGAATACCAGTAAGAGTCTCAAATAAGTCTTTACCAACAAGACCTGCATGATAACTTGTTCCTGCAGCAAAAATATATAAACGGTCTGCCTTAGACATTGCGTCTACAATATTCTTGTCTACTACTGGATGACCAGCATCATCTAAATAATCTTGAGATAAGTGACGCATTACACCTGGTTGTTCATCAATTTCTTTAAGCATGTAGAATTCGTAGGTGCCTTTTGATGCAGCATTAGGATCAATATTTAAAACATGTGGCTCACGCTCTTGCTTTTCACCATCAAAGTTTTCAATTATAAATGAATCCTTAGTAATATCACCAACGTCACCATCTTGCAAGTCAACAAATGTCTTAGTTTGGTCTAAAACGGAAATAGCATCTGAAGCAATAATATTAAAGCCATCACCCAATCCAAGCATCATAGGTGACTTGTTCTTAGCAATATAAACGTGATCAGGCTTAGTATTGTCAATTAATAGGAAGGCATATGAGCCCTTTACAAGCTTCAATGCTTCCTTAAATGCTGAAAATCCATCCAAATTCTTATCGCGAGCAATCTTACTAATTAATTGCACAACAACTTCTGTATCAGTATCTGAATGAAACTTCACACCTTGTAAGTATTTTTCTTTTAATTCTAAGTAGTTTTCAATTACACCATTATGAACTAAGTAAAAACGCTTAGTTTCGTCAAAATGAGGATGGGCATTATCAACAGTTGGTTGCCCATGAGTAGCCCAACGAGTGTGTCCAATACCAACTAATCCTTGTTCATCAGGAGTCAACTTATCCTTTAAATTAGAAATACGACCAACAGCTTTAGTTAGATATTCATTACCTTCTAAATCGTTTAAGTAAATACCAGCTGAATCATATCCACGATATTCAAGATTAGTTAAACCATTTAAAATAATATCTCTGGCTGATTTACCTACAACGCCAACAATTCCACACATATTTTTCTCCTTTGGTCTAGTTCAATTTAAATAAATGGACTAGTTAATATTTGTTATTACGTCTGCAATCATAAACTTTTTTTCTAAATTGGTCAAGCATATTTTTTATAGTTGGTATATTTTTAATTAATGATTAACTTAGAAAATGACAATCCATCTTAAAATAAGTTATTTTAGAAAAAAACATTAAAGAATTTAGCTTTTTTCAAAAGTAGTACAATTATGTGTTAAAATTTTATAGAACCTAAGAAAGGAGAATTGAATGAAAAAACAAGACTCTACTTCCTCTAATAATGGAAATAAAATGAAGCGGAGTTTGACTAATACACATGTACAATTAATCGCCCTAGGAGGCACAATTGGTACTGGGCTTTTCCTAGGTGTTGGAAGCAGCATCAACCAAACTGGTCCATCTGTTATCCTGATTTATATTCTAGTTGGAATTTTTTTGTTTCTTTTGATGCGAGCGTTAGGAGAAATGATTCTTTCAGACCTGCATAAGACTACCTATATTGATTTTATTACTCAATATTTAGGTAAGAATATCGGCTTTGTGACAGGTTACTTATATTGGTTCAGTTGGTTAACCTTAGCCATGGCTGAAACTACCGCACTAGGAATTTATTTTCAGTATTGGTGGCCTAATACGCCTTCCTGGCTTCCTGGTACTATTACATTTGTAGTTTTACTAGGAATCAATCTAATTTCTGCCCGCGTATTTGGAAACTTGGAATTTAGCTTTGCAATCATTAAGATAATTACTATTATCGCATTTGTAATAATGATTTTCTATTTAATGTTTACAGGTCATTCTACTAAATACGGTATAATCGGATGGAGTAATTTTATTACTGACGGTGGATTTTTCGCCAGAGGTTCTAAAGGATTCTTGCTTGGATTCCAAATGGTTATCTTTAGCTTTATTGGTGTTGAGCTAATTGGCTTAACGGCTGCGGAAGCTCAGAATCCGAAAAAGACAATCGTCAAAGCGATTAATCAATTACCAATTAGAATTATTTTATTCTATGTATTGGCCATCGTCGCTATTCTACTAGCAATTCCATGGGAGAAGGTTTCTACTAGCAGTTCTCCTTTTGTTCAGGCATTAGGAGCTACAGGAATTAAAAACGCAGGTTCAATTATTAATTTCGTCGTAATTAGTGCAGCTGTATCTTCAACTAACAGTTTTATTTACAGTGCTGGACGTCTACTATTTTCAATTAACTATAATGGTAAAAGCAAATTCAGCAAAACATTTGGTAAATTGAACAGACGCCAGCTACCACAAAATGCATTGATTTTCTCTACATGCATGATTGCCATTGGCTTGGTATTAACATTAATTATGCAAAATGCTTTTAATTTTATTTCTGCTACTGCAACGAGTATGTTTCTAATAATTTGGTCAATCATGATAGTGACACACATGAAATTTAGAAAAGTTACTCCCACTAGTGAACTTCCTAAGTACAAAATGCCTTTATATCCGATTTTGGATATACTAGATTTGCTTTTCTTTGGTGCTATGATAGTAATATTACTCATATTTGAAAAGTATCGTATCCCAATGATTAGTGCATTAGTCATCTTCGTATTATTAATTTGCATAACGAAGTTCGTTAGAGAAAATAAATAGCTATTAAAAATCCCTACTAACAAAGGTAGGGATTTTTCAATATGCAAATAAAATTTTATAAAAAAAGAGAGGACATTTGTCCTCTCTCCTATTTAGCACGGCGACTACCTAACCTCGCAGGCAGTTTCCCACCAACTACTTTCGGCGTTAAGAAGCTTAACTTCTGTGTTCGGCATGGGAACAGGTGTTT
>NZ_JAGGLU010000008.1 GCF_017874575.1 Lactobacillus colini | reverse complement strand
TTTCCACTTATTATAAATATCAATTTTATCTTGTTTAGATAATTTGGTCATAATAAAACCCCGAAATTCTTGTCCGAATTTCGGGGTTCATATCAATTTTGAATAATGGTCTTTTTTTATAAAAGGTAAGTATTTTTGTGCGAGAAAGTAAAAAAAAGTATACTATAAGTAAGATAAAAAACAGAAAGTATGGAGGCACATCATATGCAACAATTTGGTGTTATTGGTCTGTCCGTTATGGGTAAGAACCTTGCACTTAACGTTAAAAATCACGGCTTTTCTGTTTCAGGCTTCTCAATTGATAAGCCTGAAGTGGATGCTTTAGCCAAATATGAAGATAAGGATTTAAAACCAACTTATACTTGGGAAGAATTCGTTAACTCATTAGAAAAACCTCGCAAAATCTTAATTCAAATTATGGCCGGTAAGCCAGTTGATGAAACTATTCATAAGTTGTTACCTTTACTTGATAAAGGCGACATCTTAATTGATGGTGGTAACTCTAATTTCCACGATACTGTTCGCCGTAGCCGCGAATTAGATGCCCAAGGAATTCACTTCATCGGTATGGGTGTTTCTGGCGGTGAAGAAGGTGCCTTAAATGGTCCCGCACTTATGCCTGGCGGTGATGAAGAAGCTTATAAGGAAGTTGCTCCAATCTTAGAAGCAATGGCAGCTAAGACACCAACTGGTCAACCATGTGTTGGTTATATTGGACCAGAGGGTAGTGGTCACTATGTCAAGATGGTTCACAATGGTATCGAATACGGAATTATGCAGATAATCTCTGAAGTATACGATGTCTTACGAACTGTTGGTAGGTACTCAAATGATGAAATGAGTGAAATCTTTGCCAATTGGGATAAGGGCGCAGCTCAAGCTTACTTAATTGAAATAACTTCTAAAGTTCTCAAACAAAAAGATGACCTAACCAATGACCATATTATAGATCATATCCTTAATGAAGCTTCTTATAAGGGAACTGGTAACTGGATGCTTGAGGATGCCATCCACCTAGGTGCACCAATTACTGTGATTGCGGAAGCTGTTCTCGCTCGCTTCATGTCAAAGGCTACCTTCAGAGATGATCCAGAACCTAAGATTGATCCAGCCAAGGCTCCAGCTGACCTAGTTGAAAACTTGGAAAAGGCACTCTACTTAGCAATGGCTGTATCTTACACTCAAGGCTTTGAACAAATGACAATGGCAGCGCAAGCCTATAATTGGCAATTGCACTATGATACTATTGCTCAAAATTGGGAAGCAGGTTGTATTATTCGTTCTGAAATGTTACAAGATATTAAGTCTGCTTACAGATCTAACCCAGATCTTAAGAACTTATTCAAGGCACCATTCTTTGATAAAGTGAAGAAGAATAACATGTCAGCATTGAAAGAAATAGTTCAAATAGCAGCAGAAGCAGGTATTCCAACACCAACTTTAAGTGCCGCATTGAATTACTTAGAATCAATCTTTAATCCACACTTGCCACAAAATATGGTTCAAGGTCAACGTGATTACTTCGGTGCTCATACTTACCAAAGAAATGACCGTCCAGGTACTTTCCACACTGAATGGTATGAAGAAAAATAATCATGTTTCATGTGAAACTCAAAAAAAACGTAGCGAAAGCTGCGTTTTTTTGGTCTATAATGGAATGCGTAAGAAAATAAGTAGGGGAAGTATTTAAATGAAGAAAGAAGATAAAAATAATCTCAAGATACTGGGGCAAGCACTGATTGTCGGGATTATTGCTGGTGCAGTTGTTGGATTATTTAGATTTGGAATAGAGAGTACATCGGCTTTTTGGTTGAAATTATTTACCAATGCACATCGTAATCCAATATGGTTTATTGCAATTGTAATTGGACTATTCTTAGTTGGCTTAATTGCGGGATACTTTGTTAAACAGCACCCGCATGTTGGTGGATCTGGTATTCCTGAGGTTAAACTGCAACTTGAAGGTAAGCTGCAGTTGCCGTGGTGGCCAATTCTTTGGCGAAAATTAATTGGTGGAGTTATGGTAATTGGTACGGGCTTATTCTTGGGTCCAGAAGGTCCATCGCTCCAATTGGGTTCAACAATTGGTCAAGGTGTAGCACAAGGCTTTAAGCAAGATAAGACGAATGCTAGGGTATTGCTTGCGACAGGAGCAGCAAGCGGCTTGTCAGCTGCCTTTGGCGCCCCACTTAGTGGATCGCTCTTTGTATTAGAAGAAGTCTTTCATAACTTTTCACCTAAGGTATGGATGAATGCACTAGTTGGTGCAATTGCTTCGGATTACGTGGTTTCTAATATTTTTGGTCAAAAGCCGGTTCTGGCATTGCGTTATAACTTCCGCCTGCCAGTTAACTTGTATTGGCACTTATTAATCCTGGGAATTGTTCTAGGTTTATTAGGTCACTTATATAAGTTGGGCTTATTTAACCTAAAGAAGGTCTATGCTAAGATTAACTTCTTGCCTTCATGGTTAAATGGTTTGATTCCGTTGGTTATCTTAATTCCAATTATGTATTACGTACCAATAATTACCGGTCCTGGTAATAGACTGATCTTATCATTACCTAAGATGATTATTGGTTCTGGCTGGGCCTTGATTGGAATGCTAGCTGGATACTATATCTTAAGAATTGCCTTCTCAATAGTATCTTACGATTCAGGTCTGCCTAGTGGGATCTTCTTACCAATACTAACAATGGGTGCGGTGATCGGTGCTGTCTACGGAATGACAATGGTCCAGCTAGGATTATTACCCGGGAAATTTGTAATTAACTTAATTATCTTCTCAATGGCAGGATACTTCGCAGCAATTATTAGAGCGCCATTTACTGCGATTATCTTAATTACAGAAATGGTGGGTTCTCTATTGCAATTAATGCCGCTAGCTGTGGTAGCGTTCGTTGCTTTATTAGTAGATCAATTACTTGGCGGTCGACCTATCTATGGACAATTAGCAGCTGCACTAGATAAGAAGGGAACAGACAATGGTGAATATGCAGGCACGCAAGATGAATTAACCTTGCCAGTCTATGAAAGTAGCCACCTAGTTGATAAAAAAATCTCTGAAATTAAGTGGCCTAAGAATACCTTGGTTAAGACAATTAATCGTGATGGTCATGACATTATACCTGATGGAAATACAATTATTGCTGGTGGGGATATGTTAGTGCTAGAAGTTGATAGTAACCAGCGTGGGCATGTCTATGACCAGATGAAGAAGCTTCAGGGTGTTGAGCTTGATGGATAAATAGAATTATGACAAAATGAGACTTGTAAGGGGTCTCATTTTTTGTTGTATAGAAATATGAAAGTAGAGATGATTTAGAATGAAAATAAATGTAGCTTTAAAAGATGAAAGAATTAATTTAGGGCTTACTTAAGCTCGTTCTGCTCAGGGAATATTTAGTGCATCAAATTATTCTAAAATCGAATTAGGACAACAAGGAATCGAAAGTGATGACTTATTTAGATTATTAGCTGCTAATAAGATTAACTTTGAAGATTTCTTTTTAAAGATTCGAGAAGAATATACTGATGTCAAAAGTCAAAATGTAAATCTTCAATATAAATTAGCTGCGGAGCTACGTGAAGTCTTCTATAAAAAAGATGTTGGTCAGATTGATAAAATAAATGATCAAATCCAATCTAGTGATGTTAGTCAGGAATTAAAAGCACGCTCAATTTTAGTTAAGCATATTTTAGATAATACTGTTGATGAAATAGATGAAAAAATAAAATTAGAAATAAAACAAATTCTTTTTACCGAAAATAGTTGGATAAAAAGTAGAACTAGATTACGTTTGTTTTTTAACTCTATGATTGCATTTAATGGTAATGAACTTGATTATTACATGTATCAAATAATTAACTACTATAACCAAGGAAATATTAATAGCACAGAAATAGAGGAATTAATTGCAGGAATTTGTGTTAACTATGTATTCAATAGCTATACTAAGAATCTAAAATATGTGTCTGAATCATTAAAGCTTTTAGATAGAGTTCCCATGACACCAGAGGTATTTACCTATAAAGTTTTAGGTAAATATTTTGAAAATATATCAAAAAACAATAAACAGGATAATCAAGAGATTAGAGAATTTCTGAGTAAGTATGGTTTAAGTTCTATTGTTAACATGTTACCGCTTTCTAAGTAATCGCGAAATACTCGAATATTTTATAATTCAGAATTTTGAAAGATAAAAATCATCAATTCATTGATAATGATATTAGGAGGTGTAAAGCATGTTAGTTACAAGATTACCAATTCTACCACCTTTAGATGATTAATAAAATAGAAAGAGGGATAAAAATGAAAAGGAAAACCTTAAAAAGTGGTTTAGTAGCTGCTCTAGGTACAGCAATGCTTGCAGTTGGAACAACAGGAATTGCTTCTGCTAACAACCACTCGGATAGCTTATTTGATTTTACTTTAGGTAGATTTCAAACTAGTAGCTTTAGTGCTCCAAGATTGAAAACCGATAAAAGTAGATCATATGCAAAGGTAACTGAAATTGGAGTTGGTCAAGCACATATTTGGACAATAAGGGCTAATGGCGCAAGTATTGATACAGGTAGTGTTGATCTAGGTCAGGGAGAAAGTGCTAAAATTTATAATCGCGCTTACGAAATGTATGGTAGAACAAATATCGAATTAGGCGTACATGCTAGAGATTGGAGAGCCGTAAGAGTTCATGTACGTGGGCTATGGAGTCCTGATTCAGTATAGAAAATAAGGTATCCAATTAGGGTACCTTTTTATTTAATTGAGAGAGTGATATTGATGTTATTTAGGATAGAATTTAGAAGGCTAATCTTTAGATGGCAGATGTATTTAGCTATAGCAATTGGGATTGCATTAGTCATTATTCAGATAATTACTATAAATAAAATAAATGCATTCTGGTACAATAATGCTTTTACTCATATGATTGGATACGATAATTCTGGATTAGGCACACAGCTTTATGTGGTATTGTTGCCAATTATGTGTGGGCTTGCTGGCTCTAGTATTATTCAAGAAGATAAAAAGAATAAAATGATAGACACAATTATTGCCAGAACTAGCAAGATAAAATATTTAAGAAGCTCGCTTTTATCTAGTTTTTTAATAGGAGGTTTGGTGGGTCTTTTTCCATTATTAGTTGAAGCGATTATATATTTTAGTAAGTATAAAATTACCGTCCTACCTGCTAAGCCTGAATTCTATTTGATTCGTCCAAATAATAGTTTTGAATATCAATTATTTTCAACTCATCCGTTAATTTTTTGGATATTCTATTTGATTATAATTTTTATTTTTAGTGGGCTGTTTGCTCAATTGGGATTAATTAGCATATATTTTGATATTTATCGTGGCGTAGAAACTGTTATCCCATTCTTGATTCTATTTATATCAATTGTTTTAGGAGATTTCTTGAAAAATGATAATATTTCTTTACAAGAGTTGATAATTCCTACATATGGCAGCTGGTCAAATGGAACCATTTATGGAATCTTGTTTTACTTCATACTATTTACTGGAATTATTTTGATTCTTACATGGAGAAAGTGCAATCATGATAATATTAGCTAAAACAAGATTAAAAACAAAAAGGAATAAATTATTAACAATAGAGTGTCTGTTTATTATTCTCTTCATTTTTTATTATCTAATTAGTGGCTTATCAGATCCGCCTTTTGTGGGGAAATTAGCAGTGTTTCAAAATATTGATGAAACGACTTTTTTAATATGGATAGGGTTATGGACTAGTGGAATGGTTAGTACCCTTAGTTGGAAAGGACAGTCAAATGAATTAATTCGCTTGAATGATCGTACTATTTGGATGAAAAGCCAATTTATTAATATTATAGAAATTAGCTTGCTAAATACGATAACTTCTGCTGTGATAATGCTAATATTCATATTTTTTAAACAACATCCACTTATTATTTCCTGGGAAAACTTAATTTTGGGTATAGTGCTAATTTTTGAAGAAATAGTTTTATTAGAAATTATTGCACTAGGTATAAGTATTATTTGCTCAAATGTTTCTTATGTTTTAATTAATATATCTTTTTATGTGATATTATATGCCTTAACTTTTAATCCTTTTTTAGATAATTTAATTCATTGGATAACAGGAGAAAATATTATTATAAAGCCTGATTACATTGCTTTAATTGTGTATGATTCTTGTTTAATATGGGGAATAATATTACTATTAATGTTGATAGAGCTTAATTTATTCAAGAAGAGAGAAATATATTTATAGAACATGATATGAATATATTTTTATTTCTGAGGATAATCAAATGATATTCAAAATTGAAATGAAACGGCTATTTTTTAGATGGCAAACTATAGCCGCTATGCTACTAGGTATAATAATTGTAATTATTCAAGTAAAGACTATTAATCATGTGAATGCGTTTTGGTATAATAATGCATTTGCACATATGATTGGATATGATAACTCTGGTTTGGGCAGTCAACTGTATTGTTTATTATTGCCACTAATGTGTGGCTTATCAGGATCAAGTATTCTTGAAGAAGATAAAAAGAATTCAATGATGGCGGCAATTATTATTAGATGCGATAAAAGAAAATATTTAAAAAGTACGCTTTTATCTAGCTTTTTAATTGGCGGTATTATTGGAATTTTACCATTAGTTATTGAAGGTATTATTTACTTTAGCCAATATAAAGTTACTACATTGCCTGCTAATCCTGAGTTTTACTTAATAGATAAAGAAGGCTGGGGCTATCATTTATTTTCTACTAATCCATTGATATTTTGGTTTATCTATTTGGGGATTATATTTATTTTTAGTGGCTTCTTTTCCCAGCTAGGCTTAGTTAGCTCATACTTTCCAATTTATAGGGGGGGTAGAAACCGTCATTGCTCTTTTGATTGTAATTTTTTCTTTAATAGTAGGTAATTTAATGGGGATTATCAATATGCCACTCTCGCAATTAGTAATACCTAATTATGCTAATTGGTATAGTGATGGATGGTTATGGATTGTAGGATATTTCTTAACTTTTGCCATAATTATAGTTGGATTAACTATAAAGAAGCTACATGATGATGATTATCTTAACTAAAAAATCATTTAGGAGCTGCTGGCTTGAATATATCTGAACTTAATTTATTCAAGAAGAAAGAAATATATTTATAAGGATATAGGAGAAGATATGGATGTTAATTAAAAACGAACTAAAACGAATTTTTACTTTACCCCAAACATGGCTAGCCCTGCTAATAGGTATCGGAATAGTAATTATCCAAGGTAAGACAATCTTTCACGCTAATGCTTACTTTATTGATAGTGCCTATATGCATCTGACTGGATTTGATTCAACAGGTATGGGAACCAGATTATATACTACTATTCTGCCATTATTAGCTGCCATGGCGGGTGGAGTATTTGAAGCAGATAAGGTTAGCGGTCTAAATAATTTGAAGATTGTAAGAAAGAATCGTCCTAATTATTATTGGTCTACCTTAACTTCAACGTTCTTAGTTGGTGGGATAATTGGAACTTTACCTTTGATTTTAGAAGGGATGTACTTTTTTAGTAAGTTTTCGATTAAGCCGATTAAACCTAACTTTGAATTAATGCCGATTGATAAGATAGGTTGGGGTTATCAGTTATTTATTCATCATCCAATTATCTTCTGGCTATTAAGTCTAATAATTATCTTTTTATTTAGTGGCTTATTTGCCAATATTGCGGTTGTAACTTCTTATTTTGATATTAAGAGAGGGATAGAATATATTATTCCGTTTTTGTTAGTTTTTCTTTCAGCGATTGCGCGTGATGTTTTAGGTCAAGAATGGCTAGGGATTCCTAGCATATTAACGCCAACCTTTAGTAATAGCTATCAAGGGACCGGTTATGCGATTATAGCTTATTTCATTATTGGAATGGCTGTGATTGTATTCTTAACGATTAGGAAGCTGAAGAACGATGGCATTAGTTAAGCGGACAATAATATACTACAAGAATACATTAATCGCTATCGAATTAGGTGCCTTAATATTATTAGCTTTAATTGTCTTAGTAAGTGGTAAAAATTCTGAATTAGCACAGCGATATTTAATAGTTGATGTTACTAGCTCTAATGTTTTATTTCCGGTAATTGGGTTATTTGGTAACTTTGTTATTTCCAACTTTCATTATCAAAATGATTATTTCTCATTAATCAGGATAAGTCCAGATAACTTATTTAAGGATTATATTTATTGGATAATTGATTCAGTCATTGCTACAAGTCTATTAATTACAATATCTTATCAGCTATGCTTATGGCTACTATGGGGAAGTATATTTTTTTATCCGCTAGTATTTATCTGGGCTTGGTTAACTAGTAGTTCCTTAGTCTTAGCTATTGAATTAATAATTATTTTATTTTCAATTATCTTTAGTAAGCTTAACGTTTTATATTTAGGTAGTTTTATTTTTATTAGTTTAGGCGTTTATGCTACTACTGCTAACGGTAGCCAATTAATGACCAAACTAACGGGTATTAATAACATTATGACTAATCAAGATAACCTGACAATCTTTTATTTCTTAATTGCCTGGGGAATAATAACTTTACTGGTTCTGTTAATGCAGTATTTATTCAAAATGAGGGAAACAAGATGATTGTTAATTCATTACGTTCCATATTTAAGTTGAAGTACTACCAGCTGGCGCTTATCATCTTGCAAGTAGTATTACTCTTACAATTTAATCTAACCGGTCCGCTTACAAGTAAGATTAATGTCTTCAATACTTATCAGGGGCTGAATTTAGATTTTATCTTTTTTAATTTAAACTGGATCTTTTATTACTTAGTGGCAGAGCTATTAATGTTGCCTAAGCTTGAAGAATTAATGTTATCGCCTAATCCAATGCTTCAGGTGCGTTATCCAAGTCGTAAGCGAATCTTTCAAGAGGTAGTGATGACGCTTGTGCTTGCTGCAATCTGTTATAACGTTATTTACTTTATAGTGATGGTTATATCTACCAAGTTTCAGAATCTTAACTTAGAGTTGCTTTTATTTGCTAATGAAACGTTAGGCTTGATTAGCTTTACCTTGTTATTACTCTTATTAGGTTTAATCTTTAATCGAACCTTTAGCTGGCAGGTAGGTATTATCTTGGGGATCTTTTCGTTAGGGTTTAAGACTAACTTTCTCTTCATGGTAACGACACCTAGCTTAGGGGCAATCTATTTTGAATTGTTAACTAGTGTGGTTTTGATGGTAATAATTTATTTCGTAAATAAAAAAGTAGAAGTGGTGTGATTAAGATGGCATACATAGAATTAAAAAATGTTTCTAAACAAGCAAAAAATGACTATATCTTGAATGATATTTCTTTAGAAATTGAAAAAGGACAGATTGTCGGCTTCGTCGGTGAAAATGGTTCAGGTAAAACGATGCTATTTAGGGCAATTCTTGGCTTCATTAAGACAAGTGGAGAGATTAAGATTGACGATCAAGTTGTCAGATTAAATAGTGAAATGCCAGTCAATGTTGGTACAATTATCGAAACACCGGGATTTATTAATTCTTATACTGGCTTGAAGAACCTAGAATATCTTGCGGCAATCAAGAACTTGGTTAATAAGGATCAGATCATTGCTGCTATGAAAGACTTCGGAATGGATAAATATAAGGATACTAAGGTTAAGAAGTATTCTCTAGGAATGCGTCAAAAACTCGCCATTATCCAAAGCTATATGGAAGGTCAAGACTTGTTAGTGTTAGATGAGCCAACGAATGGACTAGACGATGAAGCAGTTGAAATATTTAAGCAAAAAATGAAATCTTTATCTAGTCAAGGTAAGACAATCTTAATTGCTAGTCATGATAAGGATGTTATCAATGACTTAGCTGACAAGATCTACCGTGTTAAGCTGGGTAAGGTAAGCTTAATGAAGTAAATAATTGGCTGGCGATAATCGTAATTAGTTAGCAATTTTAACAAAAAATTTAAAAAAGTGGTTGTAAAATTTAAAAATCGTAGTATAAGTACTATGTCATAAATCAGACCATATAGGTGGTTGTTAGGACAACTAAAATTTAATTTATATGAGGAGGATTTAATTTTATGACCGCATTTTTAACGTCAGTATCAAGTATTGTCGTAATCGTCTTGATTATGCTTTTGGGATACGTTTTGCGTCGTGCTGGTTGGTTAGCAGATAGCTTTGCTGGTAATATCTCCAAGATTATTACTCAAATTGCCTTACCAGCTTCAATTTTTATATCTGTTCAAAATAATCTTACTCGCGGAAAGCTACTTAATCTGTTCGCTGGACTACTTCTTCCTGCACTTGGGGTAGTAATTTCTTATGTTATAGCCTTTATTTTAGTAAAGATAATTAAGGTTCCAGTAGGTCGCCGCGGTACGTTTATTAACACGATTGCCAACGCTAATACTATTTTTATTGGGATGCCTTTGAACGTTGCCTTATTTGGTAATGAGGCTATGCCATATTTCTTGATTTATTACATTATCAATACTGTTTCTACTTGGGCATTTGGTGTGTTCTTAATTAAGAATGATGATCCAACTTTAATTAATAAAGAGAAGCAAGAACATAAGATCGAATGGAAGAAGTTACTTCCAATGCCACTAGTAGGATTTATTGTGGCTGTGTTATGGCTGTTGACTGGCTTGAAGTTGCCTACCTTTGCTAGTCAGACCTTTACTTATGTAGGTAACTTAGTAACACCAATGTCACTGATTTATATCGGTATCGTTTTAGCAAATTCGGGTATTAAAAACGTTAAATTCGATAAAGATACTATTGTGGCACTACTAGGTCGCTTCATCTTGGCACCGTTAGTAATGATTTTATTAATTAGATTAGTAGCGCCAGCAATTGGCTTTTCAATGGCACCATTGATGAGCAAGACCTTCATCGTCCAATCTGCAACCCCAGCTCTAGCTGTCTTACCAGTACTAGCTAATGAAGCTCATGGGGATGTGGACTATGCTACTAATGTTGTAGTATTAAGTACAATTCTATTTATTGTAGTAGTACCAATCTTAATGCTAATCATTGGTTAATAACTTATAAATAACTCGCGATTTTTCGATAATTGAGAACCATATATGATTTGGTTCTTTTTTATTTTTCCAAATTAAAAGGCATGATTCTTACCAAAGTAGGATCATGCCTTATTTTTATGTATTTAATGTTGAGTGAGAATATTCCAAAGGTTCTTCTCTTGTTCAGTCATTAAGTAGCTCTTTCTTTTAGCGGCTACTAGGATAAATTCAGGTTGATTATCGTCTTTTAGGGGAATAGATACAACATTATCACTTGGCCTGATAGATAGGGATGTTAGGTAGGAGAAGCCGATATTTTTAGCTACAAGGTCCTTAACTACTAGTACGTCAGGACTACGGTAGATTGTATTTAGGCTAATTTTATTTTTGTCGAGTAAATAATCTAGTGCCCTAGTATGGATATAGTCACTGTTTAAACCGATAAAGTTCTCATTAGCAAGTTCTTTGAAGTAGATTGCATCTTTTTGGGCAAGAGGATTGTCTTTAGCGACAATGATTTTCATTGGGAAGCGTTTAATTAAGTGGAAGTCAATGTCAGCTGAAGTTGAACTAGTTGAAGTCTGACCTAAAAGTGCTATATTAACACTTCCTGATTGAAGCATTTGCTCTAAATCATAAGATCCACGTTCCACAACATTTAAATGACGTAAAATTCCTGCATCTAATAACTCAGAAACAAGGCTAGGGAAGTAATTACGACCGATGATAGGAGGTAGACCGAATGAGATTTCAGCACCAGTTGATTGTCTGATCTCGGTTTCAGCAACGTTAATTTCATTTAGAATAGATTGAACATGTTCATCGAACTGCATCCCAACTTTAGTGATAATAATACTCTTGTGCGATTGATCTCGTATTAAGAACTTGGCATTAAAGGAATTTTCTAAGCGTTTAATAGCAGCCGTGATTGTCGGCTGACTAACGCCAAATTTTTTTGCAGTTTTTGTATAACTTTTTTGATTGACTAATTCATGGTAGTATTTAAAATCTTGAATATTCAACGGTTTAGCCCCTCATATAAATAAATAATTGGTATTTCAACGCATTTGACTATAAATATTTGCCCCTCCTATAATTAACCTCGATTAAAGAAATAGCATTAATATTTAGGAGGCAGTTTGTATGACTAATGCATATAATATCTTAAATGATCCTTTTTTAAACAAAGGTACTGCATTTACTAAGAGTGAGAGAGAAACACTTGGATTAGTAGGTACTCTTCCTGACTTTGTTCAAACAATTGAAGAACAAGCTGAACGTATCTACGATCAATATCAACAACGTCCAGATGGCTTACAAAAGCGTGAATACTTAATGGAAGTATTTGACACTAACCGTACCTTGTTCTACTACGTTCTAGAACAACACTTGGAAGAAATGCTTCCTATTGTCTATGACCCAGTGATCTCACCTGCTATTAAACATTATAGTAAAATTTTTATGAGACCTCAAAATGCGGCCTTCCTTTCAATTGATAATCCAGACGCTATTACGAAGAGTTTAAAGAATGCGGCTGGTGGTCGCAAGATTAAGTTAATCGTTGTTACCGACGGTGAAGGTATCTTAGGTATCGGTGATTGGGGTACTGATGGGGTTAACATTTCTGTTGGTAAGTTAATGATCTATACTGCTGCAGCTGGTGTTGATCCAAGAGAAGTGCTTCCTGTTGTCTTAGATGTTGGTACTAACAATAAGGAGCTGCTTGATAATCCATTCTATTTAGGTAATAAGCATGAACGTGTTACCGGTGATAAGTACTATGACTTCGTTGATAAGTTCGTCAAGAGTGCTCGTGAAGTATTTAAGGATGTTTATATTCACTTCGAAGACTTTGGTAGAGATAACGCTACTAAGATCTTGAACAAGTACCGCAAGGAAATACCTGTCTTCAATGATGATGTTCAAGGTACTGGTATTGTCTGCTTGTCAGGTGTCTTAGGTGCCTTAAACATCTCTAAGGAGAAGTTTACTGACCAAGTATTCTTAACTTATGGTGCTGGTACTGCTGGTATGGGAATTGCTAACATGATGTATCGTGAAATGCTTGTTGAAGGTATGGATCCTCAAGAAGCTAAGAAGCACTTCTACTTAGTTGATAGACAAGGATTATTATTCGAAGATACACCAGGCTTAACTCCTGAACAAAAGCCATTTGTTCGCAAGCGTTCAGAATTTGATAATCCAGATGAATTAACTGATCTTGAGAAGATTATCGCAGCCGTTCACCCAACTGTCATGATTGGTACTTCAACTAATGCAGGTGCATTTACTGAAGGTGCAATCAAGGAAATGGCTAAGCATGCTAAACGTCCAATTATCTTCCCAATTTCTAATCCAACTGAATTGCTTGAAGCTACTGCTGAAGACTTAATTAAGTGGACTGATGGCCGCGCACTTGTTGCAACTGGTGTGCCTTCTGCTCCAGTAGAATACAAGGGCGTAACTTACAATATCGGTCAAGCTAATAATGCCTTGATTTATCCAGGATTAGGCTTAGGTGTTCTGGCAAGTGAATCTAAATTAGTTACTGATGAATTATTATCAGCAGCTGCTCACTCCTTAGGTGGGATCGTTGATCCTAACGAACCAGGTGCTGCAGTATTGCCACCTGTAAGCAAGTTGCCAACCTTCACCGAAAAGGAAGCCATTGCTGTTGCCCAAGCCGCAATTGATGCTGGCCTTGCCGGTGATAACATTAAGGATGCCAAGGCCGCTACAGATGATATGAAATGGCAACCACGTTATTAATAACTAAATACTAAAAAACACCTTATGGTCGTAGTTAATGATCATAAGGTGTTTTTAGATGGAATTATTGCTTAATAAATTTAGGTGAAGTTTCTGGAGCAAAGAGTGCACAAACTATAAAGCTAAAAGCTAGGATGAGAGTACATACTAGCATTGCCAACTTACTACCACCGATATTAGTTAAGATTGGTAATAAGAATGTCCCAGCCGCTGCTCCGATACGGCTAATTGTGATACAAGTACCAACACCTAACCCTCTAACCTTAATATCAAATAATTCAGTAGGGTAAGGATAATCAAGGACTAATCCTGAAGACAAAATAATCGCAAATATTGTAAAAATACTCAATTTAACCATTGAATTTAGGTGAGGAACTAATGCTAAGATTCCAATTAAGACAGTACTAATTAAGAAGTATGTAACTAAGAACATTCTGCGGCTGATCTTATTGAATAGGAAGGTTCCAGCTAAGACGCCGATAAACATACCGCCATTATAGATGATCCCAGAAACCTTGCTATCAGTTATTCCCATGCTTTGAAGCAGGATAGGTAAGAAGATACTAATCCCAAAGAAGGCAAAAGCTTGACAAGCATAGAAGATCCCACCAACTAAGGTATTACGAAGATACTTCTTAGTGAATAATATTTTCCAGGAAATATCTTTCTTGGGCTTATTCTTCTTAACGAACCATTTAGGGATGCCCCACTTGCGGCCCATGTGCTTTTGGATAACTTTATTGGCTTTTTTTACTTTGCCTTGACTGGCTAGCCAGCTTGGTGAAGCTGGCAATCTGAACACAGAGCGAAAGATTGCTGTGATTAAGGCGATTGCACTGCCAGTAGCTAGAATAATCCGCCAAGTCATTGCTCCCAGACCAGTAATGTAAGTGCCGGCTAGATATGAAAGAATGAATCCAATAGTCCAATAAATCAATAGCCGACTCTGTCGCTTGCTATCTTCGCCTTTAGGTAACCATTCAGTAAGTAGGGCATTACCAACAGTGTAATCAACAGCAATCATTAAGCCGATTACCACTCTAATAATAAAAGTCAAAAATAAATTGGCAGTTAATAAGTGGAATAATGAGAAGATAGCTAATACATACATATTGCCCATTAACATTTGCCGGCGACCGATCTTATCTGAGATGCGGCCGACAATTAAGCTTCCCATTAAGCCAACTAAGGCACCTGCTCCAATTAATCCAGTCCAGAATTCATTAATATCAATGTACTTAGTGGCTTGCGATAGGGCTGTACCAGATATTCCTAAGGAATAACCGCAGGCAATTTGACCTAAGATAACTGCGATATACACTCGCAAGTGTACTGGCATTAGGGGCGCCTTTTTATAATTTTTCTTCTGTTTAATAGGTTGTTGTGGTTGATTAGTTACTGTTTCATTCATAAAAATAGATCTACAGATCTATGTAAAAATCACTCTCCTAAAATATGCAAAAAATAATAATGTATATAAATAGCTTATCAAAGATAACAAATTTATGCAAAAATGATTAAATAAATAGCTGATTTATAGATTTTTTATCTTGTTAATCAATAACAGTAGCACCTAAGCAAGATTTAAAATGATTTAAAGCCCATTGCTGTCCCATATCATTTAAAGCAGCAACAGCCTTTTTATGGATAATCAGATTATAGTTCTTATTATAAGCATCTATTGCAGTATGTAAGACACAAATATCAGTGCAGACTCCAGTTAGGTGGAGAGTATCAATTCCACGTTCACGCAAGAGTATATCAAGCCTTGTACCTGCAAAGGCAGAATAGCGTGTTTTATCAATGAAGGTTACGTGGTCATTATCTTGGTGTAATTCATACCAAGATTGCAGTCTCCCATAAAATTTCCTGCCCCAAGTATTAGGCAAGTTGTGAGCAGGGAAGAGTTTAGTTTCAGGATGGTAAGGATCATTTAACTGGTGTAAGTCAGTGGGTAAGAAAATCCATTTATCTTCTTTAAGAAATTTATTTGCTAGATTTATAATTTGATCTTCTAATTCTTGGGCTGGCTTGCCACAAGTTAAAGCTCCCTTATCAGCAACAAAATCATTAGTGTAATCAACAATCAATAAAGCTTCATTTGTCATAAATTAACCTCGATTTTTATAAAAAAGTTTCATGTGTAACAAAAAAGGCTTTTTCAAAAAAGCCTTAATTAAATATTAGTCTTGATAAAAAGTATCCTTAACAGCACGTGTAATTGCAATCTTAGCGTGAGCGTAAGAAAGACCACCTTGAATATATAGACGGTATGGTGGACGGATTGGACCGTCTGAAGACAATTCGATAGTTGAGCCTTCAACGAAACTTCCCGAAGCCATTACAACCTTATCTTCATAACCATCTTGGTGGTAAGGAATTGGGTCAACGAAGGAGTTCATTGGTGAATAGTGCTGAATAGCGGCACAGAACTTAATCATTGGGTCAGGATCACCAAAGGTAACTGTTTGGACAATATCTGTTCTAGGGTCACTCCACTTAGGTGCAACATTCATTCCCATTTCTTCACATAAGGCAGCAGTATAAATCATCCCTTTTTGAGCTTCACCGGTAGTGTGGGCAGCCATGAAGAAGCCTTGGTACATATCACGCATGTAGCCCCAAGTAGGGCCTTCGCCCTTACCAGCACCGGGAACAGTTAAGCGTGATCCTGCGCCTTCAATCAAGTCCTTGCGTCCAACTAAGAAGGCACCACCCTTAACAATACCAGCACCGGCATTCTTATATAAAGATCCAGCCATAATGTCAGCACCAAAGAAGGTAGGCTCTTCAACTTCAGAGAATTCACCATAGCAATTATCGATGAAGATGTTTACATCAGGACGGTATTCTTTAATGAACTTAATCATCTTCTTAATCTTGGCAACTGTGAAGCTGGCACGAACGGCATAGCCTAGAGAACGCTGAATAGCTACAACCTTGATTGAGGGATCCATGATGTCTTTTTTAGCATTTTCATAATCAACTTCGCCATTATCAAGTAATTCGGTAGTAGCAAAGTTAATTCCCCATTCCTTCATGTTGCCTGGCTTATTACCAGCTAGGCCAATAACTTCTTGGATGGTATCATATGGGGTACCAGTTAGATAGTAAAGGGTATCGCCGGGGCGAAGCATACTAAATAATGCAGTTGAAATGGCATGAGTTCCAGATGCAAATTGTGGGCGCACTAGGGCATCATCAACCTTGAAGTAATCGGCATAAATTGCTTCTAGCTTATCGCGACCAATATCATCATAGCCATAGCCAGTTGAAGGAACTAGGTCTTCTTCACCAACATGGTGCTTTCTGAATAAGTCAAGGACACGTTGTTGGTTATAGAGAACTTGCTCATCAATTTCTTCTAGGCGAGGTTGAATCTTTTTTTCAACTTTTGTGATTTTTTCTTGTAATTCTTGTGGTAAATTTTCTTTCCAAGATAAGGTCATTGTTTTAATCCTCCAAATAAATTATTTTAATACTTCGGCTTGAACAGTAATCTTGCCGCTACTATCTTGTTTCCAGTATACACCTTGAATCTCTGGGACAAAGCCTGGGAAGCGTTCAATTGCACCGCCTAAAACTTCAAAGTACTGCTGGTCAACTGAGCCCCATTTTTCACCAGGAGCAACAATAAAGACACCTGGTGGGTAAGGAAGGGCACCTTCGGCAGCAATCCGCCCTTTAACATCGTCTAGGTTAACTAGTTCACTTTGATTCTTCATAAAGAGAGTATCAGCCCGCTTAGGTAACATAGTATAATCTTGCATATTAGGCTTAGCAAAGAGCTCTTTTTGCAAGGTGAAGGTTTGGTGATCCTTGTAGTAATCATGCATCTCTTGGCATAATTGCTTGATTGTGTAATTCTGGTAACGCTTAGGGTAGAGCTGGGCTAATTTAGGGACAACCTTTTCAAGAGGTGCATCTTCATTATATAGCTTCTCGAATTCTAAGAAGGCATCAAGTAAGGCATTAAGTTCTTCTTTAGTGTCGCCAGGTGTTAGTAAGAATAAGATTGAATTCAAGTCACCCTTAGCCCGAATGATTCGCTTCTCCATTAAGAATTCAGAAACGATTGGTGCTGGAACACCACTTGCCTGATATCTGCCATTTGCAATATCTATTCCGGGAGTAATGACTGTGATCTTGGTCGGATCAAGCATCGCTTCGCCGCTTGCCATTTTAGTAAAGCCGTGCCAGTTATCACTAGGATTGAATTGCCAATATTTGCTATCAGTTGCTAATTCTTCTGTCGGGATCTTATCAAAGTTATCTATTACAAATGGTCTAAAGAGCTTTGATTTCTTGATTAGCTCTTTGCGCCATTCGATTCCTAGTTTAAGAGTTTCGTCCCACCATTGCCGGTTCCCCTTGCCAGCTGTGATATAAGCATTGGCGGTTAGAGAAGCATAGATTGGGTAGGAGTAACTTGAAGTTACGAATTTAAGATAAGCGTGGTTAAAATGCTTGTGGTCAACGTAACGGTCTTGATCTTTAATATGGGCATCTTTCTTTAAAATCTGCGAAGTTTGAGCTAGTCCAGCTTGTTGCTTGTGGAGTGATTGGGTAACTAAGATGCCAGGATCTTCAGGACCATATTCTAAGTTAAGTGGTGATAGTTGCTTAGTAAGTGGCATAAATTGCTCAAAGCCAGCCCAAGCAGAATCGAATAAAACGTAGTCACAGAGCTTGCCGATCTTATCAATGATCCACTTAGCGTTATAAAAGAGACCATCATAAGTATCTGCTTGAACAATCGCTAACCTAAAGGGGCGCTTTAATTTAGCCTTAGCAGGGTCGACTTTAGCAATTTGGCGGCGGATATTCTCTTCACTAAGAGCATCCGGATCCATCTCACCGATCAATCCTAACGGATTGCGGTCAGTAGGGATGTAGACAGGCTTAGCACCAGTCATTACTAAGGCACTGTTGTATAGAGATTTATGGTTATTACGGTCAAACAAGACCAAATCGCCATCAGTTAGTAGGGCACTAGCACAGATTGAGTTAGCGCTGGTAGTGCCATTAGTACAAAAATAGGCTTTGTCAGCGTTATAAGTCTGGGCTGCCTTCTGTTCAGCAGTTAGTGGAGTCCCCTCATGGGTCATCGTGTCACCTAGTTCAGGAACGGTGTCACTGGTATCGGCATACATTAAGTTCTTACCAAAGAAGTTATTAAATAAAGCACCGGCAGGATGCTTAGCATAATACTGCCCATTATGGTGGCCCGGAGTAGTGAAGCTGATTGGTCGATCTTGGGCAAAGTTAATCAGGTCCCTTAAGAAGTCAGGTACCATTTCATGGGTATAGGTTGTTGCTGCTTGCTTAATCTGGTTGAGTTCAGAGTCAGTAAGCTGATTACTTTTTACTTGAACGATAGGGATAGGAAGGCCTGAAGTCTGTTGGAGGTTTTTGGCAGTTGCAAGTGAAGCAGCGTCATTTTGGTTAATTACAATTGCTGCTAGTTGAGCAGCATTAGTTTTAGCAGAAATTAATTCTGTTGGAAATATCGATTCATTAAGCTTGATTTGATTGCCAATAGCAATTTTAAAAAAGTTCATTTTTTTCCTTCCTATAACTAAGTTCAAAAAAATACTTGCAAAATACTGATAAATCTTTATAATTTTCTCAGTATGTCCTATTACGTTTTGTAAGGACGCTTTTGGGATAAATTATATAAAGCGTTGGAGAATTATACAAGTGAAATTAAGAAATTCATTATTACCACCGAACCGTCCAAGTCCATTAAGCTCTTTTAGATAAAGTTAAGTTACAAAAAATTTAAACTATTAGGAGAGAGCGAAATGTCTTTAGAAACAGAACTTAATTTAGAGCCTGATAAGAAGCACTATATGAGTTGGCCAGTTATTGCGCTGATCGACTTCGTTACAATTATCAGTTTCGAAAATATCTTTTATCCATTTCAGAACCAAGGACTATCTGTAGTTATTTCATGGATCTTCCTATTATTTTCATATGTGATACCTTATGCATTGATTTCTAGTCAGATGAGTTTGACCTTTGATAATCAGGAAGGTGGGCTTGCATCTTGGGTTCGTCGCAGTAGTAACGATACCTTAGGTTATTGGACTTCATGGATGTATTGGGTTCAAAGTGTACCTTATATCGTCGATGTTTCCAATTCAGTTATCGTATCATTCAGTTGGATGATCTTCGGTAATAATTCTCTTGACAAGAAGATGTCAACCTTCTGGTTCGGGATGTTAACATTTGTGATTATCTTGGCCTTCATCTTGTTAGAGAACAGACTTAAGAACTCACTTGAAATCCTTTCACTAATTGGTGGTGGGGCAATGTTTGTTATGTCAGCCCTATTTGTATTACTTGCAGGATGGGCAGTAATGCATGGCCACCACATTGCTACCCAACCATTTAACTGGGGTGCATTTAAGCCTAACTTCAGCTTAAACTACTTCTCAACTACTGGATTATTGATCTTTGCTATGTCTGGGGCAGAATTAGCAGCACCATATGTATCTGAGATGAAGAATCCTAAGCGTGACTTCCCTAAGTCAATGTGGATGTTGGCAATTATGACTGGATTCTTAACTATCTTTGGTACTTTGGCCTTGGCAATGTTCTTCAATGCCCACCATATTCCACATGACTTTAAGATGAACGGTCCTTACTATGCCTTCCAATTACTTGGTGAAAGTTTAGGTGTTGGTAAGATCTTAATGTACATCTTCGCTGTTGTTCAAGCCCTCTTTATGATGGCGCAGTTAGCAGTCTTACTTGATGCTTCAAGTCGTGTCTTTGCCGGGGATGTGGCTGATAAGTTTATGCCTAAGTGGCTTACTAAGAAGAACAAGAATGGCCGTCCAATCCACTCTTACACCTTTACTGTAGGACTTAGCTTGTTCTTGCTTCTCTTAACTGGTACCTTGCCTAACATTAATACTATTTATAACTGGTTATTGAATATTAACGGTATTATTTCACCATATAAGACTTGTTGGGTATTCTTTGCCTTCGTTGCGATGAGAATGCATCAAGAGAAGTATAATTCTGACTATGTCTTTATTAAGAATAAGACTGGCGCCTTGGCAGTTGGCTTTTGGTGCTTGATCTTCACCTTTGTCTGTGCAACCTTAGGTTTCATTCCTCAAAATGTTGCCTTCGGTACTAATGGTTTCAACCATCAATTGATGCTTAATATAATTACTGTCATTGTGCTCTTTGGGTTAGGCTTTATCTTGCCACTTCTTAGAAGACGCGAAGCTAGACGTGAGCAGATGATGTAATAGTGATTGATATAATAAAAAATCTTCGTTTATTCTTATAAGTGAAGATTTTTTTATTATATTTAGAAAAAAGTTTTTGGAAGGAGTAAAAGATGACTATCGTAGAAGTGTTGAAAGATGAGCAAAGAAGATTAGGATTAAATAATAAGCAAATGGCAGGAGGCAAATTATGAAAAAAGGTAAATTTTTGGTATTTAGTGCTTTGCTGTTAGCTTTAGTTGGTATGGGCAAAACTAGTAAAGTGGATGCATCTACTTTATCAACGACACCTATTGCGAAATATAGATATAAGTACAAGACGGCTACTGTATATGATACTATAAAGCCAGAACTCAGAAGTCTTAAAACAAAATATGATTCTGCTAAAAAGACAATTACTATCTCTGGTTTAGCTACTAAGGGTAAGAGGGTAGTTGTGAAGTATGGAAATAAAAAGGTAAAAAATGTATCTATAAAAAATGGCACTTTTGCAACTAATATTAAATTTACTGGTTATAAGCCTTTCTCACTGTATGCGGTAGATGCTAAAGGTAAAAAAGTAACTCCTACTGCTCAGTTATCATCCTACAAGTATGCGGCTAAGCAGCCTGTTGTGCTGAAAGCAGAGCGCACTACAAAAGGGATTACTGCTACTTTAAGTACAAAGCCAAATGGTTCAGTTTCAATTTATTATTTAGGTAAAAAAATTAGCAGTAAGAAAACCACTTCTGATAAAACTAAAATCTTTATTTCGTCTAGAGAATTAAAGAGTAAGAAGAATTATTTCACTGTTAAACAATTCCAAAGGAACAAAAAGGCTGGTCAAGCTGCTAAGATCAAGATAAATAAGCTTGGAATTGTTACAGTTGTGAATTATTAATGTATTTGAACAGTAACAAAAAAATAAAATCGTTGATATATCAGCTAGGATTATCAACGATTTTAGTGATTTTAGATTTTCTTCTCAGACTTTTTTATTATTTTGAGGATTTTAGGTATATTTTTTTGTCGAACATATTTAAGATTTCTGGTGATAAATTATGGGCAATAAAGATAATAGTATTATCTGTGTCAAGTAAGTTTTTTAATATTTTTAAAGTACTTTTTGAGTCAATTGCCGAAGTTCCTTCATCAATTAGGAGTAATTCACTATTGTATAGTTTTGAACGGGCTAGGATTATTTTTTGACGTTGACCACCAGAATATACATTATTATCTAAATCTATTTGACTATTTATCCCTTTAGGAAATTTCTCTAAATCAGTGGCTAGATCGAATTTAGAAGCCCAGTATAATGCTTCATCATGTCGCTTGGGATTGAATAAAGTGATATTATCCTCTATTGTTCCAGGGAATAAGATAGGCTCTTGGGGAACATAGCTTATTTCAGAAGGATCAGGATGAATTTCTTCGTTATTTGAATTTCTAAAAATAATTTTTCCTGTAGTAGGTTGGTATAGTCCTAGAATTAGCTTAAATAAAGTACTCTTACCAGTGCCACTATCTCCTAAAAGTAGTACTTTTTCTCCTTTTTTGATTTCAATATCAGGATAGTGGATGAGTTCGCTTGAGCTTGCTTGAAAGCTAAGATTGTTTAATGAAAGTAACTCAAAGTTATTCATGTCTGAGTAAGATAGAGAATCGTTTTCAAAGTGAGAATCTAATTGCTTTTTTATGGATTCATTTACTTCATGACTAGAATTTAATAGGGTTAAATTGGTTGCTACAACAACTAAGTTGGTAAAAATAGTACTGGCAAAATTACCAATACTGAAAAAAACACCAAATTCAACTATGTTATTGATTATCAGAATACCTGTTACTGTCAAAATAATGCTTTGAGCTAAAATATTAACTGAATAATTAATAGCGTTAATTTCATTAGTTTTTTTGCTTAAGTTAATGGTAGCTTGCTCTAATTTGCTACTTCCCTTAGAAAAAATAGATTTAAAAATATTACTTCGCTTATATCTTTGTAATACTGCTAGTCCATTAATCCAGTTAGATATTATATTTAAGTATTTTTTATTACTATTGGATAGCCTAGAGGTCGCTTTTTCAACAGGTTTAGAAAGCAATTTAGGTAGTATCAGGATAATTAATGCTAAGCCTATTATTAAAAACAATAGTAAGCGACTATAAGAATAAACAAAAATTGCGGAAAGAATAATCTCTAAACCACATGATAGTATTTTTAAGCAAGGATCTAATAGGCTGTCACTAACCATTTTTATATCATTTGTTAGCCTATTTTGCGCTGCGGCAACATTAGCGCCCTTAAGCCAGTAATGTTGAGTAATTTGTTCTCTTATGTGATGAATATAGTTCTGCTGTGCCTTGGTATATAAATAAATAGCAATATACTTAATAATTCCGCCACCTACAGTAGCTGAGGTCGAGACTATAAGCAATTCAATAAATATTAAGATATGGCCACCTTTCAAAGTGTTACCTATGGCAGTTAGTAAGTTATTACCTGCTGCTAGGGCAAATGATCCGATTAGCATGAAAAAAACAACTGCTAATGATAGACCTATATTATATTTAAATAGATTTTTTATGGACATTAGATTCACCACTTTCTTTTATGGTAAAGCACTCAGTACTTTGATTAATCCTCTATTTCCTTCGCTAATATTTAAGGATATCCTATCAAAAGAAGACGTAATTAAGTACGCGGTATTATTTAGCTTCCAACAGTAATGTTTGTAGATAACTTATCTTTCTCTGATAGTAGATTATTAATGTCAATTAAGTATTCTAGTTTCATATTTTTCACTCCCTTTTCGCTAAATTTTAATACTAATCCCTTTTTATTACAATCATTTTATTTATTTTTAAAAATAGGTATTATAATGTTGATAATATTTAGGAGGAATTATTATGGAAGCTTTAAAAGAATTACTATTTTCTGTGCTAATTAATTCTTTTACTAAGCAAATTATAAGATGTGAAAAAGTATACTTTGCTTGATAACAAAAAAACTGGTAATTCTTGGTTCATATCATTTACGAAACCTTGATTTACCAGTTTTTTTATTTCTAGCTTAAGCCAGCAATTTTAGTTTTATTTAATAGCAGCGATGACGTTACCACAGAAACAGATGAGAAGGCCATGGCTAGTGCTGCTAGTTCTGGGCTGAGTTCAAAGCCAATAGAAGCAAAGACACCAGCCGCAATTGGAATACCAACAGTATTATAGATAAGTGCCCAGAATAAGTTAAGTTTAATGCGGTTGAAGGTCTTTTTAGAAATATCAAGGGCACGAACTACACCGCGAAGATCATTTTGAACTAGGACAATTTCGCCAGAATCAATTGCAATATCAGTACCTGATCCCATCGCTATGCCAACATCTGCAGTAGAGAGGGCGGGGGCGTCGTTAATACCATCTCCAACGAAGGCAACTTTATGGTTGCCTTTTTGTAATTTTTTAATATGGTCGGCTTTTTCATTAGGGAGAACGCCAGCGATAACTTGGTCGATACCAACTTCTTTAGCAATTGCTTGGGCGACTTTTTCATTATCGCCGGTAAGCATAACTGTCTTTAATCCGCGTGCTTTAAGAGCAGCAATTGCAGCTTTAGAGCTAGGCTTAGGCGCATCCTGGATGGCGATTAAGCCCAGTATTTGCTTATCTAAACCAACATATACTACTGTTTTAGCTTGGGCTTGTAACTTGGCAGCTTGGGATACTATTTCCTGAGAAATATTATTATCTTCAAGTAATCTATCATTTCCAATAAAGGCGACTTGTCCATTATAAGAGGCAGTAACTCCCTTGCCTTCAATCGCCTTAAAGTTCTGAACTTTAACTGGAGTGATATTTTGAGTACTTGCCTCTTTTAAAATTGCAATTGCTAAGGGATGTTCAGAATCTTCTTCTAGGCTAGCTGCAACAGAGAGTACTTGCTGTTGATTGCCGATAATATTAGTAACTTGTGGCTTGCCAACGGTAATCGTACCAGTCTTGTCAAAGACAACAGTATCTAAGTCGCCTACTTCTTCAAGAACTTCACCATTCTTGATTAAGACACCCATCTTAGCGCTACGGGCAGTTCCAACCATTAGCGCAGTAGGTGTTGCTAGTCCTAAAGCACATGGACAAGCAATAACTACCACACTTACTGCAAAGAGCATCGCTTCAACTGCCGAAGCGTCTAAGAATGTGTACCAGACAATGAAGGTGATGATAGCAATGATTAAAACTGTCGGGACAAAAATATTTGAAATCTTGTCAGTGAGCTTTTGGATAGGAGCATGACTAGTCTGGGCCTTTTTAACTAAGTCAACAATTTGGGCCAGCATTGTATCAGAACCAACCTTAGTTGCCTTAAAAGTAATAGTGCCGTTATTATTAATAGTTGAACCAACTACAGTATCACCAACTGTTTTATTGACCGGCATGCTTTCACCAGTAACCATAGATTCATCTAGGCTAGTTTTACCATCAGTAATGACGCCGTCAACCGGAATCTTCTCACCAGGTTTAACTCGGATCAAATCGCCAACCTTTACCTGATCAAGTGGCACCTTAATGAACTTACCGTCTTTCATAACTTCGGCGTCTTTGGCTTGCAACTTCATGAGCTTACCCAGGGCATCAGAGGCATTGTCGTGCATCTTCTCTTCCATGGCATCCCCAAGTAAGACAAAGACGACAACGAAGGCTGCACTTTCAAAGTAAACATCTCGCCCAGTTATCATAGCAAAAATGCTATAAAAGTAGGCGACAGCTGTACCTACAGCTACTAAGGTGTTCATATTAGCATGGTGCTTTTTAAAAGCACTAATTGCACTCTTCCAGTAAGGGATCGCACTAATTGCCATAATAATTGTGGTAGTAATAAAGGCCACCCAATTATAGCCAGGCATCATCCAGTGAAATGGCATTGCCAACATCTGAATTAACATTGGAATGGATAATACAAATGAAATCCAGAAGCGCTGGATATTAGTCAGCTTCATTATTTAACAACTACCTTTCCCTTAAACATATTCATACTGCAAGCCCAATTGTAAGTGGCGGGCTTATCAGTAGGGATATTAATGGTAACTTCTTTTTGACCATCCAGTTTTTCGTTAATTGGAAGATCTTTAAAGATAACCTCATTCATACACCCCATATTATCAGATGGGATAAACTTTAACTGAGCTGGCTTACCTTGCTTGAAGGTAATAGTATCTGGCTTATATCCGTGATTTTTAGCATTGACGATGATTTTTTTGGTTTGATTTTTAGAAAAAATACTCATTTTACTTAACAATAACCTTTCCATGAAACATATCCATACCACAAGCGTAGTTGAAGGTGCCTGCCTTATCTGTTGGAATATTGATTGTAGTAACTTTTTGCTTAGCTAAATCTTTATTAATTCCAAGTTGTTCAAAAGAAATACGTGATAAGCAGGCTGTTGAATCTTGCAAGTTAAATTTAACTTGGGCAGGGATACCTTTTTTCAAGACGATAGTTGCAGGAGAGTAACCACCGTTAACAATGACAGTTGAAGTCTGTTCATCATTAGTAATCGTACTGGTACCAATATCTTCTTGGTGCTTGCCAAAGAACCACCAAATAATGAAGCCAATTAATAAAATTCCGATAATAATTGTGTTGAGTTGAATAACATTCATAGCTTAATACCTCCTAGCAAGTGCCTTCCTTTAAGCAGTCACAAGGGACCATAGCAGGTGCATCTTTTTCCTTTTGGTTGATAACTTCATCCATCTTCATTAAGTCAGACTTGGAGATAGGTGAATCTTCTAATAAAGAGAGGATGACTTCGCCCTTGTGCATATCGCAAAGGCGGTCAAATAACTCATTAGTTGCTCTCTTCATCATGTCAATCTGAGAAACAGTCGGCAGGTAGATGAAGCGGCGACCATCTTTTTCGGTTTTAAGAAGACCTTTTTGAACGAGACGACGCATTAAGGTCTTAATAGTTGAGTCAGTCCAGTCGTTCTTCTTTTGTAATTCTGAAATAATCTGTGAAGCGTAGGTCTTTTCAAGAGTCCAGACGATTCGCATCACTTCCCATTCGCTGTCAGAAATATTAGTTTCTACATGATTAGACATAATTATCTTCCTTTCGTTTACATTTGTAACTATACTAGTTAAGTTTACATTTGTCAACCATAAGGAATAAAAAATTCTACCCAGTTATTGGGTAGAATCCATAAGTAGGAACATGATCTATTCATCTCTTAATGTATACCTGTGGTAGGAATAGAGATCAAATCCCAGACAGATACAGAATGTAATAATTCCCAAAATTAATGAGAAAGTTGACCTATTCTCTAAATAAACCATAGAGATACAGAAAATAATTAACGGAATAAATATTATTAGGTGGGCAAGTTTTAAGCTTCTGTACAATATAGAATGCAGCGCAACCCATGCGACTAAGATGATAATGATAAAGAAATCCATGTATTAACTCCTCTGTTCGCTAATCTTATTAATTATGTGATAGGTAGATTGTACTAAAAAAGGTCATTATTTAAAAGCTGTTAAAATTTTGCCAAATTAATAACTCTATCACATTGTTCAGCTTGTTTAAGATTATGGGTAACCATTAAGATAGTTTTTCCATATTTAGAGCGTAGTTTTTCAATTTCTTCAAAGGCTAGTTGAGCATGCTGTTCATCTAATGAGCCCGTAGGTTCATCTGCTAAAATAATTTTTCCGGGCTTTAAGATAGTTCGAGCAAGAGCGATTCTCTGTTGTTCCCCGCCTGATAAGCTAGAAACTTGCTCATTTAAAAGATAGGGAATATCTAAGTCCTTTAGTACCTGGGAAATATTTTTTTCTTTAGTATGAGGAGAAGATTTAATAAAGTGCATGGCAAGTAACAAGTTATCTTTGACTGACTTATTAGGTATGAGCGCAAATGATTGAAAGAGATAATTGATTACATTTCTCCGCCATAAGGTTGCCTTTTTGCTATTAATTGATGGAGCAGCTTCGTTTAAGAGTGAAAATGTACCATTATTGCTGGTTTCTAGTAAGCCTAGAATATTAAGTAAGGTAGACTTACCGCACCCGGAAGGACCAATAATTGCTACAAATTCTTTTTCTTGAATGTTAAAACTAAGGTTTTTAAAGATAGTGCGTGAGCCGAACGTCTTAGTTAGCTTATCGACTTGGATGGCATAATTGGTCATTGCCTAGTCCTCCTTAAATTGGTTAATAATATCAGAAAATTGCCCTCGAGATATGTAGATATAAAATACTATTAACTCTACTAAAAAAGTAATCAAGATGATTAGTATTCCTATCTTACTGCGTGCAATTAAAATAATAATCATTTCTATTAGTGAAGTAATCGCAATTAGAGATAGAGGCAATCCATAAATTTGTCTAAAATTAAATCCTAAAAACTTTTTAACTGCAATTTGCTGCTGATTAATAGTCTTGTAGGCCATTGCTAACACAATAATTAATAAGCAAAGAATCCCAATCAGAAAGAATAATACAATCGCAAAGAGCGTAATAGTTTCCCAAAGACTCTTTTGTTCACCATCAATATAATTGGAAACTGTAGTGTAAGTTAGTTTATTATCATCCAAATGATACTTTTGTAGTCGTTTAGTATTTAAGACCTGCTTAGCGACTTTTTCACTTTGGAACTTTAAGGGATTTTCTAAGCCTGATGATTGAATATTACCAATTGTTTCATAAGTCATATTAGCAGGAGTTAGTATGTCAATAATAGGAGCCTTACCGTTAGCTGGTTCAGTCGAATCATTGTTCCATAAGAATATATTCTTGTCGGGATGATAGGTTTTAATAGCAATTTGTTGTTTTTTACTGAAGGTAGTTTGAATATCGTTTTTTTGGATGCCATCAGTAGACAGATCTTTTAGGAAGATTTTGAAGTTCTTTTGTTTAATTGCTGAATAGGTATCAGGTAGATAAAAGACCCTAATGCCTCGCTTTGCCTTCTGGAGAGCAGAAGAAGAGAGCGGGAATTTAATCTTTTTAAGATAATTAGGTGAAGCTGTTAAGATGGTAAAGGGCTTTGTCGGCATCTTTTTATATAATGCACCATTGGCAAGCCAATCCTTAGAACCATAGAAAGAACTAATATAATAAACGCCGTCTTTGTCGGCAATATTCTTATAAAAGTTAAGTGTATCTTGATATAAGGATGAAGAAGGATCTCCAAAAGCTTGCACTCCATCTTCACCAGGTTCAAATTTGTTTAGAATTGCCATTTTTTCAACTTTGTGCCATTGCATGGCTTGTTGAGTATTAGCTACGATAGATTTAGCAGGGCCATCAATATAAATGGAAACCGTTAGTAAGACACCACTAATTAAAAGATAAAACATAGTAATAAAGGAATAAAGAATCGCTTTAGGGTAGTGTCCTTTAATTAAAGAAATGTTCTTTAAGCTAATGATAAGCAGTGAAGCTACTAGATAGATAAAGGTTAGGATAATTATATTAATTAGGGCCGCTAGTATAAAGAATAAAATAAATAGTACCAAAAAAGAGATCCTACCGAAGTAAATGCTTAGTACAATTGATGATATTATTCCCCAGAAAATAGTAAATTTTAGAAATGGCTTAAAACGCTCATAAAGGATGGTCTTCTTCGACCATCCTAGTAAGACTAAGGTGCCAAATTCCTTTAATGATGAGAGTAAATAAATGAAGAAGTAAGCAAATATCCCTAAACTTGTAACTAATATTCCAGCAATTAAGAAGCCAGTGGTCAAAGTATTATCTTGCGCACTCCCAGACCTAGCGCTGGTAAAATCACTCCGACCTAGAGCTGTAATTTTAGCTAGGTGCTTGATAATCGAATTATAGGTTCGATTTGAAGATAGACCGACTAATTGATATTTACCTGAGATGGTCTTATCTAGTCTGTTGAATTTATCTAACTTATAGATAACTACTTGATCAGAAAAAGGAAACTTATAAATTGAAGTTAATTGATCAATTGAGCCTCTACCTAAGCCTAAAGTGGCATTTTCATTATTAGAATGAAGTAGCTTAGTTAGAGAATTACTCTGCAAAATTGAATGACCATAAAAAGCAAAATTATCTTCAATTTTAGAAGAATTACCAGCTACTCCTAGAGAAAAGCTATTTTCAATATTGTCTTTTTTTAAGAGCAAAAAGTTATCCTTCTCTGCTTCAGATGTTAAGTAATCGATTACTTCATCTTTTTTATCAGTAGGAATATTATTTAGATAAATACTATATGAAGTCTGATCATTTAAATAATCGTGCCATTTGGCTTCATACCTATCAGACAAAAAGGTAAGTGCGGTCAAAATAATTAAAATGGTTTGAATTATAATTAAAACGTACCCAGTAAGGTGAGTACGTTTTAATGTCATTAGTCTATTTTTCATCCTCTGCAGTCCCAGTAATATTTACTATTTAGCTATCTATTTTTGACGTGTATCTGTGATAAGGATAAAGCTAGTATCTCTTTAATCTAAATCAAGGTCCCATTACAGTGGTCGATTTCATGTTGAATGACTTGAGCGACAAAGCCACTGAAGTCTTGGGTTTGCTTTTTAAAGTCTAAATATTGATATTCAACGGTGATCTTCTTATAGCGCTTAGTTGGGCGCTCACCTTCAAGAGACAAGCAGCCTTCACTGGTGTCGTAGGGATCACTTTTTTTAATAATTTTAGGGTTGAGCATTACCATTGGCATTGGTCCAATGAAGAAGGCAATGATATTCTTGCGTGCTCCAATCATATTAGCAGCTAGTCCTGCTGCACGGTTAGTATTGGCAATTAGGGTATCACGTAAGTCATCTGCAACTTGTAAGTCAGCTTCAGTAGCTGGGGTAGACTTCTGACTTAGGAGCATAACGTCATGGATAATATCTTTTTGGGTCATATAATCACTCTTTTTTATAAATTTAGTTTTAGTTTCACTATAACATAAAAAGCCTCGCACGTATAAGATACATGCAAGGCTTATATTACCTAGGAAATAATTATCCCATATTCGTTATCAAGAAAAAGATAATGAAGATAACAAATAAGACATACATCATTGGGCTAACTTCCTTATACTTCTTAGCGGCTACCATTGTGATAGGGTAGGCAATCATACCTAATGCTAAGCCGTCAGAGATAGAATAAGTAAGTGGCATCCCGACTACAGTTAAGAATGCTGGAAAGGCAATCTCGAAATCACCCCAATTAATGTGCTTAAGATTACCAGCCATTAATACACCGACAATAATTAATGCTGGGGCAGTAACAGTAGTAGGAATTACTGAAAGTAGTGGGCTAAAGATCATTGCAATCAAGAAGAAGATCCCAACGAAGATTGCAGTTAAACCAGTCTTACCACCCATAGCAATTCCGGCACTTGATTCAACTGAAGTTCCAAGTGGGGCAGTACCTAAGATAGATCCTTCAACCATAGCAAGTGAATCAGATACAAAGGCCTTACCAATCCGTGGAATCTTGCCATTTTCATCAACTAAGCCAGCTTGTTGGGTCATACCAATTAAGGTACCAGCAGTATCGAAGAAGGTAACCAATAAGAAGGTTAATACTACCATGAATAATTGAACGGTATTAATATCCTTCAAGTGAAATACTGCCTGACCAAAAGTTGGCGCAATACTTGGAGCAGTTGAAATTACGCCATGTGGCATAGGAATCTGACCAATTACCATACCGAAAATAGCGGTAATAATCATTCCGACAAAGATTGAACCTGGTACTCTGGCAGACATTAAAATCACTGTCAAAACTAATCCAAATAAGGTAATCCAAACATCATGGTTAGCAAATGAACCCAAGCCAACTAGTGATGACTTATTATCGACAATCAACTTACCATTCTGTAAGCCAATAAAGGCGATGAATAATCCGATTCCAGCAGAAATCGCAAACTTCAAATCCTTAGGAATGGCGTCGACGACTTTTTCACGTAGTTTTAAAACGGTAATTAAAATAAATAAAACCGAAGCAACTAAAACTGCTGCTAATCCAGTCTGCCAATTAACATGCATCCCTACACACACGTTGTATGCAAAGAATGCGGCACTACCAAGTGTAGGCGCTAGGGCAACTGGGTAATTAGCTACTAGTCCCATAATGAAACAACCAATGGCTGTAGCAATAGCTGTAACTGTAAAGGCAGCTCCCTTAGGAATACCAGAAGCGCTTAAGATGTTAGGGTTAACAAATAAGATGTAGGAGAGACTGACAAAGGTTGTTAATGCGGCGATTAACTCTTGCTTGACAGTGGTATGAGCATCTTGTAAATGAAAGACTTTATTCAATGTCTGCATTTTATCCTCCGAATATTAACTTGTTATATCAACTAATTGTTTAGTTGTTACTAGTGTAGCACAAAAAAACAAAATGATTTTAGAAAAATTTAAAAAATTTACTTGACCTTTACTTTAGGTCAGACTGTAATCTAAGAATTGAAAGGAGGAAGAGTAATGTCACAACTAGAATACACTATTGGTCAAGTGGCTAAGAAGCTTGATACTACGCCTAGGACACTCAGATTTTATGAACAAAAGAAATTGTTAGTACCTAAAAAGATAGATGGCAATGGCTATCGGATCTATGATCAATCAGATATAGAAAAGTTACGGTTAATCTTATATTTACGCTCGCTAGGGTTTTCTATTTCAAAAGTCGAACAATTGCTTAAAGCGGACAACAGTAGTCAATCATTGAAATTATTAATTACCCAGGAAATAGCAACTAATGAGAACAGAATTTCTGAGTTAAAAGACAAGCAGAAAAGCTTATTAGCCATAAGTAATATTTTAGATAGGCGTAAACTAGATCAAGATAAGATTTCTGACATTACGACAATTATGAAAAGTAATACTGAGTTAACCAGGATTAGAAGAAAAATGATATATGGTGCTGCGCTAATTTCAATAGCAGAAATTGTTGGTATCTTGTTAATAGTTCATCTATTCTTACACCAACAAGCTGTTTTAGCAAGTATGGTGGTTGGTCTTTTCGCACTAATCTTATTAGCGTCTGCGACTATTTTAGCTAAGAGTTACTATAGTAATGTAGCTTATGTTTGTCCAGAGTGTGGTGATAAGTTTGTGCCTAACTTTAGCCGCTTCTTCTGGTCTAGTCATACACCGCGCTTTAGGAAGTTAAGTTGCCCGCATTGTCATCAAAAGTCATACTGCCTAGAAGTCGTTAGGTAGCAGCAATAGAATTATCTTAGAGTCGAATTAGGGGGGGTCGACTCTTTTTTGCATAATATTAAAACAAAAAAGACTTAATTCCCGATGTAATTCATCGAAAATTAAGTCTAAATAACTATATGAATAGCAAGTGATTAGATATAAGACCATTAGGCCTTGGATAAGCTTTTATGTCTATTGCACCAATCCAATAATTAGTACCTTTGACATGATAGTAATAAAATTGACCGTCTTGTGGCATAATGCGATCGTCAACCACCAACTTGGTTCCTGCCTTGAAGGTTTTATTTATAAAGTATCCATTTTTATCAGTTGCATGAGCCTCTTTTTCTAAAAATGGTTTAACTATCACGGTTCCCTGTGAAGCCTGGAGTTCCTCATTATTAATCTTACTTACATTAATGCATTTAATGTAAGCATTAGTACCAATTTTATAGTAGTAATTACCCTTTATTTTTTTATATGGTAACCATCCTGGATGATCATTTCCATTAGTATCTGAATAATAAGTATAGTATCGCTTAACTTTTGTGATAGGCTCAACCTTCCCTTTAATAGTCAATCGTGTTGATTTTTTTAAAAGTGCCTTTTTTCCTTTGTAGTATTTAAGGCGCTTGCCTTTATTGTTATATACATAGGAATTGTGGTTTAGCTTTAATTTGACGCTAGACTGTTCAATCGTAGTAGGTGAAGTAGACGCAGCTTTAGATAAGTTAGGTGAAAATGCAGGTATAACTCCTAAAGAAAGACTAAGAGCAGCTATAAGTATCTTTTTGCGTAGTTTCATGGTATTGACCTCCTTAGAGTCCTCGCTAATACCATTTTACCACGTAATTTGGAAAATTTGGCTGTGTGTAAAAGCTATAAGGTACTTGATGTGTTAGCGACAATCCCAAGCAATGGGCTGAGTGAATTAGTATCCTTTTTTACTCAATTTTCGATATACTTTTCATAGTGTAAAACCTCTTTTTATTTTGAATTCAACACTTAAAATATAACGAAAAGAGATCTTGTATTTTTACTTGTGCAAAGAAAAAGCTAAAAGCAACTCGGAAGGGTGCGTGATTTTCGGCTTTCAAATTTCAGTTGTATAACTATTATTTTGTAAACTTTCTAAAAATACCAATAAAGTGACCAAGTTATACAAGATATATCAAAAATTAACGACAAAAAATAGTCGTCATTGTTGACGACTATTGATCAGTGATTACTTTTTTAGTGAATCAATGACCCTAGCAACAGCCTTCAAGACTGAAGCCACAGACAGTAAGACGATACTTACTGAAACTGCTAAAACAAAGCAGAAGTAAGCAGTTTGCATTGGAGGAATCCTCCTCTCTAGCACCCAAGTTGGTTAATCTTGACGTGCAATTTAATTTTAACATGGTATAATTAGAATTAGAACAAAGCAATGTAAGTAGTTGACGTGCAAAATTGGGCAAAGTTGGTCACTCAGCCCGCGTTGACGTGGACGGTTCAGGTTTTCTGACCGTCTTTTTTTCTACCTTAAATCAAGTAATATCAACAATTTAATCAAAGATTTTTAGTTCTTTTTGATACAGATAAGGCAATGAAAAAAGTCTATTTGAACATTAAGGTAAAAATGAGAGTATGACAAAACAAGCCTGCAGCTTTATTTAAATTTTACAGGCTTATACTAGACTTGGATTAGATGATTCCAATTAAAGTCGCTTCGATTATTGGCTAAGTTGACCAAACTGTAATTAGAAGTCATACTGCCTAGAAGTCGTTAGGTAGCAGCAATAGAATTATCTTAGAGTCGAATTAAGAGGTTCGACTCTTTTTTGCATAATATTAAAACAAAAAAGACTTAATTCCCGATGTAATTCATCGAAAATTAAGTCTAAATATGTTTGCTAATATTTACTTGGGCCACTTAGTTATATTCTAACTTAGAATATTTTGCTTTAAGTTTAGAAGTTTTATAGGTGATTTTAATGGAATAAGACTAGTCAAATTTTATAATTTTGCTAGAAGAAATTATAAGTAATCGTCAAAAACAGACCTAAGATTAGGGTTATATCTTATTAATTCAGCTATTAGTCCAGTTCTTGGAGCTTTAACAAATTCGACTGGTATAAATAAATTCGTGTCTTTGATGTGATAGGACATATTTTCAGGTTCATCCTCAGGTGTAATTCCTATGTGAATATAGTGATCTACTGTGAGCTTGCTTCCCTTTTTTATATATGTAGTAGTTGATTTACCATTTATGTCATCTAGGGTAGAACTTTCTGTAACAGTCACTGTAGTATAGCTTGCCAATAAATGCCATGTATCATTAATTGAATCAACATTAGCTACTTTGATATATCCACCATTTGTTAATTGATAATATGCCCAGCCCTTGTGTATTGTATACGGAAGCCAATATAGTTTCGGAGTGTCATTTTCATTGCTTACAGGTTTAAACAAGTAATATTTCTTAGCTTTTGTAAGTTTAGTAATCTTGCCAAATACCTTTACTTTTTGATTTTTTAATAACTTATTTTTGCTAATTCTTTTTCCATTTTTATCATAGATATAAGAATTATGATTCAAAGTAACAGTTGATGTCGGCGTATCTTTTTGGTCAGCTGCCTTAGCTTTAGAATTTGTATTAATAATACCGCATATAGTAAGTGTAGTGATTAATATATGTATAATTAATTTCTTTCTATTCATTATTTTCCACCTCATATCTTATTTTATTATATCAGTTGTAAAGCTGATTATGGTAAGACTATTATTAATATTTACTCATTATATAAAAAAGCTTAATTTTCGGTATGTTATAGAAAATTAAGCTTAATATTTAACTTTTAGATATTATTGATTGGTAACTTGCTTATTTTTATAATTGAATTTCAAAAATTTGATTTCCAACAGTGCTTACTGTGTTGTTTACTACTTGATGATAAGCAACAGTAAGATATAGGTGGTCTTTTCCAATTACTTGAATTCCTTCAAATTCTGTTGGCTTACCTTCGAAGTTGGTTTCTAATATTCTATAATTTGATAAATCAAATTGTTGCCAATTATAGACTTCTGGTCGATCCCAGAATACTTTATATATAGATCTAGGTTTTGATTTTCCATCTATATCGGGTGAATATTGACTGGAAATATAGATGTTTTTATCATTATCAATATCAAATCCTTGAAGTGAAACACTATCAATATTGTCTATATCAACAATATAATTATCTTGTGCCTTACACTCGGCTAAATCAGAAATTTTGATATTGCCTGATCCAATTTTATCTAATTTAGCATTTACTTTGGGAAGACTATATAAACCAAAGTGACCTGAATGATTTTCCCAAACTGTAGAAATCAATAAATACTCATAATTTGGAGATACAGCAGCTTCTGCTCGTAAAAGGTGTTGACCATGCCAGTTATCTTTATTTGCCATTTCAACTAAATTAGAAATTCGTGTCATTTCTGTATTTTTAGTATGTGAGCCTGGATAAGATACACGTGCAATTTGTGTAGCCCATTTTCCATCATTTGGTTTTGTGCCAATGAACCAGTTACCATGACCAGTAGTTCCAGCATATTCCCATGTTTGCGTGTGACCACCTGCGGCAGCTTTGTTCAAGCCGTATTCAATGTCATGTGTAGATCTACCTGGAAATTTTAGCCCTGGAGTTCCTAAAGTAATTGTCTGTCCATTGTAAACCGCATTTTGTGTTCGGCTTACATAAGTGTCATTTTTATAAATTTGTAATGCATAAGTATACTTTTTACCAATATTTGCCTTTTGAACAACCCTTAGAAAAGGAGTTTTTAAGTTTGCTTTTAAAGTGATATTAACCATTTGAAATCCTCCATAAATTTTTACTCATTAGTACTAAGATTTGTTGTTTTCTTGCAAAATCTTAGTAACTTTAACAAAAATATCTTGAGCATCTTGTTCACTAACTTTAAACCCTTTAGCTTGCAGCTCGGCTACTACGGCATTAACAACTCTATTAATCTTTTTATCGTCAGATAAATTTTCTTGTTCCTAAAAAGATAGATATTGTTTCATTAGTTTGTTTGTAGTAATTCTGAGCTGCTCTAGCTTTTTATTTTTAAAGTGTAATCTGCTCAAAATACCAATACCAACGATACTTATTACCCATAAGCATAAAGCTATGAGTTCGATATAATCATGAATAGCCATGATTTAATTAAAATTCACCTCTCTTTTTATCAGAGAGCGATTTAAAAGTACATTTGACATCACCTCTGTTTGTTGTCTAACAGCTATATTTATCTATATTATGTATTGACATATTATTATTGACTATTAATACGTCAGTATACTACAATATGGGTATAATAAATTACCTAATACCAGTAATCTGTTTGCCGACGGAATTGTTTGGTTATTAGTTAATTTATAGCTTGTTGACAGTTATTATATTATTCCTAAAAGCATAATTAGTCAACAAAAAATACGCTTTTTAGAGTAATATTTTTGAAAAATAATGGAGATAGCCTGATATGATTGAGTTTGAACGAACAAAAAAATTAGCCAAAAAAAATAAAATGACTCTATTAGAAGTAAATGACAGGGCTGGATTAGGTACAAAGAGTATCTACAATTGGAAGACAAGAAAGCCTGGGACAATGGCTTTAAGTGCTGTGGCTAATGTATTACATACCTCTATAGATTATTTAAGTGGCACAACAGATGATCCTTCCCCTCATCTACAAAAGACAGTGTCATTAGATCAAGAGATACCCTATTCATATCATGGATATCATGTTCCAGAAAAGTATCTAAATATGGTCCGGAACTTAATGGAAGAAGATATTAAAGAGAGGCAAGCTCAGAAATATGATGGAAACGATAAATAGTAGTTGGTCTGAAGAGAAAATAATTACTTATTTTTTTAATTATTCTTATACTTGGAGTGAAATAAAGTTAATTCTTTATTTATTAGATTTCGCTCAAAAGCAGAAAATAGGTTATGTATTATACCAAGCTAATGCAATGTTTCCATCTTTTTCTTTTAAAGAAGGACGAGAAATAGGAATAAATTTAAATTGGCATAATCATTCTTCAGAAGTTCCATTCACAATTGGACATGAAATCGGTCATATTATGAGCGAATATCGAGATACAAAAAGATTAAATTATTGTAGAGGAGTAGGAACGCAGATAACAGAAGAAATGTCAGCCGATATATATTCCTTGCAGTTACTTTATAAGTATTCAAGTGCTCAGGAAGATAATTTTTATGATCCTCTAAACTTTATCCGTGCCTATGGTGTACCTAAAAGAATGATTAATGAAACATATAAATTGTTTGCAAGTGAGGAAGGCTTTTTCTTTAAGCCTAAAGATTCTTTCGATCAGTTTATTATTGAATAATTGTTTAATTTGTTAATTAAGAGCAGATAAAAAGCCAACTTTAAGTTGGCTTTTTATGCATGTTGCTACTATTGAGTCTGTGTAATTCTATTTATGATTCAACAAGGCGACTAAAGTCGTCAAGGTAGCTGAATAATAATCAGTTGGAGATAAATTATCTAACAAGATATATTGCTGCGATTGGAAGAGCTGGTCGTAGTTTTTATTTTTATTATTCATTACAGCTAAGAAGATTGGCGCACTAAATACAGGAGATTGGTAATCATTAAGCGACTTTCCACTTAGAGTATAACCGGCGGTGATGGTTTGCTGCTTCTTAAAGAAGTTAAGCATGCGATACAAGGTCTTCTTGGCTAAGGGTGAGTTAGTAGTTGCTAGGTGCATTGGTACACGGCAGGCATTGAAGTAATAATCACCATCGTATTTACTACCAGTTACCTTACCCTTAACAGCTACAGCCTTACCATTCTTAACCCAAGCAAAGTCAGGCACTAAGCCGCTCTTATTATGATTACTTAATTGATTTAGGTAGGTTAACATCTTATCTTTGATCTTAAGCCAAGTCTTGTCCCTAGTAACTTGATAAAACTCTTCAAAAAATCCCGGTGTAACATCCGATGTCCTCATCAAGTTGTAGTAATCAGACTTAGAATTAGCCCAGTCACCAACAGTTAACATTTGATTCTTAGGGTTATATTCATATTCTAAAATATCAAGACAAATTGCTTTAGCTTGGACTAAGTAGCGCTTATCTTGCGGCCAGAGCTCATGGGCCATAAGTAGGCTCTTGGCAATATAGATATCACCATCAGTAGCGCTATTTTTTTCAATTGTAATGCTGTTATCTTGGACAGTTTGCTTCCAGCTCATTAGTTCAGTTGGTTCGCCATTAATATTATCACGGTGATCAAGATAATACCTATATAGTCGATCAAAGCTCTGCTTATCGGTGTAGCCATGCTTAGCTGCAATTGCGGTTATTAGCATACCATATCCTTGCCCTTCAGATAGGGCAGTGCCACGAGTCTTTTGGGGAGTAGTATTGACGTAAGCATAGTTGTCCTTAGTAACAACATAGTCTTGTGACCAGTGCCGGTAGAAGTTCTTAGGGATCAGCCGGTCATTATCTAGGCGAATATAGGTCATAATCCCAGCAAAAATAATGATGACACCGATCAAATAAGTAATAAGTAGTTTGTAATTTTTCATTTGTTTTCTAGTCTGCAAATCTCTTTGTCTTTACCCATTTAGTATTATCACGTTTAAATAATCTATCCATTGTTACTGAGATAACGGCATGAATTGAAATAACAATGAATAATTGCGAATAAGTAAAATATGATGCCAAGGCTAGCCAAATCTGTTCATTAGTCGCTTGACCATATTGAGTAGCTAGTGCTGTTAATATTTGCAAAATATAAAGCATAATCATCAAGAACCAATTAAAAAGCAAAATCTGCGCAATTAACAAGTTACTGGAGTCAATTGTGAATGGAATAGTGATTGCTGGGTTCCAGAGATTAATAATCCAGGCACAAATATTGGTGATAAAGAAGATATCTGACAGCACAATACTAGCATTGAACCAAAAGAAGGTAGCTGCATAATAGAAGGTTTCTAACTTAACACGCCAATTAGTTTTATTAAATAACTGCTTGAAGTTATTGATAACTACTTCATAATTTCCCTTAGCCCAACGCAAGCGCTGGAAGTAGTAGTCTTTTAGTGTTTCTGGTTCTTGTTGAAAGGCTTCAGAGTTGTAAGCAAGGGCGATTAACTTACCAGATCCCATGATCTTGAATGAGATATCAGTATCTTCAGTTAGGGCACCGTTGCGCCAGCCGCCAATCGACTTTACATAGTCGGTCTTAATAATAAAGTTGGTGCCCGGGATGCGGCCAATCTTGAATAGTTGCCAGATTCCACAGTGTTGGATTCTCTGAGTAACAACAATTTCTTGATTAATACACTTAGTAAGGAAGCCCTGCTTAGCATTCCTAGTCTTATTACGACCAAAAGAAGCCATATAGCGGTCAGGATTTTCGAGAATCTTTTTGACTAAGAAGTATAGGGCATTTTCTTCGGGCATGGCATCGGCATCATAGACACCAATATACTCGCCATGAGCCATTTTAAGGGCATCATTTAATACCCCTGCCTTGCCACCGCCACCGGTGCGGTCAATGACTCGGATGTTGCGACCTTGATAACGATCTTGTTTAATAATGCTTCTAACATATTCAGCTGTATGATCTTGACAATTATCCGCAAAGATTAAGATTTCTAACTTTTCTGGCGGATAGTTTAAGTTCAAGATAGCAAGAGTAGTCTTTTGGATGACTACTTCTTCATTATGGGCTGGCACTACTAAGGTAATGCGAGGATAGCGGGCAAGGGGCTTAATTTTGACACTAACTTTACTGTGTCTTAGCCAGAAGTAAACTGCACCACCTAAGGTGATCATGCTCATCAATAAGGATGCCCAAATCGAAATTAAAGTTAGAATTTGTAATATCTCACTCATTCCCGTTCTTCCTTTCTTTATGAACCATACTAGAGATATTGAGATAAATTTTTAATGAACAAAGAAAAATGATTACAAATACAATTGCAAAAAAGATTGAAATTCCTAATGCAAGGAAATAGAACCAATTATTCACTAACCTTCCTCCCCCCCTTGAGATATTCAACAATGATCGTCGTTTCAAGCTCGCGCTCTAAGTGTTTGAGCATCTTTTCAGGTGTATCGTACTTATCAAGATTAGAGTTATCAACGTAGAGATTAACAACCTTTAAGCTAGTTGGAATTGGTTCGGGCAATTTGAATAATTTATTTTCGGTTTTTAGGTTAACCTGGTTGAAGATACGTGGTTCCAAGTTAGGCGAATTAATTAGAAAAGTCGCATTTCCCAGGTAATAAATGAATTCTTCAGTTAATCTATTTGCTTTTAAGATATGGGTTATCTTCTTTAAGAGCTTATCGTAGCTGGTAGGATTCATTTCCTTATATTGTTCGTAATTTTCCCAATGGATCATCATCAAGTTGATATTTAGGCCTAGTTTGGGATTTTCTTTAAGGATCTTGATATGGCGACGGTATAACTTCTTGGCGTTATATTCAGTTTGCAAGTTTAAAGTAAAATTATAGTGAGAAAGGAACTTCCTGATCTTCCTGTTTCGCCCTACAATGTATGACCAAGGGATGATAAAGTTTGAAAGCACACTAACTAAGCTAGCTTCGACCGGGAAAGCGATTACAAGAATGATTTTAGAAAAAGTCGGCATGACGATATATCCTAAAAAGAGAAATCCAATTGCAATCGAGGTGGTAATAATCATCAGCCAGCTTAAAATGAGGTTAGGTGTTATTAAACCAACAATAATCGCTAAAAGAAAAATTAATCCTAAGCCGTTAGCGATATTTAGTGTATAGATGCGGCTTAGATACATTATTGTCACAGGAAATATAATTGCTAAAAACAGTGTTAAAATAATTAAATTTACTTTCTTATAGTCCATTTTCGATAATTTTTCTACTTTCTGTTGTTTTATTGACAAACTAAAAAGAGCCCCTACGCAAAGGACTCTTAAACTATAGATATTATAGAATATGTATGTATTGATTACTAGACTAAAAATTCAAAACCCATAAGAAAATTAAGAAAACTACGAACAAGACCCACATCATTGGGGTAACTTCCTTACCGCGCTTAGCAGCAACCATACAGATTGGGTAAGTAATCATTCCCCAAGCAAGTCCATCAGAAATACTATAAGCAAGTGGCATTCCAATTAAGATAAGGAAGGAAGGAACGGCAATTTCAAGTTTGCTCCAGTGGATATGGGCAGTGTTTTGTGCCATTAAAACTCCTACTATAATTAAAGCTGGAGCAGTAACTTGGGTAGTAAAGACACCAAGTAAGGGGCTAAAGATCATTGAAATTAAGAAAAAGATTGCTACGAAGACTGCTGTTAAGCCAGACCGACCACCAACGGCAATACCAGAACTTGATTCAACGAAGGCACCAACAGGAGAAGTACCAAACAATGACCCAAATAACATGGCTGTTGAATCTGAAGCCAATGCCTTACCAACACGTGGCATCTTGTTATCTTTCATGAAACCAGCTTGTTGGGCTAAACCAATCAATGTACCGGCAGTATCAAAGAAGGTAACAAGTAAGAAAGTAAGTACAACGACTACCATTTGTAGTGAATTAATATCCTTTAGATGAAATACCGCTTGGCCAAAGGTTGGTGCTAGGCTAGGTGCCATTGAAACAATCTTATGAGGAAGATCAATTTGACCGGTACAGATACCAAAGATTGAAGCAGCAACCATCCCAATGAAGATCGCACCAGGAACATTCATAATCATTAAGACAATTGTGACAAACAAACCAAAGATTGTAATCCAGACAAGAGGGTTATGAAGTGAACCCAATCCAACTAAAGTAGACTTGTTAGCTACAATTAAGCCACCATTCTGTAAACCTAAGAAGGCAATAAATAAACCAATACCTGAAGAGATAGCGAACTTTAAGTCAGCTGGGATAGAGTCAATAATCTTCTCACGTAACTTCAAGGCTGTGATGATAATAAAGAGCACTGAAGCAACGAACACACTAGCTAATGCAGTCTGCCAAGACACCTTCATCCCTACACAAACGGTGTAAGCGAAGAAGGCGTTAATCCCTAGGGCTGGAGCTTCACCAATTGGATAATTGGCAACAATCCCCATAATGGCAGTACCCAATGCCGAAGCAAGTGCAGTTGCGGTGAAGACAGCACCAGTATCCATGCCGCTGGCGCCTAAGACACTAGGGTTAACGAATAGGATATAGGACATACTGATAAAGGTAGTTAACCCTGCTAAAAATTCGGTTCTGACATTAGTATTTAAGTTATCAAGCTTAAAGTACTTACTAATAAAATTCATATTTTCCTCCAAACGAGTAATGTTCGTATTTAATACTCAATGGCATTACTAAGTTAGTTTATCATTCTTATTTTTAATTGTAAATACGAATTATTATAAAAATAATTTGAATTATAGTTAATCAATATTTATAAAAATAAAAAATCAGCCCCCACCTAAAGTGGAAACTGATTAAAAATTAAGCTTCGATCTTTACCTTGCTTACTGACTCATTCCAATCTAATGGCAACTTGCCGCAAGCTTTAAGCTTATCAACGATCATCTTTAAGACAATTTCACGGTCTGCTTCATTAGTCATAAAGTCATACTTGTCGCCGTCGATAACCATCTTGTCTGAGTAGTCGTATTTTTCATACCATGGCTTGTAGTAGCGGAGCAAGCGCTTGTAGTAATCTTCAAGTGTGGCATCATAACTTAATTGTTCATAAGGGCGGCCACGCTTTTGAATACGTTTAATCATAGTATCGTAGGAAACATGAATGTGAACTAAGAGGTCAGGGCTCTTTTTTGGCATGCGGTTGATCTCAGACATCATGTTGTTAAGGAGTTCATAGTAAGTATCAACTTCTTCTTGGGTTGCACGGCCAATGTCAGCGTTCATTTGGAAAAATAGGGCATCTTCATAAATTGAACGGTCTAAGACATTGTTACCTTGAGCTAAAGCTCGCTTAATACTACGAAAGCGTGTGTTTAAAAAGTAAGCTTGCAATAAGAAAGTGTATTTCTCAGGATCTGCATAAAAGAGTGGCAATACAGGATTGTCGTCGACACTTTCGTAAAATGGCTTAGTATCTAAATACTTGGATAAAATACTGGTTAAACTGGATTTACCGGCTCCAATTGGCCCGCTTAAAACAATAACTGTCATCACGTTCCTTCTTTTTATTTTAATCTTATAAGTTACCAATCTCGTGTAACTTTTGATCAATTTTGTCTAAAACTTTGCGCTTGGCTTGTTCGTCGACTACGAAGTCTAGGCTGTTGCCGTCAATCTCCATCTTAGGGGATGCATTGTAATTCTCATACCAAGGTTCATAGTACTTAAGCAGCCTAGCATAGTAGTCTTTCAAGCTGGGATCGGTATTAAGTTGCTCAAATGAACGACCACGCTTTTTAATGCGTTCAAGCATTGTATCTAAAGATACATGAATATAGATTAATAGATCAGGCTTCTTGCTAGGGTTGCCTGGGGTATCTTCCATCATATTCTCTAGTAAGCTGTCGTAGATCTTAAATTCAGTCGGATCGGCAATTTGATTATCGACATTCATCTTAAAGAATAGCGCATCTTCATAGATCGAACGATCAGAAACACTATTTTTATCTTGGATAGCTTGATTAATTTGTGCTAAACGATGATTAAGCAGGTAAGTATTAAGCAAGAAGGTATACCGCTTCATGTCCTTGTAATATAAAGGTAGGATTGGATTGGTGTCAACGCCTTCGTAAAATGCTTGCGTACCTAAGTGTTCAGCTAAAATACTGGTTAAACTGGATTTACCGGCTCCAATTGGCCCACTTAAAACAATAACTGTCATCACGTTCTTTCTACAATATATAGTTTGCTTAATAAGTGTAATACGATATGTTGTGGTTAAGCAAGAACTTTTTAAAAAATGTTCCACACAAAAAAGTCAAGCTTTCGCCTGACTTTTTTTGGAAAAATATTGAATTTGAATTTTAGTTTTTAAATTTTGGATCTAACTTAGCACTAGCAGCTTCATCGCAGATAACCGTTACATCTGGGTGGTCTTGCAAGATTGAAGCAGGCACTTGTTCAGTTATTGGTCCTTCAACCAAGGCTTTAATTGCGTCTTGCTTTTCCTTGCCAAAGGCCATGAGTACGATCTTCTTGCTGTGCATAATAGACTTGATTCCCATGCAGATTGCTTGATGAGGAACTTCACTTTCATCTTTAAAGAAGCGGGAGTTAGCCTTAATTGTGCTTTCGGTTAAGTCCACCTTATGAGTTAAGCTGTTAAATGGTGTGCCAGGCTCATTGAAGGCAATATGGCCGTTTTGTCCAATACCTAGGATTTGCAGGTCGATAGGATTTTGGGCAATGATTTGATTATAGCGGTCAACTTCTTGGTCAATATCCTTAGCTAGTCCATTAGGGACATAGGAATGCTTGAAGGGCTTTTTGTCGAACAAGTGCTTTTGCATGAAGTAGTGGTAGCTCTGTGCATTAGTAGGGTCAATGCCATAGTATTCGTCTAAGTTAATACTAATCATCTCAGAGAAGTCTAAACTACTCTTGCACATTGCATCATACATTGCTAGTGGGGTTGAGCCAGTTGCTAGTCCGAGAGTCTTAGCGCCGTTCGCCATTGCGTCCTTAATAAGTTCAAAAGCCTTAGTTCCGCCTTCAATACTATCTTTAGTTATTATAAGTTTCATATCCAAAAAACCTCCTCGTACTCTTTATTGGTCTAGTCCATTATATAATATAAAATTGGTCTAGTCAACTTTGATTTGATAAAATTACGAGTTTTTTTCTTAATGAGTTAAAATCTAATTGAGGTGAAAAAAGATGAAAGATAGCTTGCAACTTACTGGACTTGGTATGGGTAGCTGGGGAATAGGTGAAGATCCCAAAAAGAAAAAAGCTGAAATTGCAACCTTACGTTATGGCTTAGATCATGGCATCAAGATTATAGACACTGCAGAAATGTATGGCGAAGGTGCTAGTGAAAGCTTAATTGGAGAAGCAATTAGGGGCTATGATCGCAGTCAGTTATTCTTAATTACCAAATTCTACCCTTATCATGCAACTCCAGAACTTGAACGGCGCAGCTTAGATGCTAGCTTAAAGCGATTGGGTACAGATTATGTTGACTTGTATTTATTGCATTGGCGTGGTCACAAGCGTCTATCTGAAACGATCAAAGGTCTAAAAGAACTACAAGAAGATGGCCTGATTAGACATTGGGGTGTATCTAATTTCGATGTAGCTGATATGGAAGAGCTATTTAGTGTCCCCGGCGGCAGTGAATGCTTTGCTAATGAAGATCTGTATAATATTGCCAAGCGAGGAGTAGAATATGACATACTGCCGTGGCAGCAAGAACACGGGGTTAACTTTATCGGCTATTCACCATTTAATTCTGGTAACGGGGATACGATTAGGATTACTAATAATCTCAAGATTGTGGCACGGCGCCACCATGCAACCCCGCACCAGATAATGCTTGCTTGGACGCTCAGAAGCAAGCAGGTCTTAATGATTCCTAAGGCAAGCAGTATTAAACACATGAAAGATAACCTGGCAGCGCTTGATATTAGCTTGAATGATGAGGATTTAGCCTTGTTAAATGCGGACTTTCCACAAGTAACTACTAAGCAGCCACTTGAAATGATTTAAAAAAAGACTAGAGCCAATTGATAATTATTGACTCTAGTCCTTTTAGATAGTTATTTTATTTTGAGCTTGCCATCTAAGATATCTTGGCGGGCTTTTTGTGCTGCTATCCAGGTATTGTAGGGAATATTGCTAGTCTGAACGATACCAACCCCATTATTTTTTAGGGTGTAAGTTAGGGTTTTATTTTGAGGAAACTTATTTTGGTAGCTCTTAGTAGCAATTTCTTTAATTGCTAAACCGATATTATTAGTAACTGATGTTAGGGTAAAGTTGGATTTTTGACCGCCTTTAGCATAGTAGTTACCTTGACTTGTTTGGTCTGCGTCAACACCGATGACCCAGACTTTTTTGTTGACAGGATTAGCTTGATTAATTGTCTTGGCAGCAGTAAATACACCATTGCCAGTGTCTCCGGCAGCAGCGAAGATAATATCGGCTTTTTTGCGATACATTTCCTGGGCAATAGTTTGTCCAATCTTGGGATTAGAGAATGTTTTAGCATTTTGAGCTAAGATTTTAATTTTAGTATTATCTTTTTTAGCTTGAAATTGAATACCTTGGCTAAAGCCACGTTCGAACTTAGCTGAGCCTTGACTAGTGCCACCAATAAAGCCAATCACCTTAGATTTTGTGGTTTTTGCGGCAATAATACCTGCTAAATAAGCGGCTTCTTGGCTAGCAAATTTGATATTAGCAATATTCTTTTGACCAGTGAGGTTGCTATCAACGATTGCAAAGTTAGTCTTGGGGTAGAGTTTAGCATTATCCTTAATAGCATTTTGGAGGGAATTACCCAAGCCAATGACTAAGTGGAAGTTTTTTTGTGCAGCTTGGTCTACTAGACTATAAATTTCGCTACTATAGTTAGGTGAAAAGATTGCATAGCCGTTCTTGCTTTTTTCAAGGTTATGATTGCGTGCATATGATGTCAGTCCACTAATAGCTGCTGCATTATAGGGGTTAGACTTTGGATCTGAGGCATCAGTAACTAGAGCTACACTGGGACTAGCGTGATGGCTGTGAGTGCTATGATGTCTTGTAGAACAACTGGAGATAAGTATTGTGCAAGTGACAATTAAAATACTAGCAATTAATTTAAAGAAGTTATGTTTCATGTTAAAGATCCTTATTACTTTTTATTATAGTATATAATTTTTGCACAAAAAATGGACAGGAAAACCTGTCCATTGGCAATTGACTGCAAGTTATTTAGAGTCGGTTGCTTTTTTAGCAATTTTTTCGTATTCACGAACAATATTAAAGTTAGAATCTTTAGAATCAGTGTAGCCATAGTGAGAATAGATATTCTCTAAGATCTGCTTTCCTTTCTTAGATTTAGCAATATTCTTAAAGGCTTGTGCGAGCTTTTTTCTGAATTTAGGGGACATATCGCTACGGACTGAGATTGTATCATTAGGAATATAGTTGGTGAAATAGATTGGCACAACCTGAGTCATGACCTTAGGTTCATCCTTAGCTGCTAGAGGGCGGGCATCTGAAAAGATGAATGCTGCATCGACATCTCCATTATAAACAGAAAGGACGGCTTGGTCATGACCCTTAACATTGACTAACTTACATTCTTTAGGTACATTTAGGCCCTTTTTATATAGCTCTGCAATCGGGTAAACGTAACCAGAAGTTGAAGTAGGATCTTGGATGGCGATCTTTTTACCTTTTAAATCTCTCCAAGATTTAATTTTAGAGCCTTTTTTAACTACTATTTCAGCCCGATATTTATTCATCAGGGTCTTATTAGGTAGACCGCTAGGTTCATTGTAGCCATAACGTTGAGCTTGAAGTAAAACGTCGGCAACCTTGCGCTTGTGGGCAACAACATAGGCATCAGGTGGCAAGAAGCCAACATCAATTTTTTTGGATGCCATTGCTTCAATTAAGGCTGAGTTATCAGTCGATACTGAAACGTGTACTGGGATACCTAGTTGCTTCTTCAATAATCCTTCCAATGGCTTAGCCTTAGCTTCCAGCTTAGAAGCTTGTACGCTAGGGACGAATTGAACAGTTAACTCTTTAGGGGTATAACTTTTCTCCTTATTAGAGCTAGCTTGATTATTAGAACAAGCAGTTACAGTAACGGCTGCTAATAATGCTACCGCGGCTAAAAATATTTTTTTGAGCTTCATTTTATCCTCCGAATATTTTTTTGTAGTGGATGATTAAAGTATAAAATGAAAAATCATAAAATTCAATGTAAAATATTAACAATAACAGATAAAATGTGATACAAAGTACGTAAAAATATCATGTGCTAGACTTTTTAACAGAAATAAATAATAATAAATAGATATTATACGAACAATAAAAAAGATGTGCGTATAAGCACATCTCGTTTTTATTCACTTCTCAGAGCAATTGCGGCATCTTTTTTAGCAGCGATTCGGGCTGGAATATGGCCACCGAGGAGGGTAAGAATTGTAGAAATAATGATTAAAGCTAGTGCGTGGGTCGGGTTCAACTGAGCAACATTTGTCATGTCAGTTATGTAATACAGAACCGAATTGATAGGGAAGGTGAGCAAGTAGGCGATCAAGATTCCTAAGGCTCCCGAAAAGACACCCAAGATAAAGGTTTCGGCATCAAATACACGCGTGATGTCACGTTTTCTAGCACCGAGGGCCTTGAGGATACCGATTTCCTTGGTTCTTTCAAGCACAGAGGTGTAGGTCAAGATACCAATCATAATCATAGAAGTAATTAATGAAATTGCTGCAAAGGCAACTAAAACATCGGTAATACCGCTAAGTAATCCACCGGTCAGCTTGGTTACAGTACCTGACATATCAGTGTAGACAATTTTATCTTTTTTAGCTTTGCCCTTATTCCACTTGTCTAAGTAGTTTAGAACCTTATCTTTAGAGTTAAATGAGTTGGGGTAGATTAGGATTGTGTTAGGGATGCTTGAGCCGCCGATGCTGGCAATGAATTGCGCTTTTTCAGTTTCATTCATTGCTTGATTGGTCATAACATTAGTAGAACTCTTCTTTTGCGCTTTGACAATGTTAGAGTTTTTATTTTCTTTGATGACTGCTTCACTTAAGGCATCGCTATAGGCAATACTATTATCTAGCAAGGCCATTTGTGAATTATTCTTGCTGCGGATAACTCCGGTTAAGGTAATTGTGCGGCCCTTGTTATATAGAGACTTAGTCAACTTATTTGGCACGAAGTTGCCAGTAGGGAGCTGTTGGTAGTAATCATTATTAGAAATTAACTTGAAGGTCTTGCCAACTAATTTCTTGAAGTTGATCTTTTCACCATCTTTGATATCTAAGCCAAGGTTTTTAAGTGAGTTTAGGTTGGCTTCATTCTTATTGTTTAAGACTAGGACTACATCGTTTTTAGAACTTGGCCAATTACCAGAGAGCAGTTGATAATTATTCTTTAAAAAGGATCCCTTACTTTGATCTAAGCTAGTAGGAAAGACGCTTGAATTGATCCCAACACTAGCCATTCCCTGGCTTTGGGCATTAACTAAGGAACTACCGCTATTATTTAAAGTAGAGAATTGAATCCTCTTAATCTTGCCAGCATTATTTGACAATAAGTTTAACTGGACACTACGAATATAGGAAATATTATTAGCGTAATTTGGGTTAATCTTTTTGATATAGTTAATGTAATTTTGAGTGATTTTGTTTTCGTGGATATTTTTTTCATTATCAGGCTTAGCAGCAATTAAAAAGCCTTTATTTTTAACATTTTTATCGGAATCCTTGCTTCTTTGAGCAGGATCTAAATCTGTTGCAATTGTTGAAATTGAGATTGGAAATTTAGACAAAGTCTTAGTCTGGGTCTGGTCAATTTGCTTTTGAAAGCCATTAGATAAGGCAAGAACAATGGCGATCCCAATAATCCCAATACTAGAAGCAAAAGCTGTTAAAAAAGTCCGCCCCTTCTTAGTCATAATATTAGTAAAGCTAAGCTTTAAGGCATTGAGGTAAGACATTTTAGTCTTGATTAAGTTGAAGCTATCCTTAATGTCTTTATCAGGAGTGAATTTATTGGAGTCGCTAAGAATTTTACCATCTTGGAAGTGGACTGTCCGACTAGCATATTCTTGAGCTAATTCAGGATTATGGGTAACCATGATAACTAGCTTATCCTTGCTCAATTCTTTGATTAGCTTCATAATTTCAACACTAGTCTTAGTATCTAAGGCACCTGTTGGCTCATCGCAGAGTAAGATATCTGGGTCATTGGCTATTGCCCGGGCAATAGCTACTCTTTGCATTTGACCGCCGGATAATTGGTTGGGATTTTTTTGTAGGTGATCACCTAAGCCAACGCGCTTTAGGGCATCAATTGCTTTTTGGTGACGGGTTTTGCTATCAACGCCGGATAAGGTCATACCTAATTCGACATTTTCAATAATTGAAAGATGAGATATTAAATTGTAATTTTGAAAGATAAAACCCACTGTATTGTTACGGTAAGCATCCCAATCGGTCTGTGAAAAGTTTTTGGTTGATTTGCCATTGATGATAATGTCACCACTATCATATTGATCAAGGCCACCAATTACATTTAACATGGTTGTCTTACCGGACCCACTTGGTCCTAAAATAGCGACAAACTCGTGATTGCGGAAGTTGATTGACACATCATCTAATGCATGTGTAACGGTGTCGCCTACTTGGTATGTTTTCATTAAGTGCTTAAGCTGTAGCATGGGAGTCTCCTTTAATAGTTCTGGATATGATTAATTGTACGTTATTTGATCTAGCCTAGTCCAATGGCAAGCGCACGTAAGATAAAGATTATAGCAATTATTGCTATGATGAAGAAGTGGCGCTTCTTGCGCATCATAAAGACGCCAGCGAATTCTCTGATTGTTGCATTAGGCAGGTAATATAGTCTAGTAGTCGAACCAACGCCGTTGGCATGTAAGTGGGCTTTTTTAGCATAAAGGGCGGCTCTGAAGAGGTGGTAATTATTAGTAAAGAACTTAGCCTTAAACTTTTTACTGCCGTAGTTTTTGAGGGCGACTTCTTTAGAAAGGAGCATGTTCTCGTAAGTATTGCGTGACTGATCTTCTAATAAGATATTCTCTTGGGGTATACCACGCTTAATCGCATAATCTTTCATTGCTTGGGCTTCTGAGATTTGCTCGTCGCTGCCCTTGCCACCTGACATGATGAACTTGGGGAACTTTCTCCCTTTATCATATTGCTTATAAGCAAAAGCAATTGCTCGGTCAATTCTAGCTCCTAGAAGGCGTGATACCTTCTTGCCATCAATTAAGCCAGCGCCTAGTACGATTAGGTAATCTTCACGGTAGCGTCGGGGAATAAATTGATAAAGTATTAGGTTGATTAGGAAGTTGTACATTATTAGGCACAGATAAAGAATAATAGCGAATGCCCCGTCAACTAAAGCATCAAACCAATCAGGGAAGTAGTAAAGTATTCCTAACCGTAACGCTATCCACAGGCAGACTAAGGCAATGCCGATAATTAAGCTAAGCAGGTTAGGCAGAGTATGGCTCTCATACTTCCAGACAAAATAAGCATTCCATAAAAAGAAAATCCAAGAAAAGATAATCGCAAAAAAGATAATGATGAAAATTCCGATTGCCATTAGTCCAAATAGCCAATTCATCAAGGTATTATGTTGGGTGAATATTAGATAGCCGAACCATAATACAAATGATAAAAAAAGCCCAGTAAATAACAGTCCATTGATCGAATTCCTAGGCTCAACAATCCAAAAGAATAAAAAGATTATTAAACAAGCAAATAACAGCGCAGTTAATGAACTTAGACGCCGGTTATTTAGGTAGTTAAATATTTTAATAGTATAAAAAATAATTGTATGCATGATTATTGTTCCTTATCCTAGTTATTAATTATAATGAAGTAATTAACAGTTTTTAATAAAATGTGGGTGATTTATTTGAAAAGATTTTTACAAGTGATTGGTAATGTTGCAATTATGATCTTGTCTTTTGCAGGATATATGTACTTACAGCAATTTTACGTTTTACCACAAAAAGAGAGAATCAACTTTGGAATCGGAGCAACAATTGTACTAGTAACTGTGATAATAATTGGTTTAATAAGTTGGGCATATAAGTATCAATTGCGCCAAGAAAATGACTGGTTTTTCAATTCTAAGCCACATTGGGATTGGAAGCGGGGCTTGATTGCTGTCGGGATGTTCTTTTTAATTTTAGTAATGCAGATTATCTTTATTAACTTATTTGGCGGTGCTTCATCAGAGAACCAGAAGGCCCTTGACCAGGTGCAAATGCATTCGAATGCAATTTTTAACTTGTTATTGGTTATTGTAGCGCCGATTTGTGAAGAGCTTATTTTTAGGGGGATGTTTTTTAATACATTCTTTCCTGAAGAGAATTCCTGGAGCCAACTACTTGGTGTAATAACTAGTGGGCTTGTCTTTGCTTGGTGTCATGACCCATTCTTTTCAAAATATATTTTTGTCTATTGGATGTTAGGCAGTATTCTTGCTTGGACTTATGTTTGGACCAAGGATCTGCGTTATTCTATCTTAGCCCATATGTTAAATAATTTAATGGGATTATTATAGAAATAAACAATCTACCTTGCATTAAGGCGGGGATTGAAGTATATTTAACATTGTCATATGAATAGGTGATGACGTTCACCTTTAATCGAGTAAAATCTAATGACGTCTACTATTATTGCAAGAGTACTGCACCTAAATAGTAGACGTTTTTATTTTGCTTTTTTGAGGAGGAAAAATGTCAGATAAATTAAAAAATTATCTTAGTGTTGGCTTCTTTGCCTTTTTTGGTGGGATGTTGCGTTGCTACTTTAATTTAATATGGTCAAGTAACGGAACCTTATTGGTTAATATTTTGGGTTGCTTTTTGTTAGCTGGTTTAACTAATTTTTTTATTGAATTTAGAGAAGGACGTGAATGGCTAGCAACGGGTCTGTCAACTGGATTTGTAGGTGCATTTACGACTTTTTCATCGTTTCAATTAGATACACTTAAGCAATTGCAAACTAACGCTTCCAATTCAGCATTAATTTATTTCTTTACTTCGATAATTTTAGGATTTTTATTTGCTTATGTTGGAATGATTGTCGGCAAGAGTTTAGGTAAGAAGTTGGCAGGTGAAGCATGATGATTAATACAGTAATTACAGCTGGTATTGGTGCAATTTTTGGTGCAGTGGGACGGTATTTTTTGACGAATTACGGTAAAAAACATTTTGGAACGAAATTTCCTTATGCGACATTATTTATCAATTTAACTGGAGCTTTATTATTAGGGTTAGTTTTTGGGTTAAGATTATCTAGCTTTGTTTATGCGTTAATAGGGACAGGCGTTTTAGGTGGATATACAACTTTTTCAACAATGAATGTTGAATTACTAACCCTTTGGAATAATAAAAAATATCTTAGCTTCTGCTGCTACTTTTTAAGTTCTTACTTGGGAGGCTTAATCTTAGTATTTATCGGCTTGGGTCTGGGGAAAGCTTTATAAGTTCTATAATTTATAGGCTTTGGATAGATCTTCAAAGATATTAACACAGGTTTTGGCAGCTTGAAGGCAGTTCATTTCTTTTAGATTATTAATGATTGTTAAGGCAGGGGTGGGGTTATTAGTTTCTAGATAGATGATTGTCTTTTCTAAAAAGTTAAAAATTAAAGGAAAGAATGTCATGTATTGTGGCAAGTCAATCTGATGGATTGATTTGAGCAACTTTTTTGCTCTGACGAAATCATGGCTAAATAAAAGTTTGATTACTGCATCTCCTAAACCACCCAGCGCTACTTGTAAGTCATATGTTGTATTTGCTTCTTTAATATGGTCAAGGTCGTGGATGATATTCATCCCTAAGCCATAGATCATCCTGGGTTCTAATAATAAGACACAACTACCAAATAAGCTAAGGTAGTATTCACTCCAAATTTTGACTTTAGAAAAATTACTTGCTAGTCTTTTTTGATCAAGAGCTGGCAGGTAATTTTTTCTTTCGATCGCATATAGGGCATTACATAAGCTAGCAGCAATAAATAAATCAAACTTGTTCTTAGTTTGATGATAGATCTTGAGCTGTTTTTTGGTAATTCTCTTAATAAAGGGAACGTCGTTAGAATTTAAGGCATGCCATACATCTTGATTAATCTCTGGTTTAGGGGCAAAGTTAGACCATCCCATAAATTCATGGCTAGTAACATGGATTCTTTCTAATAGTTTAATCGCTGTCGTAAAGTCAATCTCTGTTTGATCATTTTCCCAGCGTGATAATTTAGATTCAGAACAGATTCCCTGGCAAGCTTGCTTTTGGGTGATTTCTTGCATTTGGCGTAATTGTTTAAACTCGTGACCGTACATAATTATTACCTCAATTAATTCAACTTGCAAATTTGCAAGTATTTTTAATTTAGTATAAATCTCATGACATAATGATGACAACAATTAATTGAAGGAGTGGATAAAAAATGCTGTACAAGTATTCCAATAAGGCTAAGTTTGTCATGATGGTTGTTGTTGGCTTAGTAGTTAATTTACAGAATATTTTAATTGCTTACATGGTTCAGACTTTAACTAATATTGCTACTAAGAGAAGCTGGGGTAATTTAAATAATTTTTTCTTAATTATTGGCAGCGGGTTTTGCGTAATTTTATTAGCGGGCTTAATTTTTAATCGCTTAAAGACTAGTATTATTCAAGAAGTTAATACTTATTTAAGAATGAAGATTTTTAGTGGGATGATTAATCAAACTAAGGAAGAGAATGAGACGAGTTTAGGCTTTTTGACTAATGATTTTAAGCTGTTAGAAACAAATCGCTTTGATGCCCAAATTGAAATCATTATGCAGGTCTTTAGTCTAGTATTCGCCTTATCTTATGCCTTAAGTGTTAATTTGCTGATTACGATTTTATTCTTAGTTGGTTCATTTATACCAATGATAATTTCTGGTATTTTTCAAAAGAAGATTCAATTAACTTCTCAAAAATGGACTGCCGCTAATAGCAAATATGTTAACCAGAGTAAGAACTTTATTGCAGGAAGTGAAACCCTACAGCTCTACCATGGTCTAGCTAGCGCAACGATGAAGAATAAGCAGAAGGTAGACTTATTAGAATTAAGTTTAAGGAAGATGAATTTAGTTAGTCTAGATACTAATACATGGATTAATTTCATTGCTCCAGTAACTACCTTTTTGTTCCCATTTATCTTCGGTATATATTTAGTAGTTAAGGGGCAAACGCAATTAGGTGCTTTATTTGCTATAGTGCAATTAGCTAATTCATTCGTGAATCCAATTCTGATTATCCTAGAGGATAAAAACCAACTATCAACTACTAAGAAGATCGTTGAAAGGGTCAACCGATTCATTAAGTTAGACTCATCTCAATCAATAGCTAAACATGAGCAATTTAATAAATTAAGTTTAAGAGGTCTAACCTTGGAGAGACAAGGTACTAGCCTAGTTGAAAAGCTTGATTTTTCAATTTTTAAAGGTGATAAGCTGGCAGTTATTGGACCTTCTGGTTCTGGCAAATCGACACTTTTGCAATATTTACTAACTGGTAAATATGGTCAGGCACAGTCAATTAAGATGGATGAGCAGGAATTGCAAGCAGGGAAGTTTAAGGATCTATTTGCTTATGCAAGTCAAAGTCCAGTAATTTTTGCCGATAGCTTATGGTTTAATCTGACTTTAGGCAAGGATATTTCCCGGGAAAATGTAGTTAATGTCTGCCATAATCTGGGATTAGATTCAGTTATTAAGGAAAAAGGCTTTGACTACCAATTAGGTGATAATGCAGATCAATTATCTGGTGGTCAGTTAGCTAGAATTGAATTAGCGCGTGCTATTTTAGCAAATCGTCCAATATTATTACTTGATGAAATTAACGCTTCATTAGATCAAAAGACAGCTAACCAAATTCATAATTATTTATTGAAATCAGATTTAACATTTTTAGAAGTAATTCATCATTATGAAAAAGATGAGCTGCGAGCTTATGATCAAGTAATTAATTTAGAAAATTATTTACATTAGCACCATCAACTTAATAGCTATATTTTAAGAAAACAATACTGATAGGTTAGTTTTTTAACTATTTAAGAATCAGTATTGTTTTTATTTTTGAAAAAAAGTTTATTAATAAATAATAATAGTGTATTATATAAATAGAACAGTAAAACGATTTTATGGAGGCAGTAAAATGACTGAAATTTTAAAGGTATCTGCCGTTACTAAGACATATGGCAAAAAGAATGAAAAACAATACCAAGCTCTAAAAGGAATAGATTTTTCTATTGAAAGTGGAGAGTTTGTAGCAATTATGGGAGCATCTGGCTCTGGTAAGACTACTTTATTAAATATTATTTCAACTTTAGATAAGCCAACAACAGGTACGGTCATGATTAATGGTCGTGATATTAGTAATTTGAATGCAAATGAAATGGCTGATTTTCGTAGTAAAGAAATTGGCTTCATCTTTCAAGATTTCAATTTACTAGAAAACTTAACTAACCGAGAAAACATCTCCTTACCATTAAATTTATGTGGGGTTTCTGCTTCAAAGATTGATCCACTTGTAGATAAAATAGCTAAAAAATTAGGAATTGTAGATATTTTAGCTAAATATCCTGCTGAAATTTCTGGAGGACAAAAGCAACGTATAGCTGCGGCTAGGGCACTTGTCCATGATCCCGCTATTTTGCTTGCTGATGAACCGACTGGTGCATTAGATTCTAAAGCTGCAACGAGCTTACTAGAAACAATGAAGGATTTAAATGAGAATGATAAAGTTTCAATTTTAATGGTTACTCATGATCCTTATTCAGCCTCTTATGTTCAAAAGATTCTCTTTATTAAAGATGGAAAAATTGGCAAACAACTAGTTCGTGGTCAAAAGAGTCGAGAGGAATTCTATCAAGAAATTATTAATGAATTAGGTAGACGTTAATAAGAAAGGATACAAAAATGTTGTGGAAGCTTTCTTTTACAGGTCTAAAAAGTCGCTTTAAAGACTATGTTGTTCTGTTTTCAGGATTAACTTTAGCTAGTGCAATTTTCTACATGTTTATGACTATTGCACTTAATCCTGCTTTTTTAAAGGGATCACTTAGTATTGCATTTGTAATTACTAAATTAGTCTTTGCATTAGGGATTGTGCTGTTAGGAATTATTAGCCTAGTTTACATAACCTATGCTAATAGTTTTTTATTAAGTATGAGAAAAAAAGACTATGGCGTTTATATGATGCTGGGCGCACGTAATAGTAAAATCGGGAAGTTAATCTTTTCAGAAACTCTTATTATTGGCTTCTTGGCATCAGTTTTAGGAATTGTAATTGGTATCTTTGTAACTCAGATAGTTTCGCAAATATTGGTTAGTCAATTAGGATTGCAGATACATAAGTATTTAGGTTTTTATTTGCCAGCTATTTTTTGGACTTTAGTATTTTTTATAGTTTTGTTCTTATTGGCAGCAATTTGGAATCGCCATAAATTAATTAAGACTAGTGTATTAGACCTAATAAATGAAGACCAAAAGCCGGTTAAGTTACACCATAATAAAGTATGGAAGATTATTGAAGCTATCATGGGTATTGCCTTGCTAGCTGTTGGTTACTGGGCAATGGCTGATTATGGTGACTTGAAGACTAAGTCATTATGGATTGGCTTCTTCACAATTGTGATTGGATCTTACTTTACCTTTGACTCATTCTTTACTAGTTTGGTTATCTTGTTAAGAAGCAATAAGAAATTTAAGTCAAAGAAGCTGCGTTCATTTACTCTAGGACAGTTGCAGTTTAGGCTAACAGATTATACTAAATTATTATCAGTAATCTCATTGCTATTCGCTTTAGCTTTAGGTGCGATTACGGTGGGGTTGAATTTCAATAACTTAGTTGATTCATCTTTAAAGTCATCTTATTATGACGTGATGTTGTATAATCCTACTAAGTCTGATGCTAATCTCAAACATGTATCTGTTCGTAATAAGACGACTATTGACTATAAGATCAAGATTGCTCAGGATAAAAAGACACCTATTGTATATGTAAATAAGCAAAGTATCGCTAATAGTCAACTCAAGTACCAACATATGTCGCAAAAGAAGAATCGGACATCTTGGTCAACTAAGACAATTACAGTCAAGAGCTTGAAAAATCCTGATTCTGAAGCAAGTTATCAATTATTAGGCTTATTGGCTCCATTTCCAACTGCTAAATTAAAGCTAGTTTCAGAGCAAACATATCAAGCACTAAAATCTAAAAATATTAAGTTGGAATTGTTAGAAGTCAACAACTTTAGACAGAATTTCAATAATATTGAAAAATTACAAAACGCTTCTAACAAGCGAATGGTTGCAGACCTTGATAAATATGGCATGGACTTTTCGATTTCATTTAATAACTTCAAGGCTGACCAGTATAGATTAGTTTCATCAGTTGCTTCTGGATTTGAATTTATGGGATTCTTCTTAGGGATTGCCTTTTTAGCAATGCTTGCTTCAACTTTAATGTTTAAGGTATTGAGTGGGGCAGCAAGTGACAAGATTCGTTATAAGATGTTGTGGAAGATTGGTGCCAGAATGTCTATCCTTAAAGCCTCAATTAGACATGAAATTGCAGCCTTATTCGTCTTACCAGCAAGCTTAGGCGTAGTAGATGTATTATTTGGATTGCAATTCTTCAAGAGTTTATTAGAGGATCCATATGATAAGATTTGGATACCATTTACGATCTTCTTTGCTCTCTACTTACTCTATTACTTGATTACGGTGAAGTTATATCAAGATATTGTTTTGAAAAAAGATTAAAAAAGGTTCATACCCTAATGGTTAAGAGGGTATGAGCCTTTTTGCACGTTCAACTATGCGGCATCTTGCTTCTTAATATAGAAGTTCAAGATAAATGGCGATAAAACAGTTGTAACAATAATTACTAAAATTAAGCTTGAGTATATATCTTGTGGAAACAGGTGATGAGAAATGCCGATCTGGGCGACAATCAAGGCAACTTCACCACGTGATACCATGCCGGCACCGACAATACTACCTTCAATAGGAGTAAAGCCGAAGATTTCACTAGAATACTTACCAGCCCAGTATTTAGATAATAATGCCAGAATTGTCATCGCTATGATAAACCAGATGTCTTTAATAAAGCTAGCAAAGGTCATTGATAGTCCAATATCTGCAAAAAATACCGGAATAAAAATAGAATAGCCAATTGCTGATACTGAAGAGTTAACTTCCTTGTATTGTGGGGTTTGTCTAATAGCTAAACCGCCAAAGAAAGCACCAACAACAGCACTTAAGCCAACGAAGTCTGCTGCCCATGCCATTGTTAAAGCTAATACTAAAGAGCCAATAACTACAGCATAGTTAACTTCGATCTTTTCAGCAAGCTTCATGAAATATGGAGCAACAAACTTGTAGATTGCCCAGACAACTACAAAGTAGATAGCTTCAATTAGAATATTTAAGAAGAAGTTGTTAGTTAAGCCACTCTTGCCACCTTCATGGCTAAAGGTAGTGAACAAGCTTAAGACAATAACAGCTAGAATGTCATCAACTACCGCTGCCCCTAAGATAGCCGTACCGGCACGACTGTGAAGCTTGTTAGCATCCTTTAAGACTTCAACAGAGATTGAAACACTAGTTGCCGCAAAAACAATCCCAATAAATAAAGATTCAAGCGGCTTCATGCCAAAGCCCCAGCTTGCCAGTCCCATAAAGATTACCGGCAAGATGACACCAATACCTGCCACAGTAAAACTAAGCTTGAAGTACTTCTTGAGTAGGTCAAGATCACTTTCAAGACCAGCTAAGAACATTAACAAGATAACTCCAAACTCAGAAAACAAGGAAATTGTTTCACCAGGATGAACCCAACTTAGAATTGCCGGGCCTAAAATAATTCCTGAAAGCAATTGTCCGATTACAGGTGGAAGGTTGAAGCGTGCGAATAACTGTCCTAATAAGGTAGTGACAATTAAAATTAAAATTAGCTCTCCTAAAAAATGCATATAAAACCTGCCTTTCATTTTTAAATAAAGAAAAAAACTTCCAAGAACTTATTGACCCAAATAAGCAATTCTTGAAAGTTTTTATTAAAAACCCAACCACATAAGATTATTTAACTGAATTTTAGTTTAACTAAAATTTTAAGTTAGTGCAAATTAAAATTTATTTAGATAAACCAGTTTGGTCTGGCTTAGTTGGCTTAGTCTTAGCAAGTAGGGCAAGTAAGATAGTTGTTAAGTCAACAGCTTCTTGTAAAATAGCTCCCCAGAAAGCAGGAATAATACCTGTAAAGGCAACTAATTCAATTAAGATAACCACACAGATAGCTGTGATAATATCAATATGAGCTACTTTCATTGTGTGCTTAGAAATAGCTACAGCATCATTAACCTTAGAAAGGTCGTTGACCATAATAACCATATCAGCACTCTCACTAGCAGCAGTAGCACCTTGAGCACCCATTGCAATACCAACATCGGCTGCCATTAGGCTAGGTGCATCATTGACACCATCACCGACCATTGCAACAGGACGAAGATCAGGGGTAACGTTTTTGATTGCTTTGATTTTTTGATCAGGAAGTAAATCTGCATGTACTTCGGATTTATTAATGCCAGCGCTTTGGGCAATCTTTTCAGCAACATCTTCATGGTCACCAGTAAGCATCATGATCTGTTTTACTCCTTGGCGACGAAGGCGGGCAATAGTTGTCTTAGTTTCAGGCCGAATTTGATCTTTGAAGGTAATATAACCAGCAAACTTATTATTGATAGCAATGTAAATTGCAGTTGAATTTACATTTAGTTTAGGATGATTTGGATCAACGAAGCTTAACTTACCAACTTTGATTTCGTCATCATCTACTTGGCCGGTAACACCTTCACCGGTAGTTTCTTTAATATTAGAAACGTTTAGAAGTAGTGATTTAGGAGTATTGTTAACCAGTGAAGTTGCAATGATATGGCTAGATTGTTGTTCAACACTTGCAGCTAATCCTTGAAGTCTGTCTTTGCTTAAAGAATCATCAGCTGGAATAATTTCATCAATGACTAGTTGATTTTTGGTTAAAGTACCAGTCTTATCAAAAGCAAAAGTTAAAATATTAGCGAGCTTTTCTAGCGTTGTACCAGATTTAACAATGATATGGTTACGTGACATTGAACTCATACCAGACACCATTGCAACAGGAGCGGCAATTAATAGTGGACATGGTGAAGCTACAACCATAACTTGAGCAAAACGCATAAAGTGTTCTTGCCAGCCAAGACCTGGTTGCATAACTGCTGAAGTAATCCAAGCGGCAATACCTATTACCAGGGAAATAATGGTGAATGGTACAGCATAACGGTCGGCCATCTTAACGAACTTAGCAGGTTTAGCCTGAGATGACTTAACTAGGGCAACGATAGACTGATATTCAGAGTCTTTAGCTAAAGTAGTAACTTTCATCTCAACTGAACTATCACCGTTTAATGAACCAGACATTAATTTATCGCCAATAGTCTTATCGACAGGAACAGATTCACCAGTTAAAGATGATTGGTCAAAGCTAGATGATCCTTTAGTGATTTCACCATCGACAGGTACTTGGTTGCCGGGCTTAATTAAGACTGTATCACCGATTTTTAAATCGTCTACTTTAACATCTTCAACATTACCGTTGACTAACTTGTGAGCGATGCGGGGAGTGTTTTGCAATAATGCGCGTAGTTCCCGATCGGCTTGCCCAGTCGCATAATCTTCCAAGGATTCACCACCGGTGAACATAATTAAGATCATCCAAGCTGCCCAGTAGTCACCAACAAGCATTGTTGAGACAATGGCTATGATTGCTAGAATATCAACACCCCAATTACCTTCCTTAATTGTCTGTAACATTTCTATGAGCATTGAAATAGCCATAAAAATACCAAATAGATCAATTAAGATTTCTGAAACAGGTAAAGAAAGGATGGCAGGCTTACCACATAAGAAATCAAGAATTAAACCAATGATTCCAAGTGCAATAACGGTAAGAAATTTCCATTGACGTATCATTTTGTACTTTCCTCCGAAATTAACAATTTTAAACAATTTATAGTGCCATTACATTATATATCAACTTTGAAATTATTTATCTTTTTTAGGAGAAATGTCATAAAATTCTTCAATATTATGAGTAACATAATTAAAAGCCTTGATCCATTCGCGGCGTGTGAGTAATCCTTGAAAAATGCCACTATCATTAACTACGGGTATAAAAGCATTATCAACCAACAAGTGAAGCTGAGTTTCAAAGTCAGTTTGAGCAAAATTAATCGTAGGAAAGTCAGTTTGCATAACATCTTTGACAACTAATTCTGATAGGGGATCGATACTAATGTCATCAGGTTTGAGCATCTTATCTGTAATCATTGCCAAGCTTATTAAACCAGTAACGTGCTGCTTACTGTCTAAAACCGGAATTTTCGCATATTTCATCTTGGTTAGAATTAAGAACGCATGGTAAAGGGGATTAATTTCTTCTACGAATGCGATGTGGGATGCAGGAATAATGAAGCTTCCTGACTTTTTTTCAATAAGTCGTTGGATAGAATTTGAAAACATGATTAACCTCTTACTATTTATATTAAACGCTTTCCTTATCTTTAATCATAACAGAAAAAAGACCTACGCTGGGAAGAACGTAGGTCTCATAGTATGGGATAAATTGTGGTCAGTTATAGCAACTGACAAATTATGTTCAATCTACTTGGAGGAGTAAGAATGAAAATAAAAAAGTTGGATGTTAATGCTAAATAGCTTTTGGGTTATCCCCATCTGCTACGATTTATATAATAGATGGAAATTGTGAAGAAAATGTGACGTTTTTTCATAGAAAGTATAAATTTATTGTTTATCCAGAGAAAAAATTATTATCTTAAAAATTTTCAACTAAGCATCATGCCACCACAATTTAATTAAAGCCTGTGTACCATCATTGCCCAAGCCATTGTCATCGACCAATTCCTCATATAAGCGTTTAGCTAATCTGGTCCCTGGTAAGTCAAGATTCATCTCATCTGCTTCATCAAGTGCAATTCTGAGATCTTTTAAGAAGTGCTTAGCAAAAAAGCCAGGTGTAAAATCATGTTTTAATATTCTTGGACCGTAACTGCCAAGGCTAAAGTTTTCAGCTGAGCCACCTTGGACTGCTTTTAGAATTTGTTCTAGATTTAGATGAGCTGCTTTAGCATAGACTAGCATTTCAACCATTCCTGTCATGGTGCCAGCAATCATAATTTGGTTGGCCATCTTAGCATGTTGACCGCTGCCGTAATCACCAAAGTAGTTGACTACCTTGCTGAAGCTAGCGAAGATGTCAGCTATTTGCTCATAGTCTGACTTTTTGCCACCGACAAAGACGGTCAAGGTACCGTTCTTGGCCCCAATATCCCCACCTGATACAGGTGCGTCTAGGATATGGACGCCTTTTTCTTCACCAACGTGGCCAATCTTTTTAGCTAAAGACGGCTTACTAGTGGTCATATCAATTAAAAATTGCCCAGCATGTGCGGTTTTAAATAAGCCGTTTTTGCCGAAGTAAACTTCCTCTACATCTGCAGGAAAGCCTACCATCGTAAAGATTAAATTAGCTTCTTGTGCTAGTTGGGCAGGACTATCGATCCAAGAAGCACCAGCATCAATAGCTTCTTGAGCATGATTCTTAGTTCTGTTAAAGACCATGACTTCATGATTATGCTTGAGTAGATTCTTGATGACACCTGTCCCCATAACGCCTGTTCCGATAAAACCAATCTTCATTATGTGCACGTCCTTTCTGGTAGATAGCGCTTACTTATTATATTATCATAATAGGAAGAAACTTGTTTAGAAGAATTTGGCACTAAGAAAGATTTTGAAATGCTTACTATAGTAAGTGTAAGAGATAGGATAAAAATATGAAAAAGAAAAAATACAAGCAAATTGAAAGAAAAGATAGTCAATCTATTATTAGGGCATTTATTTTACTAAATTTATTATTATTGGGTTTCGTTCTTTTGTATGGATTATCTTTTTTTGAAGCAAAATTACCAGCTAACGGCGTGATAATGGTTATAATGATAGTAACAATTTTTTATTTATGTCTAGATTTCTATATTTCTGGGACTTTACTGCCAGAAGTCAAGACCATATCTGACATGAAGAAAAAGATTATCCAAATAGGAGAAGGCTTAATAGGAGTTAATATTACTGGAGTAGTTTTATTTGTGCTAAATAATCCTGTTACTATCCTATCTGTTAGCCAGCTTATAGCTGTACTTATTGTTGCAGATGTTGCATTAATATTGTTATCTACTGTACTTTTGTATGTTTGGGTAAAAGTAATAAATAGTATAAAAGCTGGTAATCATAGACGTTAAACATAGGAAAAAGTAGAAAAAATGTCAGAAAAACCAATTGAAAAAATCGTTACACCAGAAGAATTAAAACATATTCTAGAAAATAACCTTAGTTCAACAGATAGTTGTATTGTTCACACTGCCTTAAGTTCATTTGGCTATCTCATCGGTGGAGAGAAAACTATTGTAGATACCTTAAAAAGCGTTCTAAAAGATGGAACTATTATGATGATAGCGCAGACTGCCGACCTATCTGATCCAGTTGAATGGATGTATCCGCCAATGATTGAGTCACTTCAAGAGAAGGCCTTTAATTCTATGCCTCCATATGATAAGAGTACGCCTATTCATTATATTGGCGTTACACCTGAATATTTCCGTACCTCAAGGGATGTATATAGGAATAATCATCCTCTATACTCAGTCTGTGTTTGGGGTAAAGATGCCAGGGAGATTTGTCGGGATAGGTCATACGATATGCCATATGGATCTAAGGGGACGCTACAAGATATGTATGATAGAGATGCAAAGATTGTAATGCTAGGGACAGATTACGAAAGCTGTACTGCTCTACATTTAGCAGAGTCAACTATCGGTCGTGAAACCATTTATGAACGTGCACCAGTTAAGATGGATGATGGTACTACCCAAATAATTAAATTTGTTAATGTTGATCTAGATAAGTATGACGACATTAATGAATTTGGAAATTATTTTGAGAGTAAGTTTACTAATGAAGTTAAAAAGATAGAAATCCCTAACGGAACTATAACTATAGTTCCAATGAGAAAGTTAGTTGATGAAGCCAGAGAGTATTGGAAAGAAAAAGATAAAAAACAATAACTATAGGAAGCCTGTTTACTACTTAAGTGTGGTAGATGGCTTTTTATTTTGAATGTAGAGGTCCATCAAATGACTATTGGAGAAGCATTGATAAGTTATACTAATGATCAAACGGCAGCTAATATAACATCGCAGGCTACATATTCAAAAGTTATTAATAATAAACAACATCTTACTAGTGAATTATTAGCAAAATTATTGTTTTATCGCGACATTGATATTAATAGCTTCTATGAAAGATTAAAAAAGCACTTACATGCCTAGAAAAAGTAGAAATCTAGTTGTTATTACAGAAGGTAGTTAACATGAATGATAAACAAAAACGAATTCTATTTATACTAATTGCTATTCTCATTATAGTATCCAGCTTGTTAAATACATTAACTGGTGGAAACAGCAGTTATAATAAAAACTATGATAATGTCTTAATTCATAACTCACATACTGGCATCCAAACCTTAAAAAGAAGAAGTAGTTTTAGCATTGAGGTCAAGAGAAGATACAATGAAATGAGACGAAGCCACTCTAGGTAAATTTTAGTACTCTATTGTGTATTGATTTGCTTAGCAGTTTAGGTGAAATAATAAAAAAATAGCATTATCATTTTCAAAAAATAGAATAGTTTTCTCGAAGTGAGACAATAAATTTAGTTTGAAAATAAAAGTAAAACTGTAAAACGTTTTGTACTGGTATTTATTCGACATGAGATAATTTTCTGAATTTACTTTAGAAAATGGAAGATAATAAAACTTTGACAAATTACTAACTGGAGTTAACTAATGAAATTTGAATCAATAATTCCAAAAAACAGAAATGTTCCTTATAAATGTCAAATATTAACAGACAATTATGATCATTTAACGCCATCTTGGCATGATACATATGAAATATTTTATTTAATTAATGGAACTGCTATTTTACAAGTTGAAGGTGCTTCGTTTGAATTGAAAACTGGAAATCTAGTAACCATTAATCCATATGAATCACATTCTATAATTAGAATTATGGGTGAACTATTGGTAATCTCTTTTCCTTTGTTTTATTTAAAAAATGCTGGTATAGAGAAACTAGAATATAGGATTCAGAGATCTATAGATATTAGTAGAGAAGATGAGTTGTCTCTTAAGGAAGCTCTAAATTATATTTCTGCCAATATCAATAAACTTGAAAATGTATCGGTTAAGACAACCTATGTTGGATTAGGCTATGTATTGATAGGTCAGTTAATATCAAAATATTCTTATAAAATAGATTTAGTACAATTAAATTCATTATCTAGAAGATTCGATTACATAAAAGTGGCTTTAGACTATATTCAAACTCATTATGCAGAAGAAATAAATATTGCGACTTTGTCTAGTCTATTAAATCTTTCATCAAGTTATTTTAGTCATATTTTTAAAAGTACTACGGGTGAGACGCCAGTGGCTAATATTGAAAAAGTAAGATTAGCACATGCTAAGCAGTTAATTTTAGAGACTAATTTAGAAATGTGGCAAATTGCTAATAAAACAGGTTTTGCTAGCCTAAAAGCAATGAATAGGGCTTTCAAAAAATATTATGATACAACAGCTTATCAATGGAAAAAGCAAAAAATAAAAGCAGGATTTGACCTTTTTTAGACAAAATAATTATATTTTTAATTTGTGAAACCCCTTACAATTAGTTGCGAAAGTTAAGAAAAGTACTAATCGTGAGGAGGAATTTATCATGAGTAGCAATGCCAAAAGCGAGAAAATATCGTTTAAAGCAGCACTGATATCATCCACATTTTTGATACCAGGTGTGTCTGCAACAAATGCACTTTTACCCAATTTGCAACACTCATTTCCAACTGTAGCTAAGCCGTTGTTGCAGTCTTTTATATCATTGCCGGCATTACCACAGTTTATATTTCTACTGCTAGCACCGCTGTTTACTAGAGCAATTGGAAAAAGAAACACGATTTTGCTGGGAACTGGATTGTGGACTATATCTGGTATATTACCGATAGTTTTGAATGATTTCTATGCAATTTTAGCATCTAGATTAATTTTAGGAGCTAGTCTAGGTCTAATTCAACCAATCGGAACAGCCATGATTTCTGATTACTATTCAGGTAATGCTAAGAATACAATGTTGGGTATTCAAAGTTCAGTAATAGGGATTGCTGGGTCAATTTTTACCTACATAATTGGCGCATTGATTGCTGATAATTGGAAGCATGCTTTCTATATTTATTTAGTAGGTATCTTAGTCTTTTTTGTAACATGGTTAATTATTCCTAACAAAAGAGATACAAGTAATGTCCCAAGTGATAACAAAGATCATTCTAGTGGTAGAGGTCGATTAGGTAAAGATATTATCTGGTGGATCTGTTTAACTTTATTCTTTAATCTGGCTCAAGGCGGAGTGGGATTTGAGTTTAATTTAGCGGTAGTAGAGCAGAATGTTTCTGATGCAACAGGTGCTGCTAACATGATGGTAGTATATTCAATTCTTGGTTTAATTACTGGCTTACTATTTGGACTATACATGAAAGTATTTAGAAATTTAGGTGGCATAGTTGCCGGTAGTCTTTTCTTTTTAGGTAATTTATTAGTAGCAATTACAAGTTCAGTTTTGACCTACTATATTGCTGTTGTCTTATTAGGAGCAGGATTTGGACTTTTTATGCCGTATATGTTTGCATCAGTTAATAAACATACAACTGCCCAAAATTCAGCTCTTGCTACTTCTGCCACTACTGCAGCTGCATCTTTAGGTAATTTTGTTGCACCATATATCTATGCGTTTTTAGCCCAAATTTTTGGTAATAACTCTAGTCACTTTTCGTTCTGGTTTAGTTCAGCATTCGCTTTATTATTAGTGTTAGGCTTAATAGTTTTAAAAGTGACTGATAGGAAAGAAGCAAAGTTAAACATAGTAACTAACTGTTAGGAGTAAATATTATGAATGAAAAACATTTTATGAAAAAAGAAATTTTGGCTAAGATGCCAGCTGATTATGTAGAACCATTAGAAGTATCCTATAATGATTTTCCTGCATCTGATTTAGCTCCTGAAGGAATGAAGGTACTTAATTTAGATTTAAAGAATACTTATCCGCAAACTATTCTAAATGTCGTTTATGCTCATAAAAATAATAAAAACTTACACTTACAAATAATTATTCCGCCTATCAATGAGCAAAATAAAATGTTTCCATTAATTATGTTTGTTCAGGGGTCAGCATTTCATAAACAACCTATTGGTAATCATTTAGCGCATATGGAAGAAATTGCTAAAAGAGGATATGTTGTTGCAATAGTTGAATATCGTTATGCGCCACAGGAGGCGTTTCCAGTTCAAGTAAGAGACTTAAATACAGCTACACGTTATATGCTGGATCATGCACACCAATATCATGTTGATCCTAACAATTATATTGCTTGGGGTGATTCATCAGGTGGTCACACTGTCAGTTTAGCTAGTGCCACTGAAAATAACCAATTTTTTAGCGATGAAGATATAAGTACGCATCCACTGACATTTAGAGCATGTGTTGATTTTTATGGCCCCACAGATATTAGTAGAATGAATAAAGTTCCTTCAACTCAAGATCATGTTACAGCGCATAGTTTAGAAGGTGAGTTCTTTGGCACTCTGGACATATACGAAAATCCTGAGCTTGTACAAAAAGGTAATCCACTGACTTATATTAGTGAAGAATCTCAGATACCGCCGTTTATAATTATGCATGGGAATAAAGATAGGTGCGTGCCGTTTGAACAAAGTTGCATATTGTATGAAGCATTAAAGAAAAACAATAAGATTGTAGATTTTTACAAGATAGAAAATAGTGATCATGCAAGCGATGCGTTTTTCAGCAAAGAGGTATTAGATATTGTTCTTAAATTTGTGAATGGTCATTTAAGAAAATAAGTATAAATTAATTACTGAAAAACAGATGTAGTAAACAAATATGCTAACTTAGTGTTAGGCAGTTATTCGACGGAATATGATACGACCCTAGTCAAGTAGACAATCAAAATATATAAAAATTACTTTTAGTCAACTCATTAATTTGAGTTGACTTTTTGCTTGCGTTTCAATTCTTCCTTGTATTTGATGATTCTTGGATTTAGTGCTATTGGACAAATATTAACAACGCCTTTCATGGCTTCTGCTTTGACTTCTCCTGCTGTCTTACCATGAAATCTAGCTTGGGGATTCTGCTCAATGTAGTACTTAATCGCTGAATGCATTGAATCAACTAATTCATCGTAGTATTTAACGTTGGGGTGGGAAAAAGAGACATTCTAATTTCTTTAACATCACCTTGCTAGCCTTCCATGGAACCATTGTCAATACAGCAGCTCGACTTATAGCAGAATTTGGTGATTTATCATGTTTTAGGTCATCTAATCAGATGTGCACTTTTATTGGAATTGATCCGGTCAATATCAATCGGGGCAAGCAGATAGGCATTTAGGAATATCAAAACATGGCAATGCAGTATTACGAAAAATCTTATATGAGACTATTAATGCTATGATTTCTGTTAAATATACTGTGCCATGTCATATAATCGATTATTGTGAACGAAAAAAGCGACTTTCTCAATCCAATCATGGATATAAGAAAATCGCTATTGCGGCAGTTCATAAACTTATAAGACCGTTATTTGCACTAATTAAAACTAAACAAGTTTATGATTACAAACTTACAGTGAAAACTGAATGAAGTTTATTCCAGTATATTTAAAATATTACTTATTAGAACTTTGGCTTGCTCCATAAACTGCCTTGGCTTCTTCAGCTGTGTTACTTGGTGTTAACTTTGTGCTTTCTTCAATAAATTCCACATCACTAGCCTTTACATAGGAATTCTTTCCAACTTCGATAGTATATTCTTGGTTAGCTGATGTAGTTGTAGCTTCAAAATTGGTACTAACTAGATGATAGAATAACTCGGCTTTTTGTTCACTAGGAACCCAGATGTAAATTAAATTATCTACTCTTAACATTCCGCCCTGTTTACGTATTTTTTGCCCGTTATGGTTTTGGACGGTACCATCGGCATTATAGACATCTACATTCTTTGTGAATTTAATATACGAGTTGTTGTAGTGATAATAATTTTGGACTGGCAATTGCTTAGCCGCTGAAACAGCATTATTATAAATCCAATAATCAGTACCTTTAATATGGTAAATGGCTAATTCATTGTCATCGTCACCATCAGATCCAGTATCTGCGCGTGTACCCTGTTCTAGACAATCAACTACAAACTTTTCGCCTTTCTTTGCATACTTACTAGATGATTGAACGGCATCCTTGCCAGGAACCTCAACGCAAAGAGCTGCGCGTGGGTTAGTTACAGTAACAGTAGTTTCTTCTGAACTTGTAGGCTTAGTGCTTGTTGTCGCATTTGCTGAACTAAAATTTGCATTGCAGCTAGTATTAGTGCTAATTACTGGTCCTAAATTACCAACTTTAACATACTGCTTACGCGGTCCGCCTACTCTATAGTAACGTTTACCATTCTTAAATTTATAAGAACCACCATAAGTGGTAATAGTTTGTGCTTTATAAAGTTTCCATACTCCTTCGGCTTGGGTACCAAGGTAGCCAGTATATGATGTTCTACCATTCGAAGTGCGGTAAATATAAGCATTATGCTTTAATTTTCTTTTTACACCGTCAAGATTGGTAGCCTTAATATATGCACTAGATAACCCACTTGCTTTAAAAGCAGGATCTTCATCAGATACTTTATAATAAAGCGTACCATTCATCTTTACAGGAGTGGCGTCAACCTTCACACTACCATAAGTAATATATTTTAATTTTGTTTTATTGCCATCCTTATCATAAGCGATTGCATTACGCATAATAATTTTATAAACACTTGATTATAGGTGAAAACAGCTATTGCTTTCGCCATTAGAAAGCGCTATCATATAATTATTAAGTGAATATTGGAAGTTGTAACATAGTTTAGTCTATGCACAAGAGCCAAATAATCGATCAGTAATGATGGATTATTTGGCTTTTTCTTTTTTAGGAAGGAGGAGCAATGGTGAAAATAACAAAGATTTTGAATAATGGAGCAGTAGTTACCGAAAATAGTCAACGAAAAGAAATCATTGTTTTAGGTAAAGGTATTGCTTATAACAAAAAAGTTGGAGACTTGATTGACAGTAAGAAAATCTATAAGATTTTTACTCCATTTTCAGGTAAGCAAAAGAAACTATTATTAGATACAATCCATGAAACTGATCCAATATATTTTCAGATTTCACAAAAGATTGTTGATCGTTTGAAGCATGAAGAAAATATTGAGTTAGTAGATAGCGTTTATATTACGCTAACTGATCATCTAGCTACAAGTGTTGAACGTGGTAAAAAAGGGATGTTTTTAGTTAACCAATTTAAGTGGGAATTGAAAAATTACTATTCAAAAGAATATTCTTACGGTTTGTGGGCTTTAAAACTCTTAAAAAATCAGTTTAATATAGACTTTCCAGAAGATGAAGCTTGCTTTATTGCTGTCCATATAATAAGTGGAGAAATGGGGAATGATATTGGCGATTTTCAAAAATCAATAGATTTTATTAAAAGTGTAACCAAGATTGTTAGATACTATTTCAATATTGACATTGACTATCAATCGCTTAGCTATAATCGGTTTGCAGTTCATTTAAAGTTCTTCTGGAAGGGAATGATGTACGATCGAAAATCTAGAAACTTTGGAGATTTGAGCGAAGAAATTCTTAAAGTTATAAAAAATAGTGACATTGAATCGTATCAGTGTGCACTGAAAATAAAAGATTACATAGAAGATAAGTACAACTACAAACTTAACAATGAAGAAATTATGTATCTAGCAATCCATATTAATAAAATTGTTAGTGATAATAGACGTTAGGAGATAAAAATGAAATATGAATCAATGAATAAACAAATCATTGCAGCTGTCGGTACAGCAGATAATATTCAATCGGTAGTTCATTGTGCGACTCGATTAAGATTTGTTCTAAAAGATGAAGGCAAAGCAGATGATAAGAAGGCTGAAGCTATTCCAGGCGTTATGCAAGTTGTTAAACGTGGTGGGCAATATCAGCTTGTTATTGGGAGTGAAGTAGAAGATGTCTATAATGAATTAATTAAGATGATTCATGTAGATAACACCTCAAATAGTAATGTACCAAAGAAAAAAACTAATATCTTTGATGCCGTGATTAGTGCCATTACAGGCTCAATTGCACCAGCCATTCCGCTACTTGCTGGTGCTGGTATGGGGAAGGTTCTGCTGTTAATTTTAACTATGACAGGCATTTTGACGGATAAGAGTCAAACATACCAAATGTTAAATCTAATTTTTGATACTGGTTACTTCTTTATTCCGGCTTATGTTGGCTTTAGTGCCGCTAAAGTATTCAACACAGATCAATATTTAGGTGCATTTTTAGGATTAGTAACAGTAAATCCTAATTGGACTGCATTAGTTACAGCAAACAAGCCTGTTCAATTTTTAGGTATGAATGTTCCGTTAATTAAATATTCATCAACACTGATTACTGCAATCATGTCAGTATGGGTAATGTCTTATATCTATAAGTTTATTAAGCGTTGGACTCCAAAAATCGTAAAAATTTTTATGGTTCCAATGTTAACAATGCTTATTACTGCACCATTAACATTCTTACTTCTTGGTCCAATCAGTAACTGGATTTCTGAAGGTATTGCATGGCTTAGTATGTGGTTGTTCCATAATGCAGGAATTATCGCTATTCCTCTTTTGGCTGCTGCTTATCCTTGGCTTGTTTCAATTGGTGTTCACAAAGCATTGTCTCCAATTTCAATTCAATTAGTCGCAACGCAAGGATATGATCCTATTATTCGTGTTGTTGCATTATGTTCTAACATGAGCCAGGCTGCAGCTTCTTTAGCTGTAGGCTTGAAAACCAAAAATAAAAATCTTAAAGGGCTAGCTTTGTCATCAAGTGCTACTGCTTACTTAGGTGGTATCACTGAACCAGCTTTGTTTGGTGTTAACTTGCCATTGAAGAAGCCAATGTATGGTGCAATGATCGGTGGCGCTATTGCCGGTGTTGTTGCTAGCTTTTTAAAGATGAAAGCTTTTATCTACGTTACACCAGCTTTATTAAGTTTACCAATGTGGGTTGGTAAAGCTGAGAACTTTGTCATTCAAGCAGTTATCGTAATTGTAGTTGCAAGTATCGCAACATTTATTGCAACTTGGATTATTGGCTTTGATGATCCTGTTGACGAGGATACAAAGAAAGAAAACAAACTTCCTCAAGCTCAACCAGCAAGTCTAGAAAGAGGTAAAGAACATGAAATAAAATCACCAGTTAAAGGTAAGCTAGAATCATTAGAAGATGTTAACGATGAGACATTTGCAAGTGGTGTAATGGGTAAAGGAATTGCGGTAATTCCTTCAGAAGGTAAGATAACTGCTCCGGCTGATGGCATAGTTACTGCAACTTTTGATAGTAGTCATGCAATTGGATTACATTTAGATAATAATGCTGATGTCTTAATTCATATTGGAATTGATACTGTCGAGATGAAAGGTGAAGGCTTTAAACAATTAGTTAAAAAAGGTGACCACGTTAAAGCAGGTCAGGAATTAGTAGATTTTGATATTAGTAAAATTAAATCTGCAGGTTATGATCCAACTGTTATAATGATTGTTCTTAATACACAAGATTTCTTAAAAGTAGTTCCAGTAATTGAAGATAAAGATCAAAAGAAAGATGTCACTGATGATGACAACGTTTTGATTATAGCTTAAAGGATGATTGAGATGAGTGATTATAAAGTGCCAGAGAGCTTTCTATGGGGCGTAGCAACGTCTGCTAACCAAGTCGAAGGTGCTTGGAATGAAGACGGTAAAGGTATGTCAATAGCTGATTGTGAGCGTTTTGAACCAGAATTATCTGGTAAAGGTTACAAAGCAGTCAATGAAATGACTACTGAAAAAATTGAAAGAGCCTTGTCAGATAATAGCTCAAAAAGCTGGGGTAAAAGGCATGGCGTTGATTTTTATCACCATTATAAAGAAGATATTGCATTTTTAGCAGCTTTAGGTATCAAAACTTTTCGTACTTCAATTTCTTGGAGTCGTATTTATCCTAATGGCGATGATAAGGAGCCTAATAAGCAGGGGTTAGACTTTTATTATCGTGTTTTTAATGAACTAAAAAAGCATCACATCAAACCAGTCATTACTTTATCGCATTACGAAATGCCACTTAACTTATTGCTTAAATACAATGCTTGGTATGACCAAGCAGTAAAAGACTATTTTGTTAAATTTGCTAAAACAGTTATTGATGAATTTCATGATATTGTCAACTATTGGATTCCAATTAATGAAATAGATAGCATTATTCGTCATCCTTATTCATCGGCTGGTTTAGTCAAAGACCGTTTTAGTAATAAAAACTTTGAAGAAGTAATTTATCAGGCTATGTACAACCAATTTGTAGCAGCAGCTGAAATTACTAGATACGTTCATGAGGAATATCCAAATGCTAAAGTCGGTAGTATGATTACTAGCACTATGATTTATCCTTATAATAGTGATCCTAGAAATTCACTAAAAGCACGTCAGATAATGCGTGACAGCTACAATTTCAGTGATATTCAGTTAAGAGGATATTATCCGCCGAGTTTGTTAATACAACTTGAAAAAAAGAATATACATTTGAATCAGACTCCAGAAGAATTAAAATTAATCAGAGATAATACAGCTGACTTTGTAGCATTCTCATACTATTCTTCAGTTTGTACGGCATTTGACACAACTGGTCTTAAGATTACTAACGCAAATAGAACCGTAGGTGTCTTTAATAAGTTCTTACCAACAACTGAGTGGGGATGGCAAATTGATCCAGTAGGCTTGCGAATTACTTTAATAGACTTATACGATCGCTATCAGAAACCATTATTTATCCTTGAAAATGGTCTTGGGGCAAAAGATGAGTTAACAGAAGATGGTAAAGTTCATGATAATTATCGAATTGACTATCTAAAAAAACATATTGCGCAGCTTCTTATATCTATGAAAGAAGATGGAGTGGATATAATAGGCTATTGTGTTTGGGGTACAACTGATATGGTTTCAGCTTCTTCTACACAAATGAGTAAAAGATATGGTTTGATTTATGTAGATCTTGATGATCAAGGAAATGGTAGCTATAAGCGTTATAAAAAAGATTCCTACTATTGGTATCAAAATCTATTGAGACAAGGTACTCAAATACCAGAAAACTTACTAAAATAAAAACAAGGTAGTCAAAACAACATCCCTAAAAGATAGAAAGTATCTTCTTAAAAGGGATGTTGCTTTTGTTGCAACATAAACTGTCTTTATTAGCTAAAACTTGCTACATTTACTGTCTATTTAGGTACTATAAAGCCCATAGTCCCAAGCATTAAAAACACTAAAAAAGTCACATGATTGTGATGTAATGTGTTATAAGTGTCATGACTTTTAGTAATTATTTAGAACCATATTCTTGAATTATTTTAGTTAGATAGTTGGCCACTTCGGCTACTTTTTTAGAATTATTTTGTTTAATAGTTATACCACCATTTAAGTAAAGCATATCTTTAGGGAAATAGACTATCTTAGTGTTTTTTGAATTTATATCTAAGTATTTTAAGACATCAGTAAAAGTAATGGTACAGCCTAAACCATCTATTGCTAATTGACCAGCAGTGATGAAGTCATTAACTTTAATTGTTTTTCTAAGAGAAATACCGTTATCTTCAAACAAATGGTCAACTAGTTTTTGAAAGGCAGAATCGTTAGTTAGAGCTACGAAATCTACTTGTTTTAGTAGTTGTAGACTACTTATAGTAAGAAAACTTCTATCTTTTAGTATGTCAAATAACATATTCTCTTTAGGAATAAGAATACAGCCTTGATCAGTATAAAGTCGCTTACTTAATAGGTTAGTTTGATCTATGGAAGTTGTTCCCCAGAATATATCTATTTCATTTAGTGAGAACATTTTTCCAATGTCTAATGAGGTAAAGACCTGTCTTAGTTCGAAACGAGTATAAGGAAACTTATTCTTTAGCCTTTTTAGAATAATAGAACTAAAGTGTTCAAGCCAAATTGGTGTAAAAGCAATCCTGATAAAAGACTGGTTTTCTTTAGTATATGGAGCAATATCGCGTTTTAATTGTTCCTCAGCATTAATTATCTCATTTAGGGATGAAAGAAACTTATTTCCGGCAGTTGTTAAAGATATTGGATTACTTTTACGGTCAACGATTGTGATTTGATACTTTTCTTCAGCTCTTTTAATAATTTGACTGACATAAGGCTGGCTTAAGAATACCTTGTCTGCCAGTTCACTGATAGTTGATACAGTGGAAACGGTTGATAATATTTTGTATAGTTGATGATTTTCCATAGAATACCTATTGCAAATTTACAATAATTTTTAGCAAAAATAACTATTTCACAAACTGATTATACCAGTAAATAATGTAAGTGTAAGCACTAACATAAATATTAATTAGAGGTAAAAGTATTATGAAGAAACAATATCAGGCTACATATGATGTTTTAGTTATTGGCTTTGGTGGAGCAGGTGCTACTGCCGCTAGATTTGCGGCAGATAATGGTGCCAAGGTATTACTAGTCGATTCAGCTCCTGAAGGTCATGAGGGTGGAAATACCAGATACTGTGGACAACTAATCGGCACAAGTGATAATTATGAGGAAACGTTGAAGTATTACCATGAATTAACATCACCAATGAATTTGCCTGAAGACATGGCTGAAACTTATGTTCATGGCATGGCCAATATGAGAAGTTACATTGAAAAATATCTTGGAATTAAACCAATTAGCGTTAAAAAAGATAAGTTAGACGTAAATAAGATTTCATTTCCATTGAAAGAATCTTTGAGTGAATTTCCAGAATATACTGTCTCTGATTCAATGGACTTTTCGTTAGTTCATCAAGGTATTTTTGATGGTGCATTATGGAAAATATTACGTCAAAAAGTATTAGATCGCAAAGATAAAATTGATGTTTGGTTAGAGTCACCTGCTAAGCATTTGATTCAAGATCCTGAATCTAAGACAATTTTAGGTGCACAAATTGAGAGAAGTGGAAAATTAGTTAATGTTTTAGCTAAAAAGGGAGTCATTTTAACAACTGGTGGGTACGAAAATAATTCTGAAATGGTTCAAAATTATTTAGGTTCATATCGCTTAGTTCCACTTGGTAGTTTATACAATCAAGGTGCAGGTGTACGCATGGCCAGTGAAGTTGGTGCTAAATTATGGCATATGTGGAATTATGAAGCTGGTGGCTCAATTCAACATGGTCTGATTTTCAGTACGCCTGAAGGACAAAGAGCTAGGACAGTGTTTGCTGCTAAACAATTTATGAATGGTTCTATTTTAACGGTAACTGATGACGGAACACGTTATTTCAACGAAAATGAGCATAATAGACATGGACATACTAACAACCACGGTACTTGGCGAATTCCTTATGCACGAAAGAATACACATATGATTTTTGACCAAAAGCAATACGATTACATTAAATCGTTGCCAGAGCCTTATGAAGGTTGGAATAATAGTTTAATTGAGGCAAAGTCAGTTGAAGAACTTGCTGAAAAAATCAATGTTCCTGTTGAAAACTTGAAGAATACAATTAAAACGTTTAATAAATTTGCTGAGGAAGGCAATGATGCTGAATTTCATCGCGATGCTAAAAGTATGAGAGCATTTGAAGGCAATATTTTGTATGCAGTAAAAATGGATTACACAGTGTTAAATACTCAAGGTGGACCGCAGAGAAATGCTAAAGCACAAATAGTGAACTTTGAAAACAAGCCAATTCCACATTTATACGGTGCTGGTGAATTAGGTGGAGTTTGCGCTAATGATTATCAGACAGCCTGCAATATTGCCGAGTGCTTAATATTCGGTAAGATTGCTGGTGAAAATGTAGTTAATGAAACTGAAATTGAATATGAATCAACAAATGAATTAAATGGCATTAATGATATTCTTGATAATACTGACCAAGAAGTAGAATTATCACCAGATCAGTATCTCGGTACTTCAAGTGAAGGAATGGGAGATAAGATCACTGTTAAAGTTACTTATAAAGATAAGGCCATTAAAGCTGTTGAAATTGTTCAACAAAATGAAAGTGAAGATGTTGCAAAGCAAGCTTTAGAAATTATTCCACAAGAAATTGTTAAGGCAAATTCAACAGAAGTTGATGCAGTATCTGGTGCTTCAGCAACCAGTCGTGCAATTAAAGATGCTGTTAATAATGCAATTGCACAAGCAACTAATAGTGCTGATACAACTAGTGGTGCATCGCTGAAGTAATGCATCCCTAAAATGTGCAAGTTAAAAAGTGTTAGATTGTAAAATAAAATTGCTGATGGAAAAATGTTAAATTTCAGGGCGGAAAAATATTAAAATTCAGACTGGAAATTTGTTAAAATACGTAAAAACAATTGTTAAAATTTTACAGTTTCAATAGTAATCAAGACTATCATGAGTCCAATTAATCAATAAGTTCTAATACTGCTAGCAAATAATCCTAAGTCAATTTTATTCGCCGAAAGCACAGTATTAATTGGAGGGGATAAATTTAGATGATAAATAGTTAGCCAGAAAAATACGGCACACCGGCAACTTATTCTTTATAACAGCTAAGTAACTCCATAAAATAATATGCGAGGATGTCTTAAATCCTCTACAAACTAAACTCTACAATGCTGATAATAACCTATCTAGAAGCATTAAAAAGCGTTCTGAAACACTCACTTAGTGTTTACGGAACGCTTTTCTTATGTGAGTGGTTTCTTTGATTTTTAAGTTCTTATATTCGCTAATATAAACTTGATCCACTTAAGCATAAAACGCTAATTTATATTTGACCCACCTCAGTTTTACTCTGAGCTTAAATTTATTTTTTAAGTTTGGAAACCATAAAGTTGTGCTATATTTTTGTCTTCTTAAAAATTAATAAGTCAAATATAGGACAAGTAGTTAATAAATTATACGTACTCTGTTATTACATAATTATCTTTATTCAACATATTTAACAAAATAGTATATCTTTGTTAAATGTACTAAACAAAACGTGATAAAATTATAAAGTATACTAAGCAGAAAGAGTGTTAAAAATGGAATCCGCATTACTTAAGAGCATCATTTTCTCTCAGCATGAAATTATTAGAAATGAAGAAATTGTACCACGAGACTATCAATTTGCTCCTAATGATAATTATGTTTTGGTAGGAATGCGTCGTGCAGGTAAGACGATGATTTTACATGAAATTGTTCAAAAGTTAATTAAAAATGGAGTTGATTGGTCGCAGATTATCTACATTAATTTTGAAGATGAGCGTCTGCAACAAATGACTATTAATGAGTTCAATGACATCGTGGTAGTTGCCAATGAATTAAGTGATGAGAAGTCTTACTTCTTTTTCGATGAAATCCAAAATATTGATGGTTGGGAAAGTTTTGCTAGACGAATGGCTGATGATCATCAAAGGGTATATATTACTGGATCTAACTCAAAAATGATGAGTTCTGAAATTATTGGTAAACTTGGTGGCCGCTACATGATGAAACTAATTACGCCTTATAATTTAAAAGAATTTCTAACGGCTAAAAATATTCAACATGATGAAGCGGCTTTATACACTAATTCATTATTAGCGAAGATTAAAGCTGCAACTGATGATTATTTGCATAATGGTGGTTTACCAGAAAGGTTAACACAGCTAGATGTTAGAGATTATCTAACTAACATTTACCAAAATATCTACTTAGGCGATATTATTAGAAGAAACTCAGTTAGAAATAAGAAATCATTAAGTTTGTTGATCACTAAAATTGCTCAAACAGTAATGCATGAAATTTCTTACAACGGCTTGGTTAAAGCTGTAAAAAGTACAGGTAATACCATCAGTGTTCCAAGTGCAATGGATTATGTTGATTTCGCTAGGGAAGCTTTTCTGTTGTTTGATATCAAGAATTTTGCGGCTAAGTTTTCTGAAAGAGAAAGTTTGCCAAAGTTTTATTTCCAAGATAACGGAATTTTGAATCTGTTTTTGTTTCAAAAAGATAGCATTCTGTTGGAAAATATTGTTGCCATTGCTTTGTATAATCGATTTTCAGAAGATTTGTATTACTTGCATTCCAAAAAGACAGGAATCGATATTGATTTTTATCTACCAAATAAGCATACTGCAATTCAGGTAAGCTGGATGGTTGATGAATTTTCTTCGGAAAGAGAGCTTGGCAATTTGATAAAATTGGCTAAGAATGATAGTAATATTCAAAAACTTTACATTATTACTATGGAACAGGAACAAACTATTACTCAAAATGATGTAAGAATTGAGTTAGTATCACTTTATAAATTTTTGCTGAAGATGGCATGGTAATGGAAAAGAGAGTAAAATGCTCTTTTGTTTGCATGTTAAAAATCTATCCCAAAGCATTAAAAAATGTTCTGAAACACTCACTTAGTGTTTCAGAACACTTTTCTTATGTGCTTATTCACAATAAACAAACTTATGACTATAAATTAGCAGCCAAAAATGAGTAATTTCTGACTATTTTAAATATAAATCAATTGATATTACTTGACTTTAGGTGGGATCGTATCATAATTAATTCACTATTTAGCTTAGACTGTTTAGTGTAATTGCATCAATCTTTGAAAGCAGCACTATTTGCTATTTTTATGGGAAATGTATGACACATCTTGTGGCAATCATTATCTTGCTTGATTTTTACACCAAGTTTACAGCTACCGGATAAATTTTAGGAACATCATACATTCCAATCCATCTTAGAATATATTTCACTGAACCTGCATCCCCAATTAATAGAGATATTTTTTTAAACTCTCTTTGAAAATCTTCTGTTGTTAATTCCATTGGATCCTCTGCAGAAAAGACCATCTCAACTGCTTTTTTAATAAGTTTATCTTCAATGCTCACGTCATCTACACCCATTTCTAATAAAAATAAGCTTAAAGATACAGGGTGCTCAATTGTATCAGACCGCGATAGCGCCATTTCATGGACTGCCTCATATAACATTTTAGTTACAGCCAAATTATTTTCTTTAGTAACATTCCCATTAAACATAGATTATTCCCTTTACATTAATCCAATTGCAATTTTAGCACCAACTTTAGCCATATTTGCTAAATATTCATTGTGTGTTGCTGCCTTTACTCCACGATATACTGCCATCGCTACGGCATCCTCAAGTCCATCAGTATATTTGAGTAGTGGTTTTAATCTTGGGGCTATTTCTTTATTAAAACTTCTTAATACTGCTTTTTCTGCACCTTTACCCATAAATTTTCCAATGTAACTTGCAAATACACGCGGATGTTTTAAAACCTGTTTGATTGCATATTTTATTGCTCCACTACCTAATTTACTTTCTGAAATCGAATTAGGATTTTCAAGAATTACATTATTATGAGGAACTATAAAAGTTTGAGTTTCATTTCCTTGATTATTGCTATAAGATTCAACGGAATCAGCATTAACAATCTTACTAGAAAAAGTTCCAACTATTGGTGCACTTAAAATCAATGCTGATAAAACTGTCAGTAATGTTTTTCTAATTTTTTTGTGCATTTTAAACCTCCAAAGTATAATTTAAAATTATTTTTTAATAATTTTATCAAATACACTTGTTATAAAGCAATAAGAAATTATTTTTTAATCTTTATCTTAAACTTGAAAGCAACAAAATTAGATATATAAATTAATTTAATAAAAGCAGAAATTTCTTAATTAGTATCTATTTTTATTCAATTAGTAATATATTTTTCATAGTGTAAGAATCTCTTTATATTTTAGATTTATAAATTAAAGTATGATTCAAGATGTCGTTGATGCAACTGTCATAAATATACCAACTATTTCGTTAATAGAATTAGGAAAGTATACTTCATCTTTAAAATTATGTGTAGCTATTGCAAATTGTTTAAATAGCTTATTTTGGAGAGAAATATGAAAAAAATCAAAGATGAGGGAATTGAAAAGAAAGATAGCCAGTCGATTATTAGAGCATTTATTCTATTAAATATATTATTACTGGGTTTTATTGTTTTAGATGGATCACCTTTTTTGAAAACGAAATTACCAGTTAATATAGTTATAATGATTATTATGATTATAACGTTTTTTATTTATGTATAGACTTTTACATTTCTAGGACTTTGTTACCAGAAGTTCAGACTATATCTGATATGAAGAAAAAGATTATCCAAATAGGAGAAGGCTTAATATTACTGGGGTAGTTTTATTTGTGTTAAATAATCCCGTTACCATCTTGTCTGTTAGCCAGCTTATAGCTGTACTTATTGTTGCAGATGTTGCATTAATATTGTTATCTACTGTACTTTTGTATGTTTGGGTAAAAATAATATAAAAGTTGGTAAGCAGGATCCACTTAAATTTAACCTAAATTAAAAAAGTTTCGGAATACTCTTTTTTATAAGTAAAGTAGCTTAACTATCCCCACGAGTAAAACATATATAATTAAGGCTTGGTTTTGAAATCTAATTAAAACCAAGCTTTTTTAGCATAAAAAAGGCTCGCATTGGGAATGATGCGAGCCAAAAGTATGGGATAAATTGTGGTCAGTTATGATAACTGACAAATATGTTCAATCTACTTGGAGGAGTAAGAATGAAAATAAAAAAGTTGGATGTTAATGCTAAATAGCTTTTGGGATAATTCCCATCTGCTATGGTTTATATAATAGATAGAAATTGTGAACAAATTGTGATGTTTTTTCATAAAAAAGTTTAAATCTTGTGAGAATTAGTCAAAGTTTGTATTATGAACTAAAAGACAACTCTTGATAAGAAAGAAGGGAAACAATGAAGAAGTTGGTTACATTAATAGCAGCGTTTTTTAGTTTGATTATTTGCTTAACTAGTACTACACAAGTTAAGGCAGACGTTGACTATGATATAAATAATGTAGAAGTTAATGCTAAGGTGAATCCTAACGGCTCTTTATCTATTAGCCGCAAGATTGAATATAGCTTCGATAGTTCGGCGCATGGTATTTATTATCGTCAGAACCTAGATGCTAACCAGGCTTTAATTGATCCGGTAGTTACTATTCAGACTAATAATGCTAATCAAGAAATAGTTAAGCCTGGTAAGGGAGCTAATAATACCTATCAGCTAACTAAGGACGATCAGGGTTATCGCTTCAAGGTCTTTCATAATATTAAGGAAGATTCTAGGGTGACCGTTAGTTATCGTTATACCATTACTAATGCAATTATTAATTGGAAGGATACTGCTGAGCTTAATTTTAAGATTATTGGTAATGGCTGGGATACAGACTTAGATAAAGTGCTAGTAAGAGTTACTATCAATAATGGTAAGCAGGTTCCAGACTTAAGAGCTTGGGCTCATGGCGCAAGTAGCGGTTACATTGAAGTCAATAGGGATAAAGGGCAGTTAGTGCTAGAAGATAATGATGTAAGCGGGGATGAGGGAATTGAACTGCATACAATCTTTCCCAAGAGTATTACTAATTTAAACAAAAATACTAAAAATAAAGTTCATAAGCAGGCAATTATTTCCCAGGAAAAGAAGCTAGCAGCCCTAGCTAATCGTAAGCGAGCAAGGCAAAGAATAGTTCATATCATAATCAGTCTGGCGGCAGTTATTGCTGGTGGGATGATTTCAATTTTTCTTATTTTTAAAATTTTAAAGACTAAAAATATTGCTCCTAAACCACAAAAGATGAGCGCCTTGTCTAGAAGCTATGAGATACCTGGAGTTAGTCCTGTTGCTGCTCAGATCTTAGATACCGGACAGGAGCCTAATTCCGAGGCATTTACTGCTTATATAACCGCTTTAGCTGGTAAAAAGCACCTTAAAATTGAAAAGCTTTCTGGTAAGGATGAAAATTACCAGATTAGTTTAATTGATGAAACTCTAAAAAATGAAAAGTCTCTCTTAGCATACTTGTTTGACTATGTAGGTGATGGACATTCATTTACTACAAAGCGGATGAGAGATATTAAGTCGGATAATCTTGCTAACAAGTATCAAGAATGGCGCAGTGAGCAATTTAATAAAGTTATTGCTGCAGGTTATATTAATGAAGCTTTATGGCAGAGGATTTCTAATCTTAAGTCAGCCTTAATGCTTAGCTCGATTGGAATGTTCGTCATCAGTTGGTGTTTATTGACACTACTTAAAGCAAAAATTCCGACATATATATTGTGGGGCTTGGTTGCTTTAGATGCTATTGCTTATCTCTACTTTAATTATCGGGCTTCGTTTTATACTAATTCAGGAAGTGAATTAACTAATCAAGTTCGTAGCTTCAAGAAGATGATTAAAGATATTGGTAACTTCAAGATGAGAGATGTGGGTGAGTTGATCTTCTGGGAAGATATCATGCCTTATGCCGTTGCATTTGGCTTGTCAGATAAGGTAATTGATGAATTGCATACCGAATTCTCTGAGCAAGAATTATCTAATGGATTTGTAAGTGGGATCTGGGTAAGTCATCACTTAGATCTTGGCTTTGCGGATAGCTTTTCTTCAAGCTTAGAACATGGAGCTAGTGTTAAAAGCTCAGGTTCTGGCAGCTCTGGCGGGTTTTCAGGCGGAAGTTCAGGTGGCTTTGGTGGAGGATCTGGCGGTGGTGCCTTTTAAATTGAAGGTTAGGATTAATTTCTTCATTCTTAATTAAAAATAAAAAGTTTTTCGTTATAATTAAACCAATTAGCTAAAAGGAGCCGAAAATTTGGGTAAGCGAATTATTACAATAGGAAAAAATTTTTTTATTTTTTTAGTGCTTGCTGGTCTAGCAACTGGTGGTGTCTATATTTTTAAAACTTTTCAAGCCCATACTGCCATAACTAAGAAGTTCAATAGTCGCCCCAGTCTAAAGTTAGCTAAAGATGGAACCAGCATTAGCGCTGGTCATCACAGCCTAGCTTATTTAAAGAAGAATTTAAATAAAAAATATCCTGACTTTTATAGGGCAATTTATAATACTCCTAAGAGGAGTTATATCGGCTCAGATGTGATAGTTCCAGGCCAAGTTCAAACAAAAGCCTATTCTTTTACTAAGAATAAACTAACTAAGATAAGAACAATGACGCCGCAAGGTATAACAATAGCTGGCAATTATATTTTAATCACTGCCTACGATTCAACCCACCAGCATTCGTCGGTAATCTATGTCTTGAGTAAGAAGAATGGTCATTATATTAAGACAATTCAAGTAAAGGGCTCTCCCCATCTTGGCGGGATAGCCTATGATCCGGTTGCTAAGAATATCTGGATTACAGGCAGCCAAGGAGGCCAATCGGCCTTGATGTCGTTTACTTATCAGGATTTAAAAGATTATCATTATTCTAAAAAATTGCAATTCATTACTTATAACCACGTAGTTAGCTTACCAACGATTGAACGCGCATCGACTGTAACTTATGATGATAATCAATTGCTTGTTGGCTTCTTCAATACTTATGATAAGGGAAGAATTGTTACTTATCCGATTCCAAGAGTTGGCCAGTTCAAAGACACAATTACTAGTGATCAGATTAAGGCCACTACAGGTACGGCTTCTTGGGCTTCAGGCTCTGGTGCAGCTGCTATGGATCGTCAGATTCAAGGAGTGGCAGTTTATGGTGATTGGATTATTCTGAGTCAGTCATATGGCAGCCAAGATTCTAAGTTATACTTCTTCCCAGCCTCAGCTATTAATAACTTAGATGAATCGAAGGCTGATAAGGTAATAACAGTGCCACCGTACCTAGAGCAGATCTATGCTTATCAGGGGCAGTTATTACTATTATTTGAATCAGGGGCAAGTAAGTATGCCAAGGATTCTATAGTGGTAGTTGATCGTGTCTTATCGGCAAACATTAATGCCTTATTAGGAAGTTAGGTGAATAAATGATAAGGAATAAATCGACCTTTTGGGTAAGAGTATCTGGTTGGAGTGGATTAGTTGCCGGTACTGGGATGCTAGAATTATATAAGATTACGGGTAACATTACCTTTATAGCAACTCTAGTAATAGTAATTATTTTTTCGGCGTATTTATTAGCTACAGCTAAGACAGATCGGTGGCAAAATTCTAAGTGGATTATGACAGTCATGATCTTTGGTCTTATCTTTGCTTCAGCTTTGCAGGCAATATTTTTGTGGTTTGCTTATCGTAGTGTTAAAACACATCATAAGTTGTAACAAAAATAAGTAATAATATCTGTTATAATCGTAGCATGCGGCGATTTTTTAAGATTGTCTAAAATGATTAGCTATTTTTGTAATATTGTTGTAACATTAGGGAAAGATAACGAGGTGTAAGAATGACAGACAAACCAAAAACTGACCATCAAAACACCAGAGGTAAGCAGATCGGCTTATTTATTGCTAAGACGATATTCTATTTTGCCATCTTGGTTGTACTTGTCTACCTTTATTCGTATAGTGGGATTGGTGGAGCAAGTTTTATTTATAAAGATTTCTAATTGAAAGGATCGCGTTCTAATGATTAAAGACGTAATCAAGAAGATTGATCAAATTGCTATTGAAGATCCTAATCGTGTTGCATATGACTATTTAGGTGAAACTAACACATATGGTGATTTGAAGAAAAGATCAGACGCATACGCAGCAAAATTAAAAGAATTGGATATCCCAAAGAAAGCTCCAATCATGATCTGGGGCGGACAGACCTTTGAAATGATTGCCAGCTTCTTGGGAGCAGTTAAGGCAGGACATGCTTATATTCCGATTGCTAGTTATTCTAATAGTGAACGACTAACAATGATTCAAGAGGTATCTAAATCACCTCTAGTAATTGCAGTAGACGAATTACCAATTGAGATGGAAGATATTAAGGTTCTATCAGCTAATGAAATTCCTGATGGCGACTTTGAAGTTAGTCAAGATGACTTTGTTGAAGGTGATGATAATTTCTACATTATCTTTACTTCAGGAACAACTGGTAAGCCTAAGGGTGTTCAGATTAGTCATACTAACTTGTTGAGCTTTGTTAATTGGGAGTTAGATGACTTTGATCTTCCAGATAAGCCAAGTTTCTTAGCTCAAGCACCTTATTCATTTGACTTATCAGTAATGAGTCTGTATCCAGCTTTAACTGCAGGTGGTAAGCTAGTTGTCTTGCCACATGACGTAACTCAGAACTTAGGACAATTGTTCCAAGTATTGCCTAAGTTGCAATTTAATGTTTGGGTATCAACACCTTCATTTGTAGAGATGAGCTTCTTAGACCCTACATTTAAGGCTGAAAATCACAAGGAATTAAGTCATTTCTTATTCTGTGGTGAAGAATTAAGTCATAGAACTGCTAAGATGCTTAAGACTAAGTTCCCTGAAAGCCATATTTATAATACTTATGGTCCTACAGAAACAACAGTTGCTGTAACTGCTGTTGATATTAATGATGAAGTTCTGGCTAAGTATGATCGTTTACCAATTGGTGTAGCTAAAGAAGATACTAAGATAACGATTGATACTAGCAAGGGTGAAGATAAGGAAAGTAAACAAGGCGAAATCTTAATTCAAGGACCAAGTGTTTCAAAGGGATACTTGCATAACCCTGAAAAGACAACGGCTGCATTCTATAAGAATGATGGTGATACTTATCCAACTTACCGAACTGGTGATTTGGGCTTTTTGGATGGTGATATGCTATTTTATCGTGGTAGGATCGACTTCCAAGTTAAGTTTAATGGCTATAGAATCGAACTAGAAGAGATTAACTTCTATTTAGCTAAGCACGAATTAGTTAGATACGGTGTGGTAGCGCCTAAGTATAACAAGGATCACAAGGTTCAACAATTAGTTGCCGTGGTTGAGTTAGCTGATGGTGTTAGAGATAAGTACGAAGATGATGAACTGACTAAGATTTTGCGTGAATCTTTAAGTAAGGACTTAATGCCATACATGTTGCCACAGAGATTTATTTACCGCGAGGATATGCCAATTTCCCAAAATGGTAAAGTAGATATTAAGCAAGTCATCAAGGAGGTAAATAACGCGTGATTAATCTGCAACCCTATAGTAATCCGCGTTACTTCATTATTCTCTTTATTGCGCTGTTGCCACTAATAATTGGTTTATATTTTGGTCGACGCTTTAAGATTTATGAAGCAATTATCTCATTATTATTCTTGTTCTTAATGTTTGATGGTAAAGATGCCATTCAAGGTTATCAATTAATTGGTTATATTGTTTTCCAATTTATTTTGACCTTTGCTTATGAGAGATACATTAGGTCAGGCAAGAATAAGACTTGGGTATTTTATCTGGTTGTCATCTTATCTATTATTCCAGTGACGATAGTTAAGATTGCGCCACATATACCTGATCCAACCGCGGATCTAATTGGATTTTTTGGGGTGTCATATTTAACATTTAAGAATGTGCAAGTATTAATGGAATTGCGCGATCATACCATTAAGAAGGTTGATCCAATTACATATGCACGTTTCCTCTTGTTCTTCCCAACCATTTCTTCAGGTCCTATTGACCGTTACCGGAGATTTGCACAGGATTATAACAAGGCTCCCGAAAGAGACAAATATATTGAAGATATGAGATTAGGGACTAGGTACATCTTCCAAGGATTTTTATATAAGTTCATTATTGGATATGTATTCGGGACCTTATGGCTACCTCAATTAGCTAAATATTCGATAATATACGGAAATATCAATGGTGGTCTGCGTCTATCATGGGCGCTACTAGGTTATATGTACTGCTACAGTATGTATTTGTTCTTTGACTTCGCGGGCTATTCACTCTTTGCGGTAGGTACTTCATACTTTATGGGAATACATACCCCAATGAACTTCAATAAGCCGTTCATATCAAAGAATATCAAGGACTTCTGGAATCGTTGGCACATGACACTTTCATTCTGGTTCCGTGATTTCATCTTTATGCGTTTTACATTCTTTGCAATGAAGAAGAAGTTAATTAAGGACCGAAACCGCCTTTCCCAAGCATCATATTTTATTGATTTCTTGATTATGGGATTCTGGCATGGCTTGACGTGGTATTATATCGTATATGGTATCTACCATGCCTTAGCTATCATTATCAATGATATTTGGTTAAGGTTTAAGCGGAAGAATCGTAAGAAGATCCCGCATAATAAGTTTACCGAAGCCTTTGCAATTTTCTTAACCTTTAACGTAGTCTGCTTCAGTTTCTTGATTTTCTCAGGATTTTTGAGCACTTTATGGTTTGGCTGGAAGTAAGCAAAAAGATTTAAATTTTGAAAGGAAATATAAAGATGGATACAAAGCAAACTGTTTTAGATATTATTAATGAATTAACTGGTGAAGATTTAAGTGACCGTATGGATGAAAACATCTACGAAAACGGCTTACTTGATTCAATGGCAACTGTACAAATGTTACTTGAATTACAAGATCAAACTGGTATTACAGCTCCTGTTTCAGAATTTCACCGCGAAGACTGGGACACTCCAAATAAGATTGTGGCAATGGTAGAAAGTTTGAGAAATGAGTAATAAAAGAAAACTGTGGCAGATTTTCGGCCCAGTTATCTGTGCTTTTATTTTATTATTTGTGGTCTTTATGCTGCCATGGAATAGTAAAGTATCAGATAATCTTTTGTTTAAGGCATCAGTTTCACAATCGCAGAATGTATTTAAAGGCCAAAGAATAAAGCAAGCAGCTTTTGAAAAGGAATATGTTCCTTTTTATGGATCTAGTGAATTATCACGAATGGATCCCTTGCACCCTAGTGTTTTAGCTTATAAGTATCATCGCGACTATCGTCCATTTTTATTGGGAGGACCAGGTAGTCAATCATTGACCCACTTCTTTAGTTTGCAAGAAACTAAAAAGCAACTAGCTGGTAAGAAAGCTGTCTTTATCATTTCACCGCAGTGGTTTACAAGGGAAGGTCAGAATCCTGCTGCCTTTGGGATGTACTTCTCGCAATTGCAGGCGATTGAATGGATCTTAAGTGCCAAAGATAGCGTGGCAACTCGCTATGCAGCACGTAGACTATTGCAGATGCCATCAGGTACTTCAAGCGAGACTACTAAGTATGCCTTGATGACACTAGCATCTGGTCAAAAGCTTTCTGATAATCAAATTTCATGGTTAAAAATAAAGAGAAGAATGCTTATTAATCAAGATAACTTCTTCTCAACATTCCACATGAATAATAATATTCCTAAGATTCAAAATCGGGCCAAGATGCTCCCAGGAACTTATGCATATGATAGCTTGCGCGAATTAGCTAACCAACAAGGAGCCAAAGAAACATCAAATAATAAATTTGGTATTTCCAACAGCTTCTTTACTAGAAGATTAAAGCCTAATAATATAAAGGGCTTAAAGAATTCACAAAGAAAATTCGATTATACTAATTCACCAGAATTTGCGGATTTTGAATTAGTGCTGAATGAGTTTGCTCGTGAACATGTGAATGTCTTATTTATTATTCCACCAGTTAACTCTAAGTGGGCTAAATATACTGGCTTACCAGAAAGTATGTATCAAAAGTCAGTTAACAAGATTAAGGATCAATTGCTTGCTCAAGGATTCGATAATATTGCTGACTTATCACATGATGGTAATAAGAAGTACTTCATGGAAGATACTATTCACTTAGGTTGGAATGGTTGGTTAGCTGTCGATCAATATGTCAGACAGTTTATGAAGCAACCTGATATTCCAATGTCTTACAATATTAAGAATTATTATTTTAGTAAAGCTTGGAATCATAAAAAGAACGTTGAGCCTAGTCGAGTAGTAGCTGCCAGTGAGCAGAATTCTAACCAGCTTAAAGGGATGCTTAATATGCAAAACCTCCAAGGAAGCTTCTTGATAGTTAAAAATGGCAAGGTTAAGTATTCTTATTCTAGCGGCTGGTCTAACGAAAAGACTCGCAAGGCCAACAGCGCCAACACAAGTTACTTAATTGATTCTGTCCAAAAGTCAATGACAGCAGTAATGCTTATGCGCCAAGTAGAGGCAGGTAAGATTAAGCTTAGTGATAAGTTATCTAAGTATTATCCACAAGTGCCTAACGCTAAAGAGATTACTATCAAGGAATTGCTTGATATGACGAGTGGATTGACAACTCGTCCAGGAACTGTCTTAGGCAGCCCAGTATTCAAGAGTAACCAAGATGGAATTAATTATGACATTAAGAACAATATCATTTACTTAGATAAGCTTCATGGTAAGAGATATTATTCTTCAATTAATTATGTTTTGATCTCTGGTATCTTAGAGAAGATTACTAATAAGAGCTATGAGGATCTGTTCAACCAAACCTTCGTTAAAAGGTTAGGCTTGAAGCATACGGCTTTTATCTGGAGCACACCGCAAAAGCTTAATGCCATTAACTTTGCTAACTCTTATAAGTATGTGGGAGATAAGCATGGTGACTTAGCTAAGGTAGCATTGGATCTTAATGAGCTTCATGGTGAGCTAGGTGCTGGGTCAGTAGCAATGTCTAATAGTGACCTATATAAGGTTATGAAGGCAATGGTTGATGGCAGTTTATTAAGCAAGTCATCAATGAAGAAATTATATGAAGGACCTGCACCAGAATATTATGGTGGTGGCTTCTATAATTCTCCTAAGGGCTTCCGTGGTGCCAATGGCGCTGGCTCTGGATACTATGCGTTTGTAAGAATTTCTAATAATGGTAAAGATGCAATTATTGCTCAAGCTAACCACCCGGTTAAGAGCTTCAATAAGGTTAAGAAGCTCATGGACCAATTGATGGTAGATATGCTTAAGAGCAAATCTAAAGATTAGTGAAGAAGACCTGCGTAAGCGGGTCTTTTTGTATAAGGAAGCATATTGTTGCGATTTTGTTTATGTGCTATGATTTTTACGTACCGTCATGTTGGGCATCTTTCTCCGGTAGCGAAAAGGATACCAAAGTGTATATTTTGGTCCAAAGGACGGTAACACTGTGTGATGTAAGCTCAATTCCCCAGTTGGCGGAATTGGGCTTTTTTGTTAGATTTAAATTCAAAAAATATATTACAAAATATAATAATATAAAAAAATTAAATAATGCCTATCAAAAATAAGTATTCAAATTAGAGCGTTTTAGATTGAATTTAATAAGATTTGAGATTATATTAATCACATAAAATAATTGGAATATATAGAGAAAGAAGGAAGCTCTATGGCTGATAATGTAGAATTAACCGGCGCAGCACTTTTAATTGATGCTTTGCAAGAGAATGGCTTAAATAATATGTATGGTGTTGTTGGAATTCCTGTGACTGATTTAGCTCGCTTAGCCCAGTTAAAAGGAATGAAATATTACGGATTTAGGCGTGAAGATGCAGCGGTTAATGCGGCAGCTGCAGCAGGCTTTTTAACAGGGAAGCCTGGTGTTGCATTAACTGTATCAGCTCCTGGATTCTTAAATGGGTTAACTGCTTTAGCCCAGGCCACAAAGAATTGTTTCCCATTAATCATGATTTCTGGATCTTCTGATCGCCATGTCATTGATCTTGATCGTGGAGATTATGAGGGACTGGATCAGTATAATGTTGCTAAGCCTTTCTGTAAGGCTGCCTATCGTGTTGATCGTGCTCAAGATATTGGGCTCGCAGTTGCTCTTGCAGTTAGAACAGCTCTTAGCGGTAGGCCAGGTGGTGTTTACTTAGATCTTCCAGCTGCAACTGTATCTGATACAGTTAATAAAAAATCTGATACCAAGATTTATCAAGTAGTAGATCCAGCACCGAAGCAATTACCAACTGATACTGCAATTGATAGGGCAGTAAAATTACTTAAAGCTGCCAAGCAACCGATTATTTTACTTGGCAAAGGTGCAGCTTATGCTAGAAGTGAGTCAGAAGTTAGGGAACTAGTTGCTAAGACTAAGATACCATTTTTACCAATGTCGATGGCTAAGGGCGTTGTTCCAGATGATTCACAATTTTCAGCAGCATCTGCCCGTTCATTCTCTCTAGGTCAGGCTGATGTTGTTATCCTAATTGGGGCAAGACTTAATTGGATGCTTGCTAATGGTGAGTCACCATTGTTTAGAGATGATGCTCAATTCATTCAAATTGATATTGATGCAACTGAATTTGATTCTAACAGAATGATTCAGGCTCCGCTTCAAGGAGATATTAAGTCTGTTTTACAAAAATTAATTCCAGCTTTAGAGAAAGATAATGTAACTGCACCGCAAGATTGGCTCGATCAGATTAAGCAACACTGTGAGGTAAATAATACTAAATTCGCCCAAAGAATTGAAGAAGCTAAGGAACGCGCTAGTCTAGGTTTCTACAGTGCAATTGAGCCAATTGATGAGTTAATGAAAGAGCATCCTGATACTTATTTAGTAAGCGAAGGTGCTAATACCCTAGATATTGGTCGTAATTTAATTGGAATGCAGCAGCCACGTCACCGCCTTGATACTGGTACCTGGGGCGTTATGGGAATTGGACTTGGCTATGCAATTGCTGCCAGCGTTGAAACAGGAAAGCCAGTTATTGCTCTTGAAGGCGATTCTGCTTTTGGCTTTGATGGTATGGAGATGGAAACAATTTGCCGTTATAAGTTACCAATTATTGTTGTCATAATCAATAATGGTGGCATTTATCGGGGTGATATTAATGTAGTTAATTCTCAACCTGGGCCAACTGTTCTAGACCATGAAGCTCACTATGGTGACATAGCTAAGGCATTTGGTGGCGATAGTTATCGCGTAAGTAATTACTCAGAAATGAAAGCAGCTCTCCAAAAGGCTTATAAGAATGGCAGACCAGCAATTATTGATGCACAGATCCCAGCATCAATGGGTGCCGAATCAGGACATATCGGCAATTTAAATCCAGAATTAGATTTATCACAATTAGAAGACAAGGAGGATAAATAATGGTTACTGAAAGTAATGAATATGCACCATTAAAGGGTATTAAGGTTGTTGACTGGACTCAAGTTCAGTCCGGACCTTCTTGTACGCAACTACTAGCTTGGCTAGGTGCAGAAGTGATAAAGATTGAACGTACTAATAGTGGTGATCCAACTAGAACTGAGTTACTTGATATTCAAGATTCTTGGAGCATGTATTATTTGCAACTTAATGCTAATAAGAAGTCACTCACTCTAAATATTAAATCACCAGAAGGCGTCAAGATTATGAATGACCTCTTAAAGAAGGCTGATGTCTTTGTTGAAAATGTTAAGCCTGGTGCCGCAGAGCGGGCAGGCTTTGGCTGGGAACAAATACATAAGTTGAATCCAAGGTTAATTTATGCTTCATTGAAGGGATTTAATAAGGGCTCGCGTTTTGAAAATGTTAAGGCTTTTGAACCAGTTGCTCAAGCAGCCGGTGGTGCGGCAAGTGCAACCGGCTGGAATAAGGGTGATAATAATATACCAACTCAGTCAGCAGCAGCCTTAGGTGATTCCAATTCGGGGATGCATTTAACTATTGCGATCTTGGCCGCATTGCTTCAAAGAGAGCATACTGGCGAAGGAACATTTGTCTATCAATCAATGCAAGATGCTGTTTTAAATCTTTGCCGAATTAAGCTCCGTGATCAAGTGATGCTTGATAACTTAGGAGCTTTGCCTTACTATGCTGTCTATCCACATTACAAGTGGGGCAAGGCGATCCCTCGCTCAGAAAACACCGAAGGTGGTCAAGTTATCGGCTGGACCTACAAGGCTAAAGGCTGGGAAAGTGATCCTAATGCTTATGTTTATATTGTTATTCAAAATGAAGATGCTGGTTGGGCAGCTTTGGCTAAGACTATGGGGCATCCTGAATGGATTGATGACCCGAGATTTAAGCATTGGCAAGACCGTCAACTTCATAAAGAAGAGATTTATCCTTTAATTGAATCTTATACTAAGAATTATGATAAGTATGAATTAACCAAGACTCTCGGTGATGCGGGTATTCCTATTGGTCCAGTATTAGATTGGAAAGAAATTGAAAATGATCCTGACTTAAATGAAGATGGTACGATTGTAACTATTGACCAAGGTGGCAGTCGTGGTAAATTTAAGACAATTGGTCTGCCATTTACTATGTCTAACTATAAGCCAGATTATAAGCGGGCTCCTGATCTTGGCGAAAATAATAAAGAAATTCTGGAGTCACTAGGTTACAATGCCGATCAAATTCAAGATTTAGTAGAAAAAGGTGTAATTTCTAAGGCTAAGGGACCTAAGAATCCTAGGACTCAAGTCATTAAAGGTGAATAAGAATGTTAGGGAGCTGCTTCAATCTTGAACAGCTCTCTATTTTTAGAAAGTTTGGTATCTATATGAGTAAATTAAGTTACAAAGAAGCTATGCAAGTCAATCCACACTTGGATAAGTCTAAGCCTTATCCTTTAGCTGGACTGTTAGTAGTAGATTTTACCCATGTTTTATCTGGACCAACTTGCACAAGAATGCTGGCAGATGCAGGAGCTAGAGTAATTCATATTGAAAGAAAAACCGGTGATGATACACGCCATATTGGTCCATACCTTGAAGATGGTTCAAGCGAGTACTTCAGAATTTGTAATATTGGTAAAGAGTCAATTGCTTTAGATTTGAAAGATCCCAAGGATCACGACTTAGTAGAAAATATGATTGCTAAGGCTGATATTGTAGTTGAAAACTTTCGTCCGGGTGTAATGACAAGATTAGGATTTGATCCAGATGAGATGGTTAAGAAATACCCTAGACTGATTTTTGCTTCAATTTCAGGTTTTGGTCAGTATGGTCCTTGGGCTAAGCAGTCTGCTTACGATACGATTGTACAAGCATTTTCTGGGATTATGGATGCTACAGGGGATGCTAATGGTAAGGCAACAAGAGTTGGAACATCTGTTGCAGATGTAGTTGCTGGTATAATGGGCTACAGTGCAATTACAACAGCACTAGTAGCACGAGAACGTACGGGTAAGGGGACTACAGTTGATGTTTCAATGCTTGATTCAACCTTTGCTTTAATGGTTCAAGACTTAATGACAGTTTTAGGAATTCATCAAATTCCTCATCGTATTGGTAATCGCCATCCTTACATGTATCCATTCGATACTTTTGAATGTAAGGATCAGGCGCTTGCAATATGTTGTGGTAACGATGAATTGTGGAAGATTTTGTCTCATACCTTAGGTCACGATGAATGGACTAATCAAAGCGAATTTAAGACTAATGATCTTCGCGAAAAAAACTGGCAGAAGGTTAAGTCAGTAATGCAAGATGTTTTAATGACTAAGACAGCATCTGAGTGGGATAAGATCTTAAATGATGCAGGTATACCTGCGGGGTTAATTTTAAACGTTAATGATACCAGTAAGCTTGACCAGATTGTGATGCGTGGGATGGTCAAGCAATTACCAGATGGTAATGAAGTAATTGGAACCCCAATGAAGTTTGGAACTTGGAACTCATATGGTGTACAAAAAGACGCACCGCAACTTGATGAAGATGGCGAAAAGATTCGTAAGGAATTCGAGTAAATAGTAAATTTAAACTTCTAAAATAAAAAAAAACTAAATTGCAAATTTAAATTGAACACTTTTTACGATTGAATTCGATAGATTGAATCTAGTTCTTTCTCATAAAGTTCATTTGGGGTGTGGTAGTT
>NZ_JAGGLU010000007.1 GCF_017874575.1 Lactobacillus colini | reverse complement strand
AATCCCGTACGGGTCACTTTTGGAGGATTAGCTCAGCTGGGAGAGCATCTGCCTTACAAGCAGGAGGTCACAGGTTCGAACCCTGTATCCTCCATCCGTATATGAAGAAAGACTACCACTAGGTAGTCTTTTTTTATACGGTGTTGAATAAAATTATGGGTATAGAGACCGATTAAGGTCCCGAAAGGATCCGACAACGGAGATGCCTTGTAACCGAAATTTTTAGGGGGACTCTATGAAAAAGGAAAAACGTCTATTTACTTCTGAATCTGTTTCTGAAGGACATCCAGATAAAGTCGCAGATCAAATTTCTGATGCTATTTTGGATGCAATACTAGCCCAAGATCCTAATGGACGCGTGGCTTGTGAAACTACTGTTACTACCGGTTTAGTTTTAGTAGTTGGCGAAATTTCAACGTCTGCTTACGTAGATATTCAAAGTGTAGTTAGAAAGACTATTTTAGATATCGGTTATGACAGACCTGAATTAGGTTTTGATGGAAATAACTGTGCTATTTTGGTAGACATTGATGAACAATCTTCTGATATAGCCAACGGAGTTGACCAGTCTTTGGAAGTTCGTGAGAATGGTCAAGATAGTGATAAGCTTGATGAAATCGGTGCTGGCGATCAAGGATTAATGTTTGGTTTCGCTATTAAGGAAACACCAGAGCTAATGCCATTGCCAATCTCTTTATCTCATAAATTAATGAGACGTGTTGCTCAGCTTCGCAAAGATGGAACTTTAGAATGGCTTCGTCCAGATGCTAAGGCTCAAGTAACTGTAGAATACGATGAAGATAATAAACCCAAACGAGTAGAAACTGTTGTCATCTCTACTCAAACTGATGATAAAGTGGAAAACGATGAAATTCGTAATTCTATGATTAATATGGTAATTAAGAATGTTATTCCTGAGAAGTATCTAGATAAGAACACTAAGTTTCTTATCAATCCATCCGGTCGATTCGTTATTGGCGGACCCAAAGGTGACTCTGGTTTAACCGGTAGAAAGATTATAGTTGACACTTATGGCGGCTATGCTCGTCACGGTGGTGGAGCATTTTCTGGTAAGGACCTTACTAAGGTTGATAGAAGTGCCAGTTATGCTGCACGGTATGTAGCTAAGAATATTGTGGCTGCTGGCTTAGCTTATCGTTGTGAAATTCAATTAGCCTATGCAATCGGCGTTGCTCATCCTGTATCAATTATGGTTGATACTGCTGGAACAGGTAAGGTTAGTGATGATTTATTGGTTGATGCAATTCGCCATGTGTTTGATTTGCGTCCTGCAGGAATTATAGAAATGCTTAATTTACGTCGGCCAATCTATCGTCCAACTGCCGCATATGGTCACTTTGGTAGAACTGACATTGACTTGCCATGGGAGCATACTGATAAGACTCAAGAATTGTTAGATTATGTTAAAAAATATGAGAACTAAACAAACAAATGTAGCCGTTATTACAACGGCTATCTTTTTAACTACTTTTATGACTGCAATAGAAGGAACAATAGTTTCAACTGCGATGCCAACCATAGTTTCTGATTTAAATGGATTGGAGATTATGAATTGGGTAGTTTCTATTTTCTTATTAATGACTGCAGTATCAACGCCAATCTATGGCAAGCTAGCTGATAATATAGGACGTAAACCAATATTTTTATTCGGCCTAATATTGTTTATTATGGGCTCAGCTCTGTGTGGTTTGGCTAATAATATGTTCGAACTAATTATTTTTAGGGTAATTCAAGGTCTAGGATCAGGGGCTATTCAACCAGTGGCAATAACCATGTTAGCCGATATGTATACATTACAGAAGAGAACTAAGATGTTGGGTTTAAATTCAGGCTTTTGGGGAGTCGCTTCTGTCATTGCCCCGCTATTAGGCGGATTTATTGTTCAGCACCTTTCCTGGCATTGGGTCTTCTATATTAATGTTCCAATTGGTATAGCTACGATTATTATGGTTGAGTTCTTTTTTGTAGAATCAAAAAATCATTCCAAGACCAGGCTAGATTATAAAGGGACAACATTATTAGTTTTGATTTTGCTTGCTTTAATGTTGTTTTTACAAGAATTAGGAACAAGTAAAAATATCCCACTTTTAAGTGGATTAGCTATAGTATTTATTATTGGAATATTTTGGTTCATTAAGACAGAAAAGTTTGCTAAAGACCCAATAATGCCACTAAATATGCTAAAAAATAAAGAATTTATTTGCCAAAATCTTATTTCCTTAATTATTTCAGGTGTAGTGATTGGCTTTGAATTTTATATTCCTACTTGGATGCAAGGAATAAATGGCACTAATGCGTCGTTGGCAGGCTTTGCCGTAACTCCTAGCTCATTAATGTGGATTCTAGGATCTTTTATTTCAGGAGCTTTAATGAGTCGCTGGGGAGTAAGAAAGCTATTTGACGCTACATTATTGATCATCTTATTAGCTGATGTAGCTTTATTATTGGTACCACAAGCAACGCCATTTTGGCTTTTTTGTGTGATTGCTGGCTTTAATGGTGTTGGTTTTGGAATTATTATTACAATTAGCACGGTTGAGTCCCAAACTTTGGTATCGCCTGATCATATTGGTATAGCTACTTCATTTAATACCCTAGTGCGGTATCTTGGTCAAACAATGATGGTTTCAATTTTTGGTATTGTCTTTAATTTAAAGGTAGCTAATGGATTGGCCCATTATCCTAATTTAAATCAAGATATGATGAACAAGATAGTAAATGCAGAAAAGGCTAAGCATTTGAGTGCAAGTTTAATTCCTGATCTGAGAAATGTATTGTTTGGCGCTTTAAAGGGTGTTTATTGGGCTTCACTTATTTTAGTAGTCCTAGCTTTAATTGTTAACCAAATGTATCAAATAAATAAGAATGAAGTTAAATAAAAAATGGATGCAACTATCAATTCAGAGATTGATGTTTGCATCCGTTTTTATTTTTTAGTTAGAGTATGAGCCAAAAAATGAGTTGCTAAAGGAATAATCAACAAGACACCTATTAAGGAATACATCATAATTAAAAGCTCATTAATAACTAGCTTATCATTTAAAATTTCGCCCCAAGAATAATTTAGAGGATAGAACCATAAGATTAGTGATAGGACACTCCCAAATAGTCCAAAAAGTATGGTATTCATAGAAGTACCAATGATATCTTTTCCAATATTTGTTCCACTCTGGATCAATTCTTCTTTAGTGATTGTAGGTTTGGAATTTTTAATTTCTACTAGACCAGCTGTAATTGATACGGCAGCTTCTGCAATTGCACCTAATGTTGAAAAAATTGCTACGGTAATTGCAATTAGAGAGTAATCTATGCCGGGCTGTTGCGATTGTCCCATTAAGACATCATTAACCTCTAATCCCATTCCTGCAGCTTGTGCGAAATACTGACAAACAAAAATTAAGGAAATAAGCACAAGACACACTAATAATGAACTAAGAAAAGCATTTTTGCCGACAGTTTTATTTTCAGTACCAGCAAAAATAATTGTAGCTAATTTTAGTGGGACAAATATTAGAGTAATAACAGGAATGTTCAATCCCCATGAAATTAACATTGCAACAAAAATTAATAGAACTACATTGATAATTATACTGAAAAAGCTTCTAAGGCCAGTTTCGCCACTAATTACAGTCATTAAAATGGCTAAAGTTATAGTTAAGACAAGTAAGGTATTCATAATTAACTCCTGTCTTTTTGCTTAAGAAATAATAAACTCGCACCGGTAGCTGACACTACAGTCAAGACGATCCCGATACCTGAAATAACACTCTGGGTCAATCCAATTGCTAAGGTATAGTTAAAAGTATTGCCTAATCCAGCATTATCACGCAGATATAGAATTGTTTCAGGTAATGCACTAGCAATAAAAATTAATAATAAGACATTGATTAATGGTCCGGTAATTTCTTTTCCCATATTTCTACCACTATTAATCAGCTCTTGCTTTGTAATATTAGGCTTGTGAATTATCAATTCATGAAGACTAGATACAATATCTGTAGCTTCGTCTAATACAGCACCTAATATTCCTAGCAATGTTTGAGCTAAAAATATTCCTTGTGGGTCTTGGGTGATAAAGTCGGATGTATCATATCGCATCTGAGTATTGCCGGTTAATTGCATAATTAAGTAGCACAGTATAAACGAAGAAAAAATTCCAATTAGAGTCGCTAACCAAGTAACTAGCATTTTTTTGTTATAGCCTTGAACAATAATTAGGCAGATGAAAGAAAAAATTATATCGGCGAGCCCATAAATCAAAATACTTAAGTTGGAATTAGTCTTTAAGTCCCAAAACATTAGTCCAAAAAAGATAGCCCAACTTAAAATCATTGAAATTAATAATGCAATAGTATGTTTGCCTGCTAGGATAATCATTAAGCTAAGTGTAATCGTCAACACCATGATTGGAATCCAGTCACGCTTAGGACTCAATACTACAGCCTTGTTTTTACTAATTTTTGCTAGAACTCGGTTATGAATGCGATATTTTTGAGTTGTTAGCTGTGAAGGATAGTAGTGGTTGATAACTTTATATACACGGCCTTTATGTTTACCTGAGAGCATTTTGATATAAAAAGTTTGCTGACGAGTTTGATCTTTATTTTGATAAATATCCGTATCTTTGTGAATTAGCCGATCTTCAAACTTATCGGGCATGATGACAGCTATATCTTCTTTATGATAAATATTAGTTGAAAAATATGTCCAGCATGTTATAGCTCCACCCAGTATTAGACAAATAAGAGCGAAGATTAAGCGCTGATTTTTAATTTTGAAATTCATTTTTGATTACCTTATCTTTAAATATTCATGAAATAATCTTACTACACTTAGTCTTTAAGAATATTAAGTAAAAGATAAGAAACAATAAAAAAGGCTTCGATAATTCGAAACCTATAAAAATCAATAAAATTTTTGTGGATGTTTAGTAACGTAGCTTCTTAATAAAATCGCATAACCGATTAACACAAATGCTAATCCTTCAATCCAACCACCAAAGACATCAGATGGGTAATGGACATGAAGATAAATTCTAGTGTAGCCAATTATTAAAGGAAATAAGCACCATAGTATGTTTAGAATGATCTTTGTCTTTTTATTCTTAACTAAAAGTAGGGTAATGACAAATAGACAACCAAATAGAGTCATACTACCTAGTGAATGTCCAGATGGGAAGGAGAAGCCGTCCGCATGAACTAAATGTTGGACGCTAGGGCGTGAGCGGCGAACAAGATTTTTAATAATCCAATTGCAAGCATTGCCGCAGATCATAACCCCCGCTTCAAAGAAAGCTAGGGGATATTTTTTAAAAGTCAGTAAGGCAATGAAGATAATAATTGCTTCGATAGTTATTGTCGAAGTATTACCTAAATTTGTCAATAATCGTGCAATCTGCAGGTTGACTTTATTATTGTTATAGACAATATTAATTATTGCCTGGTCAAAAGATCTAATAAAAGCTTGATTGGTAGCTATACTAAAAGCCCATATTGTAAAGATAATTGCAAAGATTATTCCTATTACCAGTGGATCATGGTGTTTTTTATAAGATTGTATCAATGAATACACTCCTCTTGTTTTTTCTAGTATTTGTGGTAAATTATAATCATTATCAAAAAGAAAATAAAGGTTGAAAAGTAGTAGCAGCTAATCTTTCTTTTTCAGAGAGGGACTGGACGGTGAAAAGTCTTAAGAAGAAGTTGCGAACTTGTTTCATTTAAAAGCCTTTCGGTTTGGCATTACGTTAAGATGCTCAAAGAGGGTCGCATAATAATGCGAAACTTAGGTGGTACCGCGAATTAATCGTCCTATGAAGTTTTTTCATAGGACCTTTTTATTTTTAGAAAGAGAGATCATATGTACAACCATAAAGTTGTTGAAAAGAAATGGCAAAAATATTGGGCAGAGCATGACACATTCAAGACTACCCAAGATAAAGATAAGAAGAATTATTATGCATTAGATATGTTTCCATTCCCTTCGGGCAAGGGCCTCCATGTAGGACATCCAGAAGGATATACTGCAACGGATATTATGGCGCGTATGAAACGCGCACAAGGTTATAATGTGCTTCATCCAATGGGTTGGGATGCATTTGGCTTACCAACAGAGCAATATGCGTTAAAGACAGGCGAAGATCCAGCCAAGGTTACTGATGAAAACATTGCTAACTTCAAGCGCCAATTGAATAAGTTAGGTTTTTCTTATGATTGGGATCGTGAAGTTAGAACTTCTGACCCTAACTTTTATAAGTGGACTCAGTGGGTCTTTGAACAAATGTATAAAAAAGGTCTTGCTTATGAAGCTGAAGTTCCAGTTAATTGGTCACCAGATTTAGGAACAGTTGTTGCTAATGAAGAAATAGTTGATGGCAAAACTGAACGTGGTGGTTATCCTGTATACCGTCGTAATATGAAGCAATGGATGCTTAAGATGACTGCCTATGCAGATAGGTTACTTGAGGACTTAGATGATTTGGATTGGCCAGAGCCTGTTAAAGAAATGCAGAGAAATTGGATTGGCCGTTCAGTAGGTGCACAAGTAACTTTCAAAGTTAAAGATAGTGATAAGACATTTGATATCTTTACTACTCGCCCGGATACTTTATTTGGTGTAAGCTATACTGTCTTAGCTCCAGAAAATAAGTTAGTTCAAGAAATTACTATCCCTGAACAAAAGGAAGCCGTAGCAGCTTATATTAAGCAAATTGAATCAAAATCAGATTTAGAAAGAACAGATTTAAACAAAGATAAAACTGGAGTCTTCACTGGTGCCTATGCAATTAATCCGGTCAATGGTAAACAGGTTCCAATCTGGATTTCTGACTATGTTTTAGCAAGTTATGGTACTGGTGCAGTTATGGCAGTTCCTGCTCATGACGAACGCGACTATGCTTTTGCCAAAAAGTTTGAATTACCAATTAAACGCGTAATTGAAGGTGGTAATCTCGAAAAAGAAGCCTTCACCGGTGATGGTAAGCACATCAATTCTGACTTTTTAGATGACTTAGGTAACGATGAAGCTAAAAAGCGCATGGTTGATTGGTTAGAAGAACATAATGTTGGTAAACAAAAGGTCAACTACAAACTTCGTGATTGGGATTTCAGTCGTCAACGTTACTGGGGTGAACCAATTCCAGTTATTCACTGGGAAGATGGTACAACTAGTTTAGTACCAGAAGAAGAACTGCCGCTACGTTTACCGCATGCAACCAACATTAAGCCTTCAGGAACTCCAGAAAGTCCATTAGCTAACTTAACTGACTGGGTAAATGTTGTTGATGAAAATGGTCGTAAAGGTAAACGTGAAACTAATACTATGCCTAACTGGGCTGGTTCGTCTTGGTATTATTTAAGATATATTGATCCACATAATGATAAAGAACTGGCAGATTATGATTTGCTCAAGCAATGGCTACCAGTAGACCTTTATATCGGTGGTGCTGAACACGCAGTTAGACACTTGCTATATGCAAGATTCTGGCACAAGGTTCTTTATGATTTGGGAGTTGTTCCAACTAAGGAGCCATTCCAACGTCTTTATAATCAAGGATTAATCTTGAAAAATCATGAGAAGATGTCAAAATCTAAAGGAAATGTCGTTAACCCTGATGATGTGATTGATGAATATGGTGCAGATAGCCTAAGAATGTATGAAATGTTCATGGGTCCTCTTGATGCTTCAATTGATTGGGATGATAATGGTCCTGCTTCAACTAAGAAGTTTTTAGACCGAGTATGGCGTCTAATGGTTAATGACTTAGACCTGAAGGCAATTGCTAGTGAAAAGATCGTTGATGAAAACGATGGCAGTTTAGATAAAATCTATAACCAAACTGTAAAGAAAGTTACTGAAGATTTTGACTCACTTCACTTTAATACTGCAATCAGCCAAATGATGGTTTTCATGAATGAAGCACAAAAGGCTAAGCAAATTCCACGTGAATATGCGGAAGGATTTGTAAAGCTATTGGCACCAGTTGCTCCACATATGATGGAAGAAATTTGGTCAATTTTAGGACATAATGAATCTATCAGCTATGCTAAGTGGCCAACTTATGATGAAAGTAAATTAGTTGAATCAACAGTTGAAATCATGGTTCAAGTAAATGGTAAGCTACGTGGTAAATTTGAAGCAGCTAAAGATTCTGCTAAGGATGACTTAGAAAAGCAAGCTCTTGCTATACCTCATGTTCAAAAGTTCTTAGAAGGTAAAGATGTTAAGAAAGTCATCGTTATCCCTAATAAGATTGTCAATATTGTTGCCAAATAAGTTAAGTTTTTCCTAAAAAGCAAAATTGTTTTATAAGTTTTGTTAAGAAGTGATTAATATAAGTCTTGGACTCTTATATTTAGAAATTAGGGAAAATTAATTTATGGATAGAAACAATACGCAAAGGAACAATTCACATGAAACCATGATCAAGGGGTCTGCGTGGATGACCTTTGGGTCGATCGTCTCACGTATTTTAGGGGCAATTTATATTATTCCATGGTATGCCTGGATGGGTAGCTATGGTAATTTAGCTAATGCGCTAACAGCTAAGAGCTATAACATCTATAGTTTATTTATAATTATCTCAACGGCAGGAATTCCGGGAGCAGTCGCTAAGCAAGTTGCTAAATATAATGCCTTAAATGAATATCGAGTCGGAAGGAAACTATTCCGACATGGATTATTTTTGATGACTATTTTTGGCATTGTTGCAGCAGCCTTTATGTATGTTGCCTCACCAATTCTCGCCGGAGGGGATTCACGTCAAATACCAATTCTACATAGTTTATCTTATGCTGTCTTGATTATTCCAATTTTGAGCATTATGAGAGGATATTTTCAAGGCTATGCGGACATGATGCCTAGTGCAATGTCACAGTTTGTGGAGCAGCTTGCTCGTGTAGCTTGGATGTTATTAACTGCTTACTTTATCATGCAAGTTCAACATGGTTCATATTTAAAGGCAGTTATTCAATCTAATCTTGCTGCCGCTGTTGGTGCTTTATTTGGAATTGGCTTGCTAATGTGGTTTCTATTTAAGCGGCGTGCAAGTTTGAATGGCTTGATTGAGAATTCAAATAATGCTATTGATGTTTCAACGGGCAGTCTTTTTAATGAGATTATTGCTCAATCAATTCCATTTATTATTATTGATTCTGGGATTACCTTCTTCCAATTAATCGATCAATATACTTTCCATCCCATGTTAGCAATGTTCGTTCATGCAAGCAGTGATCAAATTGAGAGCTGGTATGCTTTATTTGGTTTAAATGCTAATAAGTTGATTATGATTATCATCTCTGTTGCGACTGCTATGGCAGTGACTGCAATTCCACTTCTTTCAGCTGCACATGCGAGAAGAGATTATCGTGATATTGCTAACCAAATTGAAAATACCTTGGAATTATTTTTCTTTGTTATGATTCCCGCTTCGCTAGGAATGGCAGCAATAAGTAAGCCAATCTATACTATTTTTTATGGTTATGATCCATTAGGCTCAAGTGTGCTATATCTATCAGCTTTTACTGCAATTAGCTTAGGGTCTTTTACAGTGTTGATGGCGATTTTACAAGGTTTGTCAGAAAATGGCTTAGCTATTAAATACTTAGTTATCGGTTTAGTAATTAAGATGCTGGTTCAGCTGCCAATGATTAAGTTGTTTAAAGTATATGGACCGCTGATTGCAACTAATATCGGCTTAGCACTTACGATTTGGTTGTCATTAGAACACTTACAGATGAAGTACAACTACGATAGCAATAGAACGGCAAGAAGATTCGTCGGAATATCATGTTTCTCTATTATAATGTTCCTAATTGTAACAGGCGTAGTATACTTTGGTGGAATAATCTTTAGTCCTGAGAAGCGTTTTTCAGCGATGATTTTAGTTGCTTTGGGAGTTGGAGTTGGAAGTATCTTCTATATTTTAATCACCTTAAAAACATCATTGGCTCAAAAAGTTCTAGGTCATAAAATAGAGTCAATAGCGCTTAAATTACATATTAAAGTTTAAAAAATAAAAGTCTTTCGATCTAATTTAATACCAGTAATGGTATTAGAATTAAACGAAAGACTTTTTTGATTTCTCAACTGAGAAATGCCCCTGCCAAGGAATTCAAGTATAGCATATTTTGATTACAAATTTTTAAATTCACAAAAAATTATAGTAGAATTAAGTTGATTTAGGAGGATTTTATGAAAAAAGATACATATATGAATTTATTAGGTTTTCGTGATCTTTGCTACAATGATTTTAATTTTGAAGTAAATGTCAAAAATCCCTTTCTAGGACTAGATTCTTACCAAAAAATTGAAAAAATTCTCTCAGATGTTCAAAAAGAAGATAGTCAGCTACTAACTGAATTTGAAGCTGGTAATGATATTTATCAAGATTATGCACCAGAATTTTTAAGTAATACAACTAAGCATGAGATTAAGCGTGACATTGAGGTTGCTAGAGAATTCTTAGACAACTATTCTGGCGATGCAGCTAAGAAAAAAGAAAAGTATCAAGAATTTTTAGAAGATAATTCATTAAGCTACTCCTTCGGTCCTGATAGTAAGTTGACCAAAGTTGAACAAGCTATCAATAATATTGATACTAATGAGGTCATTGTTTGGCAAAGAAGTGATAAGGAATATATTCTATTGTCACATACTGTACAGAGTTTAAAAAAGATAAAAAGCCAAATAATTGAAGTGGGTAAGATAGAAGATAAGCAATTGCGTCATTCATTAGAGAGATTATTTAACAATTTGAATAATTTTTTAAAGCCGTTTAGTGAAAATAATTTGGGTAAATATGAAGACAATATTTCTCAAGAATTACGCGATCAACTAATGCACTTTGCTCTAGATGTTCAAAATGATAGTCGTGAAATAGCTGCTAATAAGGTAGCTAAATTTGCTTTAGACATTGCTGAAAAAGCAAACAATAATTAAAAAGAGCATCCTTCAAGGGATGCTCTAACTATGTGCCCCAAGCAAGACTCGAACTTGTACTCACTTGCGTGAACAGCGACCTGAACGCTGCGCGTCTGCCAATTCCGCCATTGGGGCAACCTAGCTATTATTATACATAAAAATAGTTAAAATGGGAATAAGTAATTACATTAAGAAGGATTTTAAAATGGAAAAAATTAATGCAAAAATTCTGTCTGAGGTTATTAAACCTCGACCTAGTAATTCCTATAAAAGTAAGTTTGGTAGAATTTTATTAATTGGTGGTAATAAAAATTATGGTGGTGCCGTTATTATGGCAACGCAAGGAGCACTTAATAGTGGTGCTGGATTAATTTCTGTTGCAACAGATCCTTTTAATGCAACTGCACTTCATACTCGTAATCCTGAAGCAATGTTTATCGATTGGAATGATCAAGCTCAGCTGAGTCAAATGATACCAACTATGGATGTAGTGATTTGCGGAATGGGGTTAGGCAGTGATGAATTTGCTAAAAATATTTTACTTACTGTTAGAGATAACATTACTGAAAAACAAACTTTAGTTTTGGATGCTAGTGCTTTAGATTTAATTGGACTAGACTCCAATTTATTGCCAACGACGGCTAAGGCATTAATTTTTACCCCACATCAAATGGAATGGCAACGTCTAAGTAAAATAAAAATTACAGATCAAACTAATGCTAACAATGTTGGTGCTCTAAATAAATTAGTAATCAATAAAAATGCCTACTTAGTTCTTAAGTCTAATCAAACAAAGATATATGATCAGCATGGCCATATATTAATCAATCCCTTGGGTAATCCTGGAATGGCAACTGGCGGGATGGGGGATACTCTGGCTGGAATAATTGGGAGCTTTTGCGGGCAATTTGGATCTAATTTGAAAAGTATTAGCGCTGCTGTCTATTTGCATTCTTTAGCAGGAGATCAAATATATAAAGATAATTATTTAGTTCGCCCGACGGCTCTTAGTGCACTGTTACCGAAGTTAATGCAAAAATATTGTCAAAAAGGCTAATTCTGATTGGGAAATTTTGTTAAAATTGACGTGTTGTTAATATTTGAAAGGAATTTATTCAATGAGAATAACAAAATATAAGTGGCAAAAGTGTCTAATAGCGTTAATATTGCTTTTGTCCTCTCTAATATTGGGGATAAGTAATCATCAAGCAATGGCAGCTACAGTTTCTGACTATAATACCAATCAGGTGAATTTAGATGTTAAAGCTGCAATTGCAATTGATGCCAAGAATGGGCAAGTGCTTTATGCTAAAAATGCCAGTCAAAAGATGCCAATTGCTTCTATGTCGAAGTTGATTACAATTTACTTAACTTTACAGGCAATTAAGAATAATAAACTCTCTTGGAATCAAAAAGTTAAACCAACTAAGCAAATTGTCAAAGTCAGCCAAAATCCAGATTATTCAGGTGTTCCACTATATAGTGGGCATAGTTATACAATTAAGCAATTGTATCAATCAACCTTAATTCAATCTGCTAATGGTAGTGCAATGCTTTTAGCTCAGAGTGTTGCCGGCTCGCAGCAAAAATTCGTAAGTCAGATGAGAGCGCTAGTTAAGAATTGGGGGATTAAGGGCGCCAAACTCTATACGCCTGATGGCTTGCCTAATTACACACAAGGTAAGGATGCTTATACTAATGTAAGTAAAAATTCTGAAAATGAGCTCTCTGCTTCTGATATGGCAGTTATAGTCGATAAGTTATTAACCGACTTTCCTGAAGTTACTAAGACTACTAAAATAGCTCATATGAACTTTAATGATCATGGTAAGATAACTAAGATGGATAATTGGAATTGGATGCTTAAGGGATTATCTCAATATGATCCTAATTATCCTTTAGATGGTCTTAAAACTGGTACTACTGATGCAGCAGGAGCATGCTTTACTGGTACAATGGTTAAGAATGGCCGTCGCATTATTACTGTTGTCATGGGCGCTAAGCATAAGGATGGTACCGATCCGTCAAGATTTACACAAACTAAGAAGTTATTAAATTATGTCTTTTCTAACTATCAGCTTTATATCATGAAGAAGAATCAAGCAATTGACGGTGCTAAGACTGTTTCTGTCCCTGATGGCAAGAGTGAGACTGCTAATTTAGTCATGCAAAAGGACACTGGCATCTGGATTCAAAATGGTAAGAGCATTAGTGCTAAGTTCTCTGAAAAACAACTAGCAGCTCCAATAAAAGCTGGACAAAAGATTGGTAATTTTGAAATTAGAAGTATTCCATCTATTAAGTCTGATAAAGGCGTAGAATTGCCAGCTACAGTAAAAAATGATGTAGCTAAGGCGAATATTTTTGTTAGAATATGGCGAGCAATTTTTCATTAGCTTATGCAATAAAGGATTAAGTATTAAAGCTTAATTCTTTTTTTATTGAGAAATTTGAAGAACTCACATATAATAAGCTTGTATAAGATCTTAAATATAAAAAGAAGAGAACGTCATTGAAATCTACAAAAAGTAAATTATTGACTGCTGTGGCAGTTGTGGCAATTATCTGTGCTGGAGTTGTATTCTTTCCTAAAATAAATATTTCCGACAGTGCAGCTAAAACTACTAAGGTCGCAACAATTACTAAAAAAGTAAAAGAAAAAAAGAAAACTCCTAAAAAAGTAACTGATAAAAATCAAAAATACCTTCCTTATGAAGATCCGCAGGACTTGTCTAAACCTGGCAGTTGGAAAGTAAAAAGCGAAAGAAAAGCTCATCCTGAATTAAAAGCAGTTAAGAATTTATGGATTAGGGTTTCTTTAAAAGGCAATAGAACCTATGTAATGAGCGGAAAAAAGCCAGTCTATACGATGCTTTCAACTGGAGGTGTTTATAAAGATGGTAAGTCTGCAACACCAACTGGAACCTTTTATGTTGAAGCTGAACGTGGAGCAGAGTTCTTTAACCAGGGCTTAAATGAAGGCGCTAGATACTATGTGAGCTGGAAGGATCATGGAATTTATTTATTCCACTCAGTACCAACTAAGGCAGATAAGAAAATTAATGTTCAAGAAGCAGATAAATTAGGTAGGACACAGGGATCTCATGGTTGTGTACGCTTAAGCTTGCCAGATGCTAAATGGTTCTGTTATAACTTGCCAATGGGAACTAAGGTCGTAATTAAGGATGAGTAATTTTAGTTTGGCTAAAATGCTTAGACCTGATATAATCGTTATACAATATAGTCAAAAGTAGTAGTAATTTAATATTTTTCAGCGAGTTTGTGTTGGTGGAAGACAAGCAGTATTTTTTACGAAGGCGTGTTTGACTTAATACATTAAGATAGTCAATTAGAGCGGATACTATATATGTATCAATTAGAGTGGTACCGCGGGAATTCCCGTCTCTTTCTAGTTTTAAGCTAGAAGGAGACTTTTTATTTGCAAAAATGAGGTGTAAAGATGGATTTTAAACAAAAAGTAGTTGACTTAGTCAGTGAACAAGTTAGCTTACCTAAAGAAAAAGTCGCAATGTTAATTGAACGTCCTAAAAATGCTAAGATGGGGGATTACGCCTTTCCTGCATTTGCATTAGCTAAAATTGAACGTAAGAATCCTGCAATTATTGCACAAGAAATTGCAGAGAAGATTAGTGATGACAATTTTTCTAATATTCAAGCAGTAGGACCATATGTTAACTTTGCTATTAACCATGAAAAGTTAGTTAAGGCTACCTTGAATGATATTTTGAATAAAAAAGCCCACTATGGTGATCAAGAACTAGGTCACGGCAATGTACCAATTGATATGTCTAGCCCTAATATTGCTAAGCCAATGTCAATGGGACACTTACGTTCAACTGTAATTGGTAATTCTATTGCCAAAACTATGGAGAAGGTTGGCTATACGCCAATTAAAATTAATTATTTAGGTGATTATGGCACTCAATTCGGTAAATTGATTGCAGCTTATAAGCATTGGGGCAGTGAAGAAGAAGTAAAAAAAGATCCAATTATGAATCTTTTCCACTATTATGTTCGCTTCCATAAAGAAGCAGAAAAAAATCCTGCCCTAGAGGAAGAAGGACGCGCTTGGTTTAAGAAGCTTGAAGAAGGGGATCCAGAAGCAACTAAGCTTTGGCAATGGTTCAGAGAAGTATCACTGGCTGATTTTAACCGCATTTACAAAGAACTAGGAGTAGAATTCAACTCTTATAATGGTGAAGCATTCTTTAACGATAAGATGCAACCAGTTATTGATGAATTAAAAGATAAGGGTCTTTTGCATGAATCACAAGGTGCACAAGTAGTTGACATGGGCGAAGATGAGAATCCAGCTATCATTGTTAAATCAGATGGTACCTCAATTTACTTAACTCGTGATTTGGCAGCTGCTGAGTGGAGAATGAAGGAATATAACTTTGTTAAGATGCTCTATGTAGTTGGTAATGAACAAGCGCAACACTTCGTAGAGTTAAAAACAGTTCTCAAGAAGATGGGCTATGACTGGGCTGATGAAATTCATCATGTTCCATTTGGTCTAATTACTCAGGGCGGTAAGAAGTTATCTACTAGAAAGGGTAACGTAGTCTTCTTAGATCAAGTGCTAAAAGACGCTGTTAGCTTAGCTCAAAAGCAAATAGAAGAAAAGAATCCAAGTCTTGAAAATAAAGATCAAGTAGCTCATGATGTCGGTGTTGGAGCAGTTATCTTCCATGATTTGAAGAATGATCGTCTAGATAACTTTGACTTTGATTTAAAAGAAGTCGTACGCTTTGAAGGTGATACTGGTCCTTATGTTCAATATACTAATGCTCGTGCTCAGAGTATCTTGCGTAAGGCTAATAAGCCTATCTCAATGAATGATCTAGCTTTAGATGACGACTGGGCTTTTGCGGTAGCTAAGGATTTAGCGGACTTCCCAGAGATTGTAGCTAAAGCTTCAGAGAGGTTTGAACCATCAATTATTGCTAAGTATGCTCTAAATTTAAGTAAAAAGTTTAATAAGTACTATGCAAATGTACGTATCTTGGATGAAAATAGCCAATTAAATGCTCGTTTAGCCTTAGTACAAGCTACTTCAATAGTTTTAACTGAAGCATTACGCTTATTAGGTGTCAATGCACCTAAAGAAATGTAAAAGAAAATAAATTTTTCTAAGCAGAACTATGTTAACTTGTGAACAAATGCGTTACAATATGAATGTGTTAAAAATTTAGGAGGTATTTTTAATGGCTTATTTTGACAATGGTAACCAAATCTTTAAAGATGCTCGTAAGAACCACTATGCTGTAGGTGCTTACAACACTAACAACTTGGAATGGACTCGTGCAGAACTTCGTGCTGCAGAAGAAACTAGAACTCCATTATTGATTCAAGTTTCTACTGGTGCAGCTAAGTACATGGGTGGCTACAAGTTCGTTAAGGACATGGTTGCTGACCAAATGGATGCTATGAACATCTCAGTTCCAGTTATCTTAAACTTGGACCACGGTGATTTTGAATCTGCTAAAGAATGTATTAAGCTTGGCTACTCATCAGTTATGTTTGATGGTCACGCACTTCCAACTGAAGAGAACTTAGCTAAGACTAAGGAAATCATTAAGTTAGCTCACGAACGTGGTATTTCAGTTGAAGCTGAAATTGGTAAGATCGGTGAAAACCAAGGCGGTGGTGAATTAGCATCTGTTGAAGACGCTAAGGCATTCGTTGCTGCAGGTGTTGATAAGCTTGCTTGTGGTATTGGTAACATCCACGGTGTTTACCCAGATGACTGGAAGGGTCTTAACTTTGATCGTTTAAAAGAAATTGCTGAAGCTGTTCCAGAAACTCCACTTGTTCTTCACGGTGGTTCTGGTATTCCTCAAGACCAAATCGAAAAGGCTATTTCACTTGGTATTGCTAAGATTAACATTAACACTGAATTCCAATTAGCATTCCAAGATGCTACTCGTAAGTACATCGAAGCAGGTAAGGACCAAGATAAGGGTAACAAGGGTTACGACCCACGTAAGTTATTATTACCTGGTACTGAAGCTATTACTGATAAGATGAAGGAAATGATCTCATGGATGGGTACTAAGACCATTGATGATGAACTTAAGGATGCTTCATTTGACCGTTCTTCATTAAACGAAGAATAATTTAAGCTTATTTAAAAATTGGCTATTACAAGGACTCTAGGATTTTCTAGGGTCTTTTTTTGTGCTTAAATTAATAATAAAAATGGAGAACAATTATGACTAAAGTAAATGGACTGACTCTTGAACAAGTGAATCAAAGAGTTAAACAAGGAAAGATAAATAAAACGGTTGATAATCAATTCAAGTCTGATTGGCAAATTGTTAAGGAAAATCTATTTACCTATTTCAATTTAATTTTTTTGATTTTGGCTGTGTTATTGATTATTGTCAAAGCATATCGTGATCTTACTTTTTTACCGGTGATAATCTTGAATACTATTATTGGTATTATTCAAGAAATTAGAGCCAAGCGTATATTATCAAAATTAAATGTGCTCGACAGCACCGAAATTACCGTGATGCGTGATAGTCATGAAATGAAGATCCCAATCGAAGATTTAGTAGTAGACGACATAATCTTATTAAATACTGGTGATCAAATTCCTGCAGATGGTTATGTAGTATCTGGACATATTAGAGTGAATGAATCACTACTTACAGGTGAGTCTGATGAGATTCTTAAAGAACAAAATGCCAATTTGCTTTCAGGTTCTTTCGTAGTATCTGGTAAAGCGTATATGAAGTTAGAGCAGGTAGGTGCAGAGTCCTATATTTCAAAGCTAACCTTGGAAGCTAAAAAGATGGGCAGTAGTGAACAATCTGAGATGGTTCGCAATATCAATACTATTGTTAAATGGGCAGGGATTATCATTATTCCAATGGGATTGGCTTTATTTTGTCAAAGTTACTTTCTTAACCATGCTTCAATCCAGCAAAGTGTAGTTTCAATGGAGGCTGCTGTGATTGGGATGATTCCAGAAGGTTTGTATTTATTAACTACTCTTGCCCTTGCTCTGTCTGCTGCTAGATTAGCTAAAAGAAAAGTAATACTTCATGATATGAAAAGCGTTGAAACCTTAGCCAGAGTCAATGTCTTATGTGTTGATAAGACAGGGACAATTACAGAGCCCAAGATGTCAGTCACTGACTTCATTAGCAAAGATTATCTCAATCAAGATAAATTTGAGTTAAAAGTGGGGAACTTCGTTCGTAATATGCCTGCTGAAAATGCCACCATGAAGGCAATTCGTGCACATTTTTCTAAAAATGAAGGCATTAAAGCAATGTCAGTTGTTCCTTTCACTTCAGTTAATAAGTATTCGGCTGTGGTCTTTTCAGATGAAACTATAATCATTGGAGCGCCAGAAATGGTCTTAAGGAGTGATTTTTCTAAATATGAAAACGAGATTGAACAATATACTTCAAGTGGCTATCGAGTCCTAGCAGTAGCCTCATCGTTAGAGAAAATTAGCGAAAGTAATTCCCAATTAACTCAGCCAGTAATTTTATTAGGTTATTTATTATTATCAAATCCAATTCGAAAAGAAGCTAAGGCAACTTTTGAATATTTTGCCAAACAAGGTGTAGCAATTAAGGTTATTTCTGGTGATAACCCTCTAACAGTCTCCCGTGTTGCTAGCCAAGCTGGTATAAAAAATAGTGAACAATATATTGATGCCCAGACGATTAAAGATGATGGATATGAAACAGCAGTCAAAAGTTATACCGTCTTTGGTCGGGTCAAGCCCGAGCAGAAGCGTAAGCTAGTGCTTGCCTTACAAAATATTGGTAATACTGTGGCAATGACTGGAGATGGGGTTAATGATATTTTAGCTATGAAAAAAGCCGATTGCAGCATTGCAATGGCTTCGGGAAATTCAGCGGCTGTACAGGCTTCTCAGGTGGTATTACTTGATTCTAACTTTGCTAAAATGCCTGATGTGGTTAATGAGGGCCGTCAAGTAGTTAATAATATTCAACGTTCAGCCAGCTTATTCTTAGTAAAAAATGTCTTTTCATTACTAATGGCAATATTTGCACTGGTAATGACAATTAACTATCCCTTGCAACCAACACAGCTAGCTTTAATATCAGGCTTTACTATTGGAATCCCGTCATTTTTATTAGCTTTAGAAAGCAACCATACTCGTATTCGGGGTAATTTTATTGCTAATATTTTAGCGCGGTCAATACCTGGTGGACTAGTAGATATGCTTACGGTTAGCGTTGTAGTAGTAGCTGGTAATTATATTAAGATGGCGCATAGTCAAGTTAGCACTATAGCGACTATTTTGTTGATTGCAGTGGGGATGCTAGTGATGTACCGTATTTCTCGTCCTTTAAATAAGTTTAGATTAGCTGTTATGATTTGCTCGCTTTTAGGAGTAATTTTAGCGGTTATATTCTTGCCGAGATTATTTGCTATGGAGATGATTACTGCTAAAACAATCTTTGTCTTAGTGGCCTTATTCTGTGTAGCGATTACGGTATTTAGGTGGCTATCGCAGATTATGGAAGGAGTATGCGAGGTATTGATTCTTTATGATCAAAAAGGAAAATCCATTACCCTCAAAGAAGTAATTCAAGCATATCAGAAAGCTAGAATTACTAAAGCTTAACAGTTACTTGATTAAATGAAAATGGATCTTGAAAGGTCAAGCGATAAGCTGTAAGAAGTAATTTTTGACCATTTTTAAAATTAGGATTATAAAGAGGATCGCCAATAATTGGACAAGCAATGCTGCTAAGATGAACCCGAATTTGATGGGTACGACCGGTTTCGAGCTTAATTGCTAAAGTTGCTAGGTTAGCCTTTTTAGAAATTAATTGATAATGAGTGACTGCCTTTAAGCCATCAGGGCGAACTATCCTCTTTCTTTGATCATTAGGGTCTTGACCAATTGGCATAGAGATTGTTCCTTTATTACTAGTTAAGTTAGTTGCATCGACTGTGGCAATATACTCACGATTGAGTGTCTTATTGGTTAGTTGACGATTTAAGATTGGGACAACTGCTGGGTTCTTGGCAACTAATAATAGACCATTAGTAAGCATGTCAAGTCGGTGTACGATATAAGGGCTCTTATTTAAGTATGTGGCACAATCATTAAGGGCAGTATTTGTTTCGTCTAAGTTAGGATGGGTCTTTTGACCGGCAGGCTTATTAATTACTAATAAGTTGTCATTTTCATAGATAATCTGAGGTAACTTGCCGCTAGGTTTATAGGTTTGTTGAAAGCTTTCAACGTGATTGAGATTAATTTGAATATGATCGTTGCCATGAATTAAAAAGTTAAGTGGTAAATATTTTCCATTAATTAAGATTTGTCTTTCACTACGCAAAAAATGACGCCATTTACGTGGAATTAGTAATTTACGCATTAACTGATCGACTGAAATCTCTGAATAATTATCGGGATATCTTAAAGTAAAACTATATTGTGACATTGTGATCTCTCTTATTTGAAACTAAAAATATTAATCATCTTGTTAGTTAGGCTATTATGTTAGAATAACTAACATAATGTTTATTGAAAAAGGAAGTTTAATGAATGCATCCCAAAAATCAAAATTTTAAGCAACAAGTATTTGCTGCTATCAAGAATTTTAATCATCGCTTTCAAATTTTGCGTTGGTTAATTTTGATTATTTTGAGTATGTTTTTATTTGTTTGTACTTATTATACCGTTAAGGTAAAAACTTCAAACATTGGTAATTTAAAAGCATCACTAGCTACCACTACCGTAATCTATGATAACAAAGGTCAAAAAGCTGGTACGCTCTATTCGCAAAAGGGAACTTTTGTTGAATTAAATAAAATTTCACCTTATATTCAAAAGGCAGTTATTTCAACAGAAGATAGGACTTTTTACCATAACCCTGGATTTAGTGTTAAGGGGATGGCGAGAGCTGCGATTATGGGGGTTATTCACCATGGAATTGTTGGTGGAGGTTCAACTTTGACCCAACAGTTAGCTAAGAATGCACTCTTGACGCAACAACAAACTTTTTCTAGAAAGTTAGAAGAACTATTTTTTGCTATTGAGATTAATCACGTTTATTCCAAAAAAGATATTCTTACGATGTATTTGAATAACGCTTATTTTGGTAATGGCGTTTGGGGAGTTCAAGATGCCTCCAAGCGTTACTTTGGTAAAGATGCTGCTGATGTTACTCTAGGCGAAGCGGCTACGCTGGCTGGTATGCTCAAGAATCCCAGCGCTTATAATCCTGCCGACCATTTAGAAAATGCAACCAATAGAAGAAATGTTGTCTTAGGCTTAATGGTCGATAACCATAAGATTAGCCAAGCTCAAGCCGATAATGCTAAGTCAACTCAACTAGTTCTTCGTAATACTTTCACTCAAAATGATGGCTATCGCTATCCATATTTCTTTGATACTGTGGTTAATGAAGCAATTGATCGTTATGGCATCAAAGAAGAAGACGTAATGAACAAGGGCTTAAAGATTTATACTACTCTAGATCAAAATTATCAAACTGCAATGCAGAATAGCTTTAATGAAGATTGGAACTTCCCAGCTAATAGTACAGATGGTACTAAGACACAAGGAGCTAGCGTAGCAATGGATCCTAAGACTGGTGCTATAACTGCTATTGTTGGTGGGCGTGGTGAGCATGTCTTTAGGGGTTACAATCGTGCAACCCAGATGAAGCGTCAACCAGGATCTACTATGAAGCCCCTAGCTGTGTATACTCCTGCACTGCAGAATGGTTATAATTATGATTCTGAACTTTCTAATAAATTGCAGAAGTTTGGCAAGAATGGCTATGAGCCGCACAATGTTGATAACCAATATTCTGACAAGATCAGTATGTATACTGCCTTAGCCCAGAGTAAGAATGTCCCAGCAGTATGGCTATTAGACAAGATCGGAGTTAATAAGGGTGTCCAATCAGTTGAGAACTTCGGTATCAAAGTATCTAAAAAAGACCATAACTTAGCCTTAGCTCTGGGCGGTCTTTCAACAGGGGTATCGCCGCTGCAAATGGCTCGTGCTTATTCTGCCTTCGCCAATGATGGTAATCTGCCTAACCAATCTTATTGCATTACTAAAATAACTGATGCCAGTGGTAAGGTAATTGCAGAGAATAATGATACTGGTAATCATCGAATTATTTCATCTGATACAGCTAAAGAAATGACTTCAATGATGCTTGGTGTCTTCACAAACGGGACAGCTACTACTGCTCAGCCTGCTGGCTATAGTGTGGCTGGTAAGACAGGATCAACGGAAGTGCCTGATAGTTATGGCTTTGGTACTAAGGATCAATGGATCGTTGGTTATACTCCTGATATTGTAGTAGCAACCTGGGTAGGGTTTGATAAGACTGATCGGCAGCATTTTATGCCGGGAATTTCTGAAACAGGTATTACTCATCTCTATAAGTCAGAGATGGAAGGCATCTTACCATATACCCCTAAGACCCAATTTAAGGTTAAGAGTGCGCAACAGATTTCTACTGAAACTGGTGCTAACTCCAACTGGCTTGATAATGTTCAAGAAAATATACAAAAAGGCTTCGGTAATGCCGGTAGCAAGCTTAATGAATGGTATAATAGTATTAAAGGTCTATTTGACCACTAATCTATGTAAATACGAGGAGAATATTTATGGTAAATATTTATGACACCGCTAACCAATTAGCTAACGACTTGAAGCAAATTGATCAATATAAGGCTCTTGAGGCTTCGATTGCAAGTATGAAGCAAGATTCCGCTAGCATGGATCTTTACCATCGTATGGATGAATTACAAGGCAAGATTATGTCTGCTCAACAAAGTGGACAACCTCTTTCTGAAGAACTAAAAAAAGAATATCAGCAAATCAACGAGGAAGTTGAAGCTAATGAATATTTGAAAGATATGATTACCAAGGAACAAGCAGTCTTTCAAGTAATCAATGAAGTTCAACAAGCCTTCACTAAGCCATTGACAGATTTATATGATAATTTAAAGTTGGAAGATAAGTAATTATGAAATTTATCCATCTTTCTGATGCACATTTAGATAGTCCTTTTTTGGGGCTATCTTTTTTGCCATCTAAGCAATTTGAACAAATCAAACAGACTACTGAGATCTCTTTTAAGAGAAGCGTTGATTACGCAATTGATGAACAGGTAGACTTATTTTTAATTGCAGGGGATACTTTTGATTCCATTCATCCTAGTCCCAAGAGCCAAGTATTCTTGGTCCAGCAGCTTAGGAGATTAGTAGATCATGAAATCCAAGTAGTAATGATTTTGGGTAATCATGATTATCTGAATCCAGAGGAAATGCTTTTGGTAAACAGTACCTATTTCAAGTTATTGGGTCAAGATCAGAAGATTGAATCTGCCAATTTTAAAACTAAATCTAACTTCGAATATGTGGTGCATGGGTTCTCTTATCGTGAAAATCACATTGAACAAGATATGGCAGCCCAATTCCCAATAAAAGTAACAGGAAAGTACAATATAGGTCTAATGCATGCCGGAGAGAAGATGCAAAAAGGCCATAATGTTTATGCACCTTTTACTTTAAGTGAATTAAAGAACCTTAACTATGATTATTTTGCCCTTGGGCATATCCATCACCGGCAAGTCTTAAGTGAGCATCCTTTGATTGCTTATAGTGGTAATCTTCAAGGCCGCCACATTAATGAACAGGGTGCTAAGGGATTTGATTTGATTGAAGTCAATGAAAAAACTAAGCAAGCGCAGATTAGTTTTATAGCAACTGCACCAATTGAATGGCATGAAGCTAAGTTCAATCTGCAGCAAGAATTGGCACTTAGTGATTTAATTGAGCAGATTGCTGCTAAACTAAATGCTGAAATGCAAAAGCGTAGCCTTTGGGGAATTAATATCTATGGTAGTGATTTTTTGACTGAGAAAGAAGCCGACTTCTTACAGGAAAGTGAGGCTTTGGAAGAAATTTCGCGTAAATTGAATAATAATTCCTTATTAGTGCGCATTAAGTTACACGCAGATGAGAATTTATCTCTCAATAAAAGCGATCAAGCAGCCTTTAACCAGGCTCAAAAACAGGTATTAAATAAGTCAGAGATATTAACTTTGGGGCAAAGCTTAGCCAAAAAAGATGATTGGCTTGCTGATATGATGCAAGATGATAACTTTGTCGAAGAGGTAAAAAGCTTGACTCAAGTCAAATTAGGACAAAAATTAAAGGAATTAAATGATGAAATTAACTAAGATTGATATTATTCATTTTGGTAAGTTGAATAATGTTAGTTTTAACTTGAAGGATAGTCTGACGGTTTTTCAAGGAGCTAATGAAGCAGGGAAGAGTACTACAGTAGCCTTTATTAAGCAGGTAATGTTTGGCTTTTATTTACGTAATAATAAGACAGCACCATACTTTGAAGATTATAATCCCCTTGCAAGGGTTAGTCCGATGGGCGGAAGTTTAACTTTTGAAGATGGAACTGATGAATATATTTTAAAGCGTCTATATGTCAAAGGTGATTCCAAAAAAGGTGTCTTAACCGTTAGCTTGAATGGCCAGCAAGTTCCAGAAGAAGTATTTTTTGAAAAGATTCAAAATATCGGACCTAAGTTTTATGTTGATAGCTTCATCTTCAATCAAGACACCCTGCGTGAAATTACTAGTTTAAGTCAAGAGCAGTTAATGGAGAGGATCTATTTCTTAGGAGCTGCTGAAAGCAGTAAGCTGCTGGACTTGCGGGATGACTTCGATAAGCAAGCTAGCGAGCTCTTTAAAAAGACTGGTCGCAATCCTGAAATAAATAAATTACTAAAGGAAATTGATAAGCAAACAGATAAAGTTAGTGCTGCTAGTCAAGAATTTGAACAATACCACCAATTAGACCAGCAAAGACAAAATTTGGAAGTGCAAAAGCAAGCAGTAAAAAATTCCCTAGCGCAAGTGGAAGAGCAAGTTCAAAAGATGAACACTCTAAAGCAGCAGATAACTAATTATCGTGATTACCAAAACCTAAAAAAGCAATTAAGGCAAATAGCCTTTTCACAAGTAGACTTTGATAAGGCGCAGACATTAGAATTAGAGTTAAAGAACTTAAATGTATCCTTGCAAAAGTTAATCCAGCAATTCGATCAAATTACAGTAACTTTAGGTGACCAAGATTTAAGTTTACAAGATATAGTTAATCAAAAAGCCCAAGTCTTGCAGTGGGAAGCAGAATTAAAGCAGATAAGTCAAAAGACTACGGCCTTACAAAATGAATTGGATCAATTACAAGCTTATCAACCTGAGGCATTTAAACTGCTAGTAATGTCTGAAACTCAGCTCCAAGAATTAAAAGATGATTATCAAAAAGCAAAAAAGCAAGCCAGAGAACAAGCAACTAATAAAATGCAGAATTTAAATGTTATTGGCATTATATTGATTATCTTAGGCTTGTTATTAAGTTGGCTTGTTAACCCAATAAGTATCTTACTTAGTGCAATAGGAGCAGGGATGCTGGGGTTAAATTGGTATAATTTGCATAAGCAAAATGATGAAGTACAAGCTTTTAAAGAAAAGTATCAATTAAGCCTAGATAACTTTGACTATAATGAGGCTATTAACCAGATGATTCATATACAAAGTAAGCAGCAAGAATTAGCTAATAATCAAAGCAGTCAAAACAGTCTAGAAAGTAATTTGCAAGAAGTTGCTCAAAAGTTGCTTAATGCAGGATATAGTGTTGATTCAGTTAGTCAAATAGTTCCAATTCTTGGTCAAGTTCAAAATAAAATTGATAACTTTAACCAAGCCAAGCAACATTTACAAGATATAAAACTGCAGCAAAATCAGCTTAAAGATGAAATTAATACTGATCAGGTCAAGTTAAATAAAATTTATGTTAAAAATAAAGTTGCTAACTTGGAAGAATTTAGAGAACTTTATAATCGAGTAAAGGAACAAGAAAAGTTACAAATACATGTGGCTACTCTGCAAAATAGCCTAAAAGATGACTTAGAACAATTAAAGCAATTGGCTCCTAATGAAGCTAATTTTATGCAGAAGCAAAAACAAGTTAATAATGAATTAGCTAATAAGCAAGCTGATTTGAACAATTTGCAAGAACAAATAGCACGACTCAAGGCTGAAATGGCTCAACTTGCTGATTCAAGTTTAGTCTTTGATGAAAAACAAGCCCTAGCTAATTTAAAGTCACAGCTGCGTGAAAGAAGTATCCAGTATCTAGCTAACTTAACTGCTGCTCGCTGGATTGCAGTAAGCTTAGACTTAGCTTCAAATGGTCGCTTTCCCAAGATGATTAAGAGCGCTAAGGAATACTTTAAGCTGCTTACAGGCGGAAGGTATCTTGATCTAGAAGTTGATGAAAAGATTAAGGTCATTACTAAAACTAAAAGAAAATACGATATTCAATATTTATCACGAGGGACTAGCGAGCAACTTTACTTTGCCTTGAAATTGGCCTTTGTTGAACAAGTGGCAGATAAGATCAGTTTGCCGATTCTGATTGACGATGCGTTTGTTAACTTTGACAATCAGAGGACCAAGTATATTGTGCAATTATTGAAGGGTTTAAGTAGTAAAGTGCAGGTTATTATTTTTACACAAAGAGAAGAATTGGCTGAGTCGTTAGGTAATGAGGCATTACGATTAACAGAGAAAGGGGAAGCAAAATGATAAATAAAAAGCTCCTTGATTATAACGACGGCGAAGAAATGGATATTGTCGTTATGTTGAAAGATGCACAATTGCGACCAAGCAGAAATGGTAAGCAATATTTAATGTTGTATTTCTCTGATAGTAGTGGTGTAATACGTGGTAATTACTGGAATGCTAGCGCAAGCGATGCGGAATTATTTAAGGTTGGAAGCTTAGTTGAGGTGAATGGAAGGCGCGAGGAGTATCAAGACCATCCGCAGATTAGAATTTATAGTATGCGGTTAGTCGGACCTGAGGAAGGATATGATATGAGTGAGTTTGTAAATTCTGCCCCGATTCCCGTATCTGATTTAAAGAATGAAATTAATCAGAAGGTAGATCAGATAGCTAATCCTAACTGGAAGAGAGTTGTTAAATATTTATTGCATAAGTTTGAAAGACAGTTCTTTTCCTTTCCAGCTGGCAAGTCAAACCACCATGCAGTAAAAAACGGCCTAGCCTTTCATACTGCAACTATGTTGAAAGATGCGGAAGCTATTGCTAACAATTATCCTCAAGTTAATCGTGAGCTTCTTTATGCGGGATGCATCTTGCATGACATGGGTAAGGTATATGAAATGACAGGGCCGGTAGCAACTAAGTATACTGCAGAAGGTAACTTAATTGGCCATTTAGTATTGATAGATGAAGAAATTGTCTTGGCGGCTGACGAATTGAATATTGATGCCCATAGTGAGGATATATTGCTTTTGCGACATATGGTAATTTCTCATCATGGCTTGCCAGAATATGGCGCAGCTAGAAGACCTGCAACCTTAGAAGCTGAATTATTGCATAAGATTGATGACTTAGATGCGACTGTTTATGCGATTACTAATGCCTTGCAACATACTGTGCCAGGAGAGTTTTCAGAGATGGTCCGCTCAAAGGATAATCGGCGCTTTTATCGTCCTAAGCATGATAATAATTTAGATAATTTTAAAAAATTAGAATAAAGATATTCAACAGGAAGCTTGGCTTCCTGTTTTTAATTGGAATATATCTATGTACTTTTTGTATAAGACATTTGGCTTTTTAGTGATTGCTGGCGATATTTAATTGGAGAAGTGCCCATAAATTTTTGAAAGCAGCGTTCGAAGTGATTAGGTGAATTATAACCAACTTCTTGACTAATAATTGCAATACTCTTGTCTGAGAATTCTAATAGGCGACGACTATTTTGAATCCGATAATAATTTCGAAGATAGTTAAAAGAGTGACCGGTATTTTGTTTAATTAGTTTACCTAGATAAGCTTTGTCATAGCCATAATTTTTAGATAAAAAATCAAGATTAACTGAATTGGATTGAAATTTAATTAGATTAATAATGGCAGCGATTTTATTAGGTAGAAAATTATTTTTAGGATGATTATATGTTGAATTACTCAAATCGCGAAGAATATACGACAATAGTATAGAAATATAGTTGCAACAAATTTCGTTTGCATAGGGGCTATCAGAATAGGATTCATCTACAATGCGCTGTAGTGTCCTAATTAATAACTCATCAGTTTGGATGTGAAATAAAAGAAAGTTATAACTCGAAGAGTAGAGATTATTACTAAAAAACTTAGACAACAGGTTATCGTTTTTCAATAGGCTAAAGAAGTTATTATCGAAGGTGCTCTTTTTAATTGCAATACAGATGACCTGACTATCATCAATAATTTCAATTTTATGGTGGGCTAGTGGACTGATAATAACTAAAGAATTTTCTTTAATTATTTGGGTTTCATTTTGACAAGTGAATTTCATCTGACCTTTTAAAACAATATTTATTTCAAAGTAATCATGATAATGCATGTTAGTTTTTTCATGATGAAATTGAAGCATTATTCGGGCATCTTTTTTATTAAACATAAAGTAATTCTCAGATACATTTTTGTCTAATTGGGATGGTTTGGTAACCATAGGTAACATATCTAGTTTTAAGTCTAACAAGGAATTTATTAATTGATCTTGTAGATTATTAGAAGAAGGTAATTGTTTATTTTTTAAATTGTGAAACTGTCGCTGCTGATATAGCCCAAAGACTGCATCATATAGAGATGCGGTTTTTTTTGTTTTTTCATAATAGTTATTTAGATACTGCTGAATATCGCGGCAGGAGACATAAGATTGCATTATTTCATTACCTCAAAATCACTAATTTTGTTAGAAAATAGCTTATTAACATCATCTTACCATTGGTAGTTAGCGCTTACAATATTTAATGTAAAGAAAAAGATAAATTTACTGATGGTGATAATATGAGAAAAAATATTAATTTAAACGATAATTGGAGTTTTCATTTAGGTGAATTGTCTAAGCCTAATACTCTATCTAGAAAGTCATTTGCGTTAGGCAGCTTAACTTCTACATTATCAAGTGAAGCAGGAGAGAATGTTCCAATTGGTATGGGTGGACATCATTTTCTTAAATTGATTGCGCAAGGGGATGAAAATGTTGGTCTACGTAACTTAGCAGGTACACAAATTCTAGATGAGTTGGGCGATGGCTGGGAGAAGGTAGACCTTCCTGATGATTGGAAGAGAAGAACTCCTTATAAAAATAATCCTTCACTAGTAATGAATGGTTCTAAGGAAGATAATGTTGCTTATTATCGTCGAACTTTTACTTTAACTAAAGACGGAGATAAGGAATATATCTTACATTTTGACGGAATTATGCATTCAGCTGATATCTGGATGAATGGAGCATATCTTGGGCATAATGAGAGTGGTTATACTGAGATTGATCTTGATGTTACAGGATTAATTAAATTTGATGACGAAGGATTAAATGTTGTCTTAGTTAGAGTTGATACAACTACTGGTGCTGAGGGATGGTGGTATGAAGGAGCTGGCATCTATAAGAATGTTTGGCTTGAGGAAGTTAGTCCTGTCCATATTGAAAGAGATTCTTTTTATTTTCAGACTTTAGCAATCTCTAATCCAGCGGAGGTTAAGATTAACTTTTCAGTGAAAAATAATTCTGCTGAGAAAGTTAAAGTTGCTCCTACACTAAGGATTAACCAAGATAAGGAAGTCAAGTTCCATGAAGTTCTAGTCCAACCACAAGGTAAGCAACATTTTTCTAAGATTATTACAATTGATAATCCTAAGTTATGGAGTCCAGAAGAACCTAACTTGTACCAAGCTGAGTTAAGTATTGATGGGGATGAACTTAGCCAAAGATTCGGTATTCGCCTAGTTTCATATGATATGGGTGGATTTATTTTAAACAATAAGCCATATCAATTGCATGGAGTTTGTGAGCATCAAGACTTTGCTGGTGTAGGTGTAGCCCTAAATCAAGATATTGTTAATTATAAGATCAAAACTTTGAAAGAGATGGGAATTAATGCCTTACGTAGCTCACATCATTTTGCATCAAAAGAACTACTTAATGCTTGTGATCAGTTAGGAATTATTCTAATGGATGAGAACCGACTACTTGAAGCAACACCATGGCGATTATCAGATTTAGAGAAGATGGTGAAAAAGAGCAGAAGTCACGCAAGCTTAGCCTTTTGGTCAGTAGCAAATGAAGAAATTTCAGGTAATACTGAGTTTGCCAAGCGGTCCGCTAAAAAGGTTACCAGCTTAATTAGGTCACTTCATCCAGGAACGATATTAGTTTCTGCAGAATTGCTTAATCCTGAAGGTGAGGTAAATGACGACTACCTTAAATATTATGATGTCTTGGGTGTAAATTATCCTGAAGCCGGTGTAATGGGCAATGGAGCAGAAATTATTCACAAAAATCATCCCGATTTGCCAATGATGAGTACTGAAAATGCGTCATACTTCTCAACTCGTGGAATTTATAAAGATAATGGTGACTTGGCACAATGCAATAACTTAGGATCAATGTATTCGATGGTACTCCCAGGCAAGAGAAAGCCAGGAGACCCTGGAGTTGGAGGAACTGCCCATCCAGAAACGGTAATGGATTATCTTAACTCACATAGTTATATGGGCGGGGTGTTCTTATGGACTGGATTTGATTATTATGGTGAGCCGTCTCCATTTGGCTGGCCAGCAATCAGTTCACAATTCGGTATCAGCGATTTAGGCGGATTGCCTAAAGATTACTATTACTATTATCAAGCTCATTGGATAGATAAGCCTGTCATTCATTTAGCAACTAGTTGGAATAAAGATGACTTAGAGATTCTTAATGGTAAGGTTAATGTCCGTATCTTCAGTAATATGGACGAAGTTGAATTGCTTATAAATGGTCAAAGCCTAGGAAAACAAAAAGTAGTTGATTGTGAAAGCAATTGGAATGTTAGATATCAATCAGGAGAGCTAGAAGCTAGAGGATTTAAATCAGGTGAATTAGTTGCAACCGATAAAAGGATAACTAGCAATAAAACTAACTCTGTTCAAATCACAGCTCGCTATGTTGGAATCACTACTACTATTTTTGAGCTTAGTGCGCTAGATAAAAATGGTAACTTAGTGCCTGATGCAGTTGATAGAATAAGGATAACCAGTACCAATGGTCACATCATTGGAGTAGGTAATGGTAATCCTGTGGATCATGATATTTCGACAGGTGAAGTTAGCTTATTCTCAGGTAAGGCAGTTGTAATTGTAAAGCATGAAGCTGATAATAGCGCTACTTTACAAGCATCTATAGAAAAATAAAAGAAGATTTACGCAATGTATCGATATGCTTAAATCTATGAAATCGACATATTGCGTCTTTTATTTGATGATAGTGTAAGCGGTTTTATGCAAGTAAGATAATAAATGTAAAAGGATTCCAATTAACAGGATTATTTAGGAGGATAATTATGAGTAAGAAAAAATTGCCATTGGCATTTGGTATCTTAATAATGAATTTACTATTAATGTCATCGGTTATAGGTAATGCAATTGCCGCGATTGCAAAATCATTTCCAAATGAACCAATTTCTAAAGTTCAAATGTTAAGTACTGTGCCACAATTAGGGCAAGTTATTGCTACATTAGGTTTTAGTTGGCTAACATATAAAATATCCAGAAAGAATATTGCTTTGTTAGGTATTCTTTGTGTTGTTGTCGGTGGATTAATACCACTAGTTTATAATAGTAACTTAAATATAATTTTACTTTGCATGATTATCTTAGGCTTAGGTACTGGTACAATTAGCAATGTTGGCCCAGTACTTCTTCAAGAACACTTCGATGGTGATGAACGCGCAACTGCAATGGGCTGGAGTGTCGGATTTAATAATATTGGTATGATGCTCTTCACAGCTTTAGGAGGATTTCTTGGAGCTAATAATTGGCGTAATATGTTCTGGATTTATGGTATTGCTATTATTGTTTTTGCCATTACGTTCTTCTTAGTTCCTAAAGATACTGTAGTTAAAAAAGAAACTAATAGTGCAGGAAAAACCAGTTATTTTGCTACCTTAAAACATGTAAATGGCTTAGCTTACTTGTTCATTTTAATTACATTTTTAACTTCTATTTGTATGATGTCATTTATGGCTAACCAATCTATTGTATTGGCTGGCAAAGGTATGGGAACTGGATATACAAGCTTAGTAGTTACAGTTGGTAATATCGGTGGTATTTTAACTGCCATGTTTATGGGTAAGATTACTAAATTTACTAGATCAAAAACTATTGCATATGGTTTTACTTGCTTTGCATTATCATTTGCTTGTGTATTGTTCTTTAATAATGTGGCAATGCATGTTATTGGAAATATGTTTTCAGGTGCAGGAATCGTGCTAATTAATGCGACTATTCCATTTAGATTATCTAATATTGCTGATAAGTCTGAATTTCCAATTATTATTTCTCTTAATACATTAGTTAGCTCGATTGCAGGTACAATTGCTCCGATTATTTTAGGTGCTTTACATTTATCTGTTGGCAAAAATCAATTTTTAGCAGGTATTGTAATTTCTGTAGTCTTAGCAGTAATTTTGTTTATTGCACCTATTGGTAAAGAAATAAAGAAAGTTAATAGTGCCCAAGATTAGGAAGGGATAAAATGTATACGGAATTTCATCCAGGAAAAGTTTGGCTAGATACTGATGGTAATAGGATTCAAGCACATGGTGGATCCGTAATGTACTTAAACGGTAAATACTATTGGTGTGGAGAAAATAAAGAGAAAACTGACGGAAAAAACGGCATTTGGCATTGGGGAATAAGATGCTATTCTTCTACTGATTTATATAATTGGAAAAGTGAAGGAATTATTATTCCTCCTGATGTAAAGGATGAGAAGTCACCGTTAAATCCTAAGGCATCAATGGATAGACCGCATATTATTTATAATAAAAAAACTAAGAAGTTTGTATGCTGGTTAAAGGTTATGCAAAGTGAATCAGAACAATCTATGACTATCTTAACGGCAGATAATATATTAGGGCCATATACAATAGTTAAGAAATGGTACAAACCTCTTCAAATGAATTCGGGAGACTTTGATCTAGTTGTTGGTTCTGATGGAAAAGCATATATTTATTTTGAAAGATGTCATACAGAAACAATATGTGCGGATTTAACAGAAGATTATTGTGGAGTTACTGGTTATTATTCTACACATTTTCCTTATGGACACCCTCCGTATGTTCGTGAGGCAACAGCTCATTTTCAACGAGATGGTAAACATTATTTAATAACTTCTGGTACTACTGGTTATTTGCCTAATCCTTCAATGGCTGCAGTAGCTGATACTTGGCATGGTCCATATGAAGTATTAGGAAATCCACATGTTGGAGATAAAAGTAATACGTCGTTTCACTCTCAAATTTCATCAATATTCAAGGTACAGAATAAAAAAGACTTATATATAGCTTGTGCAGATCGATGGCTACCAGAAGCAATGGATAAAAAATACGAAATATATGAAGAAATGTTTAATGCCATTTATGAAAATAGAGAATTTGATTTTTCTAAAATGGGAGATCAACCTGTACAAAATACAAGTATTGCAGATTACGTATGGTTACCAATTGAGTTTGACGGTAAAAATGTGAAAATTCATTGGAAAGATGAATGGAATTTAGATGATTTTAAGTAAAAGAGTGGAGCAAAAAAGCTTCGCGCTTTTTTGCTAATTAAAAGGAGATAATTATGAAAATTACAAATATTCAAATCAATCATATGACTGAACCAGTTGGATTTAACTTAAGTGATTTAAGGGTTAATTTTTCAATTAAAGATACTGATGAAATAGATTTGAAAAAGCAGGTTATCATTACTGCTAATGACGAAGTTATTTATGATTCAGGTGAAGTAGAATACGATAACAACTGCTTTGATATATCTGCAAATTTAAAGCCTCGCACTCGCTACAGTGTTGAAGTTAAAGTATCAGGTAAGGATTCGGTTTCCAGCACAACATTCTTTGAAACAGGAAAAATGAATGAAGTTTGGAATGCTAAGTGGATCGCAAATGAGAATAAAGATATTCAAAACACTTTATTTAAGAAAGACTTTGAAACAACTTCTACTATTAAATGCGCTAGATTATATATTACAGCTTTAGGACTATACGAAGCATACCTTAATGGTGAAAAAGTAGGCAATGAATACCTAGCACCAGGTTTAACCGCTTATGATAAGTGGATTCAAGTACAGACTTATGATGTTACAGATTTGCTTAAAGCTAAGAATGAAATTTTGATTTCAACTGGTGATGGTTGGTATAAAGGCAATATAGGCTTTAATGGTGGCCAAGCAAACATTTATGGCGATCAACACATGGCAATTGCAGAAATGCATATTATTTATGAAGATGGTCATGAAGAAGTCGTTAATACTGACAGTTCTTGGGAAACGACAAGCGGTCGCATTACTAAGTCTGCAATTTATTATGGTGAAGATTATGATAGTACTATTGAGATCAAGAATTGGCGGCCAGTAGTTGTACTTGACAAGGATACTTCACTTTTAAAAGATCGCTTGAGCTTACCAATTACTATTCATGAAATATTGAAACCAGTTGAATTAATCCATACTCCTAAAGGAGAGCAAGTTATAGATTTTGGTCAAAACCATGCTGGTTTAATCGAATTCTATAATCGCGAACCTAAAGGAACTAAGATTACCTTACAAGCAGGTGAAATTCTACAAGAGGGCAACTTCTACCGTGATAACCTAAGAGCAGCTAGAGCTGCATTTACATATGTATCAGATGGACAAGAAGGTTGGGTTCGTCAACACTTTACTTACTATGGCTTTCGTTATCTTAAGGTAACTGGTAATACTAAGCCTCTTAGTGTAGATGACTTTAGGGCGCCAGTTTTGTATTCCGATATGCCAGAAACAGGTAAGATTGAGACTGATAACAAGTTGGTTAATCGCTTGCTTGAAAATGTTTTATGGGGTCAAAAATCTAACTTTATTGATGATCCAATTGACTGTCCACAACGTGATGAGCGTTTGCCTTGGACTGGGGATGCCAATGTCTTTTCTAAGACTGCAGCACTTAATATGAATGTATTTGAATTCTTTAAGAAGTATGCTAAGGACATGGCAACTGAGCAAGAAGATCACGATGGTATGCTTACTATGTATGCTCCTAAGATGGGCGTTGATGACGGTGGTGCTGCTGTATGGGGTGATGCTGCAACTTTTATCCCTTGGAATATGTATGAAGCATATGGCGATGCTGCAATTTTGAAGCAAAACTACCAAGATATGAAGTCATGGGTTGATTGGATTACTAAACAAACAAAAGTGCCAAATCTTTGGGTAGGAACTTTCCAATTTGGTGATTGGTTAGCACTTGATGGTGAAGTGCCAGGTCTGCCAACTGGTAAAACTAATGAAGATTATGTTGCTTCAGTTTATTATTATGCTTCAACTAAGATTGTTGCTAAGACTGCTGAGTTATTAGGTAATGAAGCAGATGCAAAAGTTTATGGTGATAAGGCAAAAGTTATTTTAAGGGCAATTCAAGATGAATACATTACTAAGAATGGCCGTGTTGCAATTGATACTCAGACAGCCTATGCACTAGCTTTGCAGTTTAACTTAGTACCAGAAGATAAGAAAGCTAGGGTTGCAGATGATTTAGCGGCTAGATTGCATAAGGATAACGATCACTTGAAGACTGGCTTTGTTGGCACCCCATTTGTTAACCAAGTTCTATCTGAATATGGTCACCATAAATTGGCAACTAAGATCTTTATGCAAGAAGATTTCCCAAGTTGGCTTTATGCAGTTAAGATGGGTGCTACTACTGTTTGGGAGCGTTGGAATTCAGTACAAGAAGATGGTTCAATGAATCCTGAAGGCATGAACTCGCTTAACCACTATAGTATTGGTGCCATTATGGAGTGGGTATATCGTTATGTGCTTGGTATAAGAAGCCATTCTGCTGGTTATCAAAGAATTGACTTTGCACCAGAATTTGATTATCGTTTGAAGCATATTAAGGGCCACTATCAAAGCAGCTACGGCGACTTTAAGGTTGAATATCAAATTGAAGCAGATGAGGAACATACCATTAAACTTAACTTGTCTGTGCCTTATGGGGTAGTAGTTAAAGTACATTTACCAAGAACAGATAAGTTTAATTTAAACGGTGAAGAAGTAGCTAATGGAATTGAACTTGCTGCTGGTGATTATATGATTGAGTATATTCCAAATCATGACTATATCGAACGCTATACCGAGGATACGCCGGTTAAGGTAATTATGAGTGATAGAGAATTAGTTGAGAGAATTGATCAAGTCAGTGATGTATTCAAAATGTTTGAAAACGATCCTAATGGACTACAAGGCCCAATGGGAGGTATGAGCATTGCTAAAATTAATGAAATCAATCCATCAATTAATATTGCTGCTGAAGAATTTGAAAAGATTTATGCAATTTTGACAACTACACCAATTTTAGAAGAAAGAAACTAAAAAATGATTACATCATATAAAAATCCAATTATTCGTGGGATGCACCCAGATCCTAGCCTTGTTAGGGTAAATGATACTTATTACTTGGTAAATAGTACCTTTGAATACTATCCAGGGATGACGGTTTTGAGCAGTAAGGACTTACTTAACTGGAAAACATTAGGTGGGATAGCAGTAACGCCTAAGCAAGCTGATTTAAGAAGTTCGAAGTCTAATGAGGGCATTTTTGCTGTTAATATTCGTTATCATGAAGGATATTTCTATGTAATTACTACTAACTTTGCGGAATTTAAGACTTTTATTATTCGTGGTAAGTTGAGTGATGATGGTGAAACGATTAACTGGGAAGAGAATCGTGTTGAAGTAGATGTTCCAGGAATTGATCCAGATCTATATTTTGAAGATGATAAGACTTATGTTCAATTCACAGGTTATATTGATGATCGAGGCACTAAGGCTATTCGTCAGGTAGAGATAAATCTTGAAACCGGTGAAATCTTAGATGGTCCTAAGATCCTAACCTATGGTACTGGTGGACGCGATGTAGAAGGACCACATATTTTTAAGAAAGATGGCTATTACTACTTGTTGATGGCTGAAGGCGGCACAGGGCAAGGCCATATGATTACTATTATGCGCAGTAAAGACTTGTGGGGACCATATAAGGCTGAGGATGGTATTAACCCTATCTTTACTAATCGTGATCGTGCTGAACAAGGCATTCAGAATGTCGGGCATGCGGACTTGTTCACTGATTCAGAAGGTAATTGGTGGATGGTATGCTTAGGTACGCGCCCTGCTGCCAGTGGCTTTAAGACAATTACTAATTTAGGTCGTGAAACCTTACTTTATCCCGTAGTTTGGCGAAATGGCTGGCCTGTAATTAATGGTGGTGTTCCAACTGAAGAAGTGGATCTGTCTAACTTTCCAGAGCATGCTAAGTCGTTGGATAATTTACAAGAATTGACTAACTTCGTAGATAACTTTTCTGAAGAAAAACTACGTCCAGAATGGTTAACTTTAAGGGACTCATTAAAGAATAACTTATTCATCAAGGATAATAAACTGCATCTGATTGGTAATAATAAGACAGTTAGTGACTTGTCAACTCCAGCATTTGTAGGATTAAGACAAACTGAACATAATGAGAAATTTATCGTAAATGTAGATTATAATTTAAGTAAATTTAATAATGGCGAATTGGGTATTGTATCTTTAATTGATGCAGATAATCATGCAGCAATTATGGTTAAACAAAACGGCAATGAATATGACGTTTACCGCGATCAACAAATTTTTGATGTAGAGATTAATGAAAAAATTGGTCAACTAAAAGCAAAACCTATTGAATTTAAATTAATCAATACTGTTGAAGAGAAAGAATTTATCGTTAAAGATCAAAAAGGAAATGTCATTGGCTTTACAACAGATGCAATTCATTTATCTAATGAAGCAATTGCAGCTTTGAATACTGGTGATTTTCAAGGGTTATATGCTAAAGAAAATGCAGAAATGGTTGTCGAGAATGTAAAGCGTGTTTAAAATAAAGGGAGTCTATTTTAGACTCTTTTTTGTTATTAATTTTTGGAGGTATTTATGCATAAGAGGACAGGCTACATAATTTTAGGAAGAGTTGCATCGTTTATTTCGGTGTTGATGTATGTTTCTTATATTGCTCAGATAATGAGTAATTTAAGTGGACATAAGGGCAATCCAGTTCAGCCATTTGTCGCAGCCATAAATGCTATGCTTTGGGTTATTTATGGCTGGTATGCAGTTAAGAGGGACTGGCCAATTATCATTGCTAATGCACCAGGGGTAGTGCTGGGAATAATTACTGGGATTACTAGTTTTTAATCAATGAAAAATACGTTCATGCTAAAGATAATAACATGAACGCATTTTTAGTTGGTAAAGATTTTATTTATTCAAAAACTTCACAGCTTCCTTAATAGAGTCTTCAGCTTGAGGATAGTAGCCAATAGAATCTAAGAAAGCATGACTCATTCCGTTGTAGAGCACAAAATGTGATTCTACACCGTTTTTATTTAATTTATCTACTAGTGCCTGACCTTGGAAGCGAAGAGGATCAAATTCACCTACAATTACTTCGGTAGCTGGTAATTCTTCATAATATTTTGCATTTAGTGGTGAAAGAAGAGGATTATGTAGATCATGCTGATTGGCATACATCCTTTCTGCTAAATCATCTGTACTAAAAAATTTAATAAATGATTTAATCTGGTCTTCCATCTCCTTAGCTTCGAACTTGTCTGGATTGCATAATTCTTCCTTTTCTTCTTTAACCATCGTAACGTCAGGGTAGTAGAGGACAGTTCTTGTAAGATACTTAGTCCTAAAAATAATGTGATCTAAGATTGCAGTGGCTAAAGTTAAGTTACCACCAGCAGAATCACCTGACATATAGATCTTGTTAGGATCTATCCTCAATTCCTTAGCATGAGTAGTCAGGTATTTAAGTAAGTTGTAACAAGATAGTAGTGCTGATGGATATGGATGCTCTGGAGCCAGAGGATATTCAAGATTATAGACACGATAGGGACCAAAGTCTGCTAGAGCGCGTGCTACATTATCAACTGCAAGAGCGGAGCCACCATAGAATGCACCACCGTGAACATAGATTAGGGCAGGGAGGACCTTATCTTGCAAGTCGCTTCTTACATAAGTTCTAGTAATAAGTGAACCATTTAAGACTTCATTGTCAATAATTAACTCGTGTTTAGCGACATTCTTGTTCTTAGAGCCCATGCCATCACGGAAGTCTTGAATTGAAGGAGTAGCTTTAGGTTTAACATCATGCTTGTCCATATTCTGAAACATAGGATTATGGGCAAACATATTAGTTAATTCATTGCGAGTATCATCTGAAAGCCAGCCGCTTTCATTTTTACCAGGTACATATTTGATAGTAGTATTTCCTTCAGTGTTAGCCTGCAATAATGCTTGTAATTGTTCATCGTAATTCATAATTTTCTCCTTGTATTATAAAAAAGAGCGCAACACATATTGCACTCTTAAAATGTTAAAGTCTAGTAGTAAAGTCACCACAGAATGGGTCTACAGGATTAATCCCTTCGAAGGATTCCTTACCTGTTACCTTGCGCATAACAGCATCAATTGAAGGCTTGTTACCAGTATAGGCATTAATAAATGTTGAAACGTTAGGAATATCATACAAGTGGTATGGATTAGCAGTTGATACGAAGACAGTAGGGATGCTCTTCATGTACCAAGGAGAATCGGCAGCCATCAAGTGAATCCAGTCTAGACGAGTAGTGGTCTGGTTACTTGCAGTTTCGACGTTGGCAACATAGAAAGCTAGGTCAAATTTATCCTTCATATCCTGCACACCTTCTTCAAACATTTCATGGAAGTCTAGGTGCTTTTTATCGAAGATAGTTACTTGAAAACCTTCATCTTCAAGAGCCTTCTTGAAGGCATCAGTTACATGTCCACCTTCTTTGAAACCACCATCATCAGAATCTCCCATGACTACTAACCGAACGCGTGGGTATTTCTTAGGAGTTAATGGTAAGAGCTGATCGCGATCTTTAACCAAGGTTACTGCCTTCTTAGCAACTTCTTGGGCTAACTTTTGGTGTTCATCAGAATGTAGGTCAATAACATCTGGGACTTCCATAGTTGCTTCTTCTTTGGTATTCATGATACCCTGAGCAAGCTTAGTAGCAAGAATGCGAGTTACAGCTTCGTCAACACGGTCCATTGATAGCTTGCCGTCTGCAATAGCTTCGTGAATGAACTTATAGTCTTCATCAATATTCTTATTAAATAAAATCATATCAATGCCAGCATTAATAGTTGCAGGTAATAATTCTTTTCTAGGTAATGCCGCATTATAACCAATCATTGGCGTAGCGTCAGTTATAGCTAAGCCATTGAAGTTGAGTACCTTTCTTAAGAGACCATCAATTAATAGTTTAGAGCTTGAAGCTGGACGCAAATCCTTATCCTCAATACCAGGCTGCAGGCGGCGTTCCCATGCAGGCTGCATAATGTGGGCAATCATGACTGAAGGTACACCGTTTTCAATTAAGTGGTGGTAGATTTGTCCATAAGTGTTCATCCATTCGTCAGCTGGAAGTGAGTTAACGGAACTTACTAGGTGTTGGTCACGATCATCGACTCCATCACCAGGGAAGTGCTTGATAACAGGAATAATATGATTCTCTTCTAACCCTTTTATTTGGGCATCAGACATCTTAATAACTCGATCCTTATCACTACCGAAGGTACGGGTATTCATGATTGGATTTCTAAAATTGTTATCGATGTCCACAATCGGTGCAAATGACATATTATTACCAACTTGTGAAGCCTCTTGTCCTGATACATTACCTAATTCGTAAGCACTGTGTGGATCATCAGTAGCAGCCATTTGTAGAGGATTGCCGAACCAGGTACCTTCTGAGACAATACCATTACCACCTGATTCTAAGTTTGCAGCGAAAAACATTGGAATTTTAGCAGTGCTTTGAGCAAGGCCAATTTCACGCTTAATTTTTTCAGCTTTATCGGGGCGGTACATCATACCACCAGGTTGGTATTTTTTGATAAATTCTTTAATATCAACAGTGTCTTCATCTTGACCAATTACGAAGAACAATTGACCAACTTTTTCGTCGATAGACATAGTTTTGAGTTTATTTTTAATATAATTTATTTGTTCTTTGTTTAAGTAATATGGTTTTGCAGTTAAATCAACCATAATAAACCTCCATAATCTTCACTTTAGTTAACGCTTACATTTTATAGTAAAGTTTGATAAGATACTATTGTTAAATTTAATAAAATATATGTCGATTTCACATATTAGCTAATAATTTATATATAGAATAGATAATAGCTATTGAGAATAATGTGAGGTATAAAATGAACACAGAGATATTAGAATTGCTGCAACAAAATAATAGAACTCAGAGTTGGGATGAGGTTAGAGAACGATTTAAACCAATGATTGCTAAAGAGGTTAATGGCGAACCAGTGTATGAATTTTTCGAAGCTTTAAAAGATAAGTCTTTAAAGAGAAATGGACAGTTAATTTCAATTTCTACACAGCCAATTAATTCATTTGTTCCATATCATATACATAATTATGTCGAAATCATGGTTGTACTATTAGGTCATTGTATTGTCCGTACTCCAACTGAAGAGATTCCCATGAAGCAGGATGAAATAATTATTATGGGGAATAAGACAATCCATAAGGTAGAGCCAATATCTAATGGTACTATTGTTATTAATATTGCAATGAAGAAGGCAGCATTTTCCTTAAATGATCTCGATTTCTTAACTCATAGCCCCAATGCTAAGTCAGTTTCATCATTAATGTTCTCGTTATTGTCTAGTACTAATTCTCATGGTGCATTTAATTTGTTTCATACCAAACACGATCCTCATGTCGTAAATACTATTTATGATATTATTTCTGAATATTATCGCCCAGATAGCCAAAGCAATCAGATTATACGCTTAGAGATATTAGAGCTCTTGGTTCGATTAGTCAGGGGAGCGGGTAAGAATCCTGTTTTGCAGGTGCAAAAATCTGCACAAAATGTTAATGAAATTGATACTTTGACCCTGTTACTATATATTGAAAAGAATTTTAGGACGGCTAATTTAGATCAAATGGCTAAGCATTTTGGGTTTAATCCCAATTATTTATCATCATATTTAAAGAAAAAAACAGGTTATACCTTCATCAAATTAGTCCATATTCAAAGAATAAATACCGCAGCCGAGTATCTGGCTTTTACTAATGCGCCCATTGATAAGATCTCTTTGGAGGTAGGATATGAGAATCCATCATATTTTTATAAAGTATTTAAAAAATTTATCGGTTGTTCGCCAGCAGAATATCGTAAGCAAGCAATTAAAGGATAGTTTTGATAATTAATCTAGGAAATCGACATAATTGTTATTTCTTTTAAGCATAGTAGGTGTAAATAGCAAGCCTTAGAATAAATTTAAGTAAAGATGTTGAAAGGAATTTTAATATGCTTAAAGGATTGCTTTTTGATTTAGATGGTGTGTTAACCAATTCGGCTAAATTTCATCTGACTGCTTGGAATAATTTGGCTAAAGAATTAGGGATAAAGTTAAATCAGAGCCAGCTTGATAGCTTGCGTGGTATTTCAAGAATGGATTCTTTGAATTTAATTTTGAAATATGGGGACCAGAGCGATAAATATAGCTTAGAAGAAAAAGAAAAACTTGCAGCAGAAAAAAATGCTAAGTTCGTAGAACAAGTTGAAACTATGACACCTAAGGATATTCTGCCGGGTATTCCTGAATTATTAGCAGCTGCCAAACGGCATAATTTAAAGATCGTCATTGCCTCAGCTTCTAAGAATGCCCCTAAGATCTTAAGACGATTGGGCATTATTGATGAATTTGATGGGATTGTTGATCCAGCTACACTCAAACATGGTAAGCCTGATCCAGAAATTTATATCAAAGCACAAAAAATCGCTGGATTGAAGGCTAATGAAGTAATTAGCCTTGAAGATGCAAAGGCTGGTGTAGAAGCTATTAAGGCTGCAGGACAGTTTGCAGTAGGAATTGGCAACCAAGAGTTGCTTAAGGAAGCTGACTATATTGTGCCTGATACTAGCCAATTGAATTTAGATGAGATTGAAGCAGAATTTAATAAGAGATAGGTTGTGCTAAATGCACTCCAATGTTTAATAGACGAAAAGACGATCTTAGCTTGTGCTAAGGTCGTCTTTGTTTATGATTATATTCTTGAAAGACCGGAGTAGATTACTTAGTCTGTTCAATCATTTCTTGAAGCTCATCTTTAGTGAAGTCGTCACCATAGCTTTGGGTTAACAGTAGTAAAATCTTTTCATCTGTTAATTCAAAGTTTTTTCGATAAGATTCAATCATCTTTGCTATATCTTCACGTCTAATATCTTCTCTCATTAAAGCAATCTGATTCATAATCTCGCCCCATTCCAGTTTACTCGTGTATTCTTCAATAACATTGTTGATAAAAGGCGACTTGCTAGCCGCCTTAATAATTTTATTTAGTCTGTTCAATCATCTCTTGAAGCTCATCTTTAGTGAAGTCATCACCATATCTTTTAGTCAATAATGATAATATCTTGTTATCATCAAGATTGAAATCTTCACGATAAGATTCAATCATCTTTACTACGGCTTCTTGTCTAATGGCTTCTCTCATCAAAGCAATCTGATTCATAATCTCGCCCCATTCTGGTTTTCTCGTGTATTCTTTAATGTCGTCATTTAGTTGGATGATATACTTACTTGGCTTCTTGACTGTCTGACCATTTAAATAATCTAAGAACTCTGACATCTGCGGCGTTATGTTGCTTCTGTCCTTGCCCTTGGCATTAAAGAATAACAAATGTCCTACATTCTCTATAGTTAAATTATGATTTTTTTGTTCAGTAAAGTCAAATCTATAAGCCGCCCGATCCTCATCAAAAGGATCAAACATACAAAAGAAAATCACATATGATGCTTTAACTTGGTCATAATCTTCTCCGGGCTTAGGTATATTTAACTGCCGTAAATAATACCAGGCCCTCCTAGTTAAAAAATCAACCGGCAAGTTCTGCATCTCAATATCATAGACACGTTCTTGCTTATCCTTAGCATAGACATCTAATCTCGATGTCTTTTCAAATAAGTTTAGGTCAATCGGCTTTTGTGGTGAAATGTCAACAATCTCTTGAATGTCTAATTCTGGTAGTGCCATTTGCAAGAGGTGTAGGCAATTTTCCTTCTTACTCATCACATAACCAAAGATTGGATCAAGTGTTAGATCTTGCTTAAAGTCACCGGCTAGATAACTTCTTCTTAGCATTTGATACGTCCTTTCGTAATTTATTGGAAGGAGATAAATTTATCCTCCATCATAACTTACGCAAAAAACGGTAAAATGTTTTTTTGAAATTAGTTACCCAAAGCTTTGAAGATGGTAAATTTAACTTAAAGAGTAATAAACATGAATATAAAGATGTCATTACTCTGCATGATCAAGCAAATGATGGCGATACCTATGACTTTTCACCGTTAAGAGGTGATCGCGAAGTTAAACTTGATTGGAATGGCGAGATTAAGGCTTATGCTGCTAATGATAATCAAAAGCTTGTGTTGAAGGGTGAATGGGTTCTTCCTTATGATCTTGAAGACAGAAACAATGATTCGGGTAGAACTAAGAAGGTTCAATATATTCTTGAATTATCATTAAATTCTTCCAGCAAAGCTGTATCAGGTAAGTTGACAGTTGAAAATACGGTGCTTTCTCATCGTCTGCGCTTAGCACTTAATACTGGTATTGAATCTAAATTTGTTCATGCACAAATTCAAGGCGGATTTAGGAATACTGAAAACTTACCAATTAATGATAACTGGAACGATGAATTCGTTGAAAAGCCAGTTAATATTTATATTTTTGATAAGTCAGTAGGTATTCAAGATAATGAAAGGGGGCTTTATTTCTTAGCCAAAGGTGAAAAGGAATATGAAAAAATTGGCAATAGCGTGTTTATTACTTTAATGGCAACAACCGGTGAATTAGGCAAGCCTAACCTTATTTGGAGACCTGGACGTGCATCAGGTGATACAACTTCAGTTGGGCATACTATGACGCCGACACCAATGGCTCAAGAATTAGGCAAAAATGTTTTTGAGTTTGGTTTAGAAGCATTTGATAGCAAGGATTTAAATGATGCTAATATTGCTCATTCTGTTTATGAATGGCTTAGTCCATCGGTTTCATATCAAATGCAAAAGTATAATTTATTTGTAAATCGCTTAGACAATAAAATTTGGGATATTGAATTTCCTGATAATCTACCAGAGATTACAGAAAATGAAAGTTGGCTGAATCTTGACTTGCCTTGTGAAGTATCAGCCATATATCCTGCATATTCTGTAAAAGATCATTATGTCTTAAGATTATCTAACATGTCTGATAAAGATGTTGCTGTAGATCAATTAAAAGATCAAGGCTACATTCAAACTAATGCCTTAGAAGATAATATTGAGCAATCCTTTATAATAGAACCATATAGCATGGCAACTTTTATTAAGCAAATTGATTAAATAATTTGAGCAGTTAACTCGAATGACTGGTCTGAATATAAATATTTATTATGGCGCTTGGTCCGAATACTTAAAATAGAAAAAGACTGACAAAGAGCTAGTAAAAAATCGATAAATTAATAAAAGACTATAAGAGCTGATCTTAACGTGCAAGCTAAGCATCCTCGATAATTTCTAAAGGGGATGCTTTTAGTATGCAGTCGAAAGTGTGAGTAACTCGTTTTCTTGATTAATTTGACTAGTAATTTCTCGTTGTAAATATTGAGCTAGCTTTTTAACCTCAAGTCGTGATTCTTGATTAGTCATGATGGCATTGTCTAAGTGCAGGGTATCATCAGGTAAAGCCATTAAGTTATAGTTGTTTTTGCCAGCAATTTTTTCAGCAACATAATTGCTAACTAGAGTCATTGCAGTATGTCCTAAGGACTTGGCCATTAAGCATGCATGACTAACAGTATCAACTTTGATAGTATTTTTTACTTGAATGCCTACTTCAGTAAATCGATTAAGGATATAATTTTGAATGCCATCAGAATTTTCGGGAGCTACAAAGCTAGCATCTTTTAGGCTTTCTAAATATTCAGATTTGAAAGGCAAAATTAATTTACTTGAATCATAAACTTCACAACTATTGGATATAAATGTGAAAACCTGATTTTGAGGAATTTTTTTGGTAATTACTTGTTCATCTATGTATCGTCGACCAATTGCAATGTCAAAACTATGATCTTGAATTGCTTTTAAACTGTTAGTTATTGGATAAGCATTAATTTCAAAAGCTATATTTGAATTTTCCAATATGTATGGTGTCATTAAATCTAGAACTAAATCATACAGAAATGGATTAGTTACTAGTATTTTAATTGACATAGTAGTAATTTGATTTTTTAGAGCGTGTTCTAAGTCATCTTCAGTCTTTAAAATTACTTGGAGGTGTTGTAAAACAATTAGACCAGAATTAGTTAGCGAAATAGGTGTAGTATTTCTTTTAATTAGAGTTACGCCATATTCTTTTTCGGCATTTTTAAGTACTTTTGACAAATAAGGTTGGCTAAAATAAAGCTTTTCTGCAATTTCAGATATGGTTTTAGAGTATTGCGTTGCTTGTAAGATTTGATATAGTATTCTTTTACTCATGATTATTCCTTTTTAGTTATAATTACTAGCTCAATAGTTATTAGATTAAGCGCTTACTAACTATTATAATATCATTTAGAAAGATGATTATAAATAGGAGGTTATAACCTTGGTAAATCGAGTTACAAAAGTTATCGGAACTGAAAAGCCGATCATTCAAGCTTCAATGTTTTATTTAACAGATGCAAAATTAGTTGCTGCAGTTTCAAATGCGGGTGGTTTAGGTATCATTGGTATGTCTGCAGGCATAGATCATTATGAAGCTAATATTGAAAAGAGTTTAGCTTTTACTAAGCAAGAAATTGAAAAGACAAAGAAGCTAACCAATAAGCCATTTGGGTTAACAATTAGTCCAATGCCAATTAAGAAAAAGACAGTAGATACTAGTTCAGGAGCTAGTCAGAACAGCGATAAAACAACTGATATAAAGGATTTAGGTAAAGCTATTTTATCAGCAGATAAAAATAGTAATGAAGAACTCGGTTTAGATGCAGATCTATTAACCAATGGTCTTTTAAATTTAGCTAAAGAAGAGAATATTAAGGTTGTAATGTGGAGTGGAATTTTTATCCCTGGTTGGGTAGAGCGCTTCCATGATGCTGGAATAAAAGTCTTATTTAGACCAATGGATCCAGAGCCAACTGTAATAAAAAACGCTATTAAAGGCGGTGTTGATGCAATTATCGCGACCGGCTTTGACGAAGGTGGTACAGTTCCTAGCAAGACAGTAGGGACGTTCTCTGCAATTCCAATGGCAGTTGATGCTACTGAAGATAAGGTGCCTGTAATTGCCGCAGGTGGTATTACTGATGAAAGAACCGCTAAGGCTGCTTTTGCACTTGGAGCTGAAGGAATTTATGCTGGGACAGCGTTTTTGGCATCTAAAGAAGCACCAATGGCTCAGAATATTAAAGAAAGAATGTTAACTACAAATGCGGAAGAAATGTTAATGTTTAGAGCACCTAATAGTTTCTATCGTTCACTTTCAGGTGAATTACCAGATAAATTAGTTGAAATGGATAAAGCAGGAGCTACAGCTAATGAAATCTGGGATGCAGCTGGTGGCTATGACGACTTGCGTCAAGGTATGTTATTCGGCAAGCTAGATAAAGGTATTGCTTCATTTGGCTTAGGTATCTCTATGATTCATGAAATTGAACCAGTAGAAGTAATCGTAAATAGACTTTATGCTGGTATACCTGAGGATGCAAGATAATAGATAAAGCAATAAAAGAGTTGATACAATCCTACCTCCCAAATATATAAATTTATCCACGGGGGGGTAGGATTTTTTTATGTTCAGAAAGTTAGACAATTAAAAAAATATAGTAAATGATCTGAAAGTCACTTACTATACAACATTTATACCTTAATTTAAGTTTTTATTTTCCTAAAAGCCAGTCAAGAACATACTTAACCTGAATGCCATCAATAACGCCTTCATCATTAGCATTAAGAGACAGTACTGTTTTTGGGTAGCCATCTGGAATAAATCGTAGATTATCAGTTTCACGATTGCTACCAACGGGTAATTGCAAAGTTACTTGATAGTACTCAATTTTTTCGCCTTTGCGTGCGATAAAATTTATTTCTTTATTATCATAATTTCCCACATCAACTTGATATCCACGTCGCAATAACTCAATATAAACAATATTTTCTAAAGTATGCCCTAAATTATCGTGAGAAGAACGATTAAGTTGAATATTGCGTAAAGTATTATCGACTACATAATACTTTCCTAAAGTTTGTAACCACTTTTTACCACGAAGATCATATCTGCGAGCCTTATAGAATATAAATGCTTGTTCTAAAAGATTCATATATGAAATAACAGTATCTGTACTAATTTTAAAGCCGCTAGATTTTAAATTATTGGCTATCTTGTTTGCTGAAACGGAGTTTCCAACTTCGCTCATCATATATTCTGCAAGCACAGTAATTGCTCGTTCATTCTTGACAGTGGAACGTAGTGCTACATCGCGATACATAATTGTATTAAAAATATCGTGCAATACAGTGTTACGAAACTCCTCACTTGGCGCTAGGATTGAATTAGGAAAGCCACCAACTTGAAGATATTGTTCGAATAGTTCATTTTCTTGGAAGTATTGACCATTTTTATAATTAAAAAACTCCGCAAATGAAATTGGATAAATAGTCAGCTGAACATATCTACCAGATAATAGTGTTGCCAATTCTCCTGAAAGTAAATGTGAATTAGAACCAGTAACATAAATATCTGAATCAAAGTCAATCCGAAAACTATTAATGGCTTTTTCCCATTCATTAACGTATTGAATTTCATCAAAAAATAAATAATTTTTCTGATCGTCTAATTTTCTGACACTTACATAATCGTATAAATCTTGTGCCGTATGAATTTTAGAATATTGCATACTTTCAAAATTAATATGAATAATTTGGTCATCTTTTACACCAGACTTCTTAAGTTCATCAATAAACATATTCATTAGATATGTTTTTCCTGAGCGTCGAACTCCTGTAATCACTTTAATAAATTCAGAATCCTTAAACTCATTAAAAAATTTCATGTAACTAGGTCTTTGTATCATTTTATTACTCCATCATGGATATTTTACTTAAATTTTATCTAATATATTCTATAAAATCAAAAAAATATATTTTTTATCGACTATAATAGATAAAAAATATTAAAACGAATAGTTTATCGATTAAAGACGATATTTTTACATAAAGTAATATAAATGCAACCTTAGTCAAGTAAATAGCTGACGTATATACAGAATGATATAATGCAGTGTTTGTGTGAAAAGCAAATTGAGAACATCAATAAAGCTGTAATTGAAAAGGGAGTATTGGAATACTTGATGATGGAAATTAAGCAGGATAGTTGCCGCACCACAGTAAACATTGTTGATAAAAAAGGCGACTTTTCAGCCGCCTTAATAATTTTATTTGGTCTGTTCAATCATCTCTTGAAGTTGATCTTTAGTGAAGTCATCACCATATCTTTTAGTCAATAATGATAATATCTTGTTATCATCAAGATTAAAATCTTCACGGCATAATTCAATCATTTTTGATACAGCCTCACGTCTATCATCTTCTTGAATATTCTCTCTCATTAAAGCAATCTGATTCATAATCTCGCCCCATTCCGATTTACTCGTGTATTCTTTAATGTCGTCATTTAGTTGAATGATATACTTACTTGGCTTCTTAGATACTTGACCATTTAAATAATCTAAGAATTCCGCCATTTGCGGTGTTATATTGTTTCTATCCTTGCCCTTTGCATTAAAGAATAACAAATGTCCTACATTCTCTATAGTTAAATTATGATTTCTTTGTTCAGTAAAGTCAAATCTGTAAGCTGCTCTATCCTCATTAAAGGGATCAAACATACAAAAGAAGATCACATATGATGCCTTAACGTGGTCATAATTTTCTCCGGGCTTAGGTATATTTAACTGCCGTAGATAATACCAAGCCCTCCTAGTCAAAAAATCAACCGGCAAGTTCTGCATCTCAATATCATAAACTCGCTCTTGCTTATCCTTAGCATAGACATCTAGTCTTGATGTCTTTTCAAATAAGTTCAGGTCAATCGGCTTTTGCGGTGAGATGTCAACGATCTCTTGAATGTCTAATTCTGGTAGTGCCATTTGCAAGAGATGCAAGCAATTTTCTTTCTTGCTCATCACATAACCAAAGATTGGATCAAGTGTCAGATCTTGTTTAAAGTCACCGGCTAGATAACTTCTTCTTAGCATTTGATACGTCCTTTCGTAATTTATTGGAAGGAGGTAGATTTATCCTCCATCATAAATTACGCAAAAAACGGCAAATATTTTTAAATTAGTTAAATTATTGAATAGAACAATTTACTTGCTTTGGTCAAGTGATTACTATAAAAAGAAGAAACGCATAGACATAGAAATTATTGGAAAAATAATTAACTGTAGTTCACAAGTTGGAGTAGTGGGTTCATATGGATCAGTAATTTATAGTGGGTCGAAATTCGCTGTACGTGGTATAACTCAGTCGGTAGCAAAAGAATTAGCATCACAAGGAATAACAGTAAATTGTTACGCCCCTGGTCAAGTAGATACACCATTACTAAGAAGTATCGCACATAAATTAGGGAAGCAAGCAGGTAAAGATGATGAATTTGGTATAAAAATCTGTTCTGAAGGCATAGCATTAAATAGATTGTCTAAACCAGAAGATGTGGCAAATGGCGTTGCTTTTTTAGCAAGTAGCGATTCAGACTACATGACTGGTCAAACTTTAGAGATTGATGGGGGGGGAATGCAATTCCATTAATCAATAAGCCACAAAAAGCGGAACCTTGGCTATACTATAGCTGGGATTCCGCTTTTTAACATGTTAAATAAGCAATTTTAAAAAAATTATTTAGTTCTTACTTCAAATACTTTCTTTTTAGATGATACTGTAGTTCCATTTGATGTCTCTTTAACAACTGATGCAACATTTGTAGCTGAATTAGTTATTAGAGTTAGAACTATAGGATCTTTTCCATGTTTCTTTATTTGATCAATATCCATCTGAGCAATTAAAGTTTCAGTTGTAACAGTATCGCCAGTCTTTACTTTAATATCAAATGGCTTTCCTTCAAGTTCTACAGTATCAAGACCTAGGTGTAACAATACCTCTAAGCCATCGTCAGTAATTAGACCTATAGCGTGCTTTGTTTTAAATATTGAAGTGATTTTTGCATTTATGGGGCTATAGATTAATCCATCAGAAGGTATTATTGCGAATCCTTCGCCCATCATTTTCTTTGAGAAGACATCATCCTTTACATTGCCTAAATCAGTGTATATCCCATTAACTGGAGCAGAGAAGCTTATTGTTTCGTTATGCTTTTCTGCTGTTGGTTTGATAGATGGGGCAGGAGATACTGTATTAATCGATTTTGTGTTTTCTAATACAGAGGGGTTAGTAAGAATGTCGTTAATTTCTTGACTATAGATATCTGCTTTACCACCAAAGATAGCCTGAATACCACTACCAACTTTTAAGACACCAGGAGCGCCTAACATTTTAAATACATCTTCATTGATAATATTATTGTCTTTCAGTGACACACGAAGCCTAGTTGCGCAAGCTGATACAGTTTCAATATTATTAATACCGCCTAGTGCAGTAATAATTGCGGCTGATTCATTAAATAGTTTATTATCAGTTGTTGATGAATTGGTTAGAATTGACTCGGCTTCTTTATTTTCCGTGACTTCCATACCAGGAATTCCAACATGGAACTTTTTGATACATAGTGTAAAGATGAAGAAGTATAAGAAGAACCAAATTATACCCATAATGAGTACGTTAGGCCAATTAGTCTTATCTTGTCCTTGTAAAACTCCAAATAGTAAATAGTCAATGAATCCTCCTGAGAATGAATTCCCAATTCTAATATTCATGATATCAGCAACATAGAATGAAACCCCATCTAAGAAGGCATGGATTACATATAGCCAAGGAGCTACAAATAAAAAAGTATATTCGATAGGTTCAGTGATACCAGTTAAGAATGAAGTTAAACCACCTGATAAATATAAACCGCCGTCTTTTTTACGGTTAATCTTTGGTAAACAAAGATACATAGCTAAGGCAGCGCCTGGCAAGCCAAACATCATTGTAGCAAATCTACCAGCAAAAAAGCGGGTACCATAAGTAAATAGCCCATGATGATTAGGATCAGCTAATTGAGCAAAGAAGATATTCTGTGCACCAACAACGGTCTTGCCAGCAACATCTGCAGTACCACCAAGAGCAGTGTACCAAAACATAGGATATATAGTATGGTGTAATCCAACTGCACCAGTTAATCTTAATAAAAATCCATACAAGAAACTGCCAAAACTACCCATTTTAGCAATTGCATAACCTGCTGATGTTAGCCAAGATTGAATTGGTGGCCAAATAACGAAGAAAATTGCGCCAATAACGATAGCTACTAAAGATGAAATTATTGGTATAAATCTTGAACCACCAAAAAATCCTAAAAATTGAGGTAATTGCACTTTTCTATAATGATTATGTAGATAAGCTACTGTAGAGCCAATAACTATTGCACCTAAAACTCCCGTATCAATGGTGTTTTTAGGACTAAACAATTGCAAGAATCCAGCAATAGTAGCAGAATATACAAGGTATGCAACTCCACCAGCTAGTCCCGCTGTGCCTTTATCACCTTTGGCCAGTCCAACAGCTAATCCAATTGAGAAGATCAAGGCTAAATTACTGAACACAGCATTACCGGCAAAGTTCATAATCTTTAAGATGGTTTGTAACCATTGTTGATTTAACCATGAATATGTATGAATAGCTGCATCATTGGTTAAGGCACCACCAAGACCTAGTAAAAGACCCGCAACTGGTAAGATTGCAATAGGCAGCATAAAAGCTTGACCCAATTGGGAAAGAGATTGATTAATCTTCGAGGAACGTTTGGACATCAGATTTTCCTCCTTTCGTAAGGAAAGCTATTTTTTATCAAAAACAGAAGTAAAAGTTCTAGCAATTTGCAGTGGACGAGTAATTGCGCCACCAACAACAATTCCTGTTGGGTTAATATCTATGACTTTCTTTAACTGCTCTGGAGTATGTATTTTCCCTTCTGCAATTAAATCCATGCCGGCATCTACAACTGCTTGAATTAGATCGAAGTCAGGATGATCTGATCTAGGACTTTCATCAGTATAGCCTGAAAGAGTAGACCCAACAAAGTCAACTCCAGCTTCATAGGCGTTTTTACATTCTTTGAAGTTAGAACAATCACCCATTAATAGCTGATGAGGGTATTTTGTTTTAATTTTGTCGATATATTCGGATATTGTTAACCCGTCATGCCTTTTTCTAAGGGTTGCATCAATTGCGATCACTTCAATACCAGTTTCAACTAATTCATCAACTTCTTTCATAGTTGCTGTAATATAAGGTTTTTCGGGTGGATAATCTTTTTTGATGATGCCGATCATAGGCAAATTAACAATTTTTTTAATTTGTTGGATATCCCTTACAGAGTTTGCTCTTATACCAACGGCCCCAGCTTCTTGTGCAGCTTTAGCCATTAATGGCATTATTCCACCTTCGGGTGTATATAAGGGTTCTCCAGGTAAAGCTTGACAAGATACTATTAATCCACCATGGATTTTTTGAATAAATTCTTCTTTTTTCATTGCACTTTTTACTCCAAAATATATATTTTTTGGAGTTTTCCTCCAAATAAATTTTAACTCTATACATGATGATATGCAACATTTTTTGTAACCGCTTTATTATGCGGATAATAGGAAACGAGGTTATTAGATGGATTTTATTCAGATAGTAAATCAACATAGGGATGAATTAACAAAATCTGAAGAAAAATTAGTGAATTATATTATTACTAACAACGATAAAGTAATTTACGATACTATCAAAGCACTGGGAAAAGTTACAGCAACTGGCGATGGAACAATAATAAGACTATGCAAAAAATTAGGTTTTTCTGGATTCTCAGATTTAAAAATAGCTTTGGCTAAACAATCTATGGAATCTGAAAATAAAAAATCGCAAGATAATTATATTGATAAAAGTGAGTCATTGCTTGTAACTGCAATTGAAAAAACAAGAAGTCTAATTAATATGCAGGAATTGGATAAGGCCATAAACCTGTTAATTAAAGCTAAAAATGTTTATATATTTGGTGTTGGCCATTCTGGAGAATCTGCACGTGATTTTGCAAAAACATGGCTAAGAATTGGATTAATAGCACATGCTGAACCTGATCCGCATATACAAGTTCAAGTAAGTAATCTTCTTAACAAAGATGATGTAGTAGTAGGTTTATCATTGTCTGGTCATACCAAAGATACCTACGATTCTCTAAAATTAGCTAAAAATAATGGTTCAAATATTATTGTTATTACTAATGAATTACTTTCGCCAATTGCCAAACTAGGTGATGCTAAACTCCAGACTGCTGCCGGAGAATTTTCATCAATTGGATCAGTTGCTGGACAGACATCACAGCTATTTATATGTGATGTATTAGCAAGGGGATATGAAAAGATTAGTAAAATAGATTCTAATGCTATTAAACAACGTGCTATAAAAGCTGTGATGAAAAAGAAAAAATGAAACATGAATTAGTAACAACAGATCCTGGACTACCGTATAAACTGAATATCATTGAAGGTCTAGGCTTAGAAATACCACCACACTGGCATAGATCTATTGAAATAGATTACACAATTCATGGTCAAGCAGATTACCATGTAGCTGGGAAAACATACACTATTACTGATAATGAATTTATAATTGTAAATTCTGGTCAAATTCACAGTGTCAACAATTATAAAAATATATCTGAAAGAAAATCGATAGTATTACTGATACCAATAGAAGTAGTAGAGAATTATAATCCTCAATTTTTGCATCATCAGTTTATAACGTCTAATTGTTCGCAAAGTGCTTTAAACAGTATAAAAAAAGAATTGTATGCTATTTATGAGGCAAGAAATCTACCAGATAATATTAGGAAATTAAATCAACATGGTCATGTTTTGACACTATTAAGTTTGCTTTTTATATATTGTCTGGCAGATACATGCAATCGAGATATGCACGATATTAAATTACAGGAACTAAGTAAGAAAGTTTTGAGTTATCTTTCAAAATATTATGAAAGGAAGTTAACATTAAAAAGTATTTCTGATCATTTTTCATTTTCAGCTGCCTACCTATCTCGTGTATTTAAACAACAAACTGGTACTAGCATTATGCAGTATCTTCAAGATATTCGTTTAAAATATGCTTATGAACAAATACAAGGAACAGATCTATCAATAAAGGAAATCGCTAAGTTGGTTGGTTTTTCTGATACTCGATCACTACGAAATAAGTTTAAAAAGAAGTATCATATTACTCCCAATCAGTTGCGAAAAAGTTAATTTTTGACCCTTTTAAGTCAATTTTCTCCCTTTATTAAAAGCGCTTACAAATATAAACTTAAAAGCGTAAGAAATAGACTTTGAAGGAGATTAAAAATGAAATTAAAACTTATTGGTAGTTCCTTTGTAATAGCTACTTTAGTGGGGATAGGTTTAGGTACCATGAATCAAGCTAAAGCAGCAACAACTATTCGACAAACACAATTTGGTAAAGTTAAGGGTCAAAAAGATGGTGGAGTATTGCAGTGGAAAGGAATTCCATATGGGGGTTCAGTTTCAGGAAAGAATCGTTGGCAAGCGCCAAATAATCCTAAAAAGTGGAAAGGCGTGAAAAATACCACTAAATCAATTTCCGCTATTCAATATAATTCAGGCACGGTAAGTGGTTCTGAAAAAAATGCACTAACTCTTGATATTTATCGGCCAAATACTAATAAGAAGAACCTACCAGTAATCGTATATATTCATGGTGGTAATAACCAAACTGGATCTTCTACAGAAATTCCAGGTACCTCTTTTATTAAGAAACATGATGCTATTTATATTGCAATTAATTATCGCTTAGGAGTATTAGGTTTTAATCCGCTTTCTGCATTAAAAAACGGTTCTAAGCAAAAAAATTCAGGTAATTATGCTTTGCTAGATATGGCTAAAGCTTTAACCTGGGTTCAAAAAAATGCAAAATACTTTGGTGGTAATAAAAATAATGTTACAGTAGCTGGCTTTTCTGCTGGTGGTCGTGATGTAATGGCAATGTTAATTTCTCCAATTTTTAAAGGTAAATTTAATAAAGCAATTGCCTTTTCAGGAGGGATGACTACGTCAGATACGGTTAAGAGCCAACAAGTTTTTGCTAAGGCTATTGCACCATTAGCTGTTAAATCAGGTAAAGCAAAGACAGAAGCGGAAGCTGTAAGATGGTTAACAAGTACTAACAAGTCTGATCAAAAAGCAGTTAGAAAATTTCTGTACAACATAAAAGCTTCAGATTTAGCTAAGTTAATGGGAAATGCAAGTATTAGAATGTCTGTATTTCCGCATCTTTATAAAGATGGTGTAGTGATTCCTAAGAATGGTTTTGATACCAAAAAGTACAATCAAGTTCCGGTAGTAATGACTTCTGGATCTAGAGAATTTTCATTATTTGAAGCATATGACCCATACTTTGCTAAGACTTTAGCTGATGGAAAATTGCTTACTGATCCACAATATCAATTTGGATTTAAGTATGGTGGTGAATTATACGGACGTTTTAATGTAGAAAATTCGGCTAATAAGATGCTTAAACAAGGCTATAAGGCTAATATCTATGGTATGAACATAGATTTTGGTAATGACATAAAAGTCGTTGGTCCAACAATGGCAACTTATGGTGCCTATCATGGTGTATTTGTACCAATGCTAGATACTAATAATACTAGTTATAAGTTAGTAGTGGGGGATGCATACAAGAGTGACGGTGCACGTGCAATGTTAGCAGCATTCCAAAATTATATCTATAACTTTATGATCTCTAAAGACGGTTCTTCAAATAAGAATAACGTCGATTGGAAGCCATATAAAAAGCAAAATGCACCAGTGTTAAACATTGATGCTGATAAAGATTATTCAAAAATTAAGATGAAGTCTAAAACTTATACTGATCAAGATATTTTAAACGCAATGGATCAAGATACTTCAGTTACTCCTGCGCAAAAGAAGAATATTATTAGCAAGGTTATGAATGGTCGTTGGTTTAGCAACGGTTTAGATACTAAATACAATAATTTATCTGATTTTGATAAGTAAAATATAAACGTGTCATAATAGATTATAATAAAACCCGGTCCTAACGATGGTAGATAGGATCGGGCTTTATTAAATTAATAGCCTGTTTGCAATTATTTAGGACTTCATTTTTCTTTTCAGCGCGATCATACTGTTTAGTAATTATTACTTTCACTATTCAGAATTTCGCTTTCTAAATTTCTCTACAGAATCATAGACATGACCATAAACTCCATTGTTAGCGCCCTCAATGGCTTGTTTTAATTCCTTTATAACACATATTTTCTACGATACTCTTGTGGGGATGTACCATAATACTTTTTAAACATTTAAAAAAGTTATGTAACAAATGGGTAGTAATCAGCTTAAATATAAAGAGAGCGTTGCAATATCTCCTCCTCATAATAGTAATTAAGATGAAGTAAATGCATCCCTTACATGAAAAAAGTTGTAAGAGATGCATTTTAGTATGATATATTTGAGCAATAGATCTTTATAAAAATTGAAATAATGTTTACAATATTTTGGTAAACATAAACAAAAAATAGAAAAAGAGATATTTAATTATGCCTAGTATAAGAGATGTTGCAAAAATGGCTGGGGTTTCACCAGCTAGTGTTTCAAGGATTTTAAATAACGATAAGAGTTTTCATATTAATGAAAATACTAGAAAGCGAGTTATAGAAGTTTCTAAAAAATTAAAATACAACAAATCAAAAAATAAGTCCGGACCTAAAGAAAATAAAGGAATGAATATAGGTCTTATTTTAAGACATTCTGAAAAAGATGAAGCACAAGATCCCTATTTTCAAAATATTCATGATGGAATTATTGAAGAAGCTGATAAATGGCGCTTAGAAACAGATATTGTGTTTAGAATGCACGACAAAGAAAAAAATTTAGATCTACTTTCTAAATATGGAGCAATTATTTTAGTAGGGCAGATGACCAATGATGCAATTGAAAAATTGAAGAACTACAATAAAAATATCGTTTTAGTAGATGCTGATCCAGTTTTAGATGATTGTACTTATATTCAAAATGATTTCACTAATCAAACCACAAAAATATTGAATTACTTATATAAGCTAGGACATAGAAATATAGTTTATGTGGGAGGAAGGGCAAATGTAGTAGATATTAAAGGAAAAACTGTACCCTTAGAAGTTGAAAAAAGAGCCTTAGCTTATTCTAATTGGATGAAAGTGAAAGGATTAAATAAATACGAACATCTATATATAAGAAATTGGACTATAAAAGATGGTTATAATCTCTGCAATCAAATTATCAATGAAAGTCAAGAATTGCCATCTGCTATTCTAGTTGGCAGTGATCCAATGGCATTAGGGGTTTATAAAGCGCTCAAAAATCATAATATTAAGATTCCAGAAGAAGTTTCTGTAGTCAGCTTTGATGATGTTGAGTTAAATAGGTATTTGACTCCTGCTCTATCTAGCGTATATATGGATTCAAAACAAATGGGGCATGTAGCTGTTAGATTAGTTAGAGACATGATGATCGAAGAAGAAAATGCAATGCCATTAGTCATTACTTGTCGAAGTAAATTTAATTTAAGAGAGTCTGTTATGGAAAAGTTATAGCAAGTTATAACTTTTTTTATTTGGTTATTGTGTAAACAAATTATAAACATTTATAATAATAAATGTAAACAGTAAGCGATTTCATTAACTTGGGAGAACATTATGAAAAGTTTTTTAGATTGGATGCAGAAAAGACTCGTACCGTTTGCATCAATGCTTGGAAAAAATAAATATTTAACTAGTTTACGTGATGGAATGATGATTGCTTTTCCAGCTACAATGTTTGGAGCAATCATGGTAATTATTCAAAACTTACCGCAAACTTTTGGTTTTGCAAAATTTCTGTCGCCAGGAGTATTAAAGTTCTTTAATGACTTCTTTGCACCTGTTGGTAATGCAACTATGAATATTTCAGCAATGTTTATTGCTTTTGGTGTTGCTTATCAATTAGCAGGGCACTATAAGCAGTCTCAGATATTTGCTGGTGCAATATCATTATCATCATTTTTAATGCTTGCTTTAGTTGGTAATGATAAAACACAAGGTGCATTTTTCCCAATTAATCAATTGGGTGCACAAGGTATGTTTGTTGCTATTATCGTGGCAATTGTTTCTTGTGAAATATATTGCCGCATTAGTATGGCCAACATTACTATTAAAATGCCAGATTCAGTCCCTCCAATGATTGGACAATCATTTGTTGCCATTATTCCAGGTGCTGCACCACTTTTGTTAGCAAATATTATTCGCTATGTATTTACGCTTACATCTTACAAAGATGCGATTGATTTTGTTTATAAAGTTTTGCAACAACCATTAATGGGATTGGGTGATACACTTCCAGCAGTTTTGTTTGCAGTGTTCTTTACACAGCTCTTTTGGTGGTTTGGTATTCATGGTACCTTGTTAGTTAACTCAATTATTCAGCCTATCATGGATTCTTTAGCACTTCAAAACTATAACGCATACCGCAACGGTGTAGATCCAAATCATTTACCACATATTATTAATACTACTTTCATGGGTGTATTCGTATGTCAAGGTTTGCAATTAGGTATTGCTATAGTCTTTGCCTTTTGGCTTGCACGTTCTGCAAGAATGAAGACAACTATGAAGACGGTCCTTGTTCCATCTATCTTTAATGTTTCTGAACCTATGACATATGGATTGCCAATGGTTTTGAATCCAATAACCTTTATACCATGGATTTTAGCTCCAATGGCTTCTACAGCAATTTCATATGCTGCAATAGCAATTGGGCTAGTACCTCATCCTATTGGTGCTACAGTAGTCTGGTCAACACCTATTTTCATTTCTGGTTGGCTTGGGACAGGTTCAATTGCTGGGGCAATTTTACAATTGGTTGACGTAGTGGTTATGACCTTCATTTTTGTTCCATTCTTAATAGCTCTTGATAAATCTTACTTAAAAGATGAGCAAGCTAACATGGCCAAATAGACGAATGAGGAGTTAATAGAATGAATACTAATACCTTAACTTATAGATATTTCTACAAAGCTGATCCTCAAAAAATGTATCAAACTTTGTTGAATACACAGCTTGAATACTTTCAAATGCATGATAAGAGTATTAAAGAACTGCATGTAGGGGATAAAATTAACACTACACTAAAAACAAAAATAAATCATGACTCAGTAACGACAATGGAAGTTACAAAGATTATCCCTAATGAGGAATTTCAATTAGTAACTCATCAAGTCGGTAATCATGATATTACTCAAACATTTAAATTTAAAAAAAGCCCTAATGGAAGTAATGAGTTAGATTATTCGGAAAGAACTAATGTAACTACTTTTCGCGGTCAAAGTTACTTTTTCTTGGCGAAATTACTATACAAGTTTTTCTATAATCGTGGCATGAAAAAAAGAATGCAACAATTAGAAAATTTAGCACTGAATTAGGCAGATAAAATGATTGAATATCTTTTTAATAAATATTTTCATCTTCATAACGATAAGACTAGCTACCTATTCTACATCATGGAAAATGGTGAACTAGGACATCTTTACTATGGCAGAGAATTAGGAGAGTTAACACGGGAAGATTTAGAATATCTTAAATGTGATAAAAGCAAATCAGCAGGTACTGTAAAATATTCTCCTGATATCCCTAACTTTTCTTTGGCAGATCATGAGTCGGAATTTCCTGTTAATGGCACTTCTGACTTTCGTGAAGGTGCTATTAACTTAGATAATGGCAATGAATATCTCTATCCTAGTTTTGAGTTTGAAGATTATAAGATTAATAACATAAAAAAACGTACTTTAGACTTTCCTAAAAGTTATGCAGAAGTCGGAGAATCAGAGACTTTAAGCATTAGGTTGGTAGATAAAGAACATCAACTTGAATTAATTTTAAACTATACAATTTTTAAAAATAGTAGTGCAATTGTTAGAAGTGCTCAGATAAAGAACTTAGGAGAAAATATAGTTTATCTCACTAATATGCAAAGCAGCCTATTTACTTTAGATAATAATAATTGGGATTTTTTGCAGTTATCTGGGGCTTGGCTGAAGGAACGTCACATTAAGAAACGTCCCTTGATTCAAGGTATTACTAAAGTTGAATCTTTACGGGGTGCTAGCAGCCACCACCAAAATCCATTTATTGCCTTAACAGAAAAGAAAGTTGGACTTAATCAAGGAAAGATATATGCTAGCAATTTGATATATTCAGGTAACTTCATTAGTCAAGCTGAAGTGAATGAATGGGGAGTTACGAGGGTAATGACAGGCATTAATCCAAGTGGCTTTCGTTGGCTATTAAAACCTGGACAATCATTTAAAACACCGGAAGGAGTGATGTTTTTTACTGAAAATGGCTATAACGGCTTAATGAATGAAACACATTATTTTACTCAAAAATATGTAATAGATAGAAAATGGCAATATGAAAAACGCCCAATTGTAATCAATAGTTGGGAAGCTTATGTCTTTAACTTTAATGAAGAAAAACTGCTTCAATTAGCTAAAGAAGGTAAAGCTTTAGGGATGGAATGCTTTGTTTTAGATGATGGTTGGTTCGGTCATCGTGACACTGATAACACATCTTTGGGTGATTGGACGGTTAATCGCAAAAAGTTTCCTAGGGGATTAAATCATTTTAGCCAAAAGTTACACCAAATGGGAATGCAATTTGGATTATGGTTTGAGCCTGAAATGATATCTCCTGATACATCTTTATATAAGAGTCATCCAGATTGGATTGTGCGCCATCCTTACTCAAGAGCTGCAATTGGCAGAGGACAATATGTATTAGATTTTTCCAATCCGCAAGTAGTGGATAATATTTATCAGCAGATGGCCAAAATTATCGAAGATTGTAAAGTAGACTACATTAAGTGGGATATGAATCGATACATTACTGAGGCATATTCACCATACTTGAAAAAGCAGAACTTACCACAAGGTGAGTTCTTCCACCGATATATCAAAGGAGTTTATGAACTATACAGTAAATTACTAACAAATTTCCCTAATTTATTAATTGAAGGGTGTGCAAGTGGTGGAGGTAGGTATGATTTAGGAATTATGTATTATAGCCCTCAAATTTGGCCTAGTGATGATAGTGATGCGGTCGAAAGACTTGACATTATGCAAGGTACACTTCTAGCCTATCCATTATCAACTTTTAGTAATCATGTGTCTGATATTCCAAATGGACAGGTAGGGAGAAATACTAACTTAAAGTTTAGTCAAGATTTTGCCAGTTTTGGTCCATTAGGTTACGAACTTGACTTAAATAAACTTTCCCCCTCTGATAAGCAAAAAATTCGTAATCAAATCAACTGGTATAAACAAAAGAGAGATTTGCTAGTTAATGGTAAATTTTCTAACCTCTTACCTATTGAAGACAAGAATACTTATGCATTTGAAGTAAGTAATGAGGAAAATATGATTATTGGCTTTTATCGTAAGCTTGCAAGAGCTAATGATGCACTTAATCGGTACTTTTCTATACTAAATGTTAATCAAGATCGAGAATATCAAGTTAATAAAGTTAAACTGAGTGGGTCAATCCTGAAGAGGCGTGGCTTACGTGAACCATATCAATTTAATGGTGCTAATAAGAACACAGCTGAATTAATCGGTGATTTTCAATCTTATATATACCAAATTAAAATGGAAAAATAAGTTATAAAAGCTGCGACAATGAAAGTCACAGCTTTTTGCGCAAATAAGGGTAATTAAAATGACAAAACTAAATATCAATGAATTTCTCCATGGTGGAGACTACAATCCGGAACAATGGCTGGATACACCTGAAATTCTTAATCAAGATTTTGCACTATTTAAAGCTGCAAATATTAACACTGTTACAGTAGGTGTATTCTCATGGGCAAAGCTAGAACCTAAAGAAGGAAACTATACCTTTGATTGGCTAGACGATATCTTTGATCGAGTTGAAAAAATGCATGGACATGTAATTCTGGCAACCCCATCAGGTGCACGTCCAGCATGGCTAGCCAAAAAATACCCAGAAGTATTAAGGGTAGATAGCGATGGTATAAGGAGAAAGTTTGGTGGACGTCATAATCACTGCATTTCTTCACCAATTTATCGCCAAAAGGTACACGAAATAAATACTAAACTTGCAAAACATTTTGGTAAGCGCAAAAGCTTAATTCTTTGGCATATTTCAAATGAATATTCTAGTGTATGTTACTGTGATTTATGCCAAGAAAACTTTAGAAAGTTTCTACAAAGGAAATATCATACTTTAGATAATTTAAATCATGCATGGTGGACTACTTTTTGGAGTCATTATTATGATAGTTGGGATGAAATCACGGCACCTGGACCTAAGAGTGAGACAGGCAATAAAGGAATGAATTTAGATTGGAACAGATTCGTAACTGATCAATCTATTTCATTTATTGATAATGAAATAGAACCTTTAAAAAAACTAACCCCTAATATTCCTGTTACTACTAATATGATGGCTGGTGGTGCAGAATTAAAGGTATTTAATGGTTTAGATTATCAGAAGATTTCAAAGCATTTGGATATTATTAGTTGGGATTCTTACCCAGATTGGGGTAATGATTATCAAAGCACTTACCAAGTAGGGATGAAGGTTAGCTTGTTGAATGATTTCTATAGAAGCTTAAAACATCAAAACTTCTTAGTTATGGAATCAACCCCATCTAGGGTTAATTGGCAAAATGTAAACAGAGCAAAACGCCCCGGGATGCATGAATTATCAGAGATGCAGGCTATTGCTCATGGCTCAGATGGTGCACTGTACTTTCAATTAAGGGCTTCTCGAGGCAGCAGTGAGATGTTCCACGGGGCAGTAATTGAGCACCGCCATCCCCAAATGACACGTGCTTACCATGATGTTAAAAAGCTTGGAGAAGGTCTATTAAAGATAAAAGACGCCGTAAAGACTAGCTATGTTAAAGCGAAAGTTGCCATTGTATATAGCTATGATAATGATTGGGCGTTAGCTAACTGCGAAAGTTATAGTAGTGACAAAAAATATTGGACAACTATTAAGAAGCACTATCGTTACTTTTACGAAAATGATATCCCAGTGGATATTATTGGACCTGACGACGATTTCAGCTCATATAAATTAATCATTGATCCTATGCATTTCTTAATGTCTGAGGCCTACATGAACAAGCTTCGAACTTACGTTAAAAACGGTGGTGTAGTTGTTGGAACTTACATCTCGGGTGTTGTTGACGATAATGTTTTAGCCTATATGGACGAGTGGCCCAAGCAATTGCAAGAGGTATACGGAATTGAACCACTTGAAACAGATGTATTATATCCTAGTCAAAGCAATTCAGTTCTATGGGGTAATACTACTGGCAACGCATATGATTATTGTGAAACTTTAATTAATCATAGTGCAGAAGTTCTTGGAACTTATCAGCATGATTTTTATAAAGATATTGCCGCAATAACTAAAAATAAATGTAGTGAAGGATATGGATATTACTTAGCTTGTCGATTAAGTTATGATTTTCTTGAAAAGTTTTATCATGATTTAGTCTTAAAGTTTGATATTAAGCCAGATTATCCAATTAGAAAATATACTAAGCAGATTACAATTCAAGTACGTGAAAATTCAAAATATCGCTATTACTATGTACAAAACTGGTCTACAAACACACAGTCATTAGACATTACGGAACCATTAGCTGATTTATTTAATGGTATAGAGATTATAGGTAATAAAGAAAGGATACATGGCTACGAGACTAAGATATATCTTCAGAGAAAATAAAAATAGCTTTTATCTGAAAACGCTTTATAATTATTAGAGATTGTGTTACTATAATAAACGAACAGAATAATGCAAAGAAATTCGTAAACTGGATTGTAACTCTTTGAGGCATTACCACGAACGAAGGTTTAGAGGATAGTACTCTAGTCTTGTTTGTGATTGCTTTAAAGAGTTTTTTGTGTTTAAGAAAGGAAATTAAAAATGCTTGCTTTTTTGAAAAAGTTAAAATCAGATCCTAATGAAGTTGTTGCGCCAGCTAATGGAACATTAATTGATTTAAGTACAGTTAGTGACCCAGTATTTGCGCAAAAGATGATGGGGGATGGCTTTGCAATTAAGCCTGACGTTAGTTCAGGAACTATTGAAATTTTTGCTCCAGTGAGTGGCAAGATCGTTTCATTACCAGCTACCAAGCATGCTGTAGGTATTCATACTAAAGCTGGGAAAGATATCTTAGTACACATTGGTATTGATACCGTAGATTTAAAAGGAGATGGATTTGAAGCTTTTGCACAACAAGGAGATCAGGTTAATCGAGGTGATAAATTAATTTCCGTTGATGCTCAAAAACTTAAGGATGCCAAACTGGATAATACGATAATGGTAATTTTTACTGGGGAAACGGACAAACAATTAAATTTTGATATTGGTTACAATAACGAAGTAAAGAGTAAGGAAAAATTAATGTAATAGTTAGAGGTATTAAATATGAGAGTGATTAAGAAAATCAACAATAATGTAGCTGTTTGTCAAGATGGCAATGGCCAAGAATTGATTGCATTAGGAAAAGGCATTGGTTTTCCTAAAACTCCCTACGAATTAACAGACCTTTCAAAGATAGATATGACATTTTATCGTGTTAGTTCACAAATGATTGATCTTTTAAAAGAGATACCCTCAGAAGTGCTTGCCGTGAGTGCTCATATTGTTCAATTAGCACGGCAAAAATCAAATAGTAATCTTTCATCGAATGTTGTTTTTAGTTTAGCAGATCACATTAATTTTGCGATAGAAAGAGTTAAAAAAGGATTGACATTTGATTTTTCATTAACATATGATATTGAACATTTATATTCTAATGAATATGCTATTGGCCAAATTGCTTTAAAGTTGATTCAAGAAGATTTGAACGTTTCTCTCCCTAATGAAGAAGCAACTGCAATAGCAATGCATTTTATTAATGCCGCTGAAATTTCAGGAGAAAAAATTGATAAAAACAGTAATGATAACTTATTACAGATGGTTATAACCAAAATAGAAAGCCACTTTGATATCACAATAAATCGTAAAAGTTTTGCTTTTAATAGATTTAAAATTCACTTTCAATATTACTTACAAAGACTTCAGGATAATAAACAAATTTCAGGAGAGATTACATCATCCTTAATTAAGGATTTTTCTACAAATAAGAAATCTGTTTATAAATGTGGACAAGATATTGTGGTTACAATAGATCAACAATTACATACACAAACTACAGATGATGAGATGTTTTATTTAATGATTTATATCAATCGAATGATTAGTAAGACTATAGCAGAGTAGAGGTAAATATCATGGCTAAAAGCGATAAGTATAGAGAGATGACTAGCCAAATTTTGAAAGAAGTTGGTGGAATAAGTAATGTATTGTCAGTTACGCACTGTATGACACGTTTAAGATTTAATTTAAAAGATTCTAGCATCCCTGATGATGACAAAGTAAAGAAAATTACTGGTGTTTTAGGAGTCGCAAGATCAGGTGGGCAATATCAAATTATTATTGGGCAAACGGTTCCTGATGTTTACCAGGCTGTACTTGATGCAGGTAATGGTGCTTTAGTTGGTGGTGCACCAATAGATGAAAACCTAGATGAAAACCCTAAAGAAAAGTTGACTTTTAAAAGAGTCTTCAACATCGTGCTAAATAAGGTGGCAGGTTCTTTAACCCCAACAATCCCAATCTTAATTTCAGCTGCATTGTTTAAAATGCTTGCAGCAGTTTGTGGACCTACGATGTTAAACATCACTCCAGCTTCAAGTGATTTATATAAGGTATTTACATTTGTAGGGGATGCAGGATTTTACTTTTTTCCAATTTTCTTAGGATATACATCTGCTAAACAGTTCCATACTTCTAAAATGTTAGGAATGTTCTTGGGAGCAATTATGCTCGACCTAAATCTGGTGAAAATAATTACTGCAGGCAGGCCATTTACTGTATATGGAATTCCTATGACGCTAGTAAATTATGGTAGTACATTAGTTCCGATATTGTTGAGTGTTTGGGTAATGTCATATATTTATAAATTCTTTGATAAACATATGCCAGCAGCTTTGCGTACTATGATGACACCGTTTTTGACTATAGCCATTATGGTTCCTGTTACTCTCTGTGTATTAGGACCACTTGGTGGCTTTATTGGTGATGGTATCTGCAATGGATTACTTTCATTCGGCAAAATGGGTGGAATTTGGGCTATCATAGCTATAGCTATTATCGGTGCTGTTTGGGAGCTTTTGGTTCTCACAGGCATGCATTTAGTTATTATTAGTGCTATGACTTTAATTTTTACTCAGGGTGGACATGATAACTTTGCTACTTTAGGTGGTGTTGCTGCAAGTATGGCTTGTGCAGGGATGGCCTTAGGTTGTGCATTAAAAATTAAAGGTAAACAAAATAAGGCTTTAGCATGGGGATATTTTATTTCTAACCTTATTGGTGGTGTAACAGAGCCAGCTTTATATGGCTTAGCTATTAGATATAAACGCCCATTTATAGGTATGATGATTGGTGGATTTGCTGGTGCATTGTATGCAGGGATTGTACATGAAACTGCTTATGTGTTAGTTCCAGTAGCAAACTTCTTGGCTTTATCTACTTATGTAGGTGGTAGTGTAACTAATATTATTAATGGTGTAATTAGTGGTGCAATTGCCCTAGTTGTTGCTGCTGTAGCTACTTATTTATTAGGATTTAATGGGCAAGATGTTGAAGATGCAAAATAGAAAGGCAATAGAAATGAAACGAATTCTGTTAAGAGCTGATGATTTAGGTTATTCTCGTGCAGTAAACTATGGAATTTATGATTCAATTCATAATGGGATCATTAATAATGTGGGAGTTATGGTAAACATGCCTTCAACTCAAATGGGGATAGATTTATTAAAAGATGAGGATATCGACTATGGTATGCACACTAATATTACTAATGGTAAACCAGTTCTTTCGGCTGAAGAAGTTCCCAGCTTAGTTGATGAGAATGGGAATTTTAATAGATCTAAAATTTATAGAGAAAATTACGGTAAACCAGATATTATTAATCTTGATGAAGTTACTGCAGAAATTGATGCACAATATCATAGGTTTTTGGATTTAATTGGACGTAAACCTGACTATTTTGAAGGACATGCAGTAATGAGCGATAACTTCATTAAAGGGTTGCATATTGTCGCAGATAGATATGATTTACCAATTCTTGATTTTAGTTTTGATGGTAGTCCTCTAAATTTTAAAAATAATACAGAATTTAACGTATTCATGGAAAGTATGAGACCTAACTATGATCCGTATAAAATTTTAGAAGAAATGATTAAGCATAGTGAAGATGAACAAATCCCGATGATGGTCTGTCATCCAGGATACTTAGATCAGTATATCCTGAATACTTCCAGTTTAACTATTCCTCGTACGCAGGAAGTATCAATGGCAATTGATCCTAAAGTTGCTGAATTAATTAGAACAAATGATATTCATTTGCTGAAGTATAGTGAATGTAAATAATAGATAAAAACATCCTTGTCGATACATCATTTTGTATTTAACAGGGATGTTTTATTTTAAGCAAAATAAGATTTTTTTACTTAGTTACTATTAAAAATTCTTTTTTTAGAAATGAAATAAAGTCGACTAAATAATCCTTATAGCGCGAATTAAGTATTCCAATACCATAACTCAATTTGACGCTGTAATTAATAGGAACAATTGATACTAAATCTGTAGACTTACCAGCAATAAAATCTGGCATAATACTAATTCCCAAGCTAGATTTACACATCATATAAGCAGTTGATACGTCATTTACATAACTAATGTCAAGGTTTGAAGTCTTTTTAATTAATAATTCTTGTAGTTCAAATTGTTTAGGTGGACACCAGTTACTATCCATAAGGATTAATGAATTATTATCTAGCTCTTCTAAGTTTAAAGATATAGATAATGGATTAGTGGTTGGTATCACAGCACTAAAATGTCCAGATGTTAATTCGACGTATTTTATTTCTTGCAATTCTTGAAAATCGTCTTTTGTATTGAGAATTAAATCACAATCTTCATTTAAAAGAGAATGCTTTAAGTCATTATGATTTGATGATTGTAAAAATACTTTTACGTTTGGGTGGTTAAATGTGTAATACTGCAAAAGCTCCGGTAAGAAGGTCGTTTCATTGGGTGAGAAAGTCAGTCCAATAGTTAATTTTTGCTTTTGATTATCGTGAGTTTGCACGTGTTGCAGAGCTTTATAGTAACTATTTATGATTGGCTTAAGATCTTGATAAAATATTCTGCCATCTGTAGTAATTGTTACGCCATTTCTTGAACGAGCGAAAAGCATAGTACCAATTTCTTTTTCAAGAGATTTGATTACTTGAGTAACTGCAGGTTGAGATAAATGCTTACGTTCAGCAGTTTTACGATAATTTAGTGTTTCTGCTAAATCTACAAAAATAGCTAAGTGATCTAAATTCATATATATCCTCCTGATAAGGCATTCTTATCAATAATAACATTTTTGATAAGAAGTTCTTTAATAAATCAAGTATTATATATGTGAAAAGCATAACAAATAAGAGAGGTATTATTATGACTGAAAACAAAGAACAACACAATACTGACGTTTTAGTAGTTGGTGCAGGGGACTCAGGTATGATGGCTGCAGCTGCTGCACGTGAAGCCGGTGTCCAAGTCACAGTAATTGAAAAAGAAGGTACTATTGGCTTATTAAGATTAAGCAACGCTGCTGTTAATTCGAATGCGCAAAAGCGTGCTGGTGTAACAATTAATAAAGCCGAATTAGTTGAATACTTGGCCTCATTTGCTCAACACAATGTAGATCAAAAACTTTTAAACTTATGGGCAGATCACAGTGCTGAAACTGTAAACTGGCTTGAAGATAATATTTTAAAACCAAATGGTGCTTATATGCGCTCTGAACCAGATGCAATGGTTGCAGGCGATATTTATAAAGCATTTCCAACTGAAAACGATCCAACAATTGATGGAAAATCGTATATTTCTTATGGTGATTGGTTTGTTCAATGGGCTAAAGATCATAAGATTGATATGCGTTATCATACTGAATTGATTAAATTAATCAAGGACGGTGATACAGTTACCGGTGCTATTGTTAAAAATAATGAATCTGGTGAAGAGTATCAAATTAGTGCTACTAACGGTGTAATCCTATGTACTGGTGGTTATTCTGCAAACAAAGACTTGCTTAAGAAATGGAATCCTGAAGCACTTAAGAAGAATGTCTATAATGATAGTCCAAGAAACAATGGTGGTGGTATTATTGCCGCACTTGAAGTCGGTGCTTTACGTGATCAAGAGCCAGCAGAGTGTATTTTTGATCGTGGCTTAGTTCCAGCTGGGACTAAGACAGAAGATATGTACTATCAAACTGAAACTTATGATAATTGGCTTTGGATTGGTTCATATCCTTTCTTGAAGGTTAATCTTCGCGGTAACAGATTTGCTAATGAATCTGTACCTTATCAATTCATCACTAATGCAGCAAGTAAAGAACCAGGTTACTTATATGCAATGATTTGGGACGCAGACTATGCAGACAGATTAGAACAATTCCATATGCTTGGTTGTGCTAAGTTTGGGTTCCCAGGATATATGAAAGATAAGCAATCATTTATTGATGATGTTGATCAATATGTAAAGAAGGGCTTAGTTGTTAAAGCTGATACAATTGAAGAATTAGCTGAAAAGCTTCATCTTCCTGTAGAAAACTTAAAGAAGACTGTTGAACGTCAAAATCAAAATTATATTGATCACGTTGATCGTGATTTTGGTAAGGAATACTTCAGAATGAGTCCAATTAAAAGTAAACCTTACTATGGTTGTATTTTAGGTGGACGTATTCTTGGTACTCTTGATGGCTTAAGAGTTAACGAAAAGATGGAAGTCTTGGATGAAGATTACGAACCGATCAATCACTTGTATACAGCAGGTAATGACAGCGGTGCATTCTTCTGGGGATCATATCCAGATCGTGTTCCAGGCTTATGCTCAAGTCACGCTCAAACTTTTGGTCGTTTGGCAGGTAAGAATGCAGCTAAAAATTAGTACATATCAGATAGTCTGATTTAAAACTATATTTCAATAATTTATGTTGTTCTTGTAAGGTAATAGTAGAAATACATAAAATTTATATTTGGTCAGTTCATTAATTTGGACTGACTTTTTCTACCTAAAGTCAAGCAATATTAATATTTTTAGTGAATTTATTTATCTAGTTAGTTTAATACTGATATCTAAATCAATATCGTATAGAAATTAAAAGTATGCAAAAAAGTGCCTACTATAAGTTTGTTTATTTTTATTATGAATAAGCGCAAACAGTAGACGAATGAGCTTATACACTGAAGCAATAGCGATTTTCTTATATCCATGATGGGATTGAGAAAGTCGCTTTTTTCGTTCGTAATAATCTATTACATGACAAGGAGAATATCGCTGATAACATGTATATGAATAGTTAACTATTATAGTATCAATATACAATTTGCACAAAGTTACGAAAAAAATAATCTGTTAATATGATGGCGCTTTCCTTACAATTATTTATGAAAGGAGGAGAAGAATGCTGGAAAAAGAGATTATAGAAAAACTTAAAAAATCAGAAGACTATTTAAGTAGCGCATACTTAGCCAAGGAGTTAAATGTTTCAAAAAGAACTATTCAAAATAGGCTAAAAAATTTAAATAAAGATGGAAATAAGTTTGGATTTAAGATAAAAAATATCTACAGTAAAGGCTATTATTTGGATATTGTAAATCAAGATAAATTTATAGACTATTACAAAAGTCAAAGTAAATTTGAAATGGTAAGAGATTCTACTCAAATAATGATTGACGAGATACATTTGCTATTACTTGCTGGAAATGACTTTATTACTGTAAATCAAATTTCCAATTATTTAAATTTAAGTCCTACTACAATTTTTTCAAAGCTTCAAAGATTAGAGAACTATTTAAGTACTTATAAGTTAGAACTATTGAGAAAAAGTCACTATGGTATAAAAATAGTTGGCGAAAAAAAGGATATTATTCAATTAATTGCTGATTTATATGGTCGCAAATCAAATATTATTGTTGAGGATGTTGATTCATCAACTGGAAATATTGAGTGGATAAGAAATGAAATAGAAGATGTATTTAGAAGACGGAATGCATATATTAATTACTACCAATATCAAAACTTACTTGATTGGATAAAGAGTTTGATTTTCTACAAAAAGCATTTTAGAGATAAAAAGAGAAAGATATTTATTAGTAAAAATGATGAATATCAAAATTTACTCCTTAAAATATATGACTATTATCAGCTTGGATTTCAAGAAGATGAAAGTAATTTATTTCATACAAAGATAGCTGATATAGCCTTCGAAAGAAAAGCTGAAAACTCACTAGATATAGACAATATTGAAGTTAACTTAAAAAAATTTATTAAGGAAATAGATATTAAAGGTCATACTTCACTATCGGATGATGACGAATTCATATCAAAGCTTTCAAGACACATTAACTTGTTATTTCAAAGGATAAATAAAAATATAGATTGTAAAAATCCTCTTTTAATGGAAATTAGTGTTAAATATCCAGACATTTTTGATATAGCGTTACAACTTTCTACTTTTTTAAAACGAAAGTTTAAGTATGAAATATCAAATGATGAACTTGGTTTTATTGCATTACATTTTCTAAATAGTATAGAGAATCGAAAAAAAGATAAGCTAGGAAAATATAGAAATGTAGCAGTAATTTGTACTAGTGGTGGGGGAGTAAGTGAATTAACTAAAACACGGTTATTAAGCATATTGCCCAAATCAAAAATCGTTGCATTTTCTTTTTATGATACTCAGAAAATTGAGGAATTTAATCCAGATTTAGTTTTCACCATGGTTTCTCTTTTAAAAGGATATGATGTACCGACCATTTTTATAAATGAACTTTTATCTAAGAAAGATTTGGAAGATATTAAAGAGATACTATTTTTAGATGATGTTCCTTCAACTAAAACGACTTTTAAGAAAAATAATAACAGTTGGTTGAAATTCTTTAGGTCTGATCTGATAAGCAAATATAATAATCAAACATATTTTGAAATATTAAAAAGAATGTCCGCAAAGCTTCAAGATAAAAACTATGTAGACACTAACTTTGTAAATAATGTATTAAAGCGAGAAGAGTACATGAGTACGGTCTACAAAAATGGCTTTGCAATTCCCCATCCAATTAAAATGGATGCCAATAAAAGTAGTATTTTTGTTGGTATACCTACTCAAAAAGTTAAAGTGAATGAGAAGGAGGTAAAGTTAATATTTTTAGTTAGCTTAAGACAAGAGGATTTACCCTATTATTCAGTAATTTCAGATTCTTTATATAATTTAATGAATGATAAGGAAAAAATGGAATTAATAATTAAAACTCCTGATATAAAACAAATACAAAAGATTTTGAAAGATATTGGAGAATAAAATGATTGAACTTTTAGAGAAGTTATCAAATGCCGATAGTATTGCAAGTAATGAAAATGAAGTTCGAAATATTATTAAAAATGAACTAAGTGAATATTCAAAAACATTTACATATGATGGTCTGGGAAGTCTCATGATTAAAAAGAGTGCGTCAATTGAAAAAGCGCCAACTATCATGTTTGCCGCACATATGGATGAAGTTGGATTTATGATTAGAAATATTTCCGATATTGGTTTTGTACATCTTATGCCTGTAGGTGGTGTAGAAGATAGAGCAAAAATAAATCAATTAGTAAGAGCGACAAGCCAAACTGGGAAAAAATTTTACGGAGTAATGAATATAATCAGAAATCCTTCTGGTGAAATCGAAGATATATATGCTGATTTTGGATTTGACAATAGGGAAGAATTTAAAAACAGCGGTTTACAAATAGGCGACATGGTTGTCTTTGGCTCAAGTTTTAGAAGGCTTGAAAAAACAAAAAATGTCACTGGTAAGGCAATGGATAATCGCGCAGGAGATTTTGCACTAATTAAAGCAATGCATGGCCTGTTTAATAAAAATCTAAATGTTAATGTAATAGCTGCCTTCACGTCAAGTGAAGAAGTAGGAACAAGAGGAGCAAGATTATGTTCTAATATTGTTAAGCCAGACCTCTTCTTTGCTGTAGATGTTGCCAAGCATCCCGAACTTGACAGGGGTTTTACTAATCATAGAAAACTGGGATATGGTCCAATGATCGAATTTTATGATAAGACAATGATTCCAAATAGAAAATTAATTAACTATTTGAGAAAGTTGGCTAAGAGAAACAAAGTGCCATATCAAGAAGATATGTTTAAAGGCGGAGGAACAGATGCCGCAACAGCTCATTTGGAAAATAGTGGTGTAGCTAGTGCAGTAATAGGTTTCCCTATAAAATATTGTCATGATCCATATTCGTTCGCCAATATTGAAGATTTTGAATATACAAGCAACTTAATCCAATTGATAGCCGAAAGCATGGATAAAGAAAAAGTGGCAGAATTTTATAATTTTTAAACAAAAGAGGTTATGTTTGATGAAAGAAAATGAAAAAGAAGTTATGACCCTAATTTCTTCTGCAGGAGACAGTAGATCAAAAGCATTCGAGGCATTAAAAGCAGTAAGAAGCCATGATTATGACAAAGCTCGAAAGCTTATAGATGAATCAGAAAAAGCAGATGTTGAAGCACACAATATGCAAACAAAGATGATTACAGAAGCTATTCGAGGTGAAGATAATAATGAAGTTTCACTTTTAATGGTTCATGCACAAGATCATTATATGTGTGCTGAACTAGTACGTGATGTTGTTCAAGAGTTAATTGAAATTTTTAACGAAAGAGATAACAATTAAATATTTATCGATTATTTGGAGAAGTAAAAAATGAAGATTGTATTATGCTGCGTAGCAGGCTTATCAACAACTATGATGATGGACAGTATGAAGGATGTATTGAAGAAAAGTAAAAAGCTAGATGAGGAAGATTTTGAATTAATGGCAATTCCAGTAGAGCAATTACCAATGCAAATTGACGATACTGATGTTGTATTATTAGGCCCACAAATTTCTTATAAAAAGGATTTTGTAGAAAATATTACAAAGCCGAAACATGTTCCATTTGTTGTAATTGATAGGGAAACATATGGATCAATGGATGGTGCAACTGTATTAAAAGAAGCATTTATAGCAAAAAGGAAGTCTGAATTACAAAAATAATAATGTATTGATTACTTGGAGGTAGACAAATGTTTAATTCATTTGAAGCATTTATGAATAAATATTTTACTCCTATAGCCAATTGGATGGATAAAAATGTTTATTTAAGTGCTATTAAAAAAGCTATGGTGGCTATGACGCCAATCTTGATTATTGGTTCATTTTGCTTGATTCCAGGGGCTATTCCAAATATGATAGGAGCTAAAAATCCTGTATCTGTTTGGATCACACAAAATGAACAAATCATCTCAATACCATCAACTGTAGGTATGAGTATGATGGCTTTATATGTCACTGCAATTATTGCTTATCATTTGGCTAATTCATGGAAGATTGACATTCCTGGCTCAATGACTATGGCTATTATTAGTTTTTTAATCTTAGCAGTAGACTTTACAAAGGATGGAAATGTTGATGTAACTTATTTAGGTACTAAAGGGCTTTTCTTGTCAATGTTCGCTTCAATCATCGCGGTAATGCTTTTTAGATGGTGTAAGAAAAAGAACTTTACTATTAAAATGCCTGATACAGTACCAGACTTTGTTTCTAGATCATTTGAAATGATACCACTATCGTTAATTATTGTTGGTGTATTTTTAATCATTAGAGTTATCTGTGTAAACGTATTACATACTATGCCAGCTATGATATTTGCAATTGTGTTATCACCATTAGTAGGTTCATTAGATAATCCGTTTGCATATACATTCTTAAAGTTCTTGCAATGTTTATTATTCTTCTTTGGTATTCACCCAGCTGTATTGAGCCCTGTAACTAACTCAATTAACACACAATTCTTAGCAGAAAATATTGCACATGCCAAAGCTGGTGAAGCTTTAACACACTTCTTTACTCCTGGCTTTGACTCTGCATTTGGTAACTTCACCGGTACTGGTATTACGTTTGGACTTGTATTTTGGTGTATGTTTTCCAAAGCTGCTGCTCAAAAGAAGATTGGACGTTTGTCATTAATTCCAGCATTATTTGGTATTAATGAGCCTATCTTATTTGGCGCTCCAGTTGTTTTGAATCCTCTTTACTTTATTCCATTTGCAATTTTAGGACCTTTAAATTCTTCAGTCGCTGCATGGGCAACTAAGCTCGACTTTTTGAGACCATCAACATTTACACCACCATATGTAGGTGTATTCTTAGAAGGATATCTTGCTACGTTTGACTGGCATAGCTTAATTGTTAACGGTATACAGATTATGCTTTCTTTGATAATTTGGTACCCATTCTTCAAACTAGCAGAAAAAAGACAATTAGATGAAGAAAAGAGAAAGAAATCTGCTATTTCTAAAGAAGATGCAGATCTTATCAAAGATATGGATTTGGACTTCTAATATACTAATTGAAAAGAGATAGTAATGAGTGGATATAAAAAGGATGAAAATGTCAAAACAGAATATTCTAGTAAAAGGATAGTTGCAGCAGTTATTGACTGGTTTACTGCTGGTATTATTTGTAGTTTACCATTAGTATTGGCATTTGCATTTTTTAACAAAAAAGCTGTTGCTTTGGTAAGCTTTTATCAAATAGAGAGCTCTGGAATAGGAAAAGCAGCTGTCATTGTTCTTTTAATGATCAGTTTAGTTTTAACTTTTGTATACTACGTCATCATTCCTTACAGAGTGTTTCCGGGACAAACACTTGGAAAACATATTATGAATTTAAAGATAGTTCATTTAAACGGAAGCAGTTTAAATTTAAAATATTACTTTATTAGAAATTTTCTTATTCTAAACTTAATTGAAGGTGCCGCAACATTTACGTCTAACTACTTTAGAGTATTAACATCTACAATAAGTAGGAATTATATTGATAATTACGTAGCCTTTTTCTGGAATATATTAACTTTATTGTCAATTGTTTTAGTCTTTATGACTTCAAAACATCTGTCTATCCACGATTATATATCTAAGTCAACAGTAGTAAGTCTGTAAAGAGCTGATTTTATATGGAAAATAATAGAATTAATAACTTACGAAAGATAATGAAAGATCATGATTGGGATGCATTCTTAGTTACCAGTCGTGCAAATCGTTACTACATTTCTAACTTTACTGGAACATATGGCAGAGTATTAATTGATGCAAATAATCAATATATCATAGCCGATGGACGATATTTTACACAGATAAAAAAGCAAGCACCCGATTTTGCTGTTGTAAATGATGAATTATTATTAAGTGAATCAATAGCAAACTTGATAAAAAAGAATGGCTATCGTACTTTAGCAATTGAATCTACAGAAATGAATGTAGATCAATATTTAAAAATAAAAGCCATAAATAACATTAATATTGTACCTACACAAGACATTATTGAATCTTTACGTATGCATAAAGATAATTCTGAAAGATCAAAAATTGAAAAGGCAGATGAAATTGCAGATAAAGCTTTTGAACATATTAAAGAATTCATACGACCTGGATTAACTGAAAGAGAAGTAGCAAATGAATTAGATAATTACGGATTAAAGTTAGGAGCTTCTACCAGAGCTTTTGAAACAATTGTTGCTTCCGGATATAGATCGGCTATGCCTCACGGACATGCTTCTAATAAAGTGATTGAAAATAATGAATTAATAGTCATAGATTTTGGATTTCAATATGACAAATACTACTCTGATGTAACCAGAACAGTAGCTCTTGGAAAAGTTGACTCTAAATTATATGACATTTATGAAATTGACAAAGAGGCACAGCAAGCCGCAATTGATTCCTGTGAAATTGGAAAACCATTAGTTGAAATTGATGCAGCAGCACGAAATGTAATAAATAAATATGGTTACGGTGAATACTTTTTACATGGCTTAGGCCATGGACTGGGGTTAAGTGTTCATGAATATCCTTTATTAAATCAAAATAGTAAAGCAAAAATGGAAGAACGTATGACTTTTACTACTGAACCAGGAATATATATTGAAGGACTAGGCGGTGTAAGAATAGAAGATAATATTTTCATGAGTGAAGAGGATAAACCAATTAGAATGACTAAGTCTAGCAGAGAATGGTATCAATTATAGGAGATTTAAAGATGATCAAAAAATATAATTTTGATAAGGTTGTAAATAGGTATGGCACTTATTCAACCCAATGGGATTTTGTTAAAGACCGATTCGGAAAAGAGAACCTTTTGCCATTTACCATTTCTGATATGGATTTTAAAGTTCCTGAAGGTGTTACTGAAACAATAATAAATGCCGCTAAAAGAGGTCTCTTCGGATATACACGCTGGAATAATCCAGACTTAAAATCCTCTATTTCAAATTGGTATCAATATAGTTATGATTGTGACATTGATGTCGATTGGATTGTTTATAGTCCAAGTGTTATTTTTAGCTTGGCTAAGTTGATAGAGCAATTCAGTAAACCTGGTGATAAAATTGCGACTTTAAGTCCTTGCTATGATGCTTTTATTAAAACAATTGAAGCAAATGACAGGAAATTGATAGAATTTAAAATCACGGAAAAAATTAATTTTGATAAATTAGAAAGTTTTTTTTCTCAAGAATATCCTAGTATCTTTGTTTTATGTAATCCAGAAAACCCCATGGGAATTGCATGGTCTAAAGATGATTTAATGGAATTTGTTAGGTTATGTAATGCATATAATGTAAACATTATCAGTGACGAAATTCACTTAGATATTGTTCGAAAAGGTGTTAAAAAGAATTCTTTAGCTGAATTATTTAGTAAACTTACTGTTCATAGTGCTGTTATAACTTCAGCAACAAAAGCATTCAATACACCATCTTTAATTTTTTCTTATGCACTTATTCCTGATGAACTAGATAGGTTGACTTTCTTACATACTCTTAGAGCTAAAAATGCTTTATCATCTACATCTTATTTAGGAATGCTAGTTTTAATAGATTGCTATAATAATGAAAGAGATTGGCTTAACCAATTAAATGAATACATAGATGACAATTTTAAATTAACCAAAAACTTATTAAAAGAGCGACTTAATATAGATTATAAGATTCCTGATGCAACATATTTATCTTGGATTGATATAAGCCCCCTAAAGATACCAATGAATGTGTTGCAAGACAATATGATTAATAAACAAAACGTAGCTATTATGGATGGACAAATATATGGAAATGGTGGCACAAATTATCTAAGATTCAATGAAGGAGCACCACAAAGTAAAATTAAAGACGGCTTAGAAAGATTTATTAAAGCTGTAGAAGAATTAAAACACCGAAACTAGCTAGTACTCTGTAAGCATCTCTTAGAAATTCTGATTTGCTTCTTATCAATAGAACAGGTAAATTAGGTTGTCTACTATAAAATTTCCCCTCCTTGAAAATTGATAATTCAAGTATAAAACAGACAATCAGATAATTGTAGATACCTTGTTATTGGACGCTTACCAACTAGCTAATTCATTCATAAAAAGGTCAGTTATTTCATAAGCGCACTACAAAAGGAATACATAATTATCCAATTTTACCTAGTTGATAAGAAGCAGATTCCAACTTTTAAGAGGAGCCTACCCAAGAAGCATAATCCCAGCTTGATTCTTAAAGTTAGAATTGACTGTGCTAAGTTCGGCTTTTATGAAGGGATGCAATCCGACTTAATGATCCACATAATAATAAACTGATGAACCATGATTAATCTCTAAATCTGTTATGGTTTGAGACAGTCGATTTTCTTGAATGGTTGACCAATATTCAGGTTATAAACAATTAACACTAGTAGGTTGCTGTTCACACTTAAGAAGTGGGTTTGTAGATGCAGCTCCGCAAAGATTAAGTCAAAAGTCATTAGCACAAAAAGCAATTGCTACTTGTAACGAAATGTTTAGACTTGAACGCTCTTGGCTAGAGTTATCCATTCAAGAAAGACAAGTTAAACGTAATGAAGAATTAAAGCAACTGATGGATAAATTCTTTGACTTGTGCCGAGATAAACAAGGTTACCTAAATCTAAACTTGGCAAAGCTTTCAGCTATAGTCTTGACCATGAAGAAGCATTTAAGAATGTACTCTTGAATGGTGATTTAGAGTTATCTAACAATATGGTTGAAAGAAGTGTTGAGTCTATCATCATGGGACGCAATAACTGACTCTTTTCACAAAGCTATGAAGTTGCACGCTATAGTGCAATTATCATGAGTATTATTGAAACTGCCAAGCGTCATTAAATATTAATTATCTTTTAGATCATCTGCCAAATGAAGAGATTTTGACAAATAGTGCAGTAATAGAAGGCTATTTGCCGTGTGCAAAAGAAGTCTAAGCAAATTGTAAATAGGCTACTAACGAATAGACCCGATCCTATACCATAATTAGGACCGGGTCTTTAGATACTTTATTATTGGACGCTTACGTTTTTATTTATTTTTTGCAACAAATTTTCCAGCAATTCTACCTGAATTCCATGCAAAGGCGTTACTTAATCCTTCAATAGTAGGGTAAGAAGAATCAAATAATCCACCAGCATTGTTACCCACGACATAAACACCAGGTATAACTTTTCTATCAGAAGTAAGTGCTTGGAAGTCTTCATTGACTAGACCACCACCAACAGTACCTAAAGTAGTAGAGTTAGCACGAATAGCATAAAATGGTCCATCTTCCACAGGAACATTCATGAACTTGTTATCTTTATAAAAATCGGTATCTTCACCTTTTTTAACTAAATGATTATAGCGCTTTACACTATCTGATAATGAAGTGGGTGAAACATTAATTTGTTCAGCCAATTCTTCGACACTATCAGCTTTAAAGCCAGCACCTTCATCAATTGCCTCTTGTAAATCTTGTTCAATACTTTCGAATGGTCCAACTTTATAAGTCATTGGCTTGCCATCAAGCAATCTAAAAGTTCTTTCAAAAGAATCGGTCCAATTAAGAGAGTTTTTCTTTAAGTAATCGACTAATTTTTGATCAAGCAAGAAGTAGTAATAACCACCGGCTTGGTAAACAGTGTCACCCCATAAAGCAAAGTCATAAACAATATCTTCATTGGTGAATCTCTTGCCTTCACGATCAATCCATAATGTTGGAAGATTGGTCAAGCTAAAGATGGTATTATTATGCCATTTATGGCTCTTCTTAGAATAAACAGTAGCAGCATGATTTTCAAAAATACGTTTATAATTGTTAACACCACCTACTTCTTTGAGCATCCTTAAACCATCACCAACGGCTTTTCTTTCACCCATTGAATACATGTCATTGCTATCAATTTTTGCATATTGATTTACTTCATCTTTATTACCAACAAAGCCACCGTCAGCCAATATTACGTTATTAGTAGTAAGAACTTTTTCTTCGTCTTTAGTGATAACTTTAATTCCAACTACTTTGTTACCCTCGGTAATAATTTCTTTACCACTAGTTTCTGTTAATAAAGTTCCGCCAGCGTTGATGAAGTTATCCATTACGCGTTGAAATCCATTAAATTTATCAATAAATTGATGATAAGTTCTTGGATGATTTTGGTGGACTTCTTGAGTATTAGTGACAAGTTCAGTATCTAAACCATTTTGGCGCATCCATTCAATTGTGTCGGCAGACTCACGTAAAATTGCCTTGGTCATGCGTGCGTTAGAAGAATGATGAGTATAATTCATAATTTCTTCGTAAGCATCTTTAATAGTATATTCTTCACCACGCTCAAGTTGTTCCTTAGAGCCTACAGCAAATAATCCTTGGGCACCAAACATACCAGCCCCACCAAATTTATCGCCTTTTTCTAATAATGCTACTTTAGCACCATTTTGGGCTGCGCTTAATGCTGCGCTAATACCTGATGCTCCAGCGCCTACAACAACTACATCATAATCCATAATTTGTCCTCCTAAATTTTAGTATTTACATATATTGTATGCGCTTTTACGTTTATTGGAGAACTTGTTGAATTGCTTCAGTGTAAAGGGTAAACTTTACTCTAAATAGTAAGGAGTTTATTATGTATAATCATGAAATTGACACTTTTATAGATGTTACAAAAACAGGTAGTTTTTCTAAAACTGCTAAAAACTTATATATATCTAAAGCTGCAGTTGCTCAGCAAATTAGTAACTTGGAAAAGAAGCTGGGAGTATTACTTTTTGATCGTACAACTCATGGCGTCAGGTTAACTAAGGCAGGTCATTATTTCTTAATTCGCTCAAAAGAATTAGTTAACTTGGCCCAAGAAATAACCCATGGTTTGGCAGCATATCAATCATATTTGGTTATAGGAGCAGGCTATCTTAATAAACAAGAATTAATTCCTGAGATACTAAAAAATAAAGAAATAGCTAAAAACGATATTAGATTTCAAGAGATAGTTGATTATAATCACATTCCATCTAGTATAGATATTATTGAAATGATTAAAAGTAAAGAGCCTATTGGCAAACAAGGTTTTACTTTTATAAAAGCAAAAAAAGTACCTTATGTTTTAGCGGTACCTAATACATCATCATTAGTTTCCAAAAAAATAATTACTTTATCTGATTTGGCAAATAAGACTGTAGATATCCCTGCAGAAAATATAACTGGAGATTCAAGATTGAAAACTGAACTTCAAAGCCTTAATTGCCATATAAATATTCAAGAATATAAAATACTAAATCGAGCACAAATAAATAAAAGCCAATATAATGGCGATTACTTATTAATTCCTGAGCCTTTAGCGAATTTAAGTACACCATACTTAATTAAGACCCTAGATTCAGACTTATATGTGGAATACGGATTTTATGTTAAATCTAGCAATATAAATTTGATTAGCAAAGTTAAGTCTATATATAAAGCAAGAAGCATATAACTTAATCAAATTCATATATAATCATGTAAAATACAGTGTATAAGCATGACTTTTAATGGAAGCATTCAAAGATGGCTACAATTCAAAAAAGATGCATCATGCGTTTAAAACAATGTCAAGCGCTTAACTTATGACATAGAAATATAAAGGTCGAGACTTTTTAATCTATTTTTTTCGTAACTTATAGATACTATTTATCAATCGTTCTATAAAGATAATGTTAATGCCTTGCGGATCAATTACAGAAATATGATCTAAATTTTTAGCTGGTAATATGATTATGTTTGAAAATAATGAGTTTTGGGATGCATTTGGATTCATAGTAATTAAATATGATTTTTGGGGTAGTGAATCCGAAAGAGAAGAAAATAGATCTTGATATGCTCCAGCATCACCACTAATTGAAAATACTACTATTGTAGAATCATTATTGATTGTATTAATAAGGTGACTGGCTTTGTCACTATCGTCGATTGAGATTGAAAGATAGCCTAAATCATTAAGTGCAAGACTCAAATAGTTTGCGGGAATACTGGAATAAAATGATCCTAAGATAAAATTGACGGATGAATTAATTAAGTCTTTAGTAAGTTGATGAAGAATATCTTTATTTACATCATTCATTGTTTGTAACACTTGTTGATAAGCGTTAATAATATTGTCATCAGTGTCAATAATATTGGACTTTTGATTAATTAATTCATATGATTGTAGAGCAAACTTAAAATCTTTAAAGCCTTTAAACCCCATTGTTTGGCAAAAACGCTGAACCGCTGAGATAGAGGTTTGTGATTCATTAGCAATTTTGGCAATTGTAATTGTAGCGATAGGTTTTTGATTTTTTAAAATATAATTTGCGACAGCTTTTTCTGAAGAAGAAAGGCTGTCTTTTTTTCTAATAATATTGTCGATTAAAGTCATGATACTAATCCTCCATTAAGGAATATTATAGCATTTTATCGTTTATGATAATAATTATTATTAAAAATGATAAAAAATATTGATTTTAAATTGAAAACGGTTTATTATAAAAATATCGAAAGGGGAGCTAAACGGGAGGAAAGGAAAATGGCAGTTGATTATCAAAAATTAGCTGAACGAATTGTTACCAATGTTGGTGGAGAAGAAAATATCAATTCATTAACTCACTGCATGACACGATTACGCTTTGATTTAAAGGATGTGAAAAAAGCTAACAAAGATGCCTTAGAGAATATCGATGAGGTACTAGGCGTCGTCTATGCAGGTGGTCAGTATATGGTTGTGCTGGGACAGAATCTAGTTCCAACATTTGATGTCATTAACAAAAATTATTCAGTTAAAACAGGTGAAGTAGTTGATGAAAATTTAGATGCACCAAAAAAAGAACCATGGACTTGGAAAAACGCAGGTCAGAAAATTATTGGCTTCGTATCTGCTTCCGTAACGCCGTTAATTCCAGGTTTAGTTGCTGGAGGTATGTTAAAGGTATTTCTCTTATTGTGGAGTACGTTTATTGATAAAGGATTTACAGCAACAAGTAGTTATCAGCTTTTGGCAGCAATTGCAGATGCACCATTTTACTTTATGCCAATTTTTGTAGCCTATGGCGCTGCTAAAAAATTAGGTGGTACACCAATTTACGCAATGGTTGCTTCAGCGGCATTATTACATGGTAATTACACAGCATTAGTAACAGCTGGTAAGACAGTAAGTTTATTTACGCTTCCAGTTCGATTAGTCAGCTATAGTACTAGTCTTTTACCGGCTTTATTAATTGCAATCGTTGCTTATTATGCAGAGAAGTATCTTAACAAGATTGTGCCAGGTATTTTTAAATCTGTGCTTGTAGGTTCAGGAACAATCTTTATTGCGGGAGCGTTAGGGTTCCTAATTTTAGGACCAATTGGGAATATCGTGGGTCAATGGATCGCCGATGCATTTATGTTCTTGAACAGAACTGTTGGACCTCTGGCCGTTGGTTTATTAGCAGCAGCTTTACCATGGATGGTAATGTCAGGAATGCACACTGCTTTAGCACCATTTATGACGCAGTTATTGACTAATCCAGGTTATGATGCATTGCTCAGACCGGCTTTCATCTTGCATAACATGTCAGAAGGTGGAGCAAACATCGGTGTTGCTCTAAGAACAAAAAATGCAAAATTTAGAAGCGAATGCTGGTCATTAGCAGTTGGTTGTATCGTTGCTGGAGTTACTGAACCAGCATTGTATGGAGTTAACTTGAAGCTAAAGCGTCCAATGTGGGGTGTCATGGCTGGTGGTCTGACTGGTGGTATTGTAGCTGGTTTGTTAGGTGCTCGAGCTTATGTAATGGGATATTCTAATCTGATCGCTTTGCCAATCTTTAGTAAAACTATCATGGCAATGGTAATTGCAATTATCGTTGCAATAATTGTTTCTATAGTTGTTACTTATATTTTAGGAATTGAAGAAAAAGATAGTAAAAAGAATAAAATTACGCCACCAGTTCAAAAAATCTATCCCGATGATGCAATTATTGCAGTTTCAGAAGCTGAATTAATGCCACTAGAACAGGTGAAAGACGAAGTCTTTTCAACTAAGGCAATGGGTGATGGTGTAGCATTCAAATTAAATAGTGACTTTGTTTGTGCACCAGCTAATGGTACTATTTCAGCACTTTTCCCAACTGGACATTCTTTTGGATTGACTACTAATAATGGCTTGGAATTCTTAGTTCATATTGGGATTGATACCGTGAAATTAAATGGTAAAGGTTTTGATGTATTAGTAAACCAGGGTGATAAAGTTAGAGCGGGTCAACCAATTATTAGAATTGATCGTAAAGCAATTGAAAAAGAAGGTTATGACTTAACTACTATGTTGATCATTACCAATGATTCAGATAATAAAATTAAGTTAAAGACGCAAGGCACTGTAGATGTCGGTAGCAAATTAAATTAAGGAGAAGTTAATTATGATTAAGACAAGTAAAAAGTTACCAGAAGATTTCCTTTGGGGCGGTGCAACCGCAGACTTTCAATTTGAAGGTGGATTTGATGAAGGCGGCAGAGGTATTTTGTCTCATGACTATGAAACAGATGGCTCACAAGAACATCCTCGTCATCATACTTTACAAATGCCAGATGGCACGATTATTACACCTCAAAGTAATTTTAAGGATGCTGAAGATGTGCCAGAAGAAGCAGTACCTGTATTTGTAAAAGGACAATATTATCCAAGTCATAAGGCTGTTGATTTTTATCATCATTATAAGGAAGATATTAAGTTGATGGCCGAAATGGGATTTAATGTTTATCGCTTTTCAATTTGTTGGACTAGAATTTATCCAACTGGAGAGGAGGACCAACCCAACAAGGCAGGACTAGACTTTTATAACAATGTAATCAATGAACTGAAGAAGTATAATATGGAGCCTTTGATTACTATTTGTCATGATGAATTGCCAATGAACTTGGTCTTAAAATATGGTGGCTGGTCGAGTAAAAAAGTAGTGGATGCTTATGTTAAATATGCTAAAACATTATTTGAGAATTTCGGGGATCGTTGTAAGTATTGGTTAACTTTTAACGAAATTAACGCAATTAGAGGTTTTGGACAATTAGGAGTACGCAAAGCTGATGGTAAAGAGCGTTATCAAGCTGATCATAATATGTTCTTAGCTAGTGCAAAAGTGGTCAAAATTGGCCACAAGATGATGCCAGGCAGCAAATTTACAGCAATGTATGCGATGAGTGAGCTTTATCCAGCTACTTGCAAGCCTGAGGATATGTTCCATCATTTGCAAGAACACCGTGAAAATTGGTACTTTATTGATATTATGGCTAGAGGTTATTACCCAAGCTACGCACCTGTAATTTGGCAGCATCATGGTTTTGATAAGGTTGATATGGAACCGGAAGATGCAGAAATTTTGCGTGAAGGGCAATTGGACTTTGTCAGCTTCAGCTATTATCGCTCTAATATTACTAAAGATGGTGATCCTTGGTTTAATATTGGCGGTGAGGCTAATCCATATTTGAAGAAGACACAATGGGGTTGGTCAGTTGATCCATTAGGATTAAGATATTGCATGAATGAAATTTATGACAGAATTCAAAAGCCAATATTTATTGTTGAAAATGGACTTGGTGCAGTTGATCAAGCTGATGAAAATGATTATGTAGAAGATGATTATCGTATTGAATTTTTACAAGAGCACCTTTCGGCAATGGCTGATGCAATTAATATTGATCACGTGCCATGTTTGGGTTATACGATGTGGGGACCAATTGACCTCGTATCATTGGGTACAGGTGAGATGAAGAAGCGCTATGGCTTTGTTTATGTAGATATGGATGATAAGGGGCATGGAACTCTTAAGCGAACACCGAAGAAATCATATAATTGGATGAAACACATTATCAAAACTAATGGTGCAGCTTTGGATGATTGGAAGAAGCAAAATTAATGAAATGCATTGAAAAACCAAGTAAAGGCTTCATGATATTTGCTTTCGTACTGTCGTTATTTCTGAATGGCGTGGGCAATGGCTTAACTGTTGCATTAAATTTGGGAAGTGCTTTGTGGACTGCAGCAGCAACCAATCTATCACATACGTTTGGCTTGTCGATTGCTGATTGGCTAATGATCGATGGTACAGCGGTTATTGTTGTAATTCTGTTAATTACGAGAGAATTCAACTTGATTAAAATAATTGGTTACTTCATTTTTATGATTCCATTTTCTTATTTGGTAAGTTTCGCTACAAATTTCTTTATTAATATTGGAATTAATAATTTGAACTTGCCAGTTAGAATTGCATTAGATTTGTTTGGAATTTACATGATTAGCGTATCTGTGTCGCTATATCAAAGGGTTAACTGGGTCTTGCATCCAATTGATGATTTAATGCAGGTTTTAAGGTTTTATTTCTTTAAAGGGAATTCAGTGATTGCTCAGTGGGTTAACTTTATTCCACCGATAGTTTTGACTATTGTTTGTTTGATTATTAGCCACCATATGTATGCAATAAATATTGGAACGATTATTTCTTTAATATTTCAGGGAACATTTATCGGCTGGACTGATAAGCATCTTTTTCCTCATTTTGCTCACCAGAATTTGAAACTGCGACATAATAATTAGATACTGAAACTTGAAAGCTGAAAATTACGCTCTTTCCGCGTGGTTTTTGGCTTTTTCTTTGCCAAAATAAAAAGAGCAAGACCTCTTGCGTTATACTTTAAGTGTTAAATTCAAAATAAAAAGAGGGTCTTACGCTATGGAAAGTATAATGCAATTTAATCAGAAAAATGATACTAATTCTTTAATTTTAAACGTCATTCAATAGTTTCTCTAGTAATGATTATTGCTTGGATGATTAGATCCCGTTTTGCTAGAAAATCTTTATATCGATTTAACCAATCAAAAAATTTCTCTTCTAAAACCGAGTATTGATAAGCGAAGAAGACTAGATTAGCTTTAATCATTGACGATACTCTAATTTCGTGCGCTTACTCTAAAAAGACCGAGCTATTAGCTAAAGTATATGACCATAATAAGCACGAATATGTTTCAAGTTATCGCGGATTAACTGTCGGATGGAGTGATGGTAATACTTATTTGCCGGTTAATTTTGCTTTAATGTCAACCAAGAAGTAAAGTAATCTAATTGGTAAGTCAGCTATCACAGCTGATAATCGCTCGTTTGCTGGCAAAAAAAGAAATCAAGCACGTCGTCAAATGAATGATGTAACTGTTGAGCTTTTAAAACAAGCATTGCATGAAGGTATTCCAGCTAAGTATGTACTTTTTGACAGCTGGTTTTCTTCTCCTAAAATGTTTTGGAATTTGAAACAGTTGGGTTTAGACAGTGTAAGTTATGCTCAAGCTAAGCAAAAAAGGTTACTATCGCTATCGTGGCAGGCTTTATGATGTTAAGAGACTTTATGAAAGACTAGCTGCATCTAAGATACATAAGAAAAGTAATTATCTCTACAGTTGTGTCGTACAAGCTGAATATCAGGGGCAAAGTTTTCCTATTAGACTAGTATTCGTGTCTAAATGTGGCAGTAAGAGTAAGTACTTAGTTTTAGCAACTACCAGATATCAACTTCAGCCCCAAGAAAATATCCAGCTTTATAAGCGCAGATGGCAAATTGAAACCTTCTTCAAAGCAGCTAAACAGTACTTGGCTTTAGATAAATCGCAAATCCAAAGTTATGACAGGCAATGTGGTTGCTTTGCAGTAACTGCATTAGTCTATGACTTATTAGCTTGGCAAGAAAGACAAGAAACAGATGATAAAACTCTAGGCGATTTATTCTACTTAATGAATGATTATTTACCTAATTTAGCATTTGAACAAGCATTGGTCTACCTCAACGTTAAATAAAGTCAAAGATTAAATTTCAGAAGAAATAGAAAACGCACTTGATTAATTTATTAAAGTATTGCCTAACTTCATTCAAAATCAACTTCAAGCAGTAGCGTAGGAAAACTAATTTAGAAGCAAAAAAGCTAAGCCTGTCAAGAGGTCCAGCTAATTTTGGTGCTTTCAAGGTTCAGTTAAGGATGCTATTTTTGTGAATTTATTTCTTGTAGTGATTAAGCGCAGCGACTACCAGTGTTTCTACAATCTCCCTGGTTAATTTGTTTGTATTTTTAAGAATTGAAATGCCTAAGTATGCAGGAAATAATGATTCTGGAACTGGCACCAATTTAAATTGTGAAAAGGGAAGTTTTAAGTTAGAAAAAATGAGTGGCAAAGTGATTGCGATTGCTGAGCTATTTATAGCTACAAAAGAAGCAGAAATAGTATTAGGCATATTTGCTTTAAAATTAATGTTTACACCCTTTTCTTTAAACATATTATTGACTCGTTCTTGGAAATAGGATTGGCCATTTAATCCAATGAAGTCATGATTTTCAAAAAGTGAAAGATTTTCAGATAAGTCGGTATTTTCATCAATTTTAAAATAAAGTTCATTTGACTTTGGAATTAGAAAGTAAGGTCTTTCTACATTTGTAACTTTATAAGAAGAGATGTAGTTATTGTCAAGCATTGATCCAACAAAAATATCTGTTTCTCTATTTAAAAGTTTTTGTTGAGCTATGTCTGTAGTATCTTCATAAAAATTGAAGAATACATTTGGAAATTTTAAATCTAACATTCTAAAAATCTTTCCTGAGAGAATAGTTGCGTAAGGCTGGTTGAATGTAACTGAAACTGTCCCCAACTCTTTTTGTGAAAGTAACCGCATATTCTCTTTTAATTTATTTTCATCATTAATTACAGCATTAAGACTTTCTAATAATGTATTTCCTGCAGTAGTCAGTTTAATAGGCGTTTGCTCTCTGTTTATTAACTTAACATTGTATTTATTTTCGTATTCACGAAGGAGTTTTGTAATATAGGGTTGGCTTACATATAATTGCTGAGCAATTTCAGTAATTGTTTTACAGGACTTGGCGGACATGAGTACATTGATTAAAGTTTCTCGTTTTTTCATTATAACCTCCATGGTTATGGTATGAACCTAAAATAAGTATTTTACTAAATGTGTTAATTCAATAATAATAATAATAAATGTAAGCGTAAACAAGAAAAAGAAAGGGTAATATATTATGACTAAAAAAGATTGGAATGCAATTTACGATGTTGTTGTACTAGGCTTTGGTGGAGCGGGTGCTACTGCTGCTCGTCATGCGGCAGATGCTGGTAAGAAAGTGCTAATGGTTGAAGTTGCACCTATTGGTGAAGAAGGTGGTAATACACGTGTATCTGGTCAGGGATCTAACTTTGCTAAAGATCATGATAAAATGATGACCTACTTCAATCGTTTAAATGAACCTTTTTATGAAGATGAGGACGTTAAAGAAACTTTTGTTAATGGATTAGTTAATCTACCAGCATATTATAAAAAATATATTACGCCTAACCCAGTAGAGGTAATTGAAAAGTATAGGGGCACCAAGCTTGAATATTTAAGTAAGCAAGTTATCGAATATCCTGAGTATACAGGTGCAGATACAAATGATGCTTTGTCAATCCATTTAGGAAGTTTCGATAGTGCACTTTGGAATATATTGCGTAAGAATGTTACTGACAGAGACAATATTGATGTATGGATGGAATCTCGTGCGCATAAGTTAATCCAAAATGAAGAGGGTACTGTCATTGGTGTTGAAGTATTACGTAATGGCAAGAAAGTTTATGTTGGTGCAAACAACGGTATAGTATTAACCACAGGTGGTTTTGAAGCAAATGAAGAAATGATTGAAAGCTATCTTGGTGAAGCAAATTTACAGCCTATGGGTAGTCTTTATAATCGTGGTGATGGTATAAGCATGGCTGAAGAAGCTGGAGCTAAGATGTGGCATATGCATACTTATAACTCTTACAGCTTAATGCATGGTATGTACTTCTTTGTACCTGGTGAGAAGCGTGCACGTGAAGTTTATTACGACTTGGGCAAGAATGATGCTGGTATGATTGTAGTTGCTGATGATGGTACACGTTACTTTAACGAAGTTGAACATGCACGTCATGGTTTTATTTCAAGTCACGGTACTTTCCGTCATGCAGCACTAAGTCAAAAGCCACACATGATTATGGATCAAAAGCAATTTGAATTCTACATCAATAACCATACTTTCAAGCTTGTTGACCTAAAGGAATTAGCCGTAAAAGCTGATACTTTAGCAGAATTAGCTAATAAGATTGACGTTCCAACAGAAAACTTAGAAAAGACTATTGCGGACTATAACAAGTTTGTTGATTATGGTGAAGACTATGCTTATCACCGTGATCCAGAGACTATGCGCAAGATTGAAAAAGGACCATTCTACGCAGTACGAATGGTTAATACGATGCTTAATACCCAAGGTGGTCCTCAACGTAATGGTAAAGCTGAAATTATTGATAATGATAATCAGCCAATTCCACACTTGTACGGCGCAGGTGAATTAGGTAGCGTGGTGGCCAATCTTTACCAAGGTGCACAAAACGTCGCTGAAACAATTATCTTTGGCCAGATTGCCGGTGAGAATGTCGCTAAGACAGATAGTCTAAATCTTGAAGGTGGCAAGTTAGACCTACAAGGTGTTAATGATCTTGCTAATGAAGATAATCTTGTTAATATAGAACTTAAGCAGGATGAATACTTAGGTAAGTCAAAGGCTGGTATCGGTGGTCAACTTGCTGTTAAAGTAGCTTATAAAGATGGCAAGATTAAGAATGTAGAAGTTGTTGAACAACATGAAAGTGCAGATATTGGACTTAAGGCTCTTCAGACATTGCCAGAAAAAATGGTTGAAGAAAATACTGTTGATGTTGATACTGTTTCCGGGGCTTCTTCAACTACTAATGCTCTAAAAGAAGCAGTTAAGGACGCTATCTCTCAAGCAGAAGCTAGCAAATCTGATGTAACTAGTGGAGCTTCTGAACATTAATTGCTTTTCTGCATAAAGTAATATTTTAAAAGTATTCATGCAAAAATAGATTTTTGAAAGTTTTAATTAAGTCCTGAAACTTGAAAGCTGAAAATTACGCTCTTTCCGCGTGGTTTTTGGCTTTTTCTTTGCAAAATAAAAAGCGCAAGACCTCTTCGCGTTATACTTTAAGTGACTAAATTAAAGTATAAAGAGGGTCTTACGAATGTAATTTAATCAGAAAAACGATACTAATTCGTTAATTTCTGCTTTCACCAAACTAATTGGTCTAGCTGATCTAAGTAAAAAAAGTTAATTTTAAACGTCATTCGATAGTTTCTCTAGTAATGATTATTGCTTGGATGATTAGATCTCGCTTTGCTAGAAAATCTTTATATTGATTTAACCAATCAAAAGATTTCTCTTCCAAAACTGCAAGAAATGTTTAAAATGATGGTCGTATTAACTGGCAAAAACTACTTTATTTAGTAGCTGTTAAGATAATCACTGTGCTTAAACCGAGTATTGATAAGCGAAGAAGACTAGATTAGCTTTAATCATTGACGATACTCTAATTTCGTGCGCTTACTCTAAAAAGACCGAGCTACTAGCTAAAGTCTATGACTATAATAAGCATTTTTTATTAACTCCCAGCTGGAGTGATGGAGTTGCAAGAATAAATTCCAACTAGGTATATGCTTTTTGATAGTTGGTTTTCTTCTTCTAAAGTGTTTTGAAAATTAGAATAAATTATCCAAAAAGCAATACATGCTTGTATTATTTAAGACATAGATGTATTATTTAATTGTAAGCGGATACAATTGAATAATACCAGGAAAGGATAAATTATGAATAAATCAATACCAGTAATATTAAGCACAGATCCAGGAATTGATGATGCAGTTGCATTGTCGATTTGTATGTTCAATAAAGATATAGATTTAAAATTGATCTCTGCAGCGGCAGGTAATGTAGGTATAAATCAAACTTTAGAGAATATATTAAGGCTTGAATCATTTTTTAAAAAATCTATTCCAGTAGTAAAGGGAGTTGATCGTGCAATAATAAAATCTTCTATAAATGCAACTCATGTTCATGGTAAAACTGGGATGGATGGGTATAATTTTCCTAATCCGAATTATAGTCTGTTGATTAATAAAATTGCACCGGATGCAATTCATAATATAGTTTCAAATTCTTTAGATAAGATTACATTGATAGGAATTGGTCCATTAACTGATTATGCATTATATTTAAGATTATATCCAGAAGATAAAGAGAATATTGAAAAGATAGTGATAATGGGAGGCGCCATAGGAAGAGGAAATTATGGAATTTATTCTGAATTTAACATTGCGAGTGATCCAGAAGCTGCAAGAATTGTATTTGAAAGTGGTTTAAAAATTGAAGTTGCTCCTATGGAGCTGGGATTACAGGCTAAAATAATGCCGAATGTTAGTGAAGAGATTAAAACATACGGTAAGGCTGGTGATATGTTCTATAGCTTGTTTAAAAAATATAGAGGCGGTAGTTTTTCAACAGGTTTAAAAATATATGATGCATTAGCAATAGGTATACTTTTAAAGCCAGATATGTTTCGTTTTGAACATGTTCATGTCGAAATTAATACTCAGGAAGGTTATACCTACGGAGCTTCATTATTTGACTTAAAAAATAAACTAAAAAAGTTAGAAAATGCTTATGTAGCAACTAGTGTTGATTTTAATGAATTTGTAGAATGGTTTAAAAAGTCTATTAAAGATTGTGATTAATCTTTTAGGAGGGTAGGGATTATGATATATCTATCTATCGTTTTAACACTGTTGTCAGTTGCAATATTATGTTGGATGTTAGCCAAAAAAATGGATATAAAAATCATTTTGTTTGCAATAGGACTTATATTACTTTATTGCGGGTTAATGATGGGGAATACAATTAAAACTATACAACCTGTAAGTAATATATTGCTTAAACCAATAGAAGTAATGATTGAACAATTTACTACAACTTTATCTGGATCAGGTTTTGTAATTTTATTATTAGCCGGCTATAGTTCATATATGAGTTATATTGGTGCTAATGACATTACTGTTGGTAGCTTAACATCAACAATGAAAGGGGCAAAGTCTGTTTATTTACTAGTTCCAATTGTTTTCTTACTTGGAAATTTATTATCGCTAGTTGTGCCAAGTGCATCTAACTTAGCTATAATCTTGTTAGCCACTTTATATCCTGTCTTAAGAACCGCAGGCATGAGCAGATTAACTGCTGGTGCAATTATTGCAACGTCAGCAACTATTATTCCCACTCCTTTGGGATCGGATAACGTTGCCATTGCCTCAGCTTTTAAATTATCTACTACGCAATATGTGTTTGGCTACCATGCAATTGTTTCGATTCCTACTTTGTTGTTTATTGCTATAGTTCAGTATTTTTGGCAAAAGTATGAAGATAAGAAGATGCCAGAAGAATTATCTTATAATGAAGAATTAAAGCAATTTGGTGTTAGTCATGATAAAAAAGAGTCTGTAAAAGTTAGTGACAGTAAGTTAGTTAGATTTATTTACGGATTATTACCAGTGTTACCAATTATCGTTTTAATTATTGCATTTATTTTTGATGCGATACAAGGCAAAACGATGTCCTTAACAGTTCAAATGGTTACCATTATCAGTTGGATTATAGCAATAATAGTAGAGCTGTTGAATAAGCATAAAGCTAAAGAAGTTTTGAAAGGTACTAACGTATTTATTAAAGGTATGGGGAATGCCATTGGAATTGTTGTACTGTTAGTTGCTGCTCAAACTTTTGTACAAGGATTGAATGCTATTGGAATTATGTCAATGATCCAAAATGCTATGACAAATGTCAAAGGTGCAGGTGTAATTTTACCTATCCTAATGGTAATATTTACTATTGTTATTGTAATGCTAAGTGGTAGCGGTGTTGCCTTAACTTTTGCATTGATCCCACTATTCTTCCCATTGGCTAAATCAGCAGGTATTTCACCAGAGCAATTATCAGTTCCTGTACAATTAGCTGGCAACTTAATGAGGGCAGTCTCTCCAGTTGCTGCAGTTGTATTAATTGTGGCTGGAACAACTCATTTAGATCCTGGAAATATAATTAGACGTACTTCTATACCAATGGTAAGTGGTGTTATTATAATGTTAATATTGTCGTTCATGTTATTGTAAAGGTATAGTAAAATATGAGTATTGTTCCAAAATATGTCCAAATATACAATGAAATGTTTAATAAAATACAGAAGGCAGAGTATGGAGCAAAATTACCAACAGAAAAAGAATTATGTAATTATTTTAAGTGTAGTCGGGTTACTATTAGATCCGTTTTAGCTTTATTAAAAGAAGATAATATTGTTTATTCTGTTAAAGGCAAAGGAAATTATATTAACCATAGTGTGGATTCAGAATTTCATGGAATTGAACTAAATCAATCTTTGTTTTATAGCAGTTGTAATCAAAAAATTGATAGAGTTAGATCTGCAGTTAAAATTAATGATGCAAGTCCATATTCTGAAAAGATTTTTGAATCTTTGAGAAAATATTATTCTATAAATTTATGGTATGAACATGAGGATAGAATTATTGGCAATGTATTTTCTATAATTGATTCTAATTATGTTCCTGACAATTTAGATATAAATGATGATAAATCTGTTACTAGATTTGTTGAAAAAAATATTTATCTTAAAAGTTATCATACACAAGTACATGTCCAACGTTCACTTAGAAAAAAGGACACTTTCCATAAAAGCTTTTTTGGAGAAAAAGAAGTTGTAATGTTAATATTAGAAAATTTGTTTGATGACCACAATAAAATAATTGGACAAAATAAATATTATATTCCTTTAAAATATTTCGATATTACGTTAAATAAATACAGTAAAAATTAGCAATTTTAGCCTAATTATGTCTGTCAATGTAGCATACTAATTTAGTATTAGATAACAACTATTCGACAAGATGAATATAGTTCTCTGTAGAATTTTGTTGGTAGGAGAGTAAATTAGATTAACACCAAGCTAGCGATGCTTGGTGTTTTTTTATGTGTTTGTCAATGAATATTTAATCTACTTGCTAGTTAAAATAGTTCTGTTTGATTCAAAACGACAATTAACATTTGACACACCTATTACTTACTACTTTTTGTATATGTTAAAGGTCAATAGCTGAGTATCTTTTGCAAGCAGATTTAGATGTCATTACCCTTGATGTAAAAATATAGCTCAGGCTGCATTTATATCTGAAGCTTCTGTAGTACGATTTTCATAAAAATTAGGCTACAAAGAGTGGGATGAATTTATTAAAAAGTTTATAGAAAAAGATCATAATTAAAAAAATAAAAATCACGCAAAAAAGCGTGATTTTTGGCTATCTGGTTTCAGTTATTTAAGTAATCTATTGAGAAAAATTTTAAAAATAATCGTAAAACGATACTTTACCTTTTTTTAAAATCAATTTATTTGATGTTAGATGCTTTATTATTCCTAAATTTACGGCCTGGTCAACTGTTAATCGCCCCAGTAATACTTTAGTCCAATTTGTAATCGAGGCAGTGTAATCTGGTGGTTTAATCGTTTGCTCACAATTTGTTTTATCTGTAAGTGGAGTAAATTTCCATTTTTTATTATTCCATTCACATTGTTTATCATCAGTGACTTCAATGATAATAGGTTCTCTTGTTTCCATTTTTATACATGATGCAATGGTCTGAAAATCTATAATTCTACTCATCATATAAGGATGAACAGTTACAGTAATCATACCTTGATTTGGAAACAAATCCTCTAGAAGTGATTCAACCGAGGTAACAATTTTAAAAGAATCACTTGATGAAATATGTCCACCCATAAAGCTTAATAAATTGATTGCTGATTCTTGCGATGTAAAATAGAATTCATCTGCTACAAAGCTATTATTGCTTAAGGTATAAAACATATAGCCTTTAGGATTTTGGTGGCCGTCTAAGTATATTGCTACGTAGCGATCTGGATAATAAGTATTAAATCTATTCCACCACCACTTCTCTCTAATAACAGTATTCCGCTCTGTGGCCGAATTGAGCTGATTTGTATACATTTTGTTAACTAGAGTGGAAATTTTTTCATCTTTTAAAGTTCCACGTATTATTTTACCTTCTTTAGAAGGCTTGAAGTAGTGTAAAGCATTGGACCTAAATTCTAATATCTTTCTATAAATTGTGTTTTCATATCCATATTGCCGATAAAAGCTTTCTGACCACGGTGCTAAATTAGATAGGGGGATATTTTCGCGGTGTAAATCAATTAGTATTTCATTCATTATCTTAGAAATATCCCCATGTCCTCTGTTTTCTGGATAGGTTGAAACGTAGCCAATACCTGCCATTTTTACAGTTTGATTGAAGATTTTACTTTTAAAATTATTTGACATCACATAACTAGTTAGTTTGTCTTTATGAAATTTTCCATAGCCACTACTATGATAATATCTACTCATAAAATTGACGTCTTTAGTGATATCGTTCTTTTTTAGAAAGGCATATTGTACTAATGAGGCAATTTCGTCAAGCGTTTCTTTGTCTTTATTTAGTTTCATTTGTTACTGCCTCTCTTTCTTTACTTAACATTTGCTTTTCACAAGCTTGGAAGAATGGATAGTACATTGCAGCAGCAATTACACATTCAACCGCTGACCATACACCCGCACGCCAATCCCAACCACAAGCCATCATTGGGCCAATAATTGGCGGCATAGTCCATGGAACCATGACCACAGGAGCGGATATCCAACCAATGTTAATTAAGATATAACTTAGTATAGAGAGAACTAATGGGATTAAGATAAATGGAATCATGATCATCGGATTCATTACAATAGGGAATCCAAAAATTATAGGCTCATTAATTTCAAATAATGAACTTGGAAATGCTAATTTACCTAAATCACGGTAAGTTTTACTTTTTGAAAAAAGCATCAATGCACAAAGAGTAAGAGTAGCACCTGTGCCACCTACATTAACTAGTAAGCTAGAAAAGCCTGATGCAGTAATATATGGGAGAGCTTGATGATGTGAATAGGCTGTAGCATTAGCTGCCAAGTATTGTAAAAAAATTGGATCTGCGATACCTTCTAAAGTCATATCTCCGTGAATGCCACATATCCACAGCAAACTTACAATAAATGTATAAACTAAGATACCAGGCAAAGTATTCAGAGCAAAGACAATAGGGTGGAAAATTGCTTGAACTACAGCATTTATATCTATATTAAATACGACTCTTATCGACCAGAATATTGCAAGAACTGCCATACCAGGTAGTAAGGCAATAAAAGAATTAGAAACTGCAGCTGGTACACCGTTAGGTAATTTGAGTACTATGTTTTTCTTAATAAAGAAATTAAAAATAAAAGTCGCAACAAAGGCTGTTAAAATAGCAGTAAAAATACCATTGGATCCAAAATTATCGTAATTTAAAGCATGTTTGTCATTGAAAGAAGTAATGATAAATGCCATTACTGATAATCCTATAGATGATATTTTGTCTATGTTTAAAGCTATGGCTAGTTGATATGAGATTCCAATAACGGCCAATAAAGAAATTATTCCAAAAGACCCATTAACCGCCTGTGTTAACATCCAACTATAAGGCTTAATAAAATTAGTCCATGCTGTGATAGGTATATTACCAATAATTAAAAATATTGATCCACCAATAACTGCAGGTAAAGTGATAACTAATCCATCGCGAACAGCAACTAAATATTTATTATTTCCGACTTTCGCCATTGGTGGAATTAACTTAGTCTGTATCCACTCCATGAAATTATTCATTTTTTGTCCTCCTATCTATATTATTAGAATATTTTCCATATAATAATAGCGCTTACATATGTGAGAGTAAATACAACTGAAATTGGTATAGGTCAATTTATTACTATACTAGTATCGGTATAATAATTAAAATTTATTTGGTTTGATTTTTGATTTACAGCCTTTATGACAGAAAACTACAAAATATGCTTTATTATGATAAATCTGTGTAATAAAAGCCTTGAAATTCTTATGTATAATTTCAAGGCTTTTATAATATATTTTGATAATCATCTATTTAAATTAAGCATGGTGAAAATAATAAATGCCTATGAGGGGGAGTTAGAAAATTGATTATTCGTCAATATCTGGCATATTATTCATAATCCATTGCTCTGCTTCATGAGACCAAAGACCATCATGTTTACTTAAAATTTTTCCTAATTCGGTGTTAGGATCTACTTTTGCTAATTCAATTCTGTCAAAATTTTTGTGAGTATAAACAACTTTTTTTCCACCTCCAATATTTGGCTGGCTAAGGGTTGTTTCAGCGGCAGCATTTAATCCTAGCACATGAGTAATTACTTTAGCTACATTTAATCTATGATCGGCAATTAGTTTAGCTGCTTGTGATTCATTTTCTGCATTACCACCTGAAGTACCAACTAAATGTGTGAAATTATAGTGTACATCATAAAGATTAATAGGAACCGTGAAATCTTTCTTTATAGGTCCTGCAAATTGATTTAAACACCCGTCTTCATTTAGTAATTTAGCGGCCATTTTTGCAAGTGGTACAACGCTAATCATTAAAAAGGTATCATCAAAACCTTGTCCGTTCGTTTTAGTTTTTAGAATATTTTCTTGCTCTTCAATTGTTAAGTCTTTGGTATTAATAAATTGAATGTCTACTTCCTTTGATGGATATAGATGTTGGGCACGGTTTAATTTATCTTGATCGATATCAGTAACTATTAATTGTTTAGGTTTAGTATCAGCATGTAATGCGTAATCAATGGCAAGTAGCCCCATAGGACCAGTACCACCAATAATTAGCATATTACCATTAGGCTTAATCCCCATTTTATGTTTATAAGAATGTGGTATTAAATGAAACTGTGCATTAAAAGCAGCAATTACACAACTAACCGGTTCGCACAATGAGCCTTCATAATAGGAGTCACCATTAAATGGAATTAGACATCCTAATTCCATGACTTCATTAGGGATGATAATTTTAGTTGCATCACCACCAATATATGGATATGAATATCCAGGTACAAAAGGCGTATCATCCCTAGCTAAGTTAGGCTGAATTACAAAATTCTGTCCTGCATGAAACCTGTTAGACCATTTTGGTCCAACTTTAAGTATCTTGCCTGAAAATTCATGTCCAACCATTACAGGATTGTTTTTTAGATCTTTAGGTGTTTTTTTGTGATCTTCACCTTCTTTGGCTAATTTCCAAGATGACATACACATTGAGTCGGAGATGACTTCCGCTAAAATTTCATCATCCTTAATTTCAGGAAGAACTACGTTTTCAACGCGCATATCTTCCTTACCATAAATTCTTAAAGCTGTACTTTTAACAACCATTTTTTACTCCTTCTGTCTAAACGATATTACAGATAAGAGCGCTAACTTCACAAATGATATTATAAAATAATGCAATGATAGTCAATGATATACACATTATTATCACATTTGTGATTTTTTATCATATATTTTTTTGATTGCTAAAGCTGTAGTGTCCGTAGTAATTAAAATGTCGAGTATACCGGTATTTAGGGCACCTAAGATGGCATTAACCTTATTTTTACCACATGCCAAACCTATAACATTTGGTACTTCTTTTAATTTTTGCATATCTATGCTAATTATATTTAGTTTTGATATGTCAATAAAATCTCCATTTTGAGTAAAAGGATGGGATAGAAGATCACCTACTACTGCTGTATTTTTAAAGATATCACTAAAGTTAGAGTTTTTATAAAACTCTTTCCATTGTTCTAGTTCTGTTATTAAGTTACTACCAATACCAACTATCGCATAATCTAATTTATCCCAATAATTAAATACTATTTGATTATTAGGATTGGAAAGTAGCTCTTCTTTTAATGTGTTAGAACTGACAATAGCGGGGGTATTTAAAGTTTCACTATTAGCGTTTAGTTTTTCTGATAATAAGTATACTAGCCTATTGGATTGATAATCATTTTTTAATCTTCCTGTAGGTCCACCAATTAAAGGAACTACAGTAATATTATGTTTTTTATTATTTTTAGTGAAGTTTGATATTGCATGGGCTAAGGTTCTACCCCAAGAAATACCTATAGTAGAATTGCTTGTAATTATATTTGATATATATGGACCAGCAAATTCACCCAATGCTTTTAAATCTATAGATTCAGTAGTATCAGGAACTATTATCATATTTTTTAAGTTGAAGTTTTTAATAAAGAACTTTTGCAAATTACTGGAGTTTTTAATATTAGGATTAATTGTAATCTGTACTATACCTAGTTTTCGAGCTTCTTTTAGTAGCTTACTGATTTCAGTTCTGTGAATATGAATCTTCGCAGATATCTGTGATTGGGTCAGTCCCTGCATATAATATAATTCAGCAATTTTTGTAAGTAATGTAATACGATTATTATCCATAATCTTTTCCTCCATTAGTTAAGTATTAGTACAATGAGAAAATCACAAATGTGATAAAAGACAGCGTGTTATTGAAATGCTTTTTGCTATATTGTACTATACAAGTGATGAGAGCGCTAACTTTGAAAGTATAAACCAAATCACAAATGTTATAGTGGAGGATAACAGTATGGAAAATTGGTTAGATATCAAAGGCAAAAACTACATAGTAACCGGTGGATCATCGGGTATAGGATTAGCTATTGTTAAAGAACTAGCAAAAGAAGGTGCTAGAGTCATTGATGCTGATCTAAATGCGCTAGAAGACAATATTGAACATGTTGAATTCGTAAAAGCAGATGTAACTAAAAAAGAAGATGTTGAATCTGTCGTCAAAAATGCCATTGAAAAAAATGGGCATATTGATGGATTAGTTAATAATGCCGGGATAAATTTACCTAGACTATTAGTCGATGACAAAGTAGCCGATAGTCAATATGAAATGGATGAAGATGACTGGCAAAAAATGTTCAATGTCAATGTAAAAAGTGTGATGTTAATGACGCAAGCAGTTGGAAAATATCTTATAAAGCAAAAAAATGGCGTCATTGTTAACATGTCTTCAGAGGCTGGTCTTGAAGGTTCACTGGGACAAAGTATTTACTCAGCAACTAAAGGTGCAATAAATGCATTTACTCGATCGCTTGCTAAAGAATTAGGAAAATATAATATTCGCGTTGTAGGCGTGGCACCTGGCATTATGGAAGCAACTGGATTACGGACACCAAGTTATGAAAGAGCTCTAGCCTATACTAGAAATATTACAGTTGATCAATTACGTGCTGGATACAGCAGTACCACAACTACACCAATGGGAAGGAGCGGTCATTTATATGAAGTAGCAGATTTGGTTGCGTATCTTCTTTCAAATCGTGCTAGTTATATTACCGGCGTAACAATTAATGTCGCAGGGGGTAAATCGAGAGGCTAGAATCATGAAAAAGATAATTTTAGTTGGTCATGCTAAAACTGCAGTAGCATTTAAAGAAGCAGTTCAAATGATATTTGGAAAAGTACCTGATTTTATCCCTTTAACTTTTGAATCAGGAGAAGGATTAAAGGATGTTGAGGATAAAATAACTTCTGAAATAAATGGCGATACTGCAGAAAATGTATTAGTAGTAACGGATTTATTTTCTGGAACACCATACAATGCTGCATCTATTTTAGCACTTAAGGGAAAAGTTAATGATGTAGTTGCTGGGATGTGCCTACCAATGCTTTTAGAAATTGCAACTAATCTAGAAACTAAAACTATAGATGAAATTGTTGAGATGATTTCTTCAAATTCAAAGCAATATATCAGTATTTTGAGTCAAATACAAGATAAAGATGAGGGAGATGATTTTTAATGATTATTAACTTTGCTAGAATTGATGACAGATTGATCCATGGACAGGTTGCAACTGTATGGGCAAAACAAGCTAATGCTAAAAGAATAATCATTGTTAGTGCAGAAGTCTTTAATGATGACATTAGAAAGAAGATTGTTAAGCAGGCAGCACCTGCTGGTATGAAAGTTAACGTGGTAGATGTAGAAAAAGCCATTGCAACATATCATAATCCTAAATATGCTAATGATACTGTATTTTATTTATTTACCAATCCTTCTGAGGTGGTAGATATAGTGAAAGGAGGTATTTCTCTAAAATCAATTAATATAGGTGGAATGCGTTATGAACAAGGAAAAACGCAAATTACTAAAGCTATTTCTGTAGATTCTCAGGATATCAAGGCATTTAGAGAATTACATAATTTAGGTGTGGATTTGGATTTAAGAGTATTAGCTGATGACTCTAAAAAAGATATTTTAAAAATAATTGATGAAAAGTATGGCAAATAGAATTTAGGTGTAGAAAATGTCAGCAATTCAAGTTGTATTGATTACAATCTGGTCAAGTATTGTAGGCGCTGGTAGTGTGCTAGATGAATTTCAAACGCAAAGACCTCTAATTGCATGCTCTGTTATGGGATTGATTTTAGGAGATCCTGTCAAGGGGTTAATACTGGGTGGTACTTTGGAATTAATTGCATTAGGATGGATGAATGTAGGGGCAGCACAGTCACCTGATTCAGCTTTAGCAAGTACGATTTCTACCATATTAGTTATTATAGGTAACCAGAGTGTTACTAAAGGTATAGCTATTGCATTGCCTGTTGCGGCAGCTGGACAAGTATTAACGGTATTATGCAGAACAATCACTGTAGCTTTTCAGCATGCTTCTGACAAGGCAGTTGAAAAGGCAGATTTTCGAATGTTGGAGTGGTTAAACTTTTCGTCGCTGATTGTTCAGGCTTTGCGTGTTGCAATTCCTACAGCCGTAGTTGCCATTTTTGTAAGTCCAGCGATGGTTCAAAATGCTTTGAATGCCCTGCCTAAGGTAGTTACTGGAGGATTAGCAGTAGCTGGTGGCTTTATTGTGACAGTTGGATATGCAATGATCTTAAATATGATGTACGTTAAATATCTAATGCAGTTTTTCTATTTAGGTTTTGTTTTAAGCGCTTATATGAAATTAAGTTTATTGGCTTGGGGAGTAGTTGGCCTGGTATTAGCGCTTATATATGTTCAGCTCGATCCTAAATTTAATAAAAATACGCAGACGCCGGTTATCACTACTAAAGTAGAGGATTTGCCGGAAGATGAATTGGAGGATTAACTTTGAGGTAATAAAAATGGTTGAATTAAAGAAAAAAGATACACCGACAAAGGAATCTCATGTAAAAAATAAATTAACTAAGAAAGATATTTTACAGACGTTTATTTTTGAAAATTTTCAGCAAGCATCATATAACTATGAAAGAATGCATGCATTGGCATTCTGTGTTGATATGATTCCCACTATTAAAAGAGTTTATAAAAATAAGGATGACCAAGTTGCAGCTTTAAAGAGACATAATACATTTTTTAATGTCACTCCAGGTTTTTGTGGTCCTGTTGTTGGTATGACTAGCGCACTGGAACAAGCTAAGGCACAAGGTGAAGATGTTAGTGAAGAAACTATTAATAGTTTAAAAATTGGATTGATGGGACCTCTTTGTGGTGTGGGCGATCCTGTAATGTGGGGAACATTAAGACCTATTTTAGCTGCTTTAGGTGCGACATTAGCATTACAAGGATCCTGGCTAGGCCCGGTATTATTTTTTGTGGTATTTAATGCTGTACGATTGGCACTGAAGTGGTACGGTCTTAAGTTAGGGCTTGATAGAGGTATATCATTTGTTCAAGATATGTCCGGCGATTTTTTGAAGAAATTAACAGAAGGTGCTACTGTATTAGGTCTCTTCATAATGGGCGTATTGGTGAACACATGGACTACTATTAAAGTTCCATTAGTTGTATCAAAAACTACAATTAATGGAAAAACAACGATTACAACTGTTCAAAATATTTTGGATCAAATGTGTCCAGGTTTACTAGCCTTAGGCTTAACTTTATTGATGATGTATTTGCTAAAAAAGAGAGTAAGCCCTATTATTCTTATCTTTATATTATTTGGCATAGGCATTCTTGGTTATTGGTTAGGAATTTTAAAATAGATGAACAATTGGATAACTTTGGGAATTGGATTTATGTTATCTTCAACTGGCTTTCTATACAAAAAGAAAACTGGTCATTATGATTGGTTATATTTAATTTTAGGAATAGTAATAATTTTCATTGGAATTGGACAATTACTAGGACTGGTTAAATTGACATAAACAAATAAATTATTGCATAAATATATACAGTTAAATAAAACATTGAAGAATCAGTAGTCAATTTTGATTACTGATTTTTTGTGTAAATTAGAATTTAATAAGTTATTATTCAATTTTTCTTGTTTACATTATGAGGCGTAGTATTATACAGCTCTTTAAACTTTTTATAGAAAAACGTCATGTTCGAAAAGCCAGATTCCTCTGCAATTTCTGCAATTGATAATTTACTATTTAGCAAAAGATAATATGCAACAGAAAGCTTCTTTTCTAGTAAAACACTAGAGAAAGATTTGCCAATGGTTTGCTTAAATAAATTACTAAGATAATTTCGATTATAATTATACTTCTCAGATAAACTACTGAGCGAAACAGTTGAATAATTGTCCCTGATATCGGTTAAGATGCGATAAATAATCCTTTGATTGTTATCGTTAAATTTAATAGAAGAAATATTTATATTTCTCACTAGCATTAACAAAAAGCTGTGTGTTAAGGATGAAATGATGCTATATGAGCTATTTTCAGATGAAAAATACTCTTCGATAATTAGATTAGCTAATTCTCTTAATCTTGGCTCAGATTGATCTTTATAAAAAATCAAAAAGTTATGACTTAACATATTGGCTAAGAAAAGACTATTTAGATTATCGGATTCACCAAGATTTTGTAATTTTTTAAAGTTAATAGAACTGTCGTGAAAGTCAATATTAAGCATGATATCTGAATATTTTAACTCTTCAATAGAATGCGATGTTCCAGAATCAAGCAATAAAAAGTCACCAGCATGTAATGTGATCTTTTCATTATTAATTGTTTCGGTTACTTCACCTTTTAAAACGTAGTTAATTTCCATAAAAGTATGAGTGTGCTCAGGATATGGTGCGAATCTACTATGTTTGGAGATGTAAAGCGGTTGATCAATAAAAAATTGTTCTGAAAAAACGGGAATCTTAGATAATGGATTACCAATAAAAGTTTTTTTGTCGTAATCATTGTAAAACTTGTGGTTCTTTAATTGCTTAACTTCAATAGGCGTAGGTTCTAAAAAATGTTTTAAAAGTTGCTCATCCATACTATAACCTGTAAAAATGATATTTTTTATTTGTAATACTGATATTGTAGCGTTTTCAATACAAATATACAATACTAATTGTAAATCAAGTAAAAAAAGTATTTTTGGAGGATAAAAAATGGCTGTAAAAACAGGAAAGATTCAGTCTACCTTAGGAAAGTTGACAACTTTTTTTAATAGAAATATCTATATTCAGGCAATCAAGGATGGGATGTTAGCCTATGTTCCATTTACCATTATTACTTCTGTATTTTTGATAATTGGGAGCTTTCCGATTCCTGCTGTGGCTAATTGGCTAGCTAGTGTTTTTCATCTGACACCCGATCAATTCGCCGCAAAGCTAGGAATCGTTAATGATGCTAGTTTAGTAATTGGAGGATTAATTGTTTTGCTTGCTATTGCCAAAAATTTGGCAAAGCAAATGAAGTTGGATGAAATGCCAGTAGTGTTAACTACACTAGTTTCATTCTTTATTTTGACACCTTATCAGCATGATAAATCTGGTAACTCTTTATTAAATGTGAGTCATATTGGTGCTCAGGCAATTTTCTTAGCTATTTTGGTGGCAATTTTGGTAGCTGTAATCTATCGTGCAATTGATCGAAAAGGTATTAAGATTAAATTGCCTGCAAGTGTACCACCTGCAGTTTCCAAACCTTTTGAATCAATAATTCCATCTTTTGCTGTGATTACAGTATTTTGGATTATTAGATTAATACTCGATCAATTTGCAGGGCAAAGCGCGCTTGATGTAATCAATACTGTTTTAGGTGCTCCACTTAAAGCGGTCGGTGGATCTCTAATTGGTATAGTTATTGCTAAAACTTTCTCACAATTCTTGTGGTTCTTTGGAATTCATGGCGACTCTATTGTAAATGGCGTTATGACTCCTATATTACAAGTTTTACAAGATGAAAATAAGACTGCTTCTCTAGCCCACCATGCTGTACCTAATATTGTTAACCAAAGTTTTTGGGATAACTTTGCGGGTATTGGTGTTATCGGTGCAATTATTGCTATTGCGATCGTTGCTAAAAGTAGCCGTTATCGAGCTTTGAAAAAAGTGGCATTAGTTCCGTATATTTTTAATATTGGTGAACCGACTTTATTTGGTGTGCCACTGATGTTAGACTTTACATATTTTATTCCACTTGTATTTAGTAATATGGCTAGTGTTGTTATTTCATATTTAGCGTTTGCAACTCACTTTGTGCCAATTCCAACTGGCTTAGTTCAGGTTCCTTGGACCACTCCAGTTATTGTTAGTGGATTTTTAGTAACTGGTAGCTGGCAGGGGGCAGTTTTGCAGTTTATAGATCTTATAGTTGTAACCTTAATTTGGCTTCCATTTGTTAAAATTGCCGATAAAAGGAATATGGAAGCAGAGATAAAAGGAGAGAGTGATGGTAAATAATGACGGAATTGTTTAGAGGCTCTTGGTTAACTAGAAGACATATAGATTATGGAGCTAATGATAGAAACTATTATGAAGAAAATCCAAGTATTATTTATGAAAAGCAATTCTTAATTTCATCTGTTAAAAGGACAAAGATAAGAATTTGTTCTTTAGGATATTATATAGTTAAAATTAATGGTAAATTAGTCACTACTGATGTTCTTAATAATGATTGGACTTACTATTCTAAGAGAAAATATTATGAAGAGTATGATATTTCTGAATTAATTCATATCGGAGTTAATACTGTTACTGTTCAATTGGGGAATGGTATGTATAATCCAGCACCATTGTTGTTTTTTGGTAAACATAATTTTAGAGAAAATCTGGCAATTGGTGAGCCTAAGTTTGTTCTAGACATTATTGAGGATAATGGTGAACGCTTATGTGTTTCAGATGCAACTTGGCAGGCACATGCTAGTGAAATTAAATTTAATAATGTTTACTTAGGTGAATCTATTGATCCTAATTATGCAGGTAAAAAAGTTGCTTTCAAACATATTAAAGTTTCAATTAATGATAATAAAACTTTTATGCGAAGTTTTATTCCTAAAATCAAAAAGTTTGGTCCAATATCTGCTAAAGTGATTAAAAATTGGAAAAATAATTATTTATTTGTTGATTTTGGACAGGTAACTAGTGGCTTTATTCATTTGAAAATAAATCCTAAAGTTGATGCAACTATAGAATTAAAGTATTGTGAAAGTAAAGATGAAAATGATAAATTAGATTTTTCTGCTTCATATGCTGGTGGTATTGGCGTTTATGAAGAGGTAAAAGGTGGACCAGGTGCACCAGATAAAGCAGAGGAGATTGATCATTTAGAATTATCTTCTGGACATTATGAGTATGAAAATAAGTTTACCTATCACTCTTTTAGATATGTAATTATTTCGGGTATATCAATAGAAGAGATTGAGCTGATTGAAGCTATTCCGGTTCATACTGATTTGAAGCAAATTGGTAATGTTAAAACTGGTAATCGATTTTTTAATGAACTATTTGATGCAGGAATTAACACGCGCTTAAATAATGTACATGCTATTTTTGAAGACTGTGCGCGTGAAAGATTACAGTATGGTGGTGATATAGTCGCTTTGGCTATGTCAATGCTATATTCATTTGATTTAAGTCAATTTAATAAAAAGACAATTTATGATTTTATTTTAGGTCAAACTGAAAAAGGAGGAATACCAGAAACCGCACCATATATAGGTATTGAAACTCAAGGCACTGCGCCAACCGAGGGACCACTTCTTTGGCAGTTTGTCCTACCGTATTTAATATATAAAACTTATCAGTTTTATGGTGATAAAGAGTTAGTATTAGACACTTATCAATATGTTGAAAAGCAATACGAGTATTTCAAGACTTGGAAACTTGAAGATTTGGCTCAACATTGTATTGGAGACCATGGTAGTCCAATTATTACGGGTGTATTTTATTCAACACCTGATAAGGCATTTGTAGGTTACGCTACAATCTTATTATTTAATGAAATGAATCAGCGAATAGCAGAAATTTTAGGCAAAAATACTGCTAGTTTAAAGAAGGATAATCAAATAATTCGTCAAGAAATTATTAAGTTATATCAAAATAATGATGGTAGCTTTGGAGAAAAGACCGAATCTTCTTATGCATTTGCCTTAGCATTAAACTTGGGAAGTCAAAAAGTGTTGCTTAAACAATTGCTAACTTTGATTGATAAGAATAATGGTGTATGGTCAAGCGGTATATTTGGACAGTCAATTTTGTATTCTAAATTACATGAATTAGGCTATGATGACTATGTTTATAATTGGTTAACTAATGAGACCAATATAAGCTTCAAATATATGCTCAAACGTGGAAATAAAATATTAGAAGAGCAATTTGTTCACCATCCTGCCGATTCAGCTAATCATGCTATGTTTTCTAGTTATATAAAATGGTATTTTGAAGCTATTGGTGGTATTAAGCTGTTGGAAGAGACAGCTGGGCTCAATAAGATAGAATTAAGTCCTTATTTCAATTCCGAATTAGGCAATACAGAGATTAGTATTAATACAATTCATGGATTAATTGAAGTGAAGACTATATATTCAAAGAAATGTATTAAATATCAGGTAAGTTTACCTAAAAATGTTGATTATCAAATTTCAGATGAATTAAAAGATTTTGATTTGAATGAGTCTGAAGTGGATGAGAGAAGAATAATGACGTTTATTAAAATAAAAAAGTAAGAAGGGCTTAATCACTGGTAAGTAGGAGAATACGCAAAACTACAGTAAATTTTACTTATGATAGCCAATAAACACATATTTATATAGAGATATACTTTTTTAAAAAAACATGTTCACAAAAAATGAACATGTTTTTTAGCACTCAAAAGTATTATAAGCTTGCCATTTTCGAACCTTTTATATAGTAATCAGAATCCTTGATCGTCCCAATAGAGTGTCTTGAAGATGTCTTGCTTAGCTCCACAAAAGAGAAAGACTTCACCAGACATTGGATCACGTTCAAAATCTTCCTTGATAATCAGAGAAAGCGAAGCAATTCCACGTCTCATATCAGTCTTACCACAGACGATGTAGACTTGACCAAATTCAGAGAGATCAATTATTTTCATGAAGCAACTTTTCCACGATATTATTCACCATTTCGTGTTCGACTCCTTTGAAAAAATTGAATTCAATAGCCTGAGTTTTGACGCTAAGAATTAGGTTAGATTGTGTCTGTAAATCAGATTTAGGGAGCTGGTTATATTGGACAGGAACAATTGGATGTTCAGTCATATTTTTGTCCTCCTTGAAAATTGATAAATAAAATATAGGACAGCTAGCTAATGAATTATACGTACTCCGTTATGACACGCTTACCTATTAAAGAACGGCTAATAAACCTTATAAAATAGTATATGACTTAAATTCTAAAAAGTATTCAATTTATAAATTAATAAAAATACTGATATATCAACGTTTTATTGTACTGAGCCGCAAAAGTTGGACAAAAACTTAATCTAAGATGCTAAGGCTTGATTTCGATATTCTATCGGAGTCAGGCCTTTTAGTCTGTCTTTTATTCTTTCATTGTTATAGTATTCGATATA
>NZ_JAGGLU010000006.1 GCF_017874575.1 Lactobacillus colini | reverse complement strand
AAGTTCTTTGATGAATTCAACAATAATTATGTAGCAACTCCGAACTTAGACGACCTCATCGTTACTCCAACTGTTGCTAACAATGGTTCAGCTACCCTAGGTGACTTTGAGTTAGCCAAGGCACTCCTATAACTTCTTAAATTAAAACGCCATCGCTTAAAGATACACAGCGATAGCGTTTATTTTATTTTCCAGAAAATAATCTAAGGCAAATCATGTCCTGCCGCTAGATATAGGTCGTACCACTCTTGGCGAGTAAGTTCAATATCACTACCAGCAGCTGAATCCTTAATATGGTCAGGATTCATTGAACCAACTAATACTTGAATTGAAGCGGGGTAGCGCAGGATCCATGCAGTAGCAATTGCATTTTTACCGACGTTATACTTATCTGCTAAGTTGGCTAGTTTTGCATTAAGTTCTGGAAATTCGGTATTATTAATGAAGCTGCCAGCAAACATCCCATATTGAAATGGTGACCAGGCTTGGATAGTGATTTTATTTCTTTGTAAATAGGTAAGTAATTGCCCGTCGTGGTCGATTGCAGCATCGTCTTCCATATTAGTATGTAAAATAGCATCAATCATCTTAGTGTGCTTTAAGCCAAATTGAATTTGGTCAAACATTATGGTCTGATTAACGGCGGTTTTAAGGAGTTCGATCTCATTAGCATTAAAGTTAGAAACGCCAAAAAACCGAACCTTGCCACTAGCTTGCAGTTGGTCAAATGCCGCTGCAACTTCTTCAGGTTCCATTAAGACATCAGGTCTGTGTAATACTAGTGAATCAAGATAATCAATGCCCATTCTATCTAAGATGCCATCGACAGAGTCAATAATGTGTTGTTTAGAGAAGTCGTAACGTTTGCCAGGTATGATCCCAGTCTTAGATTGAATAAATAATTTATCTCTTGAGATATTAGCTTGCTTCAGAGCTTGTCCGAATGTTAGCTCAGATTGACCGCCAGCATAAATATCAGCTGAGTCAATAAAGTTTATCCCAGTATCAAAAGCAGCCTCAAGTGCAGCTTGTGCTTGCTTGACTGACTTATCGCCCATACGCATAATTCCTAATGCCATCTCTGGAATAGCCAGTGTAGAGGGTCCCATATTAATTGTCTTCATAATTATTCCTTTCAAAAAAGTAGTTTACTTATATTATAAGCGCTTTCAATATGATATTAAAAATTATAATAACCAATAAATAAAATTCGTATTTTCATTTTTTTGAAAGTTAAATCATAATGAAAGATTGAAAAATAAATTGAATAATTGCATCAAAATTACCAGATTTAACTGCCTAAATGTTAACATAGTATTATAATTTTTAGTTTAGGATAAATTAGAATAAGGAGAGTTGCCAATGTCAGCACATAGACATGGCCAATACATTTGGGTATTGATTGAATTACCTAATGGGAAGAGAGAATGGTATTGTCTTAGTAAGGTATTGAAGAGGGCACTTTTATGGGAGAAGAACGTTCGTCATAATCGCTTTTGGCGTAATACCTTAAATGGCAAATACTTAACCGTAGCCCGGAGTCCTTATATTCACAATTATGCACTACTAACTGTAGGTAGGGTGGTTAAAGTCAGAATAACCCATAAGCGTGTATCTGACTGGCATTGGACCAGGAACCAGTTTATAACTGCTAAGCATTTAGATGATTTAGAGGATGCCTATAATTATTTGAAGCATGATTATAGTTGGCTTAATAGGATTAGGATTAAACACGCCCTAAAAAAGTGGCAAAAAATATCCCACAGACGCAAAAAAATTCTACGGGCAAAGAGGGCAGCATAATGACAGAATTGAATAGTTTAAGTAAGATAATTACTACTATATTTGGCATTATGGTGGCAGTGATGTTTTGTTTATACGCTGTTAAGCCACTAACCAATGATGCAAGTAATTTAAGGATAGGCTTGTTTATCTTAGTAGCGATAATTTATTTATGTTCCATTTGCTTGATCTGGTTGAAGACTAAGCAAGTAGTGTTCTTAATAGTAGCTGCAATTGCCTTGATTGCAACAGTACTAATGATTTGCTATGTACCATTCTTTCATGGCTATTTGATGGTTGAAGCAATTGGATTCTACCTAGCCTTTTATGTTAGTGTCTATCTAATGAATTTTACGGATTTTAAGTATCGGGCTAGCGTTAGTTTGACTTTAGAATTTTTGATTGTAATTGTGATGATTTGTTTTTCCTAAAGAAAAGAAGTAATTAAAATGACGATAGAAGTAGTGCAAGCTGACATCACTAAGCTGCAAGTTGATGCAATTGTTAACGCTGCTAATAAGAGCTTGCTTGGCGGCGGAGGAGTTGATGGCGCAATTCACGCAGCAGCTGGAGCTGAGTTATTGCAAAAATGCAAGTTGCTTGGCGGCTGTAATACTGGTCAGGCCAAGCTTACCAAGGGTTATAAGTTGCCAGCTGAATATATTATTCATACAGTAGGACCGATCTATCGCTTCCATTCTGAACTAGAGAATCGTAAGTTATTGGCTGATTGCTATATAAACAGTTTAGATTTAGCTGCTAAGTATAATTGCCATAGTGTAGCATTTTCGTGTATTTCAACGGGTGTCTATGGCTACCCTAAAAAAGCAGCAGCTGAAATTGCAATTAATACTGTAAAAGAGTGGTTAATTAATCACCATAGCCAAATAAAGGTTATTTTTTGTGTTTTTGATGATGAAAATAAGACTATCTATCAAGAAATGATAAAATAATATTAAATCTATCTTGTCTTTAGCTAGTGCAAGCTTAGTTAGATTATTTTTTAGAACGGGAATAGTTAATGTCAATCGGACTTTTTGCTTATTTATTATTTGGTGGAATACTTGGTGGCTTATTGTCTACCATTGCTAGTATGGCATCGCTAGCTACTTATCCTTTTTTGTTATCAGCTGGGATTCCGCCTGTCTATGCAAATACTACTAATGATGCGGCCTTGATTTGGGGTGGAGTTGGTTCAACTGTAGCCTCACTGAAAGAACTATCCGGACATTGGAAGCAAGTATGGTTTTATTCTATTTTTACTGTGGTTGGAACAGCATTGGGATGCTTTCTTTTAATTAATTTTCCTGGTGAAGTTTTTGAGAAGATTGTTCCTTTCTGTATTGCTTTTTCAGGAATAACAATTCTATTCAGCGGTAAAGTCAACATGTCAGTTCAAGATGACGATACTAATAATTGGCTTAAGGTATTGTCATTAGTAAGTATCTTAATTGTAGGAATTTATGCTGGTTATTTCGGTGCTGCTAGTGGGGTTTTGTTATTAGTAATCTTAAACTTCATTACTGAAGATGACTTCTTAACTGTCAATGCCATGAAGAATCTAATTGGTGGACTATCTAGCTTGGTTGCCTTGCTAATTTATATGTTTACAGAGAAGATTTACTGGTTGGCAGCAATTCCGATGGCAATTGGTGTATTGATTGGCAGTTTCTTAGGTCCTAAGATTATTCGCCATATTCCTGTTAAAATAATTAGAATTACAATCGCTAGCTTAGCGTTAATTCAGGCGGGTTACTTTGCTTACACCGCTTATCGTTAGTAACTAGCCAATGAGGAGTGACTAAATGAGTCTTAAATATGCGCAAAAAGGGCAAGTAGCCTTATTTACGTTGTTGTCGATTATTAAGGCATGCAATATTTTATTTGTAGCTTATATAATCAAGCTAATGCTTAACATTGCATCTTCAGGTTCACATGATATTGTTCGTCTGCTTAGGTTGACTGCAATTGCAATAGTGGGGCAGCTATTTTTTATGTGTAGTAATTTTATCTATGAAAGAGTGAAGATGACAATTATTAGGGATGTGAATATGGTCTTTAAGAGGGCTAATTTACGTTACCTAGTAGATCAAAATCGAACTGATATTAAGCATGGTTTATCATTGATGACTAATGATTTAAAGCAAATAGAAACCAATCGCATTACTGCTCAGTTAGATATGATCTATCAATCGTTAACTTTTATTGGATCGCTGGGATTCGCCTTAATTAATTCTTGGCAGATGACGCTTATTTTTGTGGTTGCGATGATTGCCCCAGCATTAGTTCAGATAGCCACTAGTCGCATTATTGCCAAAAAATCTAAAATTTGGGCTCAAACTAATGCTGACTATACGCAGAATGTATCTGACTCTTTAAATGGATCTCAAGCCGCTAAGTTATACAATGTTAGATTTAATATTATTACTCGTGCAATTAATTCCGCTCAGAGAATGGAGAATGCCCTAAGAAGTATGAATATTACCCAAGCCTGGGCCTTAGAATTAATTTATTCAACAGCAGAGTTGTTCTGTTTTATTATTCCATGTACAATCGGTGGGATCATGATGATGCATGGCAAGCTGGCAGTCGGCACCTTAGTGATGATTGTTGACTTAGCCTTGAACTTCATCACACCTGTAGTAACTGTCTTTAACGAATTTAATCAGGTTAAGTCGACCGTCCCAATGTGGGAGAAAACAAAGCGTGCTTTGAATTATAATATTGACCAAGATCGGGAACGCAAGGTGCACTTCGATGATTTAAGATTGGAGAACTTATCTTATATTACTAGTTCTGATAAGCAAGAAATCTTCAGTGGTGTGAACATGGATGTTAAACCTGGTGAAAAGGTATTACTAATGGCTCCTAGTGGCTGGGGTAAGACGACGCTTTTGAGCTTAATGCTAGGAATTAAAAAGCCAGCTTCAGGTAAAATTTTGATTAATGGTCAAGATGTAACCGGTAATTGGGATGAATCACATGATTACTTCTCCTATGTTAACCAGAAGCCGTTTATGTTTGACGATAGTTTGCGCTTTAATATTACTTTAGGACGCAAGGTAAGTGATGAACGGTTGTATGAGGTTATCCACGAAGCTGGCCTGGATGAATTAATAAGAAAAGAGGGGCTAGATCATCAGATAGGAAATGCAGGTAGTGGCTTGTCAGGTGGACAGATTCAAAGGTTAGAAATTGCCCGAGCCTTATTATCCGAACGGCCAATCTTGCTTGCAGATGAAGCAACTAGTGCTTTAGATCCAACCTTGTCTTTAGCAATTCATGAAACACTGCTTAAGAATCAAAAGATTGCAGTAATTGAAGTTGCACATAAGATCTCACCGCAAGAGTTAGACATGTTTGATAAGATTATAAAGTTGAATAAGTAGGTAAAAAATGTCACAAATAAGTTTTAATCTTAATGATCAAGACGAAGAAGAATTAAGGAATATTTTTAGCTATTATGGTTTAGATTTAAACACTGGGATCAAAATGTATCTTAAAGAAGTTCAACATACTAAGAAGGTACCATTGCAGCTAAAGCCCACAGTTAAACTAAACGATCAAAGAAATCTCAGATCACATAGCGACGTTGAAGAATTCGAACGGGAAATGAAGGAAGTAAAGGATATCTTCAATTATTATGGTCTGGACTTGGTTACAGGAATTAAGATGTATCTCAAGCAGGTCCAGCATACTAAGAGCATTCCGCTTAAGCTGGAGCCGGTAACTGAAGCTGATATTGCAATTCAAAGAGAAGAGGCTAGTGACTTAGAAGAGTCTTCTGCCCTTATTGAAAAGCTAAAAAAAGCAATGAAAAAACAAAATTAGTACATAAAAGCATCCTCGCTTGAAGGATGCTTTTTAATTGATTTTATTGAAAAAACTAGTAAATATCTTGTCTTGTTCAACACTCTTCATCTTGTCAGGGCGCCATTGGATGCCTTGCATAGTGTGGTCCTTAGCTTCAATTGCTTCAATAATGCCATCAGGAGCGGTAGCAACAATATTGAAGTTAGGGGCGATGTTTTTGATAGTTTGATGATGGTGACTATTAATATAGGGATGTTCGCCAAGAGACTGACTTAGTTCGCTTTCGGGTGTAACGTCAATGTGGTGGCTAGGCTGGGTAAGCGGACTTGCTTGGTAGTGTTGGATTCCAGCACCAGAGTTCTGACTATACATATCTTGGAATAAACTACCGCCAAAGGCAACGTTCATTACTTGCATCCCGCGACCAATTCCTAAGATCGGCACACCTGCTGCGTGAGTCTTCTTAATTAATTCGATTTCGAACTTATCACGATGAATGTCCGTTTCACCTAATTGAGGAATGGGCTCTTCATTGTAAAATACTGGCGTAACCCCCATCCCATCAGTCAAAAGCAAGCCATCGAAGTTTACTTGTGGTTCAGGCATAATCTTTAAACTTACTGGGGCCACAATCATAGGCAAGAAGCCATGTTTAATAACAATATCGATAAAGCTGCGCTCGGCGACAACTTGACCATTGGCAATAGCAGATGTAATTGCGATAGTTTTCATAAAAAACCTCCATCAATCTATGCTTTCTTTCTATTATTAAAGATTAACACAATTAGAAAGTTAATCAGTAAAATAAGTCCTGTGCTTGCAAAGACCCATTCGTAAGTAAACATTCCTGAAATAGTTGACCCAAGTAATGACCCTAGGACGGCCCCAATCGCTTGAAATGACTGATTGTATGAGAAGATACGTCCGAATGCTTCTGAGGGAACATTAAGCGTTAAGACTGTTTGGGCTGCAGGTAGTAAGGCAGCACTCGCAATCCCAAGTAAAAATCTCCAAAAAGCTAATGACCAAGCATTAGGGATGATAGTCATCGGGATAAACAAGATCGTTGCGCTGATTAATCCCCAGCGTAAGACCTTCTGCGGACCAATATTGTCCATAATGTGTCCCACCTTGGAAGCAGCCAGCATGGTACCAAGTCCAGGAGTAGCGGCTACTACACCGGCAACTAGCGCAACAGTATGACTATGCGGCATAAGTGACTTTACATATAGTGAAACAATGGGGTCAATCGACATAGTAGATGATTGAACGATCATTGTCGTGATAAACATGGTAATAATTAATCTTACATCAGGTAATGCCCGCATGATGTCCTTCATTGGCTTCATTGCCTTAGGAGATACTGGAGTAAATTCTTCATTAGTCAAAAGCCAAGTACTCAAAAATACTAGAAACATTAAGCCACCAGTAATAAAGAAGGGAATCCGATAACCGAAGGCACTAGATAATACCCCACCAAGCAATGGTCCCACTAAGTTACCAGCGGTGCCGGCTGTCATCATCTGACTCATAACCCAGCCGCTACGCTGATGGGGAGTTTCGCCGGCCATTAGTGCAGTTGCATTGTTAATATAGCCAGAAAATAAGCCTTGTAAAAACCGCATACCAATAATGAAAAAGGCACTTTGAGCAAGACCAGTAATAAAGATTGTTAAACTCATAATCCCAGCTGCTCTCATGCACATTAGCTTGCGTCCCTTACGGTCAGCTAAGTTACCCCAATAAGGAGAGATTATTGCCTGGGCAATGAAAGTCATCGCAAAGGCAAGACCTGAATATAGGTTAACTTGAAACTTACTATAGTTGCCTAACTGTTCGATGAATAAAGATATAAAGGGCATGGTCATTGAATAACCTAACCCCGTAATAAAACATCCAGCCCATAAGGTGTAAAATGTCTTATGCCATCCTTTTGGCAGTTGGTAGGAATGAGAATCTACCAAAAAATCACTTCCAATTTATAAAAAATATTTTATTATCAAGTCTTTATTTTAGCATAGTAGTAGCATTGAAAATTTATCTTAATTTTTTGCTTAGTTAGTGAATTAATGATGCCGTTATGCTAGCATAGTATGCGATTAAGTAAGGAAGGTATTAAATATGGAGTCTAAGGGATCTGAGAAGCGTCGGTTGACACGGGAAGAATATCGTCAAAAAGTCGAAAAAAATTCTAAATTAAATGTTTGGGATTTATGTTTAGATCGACCATATGTTTCAGTTGCTTTTATTATTTTGGCAATCTTTTTCATTATGATTAAGTGGTGGCTAGGATTATTGATTCTGGGAGTTGCCTTTATTATCAGTATCTTGACCATTGCTCACAGTCGTAATCCAGAAAAGACCTTAAGTATTGAATTTAGACTAGGTGGATCGAGGATCTTGAATCTTTTGAAGGCAATTCAGATTGGGGCTTCCTTGCTGCTATTCTTAGCTACTTATATGCGGCAAGTGGTTTCGATTAATTTCCAAACGGCTGGCTCACAAGATGCCTTGAACTTATTGCAAGGAGCCGCTGCTAGCACTAATAATGCCTATGCGGCAGAAGGTGCTAATGCTGTAGGGGTCTTAAATAACTTATTAGGAGGGTCTCTGCTTGGAACATATCGCTATGCGGCAAGCAGTGCGCAATTTATGAATGATTCTGGTGGCCGTGCGATTATGATTTGGATCTTCTTTTTAATGTTGGCACCGGCAATTTGCGTCTTAGCGCAATTCTTCAGAGAACCTTATTCAAGACGCGCCTTGCTAGTTGGGTCGGGGTCTTCGATGGTTTTATTTGCCTTAACACCAATATTAATTAGGCATTGGGCTGGCGTCTATGCTGTTAACCACCAGATTAGTCAAGCCCAGATCAATCAAGCCTTTAGCGTTGGTTATATGGCATATATTGCGATTATCTGTAGTATCGTGGTCTTCGTAATTGCGGTCTACCGCAGTATTAAGCAAGATAACTTTTCAGAGTAGATGGGACTAATATGGATAGACAAGAAGTATTACTTGATAATGGGTCTCAAGTAGTAGCCCTTATCAGTAAAGGAAGAACTAAAGAAGAAATCTTAGCCTTGACTAAGAAGATAGCTAGCCAGAATGCAGAGATGATGTTGTGGCGGTTAGATTATTTCGAACATGTAACAGAGATGAATTACTTACTGGAATTGGCTAAGCAAGTTAGGGCTAGCCTTAGGGGCATACCTTTGTTAATTACCTTTAGGACTCAGGGACAAGGTGGTAATACTGAATTAGGTAGCGAGGATGCTTATTTGAATTTAGTAAAGATTGTCATTAACTTCAGCTTAGGAGATGCGATTGACATTGAGATGAGTCATACACAAGATCGGATACAGAGCTTGATTGAAGATGCCCATAATAAGGGGATGAAGGTTGTTATTAATTAGCTATTTATTGGGTACTCGTAATTATTAACAAGATAGTTGATGTTACGGGTATTTTTTATTCTGGTCAAATATATAAAATAACATAGTTAAGAAAAAATAAAATGTAATTAATATATATACGTTATTAATTGGAAAATGTTACATAATTTAATAATATGTGTTATGATTTTTATATAAAAGTTAAGGATAGATAAATTAATACTAATTTTGCATTAGATTATTGGTCATTATATGCAAGCCTATTAATTCTAGTACTTGATGCAATTAAGTAATTTAATTATGGGTTTTCTTATAGTGATCAAAGCTAATGCATTTATTAACAGGAGGTAATATTGTGAAGAAGGGTTCTTTTGTTGTTGAAGATCAAAAACAACGCTTTGGCATTAGAAAGGTAACGGGTAAGGCAGCATCTGTCTTGCTTGGTACTACTCTTTTTGGTGTTATGTTAAATGTGGGGGGGGTAACGCATCCTCTGACTGCCCATGCCGCTGAAGTAGAGAATTCATCCGAAACTTCTAACAAGGATACAGATAAGTCTGAATTAGAAAAATCTATCGTCGAAAAATCTCAGCCATCTAGTTCTCAATCTCAGCCAGAATCTACTAATGAGGAAAGTACTGTAACTTCTAAAGAAGAAAAAGATACATTAGATGTCAAACATACAGCTACGCTAGCAGCTACTAATCAAAAGCAAACGACTGATAACTTACAGACCAAGCTAACTCAAGCTGCAACCGATAATTCTGCTGGTCAAAGCATCGATGGTAAGTTAGAGAATGTGTCGGTAGGCTTCTCCAATGATCAAGGCCAACCAATGCAAAAAAACGAGATCGTTAAACCTGAAAATGCCGGCTTCTTATATGGGGATTACTCATTTAGCCTTCCTTCTGAAGTTAAATCAGGTGATCGATTTAAGATTAGCTGGGGTGATACCCTAACTCCAAATGGTGTTAGAGATTCTAAAGCCCTAGGCGCACCCAATGTAACGACTAAAGACGGCAAAAATATTGTGGCTACAGGTAAATTTGATGATGATTATAAGGGAATAGAATTTACCCTAACTCCTTATGTAGACGGTAAGCAGGAAATTAATGCAAGTATAAGCTTCCCGCTTTATATTAATCCTGAAGTAGTAAAGAACTCTTCATATCAAGATATAACCACAACAGTTGGTAATCAATCAGCTACTCAAACTATCTATGTTGATTATCTTCCTTTAACTGGAACAACTGAACGTACTGAATACTTAGCTAATGGTGAGGCTTTTTATAAGTATCTTAATCCTAAGACTGGAACTTTCACAGGGATGGTCTATGTCAATCCGAAGAATAGACAGATTTATGATGAAAGTGTCAATATTCGCAATTTAACTGCTAGTGAAATTAGTAGTCGAACGAGAGATACCAACGCTGTTGATTCAGAGATTAGCTTCAATAATTCTGATACGCAAGTAAAGGTATATCAGTTAAATAATGGTGCACAACTTAACCAGAGTTTTGCATTAAATTCAGATGACTTAACAGATGTTACCGATCAAGCTGGTATTAGCTATGACAATAATGAACTTAATGTTACTATGCCAAGTGATTCAGATTATTCCCCAAATGCTAATACCTATGTGATTGTCTTTAATACTAAATTTAACCCTGATGCTAGAATGGCATTTAATTCCAATATTAGTGGTAAGACATCTAATGGTCTCCCTACTTATTGGAACTTCGCCATTGTCGACAGTGATCCAGCTGCTTATAAGCTAGATGCAGATGGATCTGGAATTAAAAATGGTCAATTTATAGTTAGATATGTCGACATCCAAGACGAAAAAAATCCTAAGAAAATATTTGAAGATGTAATTTCTGGTAATTATAATGCTTCAATAAGCTATACAACCCAATCCTCAATAGAGGAACTACAAAAGAAAGGGTATATCTTTGTTAGCGATGGTTATACTGGTAAAGCAGGATCAGTTATTGGGGATAATAACAATGGCAAAACTTATTTAGTTGAGTTTAAACACGCAACAGTAACTATTACCCCAGATAAACCAGGCAATCCTGGGCAACCAATCAATCCAAATGATCCAGATGGTAATGGACCAAAATGGAGCGAAGATACTGGTAAAGATAGCTTACAAAGAACAGGAACTCAGACTATCCACTACCAAGGTGCAGGTGATAAGACTCCTAAGGACAATGTTCAAACTACAACCTTTAACCATACTCTTGTAATTGATAAGGTAACTGGGAAGGTTATTGAAGATAAAGGTTGGAGTCCAGAAAATCATACATTTAATGAAGTTACCACTCCAAATATTGCTGGCTACCATGCAGATCAAAAGTCTGCAGGTGGAGCTAAAGTAACACCAGACGATTTAACTAAGAGCTTTACAGTTACTTACACTAAGAATGGTAAGATTGTACCGGTAGATCCAAATGATAATCCAATTCCAGGAGCAGATACACCAACATACGAAACAGATCCAAATGATCCAACTAAGGTAGTGCCAAATGAACCAGTGCCAACTGTTCCTGGTTACACTCCAAGTGTAGAGACTGTAACGCCAAATGATCCAGGCAAGGATACTCCGGTTGTCTACACCAAGAATGAAACTCCAGCAACTCCAATGAAGTTGACTGTTAAGTACATTGACTTGGACAATAACAATTCTGAAATTGTCCCAGATAAGGTAGTAAGTGGTAATGAAGGTAGCAAGATTGATTACAAGACTACGGATACAATTGCTGACTTAGAAAATAAAGGCTATGTATTACAAGAAGATGGCTTTACTGGCAAGTCAGGTAGCACCTTTAGTTCAAGCAATAATGGTCACACATATGAAGTAACCTTCCACCATGCAAAGGTAACTATCACCCCAGATGAACCAGGTAATCCTGGTCAACCAATCAATCCAAATGATCCAGATGGTAATGGACCAAAATGGGGCGAAGATACTGGTAAAGATAGCCTACAAAGAACAGGAACTCAGACTATCCACTACCAAGGTGCAGGTGATAAGACTCCTAAGGACAATGTTCAAACTACAACCTTTAACCATACTCTTGTAATTGATAAGGTAACTGGGAAGGTTATTGAAGATAAAGGTTGGAGTCCAGAAAACCATACATTTAATGAAGTTACCACCCCAAACATTGCTGGCTACCATGCAGATAAAAAAGTAGCTGGTAATAAGACCGTAACACCAGAAAATCCGACTACGGAAGAGACAGTTACTTATACTGAGAATGGTAAGATCGTACCGGTAGATCCAAATGGAAAGCAAATTCCAGGAGCAGACACACCAATATACGAAACAGATCCACATGATCCAACTAAGGTAGTGCCGAATGAACCAGTGCCAACTGTTCCTGGTTACACTCCAAGTGTAGAGACTGTAACTCCTAATGATCCAGGCAAGGATACTCCGGTTGTCTACACCAAGAATGAAACTCCAGCAACTCCAATGAAGTTGACTGTTAAGTACATTGACTTAGACAATAACAATTCTGAAATTATCCCAGATAAGGTAGTAAGTGGTAATGAAGGTAGCAAGATTGATTACAAGACTACGGATACAATTACTGCCTTAAAGAATAAGGGTTATGTATTAGAGGAAGATGGTTATACTAACAAGGTTGGTAATGACCTCAATGTAGATAATAATGGCAAAATTTATTTGGTTACTTTCCATCATGGTAGTGCAACTTCAACACCTCAAGACCCAAGTGATCCAGGAACTCCGATTAATAAGGAAGATCCAAATGGTCCAAAATGGCCAGCAGGTAGTAATGAAGTAACTAAGAATGCCAGCCAAACTATTCGCTATAATGGTGCAGGTGAGCATACTCCAGATAAGCATGTAACCACCCAAGATGGTGCATTTACCCGTACAATTACTGTTGACAAGGTAACAGGTAAGACCACTAAGACTGAAAATTGGAATCCACAGACACATAGCTTTAATGATGTTAATACACCGGTTATAGATGGTTACCATGCTGATAAAAATATTGCAACAACTGTTCCAGCAACTCCAGATAAACCAGATGTAGCCACCGATATAACTTACTATAAGAATGGTAAGATCATACCAGTAGATCCAAATGGTAATCCAATTCCAGGAGCAGAGACACCAACTTACGAAACAGATCCACATGATCCAACTAAGGTAGTACCAAATGAGCCAGTGCCAACTGTTCCTGGTTACACTCCAAGTGTAAAGACTGTAACTCCTAATGATCCAGGCAAAGACACTCCAGTTGTCTACACTAGAGTTACACCTCCAACAACTGACGGTAAGGTGACACGCCACATTACTTATACAGGTATTGATGATAAAGATAGCAAGACCCCAACACCAGTAGATCAAGAAGTAACTACTCATACTACTAGTGGTAAGACTACGGCAGATGGCAATTATCCAAAGGTAGATAATCCAGTAGTTCCTGGCTACCATACTGAAAAGCCAGATGTGCCAGAAGATGCACCTCATACTGATGGTACTGATACTAATGTTGAAGTTCCATATAAGAAGAACGGTAAGATCGTACCAGTAGATCCAGAAGGAAATCCAATTCCAAATGCACCTACTCCAACATATGAAACAGATCCACATGATCCAACTAAGGTAGTGCCAAATGAACCAGTGCCAACTGTTCCTGGTTACACTTCAAGTGTAAAGACTGTAACTCCTAATGATCCAGGCAAAGACACTCCAGTTGTCTACACTAAGGTGGTAACTCCAACTAATCCAACCCCTCAGAATCAGATAAACATTTCAGTTGTTTATGTAACTAAGGACAACGATGGTAAGGAAAATGTCTTAAAGACTGATATCCTTACTGGTAATGAAGGTGACTGGATTAACTACAGCACAGATTCAATTATCAAGAGCTTTGAGAAGCAAGGCTACAAGCTTGTAAGTGATGGCTTCACCAATCAAGCAGGAAGCAGCTTCACTAATGCTAACAACGGTAAGACTTACACAGTTGTTCTAGAAGCAGTTGCAATCCCTGTAACACCGGATCAGACTCCAAGTACTCCTGATAATGACACACCAAGTACTTCAACTAATTCAGAAGTACCAGTAGCTAATACTGGTAAGTCAACTGCAAGAGTTGTAAGTACTTCAACTAAGCTAGTTAACAAGTCTAATGTAAGAACAAGCAAGCCAGCAGCTCCAAGCGTAGCCAAGGGTGTGAATAGAGATAAGTTACCACAAACAGGTAGCCAAGACTCTGATACTCTTGCTAAGGTAGGAGCAGGGTTACTCTTAGCAGCAGGACTAGTGGGCTTAGTAGGTTACCGCAAGCGCCGTAACTAATAAGTAAATATATAAAGAAAAGACAATAGCATTTTATTAAAATCAGTGCTACTGTCTTTTTACTTTGTGTACAAGTTAAAAAATACTATAATTTTCAATTAGGTTACTTTGGCATCAAAAAAACCCTTTCGGAAAAGTTGCCGAAAGGGTAAAGTTAAGGAAAGCTACAAAATGTTATTTATATGAAAGCGCTTCAACCGCCTTCGTTAATTATTATAGTAGACTATACTTATAGATGCAACCAAAAAATGAAAAATAAGGTGAAAAATTTTGAAAAATGATCCAATTATTTTTGAATTAGCTGTCGCACATGATAAGCCATCAAGCTTTCGCAAGGGGAAGAGTCATGTGTGTCCGTTTTGTGATGTTGAGCATTTAACTGATATTTATGAAGAAAATGGGGCCATGATCTGGCTACATAATCGTTATCCCACTCTAAAAGATACTTTACAAACGGTATTAATTGAATCAGATAACCATAATGGTGATGTAACTAATTATTCTCAAATATATAACCGTAAGTTGATGCGCTTTGCTCTCGCTTGCTTTGACAAGATGAGAAGTGATCCTAGCTTTAAGTCAGTTCTGTGGTATAAGAATTATGGTCCACTATCTGCGGGATCGTTAGCACACCCTCATATGCAGCTAGTGGGCTTAGAGCAGGTAGACGGTTATAAGTATATTCAAGCCAATAACTTTACAGGTATAACTGTTTATCAAGATCAAGATGTTGAGGTGAACTTCGCCACCCATCCGGTTCAAGGATACCAAGAGATTAATGTTAACCTTCTTAATAGAGAGGGAATTGATACTTGGTCAGATTGGATTCAATATGGTGCTAAATATATGTTAGAAGAAATGTATCATGGTCGCTGCACTTCTTACAATTTATTCTTCTATCCACATTATGATTCAGATGGCATCTGCTGTAAGTTAATTCCCCGTTTTTATGCACCGCCATACTTTGTTGGCTATAAGCTTTCTCAATGTAATGATGAACAGACTCTGAGGAGGGAAGTAGCCAATTTGCAGAACTTTGTCAAAAAGCAAAAATAATTAGAAAAGAAGTGAGCATAATTAAAGCTTCATTTATAGATATTAGAAGATATTCCATTGAATTTAAGCGCCATCTATTGCAATATTTAGTTTTATTCTTAGGACTAGATGTAAGTAATCAATTACTTATTATTCCAACTTTCAGATATGTAACAACGTTAATCTTACAAGCCAGTGCGATACCATTCATTTCTTATCAGAATATCTTAACGATCATCACTACCCAGCCAGTAGCTTTTATCTTGCTAATATTAGAATTAGTCTTACTGATCAGTATCATCTATGTGGAATTCTCTTCATTACTGTTAGGGATCCAAGGGATTAAGAGTGATAATTTTAGTTTGAGCTGGACTTATCAACAAGTTATTAATTCCTTAAAGTTAATTAGGCCGAGTTCACTAATCTTGTTAGTAGGCTATTTTATTTTAATTATTCCATTTGTTGATAGTATTTATCGAACTCCGTTATTGGCTAAGGTGCAAGTGCCACAATTTATTATGGATTATATGACACGTAGTGCTTGGTTAGCTACGGGGTTGATAGTATTTTTTGCAATTGCAGCAATTTTAGGTCTGCGGTGGGTAATGACATTGCCACTAATGTCTTATCAGGAGATGAATACTTATTCAGCAATGAAGAAGAGCTGGCAACTTACTGCTCATAAGCGTTGGTGGCAGATAGTCAAGGCGTTGGTTTTGGTCGGGGTTTTGAGCGTTTTAGCTTTAGCAATAAGCTGGTGGTTAATTTATTGTTGTCAATTAGTCTGGGACTTATTACCTAAGCAGGCTGCCTTCATTGGCGCAAGTATTAATATGTTGCTAATACAACTAACCTCAGAAGTAGCAGCAATCTGGTCAACCGTAGTCAGTATCTTGCTTATAACGTCGTTGCTAAAGCCTGAAGACATTGAGATTCGTCGACCTAAAAGACGATCAAAACTTTTAGCTGGAGTAGCTGGTATATTAATGCTAGTCTTCTTAGCTGATACAGCAGTTAATAATAATTTTTATTTAAAAGATAATAATAGTAAGGCGCCACTAATAATCTCTCACCGCGGTGTAAGTGACCATAACGGTGTCCAGAACACAATCTCTGCTTTAAAGAAGACCGCTAAGTTAAAGCCTGACTATGTTGAAATAGACATTCACGAAACTAAAGATAAGCAGTTCGTCATTATGCATGACGAAAATCTTGAAAAACTAGCCGGCCTTAATAAGACTCCTAAAGACTTAACTCTCAAGCAATTAATAAGCCTAACTGTAAGAGAAGATGGCCACCAAGCCAAGATAGCTAGCTTAGATCAATACCTAAAGGCTGTTAAGAAGTTAAAGCAAAAGCTATTAATTGAAATTAAAACAACTCCTAGAGATTCTAAGATGATGCTAGAGAATTTTAACAAAAAGTATGGTCGTCTGATTTTAAATAATCACTATCAAGTGCAATCACTAGACTATCATGTAGTAAGTGACTTGCATAAGATCAATCCTAAGCTCTTCGTCTTATACATTCAGCCCTACAACTTTACTTATCCTCATAGTGTGGCAGATGGTTATGCGATGGAGTATTCAACCTTGAATAACAACTTTATCTGGCAAGCTCACCTAGATCATCATCCAGTCTATGCTTGGACGGTAAATACGCAGGAAGTGATGCAGCACATGATGTTCATTCATGTTGATGGCTTAATTACAGACAATGTAGAGCTGGCTAAGAAGACGATTAGTTCATATAGCTCCAAGACCAGCTATGCTAGTCGGTTGAAGAATTACATCTTAATCTTTATCAATGTAACAAGTTATAATGCGTAAAAAAATGAGCATATCCTAATTAATATGCTCATTTTTGATAAATTAAAATTCTGTTGGGCCCATATCATCTTCCGGGCGGTGTGCTTCAAGGCGAAGACCATAAATAGTAAATTTAAGATCATCATCTTCTCTTGGTAAGTCAATCGTGATTTGATTGCCGTCTTGGTTGAAGTTTAATTCCTTGCGTGTGTCGATCCAGATGGCCCGCTTAATCTCTGGGACGCCATTTAATGTGATCTTATCTGCAAGAGGCTGGTGGATAAAGATATAAATCTGATATGGAGCAATGGCGTTTTTAAAGATATAGGCATTGCTATTGGTGCTTATCTCTTTAGTTGGGCGAGCTTCATAGAAGGCGTGGCCGAAGCGACCAATCCATTGACGTAAGTTATCCATTGCTGGCACTTCATCGCTATCAATTTGACCATCTTGGTTGAGATCAATTTCAAAGTAAATATTTCTTGATTCATTTCTAGCAATCATTATCTCTGATAAGATATCAGGACCTTCTAACTTGATAGCACTTCTTGCTTGGCAGAATTTAAGGCTGTAAGTTTGACAAGATTGTTTTAAAAGTTTAGTTTGCAATTCGTCAGCACCGTTAATGCTTACGCCACGGAAGCCACAATCACGAGCATAGCGAACAAGGTTATCGGCATCAATTGCGCCTTTGTCGGCAATGTTGTATTGTAGAACAATACCAATGTTTAAGTCTTCAGGATTCTCAGCATGTAAGTTATTAGTCATAATGGGACCTACTTTCTAAATTAAGTATCATTATAATTATAAGGTTTTTTGGAGGAATTTCGATGAAAATTATCATTGCACCAGCTAAAAAGATGCAAATTGATCGCGATAGTTTTGCAGTTGAGAGCATGCCTATCTTTTTGGATAAGGCAAGGGTACTATGGGATTTTTTGAAGAGTAGAGATTTCGATCAGTTAAAAGAAATTTGGCAAGCCAATGACAAGATTGTACGTGAAAATATGACAAGACTCAACTATGAAGAACTAGACCAGCAGCTGACGCCAGCGATGATGGCTTACAATGGAATTCAGTATCAATACTTGGCTGGGGATGTTTTAGAGCGTGCAGGATTAGAATACTTGCAAAAGAACTTGCGTATCCTATCAGGATTATATGGGGTATTGCGCCCGTTTGATGGGGTTGTGCCATACCGTTTAGAGATGAGAACTGGTATGGTAGGATTCGCTGATTATAGTCTCTATCATTATTGGGGCGAGAGTATTGCTCAGGAAATATTTAAAGAAGATAATCTAGTAATTAATCTTGCTTCTAAGGAATATTCCCGTTTGCTAGAACCTTATGTTAAAGACGGACAAAGGATAATTACGGTTACTTTTTTAGAAAGAAAAAACGATAAATGGCGCCAGATTGCGACTCATGCCAAGATGGCGCGGGGAGCCATGGTGCACTTTATGGCAGCCAACCAAGTCACCAAGTTAGATGATTTAAAAGACTTTCATGATTTTGGTTATCAGTATGATGCTTCTTCAACGATGGATAAGATTGTTTTTAAGAAGATGGAATAAGTTATCTTTAAGTTTAAAGTTTATAAGTATTGTTATTTTCTTATAAAAAGGTATTATTATTAATAAACAAATAAATTTTAAATTAGAAGATAGGGTGATAATATGACTGCTATTTCAGAACAAGAAATTGCTGACTTTTCGAAAGATTTTAATGCTAGTGATAAGAATAAAATGGCTTCAATTGCTGCTCGCCGCAGCGGCTTATTAGAAGCGTCATTCAATGATCGGGTTAGCGCTAGATTAAATCATACTTTTTCAATTGAATTAGATACTGAGAACGTTACTGATCAAAAGCATTCCGGACGTTGTTGGGAATTCGCTAGTTTGAATGTTTTGCGTCATTATTTTGGCAAGAAATATAAGACTAAGAACTTTACTTTTTCACAGGCTTATAATTTTTTCTGGGATAAGATAGAGAGGGCAAACGCCTTCTATGATGCAATGATTCGCTTAGCTGATAAGCCGCTTAATGATCGTGAAGTTCAATCCTGGCTTCAATTTGCTGGTGAAGATGGCGGACTATGGGGCATGGCAATTAACTTAGTTAAGAAGTATGGCTTGGTGCCATCATATGCGATGCCAGAGAGCTTTAATTCTAATGATACTACTGCTCTAGCAGATTCTTTAGCTAGAAAAGAACGCAAAGATGCGCTCTTATTGCGTAAGTTAGCCAATGAAGGCAAAAAAGCTGAGCTTGAAGCTGCTAAAAAACAAGCCTTAAACGAAGTTTATAGAATGGTAGCCGTTGCTCTAGGTGAGCCACCTAAGACATTTGACCTAGAATATCGTGATGACGATAAGAACTATCACTTAGAAAAGAATATGACCCCACGTCAATTCGTTGAAAAATACTTCAAGGACTTCAAATTCGATGACTATGTAGTCTTATCTAACTGTCCTAACCATGAATTTAATAAGTTATACCACATGTCACTTTATGACAATGTGGATGGTGGAGATCAGATTAAGTTCTTAAATGTGCCGATTGAATACTTATCACAAGCAGCATTAGCACAACTTAAGGATGGGGATGCAGTTATCTTTGGTAACGATGTTTCTAAGCAGATGGAACGCAAGACCGGCTTTATGGATACCGAATTATATAAGACAGATGAATTATTCAGCGTTGATACCCAGATGAGCAAGGCCGATCGCTTGGCAACGGGTGAAGGATTTGCGACTCATGATATGACGCTAGTTGGTGTTGACGAAGATAATGGTGAGATTCGCAAGTGGAAGGTAGAGAACTCTTGGGGCGATAAGATGGGCCACAAGGGCTTCTACGAGATGAGTCAAAAGTGGTTTGAAGACTATGTTTATGATGTCGTAGTTAAAAAAGAATACCTAACTGCTGAACAAGTAAAACTTGCCCAAGGACCAGCAATTGATCTTAAACCATGGGATAATATTGGTTAAAAATAGAGAAAAAGACAATCTACGCTTAACTTTGTAGATTGTCTTTTTTCTCTAATAAAATTGTGCCGGTCTTAAGAAGTCAACCACAAATTGCAGGGCTTGGCTAGTATATTCTCCCTTAAAGCTATGGCTAGCGTCATCAATGAGGTGGAGGGTGCTATTTTGATAAATTTCATGGTATTTCTTAGAAGCACCAGGACTTACAATTGTGTCACTAGTTCCATGAATTAAGCAGACAGGACCAGTAAATCTAGCAGCAGTTTCATAAATTGGGACGATCTGAGCGGTTCTTAAATATAGACCGCCAATAGTAAACTTACCTAATCTAATTGAATCTGGAATATTTTTAGGGTCATAATGAACACCTTGTAAGAATCCTTTTTGGGCATCAGACTTTAAGGTGGCTGCAGGGGCTAGTAGTACCAGCTTTTTGATTATATTTGGATAGAGGCCAGCTAGCATTGACGCTACAACCCCACCTTGCGAGTGACCAACTAAATAGATATTGCGAACATGTGGATCAGTTCGCACATAATCTAAGATTGCCTTAGCGTCAGCAACTTCATTTAAGATAGTCATATCTTTAAATTCACCATCGGATTCGCCACTACCATTAAAGTCAAAGCGAACGGATGCTACATTTTCTTCCCATAACTTATTGGCTGTTTCCTTGATTAAAGGATCATTTTTAGTTCCCTTAAAGCCATGGAATAGAATTGCCATGTCATATATTTCACCAAAAGGTTCAAGACGTTCACCAACTAGTGTTAATCCGTCTCTTTGAATTTCTACTCTAGACATAATTAAGACCTCGCTTTCTTACTTACATTGTAATCTTTTTCTTAGCTCATAGTGCTAAAGTTTGCCTTAAGAAAAGAATAAGTCATATCGAGATGAATATATTAAATATTTGATTTAAAAGTTGTATATCTTAGTAAGCTGTAATTATTGCGTTATACTTATTATTAATTAGCTATACAATCTGATTGTTAAGGGGGTTAAAATTTGGAAGTTGTAATTTTGCGTCATGGAACAACTGAGTTAAATAAGTTAGCAATGATTCAAGGTTCCAGTGTTGATCCTAGTTTAAGTGAAGATGGGCGTCAATTCGCTCAAAAGGCAGCCCAAAATTTCAATGCAGCTCAATTCGATGTTGTCTACGCTAGCCCATTAAAGCGTGCCCAAGAAACTGCTCGTATCTTTGCTGGCAATAAGGAGATTATAACCGATGACCGTTTAAAAGAAATGGATTATGGTTCTTGGGATGGCAAGGCTTCGTCTGATTTGAAGAAGAAATATCCTGATGCTTTTGACTCTCAAGGTCTAACGACTGACAATATGTACAAATATGCAGCAGATATTGAAGCGCGGAGTCATCTTGAAAGTCGATTGGTGGATTTTTTTGAAGATATTTACCAAAAACATCCAGATGATAAAGTTTTGGTAGTTTGTCATGGTGTTGTAGCTCGCATGACATGCGCCCATTATTTGACTAATGGGGATATTTCTTACTTTGGTCAAATGGATAATTGCAATTTGACTAAACTTTATTTTAAAGATGATTTACGTCGATTAATTTTTTATAATCGGTCACTTGTGAATAATGAAAGGATTTAGCGAGAGCTAAATTTTTTTATATTTAAATGTTGACACTGTGTCACTTTGATTATATACTACATGTTGTTAGTGACACGATGTCACTAAGGAGGAAATGATGGTCAAGTCAACTTTTAATAATCTATCACCTGAAAAGAAAAAACGAGTTGAGCAAGCATTACTCGATGAGTTTAGCCATTATCCTTTATCAAAGGCTCAAGTTGCACGGATAGTTAAAGAGGCGCAAATTGCAAGAGGAGCGTTTTATAAGTACTTTGATGATTTAACTGATGCTTATAACTATCTCTATCAGCAGGTAATGAAAGAAGTTCATTTAGGTTATCGCAATTTACTTGGTGAATATGATCCTGATGTTTTCTATCAAATGACAATTGATTTTATTGATCAAGTAGAGAATAGTCAGTACCGTGAATTAATTAAGTTGCATTTATCCGAAAATGAAAGTGAGCTTCAATCAGATCCTAAAAAAATGAGTGAGCGATTGCTTAAGTTAGATGCGTGTAAATGGAGCGCAATGGTTTTGACTCATGAAGTAATTAATTTAGTATTATTTGATCCCAAGAATCGCAAGCAAAACTTGAATCGATATCGGGAAAGTCTTGAATTGCTTAAAGGACGGTAAATAAATATGTTTTTAGCACTAAAGGAAATAAAATATGAAAAATTAAGGTATGGTTTGATTACCTTTATGATTTTTTTGATAGCATTTTTAATATATATGTTGTCATCATTGGCTGTAGGATTAGCTTCTGAGAATACTCAAGCAGTAGAAAGTTGGAAAACTCAAAGTGTAGTCCTTAATAAAAATTCAAATATCAATTTGGCACAATCCGTTTTGACTTCAGATCAAGTTAAAAAGTCTGATTTAGGAAGCAAAGAAGCTTTTGTCGGTGAAACACCCGTTGTTGTTAAACACAAGGGCAATAGCACTGTGTCTGCACAATTTATCGGACTTGACAAAGATCAATATATTTATAAAAACCTAGAATTAACTCAAGGTAAAAAGGTAATTCGTTCTCATGAGGTAGTTGTTGACAAGAGTTTTGCTAATAAAGGATATAAAGTTGGCGACAAGATTAGCCTTAACGGTGAAAAGACTAAATATAAAATTGCCGGTTTCGTCAATAATGCCAAAATTAATATTGCTCCAATCGTTTATGGTGAACTTTCAACTTGGAAAAAGATCCGCCCACTTGCACCTAATGCAGTAGCATCGGGTATTATTTCTCAAAATTCTAACTTTAAGCTCAAGAGTGATGATGTCAAAACTTATAAAGTTAAGGCCTTCATTAAAAAGTTACCTGGTTATACAGCTCAAAACTTGACTTTTGCTTTGATGATAGGATTTTTATTTGTAATTTCATTAATTATTATTGCAGTCTTTCTATACATTTTAACAATGCAAAAGATGCCAAACTACTCAGTACTCCGCGCTCAAGGTATTCCTACTAAGACATTAGTCGGAGCAACTATTAGTCAATCTTTGATTTTGACTTTTGTTGGTAGTGTCTTAGCCTTAATTGTAATGTTGATAATGGTACAAGTTATGCCATCGGCAGTACCGATTGAATTTGCACCATGGATTATGGCAAGTGGACTTATCGGAATGATTATTACCGGGGTAATAGGTGGATTAATTCCAATTAGATCAATTATGAAAGTCGATCCTGTTAAGGCAATTGGCTAGAAAAGAGGTATTATGTCTGTAATTACTTTAAAAGATGTAAGTAAAATTTACGGTAAAGGTGATGCCCAAGTAAAGGCATTAAAAGATATTAATTTTACAGCTCAAAAAGGTGAAGTAGTTTTGATTGTAGGACCATCTGGAGCTGGTAAAAGTACCTTTTTAACAATTGCTGGGGCAATTCAGCGCCCTACAAGTGGTACAGTTGAGATTGATGGTCAAGATATTAGTAATCTAAAATCAAAGGATGCTAATAAGTTACGTTTGAATAAAATAGGATTCGTTTTACAAGCTTATAATCTAGTCCCTTATTTAACTGTGATGCAACAGTTTAAATTAGTTGATAAGGTTAAAAAAGATAATTTAACTAAGGCAGAATTATCTGATTTGTTGAAAAAGTTAGGAATTAATAAATTAGTCAAAAAGTATCCTAAAGAATTATCAGGTGGGCAAAAACAACGTGTAGCTATTGCTAGGGCATTGTATGCTAAACCCGAAATTTTATTAGCAGATGAACCAACTGCTTCACTTGATAGCGAAAGAGTAGAAGAAGTCGGAAAAATGTTTCAAGATTTAGCTCGCCAACAAGATAAGGCAATTTTATTAGTTACACATGATATGCGACTAGAAAAATATGCCGATCACATTTATGAAATGCTTGATGGTAAACTTACTAAGAAAAGATAAATAAGCAAAAATAAAGAGGGTTCAAATAGTCTGAACTCTCTTTATTTTTGCTTATAAGTTAGGATCCATCGTAAAGCGCAATGGTGAATCTGCAGTTTGATCGGTAATTAGCTGGGCAATCAATTTTTGATAGTTTTTAATTGCAGTATCGGCCATTTTTTTGTTAGCTTCGTTAACTAAGTTAGTCTTTTGGGTTGGGTTAGCTTCTTGGACTAATTTTTGATCATAATCATGACGAATCTTATTTAAAGCAAGATTAGTTTCTTTTTGAGTATTGTTGAGTGCTGTAGCGTACTTGTTCCAGTTACGATCAACTAGTACGCTAGCTTCTTTAAATACCCAATATGCCGAATTAGTAGTATAGGTTTCTTTACCATATTTAAACATTGTAGGAACTTTAGTTCCTTGTGGATAGAATGGAATATAAACACTTTGAGCTGCAATTCCCATCGCCAACCAATGAATCATATCGTCATCACGCAATTGTAAAAGATGGGACTCTTGTGTTGTAGCAACAGTGATAGGACGGAAGGTTGCTTGACCTTTATTTTTGCTATTAGTTAGATCATAAGGAGTACCGTTATAGTGGTCACTAAGTACGCGTTGAGCATCTTGAATTGAGATTGGATGGTCAGGCTTTTGCAAGAATGGAATTTCGAAGCTTTCAGGTTCTTGCTTAATAGAGGGAGTGAGTAATTTCTGCCCAGACCAGACACGAGGTGTGTTGTAGGCTAAATCACTATCATCATGAGTACCAAAGATTAGTCTAAAATTGAAAGTTTTATTTTGGGGCCAAAGTTGGTTAGAGTAGACGAACTTTTCTAGACCAGGTTATGTAATGAAGTTTTCTTTATCAGAAAAATCAACCTCTTGGATTGAAAGTTGATTGGCAACTACAGCGTAACTATCATCTGGGATGCGGCGAGCAACATAGTGGTGGCCAGAGCCGATTTCTAAATACCATGCTTCATCACGGTCCGCAAATAAAATCCCATCGGCTTCAGCTGCACCGTGTTCTTCTATGATCTTACCTAAGCGTTCAACACCTTCGCGAGCAGTTTTAACGTAAGGCAGAACCACAGTTACCATAGCTTCTTCTAAAATGCCCTCCTCTTCGTCAAAAGGATCGAGTGCTTGGACGCGATCGTTGGCATAAGCACTCTCAGTAGCACTCATTGCAACATGGTATTCATTGATTCCATCTTCTTCAAAGACACCGTATTTATCAGTCCATTCTGGTGTTGAAGAATAAGCAAAAATTTCAGTTGGTAAATTAATAGTAAATTTATTATCTTTTGATCTGAAAGTGTTATTTTCTTTAATTTGATGTTGGTTAAAAGCCAGGTGCTTAGGCCAGGCAGTCTTGGCATCTTCATTGCGTCCGATGATAACGCTACCGTCAATGCTGGCTTTTTTACCAATTAGAATCGAAGTACATGATGAGCGTCCTAATTTATTAGGCATTAAAAGTTCCTCTTTTCCGTTAACATTTAAAAAAATTTCGATATAATAAATATGATAAGTTAAATTATAATGAAAAAGTAAGCGAGGTGCAAAATAATGGCAATCAATCATGAAAATAAAAGGATAGGTATCAATTTAAACTACGATGATGGTAGTTTAAATTTAGATTTTTCAGATAACTTAACCGATGAGAAGGAACAAGGATACATTTTATCGGCAGCATTTTTTTCATTTGCGGCAAGTCAAGGCATTACTAAGGAGCAGATGCTTGAGATGGTAGATGAAGAATATGGTAAGTTTTCTGGGGATAATTAATTTTTTTCAATTTAAAAAAGTCCCTTAGAGTAACTTTATGTTATTTAATTAGTGTATAATAAAAACAACAGAGGTTATATAACAAGATATTTGCTATAATAACTTTTGATTTGAAAAAATCAATTTTATAAAAAATTTCATTAATTTGTGAGGGATACTAGATTGGCTAGAAAAAAGGAAATTGATAAGAAGAAAATATTAGATGCAGCTTATAAGCTGGCTATCCGTAGTGGTATGGAAAGCTTAACTGCTAGAAATATTGCTAAGGCAGTTCACTGTTCAACTCAACCTATATATCTAGAATTTGAAAACATGGGGGATTTACACAATCAAGTTCTAGAAAAAATTTCCAATGAGTTGAAATCTAAAACTCTCCAACAAAGCTTTACTGGGGAACCATTAATTGACTTAGACTTGTCTTACATTTACTTTGCTAAGGACCATATGGGACTTTTTAGGGCAATGTTTGTAGATAGTAAGTTTGGGACAGATATGATTTCTGATACTTTGATGGAATTAGGTTTAATGAAATTCAAGGAACAATATGGTAACGATAGCTTTGATGAAGAGCATTTGCGTCATATTATTGTTTCTAATTGGATTTCAGCTACAGGAATTGCAGCTTTGCAGCTGAATCAAATGGTTAACTTATCTCAAGAACAAATTATCACTGTTTTAAAATCTCAGCTAGACGATGCTATTGCTAATGACCGTCTAAAGGTTGAGATGGGAGAATAACTTAAAAGGAAAGACAGAAAGACCTTTTATTTTTCTGGAAAGCGAGATTAAAGAGTATGAAATTTCTTGCTATAGTTGGTAGTAATTCAAATGACTCCAAGCAACGTAAATTAATAAAATTTGTGAAGAATCACTTTAGTAGTAAGTATGATTTTGAAACTGCTGAAGTAGAAGATTTGCCTATCTTCAAGGAAGGCTTAGCTGAACCTGATAATGTTAAAGCATTAGCTAAAAAAATTATGTCTGCTGATGCTGTAATAATATCTACAGCAGAAACGCAACATTCTGTTCCTTCTTCATTGAAGAGTTCTATTGAATGGCTTTCTTCTGCTGAACACCCATTTAAGGGCAAGCCATTAATGGTAATTGGTGCATCAGATACACCACAGGGTTCTTCAAGAGCTCAAGTTCGCCTAAAGAATGTATTAGCTTCTCCAGGTGTTGGTGCAATTGTCTTTAATAATGATGAATTTATGATGGGTAATGCTCAACAACAATTTGATCAAGATGGTAACTTACCAGATGGTACTGTGAAGTTCTTAGAGCATTTCTTTACTGAATTTGATGAATTTTATCAAGTAGTTAAGGGCTACGAAAAAGTGAAGGAGTCTGAATAATGAAGTTACTTGCAGTTGTTGGTACTAATGCCGACTTTTCATTTAATCGTTTATTACAGCAATTTATGGCTAAGCGTTACAGCAATCAGGCTGAAATTGAAGTTTATGAAATTGCACAATTGCCAAAATTTAAGAAAGATGCTGAAGTTGATAAGACTGTTGTTGACTTCAGAGAAAAAATCCGTCAAGCTGATGGTGTTATTTTCTCAACTCCAGAATATGACCACGGAATTCCTGCAGCCTTAAAGAATGCAATGGAATGGACTGGTGAACATGCACCAGGTAATGGTGATGTCTTTAGAATGAAGCCTTCAATGGTTATCGGTGCTTCTTACGGTATTCAAGGAGCAACACGTGCCCAAGAAGATATGCGGGAAATCTTGCTTTCTCCAGATTTGGGTTCTAATGTTCTTCCTGGTAATGAAGTTTTAGTTAGCCATGTAGCTGATAAGTTTAACAAAGAAACTGGTGAATTAACTGATCCAGCAGATATTGAAGCTATAGATGCAGCATTTGAAAACTTTATCAAATTTATTAAGCATGCTTAATGCCTTAAAAAGGACCTGAGGGTCCTTTTTTCTATTTAGAATTGTTTTTGTGGTCTTTTAAGGTTATTATTTTTTAGGAAAGCGTTTTATTTATAATCAATACAAACAGAGGAAAAAATATGTTTGGATTTTCTATTTATTTAAATGAAGAATTAACTGCATCTGATCACAATTACTTATTAGCCATGCGTAATGCTGGCTTTCAATATGTGTTTACTTCGCTACTATTAGATTCTGATCCTGCTAGTATCTTAAAGAGACTAAGTCAACTAGCTAAGTGGTGCCGGGATCTAGAATTAAAATTAATTGCTGATGTTTCTCAAACAGGACTCCAAAAACTAGGAATCGACATTAATGACGTAGAGCAAATTAAAGCACTAGACATATATGGTTTAAGAATTGACGATGGCATCTTAATGAGAACCGTAGCTAAGCTATCGCAAGCAATGCCAATTGCTCTAAATGCTAGCACAATTACGATGAAAGATTTAACCCACCTGAAGGAAGAGAACGCCAATTTTGATCATTTGGACGCTTGGCATAACTTCTATCCCCATCCTGAAACTGGTTTAGCAACTGATTGGTTAAAGGAAAAGAATGAATGGCTTAAGAGCTTTAATTTAAAGACAATTGCCTTTGTCAGTGGTGATGGCAATAAGCGTGGGCCGATATATGAAGGCTTGCCAACTGTAGAGCAGTATCGCTACATGAATCCACTAGCTGCCAGTATGGCATTAAAAAAGTTAGGCAGCGATTATGTTTTTATTGGGGATAGCAGTTTGAAAGATAGTACAATTGACAGCTTTGAGAAATATCTGCGCGATAAGGTGATAACTTTGCATATGGATGCTGATATCTCTCAGTTGAGCAATCGTTTATGGCATAATCGTCCTGATGTTGCTGCCAATGTAATTCGTTTAAATGAAAGCCGCCAGCTTCAATTATTTAACACGGTTCCTCAACCGGCAGTTAATCGTCTTAAGGGGACAATTACTTGCGATAATGACAGATATGGCAGATATGCTGGTGAAGTTCAAATTACTAAGGTTGATCTACCTGCGAATCCAAAGGTAAATGTTTTAGGTAAGATTGTTAATTCTGACTTAGATTTACTTGACTATGTTGGATCTAATCAAGCAATTGCATTTGAATATTTAAAAAATTTAGTAAAATAAAAACTACCAGAAATAATATATTTTTAAGGAGGGATTAGATGACCAAACCAATCGTTTTACCCTTAGAGGAAGTTCCTAACGCACGTGACTTAGGTGGCTATGTTGGCTTAAATGGTCGCAAGGTAAAACTGCACCGCTTAGTTAGAACGGGTAAGATGTTCAATATTCCCCAAAGGGATGTTAATTATTTAGCTGATTATGGCGTTAACCAGGTAATTGATTTAAGAACTGCGGGAGAAATCGAAAAGTGGCCAGATACTAATATACCAGGCTCTAAGCACTATAATATTTCTGTTCATGCAGATAATAAAAATGGTGTTGATAAGCGCCTAGAGCAGTTGCGGGCAAGTTATGATAAGGATCAGTATGCTGGCTTTAAGGCAATGTGTCACCAGTATACTAAGGCAACGATGTCAGAACATGCTCACCATACTTATCATAAAGTATTAGAGCTCTTAGCTAATAATGAAGCAGGCGCAACTTTATTTCATTGTTCTGAAGGTAAGGATAGGACAGGCTTAGCTGCGGTCTTGATTTTATATATTTTAGGCGTCGATATGGAAACTATCCGCCAAGATTATCTCTATTCTAACTACTTGCTCAATGACTATCGGGCTCAAATGGATAAGAAAATCGTTAAACAAGGCGGCAACTACTCTCTTAGAGCAGCAGTACGATCATTAGGTGGCGTTGCTAATGAATATTTAGATACGGCCTTAATTCTAATGGAAGAGAATTATGGTTCAATTGATAATTATCTCAAGCAAGCACTAGGTGTCGATGAGGTTTTGAAGCGACGTTTGCAAGATTTATATTTGGAGGATTAGATGATAGAAGACTTTTCAAAAAAGGCAATTAGTAAGGTGGGGCGCGGACTAGGGACTGTAATTACCTTACAGATTTTTGGCGATGAAAATGAAAAAATCCTAGATGATAGCTTTGACTTAATTGCAGGTTATGAAGATCGATTAACAGTTAATCGCGACCATTCTGAAGTGATGTCAATTAATCATGCAGCTGGTAAATATTCAGTCACCGTATCTAGCAGTACCTATAACTTAATTAAGTTAGCAGTTGAAGAAAGCAAGAAGGGTTATGGCTTTAACGCCTTAATTGGTCCAGTTGTTAAAGCCTGGCATATTGGCTTTAAGGGAGCTAATATGCCTAGTGATGAAACAATTAAGGCTAAGATGCAATTAACTAATCCTGATGACGTTATTTTAAATGATGCAGACCAGAGTGTTTATCTTGCCAAGGAAGGGATGGAATTAGACTTAGGTGGAATTGCTAAGGGTTATATTGCCGATCGTATCCGTGACTTGTGGCATGCTTATGATGTCAAGGCAGGAATTATTAACCTAGGTGGCAATGTCTTATTCGTTAATCCTTCTCCTAAGAGAGCTAACGGTAAGTGGGTATTAGGCGTTCAAGATCCGCGTCAAAAGCGTGGTATTAACCTAACTACAGCAACTGTTAGGGAATGTTCCGCTGTAACTTCTGGTACTTATGAACGTTTCTTAGAAATCAATGGCAAAAAATACCACCATATCATTGATCCTAAGACTGGTTATCCAGTTCAAACACATGTTGCTGGTGTGACGCTCTTTACTAGAGATTCTGTTCAAGCAGAATTAGAGTGCAAACGCTTATTCTTCGCTGGGCATGCAATTGACGGCTGGCAAAATGACGAAGAAGGTCGCTATGGAGCAATCTTTGTCTATGACGATGAACATATTGAACGTATTGGTGTATAAAAAATAAGGTCAAGAATTTCTTGTCTATAGAAATCTTGATCTTATTTTTATCTGAACCTAATACCGGGAGTAGGTATGGCTTAATTAACGGTAGGGAGTCAGGGTAACTGTTGTAGATTTAATTTCTGACCAGTCACTCTTCAAGTTACCTGTATATGCTCTCACGCGAACCTCATAAACTTGACCTTTTTTGAAATCACTACCTGTAGCATCTTCAGGATCAGTAATTTCATCGCCGTCTTTTCGTGCTGTTAAGTAAGTAGTCCAGTTTTGACTGCCTTTCAAGCGATAAGCTATTTCGTAGCTGTTAACATTTGGATTGCTATTCCATTTAATAGCGATGTTTGGCTCATCTCCACCGCCATCATCGTAATAACTGACTGCAATTTTGGGAACCTTGACTGCTGATTGATTATTATCAGTTGGTACATAATAAGTAAATGTAATTGGCTTTGAAATAGGTCCAAAGATCTTTTCGCCGTTAATTTCATTAAGTGTACCAACAGCTATAGTATAAGTTTGACCATTTATTAACATATTAGTTGGAATAGTGCGATTTAAAATATTTGGATAAGCCTCTTCTAGTACACTTCCAGGATATGAGGAAATTACACCATCTGAGAGAAGTGACTTGCTTTCTTGATAGTAGATTCCATAACCAGTCGCATTAGCAGCCTTTTCATACTCAACATGTATCCCGTCTTTAGTTGCTTTAATATTAGTAATCTTACTTTGAGCTGGGATATTTTCAGCATCGGAACTAGTTAACTTAAATTGGTAGCGACCGCGTGCTGGGTATAAAGCCAAGAGATAGGTGCCTTTTGTTAGATTCCAAGAATATTTTTTATGATTAACTGTGCCTTTAATATTAGGGCTAACTTGTTCATAATAGTAATTTGAAACCGGGCTAATCTTGATGACATTGTCGTTGAAGATATTTGTCTTAGCATTTTGATAGACGGTCATTGAGGAATAGTCGATTGTTACTTTTTTATCCTTGTTAATTGTGAATTGGTAGTAGCCCATGCTGTTATACTTTTTAGTATGGTACATGTCATAAAAGCCCTTAACATTTTGACCAAGTTTTATCTTAGTTGGTTTAGAAGAGCTAGATGGGTACTTTTTATAAGGAAAAGTTTCTAGACTTTTTCTGATGGAGCTAATTTTAGTATAGTTTGTCTTAATTTGAGCATTTTTATTTACTGTTAAATGGTAATTACCTGTTCGTAGATAAAAGACTTTAGTATTATTTTTAGAAGTTTTGTAAGGAATACACTTCCAATCTGAAGTATTAGTAATTGTGTACTTAGCCTTGGTAGTAACAGTTAACTTGCTAGGTGCCTTAAAGTGTAAGTTATATGTGTTGCCTTTTCTTACGTAGCTAGTGCCTTTAGTTGGCATTGATATTTTGGCTGCATTAGCGGATGCAGAATTTAAGCTAAAAAAGATAGCACTAACCATTAACGCACCTAATAGATATTTCTTTTTCATAGAAAAAACCTCCTAAGTTAATTATATCATCTTAGGAGGCTGACTATATTTAACCAACAGTTCGGCTAATACCAAAAATTGTCTTAAAGATACCGTTAGACAGGATAGGTGTGCTGTAGATAATCCATCTTAAAAATGGAGCGTCAACTGTCTGCTGGATGAACCATTGATTTTGAAAAATTGAACACATCGACAGCACTACATAAACGACAAAGTACGAAGCAATAAAAGATACAATTGCTCCTAAGACACTATCAAGTAAAGTGCCAAAGCCGCTTTTATTAGGATCACGTTTAGGGAGCCATTTTTTAAAAAGCTTAACGATGTTCTTGCCGATAAACCAAATTACAAAAAATGCAAAGAAGCGATAGCCCATTAATTCTAGTGGCACATTACCTGAAGTAGGGATGACTTGACCAGAGAATTGCTCATATAACCAGTTGCCGAAGGGATTTTGACCTAAAATTGCAGCCGCAAAAACTAAAGCTGAAAAAATCATATTGATGATTCTTTGAGCAAATCCAGCCCTGTAGCCTGAATAGGTTTCATAACCTAAATAAACTAATACCAGTATAGTAATTATCATCTGTTTTAACCTTCCTTTGGCATTAATTATAAGCTTAGAAGTTAATTTTAGCTGAAAAAGATAAAAGTAACTACAGAATTTTGACGATTCTTAAAAAATACTCCATAATTAATACGTTAAGTTATTAATAAAATATGTTGTCGTCAGCTGATATTTGCGGTAAATTATGTAGTGTGAAACAGGTTTCACGGGTGAATTATGAATCCAGAACTTTTTTTAAAAAACTTAGCTCAACATGGTTATCAGTTGAGCGAAAAGCAAAAAAAACAATTTGAAACTTATTATCAAGAATTAGTAACGGTCAATGAGAGGGTCAACTTGACCAGAATTGTTGATCGCGATGAAGTGTATGCGAAGCATTTTTATGATAGTGTAACGCCGCTATTAACTTTTAGTGATTTATTTAAGGGCGATAAGACATTATGCGATGTTGGCGCTGGGGCAGGCTTTCCATCGTTACCGATGAAGATCTTACAACCAGATTTGAGGATTACGATTATTGATTCTTTAGGCAAGCGTCTTAAGTTCTTAGAAGAGCTGATTGCTAAGTTAGATTTAAGCAATGTTACTTTAGTCCATGCTCGCGCTGAAGATGCCGGACAAGATCAACATTTACGTGAGAAGTTTGACCTGACTACCGCTCGGGCAGTTGCTAGGATGAGTGTCTTAAGCGAATACTGCTTGCCTTTAGTCAAAAAAGGCGGCTATATGGTAGCTCTTAAGGGCCCCAAGGCCCAAGATGAGCTTAAGGATGCGACTAAGGCACTTAAGGTGCTAGGTGGAAGGGTAGATAAGGTGGAAGAATTAACTCTACCTGATAGTGATGATGAACGAACTTTAATTATTATTAACAAAGTTATGCCAACGCCTAAGAAGTACCCACGTCAAGCCGGTACACCTAATCGCAAGCCACTTTAACATGGAGGATTATTATGGGATTATTTTTTAATAGGAAGAATACAGTTCCTAAAGAAAAGCAAATTCAAGAAATTTCGTTAGATAAGATTATTCCTAATCCTTATCAACCTCGTCATGCCTTTAGTGAAGATTCAATCAACGAATTAGCTCAAACTTTGCAAGAGCAAGGCTTATTGCAGCCGATTATTTTGCGTGAGCACCAAGGTGATGACGCTGAATATGAAATTATTGCCGGTGAGCGTCGCTATCGTGCTGCTAAGTCACTTGGCTGGGATAAAATTTCTGCAATTGTAGAAGAAATGGATGATGAAAAGGTCGCCTCTTTAGCAGTTATTGAGAACTTACAAAGAGAAGATCTAAATCCAATTGATGAAGCTGAAGCTTATGTTAAGCTAATGGAAACTAATGACTTAACACAAACCGAATTGGCCCAGCAAGTAGGTAAGAGCCAATCTTATATTGCTAATAAGATCCGCCTCCTAAAATTAAGTGACAAGGTACAAAAGCTCTTAGTTGATGGAACTCTTAGTCAGCGCCATGGTCGTGCGCTACTAGCACTTGAGCCAGCAGATCAAGATCGTGCAGCTGAGATCATAATAGCCGATGGTCTTAATGTAAAAAAGACTGAAGAAATGGCTAAAGATATTGACGGCTACTTAGCAGCTAAGCAAGTTGATCAAAAAGCTCCTAAGAAAGCAACTAAAAAAGAAAAGACAGTCGTTAACACCAAGCCAACTAAGGACTTTAAAGTTCAAATCAACACTATCAAAAAAGCAATTAAAATGGCAAAAGATTCAGGTATGAAAGTTAAGTACACTGAAGACAAAGGAAAAGATTCATATAAAATTACCATTGAAATGCTTAGAAAGTAGGGCAAAAAATGGTTCAAATTATTTCTGTTGCTAACCAAAAAGGCGGTGTAGGTAAAACTACTACCACTATCAATCTGGGAGCCAGCATTGCACAATATGGTTATAAAGTATTGCTTGTAGATATTGATCCGCAAGGTAATGCTACATCTGGCTTAGGAGTAGAGAAATCAGATGTCGATCAAGATATTTATAATGTATTAATTGATGAAGTCCCTATCTCTAAAACTATCCATCATACTTCAACTAAGGGCTTAGATGTTGTACCAGCTACCATTCAACTAGCTGGTGCCGAAATGGAATTAACTTCCATGATGGCACGGGAGACAAGACTTAAGCAAGGAATTGATGAAGTAGCTGATAAGTATGACTTTATCTTAATTGATTGTCCGCCTTCTTTAGGTCAATTATCAATTAACGCCTTTACAGCATCTGATTCAATTCTAATTCCTGTTCAAAGCGAATATTATGCTATGGAAGGGCTAAGTCAATTACTTAATACTATTCGGCTTGTTCAAAAGCACTTCAATAAGGATTTGGGCGTTGAAGGAGTTTTATTAACGATGCTTGATGCTCGCACTAATTTAGGCGCAGAGGTGGTAAAAGAAGTACAATCTTACTTCACTAAGAAGGTTTATAAGACAATTATTCCTAGAATAACTAAACTAGCCGAAGCTCCGAGTTATGGTAAACCGATTACCGAATATGCTCCTAAGTCACGAGGGGCTAAGGTTTATGACGAACTAGCAAAAGAGGTACTGACAGCTCATGACAAGAAATTCTAAAGAATCACAAAAAAAAGGGTTAGGACGTGGTCTGGAAGCCTTATTTGAAGATAGTCCACAAGCTAAAGAAGCTGAAGAAGTTAAAGACATTTCTTTAGCTGAGATTCGTCCTAATCCATATCAACCACGTAAGACTTTTGATGATAAGAGCTTAAAAGAATTATCTGAATCAATCAAAGAGAATGGTGTCTTTCAGCCGATTATTATCAGAGAGTCAGTTAATGGCTATGAGATTATTGCCGGCGAACGACGTTTCCGTGCTTCTAAGCTAGCCGGCAAAACTACTATTCCAGCGATTACTCGTCAATTTGACGAAGCTCAGATGATGGAAGTAGCGGTATTAGAGAATCTGCAAAGAGAAGATTTAACGCCACTTGAAGAAGCGCAAGCTTATGAAATGCTTCAAAAAAATCTTGGTTTAACTCAAGAAGAGGTTTCTAAGCGTTTAGGTAAATCGCGACCATATATCGCTAATTACTTGCGCTTGCTAACCCTTCCACAAAAAACTAAGCGTCTGCTTCAACGTGGTGAACTCTCAATGGGACAAGCCAGGACTCTTTTGGGGTTAAAGAATAAAGATGGCATTGATAAATTAGCTAAAAAAGTTGTCAAGGAAGGCATTACTGTTCGTAAGCTGGAAGCTTTAGTTAATAATCTAAATGAAAAATCTAAGATAACTAAACCTAAGGTGGTTAAAAAGTCAGCCTTCATTCGGGCAAGTGAGTCAGAGTTGGCCAATAAATTTGGTACTAAGGTTAATATTACCGAAGGCAAAAAAGGAAGAGGCCATCTGGCAATTGATTTTGGTTCAGTTGATGAATTGAATCGTATTTTAAATCTATTAGGTGTAGACTTAGATAGTTAAGTTTTTAATAGGAGTGATTTTTCATGTTTCACTTAGCAGATGTGGTTCAAATGAAAAAAAATCATGCATGTGGTGAAAATAAATGGGAAATCTTGCGCATGGGTGCGGATATCCGCATTAAGTGCATGGGATGCGGACATATGATTATGATGCCGCGGGCAGATTTCAATAAAAAATTAAAAAAGGTTCTGCACGCTGCTAATGATCCTGTTAATAGCAAGTTAGAGCATTATGTACCTAAGGAAGATATTGCTATACCCCATTTTGATTAATTAAGTTAATAAAGATAAGGAGAAAAAATAATGGCATTAACTGCTGGTATTGTTGGTTTACCAAATGTTGGTAAGTCAACCTTGTTTAACGCAATTACTAAGGCGGGAGCTGAAATGGCAAATTATCCATTTGCAACAATTGAACCAAATGTTGGAATGGTTGAAGTTCCCGATGACCGCTTGGCTAGGATTCAAGAATTGATCCCGGCTAAAAAGATTGTACATACTACTTTTGAATTTACTGATATTGCTGGTCTTGTTAAGGGTGCTTCTAAAGGTGAAGGGTTAGGTAACAAGTTCTTAGAGAATATCCGTCAAACTGACGCTATCGTCCATGTAGTACGTGCATTTGATGATGATAATATTACTTCTGTTACTGGTAAAGTTGATCCAGAAGAAGATATTAATACTATTAACTTGGAATTAGCAATTGCCGATTTAGATGCAGTTAATCGTCGGATAGGTAAGGTTCAAAAGGTAGCACAGCAAGGTGATAAGGAAGCCAAGGCTGAGATGGCAGTTTTGAACAAGTTAAAGCCAGTACTTGAAGAGGGGAAAGCAGCTCGTTCAATCGACTTCAATGATGATGAGAAAAAGATTGTTAAGGGCTTATTCTTGCTTACCTCTAAGCCAGTCATTTATGTAGCTAACATCGCTGAAAGTTCAATGGCTGACCCAGAAAGTGATAAGTACTATCAAATTGTCAAAAAGCATGCCGAAAGTGAAAATGCAGAAGCATTGGGGATTTCAGCTGCAACAGAAGAAGAAATCGCATCAATGGATGAAGACGAAAGAAAAGAATTCTTAGAAATGGAAGGCGTTGAAGAGTCGGGGCTTGACCGCTTGATTAAGGCTGCTTACCACATTTTGGGCTTAAGAACTTTCTTTACTGCAGGTGGTCCTGAAACTCGTGCTTGGACTTTCCATGAAGGAATGAAGGCACCACAGGTTGCAGGTGTTATTCACTCTGACTTTGAACGTGGCTTTATTCGAGCAGAAGTTGTTTCATTTGATGACTTAAACGAATTAGAAACCATGCAAAAAGTTAAAGAAGCTGGTAAGTTACGTCTTGAAGGTAAAGATTATGTTGTTCAAGACGGTGACATTATTGAATTTAGATTTAATGTTTAGGAGGTTTTAATGGATCCAAAAGATCAAACTAAAGAAGAGCCAAAAGAAAAATTAACTGCTGAACAAAAAAACGCCGCTCAAGCTGGATCTAAACAAGCAAAGTTGCAAAAGCAATCTAAACGCTTAGAAACAGAAGCAGAATTAAAAAATACCAATCCTGAGCAACTTCGGCAAAAGCTGAGCAATAAGAATGCAGACTATATTTTTCGCTTAGAAAAGGCAATGCGCGATAATGAAAAACTAGCGGGTGAACAAGTAGATAATGCAATTAATAGTATTTTACCTGAGATTATTATTGCTCAATATAAGGGTATGCCAGCTAGCACGCTTTATCGACAATCACCTACTGAAAAGGCTCATGAACTAGCTCATCCTAAGGCTAAGCCCGTTGAAAGCAAATTCTGGATGCAAATTGTAGATAATGTTCTCTTGTATCTAACTTTCTTCTTGGGGATGTTTGGCGTTGTGCAATTGTTCATGCCGAAATCTAAAGATAGCCAAAGCAGCGAAATGGGTATCATTACCATGCTTTCAGTGGCAATTTTGTTTGGAATAATTATGGCATACTACAATAATATGCTTGCTCGTGATAAGGAAGATCGCCCAGCAATCTGGAAGATGATTGCAATTGCAGCGGTTGTATTGATGGCTGTCTTCTTATGGATCACATTTACTAGCTTGCCAGTCTTCAGACCGTTTAACCCAATTATTAATCCTTGGATAGAAATTATCTTGGCAGTTCTTGCCTTTTTGGGACGGCGCTTTTTCAAGCAAAAATATCATGTAGTTGATCCACTAAAACAACGTGCTCAAAATCAAAAACGTGATTAATTGATTTATAAGGATTAGAATATATATAGTATAATAATTGGACGCTTTGCGTCTTTTTATTTTTATTTACTTTTTATAACAACAGAGGGAGGGAATTAACTTGATCAATACCTTGAAGAAGTCGGTTCGACAATATAAGAGACTATCGATGACTTCACCATTATTGGTTGCAGGAGAAGTGTTTATTGAAATGCTGATCCCCTATTTAGTAGGTTCATTGATTGATAATGGTATTTTAAAAGGGAATATGGGCTACATTAATAAATGGGGCTTAATTTTACTTATTATTACAATTATTTCATTAGTCTTAGGTGCTGGGGCTAGTTATGTTTCGGCTCATGCTGCGGCTGGATTTGCGGCTAACTTACGGCAAGATATGTTCTACCATATTCAGGACTTTTCATTTGAAAATATTGATAAGTTTTCAAGTGCTAGTTTGGTAACACGTCTGACAACTGATGTTACTAATATCCAAACAGCTTATCAGATGTTAATTAGAATTGCGGTGCGCGCACCATTAATGCTAATTGTTTCTGTTGTCATGTCGTTTATTGTTAGTCCAAGATTAGCTCTAATCTTTGTAATTTTGGGACCAATTTTGGTTATTGCGCTATTTTTAATAGTAAAAAGTGCTTATCCATACTTTCCTAAGATCTTTAAGGGGTATGACAACTTAAACCAAGTTGTCCGTGAAAATGTCCGTGGTATCCGTGAAGTTAAGACTTATGTTCGCGAAAAATCTCAAATTGAAAAAGCTAAAAATGCGTCTGGTGTAATTTATAAGCTTTTTGCTACTGCGCAAAAGATCATGTCACTGAATGCACCAATTATGATTGGGGTTTTAGACTTATCCATGCTTTTGATTTCTTGGTTTGGTGCTAAAGAGATCATTGGTGGAAGCTTGAGTACTGGTGAATTGGTTTCGATGTTTTCATATTCAAATTCAGTTTTGTTTAGTTTAAACATCTTAGCAATGATCGTTACTCAATTAGTTATTTCCCAAGCTAGTGGACACAGAATTGCAGATGTTCTTAATGAAGAACCAACCATTACCGACCCAAGAAAGCCGTTATATGATATTAATAATGGTGACATTGTTTTTGATCATGTTACTTTTAAGTATGAGCCAGATGAGAAGCACCCTGCCTTAGATGATATTAATTTACATATTAAGCCAGGTGAAACAATCGGTATTATTGGTGAAACAGGTTCTTCTAAGTCAACTCTGGTGTCAATGATTCCAAGATTATACGATGCCACTGGTGGTGCTGTCAGAGTAGCTGGGCATAATGTTAAGTCTTATGACCTTAAAGCGTTACGTGATAACGTTGCGGTAGTCTTGCAGAATAATGTTTTATTCTCAGGTACTATTAAAGAAAACCTTCTATGGGGTAATGAAAATGCATCTGATGAAGAAATAATTCAAGCAGCTAAGGTAGCCCATGCTGATGGCTTTATTAGGGAATTACCAGATGGCTATAACACAATGGTGGAACAAGGTGGTAATAACGTATCTGGTGGTCAAAAGCAACGCTTGACTATCGCTAGAGCATTACTAAAGAAGCCAAAAATATTAATTTTGGATGATTCTACCTCTGCTGTTGATACAACTACTGAACGTGAAATTCGTGAAGCATTGCGTAAAGATATGCCACAAACTACGAAGATTATTATTTCACAGAGAATTGTATCTATTAAGGATGCTGACCGCATTATTGTAATGAACCATGGTAAGATTGAAGATATTGGCAGTCATGATGAATTAATGAAGAGTAATGAATTGTATCGTTCAATTGCTACTTTCCAAGAAGAAGGGAAGTGATAGACTTGGATCAAACTGCAACAAATTCAAAACCAAAAATTAACCATAAAAGAACCCTAAGCCGCTTGCTAAAGCTTGTTTACAAGACTAGTCCGGTAATGTTCATTATTTCAATGATTAGTATTGTAATTAGTGCCGGATCAATTGTTTATGGGTCACTATTCATTGAACAGCTGATTGATAAGTATATTACTCCATTAATTAAGCAGAGTAATCCAGACTTTACTCCTTTATTAACTGCTGTTTTAACTATGGGTGGAATCTTTGCCATTGGGGTCTTAGCTAACTACTTATTTACTGTCTTAATGGCTGTTTTATCTCAGAAGGTGCAATTCAATGTTAGAAACCATATGTTTGAACATATGGAATCTTTACCAATTGCATATTTCGACCAAAATAATTACGGCGATATCATGAGTCGTTATACTAACGATATTGATACCTTGATGCAAATGATTTCGCAATCTATTCCGCAATTTTTGAATTCGCTTTTGAGCTTGGTATTTGTTATCGTAGCCATGTTTAGTTTAAGCTGGCAATTGACAGTCTTTTCATTTGTAGTCTTTGCCTTATCAATTGGGATCGTTCGTTTCTTAACTATCAAGTCAAGTTATTACTTTAAAGTGCAACAAAATAAGCTTGGTCAAATCAATGGTTACGATGAAGAAATGCTTAATGGTCTGAAGGTTATCAAGGTCTTCTCGCATGAGCAAGCTACTAAGGAAGGCTTTAACGGCTTTAATGATGAATTGCGTATTGCTTCAGGTAAGGCTAATACTTATGCAACGATTTTGTTCCCAATTATGGGTAACATGGGTAACTTGCTTTATGTGTTGATCGCATTTTTAGGTGGGGCTGCTGCAATCAATGGTTGGGCACCATTAACCTTAGGTACGATTGCATCATTCTTACAATTGTCTAAGTCCTTTGCTCAACCAATTTCGCAGATTTCACAGCAATTGAATTCTATTGTCCTAGCCTTAGCTGGTGCTAACAGAATCTTTGAATTAGTTGACGAACATTCAGAAATTGATAATGGTAACGTTACAATGTCTGAAAATGAAAAAGTAGAAAATTCATGGTTCTGGGATATTCCTGAACAAGGCAATAAGATTAAAAAAGTCCCAATTAAAGGACACATTATCTTCGACCATGTTAACTTTTCTTATGTACCTGGTCATCAAATTCTGCATGATATTAATATTGATGCTAAGCCGGGCATGAAGGTAGCCTTAGTTGGTGAAACAGGTGCCGGTAAAACAACTATCTCTAATATGCTTAACCGATTCTATGAAATTGAATCAGGTAAGATTACTTATGATGGTGTGCCAATTGAGAATATCCGCAAAGATGATCTGCGTCACTCATTGTCAATTGTCTTACAAGAAACGCACCTCTTCTCTGGTACAATTATGGATAATATTCGCTTCGGTAAGCCAGATGCTAGTGATGATGAAGTGTATCAAGCCGCTCGCTTAGCTCATGCGGATGAATTTATCCATGAGTTAGATGATGGCTATAATACTGTAATTGATGGCAATGGTAGTGACTTGTCTCAAGGGCAAAAACAATTGCTAAGTATTGCTCGGGCAATGATTGCTGATGAACCAGTAATGATCCTGGATGAAGCAACTTCAAGTATCGATACTAGAACTGAGAAGATGGTTCAAGCCGGAATGGATAACTTATTAGCTGGTAGAACTAGTTTTGTTATTGCTCACCGTCTGTCGACAATTGTTAACTCCGATTTGATCTTAGTGCTTGACCATGGTCGCATTATTGAACGTGGTAATCATGAAGAACTTCTTAAGCAAAAAGGTTACTATTACCAACTCTATACTGGTAAGAAGGAACTACAATAATCTAAAAAGCGCATTGAGCGCTTTTTTTCTTCAAGAATTTATTAATTTTTTTGTTAAAAAAGACTTTAAGATAAGCTAATAAGACAATATTGAGTACAATAATAGTAATAAGTTAAGCTAATGTAGAGAGGAATTTAATTCTTATGAAGATCTTAGTTGTTGATGATGATAAGGAAATTGTTGAATTATTAAGTATCTATCTTAAAAATGAAGGTTATGAGCCAATCGCGGCATATAGTGGGAAAGAAGCCTTAACTAAATTATCTACTACACCTGATATCGCATGTATGATCTTAGACATAATGATGCCACAAATGTCAGGTATTGAAGTTATCAAAGAAGTTAGAAAAGATTCAGAAATTCCAATTTTAGTTGTTTCAGCCAAAACTAGTGATATGGACAAGATTCAAGGCTTGATTACAGGTGCTGATGATTACGTAGTAAAGCCATTCAATCCACTTGAAGTTATGGCGAGGGTGCGTTCGTTATTGCGCCGTAGTCAAAAAGAGGTCAAAGATGATAAGCCTGATATATTAGAAGTAGGGCCACTAGTAATTAATAAAGATTCTCATGAAGTTAAGACGATTGATGGTACTCAAATTCAGTTAACTGCTTTGGAATTTGGCATCTTATATATGCTAGCTAGTCATCCTAATCGTGTCTTTAGTGCAGAGGAGATTTTTGAGCGGGTATGGCAACAAGAATCAGTTGTGTCTGCTAAGACAGTTATGGTGCACGTATCACACTTACGTGATAAGATTCAGAAGGCAACGAATGGTGAAGAAGTTATTCAAACTGTTTGGGGCGTTGGCTACAAAGTAGAAGCATAGTTTTAATAATGAAAAAAGAAAAAGTAAAATTAACTACACGAGAAAAAAGTGAACTTTTTGGTGAGGGTGTTGTAACGGTCATTTTACTTTTATTATTAAATTTGTCGATCGTTATTTTGATTAATTTAGTCGTGTTAAATAACCCCAGTTTAGAAAATGGTATTTTCTTTTTAAAAAAGAATGTTACCTTTGGAGATGGGTACCATATCTGGTCGTGGCAGAAGTTATTTGTTAGTTTTATGCTGGTGGGGGATGCGGTCGTTGTTTATTGGCGCTTAATTCGCCGCTATCACCAGATGCAGTTAAGCCATGTGATTCATGAATTGCATTATATTGCTAATGGACATTTTGAACATCGGATTACCTTTGCAGTAAGGCCTGATTTACAAAAAGTAGTCGATTCAATCAATGCCTTGGTTGATTCTACTGTAAGCGCAATGGAAGAAGAGCGCCAAATTGAAAAATCAAAAGATGATCTAATTACTAATGTTTCTCATGATATTAGGACGCCGCTGACTTCAATAATTGGTTATTTAGGCTTGTTAAAGACAAGCAATGTTAGTGCTGAAGATGGTAAAAAATATGTTGATATTGCCTACTTTAAGGCACTACAGATGAAGTCATTGGCAGATGATTTATTTGAATATACTAAGTTAAAGTCAACCAGTAACCGCAAGTTAAGCCTAGCACCATTACATATTAATTCTACGCTTGAACAAATTGCGGCAGGATTTGAATTAGAAGCAGAGAAGAAGGAGATTACGATTGAAACAGTATGCCGTCCCAAGGACTTGGTCATTAATGCCGATGCCAAATTAATCGTGCGTGTGTTTAACAATTTGATTTCTAATGCTTTAAAGTATGGTCATGGTGCCAAAAAAATCGCCTTGATAGCTAATAAGGTTAATAATGATGCCGTTGAATTAAGAGTTGAAAATGATGGTGAGCCGATCCCTAAAGCATCACTTAAGAAGATTTTTGAAAGATTTTACCGAGTAGAATCGTCACGTAACCTAAAAACGGGCGGAACAGGACTAGGTCTTGCTATTACGCAGAGTATTGTTGAACTGCATGGTGGAACAATTAAGTGTGAATCAACACCGAAATTAACCAGCTTTATCATTCGCTTACCACTTAGTGACAGTCCAAACAAAGTAGCAAAGTGATGTGATATAATTTATCTGAATTGATTTAAATTGGGGAGAAACAATGAGCGAATCTAGTATTTCTTTAAACACTTGTATATTAATTTTGAAGGAACACCACTTGTTAAAGTCAAGTGCTGTCCAAGACGCAGTTCCTACTAAGATGGATTATATTTCATATGATTCACGTGATATTAAGACTAACACGCTATTTTTCTGTAAGGGAGCTGGCTTTAGACCAACTTACTTGTCAATGGCCAAAGATAATGGCGCAATCTGTTATGTAGCTGAGCAACCATATCCAGAAGGTAAGGGAATGCACGCCTTGATTGTACGTGATGTTTCCAAAGCGATGGCCTTATTATCTGCTGCCTTCTTCCGCTTCCCACAAGACGACTTGTATGTGGTTGCCTTCACTGGTACTAAGGGTAAGACTACTTCGGCATACTTTTTGAAGGGGATGCTTGACCAAGTTAATGGTGGGCGAACTGCCTTGATTTCTTCAGTTAATGATGTCGTTGGCCCAAGACCAGAAGATAGTTTTAAATCTAGTTTGACTACCCCAGAATCATTGGACTTGTTCCGTGATATGAGAACTGCAGTTGATAATGGTATGACCCACCTAGTTATGGAAGTATCTAGTCAGGCATATAAGAAGAATCGTGTGTTTGGTTTAACTTATGATCTAGGATTCTTCTTAAATATTAGTCCAGACCACATTGGACCAAATGAACACCCTAACTTTGCAGATTACTTACATTGTAAGTTGCAATTAATGGTAAATTCACGTAAATGTATCATTAATGCAATGACTGATCATTTTGATGAAGTTTATGCGGCAGCAACTACCACTACTCAACCTGATAGCATCTATTTATTTGCTAAAAATGACTTTGACAATCCTAACTTAAAAGCTCCAATTGATTTCCGCTTTGAATCACTTGAAACTGATATGGCTGAAACTAAGTTCAAGCTATATTGTGCTACTGAAAAGGCTAAAAAGCTATCTGTTTCAGGTGAATATACACTACAAATGATTGGTGACTTTAACGAAATCAATGGTACAGCAGCAATTATTGGTGCTGGTCTTGCTGGGGAGGAGTATCAAGATATTGCTAAGGGCGTGCGTCACGTTACTATCCCTGGTAGAATGGAGACTCTTCCTTCAGATGGTCACGGTACGATCGTCGTCGACTATGCTCACAATAAAGCTTCAATGATGGCTCTTATGGGCTTTATGCGTAAGGAATTTAATAATCCTAAGATTATTGTAGTAGTAGGAGCACCTGGTGATAAGGGTGTCTCAAGGCGCCCAGGCTTTAGTGAGAGCTTGTCAGCTTATGCAGATAAGGCCTTCTTGACAACTGATGATCCAGGTTTTGAAGATCCAATGGATATTGCTCAAGAAATAGACGCTGGTATTGATCATGATAAGGTTGACGTTACAATTGAACTTGACCGTGAGAAGGCTATTCATGATGCAATTACAATGGCTGGCAAGAATGATATTGTCTTAATCTGTGGTAAGGGAGCAGATCCTTACCAGAAGGTTCGTGGTGTTGATACACCGTACCCAACTGATATTAAAGTTGCTGAAAGTGTCGTTCATGAATTAGAAAAAAACGATAAGAATAAAAAGGACTAGTTAGGTAAGACAATATGAAGCACTTTTTTTCAATTATTGGCGGTATGGGAACAATTGCTACTGAAAGTTATGTACGCCTAATCAATCATCGGGTAAAGATAACTAAAGATCAGGATTACTTAAATTATATTTTGGTTAACGATGCTCAAGTTCCAGATCGAACCGCATATATCAAGGATCATTCCATGCCCAACTTCTTTAATGACTTAAAAGATGACGTTGAAGGACAGGCTAAATTAAAGCCTGACTTTTTTGTGATGCCATGTAATACAGCACATTATTTTTATGATGATTTAGCTGCTTTAACTGATATTCCTTTCTTACATATGATGAGAATTGCAGTTCATAAGTTTGTTGAAGATTACCCTAATGAAGATAAAATTGGCTTAATTGCCACTGAAGGATCAATCTATGACCATTTGTATGTAGATGAGTTAGAACGTGTCGGTAAGAAGGCAGAACTTGGTGGACCTGAAATTCAGCCCATGGTCAATGAGTTGATTTACAGCAATATCAAAGAAAAAGGCATTGTCGATCATGACTTATACCATAAGATATTAAAGACAATGCATGATAAGTATGGCTGTAACGTTATCTTGCTCGGGTGTACTGAGTTATCTTTGGCCCAAGAAAAGGCACCAGATCATCCTTATCATGTCATTGATCCACAATCTATTATTGCTGATGTGTCGATTGAATTAGCTTTAAAAATTAGAAATGGCATGGATCCTAAGCAAGCGATCGCTAAGTATATGTATTAAGTGATTAAGCTTATGGAAGATAAATTATCAAAAACAGTAAAGCAATTTACTAGCGTAACTGCTAAGCAGTCAAGTATACGTGAAAATAATATTTATCTACTAAATCTTCTGAAGAAAACAGAAGAAAAATTATCCAAAAATCCCGTAAATGATACTGACATAGCTAGATATTTGTATCAGGAAATAAATACAACTTGCTTAGTAAATAAGATCAAACTAACAAACAAAGAATTAGCTTTGTTAGATAAAATTAAAGAAATATCTCAGCAAGATGGATGGTTAGGTAGATTAAATTCATTCAATACCACTAATGGATGGTAGTAAACGTAAAAGCTGCATTTTGATTGATTTAATGGTGGACTGTGATGGATTATAAAATTATTACTAATGACAATCGTGATGAAGTTATAAAAATGCTAATGGAAGGTCTGGATGATGTCTTAGTTGCTTTGAATGATAGTACTGATAATCCTATATCTTTAAGTTTATATTTACTTGGGATAGGTATAGCGGATTCATCTGTAGAAACTAAGCTACTACAAAAAGCTTCTGAAATAGTATTGAATGCCAAAGATCCTATGAAATTAACTGTATCTGATTTTAAAAAAGAATTTCACTTGATTTGACCCATCATTGATTCAGAAGAAAGCGTACAATACATTGTTAAATGGATTGGATTAAAAATACCTTTTATTTATCCTGTAGCAATGAACATTCAGTGATACTTTAGCACTTACTAACTTTTAAATTTTTTAGCAATTATTATGTCAGTCGTTGAACATTCAAAAACAAAACAGTCACGAATTACCTAAAAGTAATCACAAATAATCATCACACTAAAGATATTTAATCAATCAAGTCATAGCAGGGCATTAGCCTTGCTTTTTTTATTGTTCAAAATGGCGCCTTTTTGAATTAATTTGAATATTTTTGAAGAAAAATGACTAAAAAAGATTGATTTTGAAGATGTAAGCGGTTATGATAGTTATTGAGGTGGTGAAAAGAGTATGCTGACTGAGGAGCGCCAACAGGCGATAACAACTTATATTAACAATAATGACTTCTGCCGTGTAGTCGACTTATGCAAGTTGACTGATTCGTCAGAATCAACCATTCGTCGTGACCTGATCGACTTAGAAAAGCGTGGAGTTATTGTTCGCGTCCATGGTGGTGCTCGCTCATTGCATGACTATTCACGTGATGTTGAACAAGGCGTACGCTTCAACCTTAATGTAGATAAGAAGCGTAAGATTGCTGAATATGCAGTCAAGCAATATGTGAAGGCTGGAGAACATATCTTTTTAGATGCAGGGACTACAATTTATGAGATGGTTCCGTTTCTTAAGAAGATCCCTAATCTTCATGTTGTGACTAATGGTGTAGATACAGCCCTGGCATGTATTGAAGCCCATATTCATACCAGATTAGTAGGTGGGGAAGCTAAGTTTGAAACTCATGCGATTGTAGGAAGTACAACTTTGCAAGAGTTAGAAGTAATGAACTTCTCAGCTGCTTTTATTGGTGCTAATGGCTTAACATCAGAAGGTAAGTTCACAACACCTGATCCAGGTGAGGCTGCCGTTAAGCAAGCAGGCATTAGGCAGGCGAGTTCTACATTCATCTTAATGGATGATTCTAAGATAGGGGTTGCTAACTTCGCTAACTTTACTGACGTGGATACGGCAACGCTCATCACCAATCACTTAAATTCAAGTAAAAAACAATTTTTACCCAAGAATGTCAGGCTTGAGGAGGCTAATTAATGATTTATACAGTTACTGTTAATCCGGCTTTGGATTATGTAATGCAGTTATCGAAGGTTAATAGGGGTGAAGTTAACCGTTCAGATGATACTCAATTTTTGGCTGGTGGTAAGGGAATTAACGTTTCACAAATTTTGAACCAGTTGGCAGTTGATAATACTGCTTGGGGATTTGTTGGTGGATTTACCGGTAAGGAACTTATTCGCCAATTAAACGTTAAGAATATTGTTAGTGACTTTGTTACTATTAGCGATGACACTCGTGTCAATGTTAAGATTCATGCCCAAAAAGAAACTGAGATTAATGCTGCTGGTCCTAACATTAACGACCAAGAGATTGCTGCATTTAAGGCTCGTTTAGATGATCTTAAGGCAGGCGATATTGTTGTCTTGAGTGGGAGTTTGGCTCCTAGCTTACCAACTGATTTTTACAAGCAATTATTACCAACTATTAAAGAAGCTGGGGCTGACTTTGTAGTTGATACTACTGGTAAGGCCTTGCTTGATACTTTGGAATATCAACCATTAGTTATTAAGCCTAACCACCATGAACTAGCTGACTTATTTAATACAAGCTTCGCTAACACTGATGAGATGTTACAAGCAGCCAAGAAGTTGTTAGATATGGGTGCTCAAAACGTCCTCATTTCAATGGCAGGTGATGGTGCTTACTTAGTAACTAAGGACCATGTCTACCATGCAAGTGCTGCTAAAGGAATTGCAGTTAACTCTGTTGGTGCAGGGGATTCAATGATTGCGGGCTTTGTAGGTACTTACTACAAGACTAGAGATGTTGTTGAAGCCTTGAAGATGGGTTCTGCTTGTGGTGGTGCTACTGCATTTACTGAAGATATTGCAGTTAAGAGCCAAATTGATGCGGTGTTACCTGACATTGATGTTGAAGAAGTTAAGTAATTAATTTTTATCAGAGAGGAAAAACTTATGAAGATTGAAGATCTTTTAAGTCCTGATTTGATGATTATGGACCTTAAGGCAACTAATAAAGAAGATGCTATTAAAGAAATGGCAGATCTTGAAGTTGCTCAAGGTGTAGTCAACAATGAAGACGAATTTATTAAATCTATCTGGGCACGTGAGAATGAATCAACCACTGGTATCGGTGATGGGATCGCTATGCCTCACGCTAGAAATGAATACATTAATCGTGCTGCAGTATTATTTGCTAAGAGTTCTGAAGGACTTGACTATAATTCATTAGATGGCCAACCAGTTCACTTGTTCTTTATGATTACTGCCCCAGCAGGTGCAGATAATACTCACTTGCAAGCTTTGGCTAAGTTATCTAGTCTGCTTATCAATCCTGATGTAGTTGCTGCATTGAAGTCAGCAGCTAAGCCAGAAGAAGTTATTGACATCTTCAAGAAGGCTGAAGCTGAAAAAGATGCTCAAGATAAGGCTGATGCTGAAAAGAGAAAAGCTGAAGCTGCTAAAGCTGCTAGTCAACCTGCTGATAAGCAAAAGCCATTAATCGTTGGTGTTACTGCATGTATTAACGGTATTGCCCACACCTACATGGCACAAGAAGCCTTAATTAAGGCAGGTAAGAAGCTAGGTGTCGATGTACGTATTGAAACTAATGGTTCTGAAGGTGTTAAGGACAGATTAACCCCAGAAGAAATCAACCGTGCTGTTGGTGTAGTAATTGCATCTGACAAGAAGGTTGAGATGCCACGTTTCGATGGTAAGGAATTGGTAATGAAGCCAGTTGTTGACGGTATTAACAAGCCTCAAGAATTAATTGAAGATGTTTTGCAACACAAGGCTCCAGTTTACCATGCAGATACTGCTGCTTCATCTTCTGACGATAACAGTAATGAAAAGCAAGGCGTCTGGTCAGTTATCTATAAGAACTTGATGAGTGGTATTAGCCACATGCTTCCATTTGTTATCGGTGGTGGTATCTTAATGGCCATTTCTTTCATCGTTGAAAGTTATATGGCTGGTGGTGCTAAGAATCCTGCTTTCATCTTCTTAAACTCTGCAGGTAACTTGGCCTTTGCCTTCATGGTTCCAGTATTGGCTGCTTATATTGCTGAATCAATTGGTGACTTACCTGCCTTAATGCCTGGTTTTGTTGGTGGTTATATGGCTGCCATTGTCAATGGTACTAATGGCTTGCAAGTTAATGTTCAAGCTCATGCAACTTCACCTGCTGGATTCTTGGGTGGTATTGCTGCTGGTTTCATTGCTGGTTACTTAATGATTGGTCTTAAGAAGTTATTTGCTAAGCTTCCTAAGTCAGTTGAAGGTATGAAGCCAATGCTTATTTACCCAATTTTGGGCTTGCTATTGATTGCCTTGATTATGTACTTCATCATCAACCCAATCTTTAGTACTATCAACTTCATTGTTACCCACTTCTTGAACAGTATGGGTACTGGTAACTTAGTAATCTTAACTATGATTTTAGCAGGTATGATGTCTATTGATATGGGTGGACCTTTCAACAAGGCTGCTTACGTCTTTGCTTCAGGTGCTTTTGCTAACGATCCTAACTCAACTACTGCTCAAGTTATGATGGCAGCTGTTATGGTTGGTGGTATGGTTCCTCCATTTGCTACTGCAATTGGTACTACTTTCTTTAAGAACAAGTACACTAATGAAGAAAGACGTGCTGGTATTTCTAACTGGGTATTAGGATTCTCATTCATTACTGAAGGTGCAATTCCATTTGCTGCTGCTGATCCAGGTCGTGTAATTCCTTCATGTATTATTGGTTCAGCTGTTAGTGGATTGTTAGTTGGTTTATGGCACATTCAAGTTCCAGCACCTCACGGTGGACTTTGGGTATCCCCACTTGCTAACCACATCTTGCTTTACTTTGTAGCAACTATTGTTGGTTCAATTGTGGCTGCTTTGGTTATGAGTTTCTGGAAGAAGTCAGTTAGCGAAGATCCTAACGAATAAGATAAGAAATTTAAATTATACTAAAAAGTACTGCCTATTGGGGTAGTACTTTTTTATTATGGTAAGATAGATGAGATTGGAGGAACAAATATGATCAAATTAATTGCTACTGATATGGATGGAACTTGGCTTAAGAATGATAAGACCTATGATAAAAAATTGTTTGCACAAGCATTTAAATTAATGCAGGATCATGATGTTAAGTTTGTAATTGCTAGCGGTAATCAATATGAAAACATTTTTTCACGCTTTCCCGAAACACAAGATAAGATGTATTTCGTGGCTGAAAATGGCTCTTTGGTTGCTCATGGACACCAAATCTTAAGAGTTGATGATTTAGGTGATGACTTATACCATACCTTACTTGGGATTGTTAATGAGTACGGTTATCCTACTGCTGTTAGCGGCTTAACTAGTGCATACTTACTCAAGAGTGCAGATCCAGACTGGATTGAAGAGAATCATAAGTACTATAGCAAAATTAAGACTGTTGATAATTTTGAAGATATTAATGACCGGATTTTTAAGGTAAGTATCGTCACTGGCAAGGCGGATATGCCTAAGGTAATGTCGGAATTGCGTAGTAAATATTCTCAATTTAGCTTTGTTTCTGGTTCAGAAAATACGATTGATATTTCATCTCGGGGTATGAATAAGGCTGTTGGCTTGCAACACCTGGGAGAGAAGTTAAATATTAATCCTAGTGAAATGGTTGCCTTTGGTGATAGTGGTAATGATGCTGGTATGTTGAAATATGCGGGTAGAAGTTATGCTATGTCAACTGCGCTTCCAGAGGCTAAGAAGGCTGCAAGCGAAATTATTGGCTCAAGTGAAGATTCTAGTGTACAAAAGAAAATTATTGAACTATTAAGTGATTAAGTGTTATACTACTCGGTTAATGAATTTTAAGAAAGGATGTGTAACATGTCTGACGTCTTAACCGTTAAAAATTTAGCAATGCAATTTGAAGATAAGGAGATTTTTTCTAATGTTAACTTCTCTTTAAAGAAAGGATCAACTACGGCTCTTTTAGGAGCCAATGGTAGTGGTAAAACTACTATTATTAGAATATTAATGGGGATGTTGCAGCCAACGAGTGGTCAGGTTGATTTTAATTCAGAAACTAAGATTGGCTATGTACCACAATTTAGAAATATTGATGCTGACTATCCTCTTTCAATTAGGGCCTTCGTAGAGCTTGATACGCCTCTATTTAAGAATGCTGCAGTTAAAGAGAGGGTTAACCATATTCTAGAAGAAACGAATTTAACTGAAATTCAAAATACCCGTATGGGTGAAGCTTCTGGTGGTCAGAAGCAGCGAGCATATTTAGCTCAAGCCTTAATTGATCGGCCTGACTTTATTATTTTGGATGAGGCAACGGCTAGTTTAGACCCGATGGCTAAAGTCGAATTAATGGAGTTGATTAATCATTTAAATGAGAAACACCACATGACAGTTTTGTTTACTACTCATGATATTCCTTTAGCTCGCAAGTATATGAAGGACTATCTGCTATTTGAGAATAAGACTTTAGTTAGTGGTCAGATGGCTAATTTATCTAGGGAGGTGGAGAGCTAATGTTCGCTTATGATTTTATGCGCTATGCCTTTTTAGCAAGTACCTTTATTGCGATCACTTGTGGTATTGTGGGTGTTTATGTTGTAGCACGCAACTATAGCTTCTTGGCTCATACTTTATCAGAGATCGGCTTTGCTGGCGGTACATTTGCGGTCTTTTTGGGCTGGCAGCCGTTATGGGGAATGTTACTATTCACCTTATTGGGTTCATTAGGCGTTGGTGGTTTATCACTTCGCACTGATCAAAAGGAATCAGCTATTTCATCAATATCCGCTTTCTTTATTGGATTAGGAGTTTTATTTTTAGCAATTTCTGGTGAAAATAGTCGTTATGCTACTAGTATTTTGTTTGGTAGTATTATTGGTGTTGATAAGCAGGGCGTTATTCAGATGGTGGTATTATCTCTGATTGTCATTGCTTTGATATTCTCTGTTTTAAAGGGGTTAAACTATGATTCCTTTGACCACATTGGAGCTGTGAGTCACCATGTTAATACTGCCTTAATATCAGTGGTCTTCCTGCTTACTTTAGCAATGGCAGTCGCAATTGGTTCACAAGTTGTTGGCTCCTTGTTAGTCTTTATCTTGTTGACATTGCCCGCTTCAACTGCTCGCTATCTGGGACGCACGATTGGTGCTATGCTATGGTGGTCAGTTGGTATTGCACTTGTTGGTGTTTGGGCAGGATTAGTAATCAGTTATTATACTAACCTGCCAGTAACCTTCTTTATTTCCATGATTGAAGTAGTGATTTATCTAACTGCTTATTTTGTTCATCGAATTAAAAAATAACTTAACAAAAATCCACGTATTCCAAAAAATAGAATACGTGGATTTTTAAGTTAATAATGATTAAAACTTGCCAATCAGATTTTCAAACTCGTTTAACCGCTTTTCAAAAGTGGCAAAGGCATTTTCTAAGTAATCTGGCTTGGTCATATCAACGCCAGCCTGCTTCATAATCTCTACTGGATAGTCAGATGAGCCTGATTTTAAGAAGTTGATATAAGCATCCCTTTGCTCCTTGCTACCATGAACGATATTATTAGCAAGGGCAGTAGCTGCGGCAAAACCAGTCGCATATTGATAAACATAGAAATTGTAGTAAAAGTGTGGGATTCGTGACCATTCCATGGCGATATCACCACCTCTTTCAACACTGTCACCATAATATCTTTGGTTTAAGTTGCCATAGAACTTATCTAAGATATCTGCAGTTAATGGTTGACCTTGAGCATCAGCTTCATGAATAAATTGTTCAAATTCCGCAAATTGTGTCTGTCTGAACAAGGTACCTTTAAATGAATCGAGATAATGATTCAAGATAAAAGCCCGTGTTTTTGGATCGGTAATATGGTCCAGGAAATATTCAGTCAAGATATTTTCATTAGTAGTAGAGGCAATTTCTGCTACAAAGATTGGATAATCACCGTAGACATAAGGCTGGGTATTTCTAGTGTACCATGAATGGACAGAGTGGCCTGTTTCATGGACAAGGGTATAGAGGTTATCGACATCATCTTGCCAATTTAACAATTCATAAGGATCGGTATCATAACTACCACCAGAATAAGCTCCGGTGACCTTGCCCTTAGATTCAACTACATCAATGACACGATTATTAAAGATATAATCAACATGCTTCAAGTAATCTTCACCTAATGGTGCTAGGGCCTCCTTAGCTTCGGCTTTAGCCTGTTCAAAGTTATATGATAGAGAAGGTTTGCCTGTCAGGGGAACATACATATCATACATTTGGAGATCATTTAAGCCGAGGATTCTTTTGCGTAAAGCGACATAACGGTGGAGCAAGTTAAGATGGCTATTAACTTGCTTGATTAAAGTGTCATAGACAATAGTTGGAACACCATTATCACTTAGGGCAGCTTGCCGAGCTGAGTCAAATTTATGAACTTTAGCGTTATAGTTATGAGCTTTAACTTTACCTGAGAGAGTAGAAGCAAGAGTGCTTTCGAATTGAGCATATGAGTCGTATAAGGTATGGAAGGCACTTTCTCTGACTTTACGGTCCTGGGATTGAATTAATAATGAATAAAGACCATCAGAAAGTTGAACCATTTCACCATTTTCATCTAAAGTGAAGCCATATTCCATATCTGAATTAGTTAAGACGTTGAATGTATTAGCTGAGACACCCATTGCATCACTGGCATCGGCAACAAGCTTTTCCTGTTCAGAGCTTAAAGTATGGGGGCGCTTGCTAGTCACCATTTCTAGGCGATGAGCATACTGATTAAGCCGAGGTTCGTCTTGCTTGAATTCTTCTAGCTTTTCTTTAGGGATAGCTAGGATCTCTGGATCAACGAATGCAGTAGCAGCGCTCATTTGGGTAGCTAGTTTTTGCGCTTTAGCAACATAACCTAAGTAATGCTTGTCATTAGTGTCAACATCACTAGACATTGTAGCGTAGACGTAGACTTTTTCTAGGCGGCGTTCTACTTCAAGAATTTCAGTGATTCCTTCGTATAAGTTTTTGCCTGATTTAGCAAGTGTTGTTTTCAAGCGTGCAAGGTCTTGAATATCATTTGCAACATTATCGTATTCTCTTTCCCAAGCTTCATCGTTGGGAAAGACACGCGTTAGATCCCACTTAAGATCTTCGCTGACTTCGTTTCTATTTGGGATAGTCATTTTTCTTCCTCCTTAAATTTATGTTAAGACTAATTATAAAGCATACTTAGCCACTTGCGAAAAGATAAATTTTTCTTGATAATATTATATTGAAAAAAGGGGCAAATTGACGAATGGATCCACAAAAATCAAAAAAAAGAACAAAAAAATTACGACGTAATGGCTTTTTTGCGGCGGAAGAAGCAAAGTTAAAAAACTATAATGGTTTTTCAAGAATATGTGGTTTGGTTGTTATTCTTTTAGTGGGCTTTAGTGTGGCTTATTTTGCTAGAATATATTTTGCTGCAATGTCATCAGCCCAGCAAACATATCAAGGCAGTCAGAATACATCAGCAGCCATTTCGCAGAGAAAGCCGATTTCTATTTTAGTATTGGGGGTTGACCAGGGAATTGAAGGTCGCCATGATCGTGGTAACTCTGATACTATGATTTTATTAACGCTTAATCCTCAGAAGAAGTCAGCAACTATGACCTCGATACCGCGAGATTTACTGGTTGATGTTAAGGGTGATGGAGCCAATGGTGGCAAATACTTCATGTTCAGAGTAAACTCTGCCTATCAAGTGGGTGGCAGTAGTGCATCAGCTAAGACAGTAAGTAGCTTGTTAAATGTCAAGGTTGACTATACTATGGAAGTTCAAATGGACGCCTTATATAAGTTAGTTGACGCGCTCGGCGGTGTAGATGTTAAGGTGCCGTTTAGCTTTAGTTATGATTGGGCAGACTTCCATAAGGGGATGCAGCACCTAAATGGGCGCCATGCATTGGCCTATTCTAGAATGCGTAAAGAAGACCCCAAGGGCGACTATGGTCGTCAAATGCGACAAAGACAGATTATTCAAGCTATTGTTAAGAAGGGTATGAACGTCAATTCAATTGATAATTACCGCAAGATATTGAAGATTTTTTCAAAATATGTGAGAACTAATCTAACATTTAATGATATGATGAGCATCGCTCTTCATTATCGTGACTGTGCTGCTAATGTTAAGAGTGGCTATATTCATGGTCATGATGCCTGGATCGGGGATGCTTCAATGCAGGTAGCTGCTACGTCTGAATTACAACGGGTTTCTAACTTAGTAAGAACTAATCTAGGTTTAAAGAAGGAAACGCTCCATAATGAAGAAACTCGTCAAAATAGCCTCCAAAAAAATATTAAGTGGAAGAAGCCTGACGCCTTTAGGAATTACATTGTCTATGACAAAGATTCAGATACAGAGCCCTATACTAATAGCGCTTTTGGCAGTGATAATTCTTCGGATAATAATTAAATAAAGTAAAAGAGAAGCTAGCAATTATACTAACTTCTCTTTTTATGTATCTGTTGATACGTATATCTTAGTTCTTTTGATAAATTAGTCAATCATGAAATAGATTAACTAAAATAGCCTTAATTATTGTTCAACTTCAACTGTCGCATATAAGATGCCAGCACTTGGAACTTGACTATTAGGCATTGCAACATCAAGTTGACGAGGATTATTCTGGGCAAATGAGCCAGTATCATTTACAACCCTATGCCACACTGTACCATCGGATAAGGTTATCTTTAATTTTGTTCCACGTGGAAAGACACTTAAGTTAGCGGCAACACCACCATAACCCATGTTAGAGCCCATTGCAGCTGGGTCATAGAAGCTAAGCTTAAATTGCCCTTTATTAACAGTAGTTGCAGGTTGAGTATTATTAGATAACTTTCTAATTCTAGGAGCTTGGGAGGATGCAAGGCGATTTTTTAGTTCTCTTTTGGCTTGGGCAATTTTAGCGTTGGCTTTTTTGCGAGCAGCTAGCTTAGCTTTTTCCATGGCGTCCATCCGTTTTTGTTCAGCTTTAACTTCCTGCAACTTCTTTTCTTTAGAAATTTGGTTTTGCTTAGTTTGAAAGGCTTGCTCCATTAGGCGAGGCTTGATAGTATCTTTAACTAAGCTATTAGAAATATCATTGTGATTGATCGTTTGAGCTCTTGCCGGTGCAGTTGCTAATGAAATAGTTAAAAGCGATGTGGTAGCAGCGCTAAGAGCAATTTTTCTAGTATCCAAACTTTTTCTTCTTTCTGTAATCCTAAAGTAGTTTAATAAATATATTGATAATAATGTTTTATTTTCTAACAATTGTTATTATAAGTAGTGATTATTGCAACATAATAAAATGAAAGTTACAAAAATCTAGTATTCGTTATCTATTTGTAACTGTTTTGTAATATATTTGAAAGGAATGGTAATCAATGAACTTAAATAAATACTTTCCTGTGATTTATGCCCTTATCTCAGCTTTAATTTCTTTTATTGCGGCTTGTTTTATTTGTTTGAGGACTTTTCATCTATCATTGCCAGCATCGGTAGGAATTGGTGCAATTTTTGCGATTTTCTTTTATGGGCTGTCATATTTTAGGGGACATGCATCTCAGGAGATTAAGCGGATAGCCTTTAAGTATCAGTTGAGTGACGAGCAATTAGCCCAGATAACCGGAATGAAAGCGACAGACTTTCCTATTTATCATGATAGATTACAATTGATTATCCCTAAGCGTAAGTGGCCATTAGTATTAGATGCCTTGCAAAAGTACGAAAAATCCCATCCGATAAGTGACAAAAACTAAGAAAAGAGATAACGTAAGTGAGTTTATTAACTGTAAAAAATTTAAGTCAAACCTTTATTGATAAAACCTTATACGAAGATGCCTCATTCGTATTAAATAAAGAAGACCATATGGGTGTTACTGGTCAAAATGGTGTCGGTAAATCAACTCTTATTAGAATCTTAACTGGTGAAATTAGCCAAGACGATGGACAAGTCAAATGGCAGAATAAAATTCAAGTTGGTTATCTTGACCAGTACGCCCACTTAACAGCAGGAATGACGATTAAGGAATTCTTGCAAACAGCCTTTGCCCCATTATATAAAAAAGAAAAGCAACTCAATGAACTTTATGCTGAATATGGGGAACGCGGTGATGAAATATTGCTTGACCAGGCTGGTAAGATACAGACCTTACTAGAAGAAAAAGAATTCTACGATATTGATACCAAGATTGACCGTGTTGCGACAGGATTAGGGCTGGCTGAATTAGGTTATAATCATGATGTAGCCAAGCTTTCAGGTGGCCAGAGATCTAAGCTAATTTTAGCCAAGTTACTCTTACAAAATCCCGATGTATTGGTATTAGATGAACCAACAAATTATCTTGATGTGAATCATATTGATTGGTTAGCCGATTATTTGAATAACTTTACTGGGGCCTTTATTGTTGTATCACATGACTATGATTTTTTGGGCAGAATTACTAATTGTATTATTGATATTGATTTTGGTACTATTACGCGTTATACCGGTGATTTAAAGCACGCATTGCGCCAAAAAGAGGCCGACCGAGAGAGTTATCTTAAGGCTTATGCCAACCAGCAGCGCAAGATTAAGAAGACTAAAGCCTATATTCGCAAGAATAAAGCTGGTTCACGTTCTAAGAGTGCTAAATCACGTGAGAAGCAATTGGCTAAGATGGATATTTTAACCCCGCCAAAAAATAATCGTAAGGCACATGTAATGTTTCCTTATGTTGAAACTGCATCAAACCTACTTTTGCAGACACAAGACTTAGTAATTGGTTATGACGAAGCGCTAGTTAAGTCTGCCTTTAACTTTTCTGTTGGTAATGGTGAAAAAGTTGCCGTTACCGGCTTCAACGGAATTGGTAAGACTACCTTGTTAAAGACCTTATTAGGCAGGCTGAAGCCAATATATGGCAGTTATGAATTATCTGCAACAGCTAAGTTAGCTTACTTTAAGCAAGATCTGGTTTGGCCGAATAAGAATATGACGCCCTTGCAGTATTTGCAAGAAGAGTTCCCTCGCTTAAGGCCGCGTGAATTGCGACAGAGTTTAGCTAGAATGGGATTGACAGCCCAGCAAGCAATGAGCCCGTTAAAGGAACTTTCTGGTGGAGAACAAGAAAAGGTAAAATTAGCCCAAATGGCTTTTGAACCTTCAAATTTATTATTTTTAGATGAACCGACTAACCACTTAGATGTTGATACTAAAGATTCGCTACGCAAGGCAATTGAATCATTTAAAGGTGGGGTAATTATTGTTAGCCACGAGCGAGATTTCTTCCGTGGTAATTGGATAGATAAGACAATTGACATTGAAAAGATGAGTTAAATTTCATTGAGGTAAAAAAATGCCACAAAAAAAGATTGATTCTGATTATGCTGCTGAAGTTTTAGATACATGCTTGAAGGCCGGCAGGTTGATGGTAGAGGGCGGCAGCGAAATGTATCGTGTTGAAGATACAATGATTAGGATTGCTAGCAATGCTGGCGTTTCAGGGGCGCGTTGCTTTGTTACGCCAACAGGTATCTTTATGAGCTTGGGGACGCAATCTTACACTCAGATTACCCAGGTCAAGAAGCGTAATATTAATTTAGAGTTAGTAGACAGAGTTAATGAATTATCACGTGAATTTGCTAGTAAAAAGATCAACCTGGATCAATTAAAGCTAAAGTTAAATGATATTTCCCAAAGAACACCAGACTTCCCCATTTGGCTACAAATAGTGGGTGCTATGATTTTGAGCCCGACATTGATGGTGCTCTTTATGGGTGATTATGACTGGCTTGACTTTCCTGCTGCCGCTATTGTTGGTGGTGTGAGTTATGGGATATTTTTAGGAATAAAAAGATATACTAATGTTCGCTTTCTAGCAGAAGCGGTCACAGCCCTTATTATGGGAACAATGACGATTGGAATTTGGAAGATATTCCCGAATGTAGTAGTTGATAATATCTTGATTGGCTCTTTGATGACACTAGTGCCTGGTGTTGCCTTAACTAATGGCTTGCGTGACTTGTTTGGTGGTGATTTGATTTCTGGGATTGCCAGAATTACTGATGCTGCACTAACAGCTGTAGCGCTAGGCGGTGGAATAGGTTTAGCTATCAAACTATTTTTGTAGGAGGTAATTATGCCATATTGGTTAGAGATTGTAATCAATTTTAGTTTTGCTTGGCTATCTGCTGTGGGCTTTGGCTTGATTATTAATGTGCCGCATCGTGGCCTTATCTTGTGCGGGATGAGTGGTGGAATTGGCTGGATGGTATATTGGTTTAGTATGCAGCTGTCTTTTGGCAGATTGGCATCTAATCTACTAGGTACGATGGTAATTGGTATTTTAGGTTATTTATTTGCTCGGCGTAAGAAGTGCCCGGTTACTGTCTTTAACATTCCAGGTATTGTTCCTCTAGTACCGGGCGTGCCAGCTTATCAGGCAGTAAGGCTAATGGTTGAAGGGCAACTATCTGAAGCAGAAGACCTTATCTTGCGAGTGGCGATTATTACGATTGCTATTGCTATGGGGTTCATGCTATCTCAATTAGTAATTGAGGTCTTCTTTAAGATACATAAATCTAGAAAAAATAAAAAAAGTTTGTTATGATAAATTCTGCGACGAGTCGAGGATAACGCGAAGTGCGTTCTTTGACAGAAGACATCTGATTTGAATATCGGAGCACGGGAAGTGCTGATGTTGGGCTCCTTCGGCTGTGAAACGAAGACCCTGAGATTTTATATCTTCTTCGCTTTAAGGAGAGGTTAAGATTTTTTCTTAATCTCTTTTTTTGTCTAGTTTTTCTTGAAAGTTTTAACATAATCGCTTAACCTTAGTTAGTGAATTAGACATGTTAAAGGAATTTTTATTGTGAAGATTAATGAAGAAACCATAACCAAAAAAATTGAAGAGCAAGATTATCTGCAAGATCTTGAAACTGTTAAATATAGCGAATTAAACAAGACAAAGATTAAGTCTTTTGCAGAAAAGATGATTAAAGAAGTTGTGCAGGCTGCTAAGCATGACTCACTTATTCAGACCCAACTCGCCGTTAGTGGTCAAAGACCGGTGACGTTTGCTTTGGAGAGTAATATTATCAACTTACCATTTACCAACTATAAAAAAATTAGCAACTTCTTCGATAATCAAGATCCTGTAGAAGTAAATATTTATTTTGAAACTATTTCTGATTTTATTAATGTATCCCACTTTAGAATAGATATTTTGGCTAGTGTACAAGAGATTGTGGTTGATCCTGAAACTTATACTAAGTCATTAGCTGAGAATATCACTGCTAAGCTAAAGGAAGTTCGTTCATATCAAAAATCAGAAAAGACAGTTACCAAAAAGGCAACTACTAAGAAAAGTCTAGCTGCTAAGAATTAGGGGATAAAAAATGACTATTGGTTGGAACGCACTAGGAATTATTGTCTGGTTAAGCATTGTTTTATATTTAGTTTTTATTATTCAAAATATTCGCAGTCGTCACCTAGTAATGATTGTCCGTGACCGTAAGCGCTTTGAATGGAAGACAACGTTGATTGATATTTTAGAAGTAGCTATCTTAGTATTAGCAACAGGCTTTATGCTATTCCTTACCTTTTTTAATAATCCGAAGCTGGATGATCCGAAGGCTATTTCTTCTGAAATAGATTATCAGCCGCTGATTTTAACGGCTGGTAATAAACGTTCATATTACGTTAAAGCAGAATCTAATAATACATCGTCGGTGCAGACTTATAAGTTTTATAGCAATGGTAATAGTTATACTGTTTCAAGTAATAACGCGACAGTGTCTGATGGCAAGGATCCGATGACAGTTAGTGCTAGTGCCATTCCATTTTCTAAAAAAGAGTTGCTAAAGGCTGATTCTCATTATCAGAGGGCCTATGTTGCAACCTATACGGCTACTTATAAGAAGAACTGGTTTAACGGCTTAGGTCTTCATTCAGGTCGCCAAGCAACTAAGTATTACTTAATCAGAATTCCGGATAGAACCTTTGTTAAAGAAACCAAAAGATAAAAAAGCTCGCCTAGGCGAGCTTTTTTGAACGGGATGTATTAATTTCTTTAATCATGTAGCCAGTGAAGAAGGCTAAAATAATTGTCGCAGTTAGAAAGTCCATGACGTTGCCTGAATAATAAGCTGCTATCAGGCAAAAGCCGTTAGCACTGATTAAGATTGAATTGATTATATGCCGTGCAGACTTATTTTTAAACCAGCAATAAATAGCGTATAACTCACTAATCAGATATGGACCTAAGAAGAGAATAACTCCAATACAACCTAGGCTAAATGATTGATATTGAAAGTCCCTTTCAAGGTTATAGATATTAGAAGTTCTAGCATAAGAGATACCCAGCCACTTATCAAGTGGATTATGATTATATTTAACGACTTGCTTAAGCATTGCCATTTCAATTAGACGGTTATTCAAGCGCTTTTCAGCAGAATATTTAGTAATGATGTGATACCAGAACTCAGGGTCTTGTTGATAGGGGTAAGACTTAGTAATAAACTTTGGATTGATGTGGTAGTAGTTATAGTATTTTTCGATAAAATTCCGCAAGTATTGTTGGTGTTCTTTTTTAGAGTCGGTCTTTTTTAAGCCGCTGGTTAATTTTTTGTTTAGGTGATTTTCACTATAAGGTCCCTTATTTTGCTGGACCCAGGCGATGTCTGCCTTTGAGCGGGCAACCATCGGACTCTTAGGCAAGGCCGCAATATAAAGACCAGCAATTAAGATCAAAGAGAGAACAATTTTTTTTGAAATAATGATATTCTTCAATATCAAGGCATGGCAGAGGTAGATGATTAACCCAACGCTTAGCGCAATGATAAAGCCCATAGTCGAGGTTTTGGTACCCATAATTAACATGGCTAAACCTTGCAAGATGAAGAGTGAGACATTCAACCAGTTAAAGTTTCTGACCATCGCATAGAGCATTAAGATGGCTAACATAAACATGATAGCAGCTAAGGTATTAGTGAAATAAAAGAATCCTTTAGCTGCTGTTAAGGTATAGGAGAGTAGGTTATGGGTGAACCAGTCAATAATATTGTAACTGATCCAGCCATCACCATAAGCCCGCAATGACTTAATAACTAAATTCGAAAAAACGATAATCCCTGCAAAGATCCCTACTAAACCTTGAATTAGGTGTATTAGTTTTCTTTCTGAAAAATCACTAAACTTAGTTAGATAAATGACAGCCAGCGGCAAGAACATCCTAATTAAGTAAAAAATTTCTGAACTTATTGAGAAATTGTAACTAGTTGGTGATAAACTATTAAAGTTGCGCACGTGTAATAAATGAGCTGCACTATAAATTAATAATAGCAGCAGATAAATTATAAGCCATCGCTGCTGTTTAAGTAGCTGCCAGCTCTTTTTTTGGCTAAAGTACATGCAAGCTAAAGTGAAAATTCCTAAGATTCTAACAATTGTTGGAATCGAAAATGGCAAAATATCAGCTAGTGGCGGTTTATTGAGCCAATAAAAGTCCAAAAAAGGTTGTAGTAAGATAAACCAGAACAAGCCCTGTTGTATTTTCTTTTGCACGATAAGTTCCTTTCTTAACTATAAAATAAAAAGGTGAATCAGCTGATTCACCTTAAGTTATCTGCTTACTTAGACTTCTTGGATGATTTTTCCTTATCGCCGATTTTGGAAACTTTAACATCGTTAATGGAAGCAACCCTGCCTTGAGCTGGTGATTTGACCTTCTTTAACCTTTTGAAGTTAACCACCATCTTATTGTTTAAATCACTAACTGCAGTTTCATCTTTAGGATCATATGAAGTAATTGAAAGTAGAGCGGAATTTTCGTAAATTTTTTCAACTTTACCTTGAAAGGGATGCTTCATTTCTTCTTCGGAAGTAGCTGCAAGGATTTGACCTAATTTAACGTCAGATTTTTTCATAGTAAAATCCCCTTTTTTAATACGTACGTTTTGTTTTACAATGTGAAATATTAATATATATAATGACCAATTTCAAGCAAGGGTGAAAGTTTTGAATAAAATAATCATTATTGCTGGCCCAAGTGGGGTTGGCAAGACGACAGTTTCTAATTATTTACAAGAGAAATATCATATTCCCCGGGTAGTAACTCATACAACGCGCCCAATGAGGAAGGGTGAAGTAGATGGTATATCTTATTATTTTGAAGATGATCTTAGCTTTGAAAAGCTGCACTTTTTTGAACATGTAAGGTATGGTGATTATCAATATGGCTCCAGTAAGGAAGCCTTGCAGAGAGCTTGGGATAAGAATAATTTAGCATCATTAATTGTTGAAACAGATGGCGTAAAGTCTTATTTAGAAGCTTTAGGCGAGCAAGTTTACTTTATTTATCTAACAGTTAAGGACTTTGATACCTTGACTAAGAGATTAATTGAACGTGGTGATGATCCACTTGAGATTCAACGTCGCCTTAATAGTGCCGAATTTAAGCGTGATTTGCATCTACGTCCTGAATTAAAGAAGCAAGCCCACATTTTAGAAAATGATAATTGGAAAGATACGGCTGTATATCTTGATAGAGTTGTAAAAATGTTATCCGAAAATTAAGAAAAGAAGCTTTTTTACAAAAAATAATAAAAACTTAACCAATTTTGTAATTAGTCCGGTTTATTTCTGTAACATGTCTGTAACAATAAGGAACTACAATAGTTGTTGTGAATTGATAAACATGAATTTTAATTTTGTAGCTAATTTAATTGACGAGCTACACTTAATGAATTTAAACTAACGAAATAAATTTTGGAGGAAACTGTCTTGAATCTTAAACGTCATCTTATTAAAATCTCTGCTGCCGCCGCTATTGCTTTTACCGGTGTAGCAACTGCTAATACTGTAAATAATTCTGCTGCTCATCATGTACAAGCAGCTACTAAGACTGCTAAGGTTAATGCAGCTACTCCTGTTATGACTAGCTACTACAATGGTAAGGCTACTGGTAAGACTTTGGCTGCTGGTTCTTCTTACAAGATTAAGGGTCAAGCTGTTGATGCAAGTGGTGTTCAATGGTACAAGGTTGGCAAGGATCAATGGATCCAAGCTAAGAATGTTACTGTAATTAAGAAAGTTGCTAAGAAGCCTGTTTCTCAAGCACCTACTTCAACTACTGCAACTGCAGCTGCTCAAAAGGTTATTAATTTAGCTAAAAAGCAAGTAGGTAAGCCTTATGTTTACGGTGCTGCAGGTCCTTACAGCTTTGACTGCTCAGGCTTAACTTCATATGTATACAGCAATGCTGTAGGTAAGAATATTGGTCGTACTACTTATGTACAATTAAATGCTGGTAAGAGAGTTTCTGTTTCTAACTTGAAGCCAGGTGACTTAGTATTCTGGGGTAACTACCACGTAGGTATCTACCTTGGCAATAACCAATACATCCATGCACCACAACCAGGTCAGAACGTAACTGTTGCATCAATTAGTAGTTACTTCTATCCATCATACGGTGTACGTGTACTTTAATATTTAAGGTTAAAATTCAAGACTAGGACCGCTGAGTATTAATAACAGCGGTCTTTTTGTGTTTGTGGTACAATAGAACACAAGAATTAAGGAAAAGAGTAGGGTATAAATGAACGAGGAAATGCCAAGACGTCGTAGTAATAATACTAATCCGAATTATACTCGCTGGATAATTGGGGTTGCGGCAATAGTTATTGTTCTTTTGCTCGGTTGGTTAATTATTGGACATGTGCACGCTCAGCAGAATGCCCAAGCAGAAGAGTTTAATAAGACACACTTCAACCAAAATGTTAAGATTTATGATGTTTCAGTAGGTAAGCTAACCGTCAATAAGGCTTATCAGAAGGTTAATAAGAAGGGCAAGGACCGCGTTACCTTAGAAGGTAACAAGATAATCTTTAGCAAGTCCGCTGATGAAATTATCACTAAGAAGCAAGTTGAAAAGTATTTCAAGCAGCAATACACTAAGATGCCAAGTAGTAAGAGTGTGAGTTACTTGCCTAAGGATACTCATCTTGCAGAGAAGAAGCTAAAAGAGCTGATTGGTAGAGTAGTTACATATAAGGTTGCTGGCAAGTCTTATGACTTGAAGCAGGCTGAGATGTTTGGTCGCATTACTTATGAGAATGGTAAGTATATTTATGAAGATAATACTGGTCTGAAGAATAAGATTAAGTCAATTGCCAAGAAGGTTAATACCCTTCACACTTCTTATACTATTAAGTTAGCAACTGGTAAGAAGTTGAAGGTTACTAATGGTAATTATGGTTGGGCAATTAATAATGATCGCCTAATTCCAGCTATTGAACAAGCCTTTAGCAAGGGTATTAAGCAAGTCGATGGTAAGGACTACATTTATGGTGAAGGCTTTACTGATGGTGGACTGGGCTATGGTATGTCTAACCATGGCTTAGGTAACTCTTATGTAATTGTCTCGCTTAAGGCTCAGAAGCTGTGGGTTGTTAAGGGTGGCAAGGTGGTAGTAACAGTTAATGATGTTGTTACTGGTACCTTAGAGAAGTCTAGTGGTAGTTCTGATGCGACACCTACAGGCGTTTACTATATTGGCTACAAGCAGTCACCTAGTGTCTTAAGGGGTACTAATGATGATGGCTCTAAGTATGCTTCTAAGGTAAGCTATTGGATGCCATTTACTCTTGATGGTTGTGGAATCCATGATGCCAGCTGGAGAACTGACTGGTCTAAGACGGCATATCTTCGCGGTGGATCTCACGGCTGCGTTAACGTTCGCCCTTCAGAGATTAAGAGTATTTGGAACAATGTTCATACTTATGAACCAGTTATTGTTTATTAATGATTAGACGACCCAAGGTCGTCTTTTTTTGTAGCAAAAATGCATCCTCAAGTGATGCATTTTCCACCTAAAGTCAAGTAATATCGATTATGTAAGTCAAACTTAAAAAAAGAGGTAGAGCGCAAACTCTACCTCTCATATACAACTTGGGTATTATTAGTACCTATCAATCTATCAACAATGCTTATTATGCAACGGAACAGTCAACACCGCAGCATCTGGGAGCGACCCAGTACCTTGTTAACCTTCGATCCTCTCTACTGCCTTAGCCTTCAAGCTAAGGATTCCGGGGCGAATCTTTCTCGCTCAAGTCTGCCAAGCATGCGGATTAAAAATGTTTTAATAACATATAGTACCGATTTTAGCAGATCTGCCAGAGACAACAGTTATAGATGGTTATTAACCATTTTCAACAGCCCACGTAATGTTTGAAACAGCCGCTTTGGTTCTACAGTTTTCAAGCTGTATTAACTACGGTAGGGCATTACCATTTTCATTACGCCTGCCTTCTGCGCATTAGCATCCGTCGACAGTAGACCTAATCCGATCTCCTCGTCGTTCTTTTCACGCTTACACGCTTTTCGAACGCCTGACTAGGTTATTAGCTCTAATCTAACACCAGAAAAAGCAAACCCATACGGCTTACTTTCGCTAGCTGAGGACTTACACCGGCTAGGCAAGACGGCTTGCTAGACCTTATGCACTTGCTTCAAGTTGTGATTTTATTATTACATGCTTATTTTGTTTTTACAAGAATAAAAGCCTGTAACTCCCTAATTTAAAGGATTTTACAGGCTTTATTATAATATTCGTAGTGATGATGCACTGACCTGCATCAGGGTAGCGATATTGAGCTAATTTATCAACGTAAATACTGAATAAAGTAGTTGAGTCTTTGATTCAGCTGCTTTTTTGTTATACTTCATATTTTTTGAACTTAATAATATCACTAGGAGCTAAGCGAGCAATGACATGAATACCGTCATCTTGGTAGTCTTCAGTTATTACTTGGCCATATTGGTGCAGATAAGCCATTTCCTTACCGCTGTTTAGTGGTAAGAGTAGATTGACCTTATCATAGCTAGCAAAGACTCGCTTAGTAATTAAGTCAGCCAACTGGCGGATAGATTCTGGATCTTTAGCACTGTAGAGAATATCATTGCCTTCAATTTGTGGATAGTTTCTTTCAGTTAAATCAGCCTTATTATAAGCAGTAATCATTGGAACATGAGTGATACCAAGTTCAGTTAAGACCTTTTGGGTAGTGTTAATCATCTGGACCATATTGCGGTCGGAGCTATCAACGACGTTGACAAGTAAGTCGGCATCTTTAGCTTCTTGTAAGGTTGCCTTAAATGATTCGATTAAGTTATGTGGTAATTTAGAAACAAAACCAACTGTATCAGATAAGATAAAGCTTAAATCATCATCTAATTCAATCCTCCTCACGCTAGTATCTAAAGTGGCAAAGAGCATATCTTTTTCAAAGACTTGCTTTTTAGGTGCATCTTGAGCAAATGCCCTAAGCAACTCATTCATTGTGGTTGACTTGCCAGCATTAGTATAGCCGACAAGAGCAACCTTAGGCAGGCGGGAGTTATTCCTGCGAGCAGCTTTAACTTGCTCTTGCTTAGAGATTGCCTGTAGTTCTTTTTTGATCGCACTGATTTGCTTTTGAATGGTTCGGCGATTCAATTCTAGCTTAGTTTCACCAGAGCCACGATTGGCGAAGCCGCCGCTGGCACCACCGGATCCATGTTGCTGGTCAAGGTTATTTTCAGAAGGGTGGAGACGTGGCAATTCATACTGCAAGCGAGCAAGTTGAACTTGCAGCTTTGCTTGCTTAGTCTTAGCTCTGTTAGAGAAGATTTCTAGTATCAATTCAGTCCGATCTAGGACTTTCAGCTTAGTCATTGACTCTAAGTTTCTAATCTGTGTGGGTGTTAATTCATCATTAATAATCAATGCTTTAGCCTTCAAGCCTTGGGCTAGGTGCTTGATTTCATTAATTTTACCTAGACCGAAGTAAGTACCAGCTACAATATTCTCTAGCTTCTGACTGGCTTGACCAACTACTTCCATATTATTGGCTTGGGTTAATTCACTAAGTTCAGTCATATAGTAGTCGAAGTTAGGATCATTAAGATTAACTCCAGCTAGGAAGGCCTTAGGCTTTTCAACTTTAGTATTTATCATTGTTTCACCTACATTCTATTTGATAGCTTTCTGATAAATTAATTAAATTATACAGCATCTAAAGCCAAAAAGAAAAAGCCTTACCTACCAGCAAGACTTTAAGAGGAAAAATTAGTTGATCACCATGAAGAAAAAAAGATTCACTAGTTTGTTATATTCGGGATTGAACTATTGAAAAAAATCTGACTCACACTAAGTTTTCCTAAAAAAACTGAAAAAAGTCATCATAAAATCAAGGCAATCTTGTATGAGATGGAAAATAATTGTAATAAGTATAGTCATGAATATAACAAACTTGGTAACAAAAATATCATTTGAGAAATAACATCAGCTAATAATTCTGAGATGTTTCTCAACCTTTATCTTAGGCTTTTTTTAGATTAAGTCAAAGATAAAATGGTACTTTGTTACTTTATTTTTGAAATATTTTTGACAAAATAATTTTTCTCCATTATTATTAGTGTAATAGATATGTAGTACACTAGTACGAAATGAGGAATAATTATGACTGATGTGGTGAAGGTTATTAATGTTACTAAGACTTATGGCAAAAAAGGTGAGAAGCAATACCAGGCTTTAAAGGGAATTAGCTTCGATGTTGAGCGTGGAGAATTCGTTGGAATTATGGGAGCATCTGGTTCAGGTAAGACTACCTTGCTTAATATCATGTCAACGCTTGATCGACCAACTAGTGGGAATGTTGTGATAAATGGTCGTGATATTACTAAGCTTAAGAATAACGAGATGTCTGACTTTCGCGGACAGGAAATTGGCTTTGTCTTTCAAGACTTTAACTTATTAGAGAACCTAACTAATCGTGAGAATATTGCCTTACCGCTTGCCTTGCAAAATGCAAAGCCTGACCAAGTGGAAGCTAAGGTTAATCTAATTGCTAAGAAGCTGGGGATTGGTAGTATCTTGGAGAAGTATCCGGCTGAAATATCTGGTGGACAAAAACAACGCGTCGCTGCGGCTAGAGCATTAGTCCATAATCCAGCAATACTTTACGGGGATGAGCCAACAGGTGCCTTAGATTCTAAGAGTGCAACTGAATTACTAGAAACGATGAAGGACTTAAATAGAAAGGATAAAGTATCAATCTTGATGGTAACGCATGATCCTTTCTCAGCTTCTTATGCTAGTCGGATCTTATTTATTAAGGATGGTAAGATCGGCAAGGAACTAAAGCGAGATTCTAAGAGTAGAGAAGAGTTCTACCAAGAGATTATTGCTGAACTTGGACGACGTTAGGAGGTGGGAAGCTATGCTATGGAAATTATCAATGACCGGAATTAAGAGCCGCTTTAAGGATTATCTGGTATTGTTCTCAGGCTTGACGTTAGCTGGTGCTATCTTTTATATGTTTATGACGCTGGCAACTAATGGTGACTTCCTTAATGACAGCCTTCCTGTAACTAGCCAGACGATTAGGTTAGCTTTTGGGATTGGGATCGTGCTCTTGATTTTAATTACCTTTATCTATATTGTCTATGCTAATAGCTTCTTGCTTAGCATGCGCAAGAAGGATTATGGGATGTATATGATACTTGGGGCGAGGACTAGTAAGATTGGTAAGCTAATCTTCGTTGAAACCTTACTAGTTGGCTTGCTTGCAACCCTTGTTGGTATCTTAATCGGGATAGTTTTAGCTCAATGGGTATCAAGTGTTCTAGTGAGTCAGCTAGGCTTGACGCTACATAAGTTTATTGGCTTTTATTTGCCAGCACTGCTATGGACTTTGGTATTTTTTACTTTGATTTTCTTTTTGGCAGCATTCTGGAATCGGCGTCGACTAGTGAAGTCTAAAGTAATTGATCTACTTCACGAAGATCAAAAGCCCATTAGATTGCACCATCATCCAGTATTGAAGAACATTGAGGCTTTAGCCGGCATAGTATTAATGGCTGGTGGTTATTGGGTAATGACCCAAGCTATGGTGTTTAAGGCAAATACTATTTGGATTGCTTTTTTGACAATTGTAATTGGAACATTCTTTGTATTCGATGCTCTCTTCACTGGAGTAATAAATATTTTAAGTAAGAACAGGCACTTTAAGTATCATAAGTTACGCTCATTTACAATTGGACAGTTGAAGTTTAGACTGGGTGATTATACAAGAATTTTGACAGTTATTTCTTTATTATTTGCCCTAGCACTAGGAGCAATTACAGTTGGCTTAGACTTTGTTCATGTGACGGATATTTCGCTTCAAGCTAATTACTATGATGTTCAGCTTTATCAAGATACGCCAGCTGTTAGGAAGCAGCTGAAGAAAGTTAGTGTCCGTGAGCAGACCGGCTTTGATTATAAGCAAGTGAAGAATAAAATCTATGTATCTAAAGAGCAACTGCTTAATAATCAGATTAAGAGCCAAGAATTTAGGATTAAGAACGGACAGACTGAATACTATACGATAACAATTAAGCCAGAAGAGTTAGTCAAGAATAAGCTTCCTGATAATGCTAGCTTAAATGGCTTATTGGCTTTATTGCCGATGGGTGATAACGATGTTAAAGTTATTAACCAAGATAAATTCAACCAGCTTAAAGCCCAGAATAATCATGTAAGCTTACTCTTAGTCAATAACTTTAAGCAGAATATTAAGAATATTGAAAGTTTGCAGCGGGCTGGCTTGCCGAATAAGCCTAGCTATGAATTGCTACGAACTGGGGTAAAAGTACGGCAATTTATTGAAATTAATGCTATTGCGGCAGGATTTGAATTTATGGGATTCTTCTTAGGAATTGCTTTCTTAGCAATGTTAGCTTAAACTTTAATGTTTAAGGTATTAAGTGGGGCTAATGGTGATAAGCCACGTTATAGGATGCTATGGAAGATGGGAGCTGGGCAAGGGATGCTCAAAGCTTCAATTGCTAAAGAAATTGCTGCATTGTTTGTATTGCCAGCAATCTTAGGAGTTAGTGACGTTTTGTTTGGGCTACAGTTCTTTAAAAAACTATTGCCTAATCCGTATCAGGGAATTTGGATGCCATTTACTATTTTTGGTGTGCTGTATCTTGGCTATTACTTGCTGACAGTAGTCTTGTATCAAAGAATTGTTTTGAAAAAGAGATAGATACTAAAAAAAGGAAAACTCAAGCTTTAATGAGTTTTCCTTTTTTTGTGTAGGTTAAGAAACATAATAAAAATATTTATTTATAAATTATAACTGTTATTATATTGGTTGCTTTTGATAAGGAAATATTAGCAGATTATCTGCAGGTTATCTGCAGATTGGCAGAATTTGATACAGAGATAGAGAATGTACGCTAAGCTAAAGAGTCATCTTATTATAGGAAGCAACGCTTAATTCTCCATTATTCTCCATATTGAGAATCGTAATTGAGGCATTTTGTGGACCATGGCGCAAGTCATACTTACCTGGGGCAAAGCGCGACACAATGCTCCGGATAGTGAAGCCATGGGTTACAAGCAAGATATTCTCTGCCCCGTTCATTTGCTTGATCATGTCGAAGCCTTGATCAAGACGGTGCCAGTATTCATCTGCGCCTTCGGCTTCATGATAAGGGTCAGCTTGCTTGAGATAATCCTTAACAGTTGTAATATCAACATGGTTAAATAATTCATCGCGAGTTGGATAGCCATGAGGTCCACCAATCATACGCCAAGCTTCATCAGAATTCATACCTTCAAAAAAGCCATAAAATTGTTCACGAAATAGTGGTGTAGCGATATGCTGCAATTCATCATGGTTACAATTTTCAGCCATAATATATTCACAAGTATCACTTGCCCGCTTCATATCACTTGAAATCGCAATATCGAATGGTACGTTAGCCAATTGCTTGCCAGCGTCTTTAGCTCCTTGAATTCCTGTTTCAGTTAATGGTGTATCACACCAGCCTTGCATTTTATCATAACGATTGATGATCGTTTGTCCGTGACGGATGACGTATATTTTTTTCAATTTAAAACTCCTTTAAACTTAAAAATAACTAAAACTAAAAAAATAACATTAAAAAATTGGCACAAACCAAAATTGCTGTCTTTATTATAGTATAAGCGTTTCTAATGTTAAATCGATAACATTGTGAAGATGGTAATTTGAAAAAATTGCTGAAAAAAATATCAAAACGGTGTAAACTGTTGAGTAGCAGTTTATGCGGAAATTTTGCTTGGAAGAGAGTTAAGATGGATAAAGATAAAAATAACAATACGAAACATAGAAGACACCGCCATCATCACAGACATCATCGAAAATTTTGGCGGTGGTTTTGGTTTGTCATTGGAATAGTTATTGTAGCAGGTGCATTATTTGCAGGTTATGTCTACAAGAACTTACGTGATACTACCGATAATATGTATACTCCTGTTTCCAAAAACACTAAGAGTAATAAAGGCCGTAGTCTAGATAAGCTATTAGCTGCCAAGAAGCCAATTAATATCTTATTACTTGGTACAGATACTGGGGCAATGGATCGTCACTGGAAGGGACGGACAGATACGATTATGATGCTGTCCATTAATCCTACAACTAAGACTACTAAGGTAGTATCTATTCCACGTGATATGGAAGCCGTTTTACCAGATTATCCTGATGTATCACCAATTAAGATTAATTCAGCTTATAATCTCGGTGGCGTAAGTGAAACTATTAAGACCCTTGATAAGTACTACAGCGTCCCAATTGATGGTTATATTCTGATTAATATGGGCGGCTTAGAGAAGGCTATTAATCAAGTCGGTGGTGTTACTGTAACTTCACCATTGACCTTCTCTAATATGGGTTATAACTTCGTTAAAGGTCAGACTTATCATATGATGGGTAAAGAAGCTTTAGCCTTTGCGCAACTTCGTCATGGCGATCCTCGTTATGATTATGGTCGTCAAGATCGTGATCGTCGTATTGTGGTTGGTTTACTTAAAAAATCAATCTCAGTCAAGACGCTGCTTAATAAGGACTTTCTAAGTTCAATCTCTAATGAAATGCAGACAGATTTAACGATGACACAGTTGTATCATATTGGGGCAGATTATCGCCAAGCTACTGTGAACCAGCAGACTGACCATGCACAAGGCGAGAGTAGAATGATTAGTAATCAGAAGTATGGCCAAATGGAAGTTGAGTTTGTCCCTAAGAAGGAACGCCAGCGTGTTTCTAATGAGATACGTCAAGCACTTGAATTAAATAAAGTTAACGTAACGAATGATGGAGAATAATTAATGGAAGAAAAAGCAACGCAAAACAATACAATTGATATGCGTCACTTATGGCAATTAGTTAAGCAAAATATTTGGCGGATTATATTTTGGACTGTAGGTTTAGGAATTATTGGATATGCTTTGGCTGCCTTTGCGATTCCATCGAAGTATACTTCTAGTACACAGCTTTTAGTTAATCAAAAGAAAAATAATAATGATCCTAACTCAATTTACGCTACTCAACAAGCAAATGTTCAAATGGTAAATACTTATAAGGATATTATTACAAGCCCAGTTATTCTGAAGGATGCTTCTAAGTACTTAGCCAATCCCACTACTGTAATTCGTAAGGCACGTCCTGCTGTATATCGAAGAGATTCTAATGGTAACCGTCAATTAGTTCGTAAGGCACGTCCTGCAGTAATTGAACGTGATGGTAAGAGTTTCTCAGTATCTGTTAAGCAAATGCAGAAGGCAGTTAAGGTATCAACTCAGCAACAATCTCAGGTCTTTACTTTAAGTGCAACTGCTAATACACCAGATAAGTCTAAGGCAATTGCCAATGCTGTAGCTAAAACATTCCAAAAGAAAGTTCCAGATTTGATGAGTGTTAACAACGTTACTATCGTATCTGACGCTGCTACTGGTGTTAAGACGTCACCTAGAGTACTTTTATTCACTGCAGCAGGCTTAGTATTAGGATTTATTATTGCGTTTGCAATTATGATTCTTCGGGATGCAATGAATACAACAGTTAGAACTGATGACTTTATGACTAAGGAAGTAGGATTAACTAACTTAGGTACTGTTACTCACTTCCACTTATCTAATAGTTTCAGCATTAAGAATACGGAAGATAAGAAAGACAAGAAGCGTAGACGTGTTTAAGGAGAATATTAACTAATGGCATTATTTAAGCGTAAGCGTGGTACGACTGAAACCATGGAACACGGTGCAAAATTAATCACCATCGCCAAACCGAAAGGTCCAATTGCGGAGCAATTTAGGACTATTCGTACGAATATTGACTTCATGAGTGTTGACAATCAAGTTAATAAGCTTGCCTTTACTTCAGCTAACATTTCTGAAGGTAAGTCAACTATAACTGCCAATGTAGCAGTGACTATGGCTCAAGCTGGCAAGAAAGTCTTGTTAATTGATGCTGACTTACACAGACCTACTTTGCACCAGACCTTTGAAGTGTCGAATAAGGTAGGCTTGACTACGATCTTGACTTCTAAGGCTAACGAGATTGATATGAAGGATGTTGTTAAAACTGATGAAGTTAATAACTTATCCGTTCTACCAGCAGGCCCAATTCCGCCTAACCCATCAGAATTACTAGGATCTAGAAGGATGAAAGACTTCTTAGATAAAGTAGTTTCTCACTATGATATGGTAATAGTTGATATGGCACCGATTCTTGAAATCTCTGATACACAAGTCTTAGCTGGCGAGATGGATGGTGTAGTCTTAGTTGTTCGCCAAAATGTCACTCAAAAAGCAGCTATTCAACGTTCTGTCGAAATGTTGAAATTGACTAAGACTAATATCTTAGGCTATGTCATGAATGACGTACGTACAGGTGCTGATGGCTATGGTTACGGCTATGGTTATGGTTATGGTCAGACAGATGAGGATTAGGTTATGGTCTTAGTTGATATTCATAGCCACATCTTACCTGGAATTGATGATGGTTCTCCTGACTTAGAAACTTCCTTGAAGTTAGCTAAAGCAGCAGTCGATGATGGAATTACGCATGCACTAATGACACCACATCACTTGAACGGTAAGTATACTAACCATAAGCAAGATGTGATTAAAGAAACAAAAGAGTTTCAGCAAGCTTTAGACGATAATGATATTGAGTTAACGGTATTTCCAAGTCAGGAAGTTCGTTTAAGTGCAGATATTCCTGAAGCTTTGGAGAATGATGATATCTTGTTCTGTGATGAAGAGGGTACATATATGCTTTTGGAATTTCCAAGTGAAGATGTACCAATGTACGCTAAAGATATGACCTTTAGGTTGTTAGGTGAAGGAATTACACCAATTATCGTGCACCCAGAGCGTAACAATAAGATCTTGCATGATCCGCAAGTGTTGCAGCAATTCCTAGAACAAGGTTGTTTAACACAAGTTACAGCAAGTTCTTATGTCGGCGTGTTTGGCAAGGAAATTGAGCAACTTAGTGAACGCTTAATTGACGCTGGACAAGTTGCAACTTTTGCTTCAGATGCACATAGCTTAGCTAAGCGTGAAAGTCGCATGACCGATGCTTATAATAAGCTTGCTAAGCAGAGTGGTAAGCAAGTAAGCGAACAATTCAAACAGAATGCTCGTAACGTCATCAATGGTGATAAAGTTCAATTAAATTGGCAACCACTTAAGAAGAAAAAACGTTTTTGGTTATTTTAGCTGAATGAAAATGGGGGGGGTAAAGCAGCTGTATGCTTATGGAAATGGATAGAGTAAAAAAAGAAGGGGACAAAGTGAGTACAAATAGACCGATCTATCATTTCTCTAAAAGAGTTTTTGATATTATTACGAGTTCATTGGCACTAGTTGGGTTGTCCCCTGTCTTTTTAGTTATAGCGATTTTAATTAAGCGTCAAGACGGAGGCTCACCATTTTACGCACAAACACGTGTGGGAAAGAATGGAAAACTATTTAAAATTTATAAGTTTAGGTCTATGATTTCAAATGCTGATAAAGTATTAAAACAAAATCCAGATTTGTATCGTAAGTATGTAGATAATGGATTTAAATTACCAGCTGAAGAAGATCCGCGTATTACTAAACTAGGGAGATTCCTACGTAAGACTTCTCTGGATGAAATGCCACAATTTTATAATGTTTTAAAAGGCGAAATGAGTATGGTGGGTCCTAGACCAATTATCCAAGATGAATTAGCGGAATACGGAAATCGCGTAGATAAGCTTCTATCTGTAAAACCCGGCGCATTTGGATTATGGCAGGCAAGTGGTAGGAGCAATGTTACCTATCCTGAACGCTGTGATGTCGAACTTGAATATGTTGATAATGCTTCTGCTATGTATGATTTAAAAATATTCTTTAAGACTATAATCAGTATTATAAAAAAAGATGGGGCATTTTAGGAGTTTGATATGAAAACTATTATTTTAGTAGCAGCACATAAAAAATTTCCAATGCCTAATCAAGAAGGATATCTTCCAATTTTAGTTGGTGCTGATAAAAATTATAGAGAAGGTATAGATTATCAATTAGATAATAAAGGGGAGAATATTTCTTCTAAGAATCCTTATTATAATGAGCTAACTGCCGTTTATTGGGCTTGGAAGAATTTGAGAGATGTTGATGCGATAGGTCTTGTGCATTATCGTAGATACTTATATGGTTCAAAACCATATAATTTAGATAATGTATTGGATATAAATAAGATAAATCGTCTATTACAAAGCAATGATGTAATACTGCCCAAACAAAGAAATTACTATATTGAATCCAACTATTCTCACTATATTCATGCGCATCATAGAGAGCCTTTGGATAAGACTCGCAAAATAATTAAAGAATTTTATCCAGCTTATTTATCTGCATTTGATGTTGTAATGAATAAGAGAAAAGCTCATATGTTCAATATGTTTGTCATGAAAAAAGCAGCGTTTGATTCATACTGTACTTTTATGTTTGGTGTATTGAATCGCTTAGAGAAAGAAATTGATATTTCTAATTATTCAGTTCAAGAACAACGCGTATATGGCTATGTATCTGAGCTATTGATGGATGTCTGGCTGTATACAACTAAGCAAAGCTTTACTGAACTTGCTTGGGGGCAAATTGGTGGAAGAAACACTTTACAAAAGGGATTTAATTTAATCAAGCGAAAGCTAGGTATTGGTAAGCGAAAAACTCATTTTTAAAATGGAGAGTATTATCTAGAATGGAAATATCCTATATCATTCCGGCACATAATTGTGAAAATACAATTATGCGTACTGTTAAGAGCATACAAGCCAATAATGATAAACAGCAATATGAGATAATAATAGTAGAAAATGGTTCTACTGATAATACAAAAAAAGTTTTACAAAAAATGTTAGCTAGTTTCACTAATATTTTTTTGTTTCACAGTAAAAAAGGAGTTTCGAACGCTAGAAACTTAGGGATAAAAAAGGCTAGAGGAAAATGGCTATGTTTCGTCGATGCAGATGATTACATTGTATCTACCCCTATTTGTAATGATAATGTAGATTTGGTCATTTTTGATTATCTTGTAGGTAACAAAGACAAAAAATTATTTACTTCGAGTCAAAGTATCGATGACAAAGCTGGTATTTTCGAACTAAAGAATGAATTCTTGAGTAATCCTACTCGTTATATGACAGTATGGAGTAAACTTTTAAAAAATACGATTATTAAAGAGAATCAGATTTTTTTTGATCCTAAATTGCAAGTGGCAGAAGATAGTGATTTTTTTTATAGATATTTAAAGTTTTGCAAAAGCGTTTTAGAGATAGAAAAACCATTTTATCATTATTCTATAGATAACGAATCTACCATAAGATCTGCTAAATCGGCAATTGTAAGTCAATATATTCAATCAATGCAAAAAATGCGATTATATAAAAAAGATAATCGCGATTCTAGTTCTGCAATTAATAAATATATCTTAATTCATCAAAATGTGTCTATAGTCAGAGGTGTTTTTAATAGATCAGATATATCGTTTATAGACAAAATTATAAAAGAGAAAAAAATCAGACAAAATATTGTTTATAAAGAAGCTTTAAAAGAAGAAAGTATTTTTTCTTTATGTAAAGTTCGATTTTTGCCTCAGCTATTTTTTAAAGTTCATTTAGGAATTATGGCGGATATTTTATATGAACTAAGAGCAAAATATAATGAAAAAAGGCAAAATAATCAGAGATAATGTAGGGGTTATGTATGTCGAAAGAAATCGATTTTGTAATTACATGGGTAAATGATAAAGATAAAAATTGGAATAAAAAAAGAGCCCAATATATGCCGGATTATGACAATGCATATGAGGATGGGGCAAGCAGTGAGCGTTTTAGAGATTATGGAACGCTATTATTTTTATTTAGGAGTATAGAAAAATATAGTCCGTGGGTGCATAAAATCTATTTAATAACTGATAATCAAACTCCTGAGTGGTTAAATACTAATGATAAAGTTAAAATAATCGACCATACAAAGATAATCGATAAAAAGTATCTACCTATTTTTAATTCTAGCGTCATTGAAATGAATATGTATAAAATTCCAAACTTATCGGAATATTTTGTATATTTTAATGATGATATGATTTTAAATAAAGAACTACAACCTACTGATTTTTTTAAAGATGAATTACCCAGAGATAGTCGAATATACACTGGAATAGTACCTAAAGAAGATTTTGATCACATTTTATTGGCTAATGGAATTTTACTTAATAAATATATAGATCATAAATGGCCTATAAGTAAACGAGGAATTTTTAATTTAAAAAATGGTATAAATTTGCTTCGTACAATTTTATTTTTACCCCAATTATTAAAAAGTGGGATTCCAGGGTATGTTGAGCCGCATGGTCCTTTAAGTTTAAGAAAAAGTAGCTTTTATAAAGCTAAAGAAATATGGGGAGATAAAATTGAAAAAAATAATACTCATCGCTTTAGGGAATTAGATGATATAACTGTTTGGCTAATCAGACATCTTCAATTAGAGCTAGGTGAATTCTATCCTAGAAGCGCTAAGTTTAATAGTTTTTATACTTTGGACCAAGTAGATAATATAGTGAAAGATCTGACTAAAAAAGTATCATCTACAATGTGTATAAATGATAAAAACATAGAAAACTATGATGAAAAGATAGTTGTTATAAAAGATGCTTTATATAAGAAGTTTCCTGAAAAGTCTAAATTTGAACTATAGACGTTTTTATTTAACAGATATTGTAATACGTTGGTCATAATATAAAATATTTTTATACTTTAATTCAAATGTAGCGAGAAATAGTTTTTAAAATGAATAAATTAGAAGACAAAATAACGGTTATAGTTCCTGCATATAATTCAGAAAAAACCATAGGAAAATGTATTGCAAGTTTGCTAAACCAAGCGTACCAGAATTTTGAAATTATAGTCATAAATGATGGCTCAAAAGATGGTACTTTGGAAGAACTAGCCAAGTTTAATAGTGATAAATTAACAGTAATAACGCAAAAGAATAGTGGAGTGTCAATTGCAAGAAATAATGGGATAAAAAGAACGTATACACCATATTTGGCATTTGTTGATGCTGATGATTATGTGTCTCCTGATTTTTTAACTCATTTGATGGAAGGATATGGCATACAAGATGTCGATTTGTCCATATCTGGTGTTAATAATGTTGGTTTAACCAATAAAAAGAACCTTACCTATGAAAGGCAAGTATGTTCCTCACAACAATTACTAGCAGATATTTTAAAATCAGATGGAGTAAAAGGCTATCTATGGAATAAGCTATGGAAAACAAAGATTATTAAAAAAAATAATTTATTTTTAAAGTCAGAAATAAGCATGGCCGAGGATCTATTATTTACTGTAGAATATTTGCTTCATACTGATAAGATTTTTATATCTAATTTCTCGGATTATAATTATGTGTATTATGCAAATAGCTTAAGTAATAGGGTTAGCTTAACATATAATAATCCAAAATACAAAGAAGCATTTTCTGACTTTTTAAAAGTTAACAAAGAAATTATAGAATTGATTCCCGAAGATAATAAAATAGGTCGGATAAATGCTAGAGCATGTGCGGCACTGATAGCTTCTAACTATATTCGAAGAATAAAGAAGGAAGAAAATAATATACAAAATAAAAACTTAGTGAGGGAACTTCGTTCATTTGGAAAAAAATATATTACAGATGTGCTAGGACGTAATACAATTTTGCCATTGAAGCCAAGAATTAGTTTTATTATAACGATGTGTTGTCCTAATTTAATGAGTATGCTAGATAAGTTAAGGAGTAGAAGTTAATGATTGCTGAAGTAACTGTTATTGTACCTATATATAATGTAGAAAAATATATCTCTAAGTGTTTAGATAGTTTACTTAGTCAGACATTTAGAGATATTGAAATCTGGGCTGTAGATGATGGTTCTCCTGATAATTCAAAAGAAATTGTAAAAGAATACGCAAAAAAAGATAAGCGTGTAAAGCTGATTGTCAAGGAAAATGGAGGCTATGGCTCTGTACTAGAATACAGTATAAATAGTGTACAAACTCCATATTTTATAATTTGTGATCCTGATGATTGGCTAAAATCTGATGCAATAGAAAAATTATATTCATTTGCTAACCAAAAAGACTTAGACTTAGTAGTCGGTGATAAATATAATGTCTACATGGAAAATAATGCTAAAGAATATATATGTGTCGTACCTTCTTTTATAAAGATAGAACCTAAAAAAGTTTATAAGTCTATAGAAGATATAGAAAAATTTTCTTTTTTACAAGTTTCACCACATGCAAAATTATACAAAACAAATATAGTGAAGAACGTTGTATTCCCAAAGCATGTAAGTTATACAGACTTTTTATTATATGTAGTTGCTTTATCTAGAGCAAAAAATATCGCCTACTATAATGAAGCATTAGCATATTATTTAACAAATAGACCAGGAAATACAAGAACTGATCGCCGACCATCTATTATAGATGATTATACAAAAGTGTGGTATGCAACTCTGTCATATATATTAGAAGCACAAAAGACAAGAAATGTTGATTATCTGCTAGAAAGGATGTATGTTCAACTAAGATTTATTATGAAAGAATATGCTGCGTCTAGCAAAGATTTATTTCATGATAAATATTTTGAGGAGCTATGTGCTGTAGCACAGTGTTTGAGTAAATATAAGAAGGATATTTATCGAACTTACTCTGGTCCGATAAAGGGTAAAATACTTATGCATGGGATATTTAATAATCTCACATCTAAATGTTTTATAAAACTTTTTGTTAAAAAAGAATATAGAAAGTAAAATATGTATTTTTTCAATTGTGCACCTAATATTTATAATTTGCCATCATAGTTAGCCATCATAGCAATACAAAGAGAAAAAGGATTAACAGTATAAATGAAACTAACAAATTTGCAAATAGAAAAATTTTTGATATATCTTATAGTAATAATTCTTTTGTTTAGAATTTCTGCCATGACTATGTTATTGTCTATTTTTATTGCGGTTATCCTGTGGTTACTATACTTATACTTCCCTAAGACTAAGAAGTCATATAATGTAATTATTGATATAAGTGTGATATCGATAATATTATTATTTTTTATAAATGCATTTAGATCTTTATTTTTAGGGAGTTACACTCCTTTAACCATAAAAGGAATAATTACAAATTATGGTGGCTATCTTTTAGTTATTATAGCTTATCCGGTTGCTGAATTAGTAAATTCAGATAAATCTGGATTTTTAAGGGGAATAAATAGAATAGGGATGTCCTTTCTTGTTTTAAAAACCTTAAGTTGGGTAATATATAACTTTTTTAATAGAGATATTGGTTTTACTCTACTTGGCGGAAAAATAACTTGGACTAGAGTTATTGGAAATCATATATTTAGTAGAAGTGGTGGTACTTTCTTAGATGGTTTTTTGTTGGCTTATGCTATAGGAGAACTTTTTTCTTCAGAAAAATCAAAAAATCAAAATATAAAATACATAGTTCAACTTCTAGTGTTAATAACATATAGCTATTTGATTTATCAGTCTCGTGCACAATTAATTTTTTACTTCGCAACTATTTTAATAAATATATTTTGTTGGGCTTTCAGTAAGAAATATAAATTTCTTAGTTCTGTAATAGCTTGTGTTTTTATATTGGGCACAGCATATATTTTTAAAGATAAATTAACTGGATTTATAAATTCATTTTCCATAAACAGTCAATATTCGGGGTCAACTCTAACTAGAATTAAAGAATATGAATTTTTTCCTATGCTATGGAAATCCACTAGTAATTTATGGGGCTTTGGGTTTACTCCTGATACGATGGGAATATATAATGGATACACTATGTATAGAAGTGATATCGGACTACCAATGCAACTATATCAATTTGGAATAATTGGCTTAGTAATTTGCATCTTACCGATAGTGGTAGGAATATATAAAGGATTAAAATTAATAAAAAAAGAATATACTTTTTTCTCTAGCTTTTTTTTGAGTCTTAGTTTATATCTATTGATTAGTAACAGTAGTTTTAATATTTATGTATATATATTGATACCTCTATTACCAATTTATATGGGATTAATTCTGGCAAATGAAAGAAGTTTGGAATAAAAGAATTATATATTACGGGAAAGGTAGAGATTATGAAGTACTTAGTAGTAGGATCAGGACTGTTTGGAGCAGTTTTTGCACATGAGGCTGCTCAAAAGGGTCACCAAGTCACAGTAATTGAAAAAAGAGACCATTTGGCAGGCAACATTTATACTGAAGAAATTGACGGCATTCAAGTGCACAAATACGGTGCACATATTTTCCACACGTCAAATAAGAAAGTATGGGACTATGTGAATCAATTTGCGGAATTTAACCGCTACACAAATAGTCCAGTCGCAAATTACAAGGGGCATATGTATAACCTACCATTTAACATGAATACATTCAGTGAAATGTGGGGCGTTAGAACCCCGCAAGAAGCGATGAATAAGATTAATGAGCAGCGCAAGGAAATGGAAGGTAAGAAGCCGCAGAACCTAGAAGAGCAAGCTATTTCTTTAATTGGTCGTGATATCTATGAGAAGTTAATCAAAGGCTATACTGAAAAGCAATGGGGGCGTAAGGCTACTGATTTACCTCCGTTCATCATTAAGAGATTACCAGTGCGCTTAACTTATGATAATAACTACTTCAATGATGATTACCAAGGCATTCCTAAGGGTGGATATACTCAAATAGTTGAAAAGATGCTTGATAATCCTAATATTACTGTGAAGCTTAATACTGATTTCTTTGATAAGAAAGATGAATATTTAAAGAGTTTTGACAAGATTGTTTATACAGGTCCAGTTGATCAATTATTTGATTATAAGCTAGGTCGCTTAGAATACCGTTCATTAAGATTTGAAACTGAAGAGAAGAACATTGATAATTACCAAGGAAATGCTGTAATTAACTATACTGAAGCTGACATTCCTTATACCCGTATCATTGAACACAAGCACTTTGAATTTGGCAAAGGCGATAAGGATAAGACAATTATTACCCGTGAATATCCTGCTGAATGGAAGCCGGGCGATGAACCATATTATCCAGTAAATGATGATAAGAATAATGAATTATATGCTAAATATAAAGAATTAGCTGATAAAGAAGATAAGGTTATCTTTGGCGGTCGTTTAGGGCAATATAAGTATTACAATATGGATCAAGTAACGGCAGTAGCTTTAGATACTGTTGATAAAGAATTTGGTGAATAGATTCAATGAAGGTTGTAAAAAATTACCTTTATAATGTGGGCTATCAAGTATTAGCGATTATTGTCCCACTTATTACATCTGCATATGTTTCCCGCGTATTACGTCCAGAAGGAGTAGGCGTTAATGCATTTACTAATTCAATTATCCAATATTTTATTCTCATAGCTAATATGGGGATAGGATATTACGGAAATAGGCAAATAGCTTATGTACGTGAGAATAAGCAAAAAATGTCTGAAGCTTTTTGGGAAATACAAATTGTAAAGACAATAATGACTTTAATAGCATTCTTATCTTTTGAGATATTTATGCTTTTTTATGCAAGGCAAACTAGTTATATGTGGGCACAATCAATTAATTTGGTTGCTGTAGCATTTGACATTTCTTGGTTTTATGCTGGCGTAGAGAACTTTAGAGTTACAGTCTTGAAGAACTCTTTTGTAAAAATACTATCAATGGTAGCTATTTTTATATTTATAAAGAGTCCACAAGATGTAACTCTTTATATTATTGTTTTGGCAATATCTACATTAATTGGTAATTTAACTTTATGGCCTAATATTTTCCATGATCTATCTAAGGTTAAAGTTAAATATCTTGATCCGTGGAAGCACTTCTTACCAATGGCAGAATTATTTATCCCGCAGATTGCTACCCAAGTATATGTTCAGCTAAATAAAACTATGCTAGGTGGAATGGTTAGTGAAACTTCATCAGGTTACTATCAATATTCAGATAATTTAGTAAAGCTTATATTAGCATTAGTTACTGCAACTGGAACAGTTATGCTTCCCCATGTAGCTAATGCTGTAGCTAAGGGAAATATGAAGCGAGTTAATAAGATGTTGTATAAGTCATTTGACTTCGTATCTGCTGTTTCATATCCGATGATGTTTGGATTAGCTGCTATTTCACTTACCCTTGTTCCTAAATATTATGGTCCAGGGTATGAACCGGTTGGACCTGCAATGATGATAGAATCAATAGTCATTTTGATGATTGCATGGAGTAATGTTTTAGGAGTTCAGTATTTACTACCTCTTAATAGAAATAAGGAGTTCACCGCATCTGTAACAGCTGGCGCTGTTGTAAATATTATTCTTAATATCCCTTTAATTCATACTTGGGGACTTTATGGCGCTATGTGGTCTACAGTAATTTCAGAAATTTCAGTTACAGTATATCAATTGTTTGTTGTACGTAAGATGCTAAGTTGGAAAGCATTATTTAAAGATTCTTGGAAGTATTTTGTTTCAGGCTTGGTAATGTTTGCAATCGTTTTTGCCATGAATAGAAAGCTTACAAGTTCTTGGCTAATGATGGGATTAGAAGTCTTAGTTGGAATAGTTGTTTACTGTGTAATGGTAATAATTTTGCGTGCTGAGATAGTGGGGCAAGCTAAAAAATTAGTAATGACACGTATTTTGAAGAAATAATATTTAGTTATTTAGACAAAGTGTATCTATAAGAGAGTAGGTAGAATATGGATAATAAAAAGATTACAGTTGGATACATCTCACCGGTTAATCCAGAAAAGGATAGGATGTCATGGTCGGGAACATACTATAATACATTTCATGCAATTAAAAATACAGGTGTAAATGTTAAATGGCTTTCTTATAATGCAGATAGCTTAAACTTTAAAATTCAAACTAAACTGGCTAATATAATTTATAAATTACGATATGGTCAAGGATCCTCAACTCATAGTAGATTAATGAGTAAAATACATGTGAGATTTCTTGATAATAAAGAATTAAATGATTGTGACGTAATTTTTGCTCCAGGACAAATTGATATGTTAGCTAAACTGAATACTAAGAAACCTATAATTTACTACACTGATGGTACATTTAAAGTTATGGTGAATTATTATTGGTTCGGTTTCTCTGATAAGGCAATTAAAGAAGGAAATATTACAGAAGATCTCGCTACAAGTAAGGCTACGTATAATTTTAGGGCTTCTAAATGGGCTGCCAATTCTTCTATCAAAGATTATCATGCAGAAAGAAAAGATACCTATGTTTTTCCATTTGGTGCTGATGTGCCAAATAATCATGATTTCGCCAGCATACCTGATTATTCATCTAAAACTTTAAAGTTACTATTTTCTGGAAAAGATTGGAAAAGAAAAGGTGGCAATATAGCAGTTGAAGCCGTTGAATATTTAAATTCAGTTGGAATAAATACTAAGCTATATATTGTAGGAGTATCTAATATCCCTGAGAACTTGAAGAATAAGGACTTTATTGAATTAGTAGGTTATATAGATAAAAATACTCCAGATGGGTATAATAAGTATTTGCGCTTATATCATGAATGTAATGCATTTATCTTACCAACAAGAGCAGAATGTGCAGGATTAGTCTTTGCTGAGGCTAATGCTTACGCAATGCCTATATTCTCTACAGAAACTGGGGGAGTAGGAGATTATGTGGTCAATGGAGTAAATGGTTATCGTCTTCCACTTTCTGCTAGTGGTAGAGATTTTGGTAAATGTATAGAAGATGCATATAAAGATAAGAAATTTGATGACTTATCTCGTGGTGCATTAGAACTTTACAAAACATCTACCAGCTGGGATGCATGGTCTGAGAATTTTAAGAAGTTTCTTGAAAAAGTGTTTTAATATAATATATTTGCCTTTTTGCTACATAATGTTATTGCAACTTGGTGATGTTAAATAAGGTTAATAATGGCAAACCCGATCTTATTAGAATTAGGATCGGGTTTTAACATATAGACTTCTCTGATTTTCACAGCTTAAACAATTTGGATATTACTGGAATTTTTAGCGCTAGATAGGTAATAATTAGACAAATAACAAATACAGCAATTATCATTAAACTAGGATAGTAACTAAAAAGCGCCAATTTTGAAAGCTTTCCAATTAAAAAGGGATGTAGCATGTAAATGCCCATAGTAAAAGGAATTAAAAATTCTATAATAGATTGAAACTTAGGAGTAGATATTGTAAATAGACAAAAACTTAAGCTTGAAGTTATAATTACAAGAATATTTCCATAGTTTGCTTCAGCATAAGGCCAGTTAATGATGTTTTTATTCCATAAGGAATATGCTATTACAGCTACATATAAGACTATGTCTAACATCATAAAAAATAAAAAATAAGTAGAAATATAGTCTAAAATCCTTTTGAAACGTAAGTTACCTATTATTCCTCCAATCAAATAATATGCTATATATAGATAAAATCTAAAAACTTGAGGAATGTATTGTATTGTGGTACTAAATCCTAAATGTAGCAGTATGTCCACACTTAAACATATGCAGATAACAGCAATAGTTAATATAATGTATACGATGAAATGCTTCTGAAGGAGCCACCACATCAATGGTGCTAGTAATAGCATTATAATTAGTTCCCAAAAGAACCAGAAATGATAAAAATTATGCTGCGATACTTCTGTAAATGCTGATCCTTCTAGCTGTTGAATAAACGTAAAGTTATGTTTAATAATAAATTGTGCTAATGAGTATAATAAAACCCAACTGATGATAACAAATAGGATATTCTTTATTCTGTTGAAAGAATATAAGTAGGAAATAGTCTGTTTATTAAGAACAAAGTAACTACTAGCCATAAAGAATACAGGGATAGCTAGAGTGCCTGCATAGTAAAGTCCAGAATTAAATATACTATTTTTTACTACAGAATTAGTAGGTGGCAAACAATGCAGTGTTATAACTAGTATACAGGCAACGATTTTTATTAAATCAATACCATAATTTCTATGTTTTATTGACATATAGATTTCCTTTCCAAAAAATACCATTGTATTTTACTAGTTTGATTTTGAAAGTGCATAGATAAAATGTGTAATTATGTCATAAATCAGTTAATCCTCCCAAGTAGTCTATGTATCTTAGTTGAACAGTCAAGATAATATTGTTTTCTAACTATGCGTGTTAAAAATAATAAATAACGGTTAGCCTATCTAACCGTTATTTTTGTACACATTATTTAACTTTAATATCAATTCTCTTGAATATCTGCTATCAAACTTTCTGGCAAAAATATAATCTCTATTAATAATACTATCAAAATCAGATTCATCTAAAATAGCTGGATAACTGTTGTGCTGTTTTCGCCATTTAATATAGCGATGATGATTCCCAATAATTCTTTGTTTAAATTCAGGAGAATTACAAAGAATAGTTTGCATCCAGAATTCATCAGAAAAGCAACCTGTTTGAAACATTCTAAGGAGATTAGGATGAGAATCTAGATAGTTGATACAATATTCAACCGCATCTCTAGGCATGTCTGTCCAGTTTGATCCAGAGTAGATTTCTAAATCAATTCCTAACTTTTTAAATTTGTTAACTCTGAATAAAGTTTGTACTAGTAATAGTGCTCGATGATAAAATTTACCAAACGTTGAGCGACGATTGATTTTGTCATAGTTGAAATAGTATTTTTGCCACCAGATAATAGGTTCACCAGATTTCTTTCTGTTATTAGCCTTTGAATAAATCATGTAAATATGTTTATCATTAGTAAATCTATTATAAATATTTACAGGAGAATCAGTTGGCCAATCTTGTCCCGAAATAACATGTATATAGTCAATTTTGGGATTTTTAAGAGCTTCTTTCATTAATAGTACAGTAGCAGCTCCTATACTCCAGCTCCCCCAATTAACATATATTTTAGAAATATAGTGAATTCTATTTTTATTGAGGATTTGTTTATAACTTTTGGGTATATTCAATTTCTTATCAAAATGAATATAGATTTCAAAATTGTCGTTTAGGACAGTTGCTAGTTTAGTAACTTGTTCAATATCTTTATGAGCTAGTATTAATATTGCCTGCATAACATAATCCATTAATTGAAAATAATAAGGTTAAAAAGTGAAAATATGTATAATTACATAATACATTCTACAGGAAACAGGTGGATTTGTTAACTTTAGATAGCATATTTGTCAATTAGTATTTGAGCCACCTTTTAATTGACTATTATTTTTTAGAATGCTCCAAACGATATGATTCTCTATTCATATCTAAGATATAGAAGTCGAAAGTTAATCGATCAACTGAAGCAAAAACGGCAATCGTATTTATACAATTTATTTGGCACACTTCAAAATATTTTACGGTCTAGATTTATTCTCATGGTAAAATGAATAAGAAGTATTATAATTAATCCGATATATAGTAATTGAATTAGTACAAGGAAGGAATAGAATATGCAAAATGAAATTGATGAACAAACTTTTATAAAATTTTATCTTAGTACCGTTTTGAACTATTCAGTGGCTATGAAGACGGCAATTTGTAAGAAAATGGAAGAAGAAGGAAAAATCACCTTTGAAACTCAGATGACTTTAGGTGACAATGAAACTTTTCCGATGTATTTTCAAGATAAAAAAGATGTTGATGAAATAATTAGACAAACTACCTTAAATAAAAATTTTTCCAATTTTTACGAAAATTGGGAGTTTATAAAGCTTTATAAATATTCTGTTCCATTCTTTTTTGATAGTAAGACTAAAAATGCTTTAAGTGTATTGAACGAAAATAAGATAAAAAAATTTGATGAGGATACTTACAGGAGTAACAGAATTCTGCCTACAGAAATAGGCAGTGAGACACCTATTTATAAGGAAATAAAAAACGGTGAGTATGTTATAAAGTTTGTTTTACAAAAGTCTTATCCGGATGTTGATACGATGGAACAAGTGGATTATAGATATCCAGTTGTTATATATTTAAATTCTAATAGAAACTTTTTGGAAATTAGATATGATTCTGTTAAGTACGGTAGAAAGTATACTAGCAATGTATATGAAGATATTGTTGAAGAATGTATTGGATGGCTAGAAAACACTTTAGACTTCAACTTATTTGAAATAAATCATAATGGAACAATAAATAATTTAAAGAATGGTAATAATGATCCAGTAAAGATATATAAACAAATGATGGAATTAAGTTCAGGAGGATCAGCAGAACTAACTGCGGCCAAGGATCAGGACTATTTATTACCATTTATAGATGAAATAAGAGAATTAATAAATGAAAACGATCAGTTATTTAAGGGTGCTCTAGAAGTAAAAAATTTAATTGAACAATATTTGGATGATAAAGAAGCAACCGCTAATTATCCGTATATTTACGTAAGTTGGGGAAATGCCGTAGCTTCTCAAAGCTATATTGTAAAAATCACCTTCGATTATTTGCAACATCGACATACGTTACTTCAACATTTAACTGGAACGTGTACAGACCTTGAAATGGAGCGGATGAACAATGCAATTGAATATTTATGCAAAAGTGGCTCCTTTGTTAAAGGAACAAAAGTTTGATATAGATATAGATAAGTTTATAGAATATTTAAGCAAATATAAGTCTGGAAATTGGATTTTCCCAAATGTAATTCACAGAGAACTGCATATAGATGTTATTAAAGTATATGAAGTATTGGATTTTTTAACTAAAGAAAATTTTTTGGAAGAGTATTTGAGAATTCGATGTCCTAGATGTCAACAAAATGCTGGGTATAACTTTAGAACTATAAGTGATGTACCAAAATTTTTGGGTTGCTTAAATTGTGATTTCGAAATTGTAAACCCTCTCGATCATGCAATAGTAATATTCAAAGTTAGGTAATTATGGACAAAGATAATTTGAGAGAGAAAGCTAATAAAATTGCAGACGAAATGAACTCGGAAGGGATTCCTTTACCGTTATTACTTCAAGTGGCTGCAGACAAAAACCTTGAATTGATTAAATTAGGTAATGACGCATATAAAAAATTTGCCAAAATTTATAAAAAACTAGTTGAAAAGAAATATTCCAAAGCTCAAAAAGGAGAGTTATTAGAAGAATTAACTTCAGTAATTTTTGAAGAGAGTTACCCATTTCTTTTTGAAGTAAGGAGAAATCAAAGAACTAGTAGTAATGAAATCGACCTTCAAATCAACTGGAGTGATAGAGCTTTGTTAGCTGGATTAGATCCAGATAAAACAACACTTGGTTATTCCTTTCTTTGTGAGTGTAAAAATTATGATAGTCCCGTTGGTGTAACTTATGTAGGAAAGTTTTTTTCATTATTAAGTTATACTAATACAAAATTGGGACTATTGATTGCATGGGATGGAATAACTGGAAAAAATAATTGGAATGATTCTGAAGGATTAATACGTAAATTATCTCTTGCAGAAAAGGTTTATATTATTCCTATAGAAAAAGATGATTTAGAAAATATTTATAATAAATCTTCTAATATTTTTAAGATTATTAAGGATAAATATTTAGCTTTAAAAAATGATATTGATTATAAAAAATTTATCAAAGAAAAACATCAACTTGAGCAAGCTGGCCTTTGGGAATAAAATATAGAAAAAATAGAGCCACCATGCTTTATTGAAGTACCTCATAGTTGTTAGATATAAGTCTAATGATTATGAGGTGTTTTTGGTTAATTATTCATTTTATTGATTCAACATGATTCACCGAATTGCATTTAAATCAAAATTTTCTGTGATTAAGATGTAAGGGATGTGCTTAATAATACTTAAAGTGAAGGAGGAAAAGCATGTTAGTTGAATTTACGGTAGAAAATTATGCATCTTTTAAAGACAGAACTACTCTTTCAGCTGAAACGGGAGCAAGATTACGGAAATTAAAGGATACTAATACTTTCTTCGAAAAAAAGCCTGCGTTACTAAAAAGTTTACTTTTATTTGGACCAAATGGATCTGGTAAATCTCAATTAATAAATGCTTTGATGACAATGGCGAGCCATGTTGTTAATCCTACTCACGCAGTGACTGATAAGTTAAGGTATAATCCATTTTTATTTAGTGATGAAACTAAGAGTGCCGATACATTTTTTGAAATAAAAATTGAAACAAAAAATAAAATATATACGTATTCTTTGAGCTACAATCGGACATTGTAAAATAGTTTGTGTAAATAAGAATAGTTTCTTGATTTAATTGTCTTTAAATATTAAAAAAAATCTCTCTCCTGTATGGCTGATTTGAATAAAAATACATACAGAAAGAATAGAACTTTCTCATGAATGATTTTACTCAAGAATTAACTCAAGGACTATTCAATCAAGAAAAATTAAATGAAACTCTGTGTAAATTGATGCAGACTGCTTTAAATGAGCTCCTAAAATTCGAGTTAACCACTTTTCTAGGTTATGATTCTTACGAAAGAGAAAGCTGGAAAAGTGGAAATTTACGCAATGGCGATTACTATCGCCATATTGAGTATCAACTTTGCGATAGGAGGAGCTATTTCTAGAATTACCAGTATTTCAACCATCCCTAGAGTATGAATCGTAACCCAAAAAGGCTGTCATTTCAGCTTCAAGAAGTTCATTACTAATTTCTTGCAAACTTGTACGAAATTCAGCAGTAACATTTCTTGATTTAATAGTACAGAGATCAAATTTTTGCTAAAATTAGTCATAAAGGAAAGAAAATCTTTTTTCTATTTCAGACTTAATTTACACAATCATTTTTACACTTTCAGGCGATAATGTAGAAGCCAAAACTGATTGATAATCTTTAATCCTGATGCTAGTGAATATATAAGTTTTGTTTTTATGGTAGTATTTGTAAAATTAATTTTTAGTTATAATAATACATAGGTAGCTTTATAGAAATAGATGTAGGATTAATAATTAAACAGGAAAACTTGAGGTAAGAAGTAATAAAGATAATAAGCGAATAAGTACATGGTTAAAAAAAATGATTGTCTAAACTATGAGATAATTGTTTTTATTTAGACAGTAAATTTAGACTATAGTGACAGTAAAGCTTGATATTTCAATGATTGTGATTGTCTAAGCTAATAATTATAATTATTAATTTAGACAATACACTAAATTAATAATATACAAAACTATATTTTTAATTATTGTGTTAAAATAAAGTGAGCATCTGATAAACAAGTACGTATAATTCGTAAGTTACCTATTCTGTGCTTGATTTACAGATACAACCCAGTTTTATTCTTGGAGTTAAAATTTAGACAATTAAATACAATTTTTTTAAAGGAATCACCTACAAAATTAAATAGTTAATAATATCATGGTAGAATTGTTTAATGAAATGATTAATCTGCCTGAATTTGGTCAAGTTTATATTGCTTGCGGTAATACTGACATGAGGCGTGGAATTGATTCACTTTGTCTTATTAAGGAAGATTTTGAGCGTGATATAACGTATGGTGAAATTTTTCTTTTTTGTAAAGCTAAGCAAGATCGTTTCAAAGAATTCTATTGGAATAGTCAAGGTTTCTAGTTACTGTATAAAAGATAGAGAATTGCATGTCACAACTTTTTTTATAAGGTTGTGATTTTTTTAATGGTATTTAGTAATTTCTGAGGTATGATTAATGTAATAGTTTGCTTCTAAGTTGAAACTATTTTTCTATACAGAAATAAATTCAAGGTATGATAAATAAGTACAGAATTATCGATTAGAGTATGGGGATGCCAAATGAATGAGAAGCAGTATGATATATTTTATATCTTGAATCGTTTTATTAATGATACGAGTGATTCAATTGATAGTATTTTAGCTAAGTACTTTATTGATAATTACTATGATGCTAAAAATTTTAATATATACAATATTGCTGCTGAATGCAATGTTTCCCGTGCTAGCATTCGTAGGTTTGCTGAAAAGATAGGTTATAAGAACTTTCAAAATTTAAAGAAAGAGATGATTCTATATAGTAAAAAACCACAGAATCTAAATAAAATTAACTATCGTAAACAGCTAACTAATACTATTGTTTCAATGACTGAAGAACTTAATCAACGTATGGATACTAATCAGGTATCAGTAATTTGTCGAAAGATTAAAGAAGCAGTTCATTTTTATATTATTTGCTTTGGTGCTAGTTTATCAGCAGTTAAAGATTTTCAGGTAAGACTATCAGCGCAGGGGAAGATATTTAAGCTTGTGCATAATAGGGAAGATATTCAAGCTTTAAAAGAAATCGTTACTAAAGAAGATTTACTGATAGTTATTTCCATTTCTGGTCGTTCTGCTTTAGCTTATCAGGATATGTTTAAGAAACTAGACATGTTAAAGATGTTGGTTACAGTAGATCGCATTGATGATTTCAGTGATGATTATGATGATGTTTATTTCTTAAGTCATTTAGATCATTCACATGATCCAAGTATGTATCGCAAGTATGGTTTAAATTACTTTTTAGATATCTTAGCCAATGAATATGAATAAACGCAAGGTTCAGATTTTGCACCCTATTTTGAAATAGGGTGCTTTTTTATTTGCGCAAGGGCCTGCTAATCTTTCTATTATATAAGTGTAAGCAATAAAAGAGGAAAAGGAGTAGGAGAATGACTGATAAATTAGATACTTTAAAACCTGAATTTCCAGAAAAATTTTTATGGGGTGGCTCAACTTCATCCTGGCAAGTAGAAGGTGCAATTGAAGAAGATGGTAAAACTCTTTCTTTAATGGATTTAAATACAAGAAAAAAGAAAGGATATGCTGACGATACATATGCTTCAGATATGTATCATCACTATAAGGAAGATGTTAAATTAATGGCTGAAGCTGGTATGACTTCGTATCGCTTTTCTATAGCATGGTCAAGGATTTATCCGACTTCAGATGGGAAGGTAAATAAAAAAGGTTTGGATTTTTACAATAATTTAATTAACGAATTAATCAAATACAATATAACACCAATTGTAACTATTTATCACTATGATATGCCAGTGTGGATTGATGAAAAGTATGATGGTTGGTATGGTCGTGGTATTATTGCGGAATTTGATAAATACTGTCGTACTATCTTCAGAGAATTTGGTGATCGAGTTAAGTACTGGCTTTCAATTAATGAACAGAATATGCAAATTTGTTATGGAGACTGGCTGGGTATAGACAAGCATCCCGATACATGGTTTGAAGATAAGTGGAAAGTAAACCATATTATGAACTTATGTCATGCAACTGCAGTTGTAGCATGTCATGAATTGGTACCTGATGGTAAGATTGGACCAGTACCAGGTTATGTTCCTATTTATCCATATTCTTGTAACCCAAAGGATCAAATTGCAGCAATGAATGCTGAAGAACTAACTGAAAAAGTTTGGTGTGATTTTTACGCACACAGAGAATATAGTCCTTTCATTAAGAAGTACTGGGAAAGAAACAATATTGATCCGAATATCAGACCTGGTGACATGCAACTTATCAAACAGGCTAGGATTGATTTCTTTGCTTTGAATTGTTATCGTTCGAATACTGCTAAGTATTGTTCTCCGGATGATAAAGCGCAAGTATATGAATTAAATAAATCAGGCAAGAAGGGCGAATTAAAGTTTCCCAAAGTTCCCGGAATGTATCAACTAGTTAAAAATCCATACGTTGAATATACTGATTGGGATTGGGAAATTGATCCTATCTCAATTAGATACATGCTCAAATATGTTTGGGATCATTATCAATTGCCTATGATGATCACTGAAAATGGTTATGGTGAACATGAAAAAATTTCTAAAGATGGTAAGATTCATGATCCTAACAGAATTAAATTCTTAAGAGAACAAATTAGAAATGTTGGCTTAGCAATTGCAGAAGGATGCCCAGTAATTGCATATAATCCATGGACTTTTCTGGATGTGTTAAGTACGGGTAATGGTATGAGTAAACGTTATGGTTTTGTTTATGTGAATACAACCGATCAAGACAAGCTAGACTTTAAGAGAATCCCTAAGGATTCATATTACTGGTACCAAAAAGTTATTAAATCAAATGGGAAAGATTTGGATGATTAATGAATTGAGGTAGATAATATGTCATCGTATAAAGATACCGCACAGGACATATTAAGAGCTATAGGTGGCAGTCAAAATATTATTGAAACCAATCACTGTGCTACTAGACTTAGATTAAAGGTTAGTGATCCACAAAAAATTAACGATGATAAAATAAAAGCTATTTCTGGAGTTGCGGGAACAGTTCTGGCTGGAAACAATTATCAAATTGTCATCGGAACAGATGTTGGAAATGTATACAATGCTTTTATAAAGTTATTAGATGGTAAACAAACGGCATCAGGTAAGCAGCCGAAAGAGAAATTAACACTTAAGGGTATTGGCAGATCAATGATTGACTTTGTCAGTGGGACTTTTGTTCCAATTCTTGCAGTTTTAGTTGCTGCTGGTTTAATCTCAGCTGTTTTAAATATTGGTACAAACTTCTTTGGCTTGAATCCAAAGTCAGGTACTTATACAGTATTAAATGCTATTTATGAGGCTGGCTTTTACTTTTTACCAATTTATGTAGGATTTAGTGCAGCTAAGCGTTTAGGGCTAAATTCATTCTTAGGCGCAATGATGGGAGCTTTCTTGACCTACAATGCGATTAACTCAGCTAAAGGCTTGGATTTTCTAGGAATTGCAGTGCCTTCAATTCAGTATGACACAAGTATCATTCCGGTATTATTAGCAGTTTTATTTATGAAATTGTTGGATATTGGATTGCAGAAAATTATTCCCAAGGAAATAAAGTTCTTTATTATTCCTTTGGTTGAAATGATTATTACTGCACCAGTTACGCTATTATGGCTTGGGCCTTTAGGCTTCCAAATAGGTACTTTAATTGTTTCAGTTTTAACTTTCTTAAATCAATATTTGGGTTGGGTATCTGTAGGTATTATGGCAGCTATTACTCCATTACTTGTTATGACAGGTACTAATCAAGCCTTATTCCCTATTTGTATCGCAGCTGTTGCTGCATCTGGATACGACGGCTTCGTTTTACCAGGTATGCTAGCAGCTAATGTAGCAGTTGGTGGTGCTACACTTGGTGTTGCAGCATATACTCATGATATCAAGAAGCGTGAATTAGCCCTTTCTTCAGGTATTACAGGTGTTGTAGGAATTACTGAACCAGCTATTTTTGGTATATTAATTAACAATAAAATTGCTTTTTTTAGTACAATTGTTTCGGCTGGTGTTAGCGGTTTATTAGCTGGCTTAATGCAAGTAAAGGAATATGCAATAGTTTCCCCTGGTATTGCAGCTTTGCCTGCATTTATGCACGCCAATAATGGTAAAATGGATAACAACTTTTATGCAGCATTATCTATTTTGATTATTTCAGTTGTTCTTTCATTTGGCCTAACTTTCTTTTTTGGTAAGAAATCACAAGCTAAGAAGGAAAGTATAATTGATAATAATATTTACTCTCCAGTAGATGGCACTGTAGAACAATTATCTAAAGTAAATGACGAAGTATTTTCAAAAGGATTAGTCGGAGACGGAATTGCAATTGTGCCTATTAATCGTTCAGTTTATAGTCCTATATCTGGTAATGTAACTATGGTTGCACCAACAAAGCATGCAATTGGACTTAAAATGGTAGATGGAACAGAATTACTACTTCATCTAGGTCTAGATACAGTTGAATTAAAAGGTTTACCGTTTCAGGTTAAAGTTAAGGAAGGTGACAGTGTAGAGCGAGGACAGTTATTAGTAGATGTAAATCTGGATATGATAAAAAAGGAAAAGAAAGATACAGTAATTCTTCTTATTTTGACACAACCTGATAAGATTTTATCAGATAAAAAGTTTGGTAAAACGAAAGCAAAGACTGTTATAGGTAAAGAAGCTACTTTTAATAAAAATAATTAATTCCCCTTTATAAGAGAGCTGCCAGAGTATCAAACTCTAGCAGCTTTTTTGAATAGAGCATTAACTGGTCAATTTTATTTTGTAATCTAATAATTAAAAATAGCGTCAATTCTAAATCAAGCTAGAATTAACGCTATTTTTCTATTCAAATTCTTTAAGCATCTCGTTCATTTCATCGATATCAAACTTGTCTAAATCAATATCGCCGATCCATTCCCGTTCTTCAGAATCAATCTCATCATTATAGTAATCGGTTAGTCCCCAGACTCCGCCAATATCTTAAGTGATAACAAGTTTTTGATTAATATCAAAACTTGATACTTTAAAATATAGGGATTTAAATAATTTAATAATAACAAATTAGTCTAGATTTTCTAACTATTTAAGTATTAAAATAGCGATAATGATAGTTAGATAATTAGCAAAGTTCGAACGCTTTTCAAATGCTTTTCACTAAACGTTAGATGACGAAGACGGTTCTATATTTCCTAAGTATTTTCAAAAAACTTCCTGTTATTTAGGTTTTAATTATACTAAAATAAAGGTAGATAAGGAGCAGGGGAGGGAATAACTATGAGAAAGCTAGTTAGAGTTTTAACTTCCGTAAGTTTGTTAGCAGGATTTGCAACAATAATTAATACTACTACCGTTAATGCAGCACCTAGAAGAATTAAAGTTCAACAAAAAGTTAAGACTTATGATTCAACGGGGAAATTTATTGAAAATACTAAAAATGTTAAGAGCGTAAAATACTCTGGTTTTAGATTTATTAATGGGCAAAAAGCCTACCGTGTAGGCCAAGATGCCTATGTATTAGCTGGAGATTCCAAGGCTTGGAACAAAAAATATCTATTTAAAGTAATACCTAAAGTTGACAACATAGTTCTTACCAGTAAAAAAGGTAAGAAGCTAGCTTTAAACAAGAATAAAGTCTACAAAGTCACTAAAGTAAAAATAAGCAAAAAGACAGGTAAGCAACTGTATCGGCTAGGTAAGCACTATTGGATTAGAGCAAGCCAAGTTAGGGTTGTAGGCAATAAATATTAGTAATTAGCGCGGCAACGCGCTTTTTTTGTGACTAAAGTAGCTTAATACTAGCTTAAGCTATTTATGACTATACAACTTATCAATAATGACATAAAATTAATATTATTGTCTTTTATTAGGTGGTGCTGTTATTGAAACAGAAGTCGATGAGTATTAATGCATTCTTAAATGGCATTAGGAGTATTCTAAACTTACTTTTTCCCTTGATTACATTTCCTTATGTATCAAGAGTCTTGCAAGTTCAAGGAATTGGAATTTATAATTTTTCTCAATCAATTAATAGTTATTTCTTGTTAATTGCGGAACTTGGTGTAACCTCTTATGCGGTGCGTGAAGGAGCTAAGTATCGGGATAATCCTGAAGAGATGAGTAAGTTCGGTAGCGAAGTATTTACTATTAATGTTATTGCAACCTTGGCTTCTTATGCGCTGTTGCTGCTATCTTTGCTTGTATTTTCTAATTTAAAATCATATATTACTTGTATTTTGATTTTCAGCTTACAAATGTTTTTTGTAACGATGGGGACAGAATGGCTTTATACGATTTATGAACAGTACACATTCATTACTATTAGGAGCATTGTCTTTAATGCAATTTCAATTATTTTACTTTTTCTTTTTGTAAGAAATAGCAATGATTATTTAAGTTATGCTGCAATTACAGTATTTGCGACTGCTGGCTCTAACCTAATTAATTACTTTACTGCTAAGAAGATCTGCCGCATTCACCTTACTAAACATATCAATTGGAAGCGCCATATGGGACCAATTCTGATTATTTTTGCTTCTAATGTAGCTAATTTAATCTATGTAAATTCAGATGTAACTTTATTAGGATTGATGAAGAATAATTATACTGTCGGAATTTATAGCGTTTCGGCTAAGGTTTATACGATGGTAAAGTCATTAATATCTTCTGTTTTGATCGTTACGGTACCACGACTTTCAATGCTTTTTGGCAAAAGAAAACTCGATAGTTATGAGTTGGTCTTATCCAAAGTTACTAATACCTTAGTCTTAATTACCTTACCAGCGATGGTAGGATTATTTATGATGAGTCGTAACGTTGTTTTAATCTTGTCAGGTGCAAGATATATGCAATCTCAAAGCTCTTTGCAGATTTTAAGTTGCGCTTACTTATTTTCAATTCTAGCTTGGATTATTACTTATTGTGTCTTATTACCAGCCAAAAAAGAAAAATACATGTTAATTAGCATGTCTATTAGTGCAATTTTGAATATTGTTTTGAATTTGATTTTGATTCCGTTTTGGTCAGAGAATGCCGCAGCTCTCTCGACTGTAATTGCTGAGTTCAGCTTATTAGTTGTCAATTTTTATTATGCAGGAGATATTGTAGGCAGAATTTTTATTTCTAAGACAGTTGCTAAGAACTTAATGGATGCAATTATTGGTAGTTTAGGAATTTGGGAAGTTTGCTTTATTATTAGGAATATTTTCCCGCACTTAATTATCAGTACTTTGCTTTCTGTAGCTTTATCTGTGATTATTTATGGGGTAATTCTACTAGTATTAGACAATGATATTGCGCATTCATATATTGATCGCTATTTGAATAAAAATTAAAAAGAGAGCGATTTCGGCTCTCTAATGTTGCTTCTAAATAATTGAAATATTATAATCTTCAGCAGGATTATTAACTGATGCAGCTTCTTGATCTAGGCTGGTTGCAGTAACTATACCGATACCGCTACCTTTTTTGACTATTGCTGAACTATATGCCATATTAATACGTTCGTCAATTGAACTATTTTCAGGCAAAATAGCCTCTGCATCTTTCTTGATTGGATCCCGCTTAATAAAGTTATTATTTTGAATACTTAAATTATCGGTCTTAATTAAGCGAATTTCTGCTGGTACAATATCGCCCTTATGTAAGTGGACTATATCGCCAATTACTAATTGGTCAGCAGGTATTTTTTTAGCTTTACCATCGCGCCTAACCTTAACCATTGCAATTTTATCATTTACTCGACGTCCAAAAAGCCGATTGATGAAGTTCTTAGCCTTCGTAGACACAGCTAGTTCATTAGGTCCATTTAGAGCTAATCGCCGCTGTGCTTCTTGACTAGTCAGTCCATTGCTACTTGTACGCAAATTTTGTAAGATTCCGGCACTATCTTGGGTGTAGGCCGGAGGTCGTTTGTGAGTATCCATTATGGATATACCACTCCTTTCTGAGCAAACATGTTTATAGTTAGTATCAGAATACAGAATATTGATACTATAGTCAATTAATTTATTATAAAAAGATTTATAAGTTTATAATTTATCAATTTCTATAATAAAAAAGTGAAAATAAATTATATACTCTATGCTATAGGAGAAACTCATGAAAAGACAAAATTCAGTTACTGTTGGTATGTATACCTTGATTGGATTAATCATTGGACTAATAGTTAAAAACATTCTGGTTTGGACATTTGTTGGTTTAGCAGTTGGCTACATAGTTACATTCTGGATACCATATTTCTTCAAACAAAATAATTCTAGTAAAAAATAATTGACAGTTTGACAATCATCATTTAATATTAAAAACAAATAAAAAGACTTTGAACAGAACAAGTAACTAATTGTCTTCAATAGAGAGCCTTGGATGGTGGAATCAAGGTGAAGTAGTTATGTGAACACACATCTGTGAGTTATTTTCTTGAATTTAGTAGGGAAGATCGTGATGAGCACGTTACAGCTCAAGGGTTTAATTGAACTTATTGAGGCAATTCTGTGCGAGCAGATTGTGAATTTGAGGTGGAACCGCGATTTTTCGCCCTCTTAGACTTCGGTCTAGGAGGGCTTTTCTTTTTATTGTGGTAATACAATTGAACTTATTGAGGTAACTTATGTGAGTAAGTTACGAATCTGGGGTGGAACCACGATTATTCGTCCTCTTAGACTTTGGTCTAAGAGGCTTTTTTATTTAATTAAGGAAAGTAGGTAAAATAATGTCACTGAATTACATAGGAGAGACACTCCCTTCATTGTTGAACGGCTTATTGATGACTTTAAGAATCTTTTTTGAAACAATTATCTTCTCTTTGCCGTTAGGAATTATTGTAGGATTAGGATTAACTTCTAAATTAAAAGTCTTGTCTAAGATATTGACATTCTATGTTTGGGTAATGCGAGGAACACCGTTACTATTACAATTAATATTTGTATTTTATGGTTTTCCAATTTTAGGGGTTACTTTTCCTCGCTTTGGGGCAGCACTGCTAGCCTTTGTCTTGAACTATGCGGCTTATTTTGCTGAGATTTTTCGGGGTGGGATACAAGCAATTGACTCTGACCAATATGAAGCAGCTAAAGTATTGCAGCTAACACACTTTCAAACTTTAAGAAAAATTATTATTCCCCAGGTAATAAAGATTGTCTTTCCATCAATTGGAAATGAAGTCATTAACTTGTTCAAGGATTCTTCATTAGTTTACGTTATTGGATTAGGTGATTTATTAAGAGCTGGTAATGTTGCAATGTCACGTGATGTTACTTTAGTGCCGTTAATTTTAGTAGCAATTATTTATTTGGCATTAATTGGTATCTGTACCATTATTTTGAAAAAGATTGAAAATCACTTTTCTTACTATAGATAGGCGGCGGTTTTAATGTTAGAAGCAAGAAATTTAAGCAAGAGTTTTAATGGTAAAAAAATCTTAGATAATATTAACTTCAAACTATCCGATGGTGAAATTTTAACTGTAGTAGGACCATCTGGAGCAGGTAAGACTACCCTCTTAAGGATTGTTGCTGGTCTAGAAAATAAAGATAGTGGTCAATTAATCTTAGATGGAAGAGAATACGATCCTAGTATTGAGCAGAAGGTAGGGGTAGTTTTTCAAGATTATAATCTTTTTCCTAATTTATCAGTTTTAGAAAATATTACTTTAGCACCAATAATGGTTTTAAAACAGAGTAAAGAAGAAGCTGAAGCTAATGCTTGTCAGCTTCTGGCAGATCTAGATATGACTGGCCGAGAGAAGCAATATCCATTTCAGCTTTCTGGTGGACAAAAGCAGCGAGTAGCAATTGCACGAGCTCTAGCAATGAAGCCAGAAATTCTATGTTATGATGAACCAACTTCGGCACTGGATCCAAGTACTCGTGATCAAGTTACAGAAATGATTTTGGATTTAAAAAATTCAGGCTATACTCAATTTATCATTACTCACGATATGGACTTTGCTAAAAAAGTGTCTGATCAAGTACTAAAAATTGAACCGATAGGTGAAGTTAAATGATGAAAAAAATAAATACCGTATTATTGTTTTTGATGATTTTTTTAGTTAGTACAGGTTGCCAAAATTTACAAAAGAAAGCCAATACTCAAGATACTTGGTCAAGAATTGAACATAAAAAGAAGATTGTTATTGGCCTAGACGATTCATTTGTACCAATGGGATTTGAAACTAAGGCAGGTAAGCTAGTAGGTTATGATATTGACTTAGCTAAGGCTGTATTTAAATTATATGGTATTAAGGCTGACTTTCAGACTATTGACTGGTCAATGAAAGAAACAGAGTTACGTAATGGAACGATTGATCTGATCTGGAATGGCTATAGCAAGACAGCAGAACGTGCTAAAAAAGTAGCATTTTCAACTCCTTACTTAAAAAATCGCCAAGTTTTAGTTGTAAAAAAAGATAGTGGCATTACAAATTTTGCCGGAATGAAAACTAAAAATCTTGGTCTTCAAACAGGATCAACAGCCCAAACCTGGTATGATGGAAAGCAAAATATTTTGAAAGCAAAGTCTAGCGTCTTATATGATACAATTCCAAATGAATTTCTTGATTTAAATGCTGGTAGAATCCAAGGCATCTTTCTTGATGAAGTATATGCTAATTACTATATTCCTCGCCAAAAAGATAGTTCATCTTATCGAGTGATTATAAATAACCAAGTTCCAGCAGACTATTTTGCTGTTGGAATGAGAAAAGGCGATAAAACTTTAAAAAATAAAATCGACCAGGCCTTTATTCGCTTAAAAAAAGACGGTCAATTAGCTAAAATAAACAAAAAGTGGTTTGGTAAGGCTAAGCTAACAGTAGTACAATAAAGTTAGAGACGTGTTAGATGGTTAGAGAGAAATTATGAATAAAAAAGTAAAATCAGGTCTTATTAGCCTTATTAGCCTTATTAGTATATTTATCTTATTTGCTGGAATTGCTGGATATTATGTAGTAAATACTATTAATGATATTCAAGCTCATAAGCAATGGTGGTATGATTTATTGGTTATTGTGATTGTTTTATGGGAAGTTGCTTATGCAAGCATGCATATTTGGCAAATAAATCATGGGGAGGATAAATAATGAACAAGAAAGAGAAATTACTTGTTTTTCAGTTAATAGTTTGTGGCATTTGTGCCTTGCTAGCTGGTGTGTATATCAACTCGACAATTATAAAATATCAAACTAATGGTAATTGGCCTGGGGAGTGTCTGATTGCGGTAATATGGAGCTTAGCAGCTATAATAGGTGGGGTTAGGGTATACCTCATTAGCCATAAAAACTATCAAACAAGCAAAAATAAAAAACAATGAATGAATATCATTGCTTCAATTAAGCAGCATCTTGTGCAGAGCTGCTTTTTTCTTTGTATAATTTTTCAACTGCGGCTACATCCCGTGGCTGAATAGTGTAGTAGGATCCTTGTGGATACATAACAGATATCCCGTGATTATGTTCTAATCCTATGGCATGCCCTAGTTCATGCTCAGCAGTGTTGACAATTCGCTGATTGCTATAACCATATTCTGGATTAAGTAGGTAATACTCGTTTAAGCGAACAGTTGCCTTTAATAAATAACCAGTAACAGAATTATAGGATGTGGTAGTTAATCCTGCAGCGTTTGTTGAACTATCGTTCATCTTTTTAATGATAATTTGAGCGTTTTTAGGAGATTCAACCATTTTGAACGTAAATGAGCCAGTATTATTCCAGACATTCATAGCATCAATAGCAGCTTGACGCAGTTCTTGGTTTTTAATGGCAACATAGACATTAGCACTTGGCTTAACAAAGCGGTGTGTAGTCTTGTCTTGTGTAGTTGATTCTTGATCTACCTGAATAACTTTTTTATTGTTAATTAAACTTTGAACTTGCATGGTTAGATAGGGAATGGGATTTTCAGTTCCAAAATATTTTTCCAGCCAAGGACCTGATTTTTGATAAGCAAAATTTAATCCAAAGGCAATCAAGGTTAGGATAATAACATTACGAATAAATCTTTTCACATCATCATCTCATTTTCTTTTTTTGATTATGATAAATTATAAATCGTATGGCTTATTTTTAGTTAGATTAAGTTCTATCTATACTAAATCTTATAAATTTGGGAAAGTGCTTACAGTATGATACAATAGTATGCAACAATTTTTAATAAACCAAATTAAGGTGATAAATGTGGTTAAAGAATCTCAAGAACAATTAGAACAAGAGCACTTAGATAAAATTTTAAAGCTCATTAGACAAAAAGAAAGAGCACTTGATAAATCAATCGACAGTGCTCAAAGTGAAGCTCAAAATTTAAATGCTCACTTTTTTGATGATGTAAAATTAGACTATGACGGTTATTCGACTTCAATGGATACTGCTCTCTCGATCCACCAGCAGCAACAAATGTTGCAAGAACGCCAGAATGCCTGGCAACATGATACTAAGCAATTGTCTACGCTGCAACGGTTAGAGCAAAAGCCGTACTTTGCACGGGTAGACTTTAAAGAAAAGGGCGAAGATAAACCTGAAACAATCTACATTGGTTTGGGATCATTTGCGAATAATGAAGATCATTTTTTAATTTATGATTGGCGTGCACCAATTTCTTCAATATATTATGATGGTAAACTTGGCGAAGTTTCTTACAATGCCCCTGATGGTGAGCAAACTGTAGAAATGACTAAGAAACGTCAATTTTTAATTGAAGATGGTAAGATTGTCAATATGTTTGACACTAATGAGCAGATTGGTGATCAAATGTTATTGAATGTCTTAAATGAAAAGTCTTCAATACAAATGAAGTCGATTGTAACGACTATCCAAAGAGAACAAAATAAAATTATTAGAAATACTGATGCGGATTTACTGTTCGTGCAAGGATCTGCTGGTTCTGGCAAGACTAGTGCAATTATGCAGCGGGTAGCTTATTTATTGTACCGCTATCGTGGCAACTTGAATTCGAGCCAAGTGATTATGTTTAGCCCAAATCAGTTATTTAATGACTATATTAAAAATGTTTTGCCTGAGATGGGTGAACAGAACATGGTTCAGATGACTTACTGGCAATTTGCTTCGCGGCGTGTTCCTGGGATGAACGTTGAAACGTTATTTGAACAATTCGAAGACGATCATGAAGATAAAGATATCGTTAAATTAAAGGATTCACTTCAATTTTTCAATGCGATAACTCATTATGCTAAACACTTAGAAAAGAAAGGGATGCTTTTTAAAAATATTTACTTTAAGAGCAAAGACAAGCCTTTCTATAGTAAGGATAAAGTTAAAGAGATTTATTATAGCTTCAATGAAAATTACCACTTAAGAAATCGGATTGAAGCTACTAAAGAAGCACTTTTAAATAGTCTCTCACACCGTGTTGAACCAGAAACCAAAAAGGCTTGGGTAAGTAAAACAATAGAATCCCTTGATCAAGAAGAATTAAATAAGTTGTATGATCATCCAGACCAAGAATTTGAATCAAGTGCTAAAGAAGAACACTTTTTGGCTAAAAAAATTGTCATTAAGCAATTAAAGCAGGTCAGCCGCAAAATTAATCAAAATCGTTTCTTAAATATTAGAGGGCAATATCTAGCATTCTTACGAGCAGTACCTAAATTAATTGATCTTTCTAAGTGGAACATTAGCCAGCAGCAATGGGAGGATCACTTAGAAAGGGTCAAGCATCGGTTTATTGAGCGTAGAATCAAGATGGCTGATATTTCTGCCTATCTTTATTTGTATGACTTAGTTACTGGGCGAAGAACTGATTATGAAATGCGTTATGCCTTTATTGACGAGATCCAAGATTATACGCCATTTCAATTAGCATACTTGAAGTACAATTTTCCGCGTGCTAAGTTTACAATGCTAGGTGACTTGAACCAGGCGATTTTTACTAAAGATGAAAGTCGGACTTTGTTGGGTCAGATTTCTAAATTATTTGATTCAGAAAAGACGGAAGTTGTCCAACTTACTAAGTCATATCGGTCTACCAAGGAATTAACTGAATTTACCAAGCAAATCTTACGCCAAGGTGAAAAGATTGAAGCATTTGACCGACAAGGGCCATTGCCAGTATTTTATAAGCGGGATAATCTTGAAAAAGAATACCATGCATTAGAAAGTATCCTATCAGAAAATGCTGAACAGGATCTAACTACGGCAATCATTACCAAGACATTAGCAGAAGCTCAAGCTGTTGCTCGAGCTTTAAAAGAACAAAAAGTCAAGGCTACCTTAATTGGTAGTGCTAATCAGCGTCTAGTTCCTGGTACTTTAGTAATGCCATCATACTTGGCTAAGGGGTTAGAATTCGATGCAGTAATTGCTTGGGAAGTGTCTGAAGATAATTATCATTCTATTGATGAAACTCAATTATTGTATACAATCACTTCACGCGCAATGTATAAGCTAGACTTGCTTTATACTGGTGAAAAGAGTGAATTATTAGATAATCTTGATCCAAAAACATATCGCAATAAGTAAAAAAATCAGCTGCAATGCGGCTGATTTTTTTATTAGGCAAGGACTTCCTTAATTAATGGCGCTAGCTTTTTAGTTAAAAGAGCAATTCCTTCATCATTAAGGTGGATGCCATCATCTTCTAGTAAGTCATTAGGATGGTTGCTGTTTTCCATCGCTTTAGCTAAATCTAAGAAAGGCAAGTTATTATGCTTAGCACATTCTTGAGCTACTAGCTGAAATTGTAAGGTGCGGGACCAAGAATGATCTTCGGCAATCTTCCAGTTGGTATAAGCTGGTCCCATTAAGACAATTTTATCTCTACCGATCATTTGCACTAATTTATCAAGGTTAGCTGCATAATGACCTGGTGATAAACCCAACTTAACACTGCAGTCATTGGTTCCTAGCCCCAAGACAACGGCGCTATATTTTAGATTTGTTACTTTTAAGGATAAAAAGTCTAACCCTTCTTCTGTTGTAGCACCTGGAATTGAGCTATTGATGACTTGATGATCTGAAAAGTATGTCTGCAAGGACTCTGTTACAAGTTCTGTCGCGTGACCATTTCGATAACCTGCTAGAATGGAATCGCCATATAAAATTATTTTTTGCATATTATCATCTTTTCTTTCTATCTATAAATATGTTAGTCTGAATAATGTAAAAATACTAGTTAAGCGTTTTTTTTGAAAGAAGGCGATCATTTTTGCAAAGTCAGTACTTACATTTAGCACCTGAAAAATGGCGCAACTTAATGCCCCCAAGTGATGTATGGCAGCTTCTTGTTAAGATTATCAACATTAAAAAAGATAATTCAAGACAAGTAATCAACATGCAGCAAGACTTGTTAAAGCAAACATGGTCGCTAGCTCCCTTTATTATTAGTGTAGCTGGTTCAGTGTCTGTTGGAAAGTCAACTTTTGCCGAAAATTTAAAAGAAAAGCTAGTTGAAAATAATTCTAAAGAGAAAGTACAAGTAGTATCTGCCGATAGCTTTTTGATGTCTAATGATGAATTAAAAGCTAAAAATTTAATGGATGAAAAGGGCTTCCCCTCATCTTTTAATTGGAAAAGTTTAGCGAACTTTTTGTCTTCAGTTAAAAGTGGGGCAACTCGTGTGCCATATCGGGTATATTCTCATGAAATATCAGACTTGTCTGATGAGGTAAGATATATCACTCAACCAGATGTTTTAATAGTTGAAGGAATAAATATGTTACAACAAGCTCCCCAGGGTATAATTTCCCCCAATTACTTTATTGACTTTAGCTTTTATCTAGACGCAGACAGGCTAGATTTAGAAGAGTGGTACATGCAGCGCTTTCATCAAATGCTAGATATTAATAAAGATAATCCAGGCAACTTCTTTTATCAATGGGCGCATAAGCCACGCTACATAGCAGATGAGTTTGCTCATGAAGTTTGGAAAAATGTTAATTTAAAAAATTTAGATGAGTATATTGCTCCAACTAAAGAAAGGGCGAATATGATTCTTAAGAAAAAATTCGATCACTCTTTTAGTGATATTTATTTACGGAAATTCTGAGGAGAAAAAAGATGACACAAGCAATTGAATTGAAAAAAGGCATGATTTTTAGTCAAGACGGTAAGTTGATCGAAGTGTTAAAGAGTAACCACCACAAGCCAGGTAAGGGTAACACCGTTATGCAAATGGACCTACGTGATGTGATGTCGGGTGCAGTTGTTCATAAGACAATGCGTCCAACTGAAAAAGTTGACTTAGTAGAAGTATCACTAGTTAAATCACAATACTTGTACGACGATGAAACTAACTATATCTTCATGGATACTAATACTTACGAACAGTACATGATTCCTAAAGAACACTTAGAAGCTGAGTCTAAGTTCTTGATGCCTAATATTGATGTAGACTTAAAGTTCACTAGTGATGGTAAATTAATTGGTATCAACCTGCCTTCAACAGTTACAATGAAAGTCGTAGAAACTCAGCCTGGTATTAAAGGGGCAACGGCAGCTGCTGGAGGTAAGCCTGCTACTATGGAAACAGGCTTAGTTGTTACAGTACCTGACTTTATTAAAGAAGGCGAAGAGTTGGTAATCGGTACTGAGAATGGCGATTATAAGGCTCGTGCTGATAAGTTCTAGATTGAAGTAGTCCTAAGAAATTAGGGCTTTTTCTTTTAATTATGACCTAAAGGTAACTATAAATGCTAAAAATTTCTGAATTTGCTAGATTGGCTAAAACTACAAGGTGTACTCTGATCTTTTATGATTAAAAGGGACTTTTTTCACCAGCTAAAGTAACTGAAAAAGGATACAGGCTATATGATCCCGATCAACTCTATCAGTTTGAATTAATTGCTGGATTACGTGAATTAGATTTATCATTAGATGACATAAAATTAGTATTAAATCAGGTTAAAATTATTTCTACTCCAGAAAGAGAGTTTTGGTGTTCAGAAATAGCTACAGAGTGTACCGCCTGTGTTTTGGTATTCATTTTCATCTTTAATTAGTCGGTGGATAAATGTTAAAGTCGATTAAAAGAATTTTTGCATATACTAAGGTTCAATATTTGGGAGAAGTTATTTCTAGTGGTGTTCTTAATACTGGAAGAAGGCTAACTGCTGAAGAAATGATTAACCTCAGCCCAATTGCCCAAAATCATGTTCAAAAAATTGGAGAATTAATTAACAATGCAAAACTTACCTACTAAAATTGAAGTTCGTGGCGGTCGAGTCCATAATTTAAAAAATATTGACGTTGATATTCCGCTACATAAATTTGTTGCAATTTCTGGAGTTTCTGGATCTGGAAAAAGCTCGCTGGCGATGGGGATTCTTTATGAGGAAGGATCTAGACGTTATCTCGATGCCTTGTCTACATATACACGGCGCCGAATTAAGTTAGGCAACCAAGCAGATGTAACTAGTGTCAAGCATATTCCGTCAGCCTTAGCCTTGCGCCAGCGTCCTACGATTCCGTATGAACGGGCAACAGTGGGAACGATGAGTGAAGTGCTCAATGTATTGCGTTTAATCTTCTCTAGGCTAGGTTCACCTGTCTGCCCTAATGGTCACAGGATAAGTCCCAGTTTGGATATTGCCCAGGCAATGAGTCGTTCCGAAGAAAATATGGGCAAGATTACCTGTCCTATCTGTCAAGTAAAATTTGCTGTTCCTAGTGCAGAAGAGTTTTCTTTTAATTCCACAGGAGCTTGTCTTAAATGCGGCGGCACAGGCAAGATTCGTCAATTAGACGAAAGCAAACTAATTGCAGATGAAAATCTTACTATTGCCGATGGAGCAGTTGCGGCTTGGTCCTTACCAGGTAGAAACTTTATGCCAAGTGTAGCAGAGCATGCTGGGGTTAGAATCCATATTCCTTATAAGGACTTGACTGATAAGGAAAAGGACTTCGTTTTAAACGGTCCAGAACAAAAATTTAAAATGGATTTTCTTTCTGGAACGGGGCGTGTCTTTCACGATTTTAATACACTTTATGAAAATGCACATCAAGCAGTATTGAAGTCAGCTCAAACAAGTAAGAGTGAACGTTCCCAGAAGCGAATTAGTGAATTCTTTTCTTACCAAACTTGTCCTGTCTGTCATGGTTCACGTTTAAAGCCTGAATTACTTAAGCAGCTAGCTGGTGGATTGAATATCGATCAAGTATCACACTTGCAATTAGGAGAATTACACTCTTGGCAAGATAAGCTGCAGTCTGAGTTAGCAGACAATATGCATAAAATGGCTAGGTCATTATTTGCGGAATTTGACGATAATTTGCAACCTTTGCTTGATTTAGGCTTGGATTATTTAACTCTTGCAAGAAATGGTAATACACTCTCTACTGGCGAATTACAAAGAATTCAATTAGCTCGCACCTTAAGAACCGAAACAACTGGTGTTTTATATGTTTTAGATGAACCATCAATCGGACTACATCCGGCTAATGTATCTGGTTTAATCAAGATTTTAAGAAGATTAGTGGCACAAGGAAATTCGCTAGTAGTAGTTGACCACAATGTTGATTTAATAGCAGCTGCTGATGAAATTATTGAGATAGGGCCAAGTTCAGGTGAAAATGGTGGAAGAATCTTAGCTCAGGGATCACCAAGTCAAATAGCAGCTAATAAAGACTCTTTAATTGCCCCATATTTAAATGGCAATGCAGACTTAATTGTTCGTCAACATATTAAAGAAATTAATAATGAGAAGATTAGTTTTGAAGTTAAGAACTATTTTAACTTAAAGGACGTAACGACACAGATACCAGTTAATCAGTTGACGGGTGTGACAGGCTTTTCTGGTGCAGGTAAGACAAGCCTAATCTTAGATAGCTTAGTAGCAGCTATTCAGAATAAGAAAAAGGGACTATCTTTACCCAAGCAAGTTACAAGCTTTTCATCACCAATTAATAATGTAGTGAGCGTTGATGCGTCCCCAGTAGGCAAAAACTTGCGCTCAACTGTTGCTACTTATACTTCAATAATGGATAATTTGCGTAAACTTTATGCTGGTCAATCGCAAGCTAAAGAACATCACTACACGCCAACTTATTTTTCTTATAATAATAAACAAGGAGCTTGTCCAACTTGTAATGGGACAGGAATTGTAACGCTAGATATTCAATTTTTGCCTGATATGCAGCAAACTTGTCCTACTTGCCATGGCGAGCGCTACAAAAAAGAAATCAAAGCTATAAAATGGAATGGCTATTCGATTGTTGATATCTTAAATCTCGATGTCAGACAAGCATTGCCAATATTTGAAAAAGTCCCTAATATAGAGCGTGATTTAAAGCTTCTTCAAGAAGTAGGATTAGATTACTTGCATTTAGGTGAGAGTACACCAAGCTTATCTGGTGGTGAAGCACAGAGATTAAAATTAGTGACTCACCTTTCTAAAAAGCAAGATGATACTCTATTTGTCTTTGACGAGCCAACAATAGGATTACACCCACTTGATGTTAGAGTACTAGTCCAAGTAATGCAGAGACTACTTGATCAAGGTGCAACCATTATTGTAATTACACACGATCTTAACTTAGTTATCAATTGTGACTACCTAATTGATCTTGGCCCAAGAGGCGGAAATAAAGGTGGCAAGATTGTCGCAAGTGGTCAGCCAGATAAGTTAATTATGGATAACAATAGCTTGACAATTCGATATCTCAAAGATTATTGGCATAAATTTGAAAAATAAAAACGGCCCAAATGGGTCGTTTTTATTATAAAATCCTTATTTAGACTTCTTTTGTTCAGCCAATAAATCGCGGATTTCACGTAAGTAAACTTCTTCTTGTGTTGGTTCTGGTTCTGCAGGCTCTTCTTTCTTTTTAGGCATAAGCTTGTTAACCATCTTCATTAATAAGAAGACAATAAATGCAATAATTAAAAAGTTAATAACAGCATTGATAAACTTCCCATATTTGAAAGTGGCATCGCCAACTTTTAGGACCAAGTTAGATAGGTCAATTCTTCCAACAAAAAGTCCAATTAAAGGATTAATCAAATTAGTAACTAGAGAATTAACGATTGCAGTAAATGCAGATCCAATAATTACACCGACCGCTAAGTTCATAACATCGCCACGAGAAATAAATTCTTTAAATTCTTTGAGCATAGATTTCTCCTTTTTCAAATAAATTATTAAAGTTTTCATAAAGATTATAAAGAAATAATTGTCAAAAATCTATTTTAAATTCAAAAAAATTTTTTATATAATCAAATCCCAATCTGATAGGTATGCAATAATTTATTAAATTTGTCAATACCTTGCTTTGATATTTTGAACTGGTATACTAGATATCGATGCGCTTTTTGATAAAAACGCGGATAAGGCACAATATCTAGTATTGTGAACCTAATTAAAGTTAAGGAGAGATAGTATGCAAGAATCTGCATCACTTAATGGTTCTAAGTCTACCAAAAAAGACAATTACTTCGTTTGGTTATTTAAGCAGCTTCAAGGCTGGCCAATCCAAAATTATATGTTATGGTTTTTCGCTTTTGGCTTTCAATTAGCGATTTTAATTCAGAATAAGATTACTACAGTTACTGTAATTACCTTTATTGGTACTTTACTTGGAACTTTATGTGTATTAGCAATCAATGCTACTAAGGCAATTAATGGTTGGCTAGGGTTAATTTCAGCTGCTTGCTTTATTTATGCAGGTTTAGAAGCTAAGAATTACCTTTCTATATTCGAGCAAGTTGCTTATATCTTAACTTTGGACTTGCCAGTGATTATCTCTGTTAGATCTTGGAATGATGATACTAAGAATCACTTGCGTAAGTTTGGCGGTAAGGAATGGTTAGTTGCTATCGTTGGTACCTTAGTTGTTTATGTAGTTTCTGGTTACTTAATTGGCAAGTTCACTAATGATCCACGTCCTTGGATTGATGCTATCAGCTTTGCTATTTCTTTGACAGCTGGTATTATGTGCTTTATGCGTTATAACAACCAATACTTCTGGTGGACTGCTTCAGGTGTATTTCAATTGATTTTGTGGGCTATTACTTTTGCCCAAGGGGATGCAACCTTGGCAATGGCTGTTAATTCATTAATTTATGTTATGAACGATGTCTTAGCCTTTACAGTATCTCCATGGTTCAATCATGGTCGCCGTCGCGAAGGTCTAGAAGAAATAAAAGATTAACATTTAGATAATAAGTTGAAACAAATTAGTTTCAACTTATTTTTTTATTCTCTAAAATAGAATTGAGGTGATAATTTTGAAGGATAATTGGCTTGAACAAAATAGCAACAATAAAGATTACATTAGATTGAATGCAGGGTTGATGACTATCAATGAAATTGACAATTTTTTAAATAGTACTAGTGTCTTATCTTTTGTTGATTCAGATAAAAGACTGCACTATTATAAGCAACCTGTGAATTTAAATTATAGTCCTGATGAAATCGGGCAAGAATTTGGAACGTATTTACAAGATCCCGATAAGGTAAATGAAGCTAATAAAATTTTCGCGGAATTGAAAGCTGGTAAAAAGGTTATTTATAAGGGCAATTCAGGTAATACTAAAAAGCACTTTGTGGTAGATTCTTACTATCGAATAGAAGATCAGGATAGTCATTTTGCTGGAATAGGTATTGAAAGTCAGGATATTTATCCACTAGTCAAATTTTATTTAAGAGCAACTGGTCAAAGTTTAGTAGATGATCCAGATAATGAAGTAGATATTCCAGAAGTAGACACAAGTACCGGTGCATCTGAAGAATGGACTTAGGTGCTTGACTAGTCCTTTCTTTATTAGTATAACTTTATTAATATTAAATTAACATTAAAAGTAGGAGGACTAAACATGACAGATTATGATGGCAACTATATTCAAGATAAATTTATTGAATATTGTAAATTGAATACCCGTTCAGATGACAGTAACAATGCAATTCCAACAACTCAGGGGCAGGTAACACTACTTAAAATTATTGCCCAGGAAATAAAAAAACTAGGCTTAACTGATGTATCTTATTCTGATTTAGATGCTTATACTGTCGCTAAGTTGCCAGCCAATAGTAATAAAAGTGCAACCCCAATTGGCTTTGTTGCACATGTTGATACGGCAGATTTTAATGCAGAAAATATAACACCCCAGGTTCATAAAGCTTATAATGGTCAAGATATTGACCTGGGTCATGGATTGATTCTTTCAAGTGATGAATTCCCTAGCCTAAATAAGCATATTGGCGAAACACTGATTACCGCTAGTGGCGATACGCTCTTAGGTGCTGATGATAAGGCTGGAATTGCTGGGTTATTAGGGATGCTTAAGTACTTGGTAGATAATCCAGAAGTAGAGCATGGTGATATTTGGGTAGCATTTGGTCCAGATGAAGAAATTGGTAAAGGGGCAGCCAGATTTGATGTTAGTCGGTTCCCTGTCGAGTTTGCATATACTTTAGATAATGGCGATATTGGTGATATTGCTTATGAAACTTTTAACGCTGCAGATGCTAAGATCGATTTTCAGGGAACGGTTGTGCACCCCGGAGAAGCATATGGATTAATGGTTAATGCAGCTGTAATGGCAAGTGAATTTATCAGTGCCCTCCCTAGTGATGAAGTACCAGAAAAGAGTAAAGACTTTGATGGCTATTTTATGGTTGTGTCTAATAATGGTAATGTAGATCATGCTCAAGTAGAACTTATTATTCGCGATTTTGATACGGAAACTTTTTTAGCTAAAAAGAATCTAGTTAATAAGATAGTTGCTGATTTAAACCAAAAATATGGCAAAGATCATGTGAAACTTGAGATGCATGATCAATACCGTAGCCCTGGCGATCTGATTAAAGCTCATCCATATGTAGTAAATCTCGTCTTACATGCTTACCATAATTTAAATATTGAGCCCAAGGTTATTCCATTTCGGGGTGGTACTGATGGTGATTTCATCTCTGAGAAGGGGATACCAACGCCTAACTTATTTAATGGAGGGGCTAACTTCCATGGACCTTATGAATATGTAACAACGGAAAGCATGATGAAACTATCTCAAACTTTGGTAGAAATAGTTAAAACCCACCTTAAGATGAATAATAACCGTGATGAAACTGAACTAAAAAGAAAATACTAAGATGACTTTTTATAGTTTAAATTACATAAAAAACAATCAAGCAAAAGATAAAACTACTATATACATTTTGATGATAATTGCAGCCCTAGCTTTACTAGTCTTTACTTTCTTATATCTTAGAGACCGCTTTGCTACGCGATATCGTGATTTAGGCATTATAGCACTACTGTTTTTGTTACTCTTTGCGGGGACACAGTATGAAAAGTATGTCCAAACTAGCGCTCAAAAAGCTCAAGCTACCCAGATCATTCCCTTTATTAAAGCTGTAGCAATTGACCATAATGTCAAGCAAAGCGATGTGCTGGTAAACGCTACAAGCTTGCAAGATGGAATGATAGTCAGGATTGATTCCAAGAACATTGATTATCAGCTTCATTTAAACGAAGATAATAATAGCTATACCCTAACGCGGGCACATGTTATTGATCATAAGGTGGATATAAGGAAATAGAGATGAATTATACAGAGTTATTTATCAAGTTTGCCTTAGGAATGTTAACTTTAATTTTGCAAATTAATCTTTTTGGTAAGACTAACTTGGCACCGACGACTGCAATGGATCAACTACAAAATTACGTTTTAGGTGGAATTGTAGGTGGTATGATCTATAATTCGAGTATTACTGTTTTGCAATTTTTGTTGGTTTTGGTAGTTTGGACATTGGTAGTCTTTATTTTGAAGTTTGCCCGTGAACACAATCGGTGGATTAGAAATTTAGTTGATGGCAAACCTGTCCAAGTAATCAAAAATGGTGAGGTTTTAGTGGCTAACTGCATGAAGGCTGGAATTTCAGCTAATGAATTGATGTTTAAACTACGTAGCCGTGGTATTTATAGCGTTGAAAAGGTTAAAAACTGTATTTTCGAACAAAATGGGCAACTGACTGTGATTGAAAATGATGAATCTAATATTCGCTTCCCCATTATTAGTGATGGGCAGATTAATGAAGATGTTTTAGAATTAATTGGCAAATCTGAAAATTGGCTGCGTCAAGAAGCTCGTTATGCTGGATATGAGAACATCGAAGATGTATTTTTGGCTGAATATAATCAGAGAAAACTGAAATTTATTGGTTATAGTAAAAAGAAGAGATGAAATTAATGAATCAGATAGAAGAAGTAAAAAAATGGCTAGATGATGCTGATGCAGTAATTGTAACGGCGGGGAATGGCTTTGCTCAAATGGAAGGGCTCGATATGCTTAGTGAGGAAGGATTTGAATACAATTATCCTCAAATTAGCCCAAAATACCATGTACACACTATTGCTGATGCTTTAGATAAAAAATTCGATTCTTGGGATGAGCAGTGGGACTTTTGGAGTAAATTAATAAAGCAATATTCCTTAGACTATGAGCCAAGTCCTGAAATGCAGACACTAGTAGACTTGTTGCAAGGCAAAAATTACTTTATTGCTACAAGTACATATGGGCATTTCTTTGAAAAAGCAGGATTTGATGAAAATAGAATCTTTAATGTTTTTGGTGATTGGACTAGGATGCAATGCTCTAGTGGGCTGAATCATGGACAAGTGTCAGATGTTAAGGCAGTACAAGATTATGTCGCTGGATGCGGACAAGTCCCTAAGTGTGAGGATTGCAACTCAGAGATGGAATTGCATATGCCGCTTAATGAGCACTTTTTCCCAGATGGGGACGCTAATACACGTTTTCGCTGGTTTTTGACTAGAAATGAGGATCAAAAAGTTGTTGTCTTAGAATTAGGCGTAGACTTGACTAGCCCCCAATTATTAGAGCCAATGGTAAAACTAGTTGAGCAATTTGGCAATTGGAAGTATATAGCTGCAGACCTAAGCCGTGATGAATTGCCAGATAGTCTTAAAAATCGCGGCTTAGGTTTAAATATTGGCAGCAAAGAATTACTAGAAAAGATGAAATAATATTATGAGTATTGCAATTGTCCAGGGTGTATTAAATATCCCAGGATCACAACATAAGATCCGTGCTAAAGGAATAGAAAAGCCTAGTTTTCCCGAAAATTATACTTTAATTGATGTTGAAACGACTGGTCTTTATCCATGGCGTGATCGAATTACAGAAATGGGTGGCTTAAAGGTCAGACATGGAGAAGTAGTTGATACTTTTTCTGAGTTGGTAAAGTTTCCCAAGTCTAATTATGTCCCGCCATTTATTACAAAATTAAACGGAATTGATGAGGCTAAAATTGAAGCTGAAGGGATGCCAGTGAAAGAAGCAATTGAAAAATACCGCTACTTCATTGGTAGTGATCCAATTGTTGGTTATAATGTTAACTTTGATTTGAATTTTGTTTATGATTTAACACAGAAGTTCAATTTGCCCGTATTAAGCAATGATTATGTAGATGTCTATCGCTTGGCACGTAGTTTTTATCCAAATGAAAGACATAATCGCTTACTAGATTGTATGAAGCGACTGGGGATTGCGGAAAGTCAAGAACATCGTGGCTTAGATGATTGCTTAGATACTAAGAAGGTATTTGATAAATTCCACGAGCAATTCAAGCAAGATCATTTACTTAGGGCTCATGAGATGGTAAAGACGCTAGATTTGGGTCAAGAGTGGCCTGATATTGTTAAGCAAACGCAAGTTTTCAGAAGCCCATTTAGGAACAAAAGAGTTGTGGTAGCTGGAGATTTGGAAATTGATAAGTTAGAATTAGCTAATGCAATTAAAAATTTAGGCGGAATTGTTCAAGATGAAGTTGGCAGCGATACTGATTATGTATTAATTGGTGATCATGATCGTTTTAGAACTGATATTGTTGACTTAACTAAAGCGAAATCTCTAAAAAAGAGCGGTCAAAAAATTAGTATTTGGTCAGAAGAATATTTCTTGAATGTTTTAGATAATTGGGCAAGATCATAATAAAAAGAGGGAATCCATTTTTGTAGATTCCCTTTTAAAGTTAAAAAGTTACATTTCTTCATGTTCATTTGGATCAAAACGTCTTGCGCTTAAGACATCTAATGCACAGATTGAGGCAATTTCTTCCTTGGTTAATTCAAAGTCGAAGATATCGATATTGCTTTCTTGGTGGACGTATGAACTTGCCTTTGGAATTGGCACAACATTCAATTGTGTTTCCCAACGCAAGATAACTTGAGCTGGTGACTTGTGGTATTTTTCAGCCAGTTTTTTAATAATGGGTTCAGAAAATACTTCATTACCGCGACGGAGTGGACTCCAAGCTTCAGTAATAATGCCGTGCTTGTCATCAAACTCACGAACATCACGACTTGACCAGTAAGGGTGAAGTTCAACTTGGTTAACAGCTGGTACTACACTAGTTGCAGCAATTATCTTTCTTAAGTGGTCTGGTTCAAAATTAGAAACGCCAATTGAACGAACTAAGCCAAAGCGCTGTGCATCAATTAATGCCTGCCAAGCATCAACGTATGCACCATGCTTTGGATTTGGCCAGTGGATCAAATACATGTCAAAATAATCTAATCCAGAAGCAAACAATGATTCCTTAATTTGGTCAATAGCTTCTTTATAGTCATGGTGGCGTCCAGGAAGCTTAGAGGTTACAAAGATATCACTACGCTTAACGCTAGATTTACGTATAGCTTCACCAACTGTACCTTCATTTTCATAGTTGACAGCAGAATCAAGTAGGCGATAGCCAACATCTAATGCTGCCTTAATAGCATTTACGCCGCTGGCGCCCTTTAGTTTGTAAGTTCCGAATCCTACTTTAGGGATGCGGTTACCATCATTTAAGTTAAAGTATTCCAATTTGATTGACCTCACTTTCTCTAATTACATCTTAATTGTAACAAGTTAACTATAATTTTAAAAAAATTGTATTTTTTAGCATGATTTTTAATGAAATTTGCCCCAAAATCCAGGGATTTTAATCCCTGGATGGATAGGGCTTTTTTTCTTTTTTCGCATTGTATATCTGATCATTGATATATTTTTCGACAATTTCTTTCGACATATTTCCTACAGTCCCCAAGTAGTAACTAGACGACCATAAGTGTCCACCCCACATTTTAGAATTCTTAATCTCAGGATGAGTTTGAAAAAATAAAAATGCACTTCTTCCCTTTAGAGCTTTGATTACGCTTGAAGCTGCTTTATGAGGCTTGAATGAAATAAGCAGATGAATATGTTCTGGCATTACTTCAATTTTTTCGATTTTGATGTCATTATCTTGCGCAATTTGTAGTAACAGCTCTTTCATCTCATTTGCCAGTGTTTGAGTAGTAAAAATTTGATTACGATATTTGGTACACCAGATTAGATGATAGTGAGTAGTATAAACATATCTTCTTTCATAGACTGCATCTTTTATTTTGTCTCTTTTCTTATTCATTGACATTTATATGTTCTCCTATATTACCTGACATTAACAATATAATTGTATCATACATTGGCATAAGGTATAATTAATTGCAGGCGGTGAAAAACATGCGTAAAACGGAAATGAAGTACATGCTTGGTCTTAAGATGCGAGCTTTTCCTAATCATAAGCAAGAAGCCATTATCAAAAAGAACACGGACACTGCTCGCTTTATCTATAATCAGCTTTTAGCTAATTCTTGTACTGACAGTGCAATTCATCGTAATAAATTAGATAAGCATTATCCAATACCTGAAGAGTACTGGCGCTATAATTCTAAAGGAAACGTGATCGCTAAATCAAAGAAGAGATCGACTGGACTAGACAGAATTACTGCAGATAAATACCCTTGGCTAGCTGATAAAGATTTAGATAGCTTGATGCCTTATAATACTCAGATTAATTATCAAGCTGCCTGGAGCTTATTTAGAAAAGTTAATCATGCAGGTCATCCTAAGTTCAAACGTAAATCTGCTCCAAAGCAGTCTTATTCAACTAATTGTCAGTATGTTGGACTTAAAGATAATAAGCAATCTTTATTCAATGGGACAGTTAGATTTATTGATAAGAAGCACTTAAAGCTGCCCAAATTAGGCAACTTGAAAGTTGTTCTTTCTCGTCCTTTGCCTGAAGGCGAAGAAATTAGGATTACGAAAGCCACTATTTCTCATCTGTCGTCTGGTGAATACTTTATCTCACTCTTAATTAAAAGCAATGATGCCCTAGCTGAAACATATTCTAAAACTAGTTCTGAAGTAGGTTATGACTTGAATGTTAGGAACTTCTTGATGGATACAACTGGACATGAAGAGCCTAACCCAAAGTATTATCAAAAGATCAAAAATAAGCTAGCTAGAGAACAAAGGAAGCTATCTAGAAGAGCCAGAAGAGCCAAGAAAGAAAAGCGCAAGCTTTGGCAGTCTAAGAATTATCAAAAGCAAAAGATTAAGGTGGCTAAACTTCATCACAGAATCTTCAATCAAAGACACAGTTTTTTAGATCAACTTTCAACTGCATATATCAAGAACCACGATTTAGTAGTTGGTGAAAATCTAAAAAGCAAGAACTTATTGAAGGATCACGCTTTGGCTATGAGCATTAGCGATGTTGGTTGGCGAACATTTATTGGAATGCTTCAGTATAAAGCACCGCTGCACGGTAAAACTTTCGTTTTAGTCAATCCAGCTTATACAACGCAGACTTGTTATGACTGTAAATTTGTTATGGGGACAAACGGTACAAAAAAGCTTACGGTTAATTAATAGTTATTAAAAATGTATTTAATTATACTTGCTTATATTTAAATATTGTGTATTTATACCTCGAATCTGTTATAATAATTAGTAGATTTGAGGTGTTTTTTTGAAAATTTATAAGCCTAAAGACGCTGCTAAAAAGATAAATCGATCAGTTACTACTTTACAAAGACTTGATCGTGAAAAAAAGTTAGTTGCGCACCGAACAACAACTAATCGTAGATACTATACTGAAGATCAATTAAATGAATTTTTAGGTATTAAGTCTAAAACAAAAGAAATAAATGTGGCGTATGCTAGAGTATCATCTTATAGTCAAAAAGCAGAATTAAAGCATCAACTTGAATACATTAGAAATTACGCTAATGCTAAGGGATTTATTCTTAATGAAGAAATTACTGATATTGGTTCTGGGTTGAACTATAAACGTCCCAAATGGAACAAGTTATTGAAAGATGTAGAAGCAAGAAAAGTGAATCGAATATTCGTTACTTATAAAGATCGCTTTATAAGATTTGGCTTTGATTGGTTTAAGCAATATTGTAGTGAACATAACGCTGAAATTATTGTTTTAAACAATCCAGAAACTTCACCTGAGCAAGAAATCACTGATGATTTAATTACTATCTTACATGTATTCAGTAGCCGCTCTTATGGAATTCGTAAATATCAAAGTAAGATAAAAAAAGAATTAAAGGAAGAACAAAAGCGTGGGCAAGAACACAATAACTCTAACTCATCTAATCAAAATCTATCCAAATAATCAAAATAAGAGACGTATTAATCGCTATATCAAGATGCGAGATATTGTTTGGAATAAAGGTATCTCCTACTGGGAGATGAAATACCAGGCTCATTCTTTGCTAGACAAAATTTTATATACAGAATTCATTCCTAAAAAAGACAAACATGGCAAAATCAAGGTTAAACAAATTGACCATCATCTTAATCCTTCTCCTAATTGGCGTAGTATTAGAAATGAGATTGTAGCTGAAAAGAATAATTCAGATTATCTTTTTCCAGCGCACTTGATAGGGTTGACCATGCAAGATCTGGGTCAAAGCTATAAAGCTTTTTTTGATAAGAAACGACCTGAAGCAAAAAAGCCAAAATACAAGAATTTAACTTCACTAACTGGTTCTTACAAAGATGATCAGGCAAGCATTAAACAAGGCAAACTTCATTTAACCAGTGGTGCTAATGAAAAAGAAGCCTATGGTGATATCAGAATGGCCGAAAAACTACCTGATCAAAAACTTAAAACAATAACTGTTATTAAGAAAGATGACAATTACTATGTAGCTATTGCTCAAGAAAAAACCTTGCTTCATTTAATGAAGACAGGACAAAACGATGCCGTTGATGTTAATACAAGAGAGTATGTTTCAACAGGCTATCGCTTAACTGTTTTACCTAAAAGACTGGAATTTCTGTACAAAAGAATTAAGCACTATCAAAGAATGCTTGCCAAAAAAAGGATAGTCAATGGTACGAAAAAGGCAAGACAATCAAAAAATTATCAAATAATTCAAGAACACCTGCGTAGAGATCACCGAAAAGTTACTAATATTCAACACGACTTGATGCAGAAATATACTACTTATTTAGTTAAATATCATGATGCAATTACAATTGAAGATCTAAATGTTAAAAAGATGCTTATGAGCCATGTAGCCTCTAAAGGAATGCATCGAGCAATGGCTGGATATTTCAGACGAACGCTTGAATATAAGTGTCAAGAGTATGGTAGAAGGCTGATTATTGCAGATAAGCTATTTCCATCTACACAGATGTGTCCTAAATGCGGATTGATTAAAACCGGCGATGAAAAAATTAGTTTAAGCGGTAATAAAAAGCATAAAACGGCACATAATGAATTTATTTGTTATGGTTGTGGATATAAAGCGGATCGAGATGAAAAAGTAGCTCCTGTATTAATGCGCTATAGTAAGTCAATGATGAAAAGCATTCTAAAACAAAAGAAAACAAATGATAGAGTTTACGCATTTGCATAATTTATAAGCTTTATTAATTCAACGTATTGCAGGCGAGTTCCGTCTGTGCTCAGAGTAATTTGAGCTAGGAGTTGTCAGACTAATCTAAAAAGATTAGCAACCTAGATGATGTAAAAAGGTCAGTGGAATGATCGGTCATTTAGGCGTGGTGATCCAATGTGACTATATCTCTGAGGGGATATGGCTGGAATGATTGCGTAGACGGCAGTGAGAAAAATAAAACATATAAATTACTAATGTGTAAGCACTAGATATGTTTGAATATATTTTTTAGAACGCTAGACCAGCGTGAGTGGGATTGTCCTAATTGCGGAAAACATCACGTTAGAGACTACAATGCCGCTAAGAATATTCTAGCTAAAGGACATCAATCATTAAAAGTAGCTAATAACGAATATGTCTTTTGTAGATAGACAATAAAGAATCTATCGGTGTTTGGTAACTCACGTCGAAAGTCCTGGTAATTGGCGTGTAAGACCAAGAGTCAGTCACGAAAGCTTGCTTTCGTCAACGGCTTGAGGTAGTGCCTTATCTGGATAAGTTGCAGCTAGTAGAGCTAAGGTGATGAGCTGAAGCTTGAAGTCTGCAAGCCAGCTACCTTAGTAGCTGGTAGTTAACTTAGAATTAGTATAATTTAGTTTGAAGTTAAGTGAGATATTTTATGGCGAAAAGAAGAAAAAGGAAAAATAAACGCAATCAACAAATAATAAGTTGGATTATATTTTTTATTATGGTTATTTTTGCTGTTTATCAGTGGGGTAAACCTAATCATGCCAATGACACAAATAATAATCCTGATACTACCCAAAATGCTGGTACCGCTAATACTCCCTACGGTGGGTTGTCCAAAACAGACTATCAAAAATTAGCCAATCTAAACTTTAAGAGTGGTGGGCAAGCTTATGTATATGTCAATAATAACCACTCTACATTAATCAAAAATGCCTGGAAAGTTAATAAGGTTATTTATTCTAATTTAGATAATTTAAATCGGACTTCGTCATCTAACACAGCCTTTTTAGAAAGGCGTAACGTTGCTGACCAGAGCTTGCGTGTGCGTCAATATGTTGATCCAACTGGTTGGCATTCAAATAGGCGCAATGGTGTTCAGATTTATAACCGTGGCCACTTAATTGCATATTCTGTGTCGGCAGGTATTGACCAAGATGGAAATTATAATCCAGCGAATAAGTCAGGTGACCAGAATAATCCTAAGAACTTATTTACTCAGAGTGCTTTTACGAATCAAAAAATTCAAACAATTTTTGAATCTAAAGTCCGTAAAGCCCTGCGTCAAGGCTATAAGGTGATATATCAAGCAACGCCAATCTTTAGAGGAAATGAATTAATGGCGCGGGGAATTAATTTGCAGGCAATTTCTCTTGCTGGTAATTTAGATTTTAATGTCTATATTTTTAATGTACAGCCAAATTACACCTTTAATTATGCAAATGGTAGGGCAAGAATAGATCGTAATATGTACGTTAATGAATAAAGGTTTAAAAGTCTTCAATTTTTTTGAAGGCTTTTTTATGAGACAAAAATTATTTGTGTATTTTTATTTTTTTGAAAATAGTAGTATTGTTCGTCTTTATTATTTGCATCAATATATAGTATGTTGACAATTCAATGATTGTAATTTATTCTATACAGCAGAGAACGATTTATATATCAATTTTATATTATAAAGTTCAGCTTTTGATTAATTTTAGTGAAAAAATTATCAACTTATTTGTATAGAATTGATGAAGTCCGAATTTTTTCTTATAAAAAAGGTTTGTGCTTGAGCCAGATTTATAATACAATTTGTGGTGAATAAACATAAATAAATTCTATATATAGTAGTGAGAGTTAAATGAGCAACGATAATTTTATTGAAGTAAAACAATTAGAAAAAACATACGAAAATGGCTATCAAGCCATTAAATCTGTTAGTTTTTCCGTTAAGAAGGGTGACTTAGTCTGCTTGCTAGGACCAAGTGGTTGCGGTAAGACAACGACTTTAAATATGATCGCTGGTTTATTAAATCCCACTGGCGGCGATATCATTGTTAACGGCAAGTCAATGTTAGATGTTGAGCCGAAGGATCGTAATATTGGTTATGTCTTCCAAAATTATGCTTTGTATCCTCATATGACTGTTTTACAAAATGTTATGTTCCCAATGACAGTCGGTAAAAATAAAAAGTCTAAGGCTGAAGCACAAAAGATTGCCGAGCACTTTATGGAACTTACTCATATTGAAGACTTAGCTGATCAAAAGCCAGGTAAATTATCAGGTGGTCAGCAGCAACGTGTTGCAATTGCCCGTGCTTTGGTTCAAGAGCCACAGATTTTATTGATGGATGAACCTTTAAGTAACCTTGATGCACGTTTGCGCTTAAAGATTCGTGAAGAAATCCGCTCCTTAGTCAAAGAAGTCGGAATTACTACCTTATTTGTTACTCACGATCAAGAAGAAGCTTTGTCAATTGGGGATAAGATTATTTTGTTCCATGAAGGTGTTATCCAGCAAGATGATTCAGGGCAAGAACTTTACTTGAATCCTAATAATCAATTTGTTGCTAACTTTATTGGTAATCCTGTGATTGATAACTTTAAAGTTCGTGTTGAAGATAACAATATTATTGGTGCTGGCTTTAGCTTCTCGGTTAGTGAACTTACGCCAAGTCGCCTACCAGAATCTTTAGAAGATGGCGAATATACTTTAGCTATTCGTCCAGAGAACTTATCACTTGATGAAGATGGATTATTGAACTGTGTAGTAGACGATGTTGAGTTGATTGGACGCGAGCGTGTAGTTAAGTTTACGCATGATAATTTACAAGAGCGTGCTTTAATTGACTTAGAACAAGATGTAAATTCTGGAGATAAGATTAGCCTCAATATGAACTTAAATCGGGCATTTCTGTTTAAAGATAATGGGGAGCGTGTTTACTAATGAAAGAAAACCAGAAAAAAGCTTGGCTCTTTCTAGCTCCATCTCTAGTTTTAATCACTTTATTCAGTATTTGGCCAATTATTAGGGCTTTTTTGATGAGCTTTCAGGGTGGTCCTTTAATTGACATGCACTTTAATGGCTTACAGAATTACAAATATATTTTTGTTGATCCAGAGTTTTGGCGTGCATTAAAGAATACTGCGATTTATGCTTTCGTTGCTGTTCCAGTTGCTTTAGTAATTTCAATCGCTTTAGCTTGGTTTATTTTTTCCAAGATCAAGCATACAGCTTTTTTTGAAACGATGTTTTTCATGCCTTATGTAACAAGTACAATTGCAATTGGAATCGTATTTAGATACATCTTTAATGGCGAATATGGTTTACTAAATTTCTTATTAAAGGCGGTTCACTTACCACAGCCAGACTGGTTAGATAATCCTAGTTTAAGCTTAGTATCATTGATTATCTTTGGTATTTGGTCGTCGTTGGCTTTTAATATTGTTATCTTAATGGGAGCTTTAAGAAATATTGACCCTAATTACTACGTTTTAGCTAATATGTATGGCGCCAGTGATAAAGAAAAGTTCTGGAGAATTACCTTACCTCAACTTGTTCCAACAATTGCCTTTTTGTTAACTGTTAATATCATTGGGGCATTCAAGATTTATACTCAGGTCTATGCCTTGTTTAATGGACAAGCTGGAATTGGTAACTCCGCTATGACTGCTGTGTTCTATATCTATAATAAGTTCCAAATAGTAGGAACACCTGGAGTAGCAATGGCAGCTACAGTAGTATTATTCTTGTTTATCTTATTTGTAACTTACTTACAAAGAAAACTCATGAAGAAGGTGAATAGCTAAGATGAAGCAAAAAAGTAAATTCCGTTGGGGTATGATATTTGTTTATCTCTTTATAGCCATCTTTGCTATTGTAACGGTCTTTCCGTTTATCTATATGATTTTGGGCGGATTGATGTCTTATCAAGAAACGACAACTATCCCACCTACTATTATCCCTAAGAACTGGAACTGGTCTAATTATCAAAAGGTATTCCAGCAGGCTCCATTTGCTAGATACTTTTTGAATACCTTCATTACAGCTAGTGTAACTACAGTTGTCACTTTATTTACTTCAGTATTAGGCGCTTTTGCGATGACTAGTTTGAAGTTTAAGGGAAAGGGATTTGTTCAATTAGTATTCTTATCCTTGTTGATGGTACCAGGTGAGGCAATAATTTTTACTAACTATAATACAATCGCACAGTTAGGCTTGCTTAATACTTACTTGGGCTTGGTCTTGCCATTCTTAACTTCAATTTTTTACATGTATTATCTTCAAAGCTACTTTACTGCAATTTCACCAACTATTTATAAAGCTTCTAAAATTGATGGCGCATCAGATTGGGAATACGTTTGGAAGATTTTAGTGCCAATGTCTAAGGGTGGACTAGTAACAGTAGCCTTGCTTAGCTTTATTTCAGGATGGAATTCATTCTTATGGCCATTATTGGTAACTAACGAAGATAGTATGAGACTATTGAATAATGGGTTGTCATCCTTTGCTAATGATGCAGGTGCTCAAACCCAATTGCAATTAGCCGCAGCTACTTTAACTGTATTACCAGTATTGATTATTTACTTTATCTTCAGAAAACAGATTATTAATGGGGTAGTAAGAAATGACCTTAAAGCCTAAAACGACAGTAACTTTTTATAATGGATTGACTACGATAGGTGGTCCAATGATTGAAGTGGCATATGATAAGTCACATGTGTTATTTGATTTGGGCGAAGTTTATCGACCTGAACTTGGTCTAAGTTTAGAAGATGAAACATACGAAGTATTGATTAAAAATCAATTAATTGGTGATGTACCTAACTTCTATGATAGTAAAGTTACTGGTAAAGAGATTGACCATGAGCATTGGCAACACAGTGCAGCCTATATTTCACATGTGCATTTAGATCATAGTAAGGCGCTAAATTTGTTATCTCCTGAAATACCACTTTACACAGGACCAATTACGGCGCATTTATTACCTGCTTTAAATAGGGATGGGGACTTCCTTTTGCCAGCAGCAGATAAGCCGAAGGGATATACTAGACCAATTATCGCTGCTAAACTCAACGAGCCTATCCAGGTTGGAGATATTACCCTGGAAATAGTTCCTAGTGATCATGATGCTTATGGGGCTACAGGATTAATCATCCATACACCTGATAAGACTATCGTTCATACAGGCGATATTCGCTTGCATGGCTATCATCCAGACTGGGTGCGTGAGTTTATGGCTAAGGGTAAGGGATGTGACATGTTAATCATTGAAGGGACTGGAGTTTCGTTTCCAGAGCAAAAAGATGGAGAAGAATTCCAGGGTCCCAAAAATGAGAATGAATTAACTGAACAAATCATCCAGTACCAAAAAGATAATCCTCAACGCCAGATTACTTTCAATACTTACTTAACTAATGTTGAGAGAATGTTAAGAATTATCTCTGATTCACCTAGGAAGGTTGTCTTGCATGCTAAGCGGGCACAGCTATTAAAAGGTGCTCTTGATCAGGATGTAGCATATTATTACTTGCCAGGAGAGACAAAGATTGATGATCTTAAATCTGAATTAGAAGTAAGTTACTCCGACTTACTTGCTGATGATCACCAATTCTTCTGGCAAGCAGTTGGAGATTACGATAAGTTACAAGAAGGTGGCTTATACATTCATAGTAATGCGCAGCCACTAGGTGATTTCGATCCAGCTTATCGGCCTTTTGTTGAAGGCTTTGAGAAGCGAGGAATTGAGTTCGTGGCATTACGTTGCTCTGGGCATGCCGATGCCAAGGAACTTAAAGAAATCATTGCGGGTTTTGAGCCGAAGATTTTGGCTCCGGTGCACACATTGCATCCAGAATTAGAAGAAAACCCATTTGGGAAACGGGTTTTACCTAAGCGTGGAGAAGTATTCACACTTAGTTAAAATTAAAATTGTTGTATTTTATATTTTGTTTTATGGGAGGACCCAATGAAGTTCACTAAAAAGTTAGCCGCTGTTAGTGTTGCTGCATTAGCACTTTTAGGTACTGCAGCTTGTTCAAATAAGAGCAGCAATAGTAGTAGCAGTTCTGCTAAGATTCCAACTAAGATCACTAAGAAAACAACTGTTGTTTTCTGGCATGGTATGACTGGAACCCAGGAAAAGACATTGAAGAGTTTAACTAAGGACTTTGAAAAGAAGAATCCAAAAGTTACAGTTAAGCTTGAATTCCAAGGTAAGTATACTGACTTGCAAGCTAAGATTAATTCCACCTTGCAATCACCAAATAATTTACCTACTATTACTCAAGCATACCCAGGTTGGTTAATTAATGCAGCTAACTCTAAGCGTTTGGTTGACATGACGCCATATATTAATAATTCTGATATTGGTTGGGGCTCTGCAGCTAAGAGTGATATTAGACAAGAATTGTTAGATGGTGCTCAAATTAAGGGAACACAATACGGTATTCCATTTAATAAGTCAGTTGAAATGTTAACTTATAACAAGGACTTATTAGATAAATACGGTGTTAAGGTACCTAAGACAATGGCTGAATTAAAGCAAGCAGCTCAAACTATTTACAAGAAGAGTAAGGGTAAAGTGGTTGGTGCTGGATTTGATTCACTTTCAAATTACTACGTTTTGGGTATGAAAGATGAAGGTGTGAACTTTAGTAAGAACTTAGACTTCACTAGTTCTAAATCTAAGAAGGTAATCAACTACTACGCAGATGGTATCAAGGCTGGTTATTTCAAGACTGCTGGTTCAGCAGGTTACCTTTCTGGTGACTTCTCTAACGAAAAGGTAGCTATGTTCGTTGGTACAAGTGCTGGTGAAGGATTTGTTAAGATGGGTGTAGGTAACAAGTTCCAATACGGTGTTGCACCACGTCCTTCAAAATACAATATGCAACAAGGTACTGATATTTACATGTTCAACAAGGGTACTGCAGAACAAAAAGCTGCCGCATTCATGTACATTAAGTACTTATTAGGCAAGAAGCAACAATTAACTTGGGCTAACCAAACTGGTTATATTCCTGTAACTAATTCAGTAATTAATTCAGCAGCTTACAAGAACTCAACTAAGTCTAAAGTCCCAGCTCAATTGAGTAAGGCTATGAAGAACTTGTACAGTGTACCAGTAGTAACCAACGGTAACGCTGCATACAGTGAACTAAACCCAATTATGCAAAATATCTTTGCTCAAGCAAAGAAGGGCAGCAGCTGGAACTCACAAATTGATGCTGGCAAGACTAAACTTCAAAGCGCTTGGAATCAATAAAATTTAGATTAAACATAAAAAGAGATTTCCTACAATTTGGAAATCTCTTTTTATGTTTAATTTTTGTGCTATTATTCGTTTAATTCATTTTTTGCCCAAAGCCATAAAGGATTTTGTAAATCAATTGCTCGTATTGATGTTTCTTGTAGTACTTTATCCCATGCTCTCATTGATAACTTGGCACTGTTATATTTATTTAATTCCTCTTCAGTAATTACTTGTAACTTATAGCTTGCTTTAACTATATGTGAATCTATTGCAAGAGATAACTTCTCTATATCCTGCAATGGAATATCTAGATATTTCTTTAGAACCATTAGCCAATAGTTAAATAACTTATCTCCTGAAATATATGGATATGATTTTTTATTAGTTTTCTGCATTTCTTTTTTCAAGAGCATAACAGAATAATTGTTTGTTGCCAATAACTCAGATACTTTATCATTGTAATTATTGTGCAAGGTTTCGCATAATTTTATCCATATCTCAGTTTGTTTATTATATTGAATTGCTAATTTATATTTAGTTAATGCTTCTTGAACGTCATTAACGCTTAAATTAATTACTTCCTCTGGCTTGAATACAAAGTTAGTAGCTGGATCCAAAAAAGTCGCTTTTGCACTTTGCCATAGCTTATAAGAATCTCTTCTATAATCTAAGGCCATAGGTAATGTGAAGTATCTTAATGAATCTTCCATACTAAGTTTAGATAAATCTGGATGTTCATCTTCAGGTAAAGCAGTATGAGGATCATCATACTGCTTTATTATGTCTAGCAATTGTTTTTTTAGTTCTAAATTATTAATCATTAGCGTCTTCTTTTTCATAAATTAAAGTATCATATTTTTTAAGTTCAAGATCATTACTGTTAAGCCTAGTTCATTAGCAAGTTTATTCATAGCTTTTTAGCATTTTTTATTCATGCTTAACTTTATTTGTATGAAGTTAGGCATAAAAATTTACATTTTCTAGTATCTTTTTTATAATTCTTGATTTTTCAAATTTAGTTTCATTAGTGACAAAGATGCTATTATCTTGTTCTACTATTTTAAAATAGTATTATATATTAGCTGTTAAGTTAAGTAAACGGTTTGTTGATTTATTACATAATTATACTAACTATTTATGTATTTAAAAAAGATAGAGAATATTTTTGCTTAAGCAAAAAAGGAGGTAATTGAAATTTACAAATTGATTGATGATAAGACTTAACTTCAAAGTGCCTGAGATTAATAAAATTAAATTTATGCTTAAAAGAGAGCAGTCACGAGAACTAGGACTACTCTCTTTATGCTAAAGCGATATACAAATCAAAGCAATTAAAGCTGGCAACATTTGGACAATAAAGATCTTTTTAGTTGCGGTAAAGCCACCAAATATTGCAACTACGACTATAAATCCTAATAGTAGTTGCCATACCATTACTAAATAGTGCATTGGAAAAATAAACCAGGTCAATATAATTAAAAGCCCCAGCATGCCATTATAAATTCCTTGGTTGGCCATTGAAATCTGAGCTGGCTTTTGTTTTAAAAAGTTAGAATCCATGTCAAAGGCCTTGGCCTGCATTTCAGGTTTGGCAAACATTTCTAAAAAGCAGATGCCTAAATGTTCAACTCCAACGATGAAAGCTAAAATTATTCCGATCAGTTGCATATTGTTATCCTCTCTAAGAATTAATTAACACATATAAGGATAGCCTATTTTTTACTAGGAGTGAATATTTTTTAACTTTTTAAAACTATATCGTGGTAAGTACGACAATTTTTAGATAAAATAATTTTGAAAGGAAGATAAATATGAGTGAAGATATTTTGCGACAAATTGGTACAATTGCTCGAGCATTAGATTCTATTGCTAATATTGAGTTTAAAAAGATTAACTTGAATCGAGGTCAATATTTATACTTGGTAAGGATTATGGAATATCCAGGCTTATTCTCTGATCAGTTAGCTAACTTATTAAATGTAGACCGAACTACTGCTGCTCGCAGTATTCAAAAGTTAGAAAAGCAAGGCTTGGTTCATAAAGAAGCTGATGAAAAAAATAAAAAGATTAAACGGCTCTTTGTAACTGATAAAGGATTACATCTTGCAGAAGTAATTGAAAGAGAAAATGCTTACTCTAATAAAAATGCCCTAGCTGGACTCTCAGAAGATGAACAAAAATCGTTACAGGAAATGTTAGCCAAGGTTGAACGTAATACATCAAGAAGTTGGAATTTTGTCAAAAATGGCGGTAGAAGGGGATATTAATGGATTATACAATCAAGAAAGTTACTACAAGAGATGTTAAAGAACTTCAAAAGATTTCACGTTTAACCTTTAAAGAAACCTTTGGAGCTGATAATAGTGCAGAAAATATGGCAGAGTTTTTAGATAAAGCCTATGATGAAGAAAAGTTACTCAAGGAAATAAAAAATCCTAACAGTCAATTTTTCTTTTTGCTAGTTGACAATAAAGTCGCCGGTTATCTAAAGGTAAATGAAGCTGACGCTCAAAGTGAAGATGTTGCCAAAAATGCTTTGGAAGTAGAGCGAATCTATCTATCTAAAGATTACCAACATCGTGGGCTAGGATTAGTGCTAATTAAATTAGCTGAAAAGATCGCGCGAGAAAACAATAAAGATAATATGTGGTTGGGAGTTTGGGAGCATAATCTTAATGCTCAAAAATTCTATCAAAAGGATGGATTTAAGCGCATTAGCCAGCATACTTTTATTGTAGGTGATGACCCTCAGACTGATTATATTTTATTAAAAAGCTTAACTGACGAGGCCTAGGATGAATTTTGAGTTTAAAAAAATTGATGAAATGACTGGACAAGAAGTTTTTTGCATTTTTCGGTTGAGAAATGAAGTTTTTGTAGCTGAACAAAAAATTACCTTACCTGACCTAGATGACCAAGACTTAAAGGCAATCCATGTATTTTTATTGAATGATGAAAGAAATGATGCCCTAGCAACTTGTCGAATTTTTCAAGATGAACATAAAACATGGACTTTAGGGCGGGTAGTTGTTTCAAAAAAAGCTCGTGGAAAACATTTAGGGCAAAAAATGTTAGAAGCAGTTCATGATTATTTAAAAAATGAAGTCCATGCAGAAAGTATTTTTTGCCATGCGCAAGCATATGTGCAAGATTTCTATGCCAATCTTGGCTATGAAACCGAAGGTGACTATTTCTTAGAAGGCGGAGTTAAACATATTGGTATGAGAAAAAGACTCTAAATTCAGCAATAAAACACAAAAATCCGATGCATTTGCATCGGATTTTTGTAAGTAAGTTAGTTTTTTATTTTTCATCTTCGTGATTAGTGAAGTAACGGTAGTCCTTACTCTTGTCGAAGATAACGCCACGTGCGTTTTCACCGTTTGAAACACTGAAAACAACATCAGGATATTGTTCCTTAACTTCATCTTCCATAAATGAACGAATCATAGCGTTATTAGAAAGAACAGAACCAGTTAAAGCAACACGCATTGGCTTAGGTTCTTCGTAACGGTTAAGGCACATTATAATATCTCTAGCAAGAAGATGAGCTTGATGTTGGATAATATCACGAGCTTCTTCATCACCGCTATCTGCAAGTTTAGCCACTTCAACGGCGTTAGAAGCAACTTCTGGGCTGGTCATTTCGTAGAATTTAGCAGGAGCATCATTCATTGAATCAAGCTTCCAAATCTTAACAAAGAGGTCAACTAATGAACTCTTTTCGCGTTTATCCCATTTAAGTAATGCTGCTTGAAGAGCGGCTTTAGTAATAGCGTAACCACTACCTTCATCACCAAGTAATGAACCGTAGCCACCAACAGAAATTAATGAGCCATTTTGACGGCCGTTAACAACTGAACCGGTACCTGCAATAACTAATGCACCGTCAGCACCTTCTAGACCGTTATAAAGTGCTAATAAAGAGTCAGTAATAGCACGAGTTGGAATGTTACCAACTAATGAAGAAATTGTTGCAGCAACTTCTGGTGCATTTCCTACAACTGATAGTCCAGCAATACCTGCTAAAACTTTAACACAGTCGCCGTCGATTTTATCGCGTAATTCATTGACTGCAGCGGCAATATTTTTAATACCAAGATCGTAATCGTTATTGATTTGACCTGGACCGCTTTCTGCGCGACCTAATTCTTTACCATTTTCGTCATATGCAATAGCAGTAGAGTGAGTACCACCAGCATCAATACCAATCATGTATTTAATCATAATAGATAACCATTTCTCCTATAAAATTTAAAGTTTAATCTAAAGATTAATTTGTGAACGCATACATTATATTATAACTTTATATGTATGGTCTATAGTTAATGAAATAAATCATATTAACCTTTTTACTACTTTATCATTTTTTGCATGATAAAATAAATAAAAAAACACAAGGGAATTATTCTTATGAAAAATAAAATATTTTTTGGTTCAGCTTTAGTAGCATTTTGTAGTTTAGCATTTTATATGACAAATATTAATCGTATAAAAATGACTAAGATTGAAGTCTATAATGGCAATACTACTAAAGTAACTCAACATAAGCAAAGTAAAAAATCTGTCAATAAGGCTCCAGCACCTAAAAAAAGTGTTAAAAAAACTGTGAAGAAAAAAACTACTTCTAAATTAACAATTGCTTCTGGAAGCAATAAAAAGATTGTCAAGGATATCAAAAAGCAGTTAGCTGACCAAGATGAGAATTATCAAGTTAGCTTTTTGGATTTAGATAAGCCTAATGACTTTGCTAGGGTGGCTAATAACAATAAGGCAAGTTTACAGGCAAAAAGCAGCTTAAAATTTTATCTCTTACTGGCTTATGAAAACGCAGTAAAATCTAAAAAAATAATTGCTAATTATTCTTATAAAATAAAATCTAGTGATCAACTAAAGTCTAAGGATAAGATGCTCCAGACAGGATTGCAATATAGCTATACTTATATTAGAGATATGATGATAAATCAGGATAGTGATGTAGCTGCAAATATTCTCTTAAATAAAATTGGACGCAAGCAAGTTAATAAAGTAGCTAAAAAATTTGGAGCAACTAATACTGAAATTACTGGTAAATTTGGTAGCAAGAATATTGGTCAAACTAGTGCTTATGATATGACTAAGGTTATGAAATCTCTTTATCAAGGGAAAGTTTTAGGCGTTATGCATGATACTAGAATAATCGGCTATTTAATTGGATCAAAGAATAAAAAACTAACTGCCAAAATATCAGGCAGGTCTTATAGCATTAGTGGACCTAGTGGTGGTGTAGCATTAGTAGAAGTCAATGGTAAAAATTATGCTCTGGCCTGCATCAATGAGAAAGCAGACTTTAATTATGAATCTTTAGGTGAGGCTGTTAATAGTGCAGTCCACAAGCGATAAAGAATAAGCGAAAGTAAAAAATAATTTTAACATGGAACTTTATTTCTGAATGCTTAGTTGTCGAGAATTTGGTAATAAAGTTTTATTTTTTTATCAAAAATCTACAGATTGTAGATTGTAATCTACACCATTTGATGATATAGTATCTAGGTATAGAAAAATCGAGGTGAGGACCATAACTAAACATAGAATTTTAGATAAAGATAAGGTTATTGCCAAAGCAACCGAAATAATTAATAATGAGGGACTAAGTGCACTGACAATGCCGCACTTAGCCCAAGAATTAAATATTCGTTCGCAATCACTTTATCACTATGTCGCTAATCGCCAAGAGTTGCTCTCGCTAGTCTGTGTTAAGAGATTGCAAGTTCTGCGTCAACAATTATTACAAGAGATAGTTGGATTATCTGGTCGCGAGGCTATGTTTGCCTTTGCAGATGAGATTAGAAATTTTCTTTTGAATGACCACGCAATGTCGAGTATTTTTTACAATATAGATGAGATTGGGAACAATTCAGGGGTTAAGCAAGAGGTGCACCAAATTGTAAAATTAGGTGAAAAGCTCGATGTTGATAACAAAAACATCGTTTCTTTACATGGATTATTGGCGGCTGTATTGGGATATGTCTTCTTAGATAGGTCACACATGTTTGAACATGAAACTGAGAAGCAATCAAATGATAATTATCACCAATTACTTCTTAGACTGGTCGCACCTAAAGAAAAGGTTAGTTAAGGAAAGTTATTAGAGAAAGGATTAGCTCGATGAAGAATTTCATCAAGAACCATGTAGGCTCATTAATAGCATGGTTGGCAATTTTAATAATTGCTGTAGTGACACTACCAAATGTAAATGCATTAACACGTGCACATTCGGATATCACACTTCCTAAAAATGTTGAAAGTTCAATCGCCACTAATATTCAAAATAAGTGGGGTCATAATCAAGATAATACTTATGAAGCTGGGATTGTCTTTAATAAGAAGAATGGCAAGCTTACAAGTGAGGATAAATCTGAAATTAATAATACGATTCAATACCTCCAAGACAATAAAAAGAGCTTAGGTATTAAGTCTATGATGACCCCTAATGATAATGAAGCTGCTAAAAAGCAATTAATTTCTAAAGATAAGACGACAGAAATAGTTCAATTAAATATTGATAAGAACCATTCAACTGTGTCAGCTACTAATAAAGCGTTAATAAAAGCAGCTAAAACTAAGGGGCTAAGGACTTATGTCACTGGTGTTAAGATTCTGGAAGACAGTTTTTCAGAAGAAGTACAGGAAGGTATTAAGAAAACCGAAGCAATTACAGTAATCTTTATTTTTATTGTTTTAGTTTTAGTATTCCGTTCACCAATTGTGCCATTAATTTCGTTATTAACTGTAGGAATTTCATTCTTAGTATCATTCTCCTTAGTTACTAACTTAGTGGAACATGCTAACTTCCCATTTTCTAACTTTACTCAGGTATTTATGGTTATTGTCCTATTTGGTATTGGGACAGACTATAATATCCTGTTGTATGATAAGTTTAAGGAAAACTTGGGCGCTGATATGGGGCGCTATGAGGCAGCTAAAGATGCCCGCAAAAAGGCAGGACGCACAATCTTATTCTCTGGTTCGTCAATTTTGATTGGTTTTACTGCCCTTGGCTTAGCTAAATTCTCAATTTATAAGTCAGCTGTTGGTGTTGCTGTTGGTGTCGCTGTCTTGTTACTAGTTCTTTTAACCCTAAATCCATTCTTTATGGCTACTTTAGGTGAAAAAATGTTCTGGCCAGTTAAAGAATTTAACGGCAAATCATCTTCCAAACTTTGGGGCTGGTTATCTAAGAGTACTTTGAAGTACCCACTGATCTTTTTAGCTGTAGCTGCCATCATCACAGTTCCAATTATGTTGCAATATTCTAATCATCTAAATTATGATGATGCAGATGAGCTAAGGGATTCTGAACCTGCTAAAGCTGGTTTATTAGTTATTCAAGATCACTTCACTAAGGGAACAGCAGAATATTCGACCCTGTATATTAAGAACAACAAAAAACTTGATAATGAAAAGTATCTCAAAGAAATTGATGCTCTTACTAAGAAAATCAAAAAAGATAAAGATGTATCTAGCGTAATGTCAATTACGCAGCCTGCTGGTAAGAAGGTCAGTGACCTTTACCTTTATAATCAACTTAAGACAGTTAATAGCGGTCTATCTAGCGCAAAAAAAGGTTTAAATAAATTATCTAAGGGTTCTGAACAACTAACTACAGGATTAGGTCAATTAAGTGATGGTACTGAACAATTAAGCAGTGGCTTAAGTACTATGAATGACCAATTAAGTGAGCAAATGTCTGGTAGCTCTAGTCAATTGGCTCAACTTCAAAGTGGCTTGCCACAAATTAACAACGGTATTCAACAAATTAATAGTGGACTTCAAAATGCCCAAATGCCAAATACAGCAAGTATTGCTGGTAATTTGAATAATGTTGGAACTCAAGCTCAAAATATTGGTAATAATTTAACATCTGCTGGTAATAACTTAAGAAATATTCAAGCTGCTAGTTCAAGTTCAAATATGGATACCACGCAAATTATGTCCCAATATCAAAATGCTGCTAGCCAGGCAAGATTAACTACTGCTCAGCAAGCTGCAATGGGTAAGGTAATGCAACAAACCTTGCAAGGAGTTAAGTCTAAGGTTAATAGTCAACAAATAGCAGCTGGTCGACAATTGCAACAAGTCGCTAACAACTTACAAGCTGCGGGCTTAGCAGATCGTTCACTTGCTGGATCCATGACTAGTGTAGCTTCAAGTATGCAAGGACTTCAAAGTAGTATGGGACAACTATCTACTTTAAGAAGCTCAGTCAATGAATTAGCGACTGCTTCTAATGTTGCCTTACCAGGGGCAGCAAGTGCCATTACACAATTACAAGGTGGATTAACTCAAGTACAGAGTGCTATAGGTCAAGCTATGCCTGCAGCAGATAAGTTAAATTCTGGTGCTAAGCAACTTTATTCTCAAGCTCCTGAATTAACTAAAGGTATGAATAAGGTCAATAAGGGACTAGGCAAGATTGAAGATTATACTAATCCATTAAGTAAGTCGGCTGCTGCAGATACTTTTTATATTCCAACTCAAGTACTGAAGTCAGCTACTTTTAAGCCAGCTATTGATAACTATCTAAGCCAAGATAAAAAAGCTACTAAGATTATGATTATCTTTAAGGGTAATCCAAGTTCATTGAAAATGGCTAAAAAAGCCAATGAAATTAATAAGATGGCTAAGATGTCACTTCAAGGAACTAATTTAGATAAGGCAACCGTAGCAATGGGTGGTCAATCTGAAAAAATTTATGATACACAAAGTATTGCTAGCCAAGACTTCTTAAGAACAGCTACTATCATGCTAGTTGGTATCGGAATCGCCTTGATTATTATTACCCGTTCAGTATTACAGCCTGTATTTATCTTAGGTACTTTATTAATCGCTTACTTCACATCCTTATCAATAACTGAATTAGTAGTAAAAGACATTATGCATCGTTCAATGTTAACTTGGAATACGCCGTTCTTTAGCTTCATTATGTTAGTAGCACTTGGTGTAGACTATAGTATCTTCTTGATGATGCGATATCGTGAAGAAGGAATTGAAGATAGCAATATGACAGCTAGTGAAAGAATCCTAAAGGCATGTATTGCAATTGGTGTCGTAGTCATTTCTGCTGCAATTATCTTAGGTGGTACATTTGCTGCATTGATGCCATCGGGTGTTCCAACTTTGATTGAGGTTGCCTTAGCGGTGATCTTTGGTTTATTATTACTAATCTTCTTAATTCCGATAAATATGTCAGCAGCAATGAAAATTACTTATGAAGGACTTAACTTTAATTGGCTTAAAAAGAAAAGTACTTCTAAGTAAGCTAAATGAATAATTTTAAAAGGTTCGTAGTTTTTGGCTGCGAACTTTTTTGCTTATTGGGTTAATTTGTTAGAAAATAATACTAAGTATGAATGGATTTTTGTTTAGTCTACGAAAGAATTGATATGAAAAAGAAATTTAAAAAAACAATTTTAGTAGTTATAGGCTTAGGATTTGCTTTTATCTTAATAGCTTTACTATATCGAGATTATCGTCCAGAAGTTAATCTCTTATTACATCCTACTGATAATACCCAGGAAAAGTTACTAATACTTATTAGACAACACGAACTTAGGGATAGTATATTCTTGCTAGGTCTGATAGCGATCCTAAATGCGATTCCTGGCTTGTCTAACTCTTTAATATGTATCTTGGCAGGATTATGTTACGGGCCTTGGATAGGCTTTTTAATTAATTGGATTGGTAATATTATAGGCAACAGTATAATTCTTTCATTAATTGAAAAAATTGATTTTTCTCATCGCTTTAAAGAAAATAAAATTTTGAAATTTCTTTTGCAACAAAACAATCCCTTATTAGGTTTAAGTATCGGTTTCATGATTCCGTTTATACCAAGTGTATTAGTTAATTACGCTTGTGCTAATATGAAGTTAAGTATAAAGAAGTATCTTCCAATAGTATTATTTGGAATGTTACCAACTTCATACTTATATGCCTTTGGTGGGGATGCAATATTTAAAGGAGATATGAGCAGAATTATCGGGGTAGTAATTGTAATTTTAGTATTATTTGTAATGGCAATTTTTTTAGTAAATCTAGCAAGTAAAGAGCATCATCAAGTAAATTAATAATTGAATGTTGAGGAAGAAATATGAAGTGTCCTAATTGCGATCAAGTCATAAACGAAAATGATGAAAAGTGCCCACATTGTGGCTTTAATTTAAAAGTATCTCAAGAAAATTCTATTAATAATGGTCCAAACCCAACCCGGCAGACTGGTACTAGGATGTCTAGAAGAGCAGCCCATGAAAAGGACCTCCATGAGAATTCTAACAGTACAGTAGAGGCTATGATTACTTGGATACGTGTCAATGCGACTATTGTCTTTTTAATAGGCGTGGCATTGTTGATATTGATGAGTTTTTCAAGACCTTTAGCTTGGTTTAGTTTCTTTGCTTTAATGGTATGGCTATTTATAATTTGTAATAAAAATAAACAACCCCAGCAATATACTGCAGATGCACGCTTAACCGAAGAAGTAAATAGGGTTAGCTCCAATGTAGTTAATTCACTTGAGCAAGGTGAAAATAAACTCAAAGTTCAAAAAAAGCGCCTAGATGCCAAACGAGGAATACAACGAGATAGTGAATCTATTGAAGTAAGACCTAAGAGGACAGCTGCTCAATTTGGAGTGATATTGATGGCGGCTTTCAATTTAATAACGGTCTTTTTTGGTCCATTTGCATCTAACGCTATGCTAGGGTATAGAGAATTATCAACTTCTAAGGTATTATTGAATCTTGGTGGACTTGGAGGTAAGTACGCTTTAATTGGGTATGGACTATGGCTGGTATTTACTCTAATTCCTATTGCAATTATTGTCATCACGATAAAAAATAAAAAGTATAATCGACAAATAGTCTTTACCTTAGCCATAGTTGAAACGATTATTTTATTTATTTGCGTTTTTGAATTAGTTTTTCTTAATGCTGGTAAATCAATTGGAATAACTAACAGTAATGTAATAAGTGATGCAAAAATTCAGCAAGTGCTAGCTAATGTAGTTTCTTTCGGTATTTCAGCGTATTTATTATTCATTTCTAGTATCTTAACCACTATAATCGCAAGTAAAAATCTGAATACACAAAAATAAGGAGTCGGCTCATATGAGTCAACTCCTTTTTACGTACTGAATAAAATTTTATTTAGAAACGTCAATTACCAAGTGTTCATTAACAAAGGCCATAATGCCTAGTTCGCTTAATTCACGACCATATCCAGATTTCTGAACCCCACCAAATGGCAATTCTGCAGCGGTAATCCAGCGTCCGTTAATCACTGTCATTCCAGTTTCAATTTGACTGGCGACTCTCGCAGCCCTATCAGGATTAGAAGAGATTACGCTAGAACCCAATCCATAGCTTGAATCGTTAGCTAATTTAATGGCTTCAGCTTCATCCTTTACTTTATAAACCTCAGCAACAGGACCAAATAATTCATCATCAAAGATTGGATTATCCTTATTAATATCAGTCAAGATAATAGGTCTAAAGAAGGCAGCCTTGTTATCAATTTCTGGGTATTGGTAGTAGACTTTAGCACCACCAGCAAGTGCTTGGTCAACTTGTTTAGCTAGTTTTTCTTTAGCTTTTTGAGAATTTAATGGGGCTAAGGTAGTGTCGTCTTTCAATGGATCTCCAGGCTTTAGATTAGAGAAGATCTCCTTTAAATCTTCTAAAACTTCATCGTAACGACTTTCAACTACAATGATCCGCTTGGAAGATGTACATACTTGGCCAGCATTATAAGTACGAGCATCAGAGAGAACATCTTTTAAGGTTTTAGCATCAGCATCATCTAAAACTATAAATGGATCATTGCCGCCTAATTCCATTGTCGACTTCTTAAGATTTTTGCCTGCGGCTTCAGCCACGCTCCTGCCGCCACGCTCTGATCCAGTTAAGGCTACACCTTGTACACGTGTATCAGCAATTACTTGATTAATTTGATCGTAAGATAAGAATAAGTTAATCAAGCTTCCCTTAGGAGTACCGGCTTCTGAGATAATTTTTTCAGCTAAAGCAGCTGATCCAGGTACATTATGAGCATGCTTTAAGATGATAGGATTACCTACAATAAAGTTAGGTGCAAAAACTCTAATAATTTGATAGAGTGGGAAGTTCCAAGGCTCACATGCCATTACTACACCAGTAGCTTGCTTGAGGTAGTAAGCCTTGCCAAGTGAGGATTCAATTGGTTGTGGCTTGAGCATCTCAGGGCCTTTTTCAGCATAATATCTACAAATCGAAATACATAGGTCAACTTCTTCAAGCGATTCGCTTAAGAGCTTTCCCATTTCTAAGGTCATGATTTTAGCCATTTCTTGACGATTTGCCTCAAAGCTGTCAGCAACTTTAGCTAGTAATTTAGCTCTTTCACTAATGTCTTGGTTGCGCCAGTTAAGATAGAGTTCATGGGTTGTTTTTAAAGCTTGCTCAATTTGCTCATCTGTAGCATTATCATATGTTTTAAAAACTTCATTGGTATAAGGATTAACGGATTCATATTTTGACATTAAAAATCACCTCTCACAATTCTATGAGTTCATTGTAAAGCGCTTTCTTAATTGAAAGCAAATATTTAGTTTGTGATAGTAATAACTTGGTCTGTTAAGCCTTATCTTGTCTTTTAATTGTTTGATAGAGAAAGTCCAGTGATTCATCTAGGTAATCTTGAGCATAATCCATTGCATGACCTGTACCCTTAATTACTAAGAGTTCAACTTCATGATTTTGACTAGCTAAAAATTGAATAAAATCTAAAACACTAGCCAGAGGTGTTAACTCATCTGCAGAATTTATCATCTTTAGCTGCTTTAGATTGGAAAAGTCAAAGTTACTTGCGTCGATTTTTTCTAGTAAACTGTTATCTTCACTGCCAATATAGGCTAGAGTGAAATATTTATAAAAGGCTTCTCTTATTTGGTGTGGATCAGATAAGCCTAATTCGTTAGCACCATCTTTAGAAGGGATGGTATTGGCGTGGTTTTTAATCCAATTAGAGAACTCTAATGGAGCTGACCAGGTAACAGTTGGGAAACCATATTTTCCAGCTAAGTACAAGGCCATATTGCCACCAACACTAGCTCCGATTTGAACAATATTTTTTATATCATCTTCATCGGTATATCGAGAATTTAGCAGCCAATGAATAAAGTCATCACTGTCTTGATGAGCGCATGGAAAGAGATATTTTGGAGCTAGGCGGTAGTCTGGAATTAAGGTCATAAAACCAGCATTGGCTAAGTGAATACCTATTTTTTTGAGATCGTCTTTACTGCCACGGAACCAGCCGCCACCATGCCAAAAAATTAAAATTTTAGTCTTAGAGCTGGTATCATTAGGAAAATAGATATCAGTTTTTAAATTTTTGCTTTGATCATATACAATGTCTTTTTTTATTAAAACCATAATTAAACCTCGAAAAATCTAATCTACTACTATTACTAATTATAATTTAAAGTTACTAAAATTAACTTGATGAAGTTCGTAAATTGTAATAATAATTTGTATAATATTTTTAACTATGACTGTTCGAAGGAGGAGTGATGTATGACTGCTAAAACTAGCCGAAAATTAATAAATATTTTAACTATTGTGTCAACTATTATCATTATTTTACTTACGATTTATTGGTATAGGCTGGGTATCTTTGATAGTCAGGCTAAAATGAGGGCATACTTAGCTAACAAGCAAATTATTGGACCGGTTGTTTTTATTCTGATTCAAATTGTGCAAGTTGTTATTCCAATTATTCCAGGTGGAATTTCTTTATTAGGTGGGGTAGTATTCTTCGGCCCGGTGTGGGGATTTATCTATAATTATGTTGGTATATGTATTGGTTCGATTATCATCTTCTTTTTGGCGAGATATTACGGTAAGCCGTTTATTTTGCATTTAGTTTCTGAAGAAACTTATCAAAAATATATGAAATGGACCAAAAACCAACGAAAATATAATTGGTTTTTTGCTTTATGTATTATTGCCCCCGCTGCACCTGATGATGTTCTATGTATGATCTCAGGCTTAACTGAGATGAAATTTTCAACATATTTATTGATTATTATTCTAGGTAAACCATGGACAATTGCGGCTTATAGCTTCGGCTTAATGTATGGTGCTAAGTGGGTAATGAATTTATTAGGTAAATAATGTTAATAGGGAAGAGAATTTACTTACGGAAGATAGAAATAGGTGACGCTCCGGCTTTATTTAAGTGGGGTAAGGATCCGATTTATCATAAAATGGCAGGCTATAGTGGTTATTCCTCACTTGAAAAAGCACGTCAAGGTGCCGAAATTTATAGTAAACGACCGTATAGCTATGCCATAGTCTTAAAAGAAAATATGCAAACAATTGGATTGGTAGAACTATATGAGCGAGGCACAGATGTAGAAGCTGGACTGCTTTTTACTAAGTCTATTGGCTTTATGTTGGATAAAAGTTATTGGCACCAAGGCTATATGTTTGAGGCATTAACTATTATTTTGAATTATGCTTTTAGTGATTTAAGACAGAACCAAATTTGGGCAGGAACCTTTTCATCAAATGAAGCTTCACAAAACTTGCTAAAAAAATTAGGTTTTAGATACGTTTATACAGTTGATTATGATGGGGTTTCGGAGCTTTTAAATTATAAAGAAAAATTTTTTGTATTAACACCACAAGACTGGCGTGTTATAATGCAACTAAACACGAAATCCTAAGACAGCTTCAGAGAGCCTACGGTTGGTGTGAGTAGGTGAACGTCATTTCCAGATTTCAAAATGTGGGTAGGTAATTCTACACGGTTGGCGCCGTTACTGCTTTAGAGAGTGGTTTTATAACCGAAGATGGGTGGTACCGCGAACCGTGAGCTGATTCGTCCCAATATTGGGATGAATCAGTTTTTTTATTTTTAGGAGGAAAAAATGCTCGATATTAAAGTTATCCGCGAAAACCTTGATTGGTCAAAAGAAAAGTTAGCAACTAGAGGAATCAAGCCAGAAGAACTTGATGAATTAGTCGCAATTGATAAGAAGCGTCGTGAAGCTTTGACTAAGAGTGAAACTTTAAAACAAAAGCGTAATGAAGTTTCTGATCAAATTGCCCAAGCTAAGCGCAACAAAGAAGATGCTAGCGATGCAATTGCTGCAATGCGTGAAGTTGGTAAAGAAATTAAGGATTTAGATAGTGAAGTTAATGAATTAACTGAAAAGCAAAATTATATCTTACTTCGCCTACCTAACTTCCCTGCAGATTCTGACCCAATCGGTCCAGATGAAAGTTACAATGAAGAAGTTCGTAAGTGGGAGGAGCCAACTAAGTTTACCTTTAAGCCAAAAGCTCACTGGGATATTGGTACTGATTTAAATATTCTAGACTGGGATACTGCTGCTAAAGTTTCAGGTGCACGTTTTGTTTACTATAAGGGTGCAGGCGCAATGCTAGAGCGTGCTGTCTTTAATTTCTTCTTAGATGAAAATATTAAAGATGGATACACTGAAATGATTACCCCTTACATGGTAAATCGCGATTCTATGCAAGGTACAGGTCAATTCCCTAAGTTTACTGAAGATGTATATACTATTGTTGACAATGATGATCCAACTAAACCTTTGGATTTAACTTTAATTCCAACTGCTGAAGTTCCTTTGGTAAATTATTTCCGTGGTAAGATTTTGGATAATAAGCAATTACCAATCAATGTGACTGCATTATCTCCAGCTTTCAGAAGTGAGGCTGGATCTGCTGGTCGCGATACCCGTGGCTTAATCAGAATGCACGAATTCAGAAAAGTTGAAATGGTCAAGATTGTTGATGAAGAAAGTTCATGGGATGAATTGGAAAAATTAACCCATAATGCGGAACATTTATTACAAAAATTAAACTTACCATACCATGTAGTAGCCTTATCAACAGGGGATGCTAGCTTTACAAGTGCTAAAACTTACGATCTAGAAGTTTGGATGCCAGCTCAAGATAAGTATCGTGAGATTTCCAGCTGTTCTAACTGTACCGACTTCCAAGCACGTCGTGCTCAAATTCGTTATAGAGATGAAGATGGTAAGCTTCACTTAGCACATACTTTAAATGGTTCTGGTCTTGCTGTAGGTAGAACTGTGGCAGCTATTTTAGAAAATTACCAAAATGAAGATGGTAGTGTTACTGTTCCTGAAGTATTACGTCCCTACATGCATGGCATGGAAGTTATTACTAAACAACCAAAACTTGGTGAATAATTAATTAGTCAAAATAAAATATTTATACTAAAATCTTCCTATGTAGTAGGAGGATTTTTTATTTATGGAGAAAAAAGATTCATTATTAAAAGATATCTTGCAAGTAGTAGTGATTGTTGTAGCTATCTGGGCTGTATTCGGCATAGTATTTAAATTCTTTTTGAGTAATGATACTGTTTCAGGTACTTCGATGCAGCCGACATTTGAATCAGGTGATCGAGTTATTGCACTAAGAAACTCTAAGCTGCAGAGAGGCGATATTGTAATTTTAAAGGCGCCAGATGAACCAGGTGCTTTATATATTAAAAGAGTTATCGGGACGCCAGGCGATAGTTTAAAATATCAAAATGATAAACTCTACATTAATGGCAAGGAAGTTAAAGAACCATATTTAACCAAGGGTAAAAAAGAGTTTAATTCAAAAGGACAACTTTATACTGAGAACTTTTCATTACAATCAAAGCATTTAGGTAAGTCTGTTCCTAAAGATTCTTATTTTGTTATGGGTGATCATCGTAATGTTTCTAAAGATAGTCGATACTTTGGCTACGTTAAGAAATCTGCAATTATTGGCAAGGTTATTTGGCGTTATTGGCCATTGAACAGTATGAAGACGTTTTAGTTATAATTATCTTTCTTCGTTTGAAGAAAGATTTTTATTTTAGGGGGGAAATTATGCTTTTTAGGAAGAAAAAATATGAAACTTATGGTGAAGGTGGTCTTTATGAAGGAGTAAAAACGGCTAGTACTAGTAAAATTAATTGTCGAAAGGGATGTAGAATTCATATTTCGCAAGATAAAAATCAAAAGTTAAAAATTGAGATAATCAATAACGGAAAAATTACAAAACAATTATGTGTGGAAGGAGACAAGTGGATTAGAATAAACGGTAGTGGTGAATATTGGGTTAGGGCATTTAATAACGCAACAAATGAGCTTAAGGCAGGACTATCAATCAGAAGTATAGATTAAATTTATTATTTTTATAAAAAAGGTGTTGACTAAGAGAAGATAATCATGTAAAGTATTATTCGTTGCTTATGACAAGTGACTAAGAAGTAAAATTTCTTCTTGCATAAGTTAATAAGTAATGTTAGACTAATAAAGTTGTCATTAGACAGCGCAACAATTTATCAAAAAACATCTTGACAAAGATGACGAGATATGATAAATTAAATAAGTCGTTTATCGACTTTCGTACCTTGAAAACTGAACAAAGTTTCGCAAAGTGTGCGGGGTGAGTAACCCCAAACGAAAGCGAAGTCAATTCGCAAGCAATAAATTTGAGATAA
>NZ_JAGGLU010000005.1 GCF_017874575.1 Lactobacillus colini | reverse complement strand
AACTACCACACCCCAAATGAACTTTATGAGAAAGAACTAGATTCAATCTATCGAATTCAATCGTAAAAAGTGTTCAATTTAAATTTGCAATTTAGGTAAATTAAAATTTATAAAAATACCTACATGATCTATCATTAAAAGTCATGTAGGTATTTAAATAAATTCTTTATACAGATAATTTGCGTTATTAATCAAGGCATTATCAACCTATTTAGCTAATTTATGTAACTTATGAGCAATCACAATTTCTTTATTTCTATCTGTGTAAATAGCGTCTTTAAGCTGATAATAAACATGCTTAAAGAGTCCCTTATTAGCTAAAAATAAGAAATTAGCATGATGATGATCTAAATGACGTAGATATCTCTTAGCGTTCTTAACCTTAGCATGATGTGAAATATCAATCTTAGGTTCAAAATCAGTTATCTCATGCTGAGCATTATATACTGGCTCAACAGTATGATGCCAATTATCTATATGATGTGTATTGTGGCCACCGATCTGCTTACATGCTTTAATTACATCTTGTTTAGTGGATAAGTTATAGCAATTCTTAAGCTTAGAATGCTTAACATAATAATAATTGCCTAACCCATCTTGACGATAGAGCCGCAAGTTTTTCAATGAAGGATCTTTTTTATCCACTGTTACCTTAAGCACATCGCCATTTTTGTGATTTACAAGATACATGTTATGATCAATTACATAATTTTCTTTCATAAAAAACTTCCACCTCTCTCTAATTTGTAATTTTGTATTATAATGCTAATTTGCTAAAAAGTACAGTATTTTTTATTAATTTTTAGTAAAAAATCTATCATCTAAAAAGTAAAAACCTTTTTGATCCAATGAATATCTTAAATCCTAAAAGAAAAATCAATTAAAACATTACTTTTTTAAATATAAAACCGCTTCTTTAATTCATTTTTGCTCAATAGCCATACGGGATTTTAAAAATTAAATTTTCTAACTTTTTTCAAATCTTTATAAAATTAATGCTATACTACTTCTCCCGTATCAAAAATTATTTCAAATTGGTATAAAATGTTTCATCAACGGGTTCAAGCCATTCATTAGATTGGCCTTCACCTGGAACCATGAATGCCAAGTGAGAGAACCAAGAATCAGGTGCTGCACCATGCCAATGCTTGGTGTTAGCGGGAACGAAGAAGCTATCACCCGGCTTTAATTCAACTGGGTCTTGTCCTTCAAGTTGTACATAGCCACAGCCACCTACCGCAATAAGCATCTGACCTCCACCCTTAGTTGCATGATGAATATGCCAATGATTAATAACACCTGGCTCAAAGGTGACATTATGAATTGTAAATGGATCATTTGTCACTTGAGATAAATAGCTTTGACCTGTGAAGTATTGTGCGTAAGCATCGTTAGAATCTCCAATTGGAAAAATAATACTATTTTGATAAGCATCTTTTGCATCTTCTATAGTTTCTTCAGTCCAAACTTCCTTAGCCATGTTAAATGCTGCCCAAGCAACTGGCCAACCTGCATAAAATGCGGCATGAGTAATAATTGCAGCAATTTCTTTTCGGGTTACACCATTCTTTTTAGCTGTTTGTAAGTGATACTTCAATGAGCTATCAACTAGTCCACGACCAATAAACACTGAAATAGTAACAATTGAACGAGTTTTTTGACTGATATCATCGTTAGACCAGTTTTCACCGAATAAGATATCATCGTTGAAATGAGCAAATTCTGGTGCAAAGCTGCCTAATTGATCTTTACCTGCAGTTTGATGTATTTTTGTCATAGTTAGTGTTCCTTTCTATATCGCCTGTGTCGTAATCAATCATACTCATATTGATAGTTAATGTAAAATACTTATATTAACTATTCAATGATACATTTAGAGCATCAATTGTTATTTTATAAATAGTTTTCCAATAAAAAATATAATTGGAACTAATAAACTTGGTAAGAGATTCAGTGTCTTAATATTACGCAATTTTAATAGGGAAATTCCTGTAGTAGCAATCAAGAAACCACCTACAATTGAAATTTCAATTACCAACGGACCACTAAAAAATGATGCTGATAAGAATTTAGCCACCAAATATATACTTCCCTGCCAGCAAAATAATACTGGCGCACATACTAACATCCCCCAGCCAAAGCTGGCACCTAAGATTATTGAAGTAATAAAGTCTAAAGTCGCATTAGTAAACAGCATCGTATATTCGCCCTTAACAGCTGCCATTACCGGTCCCACAATTGATAAGGCGCCTATACAATAAAGCAAAATTCCTGTAGCTATTCCCTTACCAGTAGCAGACTTACCACCAAAATGTTTAACTAAATTATTATAGTGCTTATCAATATCAAGCCAAGTCCCAATAATTGCACCCAGGGCTAAACTAACAATAAATAATACTGGATAAGTACTTTTAGGCATATTATTGACTACATTCTCTAATCCAATTCCTAGAGCAGCTAACCCCATTGCAATATACAATATATCTTCATACTTTTGTTTAATACCACCTTTGGCAATACAGCCGATGGTGGTTCCAAATAAGATTGCACATGTATTAGCAATTGTTCCTATCATCTCAAGTACTCCCGTTTATAAAAATATCCTTCTTGCCCGACTCCAATTAAACATTTAAGCAAAAATTCTTCTATTAATGATACTATAATTATGTGGTTAATAACGAAGGAATGATACAAATGAAAAAAATTAGTTCAAAAACTATCGTTGATTTAATAATGATTACACTTGGATGTGCAATTTATGGTTTAAGCCTAGATATGATTTCTGTACCAAATAAGCTAGCTGATGGTGGCATTAGTGGCATAACTTTAATTATACGTCACTTTTGGGGGATTAATATGGGGATATCTACTTTAGTTCTAAATATTCCACTAATAATCCTAGGATATAAATTTATGGGCAAGCGCCTATTAGCTTACACTATTTGGGGCACACTATGTCTTTCATTCTTTTTATCATTTTGGCGTGATATCCCCTTAATAGCTAATTTTAATCTTGAACATGATTTATTCTTATCTGCCGTTTTAGCTGGAGTATTATCAGGATTTGGATTAGGTCTAGTATTTCGCTATAAAGGGACTACGGGCGGTACAGATATTATTGCTCGCATTTTTCAAATTAAGTTAGGGATTTCATCAGGTAAGACTCTTTTAGCATGTGATGCATTAGTTTTAATAGCTTCTTTGTCTTATTTAGATATCAAGCATATGATGTATACACTGTTTGCTTCTTATATTTTGGCTAAAGTAATGGATACAGTTCAAGAAGGTGCCTATACAGCCAGGGGGCTGCTTATTATATCTGATAAGTACGAAGAGATCGGACATATGATTGATAAAAAGTTAGAGCGTGGATTTACCTATCTAGAAGGCTTAGGTGGATATAAAAAAGATTACCGTCCGGTATTATACGTTGTCGTTGCTCCTCGCGAAATCGTAACTATTAAAAATCTAATCGAAGAAATTGACCCTAATGCATTTGTAACTGTAATTGAAGTTCATGAAGCCTTGGGCGAAGGATTTACTTATAAGCAAAAGAAAAGGTATCTTTTTCATAGAAAAAATCGCTAAAGATACAAGCTATAACTTAGGTCTACAGCTTGTATCTTTCATATCTTTCGTTTAAACTAATAATTAAACTTAAGGAGGTATTGATAATGGCTGACATTATAGTAACAACAACCGAAAACATACCTGGAAAAAATTATGAAATTATTGGCGAAGTATTTGGTGTAACTACTCAATCTAGGAACGCGCTGAGTGATATTGTAGCCAGTCTTAAAAGTGTAATTGGTGGTGAAGTTAAGGGCTATACTAAGATGCTAACTACTTCACGTGTTGAGGCAATTCAACGATTGCGCGATGAAGCTAAGACAATGGGCGCAGACGCTGTAGTAATGATGCGCTTTGATTCAGGGACAATCGCTAGTGATATGCAAAGCATTGTTGCTTACGGTACTGCTGTTAAATTTGTTGATTAAAAAAGATCATTCTTTTGGCATTTATTGCTTGTAAAGAATGATCTTTTTACTATGTTAATGATGGTCAATTGCGCCATTAAGTCTCTTTCGATAAATGAAATAGATAACCAAAATAAACGGTATTAAAATTAATTCTACCAGATAAAAATAATTTATCGGTAAAATTTGATCAATAAATCCTGAAATAATCGGACCAAATGACATTCCGAAATCCAGCCCTAGATAAAAAGTAGAACTAGCTATTCCCTGTTCCTGCATTGGTGCCAGCAGCAATGCAGTCGACTGCAATACAGAATAGATAATTCCATAACTTAAAGCTAGAAACGTAGCACCCAAGGCCATCTCAACATTACTATGCATAATAGTCATAAAGTAAATACAAATAGCTAAAGAAACGGTACTAATCCAAAACCAAACACCAAATCTTACTAAATCGAAGTACTTCTTAAGCCATAATCTAATTACTAAAAGTACAATTGCATAAATTAAGAAATATGATCCGATCGCGATATTAATATGACGTTGACTAGCATAAGTAACAACATCTGCTTGTGTAGTGAAATATGGAAAGGCAAACAAAGTCGTTAGTAACATTACTGGGAGAACATTTTTTTGAATTAGCTTAAATTTCTTAGGTTGATCTATGCCTGTTTTCTTCAAAGGTCGAGCATGATTACCGACAAACTGTATTGAAACAATCATCAAAAATGCAGCAACATCCGCTGCAATTAGCGACTCTCTATATCCGATAATTGGATATAAATCAATTGATAGTGCTGGGGCTAAGGCCATTGCCAAGGCATTCATTAAACCATAAAAGCCCATGGCTTCACCAACGTGTTGACGTGGTACAAGCAAGGCTAACCAAGTTGACATACATACTGTTCCTAATACATATCCAATCCCATTGATAATTCTAAAAAATAATAACCAACTGCCCTTAGGAGCTATTGCATAACCAATAACTCCAATAAGTATCATCAGACCGCCTATAAGTGACAAACGATATTTAGAAAATTTATCAGTCAGGTTGCCAGCAATTGGTCTTAAAAAAATCGCTACTATGCTCATTACACCAACAATTATTCCGGCAAAACTACTACTTGCACCTAAGCTCTTAGCATAACCATTAATAATTGGCGTAACAAACATTGTACTAAACATGAAAAAGAACGATGCCATCATTACTAAGATAACATCTCTTGTATAAATACCTTTTTTCTTTATCATTATCTTACCTGCTTCTATTATCTGCTAACGCTATTATCTTAGCACAAAAAAACAGTTTAACTTGCATTTATCTTTTTTCATACTTGTAAAAAAGACTTGAGAATGAAACTCAAGTCTTAACAATTAATTATTTTTATTAAAATCTAGCTGATTCACATCAATCATCCAAGCCAATGCGATGGACTTTTCACCTAAGTGTGTAGCAATTACTGGACTAAATTCTGCAACATCAACTGGCATCCCCGCAAAGTTATCATTAACAAAAGCCTTAATACTTTCGGCTTGTTTAGCGTCGTTTGAATGAAAAACAAATAATCTCAACTTATCACGGTAAGGCAATTCATTAGTTCTCTCTAAAGCTAGATTCTCTACTTTAGCAACTGCGCGCTTAAGTGAACGAATCTTATCAAAAGCAATTATCTTACCATCTTGAAAAGTTAGCAATGGCTTAATATGTAACATAGTACCAATGAATGCACTTGCGTTGCTTAAACGACCACCACGACTCAAGTTCTTAAGATCATCAACTACAAATATTTCATCTATTGTGTCCCTAATCTTATCAAGATGCTCGAAAATCTCATTTGGTTCATAGCCAGCCTTAATCATTTTGGCTGCTGCAAGTACTAGATATCCTTGAAGTCGAACTGTCATCTTAGAGTCATATGTATACAAGCCATACTTAGGATTATTATGAGCAATATTCTTTAAAGTTTCATAAAAACCAGAAATTCCGCTAGAAAGTGTAATAGTGATGATTGCATCATAGCCTTCATCATGAAGCTTATCAAAGAGAGTCAACATCTCCCCAATAGCAGGCTGAGAAGTCTTAGGGAAGTCCGCTCCCTCCCTTTGCATTTCAAAAAGTTGACTAGCTGTAATGTCAACTCCATCCAAATATTCTTTATTACCAACAATAATTGGAATAGGAGTAACAATTACATTATTATCCTCAGCCTCTTTTTTAGTTAAGACACTAGTACTATCGGTAACTAATGCAATCTTCATGTATTTGACTCCTTCCGCTTTACAATATCAGAATTTGATTATAGCATATCAGTTGACTTTTTTTAAGGAAATTAGCGTCTTTTTGCTTTTTAAAAAAATAGTATAATAAGAAAGATAACTTTTAGAGGTGATATTAATGGCGTTTGACGGCTTATTTATACATAGTTTATTAACAAATCTTACTCCTGAACTTGTAAATGGAAAATTAACTAAAATCTATCAACCATTTACACATGATCTAGTTCTAAATATTAGAAAAGACCGCAAAAATAAAAAATTATTGATTTCTGCTAATGCACAGAATCCCCGTTTTTATCTAACAACTGAATCGATTGCTAACCCCGATGTTGCGCCAACATTTGTCATGGTGCTAAGAAAATATCTAGTAGGTTCTATTTTACAAAAAATTGAACAAGTTGGTATTGAGCGAATTGTTAATTTTTACTTTTCTAATCGTAATGAATTAGGAGATGAAGTTCAATTAGTACTTTCCGTTGAACTAATGGGTAGACATAGTAATGTGATCCTATACGATCAAAACACTGGTAAAATTATTGACTTATTGAAGAGAATTAATCCCGATGAAAACCGCGCACGATTGCTTTTACCCCATGCTAAATATGAACTTCCGCCACTTAATCCAGGAATTAATGGATTAGAAGTAACAGAGGATCAGTTTAATCAACTAAAGACAAATTATCCCGATCCTTTTAATTTTGTAAAACAATTTAACGGCTTAGATGGTGATGATCGACAAGAATTTATGGGTTATATGGACGATGATTTTAGCTTTGATAGCTTGAATACTTTCTTTGCTCACTTTGATCATCCTAAAGGCTATACGCTGCAAACTCCTAAACATAAAGACCGCTTTTTCATTTATCTACCATATCATTTGGAATTAACGCTAATTAGTTCGAATGACAATATTAATCAGGCACTGGAAGATTTTTATAAAGAACAAGCTAATAAAGATTGGGTTCGCCAGAAATCTAAGAAAATTGAAAATATAGTATCTAACGAAAGAAAAAAACTTAGCAAAAAGATCGTCAAACTTCAAAAACAGCTTGATCAAGCAGAAAACTCTGAAGGTTATCGTATTAAGGGAGAATTACTTAATACCTACCTTCACCAAGTAAAGCCTGGTATGGAAAAGATTACATTGCCTAATTATTATGAAAATAATAAAGAAATTGTAATTAAGCTTGATCCGGCCCTTTCTCCAGCTAGAAATGCCCAAAAATACTTTACGCGCTATCAGAAATTGCGTAATTCTATTAAGCATATTAACGAGCAGATTAAAATTGCTAATGAAAATCTAGCATATTTTGATTCAATTCAAACTGCAATTGATACAGCAGACCCAGAAGATATTGATGCTATTAGCGATGAGTTAATGAATCAAGGCTATATCAAAAAGCAAGCTAATAGCCATCGACGTAAGAAAAAAATTACCGAAAAGAATCTAAACACTTTTAAACTATCTGATGGAAAAAAAGTCTTAGTTGGTAAGAACAATTATCAAAACGATTGGCTTACTCTTAAAAAAGCCGATAAGCGCAATTATTGGTTCCATGTTAAGAATATGCCTGGTTCACACGTTATCTTGCAAGACTTAGATCCTAGTGATCAAGATATTCTTGAAGCTGCTGAAATTGCCGCCTACTATTCTAAAGCACGTCAATCAGGTCATGTTCAAGTCGACTATGTTCAAGTTAAACGAATAAAAAAGCCAAACGGTGCTAAACCAGGCTTTGTTATCTATACTGGTCAAAATTCAATCGAAGTAACTCCCGAAGAAAAGGAGATTCTAGCTAAGCGAATAGATTAATCAAAAAGAGTCCCTGATACGAATCAAGTTCGTATTGCAAGGACTCTTTTTAGCTATAATGGCTGAGTTGTCATTGCCATTGTTTCTAATACTTTTAAGATGTCATCTGCAGATTGTAAACTGGAAAAAACAGGAATATGAGTACTCAAAGCTTGGTCTTTAATCATAATTGCATCATGACTGGCTGAATCTGAGAGGCTGGTTACATTAATGACCAAGTTAATCCTATGTTGAGCGATTTTTTCTAGTAAACTATTATTTCCTTCTTGGATCTTCTCAACTACACCAGTAGTTATTCCCTTTTCGGCTAAAATATTAGCAGTACCTTCAGTTGCCAATAAGTTAAAGCCTAGCTTATGGAAACGAGCAGCTACTTCAATTGCAGTATTCTTATCTGAATCCTTAACAGAGATGAAGACTGTACCATAACTTGGAATTATTAAGTCACTAGCTTCATAACCTTTATATAAGGCGATTGGCAGCTTCGTAGCTCGTCCAATTACGCTTCCAGATGTCTTCATTAATGAATCGAATGTATTTTCACCACGATAGCGTAAATAAGAAAATACCGGCATTTTTACATGAATTAGTGAATCAGATGGCCAGACATCGTTATTAAGTCCCAACTCTGATAGACTCTTACCTAACAAAACTTGTGTAGTAATAGATGCAATATCTTGGTGGAGCGATTTACTCAAAAAAGCCACATTATGACCTGAATAAGTCTTAATTTGTAAAACATAGATCTGGTCATTGGATATTAAGAAGTGCAGATTAATTGGACCACAGATATGCATATGACTGGCGATATTGACAGCTGCATCGCGTAATAATCTTTGATGAGTAGTACTTAAATTTTGAGGCTGATAAACTGCAATTGAATCTGATGCATGCGAACCCGTTTGTTCAAAGTGCTCAATAATTCCTGGCAAGGTGACGTCTTTACCATCAGAAATTGCTGTTATTTCATATTTATTGCCTTCAATGAATTTTGAAATTGTCATTTTGTCCAGCTCATTTTCTGAAATATATTTTTTCAAAGCGGGAACATCGAATACTACCGCAGACTTCTGCTTCTTGTGATTACTAGTACCACCGATCAATACAGGAAATCCATGGTCACTAACGAAGTTGTCAATTTCACTTTCATTTACAGTAATAAGAGCGGGAACCGGATTTACACCAGCTTTAATAATCAAGTTAGCAATATTATGACCTAAGAGTTGACCAATATTAGGTTGTCCGATTATCTTTAAACCATGCTTCAACAGATCCAAACGGTATTCGTTGATTTGCTTACCAGAGAATTGGGTCATAATATATTCAGTATCCTCTTTCTTAGCTATCGCTAAAATATTTTCTAAGGTAAGTGGCTCAAAGTAAACACGATCGCAGCAATTATAAGAAGCACTAATACTCTCAGGATTATTACTAATAATAATCGGGCTAATGCCCTGCTGTCTTAATGTCTCAGCTGCATGGTAAATCATGTAGTCAAATTCACCTGTCAATGAAACCTGAAATGGCTTCAAGCCCAAGATTAGACACTTTTTGGTATTAGTAAGAGGCTTCAGTTCATTCTCTGTGCCATAAGCTGAATAAAATGCACTAATTTTAGGTTCCTCAAGACCTGCTGTCCCATCAATTCTAATGTAGCTAGGATTAATATCCCAGTTATTCAATAAATTTGAAATTTCATCCTCACTCTTGCCCGTAAGATATGAAATTAGTCGATTAGAAAAACCATTAGCCTTTACTTTTAGTAAAAGATTTTTGTCTAGGGATTCATCAGTTAACTTCCTTATTAAGATCATTATATGATTAAATTTTTGTAGAAATGCCGGATGAATATGTACAGTCTGGTGCAAGGTTGTGTAAGGAATCCCCTTAGCAATTGCTGCGGCTAAGATAATGAGGTGATTTTCTAAAGGATGTTCAAGATCGGTGATGATCTCTTCTTCGCTTTTATTATATTCTTGCTTAAAAATACGCAAATTGTTGTCAAAATTAGTGGTTGCCTGCAGTGCCTTCATAAAGGCTGCTTCAAAATTACGCCCTATTCCTAATGCTGAACCACTAGAAGTCGGTTTATTACTTAATTCATAATGATTATAACCTGATTCAATAAATGACCAATATGGAAGCTGAACGCTAAATGCATCCTTTACTGGCTCAATTGCCGCATTAAGACCTGATTGTGGATCCGTAATTTCGTTTAAGTTATAGCCTAGAGCAATCTTGGCAGTAATATATCCTACACTGTATACACCGCTACGGTAAGCAATCAGGCTGGTATGCGTTATTCTTGGCTTAACACTTAAAATATTAAAAGTAAATACTTCTCCATCTTGTTTAACGGCAAAGTGAACTGACAAGCAGCCATGAATATTAATAGCATCTGCGATCTTTTTAACACAAGTACGAAGTTGACGCATTTGGTTATTATTTCTAGTAATAACTGGCGAAACTAGCAAAGAATCAGCTGAGTTAATCTTCACTGATTCTAAACTTCCTGTATTATTAATGAAACAAATATTTCCATTATTATCTCTAACCGCATCTAAAATGATCTCTTCCCAATTAGAGAAATCCTCATTAAGAATATAGTTTTTAAAATCAAAACGATCTAATTCTCGCTCTTGATCAAAGAAATTCTTCAACTCATTCCAACTTGAAAATGAATGATAAGTATCGGGTCGATACTTTAATCGTTTAGTCAAAAGCAATGGGTAATGCACTTGTTTAAATTTTTCGGTTAGATCTTCCTCATTATTCAATAACCACTGCTTAGCAGTAGGAAATTCATGTTGCTTGAAAAACTTATAAAGATTAGCATGATCTTGCAGATTTAATGCGAGTTGATTAATACTTAATAAATTAATCTTCATATCTTGCAGGATACCATCATCAAGTAGCTGGCTAGTTAGACTTAATGCTGGCTTACCACCACAAGCAGTAAAGATAGCATCTGGCTTCTCCATACGAATCACACGCTTAACAAACGGGAGCGTCATTGGTTCAAGAAAAACTCGTAAATTTTTGCGTTTATCAGTTTGAACAGTAGCTGGATTTGGATTTATTAAAACTACCTGTAAATTATCCTCCAAAAAAGCTTCCAAGGCTTGCTGTCCTAAAATATCCATTTCTGAAACTTCACCAACTATCGTTGGTCCCGCTCCTACTATTAGGACTTTATTAATTTCACTATGTAATGGCATATTTTTACTCCATCATTTGTAAAAATTGATCATAAATACTTACTGCATCAAAGTTACCAGGTGAACCTTCGGGATTAAAAGCTGTTGCAATACATTTATCGCTCTGAATCGCATAACCTGCAATTAAGTCTGACTTAAGATCATAATAAATATCAGAAAAATTTACTGCTGTATTCTCTGGAAAAACTAATTGACTAATATTCATCGCAGTCTGCCAAATATGTTGGCTTTGTTGCTTAATAACAGGAAAGTTACTGCCATTATAAGCTGGCTGTAAGTCTAACAAGTCTAAATCTAAAAAGTTGCTTAAGCTCAAAAATCCCAAGCCAATTCCTAAAATTGGCAAATTACCATAAAACTTATCAAAAATAGGATTAAGATCTTTAGCTAATTCTGAAGCACTTCCAGGGCCGTTAGAAACTACAATTCCATCTGCTCGAATGTTAATAATGTCATAAATAGATGCATTATACGGTAGAACTACACTATTTATCTTTCTTAGAGATAATTCTCGAAGCAATGAATGTTTTAATCCTAAATCAATGACAGCAACAGTTTTGCCAATGTTAGGAGCAGCATAGGGATTAGTGGTAGATATTTGAGCCGTCTTATTTTTCGGCAAAACCAAAGCCCTAATTTGATCAAAAGCATGCTCATCATCAGTATCCATAATAGATGCCTTGATTTGACGCTGTTTTTTCAGCTTTTGAACTAGGGCACGAGTGTCGACGCCATAAATTCCAGGAATTTTCTTTTCTTTTAAAAAATCATCTAGGTCTTGAAAGCTACTGCTATGGGAGATATGAAAGGCAATGTCATTAGCAATAATTCCTTTGACTGATGGATTAATTGATTCATAATCAATCGCACTAATCCCACTAGCACCAATCATAGGCGTAGTAAAAGTCAATATCTTACCAAAATTAGCTGGATCAGAGATAGCCTCTTGATAACCAAAGTTAGCCACTTGAATTGCTAGCTCACCCGTAGTAATGATGGGCGCGCCAAAACCATGCCCACTAAAAGCTGTTCCATCTTCTAGAATTAAATATCGTTTCATATGAAATCACATTTTCTGATGTAATCTTAAATTATCTAATTGCTCTCGAAAAATTGTCGGAATTGGACAGGAAAATTCTAACCACTTGCCAGTTGATGGTTGCTTGAATCCTAATGTTTTTGCATGTAAAAATTGCCCTTTACCCTTTAAGGTGTTTTTCGGTCCATATAACGGATCACCTGCTAAGGGATGGCCTATATATTTCATATGAACCCTAATCTGGTGGGTACGACCTGTTTCTAGAACACACTTTACTAAGCTGTAACCTTTAAATTGTTCTAAAACGGTAAAGTGGGTTACTGCTTCTTTACCATTAGGATTAATAGCCATTTGCTTCCGATTATTAGGATTTCGACCAATTGGGGCAGCAATAATGCCACTTTGATTTTCAAAATTTCCATGAACTAAAGCTAGGTATTCCCGTTTATTTGTCTTAGCAGCCAGTTGTCTCTCTAAACTCTCACGAGCCTTATCATTTTTGGCTACCATCAATAAGCCTGAAGTGTCCTTATCAATTCGATGAACTATCCCTGGTCTAAAGCCTTCTGGACTCTTAGCAAGCTCTTTAGTATGGTAGAGAAGTCCATTTACTAGGGTGTGATTAGGGTGTCCAGCTGCAGGGTGTACAACCATCCCTTGAGGCTTATTAACAACAATTACGTCAGAATCCTCATAGACAATATCTAAATTTAAATCCTCAGGCTCTAGATTTAGGGGTTCTTTTTTAGGAATTTCAATATTAATTCTATCCAGTTTACTAATCTTATAAGACGGCTTTTCCACCTTATTGTTAACCAAAATTTTGTTATCATCAATAAGTTCCTTTACCCGTGTACGACTGAGGTCAGTAATCTGTTCAGAAATATATTTATCTAATCTTCCCTTCTCGTCAGCAACAATTAACTCGTATATTTTACTCATTATGCAGTTGTATCCTTCTTATCTTCAAAAAATATTAAATAGATAAATACTAGAACTATCCCAATAGTAATCGCACTATCGGCAATGTTAAAAATATTAAAGTTAACAAAGTCTAACTGAAACATATCAATTACGTAATGCAAATGTATACGGTCAATAAAGTTCCCTATAATACCTCCTAATACTAAGGCTAAACCAATATCAAAAACTTTATTTTTATATTTGGGATTAAATAAGTAATATAAGACTACGATAACTGCTACCAGCGTAATGATGTAAAATAGCCACATTTGTCCAGAAAATATATTCCATGCTGCTCCGTTATTTCTTAAATAGTTGAATGAAAGAAGTCCTGGAATAACATTTTTTATTTGTCCTACTTCGAAGTTAGTATGGATATAATATTTTAGCCATTGGTCTAAAATAACTACTATTAATGATATAAATAGATAAAACGACTGTGTTATTTTTTTCATATCTTAGAATAATCCTGAAATTTTTCCATTATTGTCAACATCAATATCTAAAGCTGCTGGGTGCTTAGGCAACCCCGGCATGTCTAAGATAGATCCCGTTGAAACAACTATGAAGCCAGCTCCGTTTTTAAGTGATAATGATTTTACATGTAAAGTGAAGTCCTTAGGTGCTCCTAGTTGCTTTTTATCATCAGTAAAGGAAGCTTGAGTTTTGGCAATAATTACCGGTAGCCTATCCTTGCCTAGAGTTTGAATCTCTTGGAGCTGCTGTTTCGCTTTTTCAGAGTATTCTATCTTACTTGCGCGATAAATATTTTTAGCAATTTTTTCAATTTTTGTCTCTACACTATCTTCAGAATGATAAATTGATTGATAACTACTATCTTTTTCTGTTAAGGATACTAACTTTTTAGCGGCTTCAATGCCACCCTTAGATCCTTCATCATGATAAGAAACTACCTCACATTCAAAGCCTTCTGCTTCAACTAATTGTTTTAATTTAGCAATTTCATCGGGAGTATCTGTAGCGAATTGATTGATCACTACCATAACAGGGATACCATATTTAGCCATATTCTTCATATGACGGTCTAAATTAGCAAAGCCTTCTTCTAATGCGGAAATATTTTCTTGAGCTAGATTATCAGTTTTCTTTTCAGCTTGATATTTCAATGCGCGAACAGTTGCCACTACGGCTACAGCAGCAGGCTTTTGTTCTAGATATTTAGATACAAAATCCATAAATTTTTGACCGCCTAAATCTGCCCCAAACCCAGCTTCTGTTAATACGTAGTCACTTAGGTGAAGTGCTAAATTAGAGGCAATAACTGAACTAGCACCATGGGCAATATTAGCAAAAGGTCCACCGTGAACCAATGCAGGAGTATGTTCTAACGTTTGGACCAAGTTAGGCTTCAAGGCATTAGCAAGTAAAGCAGCAATTGCTCCCTCAAATCCTAATTGTTTAACAAATACGGGATCACCACCATGGGTAAATCCAACTAACATATTCCCAATTCTAGTCTTAAGGTCATTAATGTCTTGAGCTAGACATAGAATTGCCATTAATTCATTAGCAACAGTAATTGCAAAGCTCGTCTTTCTCTCAATGCCATTGAAGCGAGATCCTTGACCAATTGTAACCTTTCTTAAAGTACGATCATTAACGTCAATACCACGTTTAAGCACAATCCGATCTGGATCAATATTTAAAGCATTATCTTGATAAATATAATTATCAACTAAGGCAGCTAAGGTGTCGATTGCACTCGTTAAAGCGTGCATGTCACCAGTAAAATGCAGATTGATATCTTCCATTGGAATAATCTGAGCATAACCGCCACCAGTAGCGCCACCCTTAAGTCCGAATACTGGTCCCATTGAAGGCTCACGCAAGGCAATCAATGTTTTTTTATGGAGTTGATTATTGATAGCATCCCCTAAGCCAATTGTTATCGTAGACTTTCCTTCTCCTGCTGGAGTTGGTGATATTGATGTAACTAGAATTAACTTTCCTAGATGCCCATTTCTTCTTACTCTATTAATTGCCGACCAATTAATTTTGGCTTTATCATTACCATATGGTTCAATATCATCATTATTTAGACCCAACTTTTGAGCAATCTCACTAATTGGTTGAGTTTTAATACTTTGCGCAATTTTAATATCTGAATCCATTAAGCTTTGTCCTCTTTTCTATTTTTCTTTTTACTTTTAACACATACTACAAAGTAACTATAATAATTATCTTTTATTTCGTAGAGATCGAATTTTTTCCATGAAGAGCGTAAGTTAAGCTGGGTTACTCTAGCAGTTGACTTATATGGTAGCTTGAATAGATACTGACCATTCTGTTCTTCAAAGTATGAATATAGCCAAGTATATCCAGCCCAAACTACAAAAACTATACTCAAGATTAAACCAGGTAGACTTAAAGCCTTGTCTTTTTCATAGACAAATACGACTGCTACAAAAATTACGGTTAATAACCAAGAATAATAAATTACTCCTGGCACACCTAAAAAGATAAAATGCTTTTTCATTAGAATTTAAGTCCCACCCTTATTACAAAATTCATCCCCCATTATATCAAAAAATATTACTGACTGTTTTTTATTGATACTATTTGTTTTAAAATAAGTACCATAATGTTAATACTTATACTTTTAACTAAGTAAGGGAGGATCTATTAGAATGAAAATAGGTGTTTTAACTGATAGTTCAGCATATTTAACTAAGGAGCAATGCAATGAATATAATATTAGCGTTATCCCAATACCAATTATCTGGAATCAAAAAACATATTATGATTTAGTTGATATTGGTTTTGATGAATTTTACCAGAAATTAAATACTTCTAAAGAATTACCAACAACTTCTCAACCCTCAATTGGTGCTGTTAAAAAATATGTAGATCAATATGTTGAACAAGGTTACACAGACTTAATTGTAATTACCATTTCTAGTGGACTATCCAGCTTTTATAGCAATGTTGTTAGCGTTGCAAATGAAGAAAATCGAATCAAAATCCATCCATTCGATACTAAGATTACTTGTGCGGGTCAAGCTGACGCGGCTTTACTTGCTGCTAAATTAATTAAGGCTGGAGCTGGGATAGACTTAATAATGCATGACCTAGAGGACCTGCGTAATACCACTGATGTGCGTTTCATTGTTGATAATCTTAATCACTTAAAGCGCACTGGTCGTCTTTCAAACGCTGCTAGCTTCGTAGGTATACTATTGAAAATTAGCCCAATTTTGTCAATTGATGTACAAAATAAAGGAAAGATCTCTGCTATCGCCAAGGAAAGAAAATATCGTCGTGCTTATAATCACATTGAAAAAGATTTTTCAAAATTAATTTCTGATCTTTCTTATCCAGTACAAGCTACTATATTTCATGCAGATGATATAAATCGTGAAAACGACTGGCTATCTAATTATAAAGAGCGCTTTCCTGATGTTAATTTTTATTCTAGTATTATTGGACCAGTAGTTGGTGTCCATGTTGGGCAACATGCTATCGCTATGATCTGGTGTAGGAATATTGAATCTTACTTTGACAAAAATGGTAAACCTCTTTCTATCAGTCAAGTTCATTCAGAAGTAGTTGATAATTAAGATCTTTCACAGTCTTTTTCATTTAAAATTTGCTAGAATATGGGTGAGAAAGATCCATTCTTAGACAAAGAGGTTATTATGAATAAAAAAATATTTATTTCCGCACTAGGAACTTTAGCTTTAAGTGGTTGCTTTTATTCTTCAACGACTCAAGCTGCTTCTAAGACACTAACAGTTATTAAAAAAGCCCCTCTATACTACGCAAATGGCAAAAAAACGGGTAAGTATCTTTCAGTTAATAAGCGAGTACACTACTCTTTAGGTAAAAAGATAAAGATAGGCGAACATAATTATGATGCTTACTATATTCCTTCTAAAAAAGCTTGGATTTTAAAAAAGTACATATCTTTAAATAAGGCTAAATCAAAAAAAGTTTATCAAAAAGCTAGCTTGGCCTTACCTAATGGCTATACTCGCAGTGAATTACTTACTGCATTTAAAGGTCATCCTTCCGCTAAATTTAAAAAAGCCTGCATTGATGGTATGAATAAAAATAACTTCTCTCGTTTAGCTAATGTTTCTGAAAGCAAAAAAGACGATAAGACTAAACTTAAGCTAGACAAGTTGACTAACACGCAAAAAAGAGAACTTGCTAACTATACCGTCAAGTTAATTAATCAAGTGCGTAGTCAACTAAACTTACCAGCATGGCAGTACAGTAGTAGTGCACAAACATTAGCCAATGATATAGCTAATCAATATAAGTTAGCTAATTGGAGCATCGCGGATCAACGTGGACACTATATTACTGGGATTACTAAGGCTTGCAAGAAGAATGGCTTTTTCGGTCCATTAATTGAAGATAACTACGTTGAGAATATGGCGGGCTTTCTCTCTAATACGAACACCATCACTATGACTAAGCTCAAGAAGAATATCTATTTTAGTTTAAAGCAAATGATCTTTGGCTATGCTGGTAGTGGCGAACAAGGGAGAAGTGACACTAGCAAGTACGTAGAGTGGCAACATGCAGCTTCTATCTTTAATACTCAAGGTTCAAAACACGATGGAAGTTGGGACTACTTTGGCTTTAGTATCTCAAAAAAAGGCAAAGCCTACAGCTTGCATTTTGTTTGTGTCCCTAGCTTTGCAGTAGACCTATACCATAGCGGTTCTTGGGAATAATTGCATTATAAAAAGACAGAGAACACTGTCTTTTTATTTTGATTAAAAATGTAAATTTAATAAGCTGATAATCACAAAGGTCATACCACTGGCAATTACTGGCCCAGCAGCTACTCCTTTAAAGGCTACTACACCAATGATTGTTCCTAACACTAAAGCAACAGTCACTTGAGGAACTGCGGCTAATTGATTGACCCCATAACGGGACAGGATTGCAACTGCAATTCCGGCAGCAATTGCAATCCAACCAGCAGGCGTCTTAAAGGTATGTACGAGATCTTTAAATCCAATCTGTCCTGTCGCAATAGGTATTAAAATTGCAACAGAAATGACAGTTACACCCCAATTAATGCCTTTAGATTGAATTATTGGAAGTAGCTTTGATGTAAAAGGGAGTAATTTCAACCCCATTACAACTGCAGTAGCAATAATTAAGGATACATTCTTCCCTACTAAGGCAACAACTAATACTAAAAATAAAAATAACCAGCTTTCCATATTTCCTCCAAGACTAAATTAATATTTGATTATAACTTTTAAATTACTGTGTTGACTTGTATCATAGAGTGAATTTAAATAAGCTGCATGTCTTGGATAATCATTAATTAGTTTTTGATAAGCTGGTGAAGCATGAAGATGATCAATTTGCTCATAACTAATATGATTTTGACCAATAAAGAAGTTGTAGCTTATTCCTCCAAAGATATGACCCATTTCTCTAACAAGATCTAATCCCTGAGGATCCTTCTTCAATTCACTTTGAACTAACTCAGTAGCTAAAGCGCCTAATTGCAAATTCTTTAAATAACTGCGGAAATGAGTTAACGTCCAGTTTTTCTTTTCTCTATCAGATAAATATGGTGTCATATCAAAACTACAGCGCTGATAATTTAACTCATTCGGCGATACTTCAATAACGCCATATCCTTGATCGGTAGTGCAGAAGCTAGAAGTAACTATTTCTGTTGTAGGAATATTATTTTGCGGTGGCATAATATGTTGCGCATGAATATGTCCCGAAAATACTAATCTCACATCATATTGTTTACACAATTGTCTTAACTTAGCCGTATCATCCACAACATAATTCTTATTTACTAACTTATTATGAGCATATAAATTATGATGCATGAATAAGATTGACTTTAAATTTTGTTGTTGTCCCCATTCAAGTTGCTCTTTTAGCCAACTAAGCTGATCTTGCCCAATCTTACCTGCCGTAGCTGGTGCTGTAGAACTCTCTTCATTTGAATAATAATTTGAATCCAAACAGATAAAAAGATAATCAGGATTAAATTGCACACTATAGGCCAAAGAACCAGCATCTTCGCTAACATCCCCAGCATAACTAGTTTTAAAAATATCCCTCCAAAACGTAGGAGATATTTGACCAGTATAATATTGTTTATTATTTTTAAATTCACGTGCCCAGCCATCATAAATATCATGATTACCCGGTAAGACAAGTAACTTAGTATCTGTTAATTTAGAAAATATCTTGGCAAATTTTTGCGCTGAAATACGCTCACCATTAAATGTAACGTCCCCACATACTACTATTGCGGCTGGCTTTTTTTCATTAGCCATTTTTACAAAATTACTCAACGCTTCTTCTTGATAATATAAATCCTTACCTTGACTGGTCTTTTGCATTTGAGCAAATGCCTGCCCATTATCGTGTAAGTCTTTAGCTATCAAATGAGTATCTGAAATTACCCAAAACTTAGGATTTTTTTCTTGTGTAATCATTTTTATTCGCCCAATATTGGTAATAATCCGTTCTTAAATTACCATTGAAAAACTTTCTCTTTTTAGTAGCCTTAGCCCCGAAGAACTGCTCAAATTGGCGATCTGAAGTAAGATAATATTGGCTAAAGCTGGTTAAAGGACGTAAAGTCTTTCCCATCTCTTCGTAAATCTTTTCTGCTGCTTGGCGATCTTTTAATCGCTTACCATATGGTGGATTGGCGACAATTATTCCATTTTCTAGGTCAGTTGCGAAATCTTTAACGGCAACTTGCTTAAAGCGAATATCTTGCAAGACACCAGCGTTGTGAGCATTGACTTTAGCAATTTCTAAGATAGATTGATCAATATCACTCGCCCAGATAGGCGCATGGTCGACGACAATCTGATCCTTGGCTTCCTCTAATAATTCTGAATGTAATTTTTTGTCAAACCAATCGAAATTATCAAAAGCAAACTTACGCCAAATTCCTGGGGCTACATGCTTAGCAATTAGAGCAGCTTCAATTGCTAGTGTACCTGAACCAGTCATTGGGTCGATGAATGGATGACTACCATCAAATGGCGTTAACTTAATTAAACCAGCAGCAAAGTTTTCCTTTAAAGGAGCCCCACCATGCTCTACTCGATAGCCACGCTTAAATAAACTTTGACCAGTAGTATCTAGACTTAAACGAACCCTGTCTTTATAAATATGAACATCAAGCTGATATTCAGTACCACTCTCTGGTAGGAATCCACGTCGACGATATTGGTCTGTTAGTTTGTCAACAATAGCCTTTTTGACAATTGATTGTACATCAGGCTCAGAATGCAGCTTACTTCGTACACTACGTCCCTTTACAGGAAAACGCGCATCTACTGGTAAAAGCAACGCCCAATCGTAATCATATGTTTCATTATATAGGGTATCAAAGTCAAATGCCTTGAATTCCTTAAGTAATATTTTTATTCTATCGGCGCTACGTAACCAAAGATTAGTCCTGACAATATCAGCTTGAGTTCCTTCAAAGAAGACACGTCCATTCTCTGTCTGAGTATTGTAACCTAAGTCTTGCAGTTCTTTGGCAACAACACTTTCAAATCCTGCTCCCATAGTCGCATATAAATGATATTTTTCCATGATGATTTTCAACCCTTTATTTTTTATAAAAAAAGGTTGAGACAAAGCTCAACCTACCATACAAGTTCCTATAAGCCACGTTCTGTTCCAACAAGACTTGGATAATCTTGTCTTCAGCAATCATCTATCTTCATTAAAAAATGACCTTGTCTTTAGTTCAGTTCCATAGACAAGACGCCCCTACCAAATTTGGGTTGCCCGCTTGCAGGGTTTACCTCGTTCCACCAACAGAATTTCTTCCATTGCTTCGTCACTGTGGCACTTTTCAGGATAGTAACGCATGTCCGAAGATTTAGCGCTTTTTCCGCCGTGATCTTACGATCCCCCAGCTTATTGGGCTGAGTACAAACACTACGAGCATCACAGCTCGTGCGAGCGTGGACTTTCCTCAGTTAGCTCAGGGCTAACCGCGATTGCTCAAAACTTGCAGTATCATTATAACATAATTTTTTCGAATTTTTGGCTTGTGTGCTGCTTTTTTGCTTGCAAAAAAGCTTTTTTCTTTTTATTTTTATTATTTGTTAAAGTAACACTTTTATTTATTCAATATCACTTAATAAAAATCAGGATCCAAAATAATATGAATCCTGATTTTTATCATATGATATTTTATGCTTTTAAATGCGCCAAGCGAACAACATCGCGCTCAATCATTAATTCCTCATTAGTTGGAATAACTAAAGCTTGAATCTTAGAATCTATCTTAGTGATAAACTTTTCGCCATTCTCTTTATTAGCTTCAATGTCAGGTACTAAACCAAATATCTTAAGTCCCTTCATTACGGATTCTCTCAAATCTTGGTCATGCTCGCCTACACCTGCAGTAAAGACAATAGCATCTGCGCCATTCATTTCAGCTATATATGAACTAACATAACGAATTATCCGATTCTTAAAAATATCCCTAGCAAGTTTAGCTTGCTTTTCATCAATATGACTCTTAATATCTCTCATATCTGGAGAAATACCTGAAATTCCCAACAAGCCAGATTTATGATTTAATATTTCAATCATTTCATCCATTGAAAGATTTTCTTTTTCCATAATAAATTGAAGTAGTGATGGATCTACATCACCTGAACGCGTACTCATCGTTACGCCTGCCAAAGGAGTAAATCCCATAGAAGTATCATAAGACTTGCCATTCTTTACAGCTGTAATTGAAGCGCCTGACCCAAGATGGCAAACAATCAACTTCAATTCGTCGGCACTCTTGTCTAACATTTCGGCGGCTCTGCTTGTAACATAGCGCACAGAAGTGCCATGAGCACCGTACTTTCTAGCACCATAATCTTCATACCACTTATAAGGCACTGAGTATAAGTAATGAACTGGATCCATAGTTTGATGAAATGAAGTATCAAAGACCCCAACTTCCGGCACTCCAGGCAAAAGCTTCATGAAAGCCTTTATTCCATTACCTTCAGCTGGATTATGTAAAGGGGCATATTCTTTTAAGTCGAAGATTTTTTGTAAATTTGTTTCATCAATAATAGTTGAATCTTTAAAGTATTCACCACCAGCAACAATTCTATGACCTACACCTACAATTTCACTAAAATCATCAATTACATGATATTCCTTTAAAGTATTAAGCAATATTTCTACTGCCCTTTCTTGGTCGGGAACAGGAATTTTTGCCATATGCTTTTCACCATTAGATAGCTCAACATTGAATGTTGAATCATCTAATCCGACACGATCAGCCATTCCCTCTGCTAAAACAGCTTCATTATCCAAGGAAAATAACTTGAACTTAAAAGTAGAACTTCCTGAATTAATTGCTAAAACCTTATCCATAAAATCCTCCAATATTTCGAATTTTTATAACAAAAAAGCAAGAAACCATAAAGCTTACCATGGTTTCTTGCTTTCAAACTTAATTTAATTAACCATTAATGATGAGACGCACCTGAAGTTGTATCAGTTTCTTTTTCTTCTACTTTAGGTTCAACTTTTTCAGCTTCAGCTTTAGTAGAAGCACTGGAAACAGCATCTTCATCCTTTTTGAAAGTTGCGCCACTAATAGCATCTGGATCATCAACTAATTTTTGACCAGTAGTTTCACAGAAGTACTTAACAAATGGATATAAGTCTTGCACCCATTCATAGATACCCATGTAATTGCCATCTTCATCTTCAACACGCTTGTAATCATGTAAGATCATCTTATGACGGTTACCAAATGGTACAGGCATCATAACTTCGTCATGACCACCAACCTTATGGCGTAGAGCATAGACAACTTTTTTAGCTTGTGGAATAACATCACGAACATTAGGGTGAACATTACCCATAGTATCACCAACTTGGTCTGGAGTCCTACCTGCAAGCATTTTCTTGTTGTCATTAGTAGTTCTGTTGTACCACAAGAATTGATTGTTTTCATCAACAAATGTTAATTCACCAAATGCACGCTTGAGCATCTGATTAATTTGCTTAACAGTTAATAAACCAGCGTCTAACTTAACGTAGTCATCACCTTCAGCAGCGTTAACTTTCTTAGCCGCCTTTTCTAGCCAATCAGGATCATTTTTATCGATGCCTTCGACAGTGTATTTACCCTTGCCAGTAGCATCAAAGTCTTCCTTCATGTAGTCTTCTGGATTTATGTCTTTTAACCACTTTGGTTCTGCCATAACTTCTCCTTATAGTTTCTTAACTGATTACAAATTAATGTTGTGATGCACCAGATGAAGCATCTTCTTCTTCAACTTCTTCTGGTTCTTCTTCGTGTTGTGATGCACCAGTTGCAGTATCAGCTTGTAAACCATACTTTTCAGCGAAGTAACTGAATGGCTTCAAGTCTTCTGCTTGATACTTCTTAACGAATGCTGGATCATCAAGAGTGTTCAATTCAGTTGAGTAAGGCATTTCATGGGTGTACTTGATGTCGATGAGCATTGGGCCGTCCATCTTCTTCCATTCCTTAACTGCAGCTTCGAATTCTTCCTTAGTGCGTACAGTTACACCCTTAACATTCATACCTTCAGCAACTTTTGCCCAGTCATTGTCAGGAATGATAACACCAGATAATGGTTGGTTAGATTCATCTTCTTGTTCTGCTTGAATGTAACCAAGAGTTTCATTAGTAAATACAACGTTTAATACGTGCATGTTGTAACGTGCCATAGTTAAAAGTTCTTGGTTCATCATAGCAAAGCCACCATCACCAGCTAATTGCCATACTTCACGATCTGGATAAACAGTTGCTGCTGCTAATGCTGCTGGAGCACCGTAACCCATAGTTGCGTGAAGACCGGAAGTAGTCCACTTTTGGTCGCCGTGCATCTTAAGGTGACGTACGTGGTCCATGTTTACGTTACCAACATCAATTGCAAATACTGCATTGTCTGCGGCTTCTTTGTTAATTACATCCCAAATTGGTTCAGGGCGAACAGGTGATTCCTTAGAATCCTTGAAGCTATCTACCCATGCATCCCAGTTTTCACGGTCTGCAATAGCTGCCTTGTAAAGTGGTGATTCTTCACGAGCTTCACCAGCATCAATCAAAGCACGGAGTGACTTCTTAGAATCTGCAAGCATTGAAACATTTACAGCATGACGCTTACCAAACTTAGCTGGATCAGTATCAATTTGAATAACTTTAGCATTCTTGTTAAACCATAATACTGAGAATGGTGAGTTATTACCTACCCAAACAACTAAGTCAGCATGCATTTGAATATCATTAGGAGCCTTTGAACCAATACGTCCAATAGTACCCATGTATGCTGGGAATGCATCTTCAACAACACCTTTACCAAGGTATGATGAAAGAAGTGGCATCTTGAACTTATCAGACATTTCCTTTAATTCTTCACCAGCATCCTTAGCACCGTTACCAAAGTAGATAACTGGATTTTCTGCTTCTTTAATAAGTTTTACAGCTTCTTCAACTGATTCACTAGTTGGTGCTGGGTAGTTAGGTTCAGGCATAGCATCTTTGTTTACACGGAAGTTGTCTTCGATCTTAGTCCAACCTAAGTCCTTAGATACGATTAAGACAGCAGGACCCTTTCTTGCGTAAGCTTGACGAATTGCTTCATCCATCAACATTGGAAGTTGTTCAGCAGTCTTAGGTTGTGCTGACCATACAGCTACATCAGTGAACCACTTATTTTCATCAAATGCTTGGAAGAAGTCAATATCTTGACGACTAGTTGGAACATTAGCAATGATAGTAACTGTTGGAGTCTTGTCAAATTTAGAATCGTACAAACCGTTAAACATGTGAGCAGCACCAGGACCAGCTGAACCAAATGATACACCAACTTTACCAGTTAACTTGTATTCTGCAGCTGCTGCTAAACTACCTGCTTCTTCATGACGAACTTCAATAAACTTGATCTTGTTCTTCCAGTTATGAATAGCATTCATAGTTGAGTCAAATGAACCACCTGGGAAACCATAAACATGATCAATTCCCCAGTCATATAACACTTGAAACATTGCATCTGAACCATTAATTTTAGTCATAATTTTTATCTCCTTTAATTTTGAGTTTCAATTTATTAGTGTTTTGAAGCACCAGATACCGCATCTGAATCGCCAACTGTCTTGATTTGGTTTTCATCAGTCTTAGGGTATGGCTTCACAACTGCTGGTGAAGTATTTGAAGGTAAGTTGTCAGCAGTGTAAGGAATGTGAGCAATCTTAGCATGCTTAACATCTTCGATTGTCTTACATCCTGTCAGCTGCATATCAATTACCAATTCTTCATTGAGCTGGTTGAGCACACTTTCCACACCTTTAGGACCGCCTAAAGCCAAACCGTATAGATATGGGCGACCAATACCTACAATATCAGCACCCAAGGCCAAAGCCTTAAATACATGTGATCCACGACGTACACCTGAATCAAAGATAATTGGAACACGGTGGTTAACTGCAGCAGCAATTTCAGGTAATAAGTCAATAGTAGCTGGTGAGCCATCAATCTCACGACCACCATGGTTAGTAACATAAATACCGTCAGCCCCTGCACCTATAGCCTTATATGCATCTTCTGCGCAGCATACACCTTTTACAATAACTGGCAAACCACTCATTTCCTTGATGCGTCTGACATCTTCTGGACCAATCTTTTGTGCACTTGCAGCGTACATTTGAGCAACACTTTGGCCTTGGCCTTTGGCTCCAGAATAACGAGTAAAGAAATCAAGTGGAACTGGATAAGTAAACTTAGTTCTGATGTTTGCTTCTCTATATCCTGAAACCAAGGCATCTACTGTTAAAAGAATACCCTTATAGCCAGCCTTCTTAATAGCATCAAAGACCATTTCGTTAAATTTCCAGTCTTTAGATAAGTATAACTGGAATAGTCTAGGAGCTTCAGGAGCAGCAGCAGCGATTTCTTCAACACTCTTATTTGCATAAGTACTTGATGAAAATAGTGCGCCCGCTGCAGCTGCACCCTTCTGGGTAGCTACTTCAGCATCTTTATGAGCAATACCATGACAAGCAATTGGTGAAATCATGATTGGTGTCTTCAATTTCATACCCAAAAACTCAGTATCAGTTTGTGGATCATCCATATCAGTTAAAGCACGAGGTACTATTTGATAGTGATTGAAGGCAGTAGTATTGTTACGCCAGGTCCATTCATTTTCAGAACCAGACGCAATATAGTAATAAGCACCTTCAGGCATTATCTTTTTTACTTCTTCTTCGAGCTGATCAACATTGACCATCTTGATATATTCGTCCCGTTCACTTTGCGGAAAACCCTCATAGTAATATGTCATTTTTATCACCTATTATCAATTAAATATATAACTTGCGTCTTTTGATGATAACGCTTACTTATTACATAATATAAATTACCATTATATTTAATAATTAAAAATAGAAATAATTAAATCAATCAATTTAATTATTAGATTGATCGACTTAAAAGCCATAATACTTCGGTTTATATTTTTTAAAAAAAGCATATTTTTTTGAATTATTTAAAATTTATATTCTCCTTTCATTACAATATTCTCTAACACAATCTTCAAATAATTGTACTGTTCTAGGAGTAAATTCCTGCTTCTTTTCGACTAAAGATATAGTGTATGTTTCATCTTCTAATAAATCACGATACTCTAGTCCATCGGTTGGTTGATTTTCAAGTTTAGGCACTAATGCCACACTATTACTTGCTCTAACTAAGTCTAAGATTGTCCTGATATCATCTGCTTCAGCAGTATAATGAACTGTAAGCTGATTTTCTTTCCATAATTGGTCTAACCTCGGCCTAATTCCGCTCAAGTCAGAGAAGCCAATAACAGGATATGCAATTAAGTCTTTCAAAGTAATTATATTCTGACTAGTTAAGGGATGATCTGACGGTAAAGCCACCGTAAAGTGTCTTTTAAACAATGGAATTGACTTTAATTCCGAAACTTTTAAATCTTCATTAACCATCGGCACAATCGCTAATTGAATCTGGTCATCTTTAACTGCTTTTAGTAAGTCTATTGCAGTGCCATGATTAATATCAAATGTTACCTTATTCTTATTAAAAATCTTATGAAATTCAGTTATTAAGCCGGTTACGAAATCACCATCAATAATATTACCAATACCTAATCTTAACTTGGCTACTTGTCCTAAACTAAGATCAATTACTTTATTCTTACCTACTTTTAAACTATTTACCGCCGTTAGTGCATATTGATAGAATAGCTTACCATAAATAGACAGCGCTAAATGTCTCCCTCTCTTCTCAAATAAAGGAACACCGAGCTCGTCTTCTAACTTACTAATAGCATAGCTTAAAGTAGACTGAGAAACTTGTTGCTGTTCTGCAACTGAGGGCATATGAGGGTTCTTTACTAATTCACAAAAGTAAATCAAATGTTGCAAGTTCATCAATTGATAATTCTCCTAAAATATTTCTGCTTCTTATTATACTAATAAATTGCCCTACGATATAAAAAAGTTATCCTAAAATGCAAACAAAAAATCCGCTAGAATTAAAAATTCTAACGGATTTAACATTAATCTTCTACACGACTTCGATAATACTTTACTCAAAATCAGACAAGACTGAAATATGATCTTGATGAAGATACTCATTGTATTTCTTAGCTTGATCTGCTAAAGATACATTATCAATATGACTAGCTCCTATAGTCACAAACGGAACTAGATAATTCATATTAATCAGCCTAGCAGTAGCTTGAAAGGGACGCAATAACTCATGAACCGTATATTTAGCAAATTTATCATGACCATAATTATCAGCACCTGGTGATACTGCAATTAATAGTTCTTTTCCTTTTAGTGCATCCCCACCAATACCATAGGCCCAACCTATTTCCCAAGCATCAACTTCCCATTGCTTAACTAGTGCAGGCGCGCCATACCAATACATTGGGAATTGTAACACGACTCTATCTGCAGCTGATAAAACTTGTTTTTCCTTTTCAGTATTAATCTTAAAGTCAGGATATAACTTGTACATATCTCTAACTTTAATATCGTTATCCAAACCATCAACTAAAGCTTTATTAACATGCGAATTTTTTATATCAGGGTGAAATAAAAGTACTATAGTTTTCAAATCTAACTCCCTCAATTTTATTAAATAATTTTAGTCACTTACCTTAATATAAGACTTAATAACTTTTCTATCGGCCATCTCTTGGTATGCTTCATTAATTTCATCAAGTGTAAAGGTCTTAGTAAATACTTTACCTGGATTAATTTCACCATCAAGCACTGCTTTAAGCAAAACATCCTTATCATAAGTAGTAACAGAAGCAGGACCACCAGCTAAAATAACATTTCTATAAAAAGTTGCAGCTGGATCAATTTTACTACCATGTGGTAACCCAACACGACCAATAATTGCACCACTTCTAGCTACTCTCATAGCTTCTTCATTAGATAATTCAGTACCAACACATTCCAAAACAGCGTCAGCACCACCATTTGTCAATTCTAATAACTTAGCAATGCCTTCTTCACCACGTTCAGCTACATTGTCTGTTGCCCCAAATTCCTGGGCTAAAGCTGCACGATCTGGGTGACGGCTAGTAGAAATTATTCTCTTAGCACCACGCATCTTAGCTGCAATAATTGCACATTGACCAACAGCGCCATCACCTAAAACTATAACTGTATCACCTGGCTTAACGGCAGCGACACGAGCTGCATGATAACCAGTTGCCATTACATCAGCCAAAGTTAAAAGAGATTTAAGCATCCCTTCTGAATAATCACTAGGCTTACCTGGCACCTTAACTAATGACCATTGAGCATGTTGGAAGCGAATATATTCAGCTTGGTAGCCATCACTCCAATTATCTTGATGATTCATACAAGTTCCATCAAATCCAGCTAAACAAGCACGACATTGACCACAACCATGTGTGAAAGGAGCTATTACAAAGTCGCCTGGCTTAACAGAAGTTATATCAGAGCCCACTTCTTCAACCATACCAAGCGCTTCGTGACCAGAGTTTTGTGAGTCAGTTTCAATACCATCGATTCCTCGGTATCCCCATAAATCCGATCCACAAACACAAGTTCTAATTACTCTAATAACTACATCATCAGATTTTTTAATTACAGGCTTTGGTTCATCTTTAATAACAATTTGTCCTGCTTGCGCTATTCTTGCATCTTTCATATATAAAATAAGTCTCCCTTCTTAACAGACTGCTCTATTATTAGTTTATCTATAGAACATCAATCTGTGAAATACTTAAATAGTATTCTAATTCATAGACAAAAAGTATAGAAAAACAATTCTTTAATTTTTATTATCATCAAGAATCTTATATTCTTCAAAATAACTTTTATTTTCTTTGATCTTACCAGATTCATATAATGATATCTTATGCTTAAGTCGTTTAATTGATCGATCGAGATTATGACGCTTCTCTTCGATATTAGCTAGCTGTTCCCTTAATAAATCTTCTCTAGCTTCTAAAGTATCATCTCCTTGGCGTAGCATTTCAGCATAGTCAATTAAAGCTTCAATTGGTACGTCTGAATGACGCAAGCAAACAATCATTTCGATCCATCCTTGCATCCCTTCAGTATAATAGCGATTACCATTTTTCTTACGTGGCACTTTTGGTAATAATCCAATTCGTTCATAGTACCTAAGCGTGTCTGGCTTTAGATCGTATTTTTCGGCAACTTGCATAATTGTTAGATTAGGCATAATATCCCTCCTTCTTTTATTAAAACTAATAGACTTTGAATACAATTAATATCTTATTACTTAGAGTTAACTCTAAGTCAAGCATAAATAAAAAAAGAAAGTATCTAGAGATTACTAAATTTCTAAATACTTTCTCTTTGAAATTAACATTAAGCTACTTTTTTATTAGCTTCAGAACAAAAAACTTAGCTATATTATAAATTGCAAGACCTACAGCTATTAAAATAGCATTTGTTATAAATTGTACCATTTATATCACCTCATATTATAAAAGTAAACAATTCAACTATGTTCAAGTTAAATTAGCAGGTTTATTGACACATATTTTATACCAAATTTTGCCTTTGTCAATTTGGCATTATATTCAATCCATTCCATTTAGCTAAAAAATCTCACTTCGACTAACTCTATCGAAGTGAGATTTTTTAATTAATGTTATTAGCGTTATGTATAAGTTTTGCTATAAAAGCATAAAGGAATAGATTAAAAAGAAAGTAAAATTTATTTTAACGATCAAATGGTGCCCAGCCTAAAGCATGTTGAGCTGCTAAGTTAAGTAAACTCCACTGACGATCAAATGAAGGTGAGAAGAAGAAGTCTTGTTCAGATAAGTCTTCCAAAGTTAGCCTTTGTCCAATAGCTAAACTCAAGACATTAGTTTGAGCTGTTATATCATAGCTGGACAATACTCCACCACCTAAGATTTGATGGTTATCTTTATTAAAGATTAAATATACGTGTACCTTAGGATTATCTTCTTCAGGAATATAAGCTGGACGTAAGTGATCTTCATATACGTCTATAGCAGCATTAACATTTAAGAATTTGAGTGAACGTTCATTAAGACCTGTGATTGCTGCATGAGCATCGAATGCTTCAAGGACTTGAGCACCAACTAAGCCCCTAAATGGGCGGGTTGGCTTAGCTTCAAATAAGTGATCAACTAAATATTGGGCTTCATGACGAGAAGCTGATGCTGATGGAACTGGCATGTGGACATTACCTGGAATAGAATATGGCCAAATTACATCCCCAATAGCATATACATCTGGGGCACTAGTTCTAAAGTATTCATCAGTTTGAACATAACCAGTTTTAGCAAGTTCAATTGAACCTTTTAACCAATCAGTATTTGGCTTAATACCAGCAGTAACAATTACTAAATCAGCATCTACATTACCTTGATCAGTTACTACTGTTGTTAACTTGCCGTCTTTTCCTTCAAATTTTTCTACTTTAGTGTTCATTAATAGCTGAACATTGTTTTTCTTAAATTCAGCTTCAAACACATCAGTGAATGCTTTTGGCATGTAGTTACCTAATGGACGATCGCCAGCATCGATTAAAGTTACATTCTTACCAGCTAATTTAGCAGCTTCAACAGCTGATATACCATTACCAGCTCCAACAACTACTATGTTTTTAATGCTGTCATCATGTAAAGCTTCATTAATCTTGCTTGCCCAGCCGTAACCACGCATTAAAAAGACATTTTCAAGGTCATTACCTGCTACAGGAAGGTTAGCCGGTTTAACTCCAGAGGTGATAATCAACTTATCATAGCTAACTGTTTCTTCTTGATTGCTATCAGTATGTTTAACACTAATAGTCTTATTTTCAGGATGAACAGCAGTTACTAAACTATCTGCGATCACTTGCCCTCCACGCTTAGCTAAGTCTTCAGGAGCAAAGTTACGCACATTATCTTGTCCAGTTGTCTTGCCTTCTAAGAACAACTTCATCCCACAAGACATAAATGACACGAAATGACTTGCTTCATAAATTGTCACATCAACATCATCATACTTGTCTAACAATTCATTAGCTGCCTCGTGACCAGGGTGTGATGCACCTACGATAACTACTTTACGCTTATTCATAAAGAAATTCCTCCTCTTATTCAGTTTCATAACCCTATCTTAAAACACCTTGGAAGCGATTTAAAATATTTTGCCTACAAAATTTCTTTTTGTATACAAAAAAGCACCCTCACATAAGGATGCCTTAAAATAATATTAGCCTTCAAATGATTCAGTTAATGGAGGTACTACTTGCTTTTTGCGAGATACAACTCCAGGTAGCTTAACTTCATTTTCACTTAATTTAGCGTTAAACGCAGCTTCAAACTTAGCCTTGTTTTCATCGCTACCAACTACTAAAGCTTCAGAATCAGAATCTAAAATATTAGTAATCAACAACATAAACATGTCATAGCCATTACTCTTAGAAGATTCTTCCATTACCTTTAAGAAAGCATCCTTTCTTTCCAAAGCTTCTGGTAAGTCAACAACGTTAATTTGGGCAACACGGACATTATTACCAGCTAAATCAAAGCTCTTAGCATCTAAGTCGATTAATTCTTCTTCACTCTTATCAGCAATATTAGTACCAGCCTTGAGCATAGCTAAACCGTATTCTTGATAATCAACGTCGGCTATCTTAGCTAAGGCCTTAACAGCTTCTTTATCATCATCAGTTGTAGTAGGTGACTTCAAAAGCAAAGTATCAGAGATAATTGCTGAAAGCATTAAGCCAGCAAGATTCTTAGGAATCTCTACTTCATACTCACCAAACATCTTCCAAACAATAGTGCTAGTACAACCAACAGGCTCTGCACGGTAATATAATGGATCTGCTGTATTAAAGTTCATGATACGGTGATGGTCAACAACGTGGCTAACCTTTACCTTATCAATATCAGAAACACTCTGTTGAGGTTCATTGTGATCAACAAGCATTACTGAATCTACCTTATCAGCGGCAGTTTCAATAACTTGCGGTGCCTTAAATCCGAACTTATCTAAAGCATATTGAGTTTCGTCATTTGGTTCACCCAATGCTACAGCTTCAGTGTCATAGCCCAACTTATTTTGTAAATATGAATAGGCAATAGCAGTACCGATCGCATCAGTATCTGGGTTTTGATGTCCAAAAACAAATTCTTTTGTCATTGTTTAATCTAACTCCTTGTAAAAAAGTAACTAAGTTAATTATTGCAGTATATCTTGTCTGGGTCAATAATCAACTCGAAGTTTCTCAGGCATCGAGCCGTGAGGCATAGTCTTTTTGAGCAAGGTAATTATCCCAAGTAACCAAAAATTGCTTAATTCTTGGTATTTCCAATTTGAACTTCTTGGAAACAAAGTTGCTATCAAAATAGATTATCGGATTCAACTTGACAGGTTGCATAGTTATCTCACGGTGATGAACTTGATAAAAACTATTAGTTACAAAGGCATTATAGTCTTTATTAGCTTGAGCAAATTTAACTAATTGACTTGTCACTAGGAATCGAGCTGCAACTTCTGGCGTATTGTTAAACTCATTGAGCTTATAGTAATGCTTTAACACTTGCTGCAAATAAGAGTTCTTAGGATAAGATACCCACTTCTCATTATTTAACTTTTCATCACCTGAATTACTACTTAAGAAGACCAATGAATCAGAATAAATTTTCTTAATGTAATATCCCTTCATTGTATCTTGAGAAAGACTGTTATCAGGTAAGTAAGTTATAGCAAGATCAATTTCACCATTATCTAACTTACTCCATAAGTTGCCCCTATTATAAAATGCAGTTGAAATTGTTACATGAGGATACTTTTGATGATAATAGATCAAAAAATCTTCAATGACCTTAGTTTCTATGACATCCAAAATACCAATTGAAATATGTCCTGATTTTGAATCAGTATATTGTTGAATCTTATCAACAGATTCATTTACTACCTCAAATAGCCTATGTGCTGTCTGTTCTAACTCTTTACCAGCTGGAGTTAAAGTTAACTTCTTACCTATTTGAATAAATAAAGGAGCACCAACGGCACGCTCAAGCTTTTTAACTTGCTGAGTTAAAGCTGGCTGAGTAATGCCTAAACTATTAGCAGTTTGGGTATAGCTCATATTTTCTATCAATTGTAGAAAGTAGTGGAGTGACTTTGCGGAAAGCACAGCGTCTGGATTAGACTTCATTTCGTAACACCACCTTAATAAACTTAATTTCTAGTAATATAATAACATTATAAATTAATAATGGTAATTAATTAGCCCAACAATTAATTAAATAAAAAGGGTAAGTAATAGAGATTTATCATTACTTATCCTTTGTTATTTTTAATCAAATAAATTACTAATGTCTTCTCGGCCTGTTGGAAGTGGCTTCCCTAAATGCAGTGATATCGGTGTTCCATCGGTCTTTGTATCCAATATGAATGACCCATTTGAATAGCGATCACCTAATGGGAATTCATTAGTAGCGATGGTAATATGGCGATCACTAGAAGTCTTTAACTCTAATTCATGATTTTGAGCATACCAGGCTATCGCACTAATGCGGTGAGGCTTAGTCTTTAATTCTCTTAAGACTAATACTCCACGCTTAGCTCTTGTAACTTCATTGACTAATGATAATTTAAATTGCTTAAAGGCTCCTCTTTGAGTTATTAAGCCGACCTTTATTAAATCAACATATTCTGGTAGTACTACTCCATACCCTACTACAAAGTCTTCATCTTTCAAGTTAACAGACTTGACACCCACTGCACGCCCGCTGCTAGTTGGGATTTCACTAGTCTTATATCTTACAGCATAAGCTTTATTAGTAATTAAAGTTATATCATAATCTTTTTCAGGGTTTAAGCTGCTAACTCCTACAACTATGCTGCTATCCTGCTTTAATTTCATAGCGACCATGGCACGTGACTTATAGGTTCTAGTTGGCTGTAGGTCTTTTAATGGTAATTGCTTTATATAACCATCATTACTTGCAATCAGGAAGTTTAACTTCTGGTGCAAGTCTTTAACCTCAAACACATTAATTATCTTTTCCTCTGAAGATAAACCTATTTCTTGGGATAAGTGTTGACCGGTTTCTTTCCACTTAGTTTCAATTAATTCATGAACTGGTCTGAATATTACATTCCCCTGATTGGTAAAAATATATAAATTACTTAAAGTAGAAGTCGTCTTTTCAAAGATTACCCTATCACCATCTGGCAGGCCATTTTCCTGGTCAGATGTTGATTGGAATGATCGCAGTGATGAACGCTTCAGATAGCCTTGCTCACTAACTAAGACCCTAACATCTTCGTCCGTCATCAAAGCCTTTTCATTGATTTCAATCTTCTCAGACTTGTCGGTAATTTCAGTTCTACGATCTGAAGCAAAATGCTTTTTAACAGAACGTAATTCTTTAATTGCAACTCTTTCTAATACTTTATTATCATTCAATATTTCATTGAATGTCTTAATTTTATCATTAAGATCGGCCTGTTCATCTTTTAACTGGTCAACGTCAGTATTAGTTAAGCGGTATAGTTGCAGCGATACAATTGCCTCAGCTTGATTACTAGTAAAGCTATATTTTTTGACTAAGTTTTCTTTAGCATCTTTCTTATCTTTAGATGAGCGAATAGTCTTGATTACCTTATCAAGAATATCAAGGGCATGGATCAATCCTTCAACAATTTCTAATCGTTGCTTTGCCTTAGCAAGATCAAATTCTGTCCTCTTAGTAACAACTTCCTTCTTATGCTCTAAATACGAAGTAAGTATTCTTTTCAATCCTACTTGAACCGGAGCCATATGATCAATTGCGACCATATTAAAATTGTAAGAAATTTGCAAGTCAGTGTTTTTAAATAGATAATTTAGGATATTTTGGCTGTCGGCGCCTTTCTTCAATTCAATCACAATTGATAAGCCATGACGGTCTGTTTCATCCCTAACTTCGGCAATGCCATCAATTTCTTTATTTAAACGAATTTCATCAATCTTTTTGACCATTAAGGCCTTATTCACACCAAAAGGAACTTCAGTAACTACAATCTGTTGACGATGAGCCTTAATATCTTGAATAGCAGTTTTAGATCTTATTTGTATCCTTCCACGGCCAGTTTCATAAGCTTCCTTAATTCCTTTAGTACCCAAAACTAAACCACCAGTTGGAAAGTCAGGCCCCTTAACAAACTCCATTAAGTCCTCAGTGGTTGCATTTGGATGCTTCAATAAATAAATCGCAGCATCAATCACTTCGGCTAAGTTGTGGGGTGGAATTTCAGTCGCATAACCAGCTGAAATTCCCGTTGAACCATTGACCAATAAGTTAGGAAAATGAGCCGGAAGTACAGTAGGCTCATATTCAGTATCGTCAAAGTTCAAAATCATCGGTACAGTATTTTTATCAATATCTTGCAATAATTGATTAGAAATCTTACTTAACCTTGACTCTGTATAACGCATAGCAGCTGGACCATCGCCATCCATTGAGCCATTATTTCCATGCATCTCAATTAATGGCTCACGCATTTTCCAATCTTGAGATAGGTGGACTAAGGCACCATAAATTGAGCTATCACCATGTGGATGGAAGTTACCCATCACATTACCAACGGCCTTAGCTGCTTTTTTATATGGCTTGTCATAAGTATTATTATCCTTATACATAGCATACAAGATGCGCCTTTGAACAGGCTTTAAGCCATCACGGATATCGGGTAAGGCTCTTTCTTGAATAATATATTTAGAATAGCGCCCGAATCTCTCTCCCATTACTTCTTCAAGTGGTAACTCTTTGATTCGTTCTTGTGTTTTTACCATCTAAATTAATAACCCTCTTTAATCTCTACTTGTTTCTAAAATTGAACCATCTTCGCCCATTCTGAACTTAACATTTTCATCAATCCATTTTCTTCTAGGTGCAACCTTATCTCCCATTAGGGTTGTGACACGCTTTTCAGCAAGTTGAGCATCATCAATCTTAACTCTAATCAAAGTCCTAGTTTCAGGATTCATGGTTGTTTCCCAGAGTTGATCAGCATTCATTTCACCCAATCCTTTAAATCGCTGCAAGGCAAATCCTCGACCAAACTCTTTAGAATCTATTGCTAATTCTTCATCCGTCCAAGCATATTTAATCTTAGCTTTCTTACCATTGCCTTTTTGGAGTTTATATAAAGGAGGAAGTGCTATGTAAACTCGGCCTGCTTCAACCATTGGCCGCATATAACGATAGAAAAATGTCAAAAGCAAAATCTGAATATGTGCTCCATCAGTATCGGCGTCAGTCATGATAATAACCTTGTCATAATTTGCTACATCAATGTTAAAATCTGCTCCTACCCCTGCACCAATAGTATGGATCATAGTATTGATTTCTTCGTTCTTAAAAATATCTTGAAGCTTAGCTTTTTGTGTATTCAACACTTTACCACGAAGGGGCAGAATCGCCTGAAACTTTCGATCTCTTCCCTGCTTAGCAGAGCCGCCAGCAGAATCACCCTCAACTAGGAATAATTCATTTTTCTTGGGATTTCTTGATTGTGCTGGGGTCAATTTACCAGAAAGAATTTCTTTTTTGCGTCGTTTTTTACCATTACGGCTTTCATCACGAGCCTTTTTCGCAGCTTCACGTGCATCACGAGCTTTTTGAGCTTTTTGAACTAGACTTTGAGCAAATTCTCCGTTTTCCATTAAGTAATAGGAAAGCTGCTCATAAACGATGCTATCTACGACACTACGTGCTTGTGGTGTACCTAATTTACCCTTGGTTTGACCTTCAAATTCTAGCAACTCTTCTGGAATTTTAACTGATAAGACTGCACTTAATCCTTCACGATAATCTGATCCATCCAGGCCCTTTTCTTTATTTTTGAGAAGACCTTGCTTTTTAGCATAGTCATTAAATGCCTTGGTAAAACCACTTCTTGCACCAGCCTCGTGGCTACCTCCATCAGGGGTCCGAACATTATTAACAAAGGAAACAAAATTTTCAGAGTAACCGTCATTATATTGACCAGAGAATTCTACTTCAATCTCATTTTGCTTACCTTCAAAATAAAATACATCTCCCATAGTGTCTTTACCTTCATTAAGATAAGACACAAAGGACTTGATACCATTATCATACAAGAACTCATCATGGTGTTCAGGTTCACGCTCATCAGTTAAGGTAAATTTAACGCCTTTTAACAGAAATGCAGACTCTCTAATTCTTTCTTGAATAGTTTCATAATTATACTTAGTTGTTGAAAAAATAGTCGGATCAGGTTTAAAGGTAATAGTTGTTCCGGTTTTATCATTAGTTGGTCCTAATTTTTTTAGAGTTCCTACTGGATGACCACCATTCTTAAACTCCTCTTCATAAGCCATTCCATCACGAACAACGCGAACCTTAAGCCATTCAGACAGAGCATTAACAACTGAGGAACCTACTCCATGAAGTCCACCAGAGGTTTGATAATTTTTTTCAGTAAACTTACCACCAGCATGAAGTACAGTTAAAATAACCTCAATAGTTGGAATACCTGATGGATGCATTCCTGTCGGCATTCCTCGTCCAAAGTCTTGAACAGTAACCGAATTATCTTCATGAATTGTTACATTAATCTCTTTACCATACCCTGCCATTGCTTCATCGACAGAATTATCAACAATTTCATATACTAAGTGATTTAAGCCATATCGGTCAGTTGATCCAATATACATTCCCGGGCGCTTACGAACAGCTTCAAGCCCGTGTAATATTTGGATTGATGAATCATCGTAAGTGTTTATATTTTTATTTGTTTTTACCAAATAAATTCCTCCAATTTATACAACAATTAAAATCAACCACACACATGTAGTAATCTTTGCTAAAATAGCTTTAGATTAAAACAAAGGTTGAATAATTATGTCTATTTTATATTATAGTCTAACGTTTATTTTAGCATATTTGATAGGTTCCTTCCCCACAGGTGTAATAGTTGGAAAGCTATTTTACCATGAAGATATTAGAAAATATGGTTCTGGAAACATTGGAACTACGAATTCCTTTAGGGTTATGGGGCCTATTGGCGGTAGTGCAGTATTATTAGTCGATGTATTAAAAGGCACTCTAGCTACTAATCTGCCACGCATTTTTCATTTGCAAGGGCCAAGTTATTTATTATTAATCGCTGGCATCTGCGCAATCTTAGGTCACACTTTCTCCATTTTTTTAAAATTTAAAGGTGGTAAAGCCGTGGCTACCAGTGCTGGGATTTTCTTAGGATATAACTTAAGATTCTTTGGTGTTTGTGCAATAATCTTTTTACCGCTACTTTTTATTACCTCATATGTAAGCTTATCTAGCTTGTTATCAATTACATTGATTTTTATTGCATCATTTTGGTTCCATGACATCTTTTTAACTGTCATAGCCGGGATGATGATGATAATTTTATTTATTAGGCATAGAGATAATATTAAGCGACTTATTAACCATAATGAAAATATTGTTCCTTTCGGCTTATGGTATTGGTACAAAAAAATCCACAGCTCAAAAAAATAAATAGTTAGATACGACAAAGCCAGTAAACAAGTTGACTGTTTACTGACTTTTTTATTTGTCTTTAGCTAATATGGATAATTATCTAAACGATCTTGTTCAGTAATAGTTCTAACAACCTTACCAGGTACACCTAAAACCAATGAATTGTCAGGAATATCTTTTGTAACCACACTGCCTGCACCAATAACACAATTATTACCAATTGTGACACCAGGACAAACAGTTACATTAGATGCTAACCAGCAATTATCACCGATTGTAATGGGGGCACCATATTCAATATCACCCATTGTACCATCTGCTTGTCTTCTCACATTACGTTGATCTGCCAGCAAAGGATGCAATGGTGTCACTATCGACACATTAGGCCCACACATTACATTATCGCCAATTGTGACAGGACAAGTATCTAGAATAGTTAGATTAAAGTTAGCATAGAAATTCTTACCTAACTTAGTAAACTTACCATAATCAACTTGTAACGGTCCTTGAATATATACTCCTGCATCATGGTTAGGAAATAGATCATCAATAATATTTTGCCGCTTATCTTTTTCATCATCAGCAGTCAAATTATAATCTCGACACAGTCGATGAGCTAAATGAGCAATATCACTTAATTCTTTTGTACCTGGGTGATAGGGCTTACCAGCCAACATATCTAAAGTATTTTTTTCCATTTATTAATTCCTTATACAAAATTACTAATATCCTTTAAAAATAATAGCAAAACAAAAGGAAACCAACAAATGATTTCCCTTTTTTAACTAAATCTGCTTGTCATGAAAGGCCATTGAAAAGCCATTGTTCCAGCTTTGCCCGGGCTCTAGTCGATTCATGCCTATCTTATCTTCTAAATTACCATTACTGTCTAACGTATCGGAAATTCCCCACCATGGTTCAATACAGATATAATTAGCCACTTTAGGATATTGTGACCATAAGCCAACAAATGGCGCTCCATCCATCTTGACATTAATATGGTAATCACTAGTATCAGTTCTAATAGAAACTTTATTCGTACCTTTTAATTGAAATACCCAAGCATCATCTTTAAATAAAGAATCACTAATTTCAAAAAGTGTATCTGTTGCCACTAAGTAGCGATGTTCCCAGTCCAGTAATGGAGCTTTAAATGGTATACGGATATGATCAATTGATGGCTCAAATTTAAAGTAGTAGTCATTCTTATTGATCTTTTCATCTACTGGTAAATTAAATCCAGGGTGACCACCGATACCGAAAATCATTTCTTTATTATCAGTATTAGTAACATTGAAGCGTTCTTCTAACAAATTATTGACCAATGTATAAGTAACACGTAATTCAAAATCAAACGGATATTGTTTCTTAGTTTCTTCATTTGATTTAAGTAAAAGGGTTATCTTGTCATCAGATTTACTTTCTACTTCAAATTGACTGTTACGTGCAAATCCATGCTGCCCCATATGGTAAGTATTTCCATTGTAGGTATACTGATCATCCTTTAAACGACCAACAATTGGAAACAGTATTGGTGCATGACGTCCCCATACATTGGGATCAGCCTGCCACATATATTCGCGCTTACTATTATTATCAACTACACTTTGAATTTCAGCACCAAGATCGGATACTGTTACAGTCAAGAAACTGTTTTGTAATTTATGATCCATAATATTTTATCTCTTTATCTATAAAATAAACTTAGTTAAATCTTTATTAACAATGATATCACTTAATTTTTCATCAACGTATTTTTGAGTAATAGTAATCTCACCCATGGTCATATCAGGACCTTCGTATAATACATCTTCAAGCAACTTTTCAAGAATCGTAGCTAATCTTCTAGCACCAATATTATCAGTACCTTGGTTAACTTCATAAGCAATCTCAGCAATTCGATCAATTGCTTCTTGAGTAAACACTAACTTAATACCATCAGCATGTAGAAGCGCAATATATTGTTTGAGAAGTGAATTTTGTGGATCTTTTAAAATCTTAACAAAATCTTCTTGAGTTAAGGCATTAAGTTCAACCCTTATTGGGAAGCGGCCCTGAAGTTCAGGAATTAAATCACTTGGTTTACTTTCTGCAAAAGCCCCAGCAGCAATAAAAAGAATGTGATCAGTAGCAACTGGACCATATTTAGTAGAAACAGTGGAACCTTCAACAATTGGTAAAATATCTCTTTGAACACCTTCGCGAGATACTTCACCACTAGTCTTTTTATTACCAGCTGTGATTTTATCAATTTCATCAATAAAGATAATCCCATTTTGTTGCGTACGCTCAATCGCACGTTGATAAAGATTATCGTAGTTAACTAGCTTTTTAGATTCTTCTTGAATCAGAACTTCTCGAGCATCAGAAACCTTCAAAGTACGCTTAACAGTCTTTTTAGGCATTAGGTCACTAAGCATACTAGACATATCCATGCCCATTTGACCCATCATATCACCCATTGGATTAGCTTTAGGGGCTTGTTCTACTTCGATAGTTACTTCTCGATTTTCAAGTAGTCCTTTATCTAATTGCTCTGCAACACTTAAACGTTGATTTCTAATTTCATCAGTAACTTCTTCATTATCATTATTAGATTGATCCATATTGAAATTACCAGAGAGTAATTGCATCATTTGTTGCATTGAATTTTCGCGATTTTCACGTTTAATACCTGGAACTATTAATTTAACTAATTTATTATTAGCCTTCTTAGTTGCAGTTTCTTTTACACGCTCAAATTGTTCCTTTTCTTCCATTCGAACAGCTTCGGCTACCAAATCGCGCACCATTGATTCAACGTCGCGACCCACATAACCTACTTCTGTAAATTTTGTTGCCTCTACTTTTACAAATGGCGCATCAACAATCTTCGCTAAGCGACGTGCAATCTCAGTTTTACCAACACCAGTAGGGCCAGCCATCAACATATTTTTAGGAGTGATATCCTGTTGTAGTTGTTTAGGAAGTTGCAAACGACGATAACGATTATACAAGGCAATTGCTACCGCTTTTTTAGCTTCATCCTGACCAATAATGTATTCATTTAAAGTATTAACGATTTGTTTTGGAGTTTTTTCTACAGTCAAATTTGTCACCTAGATTTCATCAGTAATAATATGATCATCAGTAAAAATATCAATGCCGGAAGCGATTTGCACTGATTCTTTGGCAATTTCACTGGCATTCATTCCTTCTGAATGACGGGTCATCGCTAAGGCAGCAGCTTGGGCAAAGTTTCCGCCTGAACCAATTGCTACCACATCTTCATCAGGCTCTAACACCTCTCCATTACCTGAAATTAATAGCAAATCCTTATCATTAAAAGCGATCAGCATTGCTTCAAGCTTAGCTAAAGTTGGATCTTTACGCCAACTTTGAGCCATTTCAACAGCCGCTCTTCTTAAATCGCCCGAATAAGTTTCAAGTTTACCTTCAAGCATCTCTTGCAAGCTAACTGCGTCAGCCACACCACCTGCAAAGCCAATCACAACCTTATTGTGATAAATACGGCGAATCTTTTTGGCAGTAGCTTTAGCAATAACTTTTTCACCTAAAGTAACTTGACCATCGCCTGCAATTGCAGTTTTACCGTTATATCTAACAGAACAAATTGTTGTCATATTTATTTTGCCTCGTCTTTTTTATTATTTCTTGGGAAAAATTTTTGATAGTCATTTTGTAAATGCTGCATACTAATATGAGTATATATTTGTGTAGTAGAAAGTGACTCATGACCGAGTAATTCCTGCACACTCCTCAAATCAGCACCATTATTAATCAGTTCAGTAGCAAATGAATGACGCAACATATGGGGGTGTACTTTTCCACCTACACCTGCAGCAGTAAATACCTTTTGCATAATATATTCAATTCCACGACTAGTTAATTTTTTACCCTTGCTATTTAAAAAAACATAACCCTTATCTTCATTTTTTGCAAGTAATTGACCTCTACTGTTATCTAAATAAAGCATCACGCTCTCTTTAGTTCGATCTGTAAAAGCAACATAGCGATCCTTATTTCCCTTACCATGAACTAAGATTATCTTCAAATCAAAATTAATTTGATCTAACTTCAAGTTTGCAATTTCACTTACTCGCATCCCTGTAGCATAAAACAATTCAAACATTGCTTTATTCCTTATAGTCAAAGAATCGTTTGCATTTAAACTAGAAAATACTTTTTTTAGCTCATAACTATAAAAGAATTCCGGTAATTTCTTTTCACCGCTTTTTAATGAAATTGTTTCAGTCGGATCAACTTTTAAAATATCTCGTCTACTAAGATAACCAAAAAATGACCGTAATGTTGACATTTTGCGTAATTTTGATGTTTGACTGATATTATTCGTTAATTCCTGCAAATAAATTTCTATGTCACGTCTCGAGACCTGATCCCAACCATTAAAACCACCATTTTTAGTTAGAAAAAGTTTAAACCCTTTCAAATCGATCAGATAAGAATTAACAGTATTTTTGCTATAAATACGCTCATTTTTTAAATAATCAATGAATTTTAAAACAAATTGATCATTAGTTTTCCATGTCATATTTAGCTAAATTTTCATCTCTAAACTTATCTAATTCAGCCAGGGCTCTTTTAGATATTTCTAAATGGCGCTCTTGCTTGTTTCTAACTTTATGATCAAGACCTGGCAATAGTGCATAAGATGCATTCATTGGCTGAAAATGCTTAGCACTTGTCGTAGTAATATAATTAGCCATTGATCCTAAGGCAGTTAACTTGGGAAAAGCAATAGGTTCCGCACCATTGGCTACTAAAGCAGCATTTATTCCAGCAACTAAGCCACTACCAGCACTTTCAACGTAACCCTCAACTCCGGTCATTTGACCAGCAAAGAAAAGATTTTTTTGCTTCTTAGCTTCGTAACTAGCATTTAAAACTTCTGGACTAGCAATATATGTATTACGGTGCATCTTTCCGTAACGCACAAAACGTGCATTCTCTAAGCCTGGAATCATTGAAAATACCCGCTTTTGTTCACCATATTTTAAATGTGTTTGGAAACCAACGATATTATACATACTTGCACTGGCATTATCTTGGCGTAATTGCACCACAGCATAAGGTGTCTTACCAGTCTTAGGATCTTCTAAACCTACAGGTTTAAGCGGACCAAAGAGCATGGTTTTTTCTCCACGTTTAGCCATAACTTCAATTGGCATACAACCTTCAAAGACATTTTTATCTTCAAATCCATGAAGCTCGGCAGTTTCTGCTGAAACTAAATTCTTATAAAAATTAAAGAATTCTTCCTTGGTCATTGGGCAATTAAGATAAGCCGCTTCACCCTTATCATAACGAGACTTTTTATAAACAATATTTCGATCAATTGAATCACTAGCAACAATTGGTGCCGCTGCATCAAAGAAATGCAAGCTATCAGTCCCACAAAATTCTTGAATCTGCTCGGCTAAACTATCACTGGTTAATGGGCCTGTCGCTATCACCACAATCCCATCCTTAGGAATTGTGGTGATTTCTTCTTCATGAATACTAACGTTAGGCAGTGACTTTAACGTTTCAGTAACTTTTTGAGAGAATTTATCACGATCCACTGCTAAAGCACCACCAGCTGGTACGGCTGTTTGGTCGGCAGCTTTTAAAATTAGTGAATCTAAGTGTCTCATTTCTTCTTTCAAGAGCCCTACAGCATTAGATAATTGGTCAGAACGCATAGAATTAGTACATACGAGCTCCGCAAATTCTGCTGTATGATGGGCTGGAGTTTGTTTTTGAGGACGCATTTCATAAAGATCGACTTCTATTCCACGCTTGGCTAATTGCCAGGTAGCTTCACTACCTGCAAGGCCTCCTCCGATAACTGTAACTTTTTTTGGCATTTAGACTTTCCTTTCTACTGGAGGGTTAAATACCCTACATAAAAAGAATACCATCAAAACGCTTACAATTCGATGGTATTGCTATAATTTTTCTTAAAAATTACTCTTCCTTGGACTCTTCACGATAATCACCATTTGGACAAAGAACAACTAAGCCTTTTTTAGTCTTCTTTTGAACTAAAAAATGACCATCATTAGGGCAATTTCTACCAATCGGTTGATCCCAAGAAACAAAATCACATTCTGGATAACGTGAACAACCATAAAATTTTCGATTTCGTTTAGATTTCTTTTCGACGACTTCACCTTTTTTACATTTAGGGCAGGTTACGCCGATTTTTTTTACTATTGGTTTAGTATTGCGACAATCTGGGAAGCGTGAACAAGCATAAAACTTTCCATATCTTCCCATTTTAATCACCATAGGTGCCCCACAAATATCACAATTAAAACCAGCCGGCTCATCTTTAATTTGAACTTTTTCGATTTCACTATCTGCCTTCGCTAATTCTTTAGAAAAAGGCTTATAGTACTCATCTACTACTTTAACCCAGTTCATCTTACCTACTTCAACATGATCTAGGTCATCTTCTAATTGAGCAGTAAAGTCAACATTAACAATATCTGGGAAAAACTTTTCAATTAACTCGTCGACGATTTCGCCTAATTCAGTAGGTACGATTGAACGACCTTCAAGCTTAACATAGTAGCGTCTTTGAATAGTATCAATAGTTGGAGCATAAGTAGATGGTCGTCCTACTCCATTAGCTTCCAAGGCATGAACTAAGCTAGCTTCAGTATAACGAGCAGGTGGTTGCGTAAAGTGCTGACGGTCGTCTGTGCTCTTTAGCTTAATTTTGTCTCCTTCATTCAAGTCTGGTAATTCTTTAGTCTTTTCTTTTTCATTGTCATAGACTTTAGTAAAGCCAGCGAATTTCATCTTTGAACCAGTCGTTCTAAAAGTTACACCATTTTGCTCAATATCGGCTCTTACAGTGTCATAGACAGCTGCTGTCATTTGACTAGCAATGAAACGAGCCCAAATTAAACTATAAAGACGATATTCTTCAGCTGTCAAATAATCCTTAATAGATTCAGGAGTTCTAAATGCAGAAGTTGGTCGAATTGCTTCATGAGCGTCTTGAGCTTCAGCATCATTCTTAAAATTCTGAGGCTTAACTGAAGCATATTCTTCCCCATATTGTTCGTGAATAAACTTAGAAGCTTCATGCTTTGCAACACTGGCAATTCGCTTAGAATCAGTACGCATATAAGTAATCAAACCAACTGAGCCTTTACCCAAGTTAACACCTTCATACAATGATTGGGCAATTCTCATTGTTCTTCGTGTACGATAACCTAAACGTTTATTAGCTTCTTGTTGCATTGTTGAAGTAGTAAACGGTGCTGCTGGCTGGCGTCGACGCTGCTTTTTGACTACTTTAGTAACTTCAAAGTTCTTGCGTTTATCTAATTTAGTAAGAACATCCTTTACACTAGCTTGATTTGGAAGATCCGTCTTTTTACCATCTAAGCCATAGAACGTCCCAACAAACTTCTTTTTATCTTTATTAAATTCACCATCAATTGTCCAATATTCAACTGGCTTAAAGTTTTTTATTTCTTTTTCACGATCAATAACCAACTTTAATGCTACTGATTGTACACGTCCAGCAGATAAGCCTTTTTTTACTTTAGCCCACAGAATCGGACTTAATGAATATCCGACCAATCTGTCAAGAACTCGCCGAGCCTGCTGAGCATCTACAATATCCATATCAATAGTTCTAGGGCTCTTAAAGGCATTCTTAACAGCATCTTTAGTAATTTCGTTAAAAGCTACCCTGTTATGTTCTTTAGGGTCTAAGTTTAATGCATGTGCTACGTGCCAGGCTATTGCCTCACCTTCACGATCTGGGTCAGAAGCTAGGTACACATATTTTGCTTTTTTAGCTGCAGCCTTGAGTTCCTTAATGGTCTCACCTTTACCTCGAATAGAGATATATTTAGGTTGATAGTCGTTGTCTATATCAACTCCCATTTGCGATTTAGGTAGGTCACGAATATGACCCTTAGAGGCAATAACATGATAATTACTGCCGAGATACTTTTCAATTGTTTTTGCTTTATGTGGAGATTCCACAATAACTAAGTTCTTTTTCTTTTTAGTAGGCATTACGATGCCCCTTCCTTGGTCTATCTTTACATGTATAAATTACCAGAAAACAAAACCTTGTCAACTACCAGATTGGGTTTAAATCATAATTCACAATTGGTTGCGCTCCAGCTGCAATCAAATAATTAGGTCCTTTTGATAATTCACTATCAATTGGTCCAGGAACTGCAAAAATATTACGATTCTCCTCTAAGGCAATATTAGCAGTAATCAATGAGCCTGATTTTTCCTTAGCTTCAGACACAATAACATTTTCACTTAAGCCTGCTAAGATACGATTTCTTTCAGGAAAACGAAAAGGCATAGGTGGAGTATCTGGTAAATATTCGCTGAGTACAAGGCCTCTTTTAATGATTTCTTCTTGTAACATCTGATTTTGCTTAGGATAAAAATGATTTAAACCATTTCCGATTACAGCTATTGTTTTTCCGTTAGCTTTTAAGGTTTCTTGATGAGCAATTGCATCTACTCCCTTAGCCAAGCCGCTGGCAATTACGTAACCTTCTTTAATTAGATTGGGAATCAACTTTCTTAGAACTTTTCTACTGTAAAAAGTAGGAGTACGTGATCCTACAATTACAGTAATCTTTCTAGTGAGTAATTTTAAATCACCTCGTGCAAACAAAATTAGTGGTGACCGATAACACTCTTTAAGTTGATTAGGATATATTTTATCAAAAATTGTAATCACATGACACTGATTTAGTATTTGCTTAACCCAAAGAGTTATCTCCTCATTATTAAAGGCTTCTAATACTTTTTGCTTTAAATTAAGCGGTAAGTTTATTTTTTCAATGTCTAGACGATTTATTTTTTGACGGTTACCTAACTCTGTCATAACTTTTTGCATTCCTTGGTAGCCAATACCTTTTTTTAATTTTAAACGTAAATAAAATTCTTTTTGATTCATAGAATAAACCTCCACTTTCTTATACGAAAAAAGTAGAGGTTTATTTTTTTATTTCTCAAAAAAATTACTTACAGGTGCAAAAGTTTTTCGATGAATAGGAGTTGGACCATATTTTTTTAAGGCTTCAAGATGATCTTTAGTGCCATATCCTGCATTATGCTTAAAATTATATTCTGGATATTTTTCACCATAAGCTTCCATCAAATTATCTCTAAAAACTTTAGCGACAATACTTGCTGCTGCAATAGAATTTGATTTGCTATCACCCTTTATTAATGAGGTTTGTGGTAAGTCAACCGGCACATTCATTGCATCAACTAAGAGAGCATCAGGCTTAACATCTAGCCCCTCAACTGCATGCTTCATTGCTAGGCGGTCTGCTTCATAAATATTTATTTTGTCAATCACATCATTATTGGATAAACCCACACTAACACTGACAGCTTTATTTAAGATCTTGGGAAACAATTCTAATCTCTTATTATGAGATAATTTTTTAGAATCATTCACATCAATTAAATCAAACTCTGGAGAAATAATTACTGCCGCTGTTACTACAGGCCCAGCTAAGGGACCTCGTCCAACTTCATCTACTCCGGCAACAAGTTGATGTTTAGACCAAAATTGCTTTTCATAGCTAAAACGTTTATTAAAGTCAGCTAACTTTTCTTGATATTTTTTTTGACGCTTATAATAGCTAGCAAGTAGCTTCCGTACGCCCTTACGTGGGTCTTGTTGCAATTCGATTAGTTGATTTTCTGAAATATTACCTTGATTCAATAAATTTTTAACTTCATTGATTGTCATTTTATATCTAATGTAACCCTTCCAAGTTTAGCCTTACGAAATCTTTGCAACATATAAACAGAAAAGCGATCATAATCATCACGCATACCATATTTTTGTGTCATAGCTAGCATCAAATCAATGTCATTAAATTGTTCAATTGCTTCTTTATCAAAACGAGCAAAGTTACTTAAATTATTAAGGTAATGCTCGCGTAAAAACTTAATTAAAAACATGGCAACATCGTCAGCATGAAAAATATTATCTTTAATCGCTCCACAAGCTGCCAACTTATATCCAACTACTTGATCTGAAAATTTAGGCCATAATATACCTGGAGTATCTAAAATCTGAATATCAGAATTAGAAGTCTTCAACCAACTTTGCCCTTTAGTAACACCAGGCTTATCGCCTACAATAGCCGCATTTCTTCCAATCATACGATTAATAATTGTTGACTTGCCACAATTAGGAATACCAGCAATCGCTACTCTTATTGTTGGATGTGCTGCTCCTTTAGCTACTAACTTATCTATTTTTTCTTTTCCTGCTAGCTTAATAATTTTGAACAAAGTGCTCATATTAGTATTATGTTGAGCATCTAAAGACAATACAAAATTACCCTGTTCTTGAAAATAGCGTGTCCAGCGCTTGGTTTGTAAAGGGTCAGCTAAATCCGACTTATTTAAAATAATAATATGGGGCTTCTTTTTAACCAAATTACTAATCATTGGATTACGCGAAGAAAGTGGTAATCGTGCATCCAACACTTCAATAATCACATCAATTAAGTCTAAGTTATCTTCAAGTTGATTCTTAGCCTTATTCATGTGACCCGGATACCATTGTATTGTTCCCATTTTTACACCTTCTAATTTATATTTTTAAGCTTAAAGCCTTTTTTAAAGCTGGGTTGGATTGAGTAGCCTTTTGAGAAACTACGAAATATAAGGCCTGCATAGTAGAAGCCGTTACCTTACCATCAACAGTTAATCCTTGGGCTTCTTTAAATTTATTTACAGCTATTTGAGTAGGATTATCATAAACACCAGTAATATTATTTTGCAAATAACCTAAAGCTGTTAGATACTGCTGCAAAATTGCCACATTCAGCCCCATCATATTCTTCTTAAGAGTTTGGTCTGATTGAAACTGAGGTAGTTGTTCAAATTTAGACTCTTTAGCCTTAAATGTTGGCTTGATTCCCTTATGGTTAATCCAAGTACCATTTGGAGTTAGCCATTTAGCAACAGTATACTTATATTCTACATTATCACTACTGCCAACTTGTTGCACAGTACCTTTACCATATGATGTTTGTCCTACACTAATAGCACACTTATTTTCTACCAAGGCTGCAGTAAATATTTCACTTGCACTTGCTGTTTGGTTATTAATTAAAATTATTGGTCTCAAAGTCGTTTTATACCCACCTGAGAGCTTTTTAGATGACTTGATAATCTCTTGACCATCACGACTTTGATAACGCATCAAAATTTTTCCATTAGGAACAAAGTATGATGCTGCCTCTAAGGCACTATTCATTACTCCGCCAGGATTATCTTGTAAATCAATAATTAGCTTTGGCGTTTTTTTAGGATTAATCTCCTTTAAAGCTGCTTTAAGATTTTTACCAGTGTCAACATCAAATTGGCTTATTGTAATAATTGTCGCTTTTCCTTGAGTTTTAACGGTTAAATTAGATTGTGATATTTCTGCACGTATTAGCGTTACTTTAAACTTTATCTTGTTACGCTCTAATTGTAATGTAACTTTAGTGCCTTTTTTCCCTCGGACAAGCTCTGCAACTTTATTAAAATGTTTAGCAGTAACTTTTTTCCTATCTACGCTTAAAATTTCATCCCCAACCTTAATATTACTTTTTGAGGCTGGAGAACCTGCTACAATTGAATCAACTAAAATTCTATTATTTTTAACTGTCATTTGAATCCCTACCCCGCCAAAGCTAGCTCCTTCAACTAAGCTGTTGATTTGCTGCTGACTTTGACCAGTTAAAGTTTGTGAATAAGGATCATTTAGACTATTTATCATTCCATTGACAGCACCTTGACTAAGCTGTTTAGAAGACACAGCTTTATAGTAAGTAGATTGCAATTGATTATAAACTTGAGCTATCTCAGCTAGGGGAGAACTATCTTGTTGATACTTAATAACGCCATAAGTAACCCCGCTACCAATCGCTAGACTTACTAGTGCTGTAAGAGTGAATTGGGCTATCTTAGGCAATTTAAATTTCTTTTTTATTTTAGACGCTGTTTTATCTTCAATTTTTTTATTTGATTGTGTCATTTTTGTCCTTAATTCATCTTATCGAGATACATTTGATAAGCATCATCAAAAATTGTCATACTTGGTAAATATCCAGCATTTAGCTCTAAATAATTAGATATTTCTTCGTAATCTTGACTATGACGTGGAAAAGAACTGTCATTTTGGGCATTATTAGCAAATTCTGCAATCTCACTATGAGAATCAGGATCACGCTGCGTCATTAAAAATCTATAAAAACTTTCTCTAAAGGCCATTTTTTACTCCATATAGTAAATAATCGCATATGCTCCTTCACCTGCGTGAGTGGCGATAATTGGACTAGTTTGTTGAACTAAAACATCAATATTAGGATTAATTACTTTAATCTCTGCTGCTAATTCTTCCATCTCTTGTGGCGTATTTACATAAGAAATCCCAACTGCTTTGATACTATCTTTATTTTTGGTAATATCACTTAAAACTCGTTCATCAAAACGCTTAGAAAACTTTTTACCACGCCCTTTTTTAGCGACAATTAAATTGCCATTCGGCATCTGTAATACAATTCTGATGTTAAGCAAAGTAGCAATTTTACCAGAAAGTTTACCTAAGCGTCCGCCTTTGATAATGTTCTTTAAGTCTACTACCATCATTTCAAGCTTCTGATTTTGAATGATTTTATTAACATGATCAACAATTTCAGATACGGTCTTACCTTCTTCGGCATCTTTAGCTGCAGCCAATACTTGAAATCCCTCTCCGCGGTCAGTTAATTGTGAATCGATTAAAGTTATTTGCTTTTCTTTACCAATAATTTCTACAGCTTGTCTAGCAGCTTCGATAGTTCCGCTCAAATTATGTGACAAAAAAATACCAATAACTTGATCATCTTCACTTTGAATTAACTTATTAAAAGTATTTTCAAAAACACCGATTGCTGGTTGACTAGTCTTAGGTAGCTCTTCAGAATGCAGCATTTTTTCAACAAATTCACTTCTAGTAATGTCTACACCATCAGTATAAGTTTGACCATCAATCGTAATGGTCAGCGGAACAACTGTAATATTATACTTTTTTATTTCATCAGTAGTTAGTTGCACTGATGAATCAGTTACTACTTTAATATTTGCCATAGATTAGTCCTTCATTTCTTTTAGGATTTGATTTAGAAATTAAAACTCTTTGCTAATATGTTAGAATTTAGCTTATAGACATAAGTTTTAGTATATAGTATATCAAAAATCTAAAACTGAGTTAAAAAGATTTAGGAGAGAACACTTAATGTCAATCAAAAATTTATGGAAAGAGCCTACTTACCGCTCAAAAGCTTATAACATCGTAAATAATGTTTTAAGCGCTGTAACACATGGTATTGGCTTTTGCTTATCGGTAGCTGGATTAGTAATTCTCATTATTGCAGCTGTACATAGCCACAATGCAATGAAAATTGTATGTTTCACTTTATATGGGTCAAGCTTAGTACTGTTATATTTATTTTCAACTTTATACCATAGCTTGATATTTACTAAGGCTAGAAAAGTTTTTCAAATATTTGACCATTCATCAATTTTTATTTTAATTGCTGGGTCATATACTCCCTACACATTAGTAGCCATTGGCAAAGCCAAGGGTTGGGTTTTATGGAGCATCATTATTGCTCTCTCGATTTTTGGTATTTTATTTTATATTTTTAATCAAGGCAAGCATGCCATCTTAGATACAGTCATTTATGTATTAATGGGATGGATGGTAATCTTTGCCAGTGCTGATTTATATCCAGTCCTGGGTCCTCAAGGATTTTGGCTATTAGTAGCCGGTGGTGTTGCATATACAATTGGGGCTATTTTATTTTCAATGCGTCGTGTTCCCTTTATCCATGTGATTTGGCATTTGTTTGTAATGTTAGGATCAATTTTGATGTATTTTTCAATTTTGCTATACGTCTAAAAAGTCGGAGTTCTATTCTCCGACTTTTTATTCATGTTTAAGAATGAATTGATTAATAGCATCTAAATCGTTATCAAGTTCGCCTTCTACCACTGCTTGAGTAATTTTTTGTAATAAATATCCTACTTTTGGGCCCGCTGGAATACCACTTTTTAGTAGAGTCTCTCCATTTACAACAAGATCTTTTTGTTTTTTGATTGGTAAATTTTCATAACGATCAACTAATGCACTACCATTAACTGGTTGACCCAAAATATTAGATAAATCAATTGTTAACAAAATAGTCTTTAAATCATTTCTAAATAATTCATAATTGGTTGGGCTTCTAGAACTAATTAAATCAAAAAATTCTACAATTCTAGCTACTTGTCGCTCCATTGCATTAGAATTCTTCCATTTGCTCATAAATTTAGCAATATCTTGATTAGCTACTTTAAGAAGTACAATCATTACAGCCCAGAGGTTTTCTTCAGTTGTAGGATTAAAGGTCAACTTCGGAAAGATTGAAAGCAAATCTTTTTTATCTTGAAAACATGGTACTTCTTGCGATAAGCCAGTATCTAAAAATACTTGAAAAGCACGCCTGCTTCCTTTACCAATCCCCATCTTTACAAATTCTTCACGAATTCGTTCAATTGAAATCTTACTAAGTAAATGATGATTATCTTTAATTGCTTGGTATGTTTTTTCTTCTAGATTAAACTCAAGCTGACTCATAAAACGTACTGCACGCATCATTCTCAGTGCATCTTCATGAAACCTATTTTCAGCCACTCCTACAGCTTTAATAACGTGCCGCCTTAAATCACCAATACCATCAAAATGATCAATTATATTGCCTGATGCATCCATAGCTAAGGCATTTATAGTGAAGTCACGGCGTTTTAAATCTTCAGAAAGATTTTGAACAAAGGTAACGTGATCGGGGCGACGATAATCTTGATAACCTGATTCTGTCCTAAAAGTCGTAATTTCATAGCTATTGCCATTATACAAAATTGTTACCGTACCATGTTTAATACCTGTATCTATTGTTCTATTAAAAATATGCTTAATTTCCATTGGATAAGCACTAGTCGCAATGTCAACGTCGTGGATATGCCTATTTAGTAAAAGATCTCTAACACTACCACCTACAAAATATGCTTCATAACCAGCTTGGTTAATCTTCTCCAAAACTGGCAATGCTTCAGTAAAAACAGTAGGTAAACTTGTAATCTTCATATAAACTCCTTTATTTGCTTTAAGCATAATTATGCTTAGAAAAAGAAGGATTAATGTTTAATATATCTTTTTCTGCATATACAATTATAAACTAAATAGTCAAGCTAAAGTGAAGTTTATTCTAATTCCAATTGATTATATAAGTCTTGCATTTCATCATCTTCAGGGGCAAGTTCAAGATAACTTTGCAACAAATCCTTAGTGAGATCATTATTTCCTATCTCTCTAAAGAAATTAATGATTTGCTTCAAAAATGCAGTATTGTCTTTAAAAGCTGGGTATGCTAATAAAAATTCTTCTTGTGCCCTATTATAATTTTCCATCCTTTGATAAGAAATAGCACTATTCCAATGAGCTTGGGGTTCTAACTGATCATCATCTAAATCCTTAAATAGAGCTAAATTAGCTTCATCCTTTCTTTCAAGTAAGTACAGATTAGACAATTGCAAACGTAAGTCACTATTATCAGGTGCTATTCTAATTCCCTTACGTAATAACTTCTCAGCTTCGTCTAAGTGTTCTAAATTAGCAGCTGCCTTAGCTCCTAGACTATATAGAGTTTCATCAAATTCATTATAAGAAAGTCCTGTATGAGCCACCTTAAGTACTTCCTCATTATTATCTTCATTCATATATGCTTGAGCTAATAGTGGATAGGCATTAACATAATCTGGTTGATTTTCAATTACTTGATCGAAGAATTTTACTGCTGCTTGATTATCCTTAGCAGAAAGCATAATCAAACCAGCTTCGTAAAGAGCATCAATACTTAAGATACTATTGCTGTGTTCCCTTATTTCTTGAGCAGCTGCTTCATAATCTCCTAATTTAGCCAAGCATGCAGCAATTCTCTGACTTATTACTATCTCTCCAAAATTATTATTATTTTTTGCTAAATCTTGGTAATATTTAAGCGCAGCAGCGTAATTGCCACTAAGATAGTCTAATTCGGCTAAGCCAAACTTAATTGCATCTTCATCAGGAGCCAGATTTTTTGCTTGTAATAGTTTTTGTCTAGCTGTTTCAATTAAGCCATTAGTCTGATAATAGTCAGCTTGAGCTAGTAAACTTTCTAGGTACGCATCACTAGTGGGTGAAATATTATAAAGCAAAGTCAGACCATCATCCTCGTAGCCATCATTCAAAAGTATTTCGGCCAAATACACTTTAAACAAGTCTTCACGTGGAAATTTAGCGATTAATGCTCGATATATTTGCTTAGATAAGTCAGTAAAGCCCATATTAGTTAAATTATCTGCTAGGGATGACAATAATTCTGGACTGTCATTATCTAAAGCTTGTTTTAATAAAATATGATTATTTGAAAAATCATGTCTTTGAATTGAATCTAATAATTGTTCTGAATATGACATAAACTGCCATCCTTCCTTTTCAATCTAGTAATAATTGTACACAAAAAAAGCGCTAAGCTAAAAGCTTAACACCTTTTTGTTGAAACTATTAATTTCAATTACTTAACTGCATCCTTAAGAGCCTTACCTGGCTTAAATGCAGGTACCTTAGATGCTGGAATTTGGATTTCAACACCAGTTTGTGGGTTACGACCCTTACGAGCTGCACGGTTACGTACTTCAAAAGTACCGAAGCCGATCAATTGAACCTTTTCGCCCTTAGCAAGATTCTCTTGAATAGAATTAAAAATTGCATCTACAGCAGCTGCTGCATCTTTCTTAGTTAAGTCAGTCTTTGAAGCAACTTCTGAAACTAATTCAGCTTTATTTGCCATTCTAGTTCACCTCCTGATTTGAACTTTTTAAGATAAAGTTCAAAACTTACTTCTGTAAAAACAGAAAAGGAAGAATGATGACTACCAATCATTAGTCCCTGCATTTAAAGTTAGCACACAAATACTGATGCGACAAGCTTTTTTTGCTTAATATCTTAATTTTTTAAGTAAAATTAAGTTCATCTGTTATTTACGCTTACGTGCCATAACTTTTATCGGTGTTCCAACGAAGTCAAAGTTTTGTCTTAATTGATTAATTAAAAAACGCTGATATGAAAAATGCAGTAGCTCCGGCTCATTAACAAAAACAACAAATGATGGTGGATTAACTGCCACTTGAGTCATATAATAAATTCTTAATCTCTTACCATTTACTAACGGAGTTGGGGTAATTCTAGTAGCTTCTAACAATAAATCGTTAAGAACACTAGATTGGATACGTCGGTTTTGGTTTTCATGAACTTCTTTGACTAAGCTTAAGATTTGGGTTACTCTTTGTCCTGTTTTGGCTGAAACAAAGATAATTGGAGCATAATCTAAATACTGAAATTCTTGTCTAATAATGTTAGTAAAGTCTTTCATTGTGGTACTGGATTTTTCTGGTAAATCCCATTTGTTAACCACAATGATTACACCACGACCTGCATCATGGGCATAGCCAGCAACGTGTTTATCTTGTTCCCTAATACCCGTACTTGCATCCAATACTAACAAGGTGATGTCACTATTTTCAATTGCACTCATTGCCCGCATAACTGAATATTTTTCAGTCTTTTCGTATACTTTTCCTCGACGCCTGATACCAGCAGTATCAACGATAGTATACTTATCACCGTCATGTTCAAAGCGTGTGTCTATCGCATCTCGAGTTGTACCTTCAATATTAGACACAATTACACGCTGTTCACCTAAAATAGCATTTACAAGCGATGATTTTCCTACATTTGGTCTGCCAATGACACTAAAGCGGATTGAATCATCTTCATGTTGATTGGCTTTATCGCCAAACTTGTCTACAACAGCATCAAGTAAGTCACCGATACCTGTACCATGACCACCAGAAACAGGAATTGGATCACCAAAACCTAAGCTATAGAAGTCATAAATGTCATTTCTTTGTTCCGGATTATCAGCCTTGTTAACAGCCAAAATAACAGGCTTTTTAGTACGATATAACATTTTAGCGATAGTCTCATCCATGTTGGTTAAATGATTTGTCACATCGCCTAACATTACAATTACATCAGCTTCATCAATCGCTATCTCTGCTTGGGCCTTAATTTGCTCTTCTATTTCTCCTTCGTCAAGCGTAATACCACCAGTATCAATTAATATAAATTCATGTCCCATCCATTCTGCACGAGAATAAATTCTATCTCTGGTTACTCCAGCCTCATCTTCAACAATAGCGACACGAGAATTAATAATTCTATTAAATAAAGTAGACTTACCAACATTTGGTCTACCTACAATTGCTACGACTGGTAATGACATAACTAAATCTCCTTTCTATTGATAAAAAAAAGCTGGCACTAGCCAGCTTTTTTAATTAAATGAAATTAATCGTTGTCTTTAAGTTGATCACCGATGATATCACCTAATGCAAAACCGTTATCACTATTGTCGCTCATGTACTTTGCAGTAACTGAATCTTGGCGACGACGACGTGGACGGTCTTCGCTCTTAGCGTTTGGATCAGCTTGCTTAATTGATAAAGAAATTCTTCTGTCGTCTGGGTCGATGTTTAAAACCTTAACTTTAACAGTTTGACCAACCTTTAAAACATCACTAGGCTTATCAACGTGTTTATTAGAAATTTCAGAAACGTGAACTAAGCCTTGAATACCATCAGCAACTTCAACAAATGCACCAAATGAAGTCAAAGTCTTAACTTCGCCTTCAATAACGTCACCTTCGTTTAAGCTAGAAGTTGCTTCTTCAAATGGAGATGGCAAAGTTTGTTTAATTGAAAGGGAGATGCGGTGTTTATCGTTATCAATACCAATAACCTTAACTTTAACATCTTGACCAGCCTTCAAAACGTCGCTAGGCTTATCAATGTGATCATAAGAAATTTCAGAGATGTGAACTAAACCGTCTACACCACCAACATCAACAAATGCACCAAAGCCAGTTAAGCGTGATACTCTACCTTCAACAGTATCACCAACAACTAATTGGTTAGCAACGTTTTCAAATGCTTCTTCACGTTCTTGCTCAATTAAATCTTTTCTAGAAAGGATCAAGCGATTCTTGTTAGGATCAATTTCAGTGATCTTCAAGTTCATCTTCTTGCCAATGTATGGCTTCAAGTCTGATACGTAACGGTTAGAAATAAGTGAAGCTGGCAAGAATCCTCTTGTACCAACATCAACTAATAAACCACCACGTACGGCACCAGTTACAGTACCCTCAACAGTCTTACCTTCTTCAAAGACTTTTTCTAATTCTTTGTAAGCTTCTCTTTCCTTTAAACGAGTTACGGAGAAGAAGAATTCACCGTTTTCCTTATCGCCACCAGCTCTTCTAAGAACTAAAGCCTTGAACTTGTCACCTGGTTTTACTAAATCGCGTAAATTTGCATTACGATCTGCAGTAAACTCGCGCTTAGTGATGACACCTTCAACACCTGCGTTCTCTACACCAACAGCAATTTGGTCGTCTTCAACATCTAAGGCTTCAACGTCTACGATGTTACCAACTTCGACTCCTTGCATTTCTTTTAAAGCATCTAAGAATTGATTACTATTATCTGACATAAGTACCTCCCAATATCAAATTCCATTTTAAAGTAAATAATAAATTTTTTCTACTGTTTTGACTAATTTTTTTGATTTTTTTCAATTAAATTTGTAATTTTGGCTACAACTTCATCAATTGACATATTCGTTGTATCTAATTCAATCGCATCAGCAGCCTTTTTTAGAGGTGAAATTTCACGATGAGAATCTTTATAATCTCTAACTTCAATATCGTGCTCAATATCTTTAAGATCTTGATGAATACCTTTTTCTTGAAAATCTAAAAACCGTCGTTTAGCTCTAGATTCTACACTAGCAATTAAAAAGATTTTTACATCCGCATTAGGTAAAACGGTTGTTCCAATATCACGACCATCCATGATAACATTATTCTTTCCTGCCATTTCTCGCTGAAGTTCAACCATCTTTTGACGAACTCCTGCTAAAGCAGATACTTGAGAAACGTTTTCCGTAATTTCTGGTGTACGAATTGCAAGAGATACATCCTTATCATTTAAGTAAACTTTCTGTTCTCCAGCCTTATTCTTAAAGCTAATTGTACTTTGATCAATTAACTTTAAAATCTCCGCTTCATCACCATAATCAACCTGATTATCACGTGCTATTAAAGTACATGTTCTATACATTGCACCTGTGTCAATGTAAATAAAAGATAAATTTTTAGCAACAATTTTGGCAACTGTGCTTTTCCCAGCTGACGCTGGTCCGTCAATAGCTACTTGCATTAAATACAATAGATCCTTTCTTTGTTTCTAACTAAAAATTTTAACATATAAAAAAATAAAAGACAGGGTTATTTAAATAATCCTGTCCAAACAAATAAGCAATTGCAAAATTAGAAGTGTTTTTTAACAAACCTATCTATGGTTGGTAAACAAGTCTTAGCTAAAAGCACAACAATTACACTGTTAATTACACCCTTGATTAAGTTAAATGGAACAATAACAGTTAAAATATACATTAACAGTGTCGAATTAAGCTTAAATCCCATCATAGTAATGTACATAGGCATCAAGACAAAGTAATTAGCTAAAGACATTACAATTGTTAAGCAAATTGTCCCTACTACTAAGCCACCAATTTGATAAACAACTTTTTGTGAATGCTTTTTACTAATGTAATAGAAAGGCAAAATATATGCAAGAGATGCTAACAAAGCTGCAACATTACCAACTGCGGAAATTGGATTAAAGCCCGAGAGTGCAAGATTACACAAGGTCTTAATGACAGCTATCATACTACCGCCAAATGGCCCAAAAACTAATGTACTTAAAGCAACTAAACTATCAGATAAATCAATTTTCAGATAGTCAAATCCTGGCATTACCGGAATTTCAATTTTCATAATTAAAAATGATAGTGCCCCTAACATGGCCCAACTAAGCCAATATGATAATTTATAACCATTAATACTTTCTTTTCTTTGCATTTTTAATCCTCCCAACAAAGAAATAGAGGTCCGTTGCTTCAGCAACAGACCTCTTATGAATGGTATTCAATATATCAGTCTGTCTTCTTCCATCTAGACTATACTATCGGTATCAGAATTACACTGATTCTACCCAAAGGCTCGCGGACTATAACCGCCGGTCTGGAATCTCACCATGCCCTGAAGACAACGTACTTTTTTATTACTTTTTACAAGTATATAATACACTATCTATAGACAAAAAACTAGTCTTCTGACTAGTTTTCGCTACTATTATTATCGCTATTTGTCCCCGTTACTCTAATGGTCTGACCAGCAACAACATTATCTTGCTTGGAGATCCCATTAATCTTCATTAAATCATCAACAGTAGTGTTATTAGCCCTTGCAATTTCAGAAAGAGTATCACCTGACTGAATTGTATAGTTACCATTACTATCAGCTTTAAAATGAGATTCGTTTGATGACTTTGAACTAGTATTATTACTACTTTGGATCTGGTTATCGCTTGCTGATTGCTGAGTGGTAATAGTTTCAGATGTAGAAGCTGATTGAGACGTATTTATAGACCGTTTTTTAACAACAGCTTTTTTATTCTTTTTAAGGGACTTCTTTTTAGAAGATTCCTTCTTTTTGTGGCTACTTTTACTTGTTTTAGAAGTTTGAACACTCTTTTCAGCAATATTGTGACTTTGATTACTGTGCATTTTAGCTCCGATGATTGGAACTGCCGCAATCAGAATAATCGCAACAATAATAATCCCTGCCCAAATTTGTGGATGTCCCTTTTTAGCTTGACGTTCCTTGCGAGTATGCATTTGGGTGCGAGAAGTCGTTGGCCTCTCATAATGCTTATATGGACCCTTGTCTTGAGGCTCTTTACCCATCTTTTTTACCTCCCTGACCTACTTTAACTATTGTAGGTCATCAATATAATTCAATTTTAATTAAGGTGTTTTAATTTGTAAACCTCTTCACTACTAAGTTCACGATATTCACCTGAAGTAAGTGATTTTAAATTCAAAAATGCATACTTTTCTCGAGCAAGCTTATCAACCAAGTGATCAACAGCTTGAAGCATTCTCTTTACTTGGTGATAGTGACCTTCATGAATAGTTAACTGTATAATCTGGAAATTCTTTTTATCATCAGTACGTAAAATTTTTAATTTGGCTGGAGCTGTTTTTTTACCATCAATTTTTACACCATGAGTTAAGGCGTGAATTTCTTCTGGCTTCAATGTTCCCTTAATCTTAGCTACATAAACTTTAGGGACTTCATTTCTAGGATGCATCAGCTTATTTGCTAATTCTCCATCGTTAGTCATTAAAAGCAAACCTGACGTATCATAATCCAGGCGTCCAACCGGGTACAGACGATATGGTACTTCATCAAAGTAATCGACAACAGTCTTTCTGCCTTTATCATCATTAGCTGAAGAAATCACACCACGTGGCTTATAAAATAAGTATGTATGCAGACTCTCACTTTCAATAGGAACACCGTTAACTTCTATTTTATCTTTTAATTCAACCTTTGTTCCTAATTTGGTAACCTTTTTGCCGTTGACCTTAACCTGTCCAGCAACAATCATTTTTTCTGCTTTACGCCTTGATGCCACGCCGGCTTGAGCAATAACTTTTTGTAAACGTTCTGCCATAATTTCTCCTTCTATTTTAAATCTTGATCCGTTTGGCCTTTGCTTTCAAACAAATCTATCGGACCACTATTATCATTTTCAAAATCTTCAATAACAGGCATATCAGCTAAACTAGAATAATTAAAATATTGCAAAAAATAATCAGTCGTTTCATATAAATTAGGTCGGCCAGGAACATCTTTTTTTCCATTGATTTTTATTAATCCTCGCCAAATAAGAGTTTGCAAAGCAGCCGATGAGTTAACACCACGTAATTCATCAATTTCAACACGTGTAATTGGTTGCCGATATGCCACTATTGCTAAAATTTCTAAAGCTGATTGACTCAAATGTTTAGACAAATCTTTTTGAAAAAATTCACTAATAACATCACTACATTCAGGGCTAGTAATTAATTTATATGTTTGATTAATTGTTACTAATTTTAAACCGCTGTAGCTATCTTCTTCTAGTTTATTTTTAAGTTTATTAACTATTTCAGTTAATTCATTAGTATCTACTTCTAAGACTCCACTCAAGACATCCTGAGCCATGCCGTTATCACCAGCAGCATAGAGCAATGCTTCTAGCTGTGCCTCTTTAGTTGCCATCTGCGGTCCCTTCTAAAATTAAATCACTAAAATTTTTGCGTTGAATAATCTTTAACTTTTGATGGCGACATAATTCTAAAATTGCCAAAAATAAGCTAAGAGCTTCATCCACATTATGCAATGTCTTTACATATTTAAAGAAACTGAGTCTCTTATTTTGAGCAAGTCTTTTAGTTAAATCACGCGTCATGTCTTCAATTGAAGCTTCTTCCACTTTAATTTCGCCAGCATTGGGATTTCTTAATTTATAGCGATGAATAACCATATTAAAGGCATCCACTAGTTGCTGACTGCTTATTTTTCCTAGAGGTAATGGTTGAATCTCATTTTCGTTGGAAACTGAAGGTTCTTTAGAAACAGTTAACGGAACTTCTTCATTTCGTTGCTTTAAATACTCTGATATTTTTTTGAAAATAGAATACTGCACCAATTGCTCTACTAATTCTTCTCTAGGATCATCAGGTTGGTCTTCAGGCTCTATAAAATCATTCTTTGGCAGCAAGTATTGTGACTTGATTCTAAGTAGAGTTGAAGCCATCACAAAATATTCTCCTGCTATTTGTAAATCTAATTTTTGCCATTTAGCTAAGTATTCAAGATATTGCCCGGTAATCTTAGCAATCGGTATATCATATATATCAATTGCCTGCGATTGAATTAAATGCAAGAGCAAGTCCAAAGGACCAGAAAAATTAGGTAAGGTTAGAGTTAAATCGTTTTGTTCTTTCATTTACTATCCTCATCTCTCAAAAAGGGTAATAAATATGTATAATCTGGTAAAGTTGTAATTTCTTGTTTAGGGTAGTATTGCTTTAATTCCTGCATTACTACTTCTCTAGTTTGATTATTACGATAGCTAGGATCTAGTGATAAATATCTAATAACTATGCAGTTTGGAACTATTTGCACACCAACTATGCCTCTAATATCTTGGTCCTTACCACTGAACAGCAATACTTCGAATTGATCATTTTCATCTTCCGTATTGGTATACAACTGCATTTCTTCCTTTAAGTTTTCAAGATTTTTAAAGTCATCTAGATACGACAAGTACCCCATTACAGTTTTTTCATAATCTTTTTTATACTTACTTAACATAACTTTTAGCTAAGTGCGAGGATGCGCTTGCTTATATACCTCCAAAATATGTTTTTGTGTCAAATTTGTGTAAATTTGCGTTGTGCTAATATCACTATGTCCTAATATTTCTTGCACTACTCGTAAATCAGCACCATTTTCTAATAAGTGTGTAGCAAACGTATGTCTTAAAGTATGAGGAGTAACATTTTTAGTAATATTAACTTGTTGGCAGTACTTTTTTATCAATTGCCAGATAGACTGCCTAGTCAAGGGATGAGCATGAGCATTCAAAAAAATAAAATCTGTATATTTACCTTTATTTAAAATCTGACTATCACGCACATCTTTTTGATATTTTTCAATCCAAGAAAGTGCTACATCAGTAATTGGAACCAATCGTTCCTTAGATCCTTTTCCTATAACACGGATTAAATTTAATTCTTCATGTAGATTACTTTCTTTAAGTGTAATTAATTCGCTAACTCGCATTCCAGTCGCATATAAGGTTTCTAAAATTGCTCGATCACGCAGACCTAAAGGCTGAGAAATATTAGGTGCAGCAAGTAACTCATCTATTTCTTTATGACTCAGCGCAACTGGCAATCGTCTTTCCTTTTTTGGTGAGTCAATTTTAATCATGGGGTCACGCATAATAATATCACTACGCAACAGCCACTTATAAAATCTTCTCAAACTAGAAATCATCCGCGTAATTGAAGCAGTAGCCTTAGCCAAATCTCGCTGCTTAGCCAAAAAGCTATCAATTACATAAGCATCAACTTCCCAAGTGGTTTGATTATCTTCTTCTAAAAAAGCTAGATATTCAATTAAATCTTGCCTATACGAGCTAATTGTATTCTTGCTCAATCCTCGTTCAACTTGAGCATATCTAAGATAGTCTTCTAAACTATCCTTCATTTCTACTTTATTCATTATCTTCTTCTATTAATGAAATAGTACCTGCATTTTTATCTTCAGTAATTAAAGTCTCTTTTAATAAACGCCCGATGGCCCGCTTAAAGGCCGACTTAGAAATACCAAAGTGATCCTTAATATCCATCGCATCACTTTTGTCATAAAATGGCAAAGTATGTGTATGTTCACGTCTTAAACTCATTAAAATCATTTGGGCATCGTCATCAATCTCTTCAAAACTACGTGGTAATACACTTAAATTCAAGCGTCCATATTGGCTAACACCAATTACACGTGCTTTAATCTTTTCACCTAATCTAAGTGGACGATACATCTGTGACTTATGAACAAAGGCTAAGTAATATTGATCAGTTAACACAAATGAACCAACCTCGTAATTATTATAAACCGTTCCTACCAAATTTTTATTCTTTAAATTATTTGGAAAGTTAGCGGCTAACTGTTCAAAAACGTCTTCACCCGCCATCTTTGCCCAGATACGATCTTTTTCATCTGTTTCAAGTCGCACAAGCAGTCGATCATCTCTCTTAGGCCACTGATTTTTATCTTCTGGTAGATCATCTAAAGAAACCACTACATCCTTATCATTTAAGCCAATATCTACAAAGACACCCAAGTCTCGACGTACTTCGGTAACAGTACCCCAACCATATTGATCTTTTTGAGCAAAAGGATAAAATTGAGTCATTTCTTTTTTTCTATCTTTATTTTCATAAATAAAGCCTTGAACTATACTCCCTAACTCAATTGGATCATCCTGTGTTACTTCGATTTTTTTCAATTCAAAAGTAACCCCAGTCACTTGGACATAATAAGATTGCGAATTTTCATCAGTGACTGTACCTTTAGTAATTTCTCCCAGCATTTAAAGTCCCCTATTCTAGTTGATTTACGTAAATTATCTAATCATTAATTAGTATAAATTAAAAAAGTGAAAAATAAAATAGCCAGTCCTAACGACTGACTATTTTACATAAATTTATTTATTTAACTAATTAATGATTAAAGATTAGTTGCTTCACCTTGGTAAATAGCACCACGACGAGCATCAACAGTAATCTTAGAACCATTCTTAATCTTTGAAGTTGCACTAGTAGCACCAACTACAACTGGGATACCAAGTGAAAGACCTACAACTGCTGCATGACTAGTCAAGCCAGAAGCTTCAACTACCATACCTGAAGCCTTCTTAATAGCTGGTAAGTAATCCTTATCAGTAGTCTTGGCAACTAAGATATCACCATCTTGCATCTTTTCATTTGCTTCTTCAGCAGATGAAGCAACTACGGCGTTACCAATAACCGATTGATCACCAACACCTAAACCTTTTACAAGTTGAGTACCGATTAATTGTAACTTCATTAAGTTAGTAGTACCAGTTTCACCTAAAGGAGCACCGGCAACAATGATTACTAAGTCACCGTCTTTTACAAGACCTTCTTCTTTAGCAACTTCGGCAGCTTTTTCAAACATGTCGTCAGTTGAAGTTGGCTTTTCTGCTAAGACTGGAGTTACACCCCAAACAACAGTTAATGAGTGTTGAATCTTTTCATCGAATGTCATAGCAACGATGTCTGCATTTGGACGATATTTAGAAATCATACGTGCAGTGTAACCAGATTCAGTTGCAGTAATAATAGTCTTAACACCTAATTCTTCTGCAGTTCTAACAACTGATTCTCCAATAGCTTCAGTAACATTAGAGCCTTGGTATTCTTCAAATCTTTGAAGTGCCAAAGTATTACGTGAGAACATTTGCTTTTCAGTACGTTCATCAATTTCAGCCATTGCCTTAACAGCGTTAACTGGGTAAAGACCATTTGCAGATTCACCAGAAAGCATAGTTGCATCAGTACCGTCAAGAACTGCGTTAGCAACGTCAGATACTTCTGCACGAGTAGGACGTGGGTTTTCTTGCATTGAGTCAAGCATTTGAGTAGCAGTAATAACTGGCTTACCAAGTGCATTTGCCTTGTTAATCAAGGTCTTTTGTACAAATGGAACTTCCATAAATGGAATTTCAACACCCATGTCACCACGAGCAACCATTAAACCGTCAGAAACTTGTAAGATTTCATCAGCATTGTCAATACCTTCTTGTGATTCAATCTTAGGGAAGATCTTAACGTAATCAGCACCTGCTTCTTCACATAATTCACGAATGTCTAAAATATCTTGAGCCTTACGTGCAAATGAAGCAAAGATAAAGTTGATACCTTCCTTTAAACCAAACTTAATGTCATTAGTATCCTTTTCAGTGATACCTGGAAGGCGAATTTCAACGCCAGGTGCGTTAACACCCTTCTTAGAACCAATTACACCAGTGTTTTGAGCTTCACAAACAAGTTCCTTGTGTTCTTCGTCTTTTTCCTTAATTAAGAGGTCAACTAAACCATCATCAATTAATACGTGACCACCAACATGAGTATCGCCGTATAAGCCTTCGTAAGTTACGTAGATCTTATCTTTGTTACCTTCCTTAGTGTCGTCCATTGAAATACGGATAGTATCACCAGTGTTAATAGTGAACTTGCCGCCTTCTTGAGCAGTAGTTCTGATTTCTGCACCCTTAGTATCAAGAGCAATACCAAGTGGTCTATCAAGATTCTTTTCAACTTCACGAACCATATTCATACGTGAACGGTGTTCTTCATGATCACCATGTGAGAAGTTGAAGCGGAATACGTTTGCACCAGCTTCTGCTAATTTAGTAATAGTTTCAATATTATTTGAAGCTGGCCCTAAAGTACTAACAATTTTAGTTTTCTTCATCTGAAAAAATCTCCTATAAATCTAAAAATCAAAAACTACTTGGCGAAGTCTTTGTTTAATGAGTATAACGAGTAATCACCTTGGTGCTTAGCATCGAACAAGTCAAGCATGTCATGTGCTTCAAGCTTATTATTTTGGATACCAACAGCTAAGCCGCCTTTTCCTTCAAGCAACAATTCAACAGCATATGCACCCATCTTGCTTGCCAATACACGATCACGAACAGTTGGACTACCACCACGTTGCATATGTCCTAAGACATTTGCACGAGCATCAAAGTCACCATATTCCAAAAGTTCTTTTCTAAAGGTTTCAGCATCTGTTACACCTTCAGCTAAAACAACAAGACCATGCTTCTTACCATTAGCAAAACCTTGCTTTAAAGTTTCAGCAATTGCTTTAATATCGTATTTCTCTTCAGGAATAACGATAGCATCTGCACCAGTTGCAACACCAACATGAAGTGCAATATCGCCACATCCACGACCCATGACATTTACAATAAAGACACGTTGGTGACTAGTTGCAGTATCACGAATCTTGTCAATAGCATCCATTGCGGTATTACATGCAGTATCAAAACCAATAGTGTAATCAGTATACGGAATATCGTTATCAATAGAACCTGGAAGACCAATAGCATTATAGCCATGTTCAGTCAATCTTAATGCTCCATGGTAAGAACCGTCGCCACCAATAACAACTAAAGCGTCAATACCGTGTTTCTTTAACTGTTCGATTCCTTTAAGTTGAGTTTCTTCTTGCGCAAACTCTGGGAAACGAGCTGAGTAAAGAAACGTACCGCCACGGTTAATCTTATCCGCAACAGTTTCAGAAGTCATTTGGAAAATATCACCAGCCACAAGACCAGCAAAACCATAATGAATTCCGAAAACTTCAATATTATTTGCCAAAGCTGTACGGGTAACAGCTCTGATAGCAGCGTTCATGCCTGGGGCATCTCCACCACTAGTTAAAATACCAATCCGTTTCATGAATTCACCTCTGCGATTTTTCTGAGTTCAATACTCACATCGCTTTAATAGTAACATTTTTTACAAGCTATGTCTTGTCTAAAAAGCCTAATTTTTTCTACTAATTCAACTTTTTTGAAATTGATTTCGCTTCCAATCGCGTTAGATTGTGATTTCTTTAATTAAAAAATTTTTTTTAAATTATTCTTTAAAATCTACTTTACGAATATTATTCAATAAATATTGCAATCTAGTTGTGTCATATCTATCTGCTTGGGTATGAATTTGCAACAAATAAATATTACCAATTTTCAAATTATCTTTCATAGTTTCATATCGACTAGGGAAAATAGTAAACTCATGCTGGCTAGTGCTATCGCCAAAAACAGCAAATGCCATTTCATCGCCTTTTTTGGTAGTAATTTTTCTCAGCTTAATTAATTTACCTACTCCAATACCGTTTTCATTGAAACTAAACTCATTTAACTTTTTAGCATTGAAGCGCTTAGCATACTTTTGAACAGCTATCAAAGGATTAGCTGTAGTAGAAAAGCCCATCACTTCAGTTTCCCATTGAGATTTCTGATTACTGGTCGGCTCAGGTGTTACCTCTTGATTAGGTTCTAGTGTTTCAAATAAGGTTTGATTATGACCAGACATTTTTACAGTAGCAATTAAATCAGGAGCATTATCAATTAACTCTTGCCGATTTTGACCTAAACCGTCAAAGGCTCCGGCCTTAATTAAATTCATAATTGCATCTGTATTTAAATATTTGCTATCAATATCTAATAAAAATTCTTTTAATGATTTGTATGTTTTCTTTTTAGCTGTTATTGCATCAATAAAATCATTACGCAAACCTTTGATTGCTTTTAGACCTACTAATATTTTATTATTCTTTAAACTAAAATTTTTATTACTCTCGTTAATTGATGGAGGTAAAACATTGATTCCTGCTTCTTGAGCTAAAGTCAAGTAATCATTAACTTTATTGCGATTAGCTAAATTACTATTCAATAAGGCTGTATAAAAGGCAGCAGGATAATGGACTTTTAGGTATGCCAGCCAAAATGCTATCTCACTATAAGCTACTGCATGAGAGCGATTGAAGCCATAGTTGGCAAATTGGACGATATAATTATAGACTTTTTCAGCTGTTGACCTAGGATGTCCTAACTTGATAGCTCCATTGATGAACTTATTCTTTTCTTTTTGAATAACCTGCATATCTTTCTTAGACATTGCGCGTCTAAGTAAATCGGCTTCGCCTAAACTAAATCCTGCTAGAACCTGAGCTGTCTGCATTACTTGTTCCTGATAAACTAAGATGCCATACGTTGGGCGCAAGATTTCTTTTAAGCTCGGATCTGGATAAGTTACTTTTTCTTTGCCTAACTTTCTAGCAATAAAATGGTCAATATTTTGAATAGGACCTGGGCGATATAAAGCATTTACCGCTACAATATCTTCAAATTTATCTGGATGCAAGTTTCTTAAAACACGTTTAATACCACTAGATTCAAATTGAAAAACAGCATCTGTATTCCCTTTTTGAAATAATTCCAAAGTCAATTTATCATCAAGTGGAATTTTATTAGGATCTAGTATAATTTTTTCATCCTTGAGTAACTCTAATGCATCCCCAAGAATTGTTAAATTTCTTAATCCTAAAAAATCAATTTTAAGTAATCCTAATCCTTCAACATTCTTCTTAGTCTGCTGCGTCACAGGAATACCCAAAGGACCTGCTTGCAAGCCAACTATCTTAGCAAGTGAATCGTCCGTAATAACCAGACCCGCTGCATGAATAGAATAATGTCTTGGTAAATCCTCTAGACCTTGAGCTGTCTTAAAAAGTAAGCTATTAAAAGAACTAGACTCAACTAAAAAGCGCAAATCGTTTGATTCTTTATATGCTTCACTTAAAGATAATTTAGTCTTAGAAAGAGGCAAAGCTCGTGTCCAGCGACTAACTTCAAATTTATTTAAGCCGAAGATCCTTGCTACGTCACGAATAACTTGCTTAGCAGAAAGCGTACCAAAGGTAAGAATTTGCGCAGCATGATTCATACCATACTTGTTAAACATATATTGAATAACTTCATCACGGCGATTATCAGGAATATCCAAGTCAATATCAGGCATCTGCTGACGAGCAGGATTCAAAAATCTTTCAAAAAGTAAATTATATTTAATTGGATCTACTTCAGTGATCCTTAATGCATAGGACACAAGTGAACCCGCAGCAGATCCTCTACCAGGCCCAGTGGTGATTTCCACACTATGAGCAAAATTAATTACATCCCAAACAATAAGAAAATAATCATCAAATCCCATGTAATTAATGACGCCTAATTCATAATCAAGACGTTTTTGATAATTCTGAGGTATAGGACCAGCAAAGCGTCGTTTTAACCCTTCTTGGGCTAAATGATGAAGATATTCCTTTGAACTAGGATAGTTATTTGGCTTAAATTTAGGCAACTGCGGATCTTGGAACTCAATTTCTACATTGCACATTTGGGCAATTTTATTAGTATTTTCTAAAGCTTCAAAAATCCCTAAACCGCGATATTCACTCTGCAATTGACTAATTGTCCGCAGATAATGCGACCCTGCTTGCTTAGCTAATTCTTCAATATCTTGTAAATGAGTATTTTCTGCGATTGCTCCCAGTGTTCTTTTTAAGAACTGATCACCAGGATTTAAATATTGGACATCCTCTGCTGCAACTAAAGGCAGTTTAAATTGTTGGCTCAAAGAACTAACATAATTAATATATTTTTGCTGACTTTTATGTCCGTAAACTCCTAAAAATAAATTATTTGAATTTGAGAGTAGATCTCTCAATTTTCTAAGATAATCACTCCCCAGATTAGGATTATTGGTTGCTAAATACCGTAATTCACTTTGCTGATTAGCTGGCGTTATTATAATTAAGTGTTCTAAATACTTTTTTAAATCTTTAAGTTTTACGATACGGTCATTTTGATTATTATCTGTTAACAAATTAATTGCACTTGATAAGCGAAGTAAATTACCGTAACCAATATTATCTTTAGCAATTATAATAAGATGATAGCGACGACTCTCATCTATTAACCCGTTGATATTAATTTGCATCCCTAATAATGGTTTAATACCGATATCCTTAGCTTTTTTAAAAAAATCAACCAAACCATAGGTAACATTAATATCAGTTAAGCTAACGGCACTATATCCTCTCTCTTTAGCTTGCACAAGCAGATTCTCTAATGTAATTGGGCTTTGCAATAAAGAGAAACTGCTAATATTTTGAATTCCTGCAACCATAGTATCTTCCTTTCATTAATTAAAGTATACCAGAGCGGGCTATTTTTTCTTGCTTCAAGTTCTATTTTTTGCTAATATGACTAGCGAAAGAAGGGAATATTATGCGCTACATTGTTACCATTTTCTGGGCAACTATTTATTGTGAAATTATCGGATTTATTGCCTCTGCTTTGACTAGCATGCAATTTGATCCAATCCAATCTGGAGTTATAGGTGTTGTATTCGGCTTACTCTTCGCCTTCATTATTCCAGGCATCACTGCTAAGAGTCATAAAGATTCAAGTAAATTCAGTAAAATGCTCTAACTTATATATTATAAAAGGGAACTAGTCCACTTCGACTAATTCCCTTTTTTATTAATAAAATTTATAATTTTTTTGCGTATCAACTTTAACATCTTCAGAAGTTAAGTATTCACTAAACATCTGTACATAATCCTGATCAAAAGTCTTTTCAATCTTATCCATACTATAAGCGGGATAAAAACCACCACCTAAAGCACGATAATTATTAACTGCTAAATGATATATTCTATTATCGTCTATTGGCTCACCATCTAGTGTTAATTTAGTCAGTCGTCTACCTGCTGGCTTAGACAAATCTGCTTCATAGTGTACAGGATAGAATACATCAAAGTGATAGAGCATTCTTTTAGGCTTTAATAAGCGATCGACAAACTTAATTTTGCCATCTGACGTCTTTTCTAAGAAAGATGCACTATACTCAATAATCTCTCTCAGCTCCTTACCAGTTAACTTAACCAGACAAAGCTGGTTAGCGTATGGATAGTTTAATAAAACTTCGCGCATAGTTACATCTTTAGAAAAGCCTTTTGCCGTATCAGACATAACCGCTGTAGCTGAAACATCAGCGCCAGTGAACCACAATTGCATCTGCTGAATTAGATTAATAAAAGGGGCCCCTTCAATTCTACCCTTCATCGCATCTTCAATTGGTGCAGGTTCTGATAATTTTGCAATTGGTCTATCCAGCCAAGCTTGAGTTTTTTTGTCTAAATCATAAACAATTTTTTCAATTGCTGGATCAGGATCATAATCTTTAGTATCAATTAACTCAGTTTTCATCTCATTAATATGAGCTTTGCCATCTTGATCGCGAGTAACATCTAAAGTAACCTTTGCTACACTTTCACCACGATAACCAGGCTGTACAATAGCTGTGTCATGGGCTACCAAATTCAAACGGCGGTGTTGATGACCAGTCAAGAATACATCAATTTCAGGAATTTCAGTTAAAATCTTGTATCCTTCATTTTCACCCGTATGAGGCTCAGTTGCTTCACCACTTTCAGGATCACTTTCAAATCCGCCATGGTACAGAGCAACTAGTATATCAACTTGGGGTCTTATTTTTTTAGCTAGCTTACTTAAAACATCATAACCGGAAACAAATTTAAGACCTCTTATATGCTCTTCCGACTCCCAATGAGTTATGTATTGGGTAGTAATTCCCATAATACCAATTTTTAAGCCAGCTTTTTCGACAATTTCATATTCTTTACCAAAAAACGGTACATCAGTTTGAGCATCAAGAACATTGTCATTTACAAAGGGAGCAGAATTATTATCAACGTAATAACTCAGATAATCCAAGCCATAATTAAAGTCGTGATTGCCCAGAGCTCGCGCATCATAGCCCACTTCGTTGTATGCTTCAGTGAACTTCTTTAACCCTTCTTGTTCAGGTAGCTCATGAGTAAATGATGCTAATGGTGAACCTTGCAAACAATCACCACTGTCAGTCACTAAAACGTTATCGCTACCATACTTTTTCTTCTCACTCTTAACTACGCTACTTACACGACTTAAGGAAATAGGAGCATTATAATCGTTTTTATCTTGATAATCAGTTGGCATTAAAAAGCCGTGGGTATCACTAGAATGTAAAATAATTAGTTTCATGATTCTTCCTTAATAAAAATGTATAAAAAAAGACACCAACAGGTGCCCTTTTACTAATCGTTGTTTTGTTGCTTTTCTTCGTTAGCAACTTGACGGCCTTTGTAAAAGCCCTTTGGTGAAACGCGGTGGCTTAAACGATATTCACCAGTAGTTGCATCGTAATGCATTGCTGGAGTAGTTAACTTAATATGACCACGACGTGAACGTTTCTTTTGCTTAGAAGTTTTTCTTGCAGGAACTGCCATTAGTTAGATCTCCTTTTTTATAGAATTGAGACTTGCATACTTATCTAAAAATAAGTTACTAAATACTCACGTATTTCAATGATACAATCTTAGCTTTGATAAATCAAGTATTATTCTGAGATTGATTTAGATTTTAAATCTTTCAATTGCTGATTCAGCTGTGCAATTTCTTGATCTTTTTTCTTAAGCTGAGATTCATATTTCTTACTTAATTCATTTTTTTGATTATCTAGTTGGTGCTGCTTTTGCTTAACTTCCTTACTATTGCCTAATAGCATTGTAATCACTGCGCCTAATAAGATCATTATAATTAAAATAATAATCAATGGCATTTTAGGTTGAAAAAAGCCAAAATTAATTGCAACTTGTTTAGTATTCAAGCAGGCAAATATCACTAAAAGTAGAACAATTATTAAGCCACCAACAAATCCTCTTTGCTTCTTCATTGCTTTAATCTCGCTTATTTTCTACTAGCAAACTTCAAACTTGCCCAATCTCCAATAGTAGGAAAAATTTGATAAAGTTTTGCCAAAACTGCCAAACTAATTGGCAAATTCAATTCTCTACGGTTTGAGTCAAAAAAGTGTACTACTTGCCAGGCAACATCATCTGGATCTAACATAAATTCCTGAACATTAGATGCATAATTACCGCTCTTATCTGCAACATTAAAGAAATTAGTATATACAGGTCCAGGGTTAACTGTCATGACTTTAACACCAAACGGCTTAAGTTCTAACCGCAACACATTAGAAAATTGAATAACTGCGGCCTTAGTTGCACTATATGCTGCAGTCTTAGTAGTCGGTACAATACCAGCGATAGAGCCAAAATTAATAACTTGACCATTCTTTTGATCAATCATTACTCTAGCAACTAAGCGGGTAAAATACATTAATCCTAAAACATTAGTTTGGAACATTCCAGTAACAGTTTTAGGACTCATATCCATAAAGTTTTCAAATACACCAAACCCTGCAGCATTAACTAAAAAGTCAATATGCTTTACACTTTTTATAATTTCAGTAAATGTAGATTCAATTTGGTCAGCTTTGCTCATATCAGTTGGGAATATAAAAGCTTCGCTGCCTGAAAGCCTACGCGCTTCTTCCGCTATTTCCTCTAAGCGTTCCTGATTGCGGGCCATTAAAATAACACTAGCGCCACGACTAGCACATTCTAAAGTAATAGAACGACCAATACCGCTAGAAGCACCTGTAATAATTACGACCTTATCTCTTAATGAATTACTCATTTTTTACCCCTTCATTGGTATATTATAGCTATCTAAATCATTAGCAAGACGAGTATTTTTAAAAATGCGTCTTGCTTCTTTTTCTAGTTCACGTCCGCTTTGACCAATATAGCGGGCTGATATATGTGACAGGAACAGCTGGTGTACATGGTGCTTAGTAGCAACTTTAGCAGCATCAACACAAGTTGAGTGAAAATAGCGATGTGCCATCTTAGCATCTTGACCATTAAAAGTAGATTCATGGATTAGTACATCAGCATCTTCAGCAAGTTCACCTATACTTGGTGTAGGTCTAGTGTCATAAATAATTGTCACAATTCTTCCAGGTCTTGGCTTACCCAAGAAATCATGCCCATCTAAAACTTGTCCATCTGATAAAGTAATGGTTTCACCCGCCTTTAATTTTCCTAATAATGGACCATTAGGAACATTATATTTAGCAAGCTTGTCCATCATTAATTCACCTGGACGTGGCTTTTCTACCACCCTAAAACCGTAACTAGGAATACGATGATCTAATCTTGCTGTAAAAACTTGAAAACTGTCATCTTCATAAATTAGACCATTCTCTTTTAAAATAATATATTTAATCGGATATGAAACTTTAGTTCTGGATACCTGCAAAGAAGTCTTAACGAATTGATCAATTCCAGCTGGACCATATATTGTTAACGGTCCACCATCCCCTTGAAATGATCGTGAAGAAAGTAGCCCAGGTAAGCCAAAAATATGATCACCATGATTATGTGAAATAAATATTTTACTAATCTTGCGTGGTCTAATATTAGTATTCAAAATCTGGTGTTGTGTTGCTTCACCGACATCAAACAGCCAGATTTGATTTAATTCATCTAATAATTTTAACGCAACAGATGAAACATTGCGATTCTTTGAAGGTTGACCGGCTCCGGTCCCCAAAAATTGTATTTCCATGAAAACCTACTTCTAATAAAGTCCTTTTTCTACTAATTTTTTGGTTATATAGCTACTATAGTACAATGATCCAACTGGATTTGGATGAGTATGATCACCATAAAACCATTGCGGATGAGCTGCAGCCAACTTGTTCCAGTCAATTACAGTAAAGTTAGGATATTTCTTCTCAGCAGCTTTTAACATATTATTCACGGTAGATTGCCATGCGCGTGTAGGAACGTAAACATTAATCCAGAATACTTTGCGCTTTTTGCCAACAATCTTCATCAAATAATCTAAATCTCTTTCTTGGAATGGACCATTGGTACCTAGTCCCACTAAGACATTCTTATTTAAGGCATTTTGATCCTTATATTGTTTAAAAATCGGCAATGTTTGAATCAATTGGCGTGATACAGCTGCATCAATTATTGATTCTGGCATTAACTTTTTCAGATTTTGACTAGAACCAGCCATAACAGAATCTCCAATTGCTGTAACTGGAATACGTTGGGCCAACTGCAATTGTATTTGATTAATACCATATTTTTGAAACTTTTTGTTTACTGGATGAGTCTTAGCTTTTATTTTAGCCTGGGCCATTATTTTATTTTTAGGTGGCTCAGGCTTTTTATTCTTTTTCTTAGCTTTTTCAATAAGCTTTTTATTATCTTTTAGTTGTTCGTCGCGATTCTTTTTAATTTGCTTAGCAAGGGGAGAGTCGTTGGGATTTTCTACTTTGACAGTTGGAGCTTTAGCGATTCCCATCGTCCCGAAAACTAAGACTAAAATTGCAAAAGCAGTTGAAACTTTTTGAAAAAGATAATTTTTCTGCCAATTAAATGCTTTACTTAAATGATTCTTTATTTTGAACCAGGTCATTTTGCCCCATGGCTTCTCAATTAAACGATAACTTAATTCAGAAACAATCAAAATTAGAACAATCTCAATTACCCGGTACAAAACCACATGGTCCGCTATATCTTTAACCTTATCTTCAAAAAAGATCATTATTGGAAATTGGTATAGATAAATACCATATGATCTTGATCCTATCCAATTAAAGATTGGATTAGTTAAAAGCTTATTCCAAATTGAAGCAGGGTGAGCAATAATTGCTACCAAAATAGTTGTTAAAATAGAGAAAATAAAAATACCACCCTGGTATGGGAAAGCCTGCTGTGGATTAAGAATGGGATTACATGCCATCCATAGCATTCCTACCAGCACAACAGCACCCATGAGATTCAAGACAACCCTATGATGCCTTCCAGTATTTTTATTCAGCTTCCATGTTGGCCAGAAAACTGCCAGCATTGCTCCTAAACCTATTGAGAAAAATCTTGTATCGGTACCATAATAAATACGATTTATGTCAATATTCGGTCTAAATAAGACAGCCATCTCCAGAGCTGAAAACAAGGTTACTGCAGTTAAAATCCACAATCTTGTTTGTTTTTTGGGAACATATTTAACCAAAAGCCAAATTACTAAAGGCCAAACTATATAAAACTGCCCTTCAATTGACATTGTCCAAAGATGAACAAATGGTGATTCATTCGCAGCAAAACGTTCAAAATAACTTTGCCCATTAAATATTTGCCAAATATTAAAAACATTGAATATATTAGCTGTAACTATTTGATTTAATTTTACTAATAAGTTTTGTTGGAATAAAAAGATATACGCACTACATAGCCATAGCAAGGTAATCATTTGGGGATATAGCTTTTTTATTCGTCTAATATAAAAGTTCTTCGCATCATATACACCCCTATCTTCATAAGAGTGGAACATATGATCAGTGACTAAATATCCCGATAAAACAAGGAATATAGGTACTCCTAAATAGCCTCCCACGAATCTATCTGGATCCAAGTGGTATAAAATAACTCCTATTACAGCTAGAGCTCTCAATCCAGCATAACCTGTAATAAAGCGATTATGTTTTTTCAAAAGTAATTACCCCAAATATTAAATTTTAATTATTCAACAAATTCGAAAGTTAAATCACCAATATTGACTTCATCGCCCTCACTAGCACCTTTAGCTCTTAAGGCTTCATCAACACCCATATTTTTCATCTTACGCGCCAAAAGCATAATTCCATCAGTATGGTCTAAATTAGTCATTTGAACCAATCGTTCAAGTCTTTCACCAGTAACTGTGTAAGAATTCTCGCCTGTCTTCGTTACTACAAAACTATTGTCAGGCTTTCTATAGATATATTCTTTTTCTTTATCTTCAGTTAATTTTGGCTTCTCAGCTTCTTGTCTTGCAGCTTCATCAACTAAATCAGCTGCTGCTCTCATCAATTCAGTAACACCTTGATGAGTGACACTAGAAATTGGGTAAACAACCTTATCTCCTAACTTAGACTTAAAGTCAGCTAATTTTTTGTCACTGTCGAGAATATCCATTTGAGTAGCAACAATTAATTCTTTTTTAGTAGTTAAATCCTCGGTGTAGTTAGCTAATTCCTTTTTTATAGTTTGATAATCATCATAAGCATCTCGTCCATTATTAGGATCCATTGACACCATATGCAAAATCACCTTAGTTCTTTCAACATGTCGCAAGAACTTAACTCCTAAGCCAACACCTTGAGAAGCTCCCTCTATTAATCCTGGTAAATCAGCCATTGAGAAATCTCGCCCATCAGGTAAAACGACCATCCCTAAATTAGGAGTTAATGTCGTAAACTGGTAAGCAGCGATTTTAGGCTTGGCCTTAGTTACAACAGATAATAAAGTTGACTTACCTACTGAAGGAAAGCCTACTAAACCAACATCAGCTAAAACTTTAAGCTCCAAGCGTAATGTTCTAAATTCTCCAGGTTCGCCATTTTCAGCAATTTCAGGTGCAGTTCTGGTAGATGTAGCGAAGTGAATATTACCACGTCCACCACGTCCACCATGAGCAACAATTAATTCTTGACCATTTTCAACTAAGTCGCCTAATAGCTCACCACTATTAAAATCATAAACCGAAGTACCCATGGGAACTTTCAAATAGACGTCTTTAGCGCCTTTACCATATTGTGACTTAATTCGTCCATTTTCTCCATTATCAGCTTTAAATTTTCTTCTAAAACGAAAGTCCATTAAGGTTCTGAGTCCGGAATCAGCTACTAGGATAATACTTCCGCCTCTTCCGCCATCACCACCTGCAGGCCCGCCAAGTGGGACATACTTTTCATGGCGAAAAGCTACAGCACCGTCGCCACCTTTTCCTGCTTGTACGTCAATTTTTGTTTGATCAACAAACATTATTTCTCCTCCTCTTTTATGAGAGATATCTTTTCTATGATACCACATCATGCACTTTAATAAGTTTCAGATAATAATAAATTTATAATGTTAACTTTACTGTTTGTGCTTGTGGCAAAGTTAATCCTGCTCTTCTTAAATCTTCAACAGATGCTTCTTTAATTTTCTTTAATGATCCAAATTGACGAAGTAATTTATTACGCGACTTAGGTCCAATTCCCTTAATCTCGTCTAACTTACTAGAAAGAGCATTCTTGGCATGAGTTTTACGGTGAAATGTAATAGCAAATCGGTGAACTTCATCCTGAACCCTCGTCATTAAATAAAATCCTTCAGACTTAGGATCCATTGGAATTAATCGTAACTCTTCCCCTTTAGTAGGATCGCCAAACAGCAAGTGATTAGTTCTATGGTGGTCGTCTTTAACCATACCCGCTACAGGAATATCAACATTTAATTCATTTCTTAAGACATCTAGACAAGCTTCAACCTGAATTTGACCACCATCCATTAAAATTAAGTCAGGCAACCGCTTATGTTCTTTCAATAGTCGACTATAACGTCGGCGAACAACCTCACGAGTATTGCCAACTTCATCAGCACCATTTTGGTGTTCAACCTCACCTTTTAATTTATATTTTCGATATTCATTTTTGTCAGGTTCACCATCAGTGAAGACTACCAAAGCAGAAACAGGATCTACTCCTTGAATATGTGAATGGTCAAAACTCTCAATTCGATGTCCATAAGGCAAGCCAAGTGCATCAAATATTTCTTTTTGGGCACCTTTAGTTTTGCGGTTCCCTAATTCTAATAATCTAAATTTTTCGTTTAGTTTTAGTTGAGCATTATCTTTAGCCATTTTAAGCAGCGACTTCTTTTGACCACGTTGTGGTGTCCTCACTGGAACCTTCAATACCTCACTTAAGGAATCATTGTCAATTCCCTCAGGTACTAATACTTCTTTAGGTAAGACGCGGTTTCGCTGATTGTAAAATTGAGCGATAAAAGATACAAATTCATCTTCTGGATCAGTTACATCAGTTAACGGAAACATTCGTGTTTCTCTTCTTAATAATTTAGCTTGACGCAAGAAGAAGATTTGAATTGAGATCCATGATTTATCAACATAAAAGTTAAAAATATCCCGTTGAGTATGGTCATTAGAAATAATTTTTTGCTTTTCAACAGTTTGCTCAATGTATCTCAATTGATCTCTGACTTCAGCAGCCCGTTCAAATTCTAATTGTTCAGAAGCCAGCATCATCCTATTTGTTAAATCTCTTTTAGCTTGGGTAATATCACCATTTAGAAAGCTTTTTATCTTCTTAATTTGTTCATCATATTCAGACTTAGGAACTTCTTTAAAACAAGCTCCCAAACATTGTCCCATATGGTAATACAGACATGGACGACCTTGCTTGCCATGACATCTTCGCAGTGGCCAAACTTTTTGAATAAATTTTAAAGTAGCTTGAGCTGCATAAACATTAGGATACGGACCAAAGTAATATCCTCCATCTTTTTTGACAATAGAAGTTAATTTTGTTTGCGGATCGCGCTCATTCGTAATTTCAATATAAGGATAACCTGTTCCTTGCTTGAGTTGAACATTGTAATATGGTTGATACTTTTTTATCAGAGTAATTTCAAGTAAGAATGATTCCTTATCTGATGAAACAGTAATAATATCAAAATCACGGATTTCTCTGACAAGTTCTGCTCTGCGTCCTACTTGTTTACTTTTAAAATAAGATCTAACACGATTTTTTAGATTTTTAGATTTTCCTACATAAATAATATTGCCATTAATATCCTTCATTAAATAACATCCTGGCTTACTTGGTAGAAGTTTTAATTTATTTTCGATATATTCCGTTGCCAAATTTTCATCTTCTTCCTATCAATTATCTCAACAAAATAGTTTATCACGAATTTAAAACTTTTTATTTTTTTAAAGCCTCTTTCTTAAGGTTAACTAAACATACCATTTCCTTTAGAATATAATTATATCCTCTATGAAGAAAGGTCGAATTAGGTGAATTAAGCAATGACGATTTGGTTAACTGAGCTAATTGAGCAATTTGGATATTTAGCAATAATTTTCTTAATTACTTTAGAAAATATTTTTCCTCCAATTCCTTCAGAAGCGGTTTTAACTTTAGGAGGCTTTTTAACAACTAGAACTTCCCTTACTCTTGTGGGGACAATTGTAAGTTCAACTCTAGGCTCAGTTATTGGAGCAATAGTTTTATTTTCTATTAGTCGTAAGCTCACAATATATCGTTTAGAAAAGTTATTGAATACAAAATTATTTAAACTACTAGGCTTTAAAAAAGAAGACGCTCAAAAATCTATCAATTGGTTTAATAAATATGGTGTAGGAGCCATCTTTTATGGTAGATGTATTCCAGTAATTAGAAGTTTAATCTCTATCCCAGCAGGTATTGCTCATACTAGCTGGAAAAAATTTCTAGTCTTGACTACTTTAGGTAGCTTTCTTTGGAATCTAATTTTAATCGGTCTGGGCGCCTATATGGGTCAAAAGTGGCATATTGTAGTAAAAATTTTTGACGATTATACTTTAATAATTATTATAATAGCCATTATTATTTTAGCTTATTTTTGTTATAAATGGTATCACACCCGCCTTAGGCGCTGATTTTATTGATAGAGCTTTTGCTATGCAGAAGTTCTATTTTTTGTTATAATATTTTTGTAAAAGTAACACCTATATATTAGGTAAGGAGAATACCAGATGTACGATTTCCCTTATATTAACAATTTTAACGATTGGTGCTCTACTCGACACTTACAAGCTCAAACTATTCAATCAATTAATCAGTCTGTTAATTACTTTTGGAATTACTATTTAACCAATGCTAATCACACTCCTAATCTTGATGAGTTAAGTAGTCAAGATATCCGGAGTTTTTTAGTTAATTTAGAAGTTAATGAAAATCGCTCCGTCCAAACGCTAAATAAGTATATTACACATCTTAAAAAATATTTTTCTTTTCTTTACGATCATAAATTAATGCCTAATTATGTACTCACTGACATTAAAGGTCACACATTTGATCGTACACCTCGTTTTTGCCTAGATTGGATTGATAGCCTAGATAAAATTATTGCCAATGAAAAAGTCAGCCTCGACACCAAAAAGTTATTAATTTTAATAGCTTATGGTTTTGAACCTAATAAACTATTAGGACTAACCATTGCTGACGTTCAAGGTAAGATAAATAAAAAAACTTATATAGATATTTTATCTACGCCAGCTTTGCCAAATTTACCACAATTAATTTTTCACACTAAAAAAGGCCGCCCTTTAAGCGCCCTTCCATCACTAAGTAGAAGAATTTTAGCAGATCGAGACACATTAAATCTCGACCTAACTCCAGGAAAATTACGTTTATCCTACATATACCGACTAGTCAACGATTCATCCTTATCTGATGATGATCTTACCAACTTAATTCATTGCAATCGCAAGACGATTACTTATTACCGTGACCAAGCCACTAAAGCTTCATTTATTAAATTTAAGCCTAACTTCTAAACTGCAAAAATCTATAAATTACTCTATAATTAAATAAGATCACAGCTAGAAAGGAATTAATACAATGGGATTAACTTTTAAAAAGAATGATGAATTAGAAAAAGTTCTTGATAAATTTGCTATCTTTCCAGATGATCCGAAAGAAAAAAGCAAGAAAAAACCTGAAAAAGACAAGAAAGAGGACGATAAATAATCCTCATTTCTTCACTTTAAAAAAGCTGTTTAAATACAGCTTTTTTTATTTTTCAAATTTAAACTTATTAAATACGGTTGCCACTAATCCCACAAAAACTGTCATAACTCCGCCAATAATAACTAAATTAGATTGCTTAGCTTGGGTACGTGGTAGTTCAGTATTATTTGGTGCAACGGTATTAGAAATCTGATCATTCTTAGTAGTTGTCTCTTGCTTTCCCTCATTAGGCTTGTTATAGACCGTTTTTACATTTTTAACAATTACTTGATCATTGGCATTATTAGTTGCTGCATCTGATGAAGCATCTGTAGATTCTGTTTGAGATTCAGAATTACTTTCATTCTTTTCACTAGACTTAACAGCAGAGAGGGCTGCTTTATTTTTAGCATCAGCTTGTTCTTGAGCAGCAGCGGTTGCTTTCTTTAGTTCGGAAGTATTAATCTCTGACTTCTGGTTAGGAGCATCTTCACTAGAATCTGCCTTTACAGTCACATAAACTGCTATAACAGAAGCAGACTTATCAGGAAAAGTAACAATAATTGTCCCGTAGCTTTTACCTACTTGATTAATTTCAGGTTGCTTGTGCCAATATGCAGTAGTGCCTGCAGGTAAGCTAGTCCAATTAGATACACCACTTTCAGCTGCAGGCAACTCTCCCTTATCAGTAGTTAATTCAGCAGCTACTAATGGATAGTTATAAGCTTGCAAATCTTGGTGTTCCTTCAGTCCCTCTTGATATTCTTGGCTCTTGTTGTCACTTGGTGAATCAGCATAAACAGTATTGCTAATTAAACCAACTGCTATGGTAGAAACTCCCAATACAGTCATTATCTTTTTGAGATTTGAGTTAGCCTTTTTAGTCATCTTTTTATATCTCCCTAGGTAGGCGTCAAAATAAAATCCTACTGTTATTAATATTAAGTTATCACTAACTATTATAAGATATTTTACAAAAAGGTTACATATAAATTACAAAAAAATTTAGATTAATTTTTTAAATACGTTAAAGCAATTTGAAGCTGAGCTAAATCATTTAAAGCTTGTGGTATTTCATCTTCATTCTCTACTTCGCAAAAGATTTCACCAGAGTCATCATCAAATTCAAATCCTGATCCTATAACTACATCGCCAGCATCAGAATAAAAGTCAAGATCTTCTTGGTTAGGATCTAATTTAAATAATAAGTAACTATCGTCACTAATACGCCAATAACCATCGATCTTCTCAATCCAGCAATAAATCATATCTCCGTATGCACCAATTAATGGCGTTGCAACTTCAATATCATCTCCTGCCTCAATGAACTCTAAGTTATTACTTAGCCAGTCCATGCTTTTTTGCTTTAATTCGTTAATTTTTCGATTCATTTTTTCACCCTTTCAAAAAAAGAAGAGCCTACACTCTTCTTCTCTTAAATTATGCCACTAAAGCATAGTAACATAATTATCATGACCAATAAGCTTGCAATTATTGGGATAAATTGGCTATTTTCTTTTGCTTTTAATAATTGCTCATAAATCTTTTGTTCATGTGTAACTTTCTTAGAGAACTCGTTAATTTCTGGCTGCGTCTTTCGGATAATGCTTTCTTTTTGAGATTGCAATTTTGCATAATCCTTGATCGCCTTTTGAATATCATTCATTGCCATTGCCATCTCCTAAATAATAGCATCAGTAAAGCTATAATTTCGCCCACTCAATTGCTTTTTAAAGTAATGACGAGCTTGCTTATAGCCAATGTTTACCTGCTTAAGCTCATTGATAGCATCCTGTTGTACCTTCAAATCATTAATTTCATGCTTCAATTCAATTAAGTGATCTAGGCAATCATTCATAATCTCTAATTGCTTAGTTAGCTCCACAACCTGATTTAAAGTAAAGTCGATGTTTTGATTGCTTAATTCGCCTTTCCAAAACATCAAATTACCGGCATGTCCTTTGCTTGGCATCTTCTTATTATTAGTTATCAGTGCCTTACCAACTGCATTAACCTCTTCATCAGTTAATGAAACAGGAGCATCACTTTTTACACCACTAGAAATTACTAATTGTAAGTCATCTAACCTTAGAACATGTGCTCCATGATTGGTATAAATTTCACTATTTTTAAAGGTGAAATTCTGTGAACTACGACCGATGAAGACCACTAGATTATGTACTAAATACTGTCCAGCTGGCTTTTCTAATAATTTTTGAACTATTGGATCATCTGTATTTTTTAGCACATAATCAATCGCATCACGGTGTTTAGCAATTTGGCTACTGATCTCTTGATAACCATTGGTTACATTATAAGTACGTGAATTAATCGTCCTGGCCTTAGTTTCAATACAAAAAATTCCTTTATTAGATACTACCAAATTATCAATTTGGTTACTGTCGAGATTGCTCTCGCCTTTATCATACGGATATGGCAAAACAATATTATGACCAATAAATTTATTCTGACCGATTTCACGCAGCTTTTGGTCAACCATTAATTCTGCTGTTTCACCTGCGTACTTGTTGGCTAGTGAAGATAAATCATGCTCTGTTAGATTAGCAATTTTAGTCGGAACTTCAATTTGAAGATTTTTATAGGCTGTTTTTCTTAATTTATTTAAATGTTCTAGTTGAACATTTAATTTTTGATATAGCTTATTAATTTTAGCTAATCCCGGCAAATTGTCACGCGAAAGATCATTACTATGCTTAATATCAAAATATTTACGCCCAGCTTTTTCAGCAGTCAACAATGACTGCAAAGCTAAGTCATCCCTAAACCAGCTACCATCTTGATCTTTGCGCAAGAACCAATTTTTATCTTGTCTTTGCAAATTTTTAATCACTGCTAACTGGTGGCGTACTTTATTTTTCAATTGTTGGTAGTACCAATCTTTTGATTGCAGCTGCGCAGTTACTGTTTCAAGTGCTGGAAGATTATTAAGATCAAGCTGACCAGCATAGTTAGAATGATAATCAAACTTAGGTGGCGTTTCTCTAAAGTCAGCCTTAGTATAAGTATCCGGTGTTAAAAATTGCCAATACTGTAAAATTTGCCCATTTTTATCATAAATCAATTGATAGCGTAAACGCTGCTGACTATCAAATACTTTTCTAATTACTAAGATTTCATCTTGATGGCGACTATTCAACTCATAAGTTTGAACAGTTAAATTTTTATCATTTTCAAAATCATAGCTATAATGATGACTTCTTAGCTGATCTATTAAATCGTTTTCTTGATTAGTTATCTTATTTAATTGTTGGCTTTGATTATTTTTTAAAGTGGTAAGTTGCCCGCTGAGCTCATTAAGCTGTTCTTTTTGTTCTGAAAGTTGGCTCTTATCTTTAACTAAATAAGCAACAGCAAAATAGACTACGCACCCAACTATTATTGTCAAGACATCAACTAAAAATGTATTTTTAAGGAATAAAAGTAGGGTAACTAAGCCTAATACAACGATCACTTTCCAGCCATTGAGTGATCTTATTAGTTTCATTGATTTTAATTCTTTCTATTTAGAATAATAGATGACTAATTTAAGTATTTATAAGAATTATAGCAATAAGTTGTTCAAACTACCAAATTTCATTTTTTAAATAACATCCATATTTACTACCTCCTATTTTAGCTAATGCAATCTTATTATCAATATATTATTCATAATTTTGATTTTTGCCGGCCTTAATGACAAACTTGTTAAGCTTATTCGCACTTGTCATTTCTTGTCTTACATTGTACCAGTTATGATCTTTAGGATTATAAAAGTTGAAATTTTGTCCAAATACTAACTTAAAATTACTTTTAGTTAATTTTTTATTAGTAAAACGCAAGTTCTTATTACTCGTAATATTTTGTAAGCAGAAAATGATATCTCCTGGATCTAAGAGAATATTATTTGAATAATAATCAACTTGAATAATGCTTTTCTTTTTATTAACTAGATAGTGAATTGCTGGATTACTAGTATTTACTATCCCTGCATTAGATGACTTTACTAATGATAAGTTAAGCTTTTGCCCAGGTAACATTTTGCTTTGCTTATTAACAATAGCTTTGTATCTTAACGATTTATTTTTGATATTAATTACATCAATGGTTTTATTCGGATCTTGCAGTACTAAATGAAAGTTAGCTTGCGTTGGTTGTAAATGTAAGACAATATGATTGAATTCATTTGGCTCAACATTTATAGTCTGGAATTTATGTAAAAAGGCTCTACCCTTTCCTGTAAAAAGCTCAATTTTACTTTCTCGTAACCCTTTTAAGGTTAAAACATAAGAGCCCGTCTTATTAGTTTGAAACTCATAACTCTCATTATTGAATTGTTTTTGTGAACCTATAATCTCGAAATAATTAGAATGAGTATTAGAATTTTGCGATGGTTGGACGACTTCTTTAGCAATCGAAATTGCACGCACAGTGTTAAAAGCTTCATATCCAGCCCCTACAAGTAAGACAACACTTAAAGCAAAAAAGCCTAAGCTTAGCTTGCGGCGCTTATAGTAATGTTTCTTACCAAAGAAATAAGTGATCGCACAGATTATGACTAAAATTAAAAAAATACCCATATAAATATAAGCTTGCGTTCTGTATGGTAATGTTTTCATGTTGTAACTTCCTTACTATTATTAAACAATTATACCAGTTAAAATCAACATAAAAACATCCCAATTTATAAGTTAGGATGCTTAATTTTTCTTAAATTAATGTAGTATTTAGTCAATAAATAAGTCTAAATCTTCATCATTATTGTCAAATTTAATATTTTTACGTAAATATTTCTTAATTAAACTTTTAGTAGTTGGATAAGCCGCTATTAGCTTTCCTCCGGACTTAATATATAGAATATGTCTTTTAACAAATAGCTCTTCACGAGCTTTTTGCTTATCAAGCAGGTCATAAATCAATAAACCGATATTCTTGTTCTTATTAATAATCTTACCTTCCAAAGCGTTTGGATATTTATTCTGCAATTCATGCAAATTTTTATTACCTTTACCACGGCGATAATACTTATCAATTTCTTGACTATCAAAGATCATCGAATTACGAACTAAATGACCTGTTATTACAATCTTTTCCATTACCTGCTTATCTTGGATATTATTATAATAATACCAGGTGCCACGTAATTGCTTAGGAATCGTAATTAATCTTAAATTTGCTATTTTTAAGTTATTGCTTTGCTTAGAAAGCTTAGCAGCAATATCTAGATTATTAGAAATATTTTGCCAATCAACACGATCGCTACTATCTAAACTATGATACATCTTGTCAATATTGACTTGGGTCAGCTTTTCCTTACTATCAGCCATTAGTAGTTTAGAATTAAAATTAATTTGATTACTATTAACTTCAAAAGCTACACGATCATTAATAACATAGACTAAATTATTTTTTTGAGCTGTCAAATTGAAATCTTTAAAGTGATACTGGCGATACTTCTTAATTAATAAGCCATCATGCTTGCCAAGATAATATACTTTTCTCCAATCGGAATCTTGATTATCAATTTTATGCATATAAATGACCACCAAGCCAACTACCTGCTTTAAAGTTAAATTTTTTATTTTCTTTGATGCAGATGGTCTCTGTTTACTAACCTTGCTAATCTTAGGTGGTTCAGATACAGCTTTTTGTGTTTTAGTAAGATAGACAGCAGTGATTGCAACCGCGATTAAAATTAGAATGATACTTAAGACAACAATTATCTTTTGAATATGCTTTTCTTGTTTAAATTGCGTTCGTTTCATTTTTTAATTTCCTTTATCAAACAAACGTAGGCTAATCAATAAGTTTTTTATTCTACCCAAAAATCGTCAGCTAAAAACTGGCGACTTAATGCAATCTATTATTTCTGTAAGCGTTTAAGTGCACGATTTAAATATTTAGCAATTGCCTGCTCCACTACAGTTGCCTTCTTGATGCTTACTAGTTGTTGGTAATAATCTTGTAATTCTTTAAGCTTTTCCCGATTATTAATATATTTTAATGTATCACTTTGAAACTTTAGAAATTCACGTCGCTGATCCAAAGTCATCTTATCATCATCTTGTTGGATCTTGTCAGTCTCAAAACTAAAATTATTAATTTCCTGGACTACATCAGGATGTTCCTGTTCCCACTTAGCCTGCGTAGTCCCCAATTGCAAGCCTTCAAATCGATCAATGGCAAGATTTCTTTCTTCAGTGGTTAAATATGGATTACTATTAATTCGCTCCAAACCTAATGATGTCTTAATTAAGTGCCCTGGCTCAAAGTCATCAGCACTATGCGCTTCAGGAATCCAAGTGATAGTATAGCCTTTTAACTTCTTTCCTCGACGGGCTTTAACGTAATTTTTACTAATATTAAATTTAGAAAGCAGTGGTGCCAGTTCCTGTTTAGCAACACTAATAATTCGTTTATCGATATGACTGGTCCGATAGCTCTTGGGAATATCAAGCTTAGTGCGAAAATCTTCCAAACTTATTGTACGCTTGCCCACAGTACGAAATTGCTTAACTAATCTAAAAATTGTTTTGGAGTAAGTACTATCCAAATGAGTAAATTGCTGCAATGAAAAACGAGTCCAATTCTTCAAGTCATTAAACAACCCCTTAAACTTAGGATTAACCGCGACCTTCAAAAGTTGTTCATCACGGATAATAGTATACTCATTAAACAAAACAAACTTGGTATAGGTATTACCATCATCAGTATAAGCGTTTAATCCCAACAACTTATCAGAAACTGCTTGTAAGTATAGGGCAAAATTTTCATGTTTACTATAATTACTAATTTGCTTAAGGTAATCAAAACTTAGAACTACTTCGTTTTGATCTTTATCGCGGACCCGCGAAAAAATTGCAAATAAAATATTCATTTCAGCAGCATTAAATTTGCGTAGCGGAATATCATTCAACCTATTTTGATATTTTACAATTTCATTTGCCATAGAAGTAACTCACTTTCAAATTCTTATTTCACTCTAGCAAACAAAATTTATAAATGCAACATTATTTTTTAGATGTTGCATTTATTAGTATTATCCTGAAATGTGTCACTTTTAAAAAGCTAAAAATATTCGTCCCTTATGCCTAAAATCAGGCATATCCCGATTTGTGTCACTTATCGCCCCATTTGTTGCATTTATTAAAAAATACTTTTCCTTCTTCAGTTTGCCCCAAATGTGTCACTTTTAGTTCATTAGCGAATTATCAAGCATTCTAACAATATCCCCAAATATTGCATTTATTATTACCTATCCTAATTTGTGTCATTTATCAGCCTGAAATGTGTCACTTATTTACATGATATGTTGCACTTATAATCCCTAAATGTTGCATTTATCGCCCCATTTGTTGCATTTATAGTTAGATCCAGCTTACAGCTTCAAGACTTCTAGAAATGCTAAAGAATCTTATTAAAGAGGCTGTTAAATAATTAATTAAAGAACTATATAAAAAGGTCCCACCTTTGTGCGACCCAAAAAATTAATTATTATCTTTAATTTGTGTCTGTGAAGCTAATAGGAGCGACTTTAAATTAGCTGAAGGATACTTCAAATCATTACTATCTAAAACTCCTAACTGATTATCACTACGGTACAATGCCTTCTCTATATCAAGTTGAATATTAGAATCAGCTAAGGCATATTGGAAGGCTCGTTTAGCATGTAAGCTATCCAGAATATCTAAAATTCCCCGACTAGTATCTTGCTTAAATGCGACTACAATATCCAGTCCCTTGACTGCTTGAGGGATAGTTTGCTGATCTTCATTAGTTAAAAGTTTAACTTTACCATTATGAGCAACTATAACCTTGTACGCATCTTGCGATACTCCCTCTTGAGCACAAACCACCCCTACCAACTTCTTGTTTAGATTAAAATCTATTTGTGGTACATATAAAGTATTATCTTGACTAGATTTTTTCCGTTTCTTGCCTGTATTCTTATTATTAACTGTCTTAGAATCTTTTATAAATTTTACCTTTGTTTTAGGCTTATTGGCTAACAGTCGCTCCAACTTTTTCTTAGTTTGTTTATCTTGCTTAAGCAATTCCTTATCCTCAATTACTGAATTATCAAACATTTTAACAATTAGTTTCAATGCAACCATGCTTTGCTTAAGCGATAAGTCATTATCTTGGGTTGACCTCATTAAATTAATAATATCTGTGCGATAATCGTACATTATTTCATCCCTCTATCAATTATTCTTTGTTAATCATAACAAAACAAGCACTTACATGGTACTCATCTAACATAATTTAAAAGCAGCTTAATCATTCAATCTACCAAAAATTAAGCCGCTTTAAATAAATTTGTGCTAAAATAAATGCGAATAATATCTATTTGGAGGGTAAAAATTGAAAAAGATATCAACTACATTAGCTGTTGCTCTGATGGCTGCTGGTATATTTGCAACTGATAATTTATCGGTTATGGCTGCGCCATCTACAACTAGTTCTACTGCAACTAGCGTTAATAAGGGAACAAAGCTAGCTAAAAATACTTACATGACTGTAGCTTACAAACCTAACAAGCACATACACATTTACAAAATGAGTAAGACCGGTAAATTCTCTAGAAACGGAAGTTTACTCGAAAACGGTTATAGTCATAAGATTTATAATCAAAAGAAAAACGGTAAATCTACCTATTACTATCTTGGTAATAGTAAATGGGTCAATGCGAAAAATGTAATCAAAACTCACATTAAACATACAAGATTTAACGTTTTAAAGAAGAATGCCAACTCTCGTGAGTACTACACTAGCCAATACTTTCCTGTCTTTGCACCTTGGGGTTGTGCTTCTGCTTCTTTATCAATGTTAATGAAGTATGACAACACCTTTAAAAATATACCTGGTGCTAACGAACAACAAAAATTAACCTACATGCAAAACAATCTACCTCGTAATAAAGCCACTGGTGGCCAAGATGGTGACCCTTATACTGGTGCTGGCTTTAGTAGAGTTATTCTTTCTTATCGTTTAACCCAATACGCTCATAAGCTAGGTGATAAGAACATTAGAGATGTTTCTGGCATTTCAATGACCAATCTTTCTAAGCTAGTTTTATCTGGTCATCCCGTTCTTTACTACGGCTATTCTTCATATGACGCTAGCGGCGCTCGCAATCACTGTAAGGTAATTTTTGGTTATAGTACCAAGAGTAATAAATTTTTAGTACATGACCCACTTTACCAAAGCAAACGCTTCTATAAAGGCGGTGGCGGTCGCAACGAATATGACTTAGGACCTATATCTTGGGTTAAGGCTAGTCATATTGCTAAAGAATTTGTCTATCCAGGCGGCAACAATGCATTAACAATTAAATAATAATTTAAAAAGACAGATGTTGAATCAACACCTGCCTTTTTAGTTATCTGATAACGTATTTTGATAATTATAAACTTTTTGAATTTTACCCATTTTATCTAAAACAACTACATTACCATCGTTATGTGGATAAAGATCAGCATCTGAGTGACTACCACCATCAGTAAAAATTCTTGCTGGTTCAGCTGGATAATCCACTACCCTTACTCTACATGAGGTTAAAGGCAATTGCTCCATTTCTCGATTATCATCAAACTTACCCACAATGCTGCAAGTAGGAGTATGCCCTGTTATAATGACCTTACCTGTTAAATTATGAGCAAAATATCCTGCTTCATTAAACCAATATTCTTGTCTAGCCCATACACGATAAAAGTCATAGTCATATTTGCCATGATAAATATCTAGCTTGTCATAACTACTGGGATCATTGTATCTATTGTCAGGACGCACACCGGCATGAACAAAAATAATGTGTGGCGTTTCATACATAATTGGCATACTTTTAAAAAATTGATAATAAGCTGTCTGTCTAACTTCATCTGGTTCCAATTCTCTACCATATAAGCTATCTAAACTATAGGCTCCACCATTATAAAACCAAATGCCATCTTGATGTTCACACTTCTCGGCGTAGTTGATTAGCATCTGTTCATGATTGCCTCGCAAAATAATAGCATTATTATGGCTTGCTAACTCTTGTAAATAATCAACTACCGGCTTAACATCCCAACGTTCATCAATATAATCACCACCACCTACTAATTGAGCATCTGGATAATCTTTGCGAGCCTTTTTAATTAATTCAAGAGTTTCAAGATTACCATGAATATCAGAAATAAAAATATAGTAATTTTTATTTTCATTTGTCTCTAGTGTTTGGTTAATAATTTTTTGCATTATAAGCGATTCTCCTCAAAAGACTACTCTTCTTCAAAAACATACTAGCAAATTAAGTAAGCCTTTTTAATTTAGATAAAATTAACTTTACACGTACTAACAGTTTAATTATTAGTAAAATTGTAACACATTAAAAAAACATTAACCATATTAATAAATCGAAATTATTTTATCTTTTTATATTTTCATCATGAATTGTATAATTATATTGAATTAATCTTTTGCTTTTGATTTGGAGGAAAAAATGAAAGAATGGGATAAATTTACTCATTGGGCTATATCTTTACAAAGCATCGCTCAAAATGGTCTTACATATGGTAAAGATGCTTTTGACCTTGAGCGTTATCAACAAGTCCGTGAAATTGCTGCTGAAATGATGTCTGCAAGATCAGGCTTACCTTTAAAACAAACTAAGAAATTATTTTGTGGTGATGAGGGTTATCAAACACCTAAAATCGATACACGTGCCGCTATTTTTAAAGATAACAAAATTCTCTTAGTCCACGAAACTATGTCCGATGATTGGTCTTTACCCGGTGGCTGGTGTGATGCATATATTTCTGCCACAGAGAACTGTATTAAAGAAGCGCGCGAAGAGGCTGGCGTCGAAGTTAAGCCAATCAAGCTAATCGCATTTCAAGATAGAAATAAGCACAATAAACCTATCTTAGCTACTAAAATTATGAAGGCATTCTTTTTATGTGAATTAAAGAGTGAAAACTTTGCTAAAAATATCGAAACAGATAAGTATGGCTATTTTGCTTTAGATAATCTACCTAAATTATCTTTAACTAGGAATACTCCTGAACAAATAAAAATGTGTTTTAAGGCTCGAAAGAATAACTGGCAAACATTATTTGATTAGAAAAGAGGGAATTGATGGTCAAGGTATTAGGACTTATATTTGTCTTATTTTTACTTACACTGGCAAGCTTTATATATGTACTTTTTCATGAGCGACGCACCTTATGGTCAGGGATGACATTTACGGCTACTTTGATGATGTTAATGATTTGGATCCTTGTCTTATTAACTGATATTACCGATTTATATTATAAGCAGAACCAATGGGTTTTAAACATTTTTATTTTTGGTTTATTGGCAATTTTGCTGTCAATAGCTCTATTCATTTTCATTATTATAGTAATGTTTGTTTATAATGGAATTAAGATAATTTTTAAAGAAGGCAACCATTGGACTAATTATCTATCCTTAGGATTTGGGATATTTCTGATTTTCTTTATTTTTGGTTATCCAAATATTGTCGGACGAATATACATTAATGATTGGGTAACGTACATCTATGCCTTTATTATCCTGTCAACGTTATACATTCTATATATTATGGTAATGTATATTTTTACTGCCTGGGTCAATTTAATCAATCGTAGGCACCCGCACCTTAATTATGTCGTTGTTCTCGGCGCTGGGTTGATTAATGGTGATCAGGTTTCACCGCTACTGGCTAATCGTATCAAGCGCGGTGTCGAAATTATGAAGAAAAATCCAGGCTCTAAGATAATTTTATCTGGCGGTCAAGGAAAAAATGAACTTATTCCTGAAGCAGCTGCGATGGCAACTTACGCTAAGCAAACTTTAGGAATAAGCGACAAAGAAATGATTTTAGAAAAGAAATCCAGAACCACAAATGAAAATATCAAATTTTCTCACCAATTAATGCCTGCTGACGCTAAATTTTGTTTAGTTACTAACTCTTATCACGTTTATCGAGCCTTAGTTTTAGCTAAAAAGCAAGGCTTAAAATGTATTGGCTACGGAGCTAAAACTAAGTGGTACTTCACGCTAAATGCCTTTATTAGGGAATTCATCGCTTATATAGTAATTACTAAACGTTTACAAATTACAATGGTCAGCTTAATTGGTCTACTGTGCCTAATTGCAGCAATTTTTGACAATATAATTAACAACTTGCATTAAAATAAGATGTTCACTTTTTGAACATCTTATTTCTTTTTCTTTATTTGCTTAACCATATTGTATAAGGTTTCACCTGGTAAGTTTTGTGCTGTGCCTTCATTTTGATAGCCAAACTTTTCATAAAAGTTTATTAGCTCATCTCTGCAAGTCAAAGATAAAGCTTTTCTTTCCTGACTTGAAGCAACAGCTTCTAATTTAGCTAATAAATGACTGGCGATTCCATTAAGGCGATATTCTGGTAAAACTGCTAAACTTAGAATCATTTGATAATCATCTTCTACCCTATTAGGATGATTTTTAAAGTATATTTCGTCTTCAATATACTTTTTAGCAAATGCAGGGCCAAAAATATGTCCAACAACTCTATTGGTTTCTTTATCTTCAGCCACCCAAAATGTATCTGGATAATTCGTAATTCTTCCGACCATATCATTTTGGACCATTTCTCTACTCATATGAAATGCATCAGCTTCCAATTCAACAATTTCTTTTAGGTCCTTAGCTTGTACGGGACGATAAATAATTTCCATCCTCTCTCTCCCTTTCTTAATTTTTTATTTTAGCATCATCTTCTAAATAATAAAAAAGATTCGCTTGATTATAATTTGACCTCATATAAGCAAAAATAAGCCACTCTAGAGAATGTCTCCAGAGCGACTTACTGATCTAAACTTGCAGTTAATCTACTTGTTTAATTACGAATATATGAGATTGAAAGTCACCACTCAATTGTGCTGTTTCTTTATTCCAACCATTTAATTGATAAGGCAATTGTAAACCAATTTTAGATAAAATTTTTCCACTTATAATATTTTGACCATTAATTCTATACAAAGCTTGGTCATTTATATTTTTAAGCGGTATATATGATTTTAAACTTTCATTGGCAGTTACTAATTTGCGATAAAATCCAATAAGTATTTCTTTTTCGTTTGAACAACTCCAGGCATATTCATTTTTATTATTAAGGGGAATAAGTTGGGAAAAATTTCCATTTGTTAATAGATTACGATATTGTTTATACCAAGCAATGTGCTGTTTAATCTCTTCTTGTTCATTTGTTGAAAGCTTATTAAGATCTAATTCATAGCCTAGTAACCCAAATGAATTAAACTCTTGTCTAAATTTTAAGTTAGTTATTCGCCCTGTTTGTTCATTAGGAACGGCTGATACATGATTGCTAAATACAGACAACGGATAAGCTAGCATTGTTCCAGTTAAAATATCTAATCTTTCACCAGCATCACTATCATCACTTGGCCAAACCTGAGGACTGTAATACATAATTCCTAAATCAAATCTACCTCCACCACTTGCACATCCCTCAATTAGCAAATTAGGATATCGCGTTAACAATTTATGATAAAGGTGATAAACGCCTTGAATATACCGATAGTAAAATTCGCCCTGTGGAAGAGATTTTTTCTTTAAATAAGGGGAATACGCTTCACTTATGTGACGGTTCATGTCCCACTTAATATAATCAATCTTAACTGTGTCTAAGATTTTACACATTTGATTAAAAATATTGTCCACCACTTGAGGATTAGAAAAGTCTAACACATATTGATTGCGGCCGATTGAATAGCGAGAATACGGGTGGTGAACTATCCAATTGGGATGTTTTTGATAAATAGGCGCATCTGGTGATACCATTTCTGGCTCAAACCATAGCCCAAATTGCATTCCTAGATCATGAATCTTATCGCCAAAATGCTTTAATCCATGAGGAAACTTCTGTTTATTAACCGTCCAATTACCTAAAGAACTAGTATCATTATTTCTTTGTCCAAACCAGCCATCGTCTAAAACAAAGCACTCAATCCCTAAACTCTTTGTTTTAGTGGCCAAGCTTAGTAACTTATCTTCACTAAAATCAAAATAGGTTGCTTCCCAATTATTGATCACAATAGGTCGCGCTTTATTATGCCATTTTTTAGAGATTATATGTTCTTTTACAAATAGATGAGTTTCATTCATCAAACCATTGTAGCCATCTTTAGTATAAAATAAAACCGCTTCAGGACTAGTAAATGTTTGTCCTGGCTCTAACTTCCATTCAAAATAACTTGGATTTATCCCCGTCATCAATCTACTGGTGTTCCATGCATCAACTTGAACCTGACTGACAAAATTACCTGAATAAATTAAATTGCTTGCATAAATTTCTCCATTGCTTAAATCTACATTCTTAGCTACTAAAGCAATAAACGGGTTATTCTGATGACCAGAACCGCCTCGAAGTGACTCTATCTTAGTAATGCCTTGTTCAAGATTTCGTTTTTTAATATGTCTTTCTTTAATCCAAGCACCAGAAAGTTGTAAAAAATCAAAGTCTGATTTTGGAATATCTAAGGCTAGGCTTTGAATATTTTCTATTTGATAAACTTTCAAACTTAAGTTATGTATCTTATTAGAACGTACAATAGCGCTGGAATCAGAATATATTGTATATAATAGTTGTAATTCTAACTTATGATCTTCATCTATTAGATCAATAACAAGATTATCACTATTGTCCCCATAACTTACAGGGTAATTCTTTCTAGCTTTTCCGTGAGTAACTTTATAATGATTAAATTTAAAATCAGTATAGATAATTTCTTGACCTAACTTTAAATCCAACATGCCTTCACGGTAATCTGAGGTTCCAAAGACAGGATATTCCTGCATTCGATCACCCAAAGAAAAATCCTTTAATTCTGAATCGTACTCTGTAATTTCTGCACTACGATTAGAATGATCAGATAAATATTTTAAGTCAGCTATACCCAACTTTCCTAAGCTTGCACCATAATATAAATGCCCTAACTGATTATTAGGCATTATATAAAAAATATAACTAATCTTATCATTGTAAATATTAAAATATTTATTATCTATAACATCAATCATTGTTAATCCTTATTATTCTAATTATCTTTTAGACTCATGCCCACCTTACTTACTTTTAACTGATTAATAGTTGCTTTAATTTTAGCTTCACCATTTTCACTAGTTAGATAAATAAAATTTTGCATATCGTCTGGAAATATCCTCATTGAAAAAACTTCCTTGCCGTTGTTTAAGAAAATCTCTGCTGAAGATACATCTTGTAAAATTCTTACCTTAATTAGCTTGCTCTGGTCTAAATAACAACTGCGGCTAGTTCCATAGCTACTAGCAATTTCAAGGCCACTACAACTACGATCTACGATAAATTTTTGCTTTTTACGATTAAAAATTAGTCGTAAATGACGGCTATTATTTTTGTTTGCAAATAAATCTAAGATAGTAGCATCATTGTGACCAACAATTGCTAATTCGATATCACGGCTATTTTGCTTACCGGCTTTAATCTCAATTCTTTTATTATTAAGGGATGCTGTAATCTGATATTTTTTAGAATATAAATCTTTAATTTCAGCAACTGGCTGCTGAACAATCACATTATTTTCTAATTTTAATTCTCTAGGAAAAATCATACAGCCTGTATAGTGATACTTAACAGTTGGATACACGATTTCTGGTAAACCCATCCAAGCCATTAAGATTCGTCGACCTTTTTTGTCTTTAGTAGTTTGCATGGCATAAAAGTCAAATCCTTTGTCTAATTCATGAAATTTACCACAAACAAAATTTCTGTCTGACATATTCAATGGCTTACCAATTAAATAGCCACTTTGATAAATATTACAAAACTTATTGTCTTCAGACTCTAACCCTTGAGGACAAAAAGCTAAGATACCTTTGTCATCTAATTCATAGTAGTCAGGGCATTCCCACATATAGCCAAACTTATTGTGATTAGTTTTAATCTCACCTAAAATTTGCCAATTATGTAAATCATCACTCTCTGCTAAAACCGCACTACCAGTTTGATTATTTCGCTGTATTCCTAACACTGCATAATATTTATCATGCTTTTTAAATACTTTAGGGTCGCGAAAATGTCCAGTATAACCTTTCAAAGTGCCAGTAATAAAAGGGGTACATACTTTTTTTATTTTATTATTGGCTTCCATCCAAGCCCCAATCTGATAAGGAATTCTTTGCCAATCGTCATCACTTTCAGTATTTACCCAGGTATTTCCTGTATACATGATAAATAACTTATCATCTACTGGAAAAGCACTCCCAGAATAAGTACCATACTTATCGTAGCGAGTGTCACTTTCCATTCCTGCACCTAAGTCTTGCCAATGAATTAAGTCTGGCGAACATAAATGTTTCCAGCCATGATGAGTATAATGAGGATTTTGACTAAATTCTAATGGTGACCATTGGTAAAAAAGATGATAATTCTTGTTAAAATATGAAAATCCATTAGGATCACCTAAACTTCCACTTTCACTTTCAATGTGAAAATTTTGTCGATATGGACTTTCTCTAGTTAAATTGGTTTCTTTTTCTATATTAGTTAGTGGTATATCAGTTAGGTGATCCACCATATTAATATAATTTGCTCTACGATTTGTCATTAAATTTTCCTACTTTTTATCAGGGTTAATAAATTTTGCCATCACTAGTGAAAATACACAACCAAACACTAATCCAATTAAATTAGCAATAAAGTAATTTATATAACCATTATTTTGTGGAGCAGCAATTGCAATTCCTGTTAATCCAGTAGTACCAAATGCAACTGCTGTTAACTTAGTCAAATATACATAAGCTCCGGCAATTGCCCCACCAATACAACCACCAATTAACGGATATTTTTTAACTAAATTAATACCAAAAATGGCTGGTTCAGAAATTCCAAACAAAATGGAGAAGAAAGCAGATATGGATATCTCTTTAGCCTTTTTATTTTTGCGATTTAAAATAAAGTACGCAATAACGCCCCCACCTTGTCCCATTAAAGCTACTGACATTAATGGATTCAGGAAATCGTATTTAGTCGTCGCAATTAATTGTGTTTCAACAGCTCCAAACATATTATGTAAACCAGTAATAACAATTAATTGTTGTACCCCAGAGAAGGCAGCATATCCAAAGATACCCAAAGTATTAGCTACCCACAATAATCCAGTAGTGATCCAGTTAGAAAGTGTGACTCCAATTGGTCCTACAACCAAAAATAATGCAAATGATGAAATTAAAATAGTTAACATTGGTGCCAATACAAATTGAATGACACCAGGTAAATGTTTTTGTAAATAATTATCAAGCTTAGCCACTAACCAGCCCATAATTAAGGCAACAATAATTTGTCCGCCAAAACTATTCATGGAAACATGCCAGCCAAATACATTTGCAATTAGTGGTTTAGCAGCCTTAGTAGCAACATCCGACATCGATGGCAAAGATTGTGACATCATTACTGTACCGATTGCTAAGCCAAGTACTGGACGTCCACCATAACGCTTAGTAGCAGAATAAGCAATAATCAGTGGTAACATGGCAAAGATGCCTCCAGCACCAATACTAATTATTTGACTAATACCAGAAATACCAGGGAACATCTTTGTTAAAGATTCTGGTCCAAATATTCTTTGAGTCAATAAATTATTTAACCCAATTAAAATACCACCTGCTAAGATAGCTGGTAAAACTTCGGTAAATACACCAGTTAAATCATCCAAAAAACCTTGAAATAAATTACGCTTTTGAGCTTCTTTTGCTCCCTCACTACGACCTGAGGCTTCTGTAGCAGCACTAGCTTGCCCAGGAATACCAGAATGATCAATGAAATATTCTGTAGCCCTATCGACTAATCCTGGCCCAATAATTAGTTGCAGTTGCTTGCTAGCGGTATTTAGATTAACTCCCTTTACTAAGGGTAAATCTGCCAAGTCTTCGGTTTTTACTTTAGACAAATCTTTTAAATTGATGCGTAATCTTGTCGCGCAGTGAAATGCTTCAACTGCGTTTTCCTTACCTCCAATAGCTGGAACAACGGCTTTAGTAATTTCAGCAAAGGATTTTTCTTCCTTATTCATAATTGTTTTCCCTCACAAATCAAATATTATTAGCGGTACTTAAAAAATCATGATTTATTATTTTCCCTTTGACAATTATTATGATACTTGTTTGTAAGCGATTACTAAATATTATATTGTTGTATCGATATGTTAAAATGTTGCATAGGTGATCTAAATTGAATTATTATCGTAAAGTTTTTAACAATGAAGAATATAATTCTGCTTGCTATATTTCTTCTGGTGGTTTTGAAAAATTAGAACCTAATCACAGTTATGGTCCCATGGGCCGAAGTGGTTACATGATTCATTGCGTAACTTCTGGTAAGGGAACTTTCATTAGCAATGGAAAAACTTATCACTTAAAACAAGGAGATATTTTTTATATTGAACCTTACAAAACAACTTATATGGAGGCAGATAGTGCAGATCCGTGGAGTTTTTATTGGATTCGTTTTATCGGTAATATCATCCCTACTTATATGAAGAGAATCTCCCTATCTCATAAGAATCCCTTAATTTCTAGAACTCAAGCTCCTGGTGTTTATGAATGCATCAAAAAGATTGTTACAACTTCATTTACACCAGGCAACCATGACTTTTTTTATCAATCTAAATTATTTGAAGCGCTAAATATTTTACAAATTCATTTTCCTAACCGAAATCAAAAACTCAACTTCCCTTCTACTAATGATTTATTTCAATCTGCTACTAGATACATAACTAATCATTATGAAGAGCATGTAAGTGTCCAAGATATTGTTGATTATTTAAACATTGACCGGTCTTATGCATATCGAATTTTTAAAAAATATGCTCAAAAAAGTCCCCAGGACTTCATTACTGATTATCAATTAGATAAGGCCTGTGAAATGCTTAAAGATCCTGCCAACAGCGTTGAATATGTTGCATTATCTTGTGGATTTTCAAGTTATCAGAGTTTCTTCCGCTTTTTTAAGAAAAAATATCTTATATCGCCAAGTAAATACCAAGAAAAATATTAAAAAAATACCAAGCTATATTATACTGATCCTTCCAATTCCAAAATTGGATCTCAAAGTATATTTAATAGCTTGGTATTTTACTTTTTAATTGATTATATTAAATTATCTTATAACCCGTAACTGGCTTAGCGGGCACAGCGTTAAAATCAAAATTAGCTAATTGATCAAATTCACTATTGCCATCAATAATTGTAGTTACACCTTGAGCTAGCATTAAGTTCATTACCTTCTCTGGTTCCTTCTTTTCAGTAAATGGAACTAATACGACTGGCTTGTGTAGTGCACGCATAAATCCTATCTCAAACGCTGAACCATCATCTATTCGATCCATGTCATATAAAAATACACCACAAGTCGCATTAACCATTCCAGTTAAGTCATTTTGATAAGTTCCTACCCGCCAAGTCATTGAGCGAATGCCACCTACTTGTGGATTAACTTCTTCTGGATCCGTAAAATCCTGGTCAAATGGGAAATGAACCCTTAATACTGTTGGATTCTTAGCTAATAATTCCTTAGCCTTTGGAACACGTTCACGTTCGGCATCTGTATAAAATGGTGAACCTAAATATATCTTTGCAGTTGGACTAATCATATTTACCTCCTAAAATTACTACTAACTTTTCGTATATTTTAACGACTTTGTTAGTTAAAAACTAGCCTACTGTGTCTAAAATAACTAAACTAATTTACTTGCAGCTAGAAATTACTAGCTATTATTTTTATTTAAATAATTTACTAATTCTCTAGAAACTCTTCTAGGTCCACGGATAGCTTTGATGCCAAAGTTTTTGAGCCTATCAAATGAACAAAAATTTTTATCGTATTCTTTTAGCACCTTAATTTCCATTATTTTTTCAATATTGACATTTTTATCACGATGAGAATACGGTATATTTACTTTTTCTACTTGACATTGATATCGAATAGCTTTCACTGGTGATGTAACATATAAGAAAATTGTATCTCCTGGCTTAATATTTGTACTTTGCTTCCAAATAGTAGTCTGTCCCACCTTAAAATGAGCTCCAATGTCATAATATTTAGGATTAGCGGGTATTAACCAGTAAGAATTCAAAACTTGCTTATTAAGCGTCAATGTCCGACTATTTTCAAGTAAAGTCATAATCTGGTTATCACTAACAGATTCATCAAGAATAATTGTAATCCAATTTCCTTTATGCATATGATATCCTGGATAAAAAACCACTTGTTCCTGTAATTTATTATAATTACTAGGATTAACTTTTAGATCTAAAATTTCAATTTTTTTATCCTTATCTTTTTTAAGTTTAGTAAGCTTGCTTTTATCAATGTTCATAATCAGGCCATACCACTTATTATTTGCTTTATTTCTAAAAGAACCATAATCTGGAAACTTTTTAAAAGGAAAGTCTGGTTTTTCAGCAAATTTTTTTGCAATAGCTTTAGTGATTCGATTAGCTTGTGGAGTTAAAAATGGTTGTATTTCACAGCAATTATCAGCAATGTTTTGCAATATTTGGTAAAACTCCTCTTTCACACGCCCAACAAATTTACCATATTGCTTATCTGTATGAACTAAGACATACTCTTCATTAGTTTCGCTATCATATACCTTGCTTGAAACTTTATCATTATCAACTATTACTTCCACACGAAATTGTCCAGACATAATATCTGCTTGATAAAAGTAACATCCATCCTTTTTGATGAATCCATACTTCAGTAATTTATCTTTATTAATTGGTTTTTTGCTAAAAATATTTTTCTCACTTGTCATTTTCTTGATGCCACCGTTCGATCTGCTCAAGTCGCTTCTTAAATCGACCTTCATTTCCTTGCTCAGTTGGTAAATAATACTCATGCCCCATAAGTGATGTGGGTAAGGTCTTCATAGAAGTAAGCTTATCTTTATAATCATGGGCTAGTTTGTAGCCTTTTCCATAGCCTAATTCTTTCATCAATTTAGTTGGTGCATTCCTAAGTTGTAGAGGAACAGGCTCGTTCATTGTCTGTTTAACATCTTTTTTAGCAGCAATACGGGCTTTATAGACAGCGTTAGACTTAGGTGCTAGAGATAAGTATATAACAGCCTCGGTTAAGTGAACATCACATTCAGGCATCCCTAAGAATTGACAAGCTTGAAAGCAGTTAATCGTAATATTCAGGGCATTAATATCGGCCAACCCAACATCCTCACTAGCAAACCTAACTAATCTTCGTGCAATATATAGTGGGTCTTCACCACCATCAAGCATTCTTGATAGCCAATATACTGCAGCATTAGCATCACTGTTCCTCATCGACTTATGTAAGGCAGAGATAATGTTATAATGCTCTTCACCCTTCTTATCGTATAAGATAAACTTCTTATTGATTAATTGAGCTAAGTCAGCTGTCGTCACAGTTGTAGTATTGTTATCCCGCTTGCCATTTAAAATTGCCATCTCTAGAGTATTCAGGCTTTTTCTAGCATCACCATCAGCAAAAGTAGCTATCGCAGCTAAATTGTCATCACTGATATTTATCTTTTCCTTACCAAAGCCAACTGGATTACTAATAGCATTCTTTAATAGATCAACAATATCATCTTTGGATAAATCTTTTAAAACAAAAACCTTACATCTAGATAACAAGGCCGAATTCACTTCAAATGATGGATTCTCTGTTGTTGCCCCAATTAAAATAATACTACCATTCTCTACATAAGGTAGGAAGGCATCTTGTTGTGCCTTATTAAAGCGGTGTATTTCATCTACAAAAACAATAGTCCTTTGACCAAGCTCTTTAGCAGCTTCTGCTTCTTTCATAGCTTTTTTAATCTTGCTAATAGTACCATCAACTGCACTAAAACTTAAAAATTCAGCTTTACTTTCCTTAGCAATAATTCTTGCTAGTGTTGTCTTGCCTACGCCCGGAGGTCCCCAAAAAATCATTGACGAAATTTGATCTTTTTCAATAATTTCTCTTAAAATTTTTCCTTTACCTAAAAGGTGTCGCTGTCCAACAAATTCAGCCAATGACTCTGGCCTTACTCGACTAGCAAGTGGAACAGCTACCTGATCTTCAAAAATAGACTCCTGCTTCATAAAGCTTACCTCCTTGCTACCTATAGTCTACCCTATAATCTTACGTTACACTCAATGTTAAAAGCATAAAAAAATGCCGACAACCATATCTTTTATATGTAATCATCGACATTATAAAATTATTCTAATTAACTCTTCTCTACATTCCAATAGTAAGCCACATTACCATATGGTGATAATTGGAAGCCTTTAATATCAGACTTAAGTAAGTAAGAAGCTCCAGCTTGATATAGCGGCACTGCAAAGGCGTCTTTTTTAACTAATTGCGTTTCAGCATTAATCAATGCAGCTAAGCGCTTCTTAGGATTAGTAGCATAAGTTGATTGAGCTAATTTAATTTGATTCCAGAAATTATCATTGTGATAATCAGGAGCCAAATTAAATAGTCCACCAACAGTTAAGAAGTCAATTGGATCTTCATAACTTGGTTGCCAAGTACCATAGACTACATCGTAATCATGATTAGTAGTACTTGCTAGACGTGATTTTAATGGAATAGAACGAACCTTAAGATTTAATCCTGGCAAGTTCTTCATTAGATCACTTTGGATAAATTCACCAACACGCTTAGAATCATCAATATCAGAAGTTAAGAGCTCAATGGTGATTTTCTTTTTGCCAAGTTGCTTTTGAGCAAGTTTCCACTCTTTTTGAGCTTGTTTAACATTATATGTTACTAAATCTCCTGCATCTTGACGATAATCCTTACCAGTTGCAGCGTCTTTAATAAAGTCAGCTGCTACTATTCCGTTAGATACCTTACCTGCATGAAGGACCGTCTTAACAAGTGATTCCTTATTAATCGCTTGACTAATTGCGCGGCGAACATGAACGTTACCTGTAACTTTACGCTTTAGGTTAAATGTCATGTAACCATTAGTTGGCGTTACTTGAGAATGGTAATCCTTATTGCTCTGATATTCCTTCACATATTCAGAAGATAGTGGCGTGTAATCTAATGAGTTACTTCTAAATAGGTTAACACCGGTAGAAGTTTCTTTTACTACTTGCTCATTTACTTGATTGATCTTAACAATCTTTTTATTCCAGTAAGTTTTATTCTTAACTAAGCTCCATTTAAGATTAGAACCGGTCCAGCCTTTAACAATAAATGGACCATTATAAACTAAATTCTTGCTGCTAGTACCATATTTAGAACCTAACTTTTTTACTAACTTGGTATCTTGAGGATAGAATTGTGCTCCCTCAAGAATCTGAGGCAAGTATGGGATTGGATTCTCTAAGGTTACTTGCAACTTATACTTACCTAATGCTTTGACACCCAATGAATTAACTGGTGCCTTACCTTGAGGGATCTTATCACCATTCTTAATAATAGCAAAGCTATCACTATCAAGTGATGAATTCTTAGGATCAACAGTCCGGCGCCAAGCAGTTACATAGTCTTGGGCAGTAACTGGGTCGCCATTTGACCACTTAGAATCCTTACGCAAGTCAAATGTATATACCTTCTGGTCTGCAGAACGTGTTACATGCGTTGCTCCAGCAAGTTCAGGTTGATTCTTCTTATTGAATCGATATAATCCTTCCATTGAGTTTTGTAAAACTTCGGAACTTGTAGTATCACCATACTTACTTGAATCAAGTGTAGAGATTTCATTAGGAGTTGCTGTTTCCATTACGTCTTTAGAATTAGATGAACTAGAATTTGAATTAGAGCATGCTGCTAAGAGCAACATCGATGCTGCAATAATACCAGTTCCCCAAATCTTCTTGTACTTCATATCTCGCCCTCCACTTACAAAATATAAGCTTACTACATTTAATAAGTATAATGATAATCTTAAATTTTGCAATACCTTTTAGCTATAAATCAATAAAAATTTATCAATGCATACAAAAAGGCAACATCAACTAAAGATGTTACCTCTTAAAATATAGGGCGGAATATGGGATTCGAACCCATGCATGTCGGATCCACAAACCGATGTGTTAACCCCTTCACCAATTCCGCCGTACCGACTTATATAGTATACCTAAAAAAGTTGATAATTACCAGCTAAAAATAAATAAATCCAATAAAAACTTACTATTAAGATGGCCAACTTAGCCAAAAAGGTTAAAAACTTCTCAAACTTGCCTCCTACTTTATAAAAAGGCCATAATTTCAGTGGTTTACTGGTTAGCGGCCATAACCAATTAATTCCACCACGACTAAATCCATCTTCAACCAAATGTAAAATATAACCTACCACTAGCCCTAACCAAAGACAGCCCCAGTCATTTCTAAAAATAGTAAGAGTCAGTGGAACCTTGCGGAAGTAATTCATAAAGTAATATAGTGCACTACTAAAGATTAACCAGCCCACAATAGTATGAGTAATGCCACGATGACGAAAGAAAAAACTGAAATTTACAGGTGAATTACGACTAGCCGTACTATTATGTTGATCAACATCTGGCAATAAGGCGCCTACTCCTGTGGCTGCTAGCATTATTAGAAGCGGAATCGGCTTATTCTCAATTAAATGATTCGTCGCAAATAAGCCCGCCTCAGCAATAGCAATACTACATATGCAATGTGCCCGCGCTAGCATAGTCATTCCTCCAAAATAAAAATTATTTTTTTATTGTACCATAATGCTTGTAGTTTAAGTATTTTTAGATATATTCAAGTTATAAAGCCCAATTATTATAGTAATATTTCAGAAGAAATTTAGTACAACAAATAAAAAGCCAATCCAAATTAATGAACTGACTAAAAATAATCTTTATGCCTTATCTTTGAAATACTCTTTCACCTTAGGAACAACTTCTTTACCATAGATTTCAATTGCATTTAAAACAGATTCATGTGGCATTGAACCAACTGGTAAGTGTAAATAAAAGCGAGAAAGTCCTAATATCTCCATCATCTTAATTATTTTATTAGCTACAGTTTCACTATCTCCAGCAAAAATAACACCATTATCGCTTACACTTTGAAGATATTGTTCATATGTTAACCCATTCCAATGTGGTCGTTCAGAGCTAATTTGATCAACTAATAACTTAGTAGGGTAGAAATAATCTTTTATTGCCTTTTCATTATCATGGTCAAGCCAGCCCCAAGAATGTGCAGCAATCGGCATGGTTGACAGATCTTTACCCGACTTTTGAGCAACCTTACGATATAACTTGACTAATGGCAAAAAGTGACCAATTTCGCCACCGATAATTGCATAAACAATTGGTAAGCCTAAACTTGCAGCCCTAATTGTTGAATATGGACTACCACCAGTTGCTAAAGAAATTGGCAAAGGATTCTTAGTTCTCGGATAAATACCTTGATGATCTACCTTGTTTGTAAACTTGCCACCTGGCCAGTTTAAGATCTCTCCTTGATTAATTCTTAATAGTAGGTCAAGTTTTTCTTTAAAAAGCTCATCGTAATCATCTAAATCATAACCAAATATATCAAATGCTTCAGTAAATGAACCTCTTCCAGCCATAATCTCCACTCGGCCTTGAGCGACAGCATCAATAGTCGCATACTGCTCATAGACTCTAATTGGATCAATAGTTGGTAAGTTGGTAGTTGCACTAGACAGGTGAATCCTCTTTGTTTTTGATGCTGCCATCGCGAGTACTATTTCAGGAGCTGATACTGCAAAGTCTTTTCTGTGATGTTCACCAATTGCATAGCCATCTATACCTAATTTATCTGCCAAAGTTATCTCTTCTAAAAGTTCTCTGATTCTTTCATCATGACTAATAGCTTTACCGGTTTTTTCAAGTGGAGTTGTTTCACCAAAAGTAGAAATTCCTAATTCAATCGTCATGTTACTTTCCTCTTTCTAATTAGCTTATTTTTTGTAAGTAAAATTTTAACATGATAAATTAAAAATAACAAATGGTAAAAAAATAAAGATTAGAAATCATACTATCGCCTAACCTCTAATCTTTAATCCTAATTATTCGAACTTCAAAACTTTTTGCATTTTTTGTGAAACTACTGCTACTAAATAAATCTTAATGATTCCAGGAATTATAAACGGAGCTAATCCAGTCATTAAGGATGTACTCCAAGACAAATTGTTCCAGTACTTTAACCATATTGTTCCAAATATTAATTGGACACTGGCGCCTAATAAATTAGCTAAACTTATCTCTAATCTAGTATTACTGCTAAACTTTAGCCAAATTCCAGTTAAGATTACATATATTATAAATCCAATTAAATAACCGCCAAGAGGGCTTAAGAAGATAGAAATCCCGCCAGCGAAATTGCTAAATACTGGCAATCCTATTCCTCCCATAACTAAATAAACACTAATAACCAATAATGAATCTTGAAGCGACAAGCTAGTGGCTACAATTCCTACTGCAAATGTCTGCATCGTTAACGGCACTCCTAGCAAAGGGATGCTAATTTGCGAGCATATTATTAACAGAGCAAGCATTAATGCATCACGTGTTATATCCTTTATATTCATCTAAATCTCCTTAAACAAAACTATACAAAATTATGATTCGAATAGTTTTAGTAACTTTTTCAATGTTAATACTTAATTATCTTTTCTGTCAAGTTGCCCCATTTTGAGAAAAAACATTAGACATTCTGTGTATTTGGTATAAGATAAAAACTATAATCAATTTTTATAGAAAAGAAGGATATTATTTTAGAATCTAAACCTGCCCGATGGGGCACTCAAGCATATTATGATGCAAAGAAGTTATATTTAAGTGCATTCCCTAAGTGGGAACGCTTCTCAATGATTTCACTACTATTAATGTCGTTGAAATCTAATGTAAAGTTCCATTCACTGTACGATCAAGGACAATTCTGTGGAATTGCATATTACGTTGAAAGTGACGACACGGTCTATTTAACTTATTTAGCTGTAAATAAGGATCTACGCGGTCATGGCTATGGTAGTCGTATCTTATCTTTACTTGAAGATAAATATCCAGGTAAGCAATTGGTAATAGATATTGAACCTATTACTAAATCTGCCAAAAACTACCGTCAAAGAGTTAACCGACTTAAGTTTTATAATCGTAATGGCTTTCACTTAACTAATCAAAAGCTAAAAGACCAAGATGGTAGCTTTTCAGTTATGACTACTGGTAAGCGCCTTAATAAAAAAGGTTTCATCAAAACTTTAAAAGAGATGAGCTTTGGCTTTTATCAATTTAAGGTAGAAAAGTAACCTCTTTCTTGAAATAATGTATAAAAATAGGGCACCAAAAACGCATAACTTTCGGTGCCCTATTTTGGTATACATATTTTAAAAAATTAGCGACCTGAACATTATTCAGCTAACTTCAACATATTTTTCAATTCATCATTACTAAACGAAGAACCATAACTATCACTCAAAATTTTAAGAATTTGAGAATCAGGAACACTAAATGTACGTAAAGCTCTAATCATTTTAAAAATTGCGTTTTCTTCGTCTTCCCTTTTAGTTTCTCTAATCAACTCTTCTCGATATAATTCTAAGTCAGTCATAATATCACTCCATTCCTCACTACTAGTGAATTCATGAAATTATAATCTGTTCTCTATACACTAAGTATAGCAAAAAAGCCACATCATTAGATCAATGCCATTAAGTTAAGAAATGATATTAATCATGAGAGGTAGCCTCTTCTTATAAGTCAACTAAGTCAGTTATTTAACTGACTTTAGCATTCTTTCTAGTTCGCTATTACTAAATGAAGAACCATAACTATCACTCAGAGTTTTAAGAATTTGAGAATCAGGAAGACTAAATGTACGTAAAGCTTTAATCATTTTAAAAATTGCGTTTTCTTCGTCTTCCCTTTTAGTTTCTTCTCTAGTTTCTCTAATCAACTCTTCTCGATACAATTCTAAGTCAGTCATAATATCACTCCATTCCTCACTACTAATGAATTCATGTATGTCGTCTTGCAACTTAATCGTGAATTTATTGGGTTGTCCATTTACTCGTCCGTCAAGCAAATCTAAAAATTCTGCCATCTCTGCCGAAATCATGCTTCGATCCTTCGCCTTAGTATTAAACATGACAATGTGACCTAAGTTATCATAGATTCGACCTAACTTTTCATCGTCATGCATACTAATGCTATAACGTGCTCGCTGATCCTGCCCTGGACTATAGGTTCCAAAGCAAATTGCATAAGATGCATGTCCTTTAGGCACCTTCTCGCCCGGTAATAATGGCTCTACTGTTGATTGTAATTTTAGCAGATAACGATATAGCCTTTCAATAATATTGCTCTGACGCGTTGTCTGACATTCAATATCATACTTGCGACCTTGCTCATCAACTGCCCAAACATCATAACGATCAGACTTTTCAAAATATTTAAGACTAACCTTCTTTTGCTCGCTAATCTTAATGATTTTAGTTAAGTGCAATTCTGGCAAAGCCAACTGCAACATCTGCAAACAGTTCTCTTTCTTTGTCATTACATGACCAAAGACTGGATCCGTGCTCAAAGTTGGGTGAGCCATGCTTTCTTCGTAGTTTATTAACAAGTTCTATATTCTCCTTTTCAAAAAATTGAAGAATTCTACATTCTCCTGTTAATAAATACGCAAAATAGATGGAGTTTTGTTTTACATTTTTTTGAATTTTATTCAAGTCCTAGACATCTTCCAAATCATAAATACACTCAATGCCATTAACTGCAAGAATATCATAGCGTACCTGTACTTTTAATCTTTCTTTTTGTCCAATTATTTCTTTACATAAGAAAGCAAATTCTGCCGAAGACTTTTTATATAACTTTGCAGTGGTCTTACTTATAGCAAAAAGTAAAATCTTACAACTATATATTTTACCAACCTGTAGAAATTCAAATTTGCTACTTTCCAAATCAGTATTATCAAAGACAGTTAAAAATTGATGATTATCGAGATTTTCCAAAATTAAATCTCTAGTCATTTCGTAGTCTTTAATTTTTAGAAGTTTGTACATAATCGCTTTGCCATTAACTAATTTTTATTATCTCTATCAGACGGGGACTTAACTTCGCGCAATTCTTTGTAATTAATTTTGGTTTTAACCATTCTTATTCTCCCATCTCATGTAGATCTAATATAATGATACACCAGCTTATTATATACATGAGGAGAAAATTTTATTTTTTGATAAGAAAAAAGCTACATCCTTAATCAAGACATAGCTTCTACATGACGATAATAATTAAATATGACTTTTTTGATATATAGCAGCTGGTCTTGATACTCCACAACTTATCATTATCTCTTCTACAGACATATTTTTAATTTGTTCATAGGGCATTAATAATTCAGCAGCAAAACATTCTGCTTGCCATTCAGGCTTTTGATAAAGTTTTAATGACCCATCATATCTATATAAAACTGGCATTTGTATCACATCTCTATGTAACAATATATGACCAATTTCATGGGCAATTGACATTCTGTCTTTACCAATTCCTTGGCAAGCATCTTCATATACTGAAGACTTAATATAAATTGTCTTGGCTTCAACATTAGTCATTGCTTGAACATGTTCATCCAGCTGCCAATCCTCTACTATTTCATAATTAAAACTAGAATCAATTTCGCTAAGCCGATCAAGTATCATTACGACATCAACATAAGGCTTAGTTACTGAAATGTTTAGTTTTTTCTTTAATTCTTCAGCTACTAATCTCAAGCTTGTTCGTGATACTGGATGAGCTATATAAGGAGTATCATAATTAACTATTTTTGTCATCGCCTTTCATTAAAATTGTAGTTATGATTGATTTATCCTTATCAGTTAAATCATCAAATTTTCTTGCCAACTTTAACATAGTTTCTTGCTTTTCAGGAGAAAAACCTGTTAAATCTAAACTACCTTTACTTAATTCTACTGCATCATTTAATTCTTGAATTTGAATAGCATCTAAATTATAAATTGACGCAATATCATTAACTAAAGAAGCTGGTACTTTCTTGTGACCATTCTCAACACCAGACAAAAAGGCTGAACTAACACCCACTTTCTTAGCCATATCATATAATCTCTCTTCTCTATCTATCCTCAGCTTTCTTAAAAACTTTCCTAGTGCTGTAACTGCCATAATACTACCCCGCTATATATTCTCCTACCGATAAATCTATCTTTTATATATTACCTTACTATATTATTTACTTCTAAAATGTCATATCTCAAAGGTATTAAATATATTTTTCTATTTTTTATCTCGTTTTCAAAATCTCGATTGACATATAAGATATTTCCCTGGCTATCTTGTATTTTTAATCTTTCATACTTACCAATTTGTTCTTTACCTATAAATTTAAACTTTTCTGCTTTTCTTTGATATGCTTTTTCATATTTTTGTATTCTGGCAAAAAGTAAAATTTTACAATCATATGTTTTACCAACCTTCATAAATTTGAACTTGTCGCTTGTTAAATCGGTATCATCGAATACCGTTAACACTTGCTGATTTTTTTGATTTTTTAAAATTAAATCACGTGTAAACTCATAATTAATTATGTCTTCTAACTTATACATACTTATCCCTTCAACAATTATTGTGTAAATGGATAGAAAGTTACTATAAATCCATTACTTCCATATGCCACCTTATATGTAAATCCATCTTTCTCATATAGATAAACATCCGATAACTCATCACCATTTTTTTCATGTCTTTTTTCATGTAAAATCGGCTTCAGTTGCAAGACTTCTCTTAATAAAATTAAAATATTTTGATTTGGTAGAAAATCTTTCGAATGTCTAAGTTCTATATGCTTCAATCCAGCTCGCTCATTACCCTTTTCTAACCACATTAATTTTCCATCATAATTTCTAGTAATCATCAAGACGTCTGACTTAGTAAACTTATTACCACTATTTTCAAGTTCCTCCATCAAATCATCAGGCACTAATCGTTTCTTGGCTCCTTCAGTATGAGCATAATTTCCATAACCACGTCCCATTAGCACGCCTTCTTTGCATAAAGTTCTCGCCAAGTGGGATAAGATATAAATTCTACTTTATCTTTATACTGACCAAAGATATCATCTGGTATACCGCCATATACTAAGACCAGTCTAGGTTGCACAATATCTAAAGCAATCCCTAAGCCGTCCTTGAATAACTTTCTCTTTTCTGGATCATGAATTTGTCCATATGTACCCATAGCACAAATCTGATCTTTAGGAATACCTAAAAATGCAAATTCATAAGATCGTTCATCTCCCCAACTTAAATTAGGGATTACCTCTATTCCTTGTGACTGAAGTTCTACCGCAACTCTATTTTTTTCAAATACTGCATGCTTTTGTAAATGCAGTGGCGCATCAGCATAAATTGAAAAATCAGGTTGCACAACTGATCCAGCTTTCTTTAACGATGGAATTATTCTCTCAAGTTTAGATTCTTGTAAGTTAGATTCAAATTTTTTATCCCATTCATAAAAGACTATTGTGTCATTTAACGACGCATCTTTGCGATCACTAAATCTAACCATTTGGAATGGTATAGCCATATCTTTATTTTGTGGCTTTAATACAGGATATTCATCTTTACCTATAAAATAAGCATCTTTTAAGCTTAACACGCTTAAATCCTACCTCGATTCTATAAAAATATATTATTAATTGAATGTAAGATAAATAGAAGTATGTTAAACTTAGTTTGTCAGAATTAGTAGTTTAACTACTTTTAGAAGCAACTGTTCCAGCAGTTGCTTTTTATTTACCTTTTATATAAATAATATTAACCTAATTTAGTTAACAAATCAAATTATTACTCAAAATAATTTTTTAAAAGAAAAAGATGATAAGTTAACTTATCATCTTAAATAAATTGAATATTCTGCTACTGATTTGTTTTTGTTCCTTATATGGGGGAAGTGGGATAGGCAAAGCTTCTAAATCGCCTTTTCTAATCGAAGGAGAATTATCTCCCTTCATTAATTTAGTCATTGATCTAATTACATAATTTGATAAAACCAAATAAAAGATATATTTAGTATCTAATTTACTGAAAGGTTTTAACACATAAAATCCTGTACTAGCCACCTTATAAGTATCACTTTCTGGAACCACGGCTATATTCTTTAAATATGGTCTAACAACTGAAAATAAAATATCCCCGTTTTCTACTTGTTGTCTTGCTCGTGAAGCAGTTTTATCTTTAGAAATATTTACATAATTCTCTTTATCAACTAGATTAGTTTTATTATTAACACTCGCAATATCAATGTAATAAAAATTTTGATTAGGCTTTTTCTTAATTTCTGGTTTTAATATATCCCCCAATCTCACCCATTCCCAACTATCAGGAATATCGAAAGGCTTCTCCTCATCAGTGATTGGTGGCAGCGGCTTGGTCTTCTTAATCTTCTTCTCCTTAACCAACTGTTCCTTCTCGGCCTTGATCTTCTCAAGCAACTCGCTCGCCGGCTCATCATCAGGATCTTGCTTAACCAGTTTGCCTCGCATTGCCAAGTCCAGCACCTTATCATGCAGCATCTGCTTTAATTCAACGTATTGGTCATTAGAAGATTCGACTTTGCGAAGCAAAGCGAATAGCTGCGCTATTTTGTCAGCGATTCGACTTTGCGAAGCAAAGCGAATAGCTGCGCTATTTTGTCAGCGATTCGACTTTGCTCTTCAAGTGGTGGGAGAGGTATCATTAAATCATTTAAAAGAGTCTTATTTAAAGTCTTTCCTTTAATAGCTGGCGTTGCATACCCCATGTTACTAATTATAGGTAGCAAATAAAATAAGTAATTTCTCGTAACATTATCAATATTCAAAACCGGATATATTGAAATAATCGCTTCATTATGAACTGCAGGTTTATCCAATATCACAGTTTTACCAATAGTGAGTTTAAAACTCATTAATAGTGTACCTTTTGGAACCAATTGATTTTTAAATGTTTCTTCTAATGCTTTTTGAGTTATTTTTTCCTTAGTTTCACTTATTCGATCATCTTTCATATCAGAGATTGCTACCCAAGGATATTCTCCATTTTTCCAATAGGTGTGAGTTGCCCTTTTAGGAGTTTTTCCTAAATAAAAGTTAACTATGTTACCAAACCTAACCCATTCCCAACTATCAGGAATATCGAAGGGCTTCTCTTCATCAGTAATTGGAGCAAGGGGCTTAGTTTTCTTAATCTTTTTTTCCTTAACAAGCTGGTCTTTTTCTGCCTTAATCTTCTCAAGTAAGACACTGGCTGGTTCATCATTAGGATCTTGCTTAACCAACTTGCCGCGCATTGCCAAGTCAAGGATCTTTTCCCTTAGAGCTTGCGCATCAAAGTTTAAACTATTAATCGTCATCTTCAATTCCTTCCAACGCCTTATTTAATTCCGCAATTGCTTCATTAATAGCTTTCGCCTTTTCATTCATGTCAGACATAATTTCTTTAAGTGACTTCTGCTGCTTCTCTTCTTCATCACTCATCCATGAAATATCAAGACTAGTATTAGGGCGCTTCATAATCTCATCAATTGAAAACTTGCGCCAGCGACCATTAGGATTCTTTTCCTTATCCCAAGTTTCTTGACGCTTTGTGCGGTCGTCAGCACAGAATACTTTTTCAAATTCTTCAAAATCCTGCTTATTCAACGGATTTCTCTTACCGAATGATCTCATCTGATGACGCATATCATAGATCCAGACATCCTTGGTATTATCATAGTCACTTTCACCACGTGTGAAGAATAAGACATTAGTCTGCACACCTTGGGCATAGAAGATACCCGTTGGTAATCTCAAGATAGTATGAAGATTGCACTTATTCATTAAGTCCTTGCGAATATCTTCACCCTTACCAGAGTCAAATAAGACATTATCAGGTACAACCACAGCTGCGCGAGCCTTACCATTCTTCTTCAATGAATTATAGATAATCTGTAAGAAGTTAAGCTGCTTGTTAGAAGTGTCATAAGTTAAGTCATCACGACTTACTCGCTCGCCACCTCGCTTAGTGCCGAATGGTGGATTGGTCAAGACCACGTCGAAGTCCTTCATCCACTTACCTGCACTAGACAAGGAATCGCCTTGCTCTAGTCGCCCGTTCATTTTATGAAGATATTCATTCATCATGGCCAAACGGTGAGTACCCGGAACTAATTCCATACCCGAGAAAGCATCTTCTTTTTGGAATTTAGCTTCTTTAGGACTAAGGTCAAAGTAATCATCATTCTTTTCTTTCAAATATTCATCTGCTGCCACCATAAAGCCAAAAGTACCAGCTGCAGGGTCATTCAATCTTTCGCCAATTTTTGGTCTAGTCATCCTAACCATCATGTTAATTAAGGGACGGGGAGTGAAGTATTGACCTGCACCAGACTTAACTTCTTCGGCGTTTTTTTGCATTAAGCCTTCATACATATCACCTAATCCCTCTTGGCGAGCAGTGAACCAATCTAAAGCATCAATATCTTTGATAATTTTTTCTAAATTGGCTGGCTCATCAATAGTAGTAGAAGCATTTCTATAAATAACATTAATTTTAGCGCTGTGTACCTTATCCGGATTACCCAAGTCTAATAGTAATTGCCGATAAAAGCTCATTAGTTCCGTTCCCTCATGAGCCACTAATGCATCCCAGCGTAAATCTTGGGGAATATCATCTTCTTGACCTTGTTCTTTACTCATCTTTAAGAATAACAAGTAAGTTAATTCAGTAATGTAATCTTGATAGCTAACTCCGTCATCACGCAATACATTACATTCATTCCATAATTTTTGAACAATTTCTTGGTTATTCACGCGCACTCTCCTTAATTATGCATATAAATTATCATTTAATGTCTTTACAATATTATCAATCTGCTTAGGGAATACCTTTTTCATGCTCTTGTAGCCGCCATGCATTCTAAACAATTCATTGTCATCAAATGCATGTTCTGCATCAGGTCCCAAAACTGTAGTTTCTTTTAATTGCTTTTCAATTCTAGCAAGCCACTTCTTTTGAATTACTGTCCAATCTGCCATACCATAGATCTTTTGCATCGCATTACGTATTCTAGTTTCATGATCGGTTAGTGGTGACCCGATTGCAGCCTGACGAATAAAGCTAATAATGTCAGCGGTAGTTTGCACATGATTAGCGTTCTTCCAAGCGGTTTGCAGGCTATTTTCTTTAAAGCCATTTTGTTCTAAATGCAGCTTAATCTGCTTCAATTCGTTCAAAGTTAAGTCCTTCGGGCGTGTAGCAATAATATTAAGTGCGGGAATAACATTAATATTTTGTTTTACAAAATTATTAAAGCTATCTATATAATCACCAGGTTCTAAATTACCATTGCCATAACCACGTTTAACGTCTAGCAATTCATCCTTTTCACTAGAAATATATTGCTTGGGTCTTACAGATTTAAGATATGATAATTTTTCAAATTTATCCCACTGACTGACGAACTCATCTTCACTCATTTTAGAAAGTGAAGCTGCCCATTGATCAATTGATTTTAATTCATTTAACCGCTCAAAATCTTTTTTAGAGGAATCTGGTAAACGCTTAATCTTCCGTTCAATCGCTGCTGACATGTCTGTTTGGTACTGTTTAACTAACTTATGATCAGCAACTTCAAAGAAATCATGCTTTTTACTTACATAGTAGCTGACATCGTGCTTAGGATCCTTAACTACCGGTTTCATATCAGTAACCTTACTCATTGCGTCATAAATTCCCACTGCATCATAAATTTCAAAATGATCCTTATTAATTGCTGGACACAAGCGAGTTGCTCGTCCCAGCATTTGCTCATAGAGTATACGTGATTTTATTTGTCTTAAAAAGACTAAATTTGAAATAGTCGGTACATCAATACCCGTAGTTAACAAATCAACAGTAACTGCTATATTAGGGAATTCCTCATTTTTATAGCGGCGTATTTCTTCATCAGGATGACGTAAATAGCCTGTAATCTTCTCAATGGCGTCGTCGTTAACACCATTACCAATTTTTTTGAAAGATTTTTTTAGTAAATCTACAATCATATCTGCATGTGCATCATTTGCTGCAAAAATTAGTGTCTTACCCATGTTAGGATCGTTAGGATCAAGTTGACTAGCCAAGTAATCGCAGACTACTTCATTAAAGGAGCGAGTAATGACCCGCTTATTGAAGTCTTTAAGATCAAAATCCATATTATCAGGTAATTCTTCCTTACTTACAGACTTACTTAATTCATCATAAACGGAAACTTTACCCTTCTTTAACTTAATACCTTCTTGAGAAAGTTTGGTTTGGATAATGTGTGGTGCATTATGATCAACTAATACTCCATCAAGTACACCTTGCATATAACTATATGAATAAATTGGTCTACCAAAAATATTAATTGTCTGTAAAGCTGGTGTAGCTGTCATGCCGATCACTACTGCATCAAAATAGTCAATTACACGCCGATACTGACTAATATAATCTTGCTCATTATATGCATGATATTCTTTTTCAGACATTTGCCTATCTTCAGCATACCCACGGTGGGCTTCATCAACGATAATAAAGTCATACATCCCTACAGATGGTTTTTTCATTTTATTATCATTATAAAATATCCGTTTAATCATCCCTTGTACAGTCGCAATTTGAATTTTAGTTGATGATTCAGGCAATTTATTAGCTAATTCCTTCATTCCATAGATAGAAGCAAGTGGATAATTGCCTACCTTATTATCTTTAATAGCATCAGCGGCTTGATGACCAAGTGAATTTCTATCTACAAGATAAAGAATTCTACGTGCACGCTTGTGCTTTAATAAGCGATACATTAAAGCCATAGCAGTTCTAGTTTTACCAGTACCAGTTGCCATTGCTAAGAGGAGTTTCTTTTTACCATGTTTAATTCCATCTTCTAAAGCTTGCACTGCTTCTTTTTGATAGTAGCGACCAGCAAATTCAGGGAATTCATCATCTTTTGTGAGTGATTGGTTAGCAATAATTTTCTTTACAGCAGTAAGTTTTAATTTTAAATCGTTTGGACTATGAAATTCCTCTAGAGCATAGCTGCTATCTAATGCATTTCTAGCATCCCAAAACCAAATACCAGATTTTTCTTCATATTGCTTAGTATAAGGTCGACCATTAGCAACATAAATAAAAGGTGCTTTATAATGATCCGTATTTTGTACAATTAATTGATACTCATCAGACTCTGAGAATAAACGTGAGTATTCTTTGGCTTGAGGCAGTTGTCCAGAAATATCAGATCCCCACGCTTTAGCTTCAATTACACCTACTAGCTCTTTTCCAATGAAAAGGGCGTAGTCGGCACGCTTTTTATTAGGAAGAACCCACTCAGCAATTGCCATATTATGACCCTTTTTAGGGAGCGTATTATTTTTAAAATTATTGAGTTTCTCAGTATCCGCTTCCCAGCCAGCATTTTTTAATTGGTCATCAATTAATTCGCGGGTCTGCTCTTCAGTAATTTTATATAACTTGGCATATTGAATAGTAATTTTATGTCGCTTTTCTTTTTGCGCTGGGGTTGGCTCTGGATTTACATTAGGTTGAGCTTGTAATTTAGCTATTTGAGCCTTTAGTCTAGCAACTTCATCTTCTTTATCAGCTAATATTTGCTTCATATCTACAGGCAACTGATATGGCTGAATTTTATCTTGTGAAAAAATTTGTAAAAACCAAGTCCAAACCACATATGCCAATTTATCAATTTCTAAAGCATCAGCTTGTACAGGCTGAAATTCAACTGCAGTTTGATGCGTTGCTCGATTACGCTTTTTTCTAATTATGTCTAAATCTTGCAAAACAATATCGGGATATTCATTATTCGAATATCTCATAATATCAATACGTTCTCTTTGAGAGGTATTGTAATTAGTTAGACCATTCAATCCATCTAAGCGAAAAATTTCTTGAGTAAGCTGCTCTGCAAATGTTCCAAAGATAGTTAAGCTACTACGCGGATCAGAATAAACTAGGCTTTCTGCACTATCAGCTAACTTTGCATATGGCAAATAATTTTTGTCAGTCGTTATAAAATTTCCCATAATTATTCCCATTTCTTTTAAAAATTATCAATCTTAGTATAACAAAATTAACACAGCTTGAGATAAGTTAGTCGTTATGTTATGTAAACTACAGAATTCTACCACTATTTAAGCACTTTATCCAAAAACAAAAAAGAGGGTTTCAATTAAGAAACATCCCCTTAAGTTTATTATGCTAAATGAACTTGCGACTTATCAATTAATTGGTCATCCCTAAATAGCAAGATAGCATTAGCTCCACGCCTACCATTTAAACCAGTTCTCCATGTTGCAGTAATTAAGCTATGGTCGTTAATTCTGCTTTCATTATAACCATCTGGTTCATCAATAAGTCCAATAATGCTAGAATATGAACTATTAGTTTCCAAGTTATCAAATACTTCTAACGTCAGCTTCTCAGGACGCTCACCCCACCTAAAGCCAGTAATATTTTTAGAAATGACATGGTCTGAAGTTAGTTGAATAGTCAAGATAATCATATTGCGACGCCAAGTATAAACCTTAACATCAATATCTTGAATCTTAGAATCAGTTATTACATCAGGTTCGCCAAATAATTCTAATATTTCAGACTCATTGCTGCCACCATGACCGTCATCTGTTAGATCACCTACGTTAACTAGATTGAACTTTTCCCGTAATTTCTTGGCTTGCAGGATACGACTATTTTCTACAACTTGCTTTTGCTTATTTTTATCTTGAACTTTTTTACCATAAGATTCTACCGCTTTTACTGCTGCAAAGACCATTGAAATAGTCATTGCTAGCTTTTTTATTTTTTTAATTCTTTTAAACATAGCTCTTCTTTTTCTAATATTAAGTGTATTTTCACTTGAATTATATCATTTTCAAAAAAGCAAAAACAACTGAAGTCCTAGGTTACGCTTTAAGCAATCAGAAAATCATTGATAATACTTGATTTTAAATAAAAAAAGCCAGTTCAAATTAATGAACCGACTAAATCAAAATTATATATAACTTAACTCTGTATATACCATAAGGCTATGCCTTAACTGCTGCTTGCTTATGTACATGAACATAATGGCCAACGGCATAAATGGTAAAGCAAACGAAGAAAATCATCGAAATGATCAATGCTTGTTTAGGATCTGGAGTAATTGCGTTGATAACCATTGGTGAAATTGCACACCCAACATTAACCAAAACTAAGACAATTGTTGTAGCCAAGTTAATTGAATCATGCGGTGCAGCCCAGTCTAGCCAGTTAGCTAGCCCGGTTTTTAACTGTTTTTAAGCGTGGTATGTGCTTTTATACCAATATTTTTTGTAGATATTCGATTATAGTTGTGTTAAAGTTTTCGAACTTTTTTCGAACAAATTAAAAGCCTACTGAATTTCAGAAGGCTTTTTTTTGCTCCATAAATACTGTATAAAAAAACTATAGCACTCATTTGCCTTAAGTGCTAATCTATTATTTTTTCTAATGCAATTAAATCATCTAGTACCTGACCTGGCGTTCTGCCTAAAGTATCTGCAACTGCACTAATCACTTTTACTGTTTGCCCTGACAAAGGCTTGGTTGGTGCTACTGCACTTTGCAAAGTAGTTTGTGCAATTCCTGTAGCTTTGTGAATCTGGTATCTAGTCACACCATTTTGATCTAAATACTGTTGTAAAACGTTTTTCATAATTTTCTTCTTATTTCTCTTATTAAAATATCTTTGAAATTATCCATCCTAAAATGCCTAATTCAAGTATTGCAAGAATAAAAACTCTTGGTCTTAAATCTAAATCGAATTTAAATTTGATTCCATTAATCATTTTTGTGAATCTGTATCTTTTCATATTTACTTCTTGAAACGGGCTTGCTAAAATTGGGTATAACAAGTAGAGGAGTTATCCTCCCCATCTTGCTATAGCTTCCACTTGAAGTGGATTGTCAAAGTCGGTATTACAAATAGAGTCAGGTTCAATTGAATCTCTATTTCTACCGGCTTTTTTATTTTGGATTTTATCCAAGCCCAAAGCTTCAATATTTTCACCTCTTTTCCATTCCATGATTTAATTACCTCCTCTCTTATTCCTTACATTTATTATAATACGATATATCGTTGTAAAAGTCAACAGAATCTAGTAAAGAAATCAAAAAAAATACGCAAAAAAGGCTATCCAGGGAATTACACCCCAGATAGCCTTTTTTGAATCTAGCCTAGAATAATTTTTACTTTTTTACCATTAATATATACCGTTTTGCCAGACTTAGTTTTCACTGCAAAATAATTTTCTTTTGACAAATATTTATAAGGATATAGGATAGTACTCTTCTTAATTTCTTGGCCAAATAAATTATTTTATAAATACACATTATATTTATGAATATATGTATATCGCCAACTTTTTTAATTTTTTTGAACTAAATTATTTTTTCTAGCGCAATTAAATCATCTAATACTTGACCTGGTGTTTTACCTAAAGTTTTTGCAACCGCACTAAGTACTTTCACCGTTTGACCCTCAAGTTTTTTACCCTCAGCCGTTGCATGTGATAGAGTCATTTTAGATATACCTGTTTCTTTGTACACCCTGTATTTGCTTATTTTATTTTTGTCTAGATATTTTTGTAATACGTTCATTTTCTGATAATTCCTTTTTTTGTTCTACTTTCTTTTCTAATTTTCTAGTTTTCCAAGTAGAAAATGCTGCAATAACGCAAAGTAAAGCGAAGATAATTACACATACAGCTGAAATTTTTGTTAACATGATAAACCTTTCCAATGTTGTATAATACAAGTTGCCAAAGAAAGGCTCTAAGAAGAGTCTTCTTTGTCCATCTTTTTGAGTTCTTTTTTCAGCTTTTTGGTATTTAAATGGTTCATATAAATCTTTTGTACCATGATTACAGAGCCAAGAATTGAACCAACAAGCGTTGCAATTGAAAGAACTGTATTAAGCATTGGATTTTCCTCCTTTCGTTAATCTTCATTATTATAGTAACATATAAGTTACTAAATGTAAATATGATTGGCAAAAAATCTAATGAAATATACAAAAAAAGACCATCAAGGAACTGATGCAATCCCACTTTAGTGAAATTGTATCAAACTTAATCCCTGATGGTCTTTAATATTTTATACGTTTATAGCACGATAAACGCCCTATTACCAGTTACGTAAACCGTCTTATCTTTGTATTTGTCTTTTAATGCTAAGAAGCGTCCCTTGCGTCCTTCAAACTTATATTTTGCGCCCTTTACAAGCTTATACACCTTGCCTGCATCTGCTTTAGGTGCATCAAGTGCATGTGTATTATCTAGCATAACTTTTAAAGTACCGCTCTTATAATCATCATAAGCTATAGGGTTAGACTTCGTAATCCCTGCGCGTCCGTCAAACCATTGATTTTTACCAACTTTAATAGCGCCATTCTTTTCATCAAGCACGATAAAGCTGGAGTTCTGTGGTCTGCTACCAATTGATTTTTTTAAATCATAATCATCATATAAGGTAGCACCAGCCTTATTAGTTACGACAAATACTCTTGGTACGTCCCACTTTACTACTGGGTGAACGGTGACTTCCATCTTTTCGGGTAGCTTAACCTGCTCTGCTACTTTAGCACTTGGATTAGATTTAGTGACGTCAATTAACATAACATTGCCGTCTACGTGCATACCCTTCCAATTGTCGGTAAATTGCCAGATTGCTACACCGTCCATAGACGGGAAGTAATTAAAATTAGGAATATCTACTTTTGTACCATTACCACTCGGATAGGCAGCAACCCATAGTGAGTTAGGATACTTAGCTAAAATTAGCTTAGTATTGATGTTGTTTCTAAGTAAAGATGCGCCAGAATAAAGCAAGGGTTTATAGCCAGCCTTAGCTACAGTATCCATAAATGCTAACACAGCACTTGCACTGACATTAACACCGCCATCGACCTTGTTACCGTCGCCAGTTTCCCAGTCGCACGCAAGTGCTGATCCCTTTGGAAGTCCTACACTCTTAGCTTTAGCTATAGCACAGTTAGCTTCGCTTACTGCTGCAAGGCTATTAGCTCCAAAAGTAGCAAAATGATACCCCATTGGAGCAATGCCTTGCTTTTTAGCACTTGTAATTTGATCGTACGCTACAGGGTTTTGATAGCCTGTACCTTCTGTGAGTTTAACAATAGCAAACTGTGCGCCTGGATAATTTAGCCTAGCATCCTGATAAACAGATACATCTACACCATATGTCCTAGCCATTACTTGCCCTCCTGATTGTTATTTTCCACTTCAACAGTAGTAGGCGCTAATTTCTTTTCTTCTTCTGGTACTTCTTCACTCGCTACGCTAATAGTATCAGAGGTGGATTTCATGACCTTTACACTCTTTTCGATTTCACCTTTGATAAAGGCTTCCCCTGGATTAGGTAAGTGAGCTAGTGACAAGGCTGTAGTAATCGCATTGACCACAAAACTAAGCTTTTCATCTCCGCTACCTCCATTCTTCTCTGCTTGATATACAAGTGATTGGGCATGAGTAGCAATATACTTAGTAGCCTTAGCGAAGTTATCACCTTCTTGTGCCTTTTTATCAATAGATACTTTGTTTTTTACGTAGTAAGCGCCTAATCCTGCTACAGCAACACCTACTACAATCATAACTATATCAGTAATTTCTTTAATCAAAGTTAATGACATTATTTTTTCTCCTTCAATTTACGATTTTCTCTTATCAGTTTGTTAATTTCTCGTGATTTCTCTTGCAGCTCTTTATCTTTTCTCGCTATCTCTTTGCGTAAAGATTTGATAATGTCTTGATAATTATCTGCTATTTGGGCATAACTGTCCCTTTTGTTTTTGCCAAAGGCAAGCCATGTAGTACCTATAGCACCAATGACACCCCCTATTGCGCCTATAATAGCGCCTATGTACTGCAACCGAACCACCTCACTCAAAATAAGCACAAATATTGACTAGCAAAAAGAAGCCGATATTACCTATCGTTGAGTGTGACATCTTAACTGCTGCATCTACCATAGGCATACCCGACAAGTGCCAGAATTGGACAAATGCCAGTGCCATAAAGATACAACCACAAGCAATTAAAAATCCTTTTGTAACCAGTTTTTTCTTCTGTCCCCATATAAGATACATAAAAAATGACAAACCGATAATGATGATCAAAGCATCAATTCGGATGTCATTTTCGATGACTCTCATACTTGGCGGATAGAAGAAGTAACTACGGTCAAACAAAAGACCTAATCCAGTTGCTGTGACCACTCCAGATATTAAAACCTCACATAAGTGCAGCAGCTTATCAAATAGCAATCTATCTTCCTGCTTCATATATACCGCCTAGTTCCTACGCTGTTGCTGGGTAATCCTCACCGACGATCTTTTTATAATCATCTTGATAAAGAATATCTCGCTTAATTAAATCTGCAATTTCTTGTTTGCTATACATGCCGATTGCATAACCGCATGTGTAAAAAACCACGTTATTTTCATGGATAAGTTCTAAAAAGTTTGTCATTTTATTACCTCCTAATTAGCTTCTGTTTTTGTATCTGTACTAGTATCTTGGGCTGGTTGCAATGCTTCGACGCTCTTAGTCAAAGTAGTTAAAGTGGACTGTACAGTTTTCATCATTTCGTTGGTATTTTGAGTTTGCGTCATAAACTGTTTCATAAATTCCGCATTTTGCTTGGAAGTTAGCACCTGCACTTCTTGTACATTTTGTAAAGCATAGGTAACTTCTTTATTCTTTTTATCGATTTCTTCACTTTTTAAACTTAAGTTTTTAATCGTTTCTTGAAGTGAAGCTAGTTGCTTAGCTTGCCCAGCCGCATTATTTTCAATCCACTCATGTGTATCCCAGTTAAATTTTGGATTAATTAAGCCTGTTGGTCTATCTACTACATATGGATAATCATCACCCATAAGCACATCAACAGCCACTGGCATACAGTCGTGTTTGTTATCTGATATGTAAGCTACTTGATTGTAGTAGCTACTTTCGTTAACTAATTTTTGTGCGTCTGCTTCGATTTTTTCCCATTCTGGACGGTTGTCCGTTACTTGTGTTATTTCAGTCATTTAATTTTTCCTTTCTGCATAAAAATAACCCATAGGAACGCCCTATGAGCTATTTATTTTCCGATGATTCTTAAAAAATCACTCGTTGAAATATCTTTACCGTATACAGTGTTGTCACCTGGAATTTTGACACCAATCCAGAAGCCGTTATTATCATTTTTATTATATCCTACTAGTGTAATCCTAGTGCCTGAATTGATTGTTTTATAGTAAGTATAATTGTGACCTGTCCAAGTTACACTACCATCTGGGTTAAATGTCGGTGTAGATGAACTTTCAATGTAACTGGTATCTGTTAACGTCATTGGTAAAACAAATTCTTTATTTTTTAGTAGAGTAGGATTTAGCTTTAATACAGTTTCATAAAGTTGTTGGGTATTACTTATTTTTTCGCTATATCTAATATATAGTTCACCATTTATAGTTATTCCCCAATTCATGCTAGCACCACCTTTTTAGGGATGCATAACATGCACAGAGTAATACATAAAGGTTGATACTGTAGGAATTTACCCCCCCAGATTATGTTTACTGAATCGCTTCTAACTAAAGATAAAGCATCATCAGGGAATGCTGTATTAGCACCGTTATTAATAGTATAAGAAAAGTAACCTTGTACTAAATACCACGTTGATCCATTAAATTCACATCTACCTAATATAGTGTAAATTTCGCTAGTAGAGATATCCCAATCGTGCCAATCACTATCAAACATAATAGGATATATATACACCGTATTATCTACATAGTGTAATCTGCACTTCAAACCAGCATAAGACCTATCAAAAATAGTCCCACCTATTGCTACTTTTTTGATATTTTTATCTAGCATAAAACAGTACCTTTCTTTCTCTAGTTAATAAGTGCTATTCTGAGCTGACTACCACCAGCATTAGACCAGTTCTTAGCTTGATTAATATCACTAAACTTTTGCACTACTGGCATAGTGGACCTAATCTGATTTATTTGATTTTGTAAATCACTAATTTGACCTGTGTTAGCAATATTACCTGGTCGCCCATTAACATGGTTCCAGTCAATCGTTCCAGTGAATTGCCCAGATGAGGTAATCCGCGCTTTCTCTGCACCATTCCAACGATAAACAATACTATTCGAGTTATCATCGCCAAGTTCAAAGACTAAGTCCAGGTTATCTGGACCAGTCTGTGCACCATATATTTTTACCCAATCTGTAGCACCGTACCAACCTATTCCGCCTAGATTTCCTCGATTACCATTAGCGATGTTGCTAATCCAATTAATAAAGGCAGTAGGCGCCATATTATCTGTGCCTATTTTGGATAATCTATTATTAGCATTAGCGTTGGCATTGTTAGCAGTATTTTGCGCATTAGTTACGGCCTGATTTGATGCTTTACCGTTAATTTGGTTTTGCAGATTATTAAAATCATAATCCGCTAAAACTCGATGCCACGGTGACCACGCTGTATGGCTATTATTGTAGTACATACGGATGAACATACTATTATTAGTACCATCTTCAAAATAAATCTGCTGGATTCTTTGTAATTGCCCTTTAGCTACAATTAAATTACCCCAATTAGTAGTTGGTGCATTATTTGCAGTCGTTGGATTAGAAATATAGTAATTTCCACTAGTAGTCAGATTGTTAAAGTTAGGATTGTTATAAGTGTTATCTCCATTAAGATTTCCTAAATCGTTCGATACCACTACCTTACGCCAGCCAGTCCAATAATCACCATTTTTAGAATTTATCCAAAGATAGCTATCTTGATCGTGAAGCACTACTTGTCCCCAAGCACTTATAAAATACTCAACGTAAAAGTAATTAGATCTATTCATTGGAGGTAAATTTTTTATGTTTGTAGCATTGGTATAAATTCTAATCTGTGGGCTATTGAATGATAATATATCTTCACCGTTATTCCCGTAATAAATAGGTCGGCGAATATCAATCTTAGACTGTAAATCTCTTTGTACTGTTTGCAACTCTTGATAAGTTGATAGTCTTATCCAGTCGGGCGCATTACTACCTTCCCAATATCTATAGGCTAAGTCGCCACCTGTTGCACCTGTACCCACTGGAAGCCATATTTGTGTTTTAGCGTTACCATCATAGTTATAATTTATCAGCTGCCCTCTATGATCGTGGATCCACGGCGGAGTATTAGTGTTATTTGGGTTACGCATTTTATACGTACCATTAGTAGTGAACTTATTAATATCAGTAGGGGCATCAATAACTTTAGGATTAACTAAATTATCAACCTCACCCTTGGTGTAAGTGTTAGAACTATCAGGCTTTAACGCAATTGCCTTTTGTAAGGCTTGCTTAGCATTTTCTAATTTTGATTCAATGTCGGTCTTGTTACCTTGTACCTTATCTTCAAGACCGCTTATCGCACTATTTAGATAGTCAAACTGGTCATAAGTCGTAAACTGTGCCCAATCAGTCCAAGCACCATCAGACTTATATCTTACATGGAATCCGCCGTCAATCTGCCACTGTACGACATTTTTACCATTATTAGTGCTTTGCACCACCAATACAGACGATGAATCTGAGGCATAATGTTGTGCGCCTTTAGGATTTACATAATATACGCCCGTATCTGTGATTAAGTCAGCATTTATACCTTCGTAATCTATATCACCATCCAGCTTACTTAACTTATCTTTAATAGCTTTGATATCTATATTAGCAAGATTATCAATTTTTTGATTAGTATTAATAATTGATTTGTTTATCTCCGCCTTTGTAGTGTCTAATTGTGGTCCTACAATATCATTAATACTGTCAAACTTTTTATTTATTTCGTCTTTAGTGTAAAAGATGTCAGTACTGGTAGTCCATTTACTCCATTTATTAGCTGCGCTATCAAAAGTTTGAATATATTCTTTATTATTTTGAGTGTCGTATAAAATGTGAACCGCATCATGAGCTGTATCATTACTACCTATGCTTAATAATTGACCGTGGTTACTAAATCCGCTAGGCACATTTAAAGTATTTTCTCCATTAATATAAAGAATTGAAGTTGTAAAACGCTTAGCTAAATCTTCCTTGTCAACTGCTTCATCTCCATTGTTTATTAATCCGCTACTCTTTAATTCGCTTAATGCAGCTTGTAACTTAGACTGGTCAATAAAACCCGCTTCTTGTGGTTGTATTACCACATCTACACTTTGAGATAATCCAATGTTTAAATTTATGTCAAAAGATGCTGTTGATTTACTATTAGACCCAGCAACTAATGTTTGCGCAGTAAATGATGGAGTTATAGCAAACAGCTTTTCGTCGCTATCTACAGTAGTTGATGCATACCATCCAATCGAATCAAAATTAATATCTTGACTCAAAGTAGAGTTGTTAAAAGATGCTGATACAGTAATGTTGTTAGTATTAACCTTAATGACTTGAATATTTGTTTCTAACTGATTACCAGATAATGATGTTAGATTTAGTATTTCGTCCTGGCTTAAATCGTTAACATTTTGTGTGAAAAGAGCGGCTTTAGTATAAGTTAACTTACCTTGACCACCTGCTATACTTGCAAGTTGTTGTCGTCCCACATTAGTGACGACTGTTTTATTAAATTTTTCCATGTAAACCTCCTTTTCTATTTCTATACTGTAGTTGACAATTCATAATGTTCATTCGTTGTAATAATAGCCGCATAGTAATTTTGTGAACTTGTTTCTGCTTGCCAAATTAACTTATCTAGCCATATACCTAACGCCACTAGTTGCTGTAAGCTGTTTAAAATAATTTTCTCACGCTCTACTGTACCTGCCTGACTAATTGGAATAGTGACCGCAATGTGCCTAGTACCTGTTTGCCAGATTTTTATGTTCGCATTAGCGTTTAGGGCTGTTTTTGAGATATTGGCAATACTGGTATTGGTTCCTTGTGACTTAGCTAATAAGTTTTTCATATAAATTAGGAATTTGTAAAAGTCATCGTCTTGCCCTACTCTGTAAGTCTTTCTATCTTTACCAAGTAAATCTAGAGTTGTCCCTTTAGCTAGAGATATATCGCGCCAGTTTTTAACAATTGAGCTGTTATCACTGACCGCTTCAAATGGTGCATTAAATCCATCTAGCAATTTATAAATATTACTATCAGGATCTTTACGCCAATGATCTGATATTTCGGCTAAAAGCTGACCAGTAGTTACATAAGCCATTACTTAATCACCACCTCAACGTTATCTTCATCACAACTAGGCGCTTCAAACTTCTTGCAAGTTATATCCGTACTACCTAAAGAATTACTATCAATACCGAGCGTAACCGATGCTTCTTCAACGCCTTCAATTCCGTAAATTGCAGGATATAGCTTAGTTAAATGCACAGTTTGACCCATTTCTAAACTGTTAATATTTTCAGCAATGGCTTTTTTAATTTCATCGCTGCTACTGTCTGTATTCCATTTAGCATTAGCTGAAATCTCAACTTTAACATATATTGGTTTATTTTGAGCAAAATCAAATGAAATACCTTTTTTATTGCCACTGTCATCAACGACAGTGTAATTTTTTGATCCTGTGAGAGTAACACCAGCAGCTATATGCTTAGACAATGTGTCCGCTATTTCTTGCCCTTTACCACCTAATACGTAAATATGCACCGTATATGGTGGGTTACCATACTCATCTACCTTATTTTCAGAATTTTCAACGATTCCAACTTCACGCACGCCTGGTAAATTGAGCAATGCTGACTTAATTCCACTGGCTGTAGGTCCTGGCTTGGCTGAATTTTCAAGAATTAGCCTATTTCTGTAAGTACTGTCTGTTTCGGTTTCTTGTCCTCCTGTAGCTGGTGCAGGATTAGTTACATTGATAACTTCATCATCTGGATTAGATATGATAGTAATCTTGTTAGCTTCAACGTTGTTAAAGTCACCCGTTTCATCAGATTGTACTTGCCCGATTCCTTGCCACGTTCCATCTTTTTGTTTAGTTGTTAAAACATCAGTCAAAAGGTTAAATACGATTCCGTCTTCTGTTTCGAATTGTTCTCCCGCTTGAATTAAGTATTCTTCTTCTGTAGTAATCACTATTTCAGCAAACGATGGACTAGCTACCTTTCTAGGAATACCCGCATTACTACCCAACCTATCTAACGCACTTTCTGTTGCTGTAGAAATAAAGGCAGAGTAATAAACTTGCTGCAATTCTTGGATCATTGAAGTTTCGCGCCAAGCAATTAGTCTAGCAATGATACCTAGATTAGAATTACTAGTTAACACAATATCTGAACCGAATTTTGATTGAAAATCATCTTCAACGCTATCTAATATTTCTTCGTAAGTAGGAGCAACGAAACCATTTTCAGTGATTCCGAATTTAAGTGCCAACTTCATACCCTCCTTCTACTTTACTAGTCGAATTATCTTCATGCTTAATTGTTGCTGTAAAATCAACTTCTAAACGGCGATTAGGCAACTTCTTAAACTTGATACTGGTTACATTTTCTACTTCTGGTACTTGTGCAGTAATCGCCGCTCTCATATCTGCAGACGCACCCTCTTCGTTAAAGTTCTTACCTAAAAAGTTTTGATAGTCTGCACCAATTTCAGGCGCTAAATTTTTCATTTCACCGTATCTAATATCAAGTGTCGCTTTTATTCGCTGTAATATTTCATCATCGCCATCAATCATAACCAAGTCGTGAGTTAATGGATCAATGATTAAGTCTCCATTTTCGTCTACTTTTAAATCTTTTACCATTACATTACTCCTACAATGATGCTGTCGTTACTATCGTGCAATCGTGAGCTGTTTAGTTTGAACGGCTTAGCACCGTCCCAGTTATCACTATCACGGTCTAATACAACCACAACAACTACCGCACCTTTATGCATAATAGGCTTTTTGGGACTTTCAGGTGGTATCTTTTTGCTTAAATTTGATCCAGTTTTAGCGTCTATTTTTGCAAACTCACCTGATACCTTATCAAACCATTCATCGAGGTAATAGCAACTTTTCGCAACAGGAATATCTAAAAATTGGGCAGATTTTTGTCCATCTGATCCAATTACCAGCGGTAAAATGTCCGCTACATGTTTTTTTGGATTGTATTTTACTACTGTAGCTAAATAAGCAACTTTGATGCCTGCATATATGCCATGTAATAGCTTTTCAATACCTTTATACCAGCCGCTTTGGATTTCATGCTGTGATGCCATTATTCCCCCCCTAAAGTGCTTCAAGCGAACATTGCGTCTGAAAATTATCGCCATCAGATGAATGTTTGCCAGCTTTAACAAAAAACTTACCCTTTAAGTACTTGCTTTCCATTTTGATACCCACATTAACAGTGATTTCGGGCACTAAAGGCAGTGTTATCTCCCATGTTCCCTTTTCCCCATCATCGCTGGCTTCGCTGTATGTAGGTGGCTGTAATAGGTCTTTATCATCTATTACATACCAAGTACGTTTATTGCTTTTAGGATTTACGATTTCAAGTTTTCCACGTACATATGTCATCTTAGAATTAGTCTTTTTTACCAACTGTTTGAGCAAAGTTAAAGGCTTACCTTTTGCGGTGTAAGCCTTTTTTAATTTTGGATTTTTTGCCAAATCTATTTTAGCTATCTTTATACCTGATTGGCTTGCAATCCCTTGTATAAGCTTTTTATAGCTTGTACCAGCCTTGTAAGTTTTGTTAACGAGTGAAGTTTTAGTCGATCGAGTCTTTACATTCTTATTCTTACCTTTAGAATCTTTAACTTTTTTAGTATTTTTAGATTTCTTATTATTGATTTTTAAGGCTCTAGCTTGGATATTGCTATAGTCTGTACCTTCTGTAAAGGTAATCCCAAACGTATCCGTAGTGCCATCAGACTGATTTACACTTGTTTTAGTGATATACCCTTCTGATATTATTTTCTTTTCTTTGCCCCAGTTAAAGGCTACATAGCATTTTTGTTTTTTACGGTAAAAATCTCTATGTTCTTTTGACATGTTATATAAAGTGATTGAGTTAACTGGTGGTGTGGCAGTATCACTAAAGTTGACTTCGAACCCCATAGGATAATTATGGTTCATACGTTCATTGTTATAGACCGTTTGAGTCTTGCCCTTAGAATTAGTGGTAACAAACCATGTATGTGGGTCTTTAGTAATAATACTCATAATGATACCTCCTCATCTGTTAATTCATCGCTTGTTTCATCAGGGTCATAGCCTAAAGGCTTAATTGTCGGGTCGTCTGTTTCTGACCCATTAGGATCAATAACATCTAAATAGATTTGAACATTACCTTCACCTAATTCACCTAGCCCAGCATCCTGTGCTTTTCCCGTTTCATCCATTACTCTTAAATCAATACTTGGAAGATTTGAATTCTGTAAGTCAATACCCACTAATTGATTTAACAAAAGCGGTTCTTGGCTAAGTAAGGTAACATCATCTTTTAATATCGTCACGGTGTAATAGTTTGCCACCTGGTTGTAATCAATCCTAAATGTATATATTTCACCTGCTAGCTGTATATCAAAAATATCAGGTAAATTATTAACATCTACTGGTACATAATTTCTCACGTAACCACCTACCTCACACGTAACTTTTGACCAACATAAATTAAATTAGCATTCTTAATTTTGTTTACTTTCTGCAACCATGACACTGGTTTGCCGTATTTTTGAGATAACCCCCAAAGAGTATCCCCACCTTTTACAGTAATTGCGGTGTAATTCTTATTACGATTACCACTAACCGTCTTAGATGACTTAGATGATTTCTTTTTAGTCTTTTTTGATGATGTAGTGATTTCAGCTGCATAGACGAACTGAAAAGTTATGGAACATGCTATGTCTGTTTCATAGCTCTTATATGATCGCTGTAGGTCTGAAATAATTAAATGCTTATAGTAAATATTGCCTTTATAAGTCAATTCATAGTGTCGTGAGTTCCAAGTCCTCAAAGTATCAAACTTAGCTAAAGAATCACTCATAGTCTCGCCTTTAATAAGTCCTGAAACTGTAATTGTTTTTGAACTTATACGAGCATGATCTGATCTTGGCGAGCCCTGATCTACTGGCCAACTTGTGATATTAGAAGCTGTATCATCTGATTCATTTTCTGTAGGCGCAATGTAAATAACAGTATCATCGTCACCACTACTCTGATAAATTGCTGCTGTACCTTCATTTCTGAATGATTTAGCATGTTCGCTAACCTTATTAGTAACCTGCTTTAAAGTGTACGCACGATTATCGTCTTTCTTAACCCTATCTAACTTTTTCTTAGCCGCATTTTTAGCATTTTTCAAAATATTAGAGCGTTTATCATAGCCATCTCTTGCCTTAACCGCTTGGTTTATTTTCCTTTGGATTCTACTTCTTTCTGTTGGGCTTTTCGCTTTTGATCTTTGTTTAGCAAGCTTATCAACTAAATTTTGCTTTTTCTTGCTATTAGATACAGCTTTATCGTATTGTTGCTTTACCTTATCGTACTTTTTTTGTGCATCCCTTACAGCCTTAGAAGGTTTAGGATTTTCTAAACGATATCCAAAGATAGTGCTGTCATGAGGTCCATTTTTAGGGACCCCTACTTGTACGCCTGACATTTTTACCTCCTAGCTTAAATAATTGATGGATCTGTACCAAATTCGTCTCCAATCCGAGTGAATAAATCAGTAATCTTGTCTGCTATAATTTGAGCAACATTATTAGCGTCGCTTTCAGATGAAATATTGCCATTAATGTTTATATTAACGACTGGCTGTTGCGGCTTAGATTTAATAACTTTAGGTACTTGCCTAGCTAAATTATCAATTCCAAGCTGCTTTTTAGATTCATTAGAATCATAAATGTGTACGGGTTGCTTAAATTCAGCAATTTCTGGGCCTTTTTCACCAACTAATACTTTTTGATGAAGTGGTGGGTTACCTCCCTTTGCATAGCCGTGCCCTTGTCCTAAATAACTAAGGCTACTGCCATACCTATGCTTAGCATAGTTTAAACCGGCATAAATATTAGACGGGCCATTAAATATACCGCTTGTATCACCTTTACGCTTAAAAGCCTCGTAAGTAGCTCTCTTAGTTTGCATTAATCCAAGTGCTGGACCAGAACCATCACCGTCCGGGTCTGCTCCTGGCTGTCTTGCATAAGGGTTACCACCAGATTCAGTCTGAATTTGACGTAAGACCCTATTAACCATGTCATTAGACGTTGACAGATGCAGCATGCCAAGAATCTTTTTAACAGTTCCTGCCCAACGCTGTACACCATCACCGTTAATATTGCCGCCTAGTGAGCCTTCATCACCCAGATTTTTCTTGATCCAACTAATAGCAGACCTACCAAGTTGATTTTTAGCTAAAGTAATCAAGTGGTTATCAGCCTTCATAGTCTTAGACTTAGAAGTTGCATTGTGCAACCCTCTTACTCTGTAAAAGCCATAACCCATACTCATATCGTCAGAAACATTAGTTACTCTAGCCCTTGGCGGAGTTTCATTGAACATAGTACCTGTTTCAGGATTTTTGATAATTCCTACGTGTCCTGCTGCGCCTGTACCATGACCAAAAATTACTAAGTCACCTGGTATAGTCTTACTGATATTTTTACCAAGATACTCTAAAGCACTGGAGTTTTGCATATCAACAGTTGATCGACCGGCATTAATACCAAAATGGCTTAACGCTTGTGCAACCATACCAGAACAGTCAGATGCAACTTTACTCATAGCTCCCATTACATAAGGCACACCAGCAAAAGTACTTTCAGCATACTTTAAAAATGCTTCTCTAGTGCCACCCTTGCCAGTAGCACCACCAATAGCATTATTAATTACTGTCCACATTGCATTATTCCAAGGAACACCATACTGAGCGGATGAGCTTTGTACTAAGTTGTTTGTTCCTTTTGATAGTACAGTCTTGCCGGGTGTAAGCAATGAGCTAAACATCTGCTTAAAGCTTTTAGCTGGATTTTCGCCATTTTTAGCTGCAATTTTCTTCAGCTCTTCATGACTTACGCCAGAGCCTTTAGCAAAATGTTTTAATCCTAATTGCTGAGTTTGAGTACCATTTAAGACACCCCAGCCTTTTTTCAAAGGCATTACTGTATTTCTACCTTGTGGCAAGAAAATTTCATTCTTTTCGGTAACTACAGCTTCTTGACGCGGACCAGTTTCTGCATCATTAAGCATAGCTAGGGTATTTTCAGTTAAGCGCCCATTGGCATCAGTACCAGTAGCAAACTTTACAGGTTTAATAACTGAAGTATTACCACCGAATTGACCTAAAACTTTATCAATCCCAGATATACCCTTATTTATCTGGTCGATAGTGTCACTCATTGCACTTCTAGCATAGTCGTGCATCTTGTTTAAGGCTTTACCAAAACCTTTTGAAGTGGAATTGCCAAGGCTTATAACTCCATCATGAAGTTTATTCATTTGTGAGTTAACGCCCTTACGCATTGAAGTAAAGTCTGAAACTGTATTCTTATTAGTTTTATTTGTCTGCTTGTCAATTGAACGTGTCATCTTACTAAAGTTAGACACGGCTTCTTGACGAGTCTTAGAAGATTGCCCCTTAGTGTGCTTGGTTATACCTTGCCAAACATTTAAGCTCTTACGTGCCAATTTAACCAGCGTTTGAGAAGATTTATTAGATAAGGTCTTATAGTCTGCATTTACAGCTTGCGCAGGCTTATCAGTTCCTTTAGCATAGCCCTTTAAGATTAATCCTCTACCCAAACCGCCGTTCATAACTTTTAAAGTGTCACGCGCGTTGAGAATGCGTTCACCAGAATGTACTTTTGCAATCTCTGGACCATTAACACCGAGTAAGCGAGCGTTGCCCATTGGTCTATACGCAAGTTCTGGACCTTCTTCGCCGACAAGCGCCCCATGTGTGGCAAGTATTTTGCCACCCTTGGCGTGAGATGGCATTTTATCGTACTTGTACTTGTGTTGACTACCACCACGTGCGTAGTTAACATCATTCAAAAATGCTTTAACGTTGTTTTTAGTGCCAGTCCAAGAGTTACCTACCCATTTAGCAAAATCTCCTAAATGTTTACCTGCACCATTCCAAAAATTATTCCAAGCGCTAGAAATTTTGCCAAAAGTATCATCGAAGCCGACCTTAACGCCGCCCCAAAATGAGTTCCAACCTTTGCCAAAATCCTTTTTAAAGGTATTCCATTTTTTAGGTAAAGTATTCCAAAAATTATTCCAGTTTCTCTTAGTTCCATTCCAGGAATCAGACGCCCATTTTTTAGTATTCTTCCAAAATGAATTCCAACTTTTACCAAAACTTGACTTAAAGGTATTCCATTTTTTAGGCATCGAGCCCCAAAAACTATTCCAATTGCGTTTAGTCCTATTCCATGAGCTCTTAGCCTGCCTATTGGATTTATTCCAGAATGAATTCCAGCCTTTACCAAACTTACTCTTAAAAGAGTTCCATTTTCTTGGCATTGAGTTCCAGAAACCACTCCAGCTAGATTTCATTTTTGCTAAGGTTTTACGAGTGTTAGATGGAAGATTTTTAAAAAAGTTATGACTAGCCTTAATACCCTTATTCCAGCCCTTATGGATATTGTCACCAGTTTGCTTAGCCCATTCTTTTATGGAACTGTTAGTTTTACCTATATTTGATGGAAGGTCATTAAACCACTTTTTAATGTCCTTTACACCAGTGTTAAAGCTGGTTCCAACATTGCTAAACCATTTCTTTGATGACTTACCAAAGGCTTTCATATCATCGCCACGTTTGCCCCAAAATGAATTCCAATCAGAAGCAAAATCAGCAAAGAATGTCTTTGTAGAATACCCAAAGTTTTCCATTGACCAGAATTTTTTGGGTGGCTTCTTTCGTTGAATACCTTTAGTAAAGCTATTTACCCAGCTACCACCAATTTCGCCAGCCTTTTTGCCAACAAATGCACCTACTGGGGCTAGCATAGGACCAACAACGGGAATTAAACTCGTTAAAGCACCGACAGCGATTGAACCTACTCCACCACCAATATCACGACTTCTTTTTGTTGCAGAGTGTCTATCTTTAAAGGCTTGATAAATAGATGTTCCAGCTTCTAGGGCTGTACCTGCTATCCCAAATGCCTTACCGGCAGTGCCGCCTAAAACTTTGCCGCTAGCTTTCATGCTCTTGAATTTAGCTAATGGACTAAGTTTTGCACCACTGGCGATATCTGACATATAGTTGCCAATAGAGCCAGTCAACCCACCTTTTTTACTCAATCCTTCGCCAAGGACACTAAGAATAGATTCCCCGTTTTTAACAGCTTTAATTGCTTTACCTACTCCAAGAATTGCATCTTTAAGTTTTATGATGTTCTTATAACCTTTTAGAGCACCAGAACCAAGACTAATTAACGGATTAGTAGCCGCCTTAATTCCTTTTACAGTAGCAATTGTGACAATAGAATCAGCAATTAATTTAATAGCTGTCTTATTCTTAGATAAAGATTTAGCCCCTTCTGCTAGTTGGTGCAGCGTATCGCCTTTAGAATTTTTGCTTATTAAACCTGTAGCTTTACCAATAGATACAATAATAGTACTGAAATCTTTCCAAGCTGCTTTGCCAACTTCACCAGTTATGGTAATTAAGCTACTTGTCAAAGTTCCAATGTCTTTTGCGTGTTTACCAAGCCAGCCAAAAAACTTTTTTGATTTGCTGTTTAAAGCATCTAAAGTTTTATTAAGGAACTTTGTAGTATTAGTGGCAACATTATGTCCACCTAGTGCCTTAGATATTGAGTTATTAAGTCCAGTAGCCCATGTGTTACCTAATGTGCTAAAGCGTTTCATTGTGGATTTATCAGAGACCCACTTTGATACTGCAGAGGCAAACGGGCTTTTCATATTTGTAAACGGCTTAGTTAGTTCGCCTGCAATTCGTTTGCCGTTAGCTTGGATAACCCTTCGCATACCGGGTAAAGTTTTAGTAAAGTTACCCGTTGCATTCTTATAGCTATCAGATAGCGTATTTAACGCTGTTACAGCAATTTTAGATGATACCTTACCTTTAGACATTTCATCGTTAAATTGCTTCATAGATAGCTTGGTATGATTTTGCTGGTTATAAGTCTTTAATAATTGACTACGATACTCGGGGAATACGTTAACGAAGGACAGCATGTCCTGTGCGCTTACCTTTTGATTAGCCAACATCTGACTAAACTGAGTACCGAAATTCATTACAGCATCATCAGATTTGCCGAACGCATCTTGCAAAGTTAAAACATCTTTGGTCAGCCTGCCTGTTTGACTAGCACTCTTATTGATGGCGTAAAACTTCTGGGACAGCCCATCAACCATTTCTGTAGAGTTTTGAGCAGCTAAAGCCATGTCATTGATTTGTTTAACCATGGCTTGCCCTTTACTTGCATTTCCTGTTAATGTAAGCCAAGTAGCATTCATAGTCTGCTGTTGTTCATTGAACTCTTTACCAGCATTGAAAGCTGACGTAATACCGTTTTTTAATTTTCCAAATAATGATGTTGCGGCAGTACTCAAAACATTAGCAGAAAATACAGATTTAAAAATAGAGTGAGTTTTTCCCGCTTCTTTATTTGTTTCAGCCAGCTTGGATTTCAAGACTTGAAAAGGTGTAGGCCTTATCTTATCCATGGCAGACTGAGCTTCTTTAATTCCACCTCTATATTTAGCTATAGCTGTTGCGTTTTCATTAATCCTTACTTGCTGACGCTTATACGCTGCACTTACTTCACCAGATGAGGTGGCAATTTTTTCTAGGTTTTTTTCTAGATTTTCTTGCTTTTTATTAAGCCGCTCTATTGCAGTCGAATAGCCTAAAACTCTTTGCTTATTAGCTTCATAGGTCTTCCCCTCTGCATCTAAGCGCTTAATAAGTGATGCGGTAGCCGTATCCATTTGATGGATTGTAGTAGGTATTTTAGTAGGGGCATGCATGCCACTAAACATTTTGTCCGCTTGACCTAATTTTTTAAATAAGCCCCCAATTTGTCGATTAGCTTTTTCAATTTCGCTAAAATCAACATGCGCACTTAAATTCCATCCCTCATGTGCTGTAGATTCCATTTATAACCTCCTTTCTACCAAAAAAGAGCACCACTTAGATTAGTGATGCTCTTTTGTTAATTATTTTGACTAAAGAGCTGCCCAATGCCGTAACTAACAGAATTAGCACTAGCTTTTACATCGTCTGTAATGTTTCTGCTTACCACTTCACTTATAACAGCTAACTGATCTTGGCTTGCATTTTCTAAAAGCTCCCATGGTACTCCATGTATAGCTAGTCTTAATTGAGTTTCAACTTTATCAGCAACTTTATTAATCTGATTTCTATCTAAGTTAATCGTTGAGAAATTGAGCGATAAAATCCATAATCTCATCGCACGCTTCAATTAATCCAGGGTGTTCATCGAAAAATGCAACGCTTTTAATTACTGGTTGTACGATTACATTATTAGAAATGACATCATTCATAAATACTGATCGGAAGTAACCTTGTTCGCCGGGCTTCATACAGTCGTCTAAAATTTCCATCGCAATCTGTGTACCAGGATAACGAAGCATTAGTTCATATTCATCTTCTTTTCCTTTATGAATCTTAATGATACGTGTATTACCCAATTTTGAAGGAATTGCAGCCGCTTCAGCCTTCTTTTTTTGTTCTGCTAATTGATCTGCTAACTTTTGAGTTGCATTTTTCTTTGCTACTGCCATTTATATAATCTCCCTTAATTATTCCTAAAATTTGACTAAATATTTAATCTAAAATGCTTTCAATTTCTGCGTTAAGCAAGTGAATTTGCCATGCTCTAGTTCCAGCCTTTTCACCGCTATTTACTTCTGGCATTTTAGCAATGTAACAGTGTGTACCATATACATGTTCTGCACTGTTTCTTACATCCACTGCGAAGTTTTGACCATTAACACCACGATTATATAAGTCAATTAACACTTTGTTAGATGGTGACATTTGATTAAGGTTAAGTGTCATAGTCGCACTAGTCTTATTGTTTTGTGATGCTACAGAAGTACCCATAACATCAGTATCTACAGAAACACGATCGTTGTCCCATGTAACTTGTACAATATCACCACTAGCAGCATATCCGACCATTACATTACCATCAACAACGATAGTAGAATCTGCACCATTAAAGGTTGCCATTAACCCAGTTTGTGGGGAATTTGCGTTTGCCATATGTATTTAAAACCTCCTTATTAAGCAGTAATTGTATCTGATTGAATAGTACCGTTTACAGTTACAGTGTGAATTGCGCCCGCTCTGTGGTATCTAAATGATAATCCAGCATAATGACGCTTAGAAATGTCAGAAATTGATTGAGCAGAACGTGGAGTAGTAGTAACTGTGTAATCACCTTTACCAGTAGTTTCATCAGTTAAAATGATTCCATGTTCCCATGCTGTTTGTAGAACCCTGGTTACGACAGATGCAACTAAGCTAATACCAGTTGCGTCGTATGATATCTTATCGTTGGTTTGGAGCAAGTTTTGTAACTCAGCTTCAATGTTGGATTTAATCCAAATATCACCGTGCAGATTATCAATATATTCACCTGATAAAGTCCAGCCCTCTGTAGTTTGTCCTCTACCATTGATAGAAATGTAAGAAATTGCGTGAGCTGTATCAATGGTTGCTCTTTCAGATACGGTTAAATCATCTGGTGTAATTTCTTCAAGCTCTGCAAACTTCCAAGTTACTGAACCAACAGTCTTAGAGGCAATAGCTCCAATAAAAGCTGCGTCCATTGCTTCTTTAGTATCGTGTACAAGACCAATAGTATAATCTTGCCCGACAATGCTTTCATAGTCTGCAACATTCTTTGACTGAAGTACCAAGAAGTGATCCTTATTAACTTCGAAAATATTAGATGCATTGGTTACATCATCGTTAAAGATATTGTCTGCAAAAATCGCAAACGTCCAATTGTTATACCAAAAGTTCTTTAATGCGACATCAAGTTTACCAGCTGGGTAGCTTAAAACTGCTACTCTATCAGATGCATTTTTTTGTGCAAAGTAAGTATGTGCTTTCTTTGCTACGTTAGCATCTTTTTCATAGTCTTCTTCAACTGCGTCCGCATTAGCGTATTCCTTATAAACTGCGCCACTTTCAGCATCAGTTTTTGACATCAACAAACCAGCTACTTTAGTTGCCTTATTAGGTGTGGAATTTTCGCCAGCTGAGGCGCTTGGTGTTGGTGTCTGAGTCAAAATTAAAATATTGCCCAATCCAATTAATGGACGTGGCTTAACAATAGTAAGTAACACATCAATGTCTGAATTCCGCTTAAAAGGCGAAACTGCTGTTACTGTATCTGACATATATACCTCCTAATTTTCTTCTGTAGTATCTATAGTTTTTATTGTTGTATTAGGAATTGGATTAAAATCTAATTCTTCTTTTTTATATGTAATGCCACCTAAAACCTCGAAAGAACAATCAAAGCCAAAGTCACAGTCATAGTTAATTCCTGCTAAAGAAGTTCTATCTTGTGTATTGGTTACTATCTGAGGGACAATTTTAGCTTGATTAAAAAAATGCCTATACATTTCATCGTGTAAGGCGTCATTCAGCTTAGTAGCCATTTGATTGGCTTCAAATGGTTCGTGAGCGTGGCAATCTATTTGTAACAAGCAAGTAAAGGGTCTTACCTTACCTAACCAATCAGATGTAACTTCCTGCATCGGAGAAATAAAATTGTAGGTTACATAAGGATATTGCTCTCTTTCATTAACCTGATTTTGATAAATAAGGTCACAATCACAAACCACATTCACAAGCTTGCCCAAAATAAAAGCTAAAAGATACTGGTCTTTTAGCTCTGGTTGTTTATATACCATCTGGGTGTTGTTTATCCCCTTTCAGTTCATAAACTATTAAGTTCGAATAATCTTGATAATTAGAATAGCTAATAACTCTATACTTACCGCCCTGTGTTTCACTTTCTACAATTGTTCCAATAGGATATTTGTCACTTGAAAGCCAGATATAATCGCCTTGAATGCTAGCCCCACCACTTAAAAGTTGGGCTAACTGGGCCGAACTATTACTATTAGGTAAAAATGGTTCATGTCTGAGTTCAGGGGCTTCATAATCTTCATTTTCTGATGAATCTCTTATACCAGCTACAAAATGAAAATTATGATTGTCATTAGTATCATTCGGCTTATATACCTTGATATCAGTACCATAGTCTTTAAGCATCCCTTTAACATCAATGTAAAAACTCATTTTACCCTCCTTAAATTGGAATAATTTTATAAGTGATTGAGCGTTGTAGGTTACCAGTATCTACTAAAGGATTATTAGACCGCTTATAGTCAACAGTTGCAGGAGCATTAACTGGCTTAGATAGTCTAATCGCAGACTGCCTCATTAAAGCTACTGCTGTAGTACCTAACTGATTTAGTAATTTATCAGCTGTACCGCCTTCAAAAGTAATATTATTAACACCTTTTTCAATTAATCTTTTAAAAGTTGCCCCATTTTCAAGCAAGGCAGTTCTCATAAAAGGTCTTGATGGTATAGTAACTTCTTTTACTAAGTAAAAATAAACTTTTATTTTGCCATTTTTACTTTTAGTGTAAAGTACATTCTTTTTATTTGATCTACGTAAGCCCTCTATTTCACTTGGCTTTTTAGGTAACCCATCATCGCCCCTGGCATATCTGGTAGGAATAGTTAGCCAATTACCTTTTTTAGGGACGATATGAGCGCCATATTCATTAGCTCTCACAATTGTTAATAATCGACTGTTTCTTTCTCCAAAGAAACCAACAGCTACTTGATATTCATTAAGTTTTTTTAACTCTTCAAAAACCTTATCCCAGTTGTTATAACCTTCTCTTTTAATCAATGCTGGATCACCGCCACATGTGCGCGTCCGCCATTAGCAAACTGTTTGTACAAGCGTAAGTACATTTGTCCCCAAGTTGAAGTATTTAGCCACCCTTGTACATTAATTTTTGATCTATAAGTTCTTTCAATAACGCTAACCTTTTCACTGGCTATACCTTTAGCACTCGCTTCTGAGTCCATCGAAGCAAGATGTAGTGTCATATACCTAGTAGCTAGTTCTTGAATCGGAACTCTTACACGACCCTGATTAACATATTCTGGGAATCCATCTGCTAAAACCTGAATTGTTGCATCATTAATAAGTGCTGTTAAAGTTTCATCAGACTTATCGCTTGTTAACTCTGGTGCGGTTGCCTTGACCTCTTCTAAAGTTGTTAGTGGATTCATTTTTTAACCTCTAGGCTTTAGTTAAACCTGGCATTTGTACAAAATGCTTTGGATAACGCACTACAACACCGCCAAATTTTTCGTGATATTTGATTTCAGTGCGTGCCTTAAAGTGTTCTTGATATACTCTTTCCAATGGAATAGCTGTAGGAATACCTGCAGTGTCAGCATCATCAAGATAAGCTAAAGCCATATCTTGTTTTCTACCTGTATACTTAGCTTCAAGTTCTTTGATAACTCTAACTTCCTTAAAGTATTTCTTTACATAGTCTTCAACACTGTTGTCTCTATATTCGTTGTAAAAAGTATCAAGCAATGTTTCTATACCAGCGGTAACTAAAAGTACAGGCTTATCATTAGAATATCCGAGGTCAGTTATTAAGTGAGATGCTTTCTTGAAGTAATTTAGCATCTGTTCGCCACTCATTTCTTCAAGAATTTTTTCCGGCTTTAACTCTTGAAAACCAGTTTTATCCTTTGAACTGGTAATACCGTTAATATTGTCATCCTTTACGCCATTAAAGATAACTTTATCTTCATATTCAGCCATTGCTCGCATAGCTTGATTACCACGACGAGTTAAAAATTGAGTATCACCAGCTGCATTAGCTTCTTCTAATTCTATGTCAGTATATTCAATTCCGTATTCCCATTCGGTCATTGGCATATATTGTCGTACCCTTGTTTCGTCACCTACTGGCGTATCGGTATTTCTACCAGTTTCACTTGCACGGCGTGCCTTACCAGTAGTTTTGATTACATCATAACCATATGATGATGCGGTTCTTGGTACTGGGAATGACTTAAATAAGGAACGCCCAGCTAATTGAATTTTTGCTTGTTGATAGATATGAGTATCTAATGCAATTAAATCACGTTTACTAATTAAACTCATATTATAAGGCATTAATACTTACTTCCTTTCTACTTACCTGTTTCTTGTGTTCCACTTGGTGCAGCTTGTTTATTTGAAGGGTCTTGTTTTACGTCTGGTGCGGTTAGATTAGTGTTACCTGAGTTATTGTCAGCATTAGCAGAATCAAAGACAACACGAGTTTGTAAGATAGCTGTGTTGCCCTTATCACCAGAGCTTAAAAAGACACCTACGATCTTATCGCCAGCACTTGCCGCCTTAAAGTTACCATCTGCATCAACGGTGGCATTTTCGTTTTCGTTAACATCTTCACTGATTGGTACTGCAATTGTTCCATCACGCAGCACATCAACAGCATTGCCTTTATACCAGTGGTCATTTTCCATTTCTTCAGGTACAAAGTCGATACTTTCTGTCCATTGACGCTTCAATACAACGCCAAAGATAGGCGCCTTAGTAGCTGGTACTGCTAGACCGTCTTTAATAACAACTGCTTGACCAAACTTTAAATCTGCACCAGCTGTAACAGTGTTAATACTGTAATTTTCAAGGGTTGCAATCTTACCAGCACTCAAATTACCATCAGAATATAATTCTGGGTCATCTAAAATAGCCATTTATATCATCTCCTTAATAATTGTAAATAGAGTTGCGAGCTTCCATAGCCTTAGATTCTAAGTCACTCAATGAATCGCCCTTAATTTCTGCACCAGTATAGCCAACTACTGAGCTAGGCTTACGGTTAGCTACCATAGAATCAAAGTAGGCATTAACATATTCATTTGACTTATTATCAAGGTCGATCGAATCATTAACAGTCTTAATTGCTGCCTTTTTCATGTCTTCTAAGGATTTACCTTTAAAATCGTATGAATCTCCAACATAGCTCTTAACGACCTTAATTAAATTCATTCGTTCTTCAACAGCCTTGTCTAAGGCATCGCCTTCAAATTTAGACTTATAAGTTGCTAATTCCTTGTCAAGAGAATCAGCCTTAGCTTGTGATTTATCTGCGCTAGCTTGCGCTTCATCCGCATTGGCTTGTAAAGCAGCAACTTTAGACTTATACTCTTTGATTTTAGCTTCATATTCTGCAATTTTTTTATTAGAGTCAGAATTGTCAGAGTCAAGCTTCATAAGCTTATCTACGTCTTGTGATGCAACGGTAATATCAGTACCGTTAACATGTACTTTAGTAGTTTCCATTAATTTTTGTTCCTCGCTTTCATCTTCTATCAGCATTTCTGCACTATCACCAGTTAAACGAACAGAATGCCCTGCACGCCCCCGCTTTACTACGGCAATGTGATTAATTTGAATATTTTTTTGAATACTGTCATATGTCATCCCTTTATAATTCCCTTTTACTGGGTAATTATTAGTAGAAAATCCAATAGATAGTTCTTGTTTATCACCTTTAAGTACTCTATCTATTAAGTCCTTATTGGTAATAGTCATATCAACTTTAATCATCCCATTTTCAGCATGTGCATTGTCGGCTGTAAATCCTTTCATGTACTTTTCAGAATTTCGGGAATTTACAGCCTCTTTGGGGTGATCTTCTGTTATAGGCTTGCTATTAGCTGTTTCGATGGTGCTATCCGTAAGTAAATCATCCGGAAGTTTAGCTTCCATCGTTACCTGCCCTTTAGCATTTATGTAAGGGAAGACACCAACCCTAGCAATAGGTACATTATCAGCATGTAAGTAGCCAGTTTGTTGGTCTAGCCTTAAATTATTGATAGGTGCAGAATCGTACCTAGTAAGCATTTTATTTGCCTACTGGAACTGCAACGGGCTTAGTTGGAATTTTAAGTTCTTGCCCTTCTTTAATTCGTGGGTTGAGCTTATCTAAGCCATTAAAATACCGCAATTGTTCATAACCAATGTGGTACTTGTTAGCAATATCTAACAATGTTTCACCTTTAGCTACTTTATGCACTGAGTTATCCACAGCTTCACCTCCCTTCAATGGTGGTTTAACTTCAATTGGTGCGGTTACCTTTGGAGTAACCAATGGCTTAATTGGAGTATCTAAAGGTTTAGTTTCTGTTTCATCTACATTACTTACTTGGTCAGTTTTGACCACATTTTTAGTATCTTCCATGTAAAACCTCCTATTTTGTGTACAAAAAAGCACTCTATTGAGCGCTAAAAGATTGGTAGTGCAACACAACGACACCTAATTGGTTGACCGGGTCTTTGACCATTATCTCCACCATTAGGATCATCATATTGTTGCTCTGTTTGATTTAATTCTTGGTGTTTCGGTCTAACTCTTTGATCTTCTACGGATTGCCATATATAAGACTTTGCACCAGCTGTTTTTGCCCTGTACGAGTCTAAGTCACTGATAATTGAGCCCGTTTGGTCATTAGCTATCAGCGAGGCGTGCTTTAAACTCATATTTGTACGCTTAACAATGTTTTTAGTCAGACCAGTTACACCATCTCCACTAGTAATACTTTCATATATATCATTTTGTAGTTTATCAATGTAATCATTTCTCATAGATTTGATGAGAGATGTATTTTCCTGTATACGAGTCTTAACATAAGCTGCCGTTTCTTTATTGCTCTTAATAGGATCAATACCAGCTATTTTCGCTTGTACTTTTACATTATTAAAGCTAAAGCTATCAACAGATTTAACAAATTGCTTAGTTAAATTATCTAAATATACATCGCTTTGACTATGTTCTATGGTCGACTTCATAATTGCAAAATATAAAGATAGGCTTTCGATCCAACTAGGGTAGCCAGTAAAATTATCATCTTTCAGAAATACATTACCGCCCTTGATATTCTTAGAAATATAAACATCTACAATACTTTGAGCTATAGTTTGCCATGATTTAACTAGCTTTTTTAATTGCCTTTCGTACCATTGTTCTATTTTTAATGGATACCTGGTAGGCGGTACATTTCTAGTGATCTTTTTGATTTCTTTATCATTTAGTTTTTTATTCATTTTTTAAATTTTTCAATCTTTTTAATGATATCAGATTTAAATCTTTCAACATCGCTATCACTTATATCTAGACTATCTTCTTTAGTGGCTTGCATTCCGCTAATCTGGTTATTATCTTGACCATCTATGAGCTTAGCCGCTTCATCTGGGGCTTTAATACCAGCGTTGACTAAGGTCGCTGCAGCATTAGCATAATTAACTAATGTCTCGCTTTGAGTCTTATCATCTGGGCTATATAGCGGATTAAATTCAAGCTTCCAATGCAATTTTTCAGGATCTTCACTACCTCCGGCAACATCACTAGCCCACATAAGCAATTTAATAATATATTCGATTTGTGGTCTCAAATATTCTTCTTGAAAAGCCTTAATTGAGTCATAGTAGTTGACCACATCTTGACTAGCCCCCGCCAAGGTACCAGCTTGTTCGCCAGTCAATACGGATTTAGGAATTTCGGCTGAAGTACATATGTTTTGCCAAGCAAAATTGTACAATTCGCTAATTCCGGACGTTTGTGTTGATAATTTACTCAGTCTGTCAACATCATTTAAAACGACAACACTTTCTGTAGACATTCCTTGTTCTAGCTTGGTTTTGTCTCTCTCAAAATCAGCAGCATTTTCTTCTGCCATAGAACGGCTATTTAAAACTTTTAATGTATACTCATACAAAATCTTGCCAGTTGAATATAAAGCAGTGTCTAGTGTTTTTAGTGGATCTAGACACTTTTCAAGCACGGATGTGCCGTGCCAGTCATCCTCCATCTTATCTAGCGACAAGTGGAAGTATCGACTACTATCGATGACTACTGGCTTTAAAACCGTTGTTTTCGGTATTACATTACCTTGATTGTCTATCTCATCTCCGCTTTGATGAGGATCTAATACAACGGCGCTTTCTTTACCATAATCTTCTCCTGTTGGATCATCATTAGTAAGATTTTTCCTTACATGATTTTCTCCAAAGGCATGAATGAAAGAGATACTGCGTATATTTTGAGGATCTAGCGGCTGATTTAACGATGTTGGTATATTTTCCTTAACGCCAAAAGTAATATAACCATCACCATGTTTTCTCTGATATATAACCTCTTGTGCAAGTACTTTTTTTAAATCAAGTGCATCTAATGCTTTTTGATATTCTGCCTGCTTAGTAGGATTATCAGGAATGATTAAGCGCCAGCCGTTTCTAGTCGCATCTTGAGCTGGCTTAGCTACTATGGTGTGAGCTATACCATTACGCTTATACAGATTATCTAGCGTATCATAATCCATTTCTTGACCATGAAACGGCTGCGGTCGAATGCTACCAAACTTAGCAAACGTACGCCCTCGACTGTCATAGTCCATAAAGTCAACCTTGAACTCTTTTTTAGGCTTGAATACATCAAATAGTCCCATGTTTCACCTCCTTTAAATAAACCGTGGACCATGATATTTTCTAATTTTCATGTTGTTTAAAGCCTGTGTCATTGCGTCCACACGGTCATCATGTGGTGCATTAGGGAAGGAATATACTTCTTCTAGCCAATCTTCAATTTCAGGTTTCCAAAGTGGGTGCGGTACATAGACGTTGCCAGACTCCCATAAAGGTGATACTGCACTAGCACGGACAATTTTACCTCCATCAGGTTCAATAGGTATAATTCCACCAATTTCACTTTTTAAAGTATCTATAATGGCAGAACCATTAGCCTTGTCTTCAATGTATTTGCTTCTTGCTTGTGGATAAAGTCTCGTTAAATACCTAATTTTATCTAGTGTTTCAGTGAAAGATAATCTTTCGTGCACCGAATTAGGCATAAAAAAGTAGTCTGCATCCTTTCTAGTCCATACTTGACCTGCTACGAAGTCATCATTTTCGCCACTCTTAAAAGTAGCATCCCAACTTTGACACCATCCATCTAAGTGACGCGGTAATATTTTTACTTCTTTTTCAGTCAGACCAAGCTTGTACATTGTTTCTTTATCAGGGACATAAAACTTAGTCCACTCGCGCTTAAAGATATTACCACCTTGAATAGTGGGGCTTTGTTGATATAGGGCTGTAAATTTTTGTGTCCCCATGTCGTGCTTGTGGATTTTCAGCTCTTTTAAGCTGTGTAATTCAGGGCACAAGGCTTCACCATTATGTCGTCCTATAATATCTACTTCACCTGGAGCTAATTCTGCGATAGCAGGTAATTTAATCTCTTCCCATGGTAAAGACATCTTTTTTAATAATCGTCCTGCTAGGTCATCTTGCTGCCATCTAGTCATGATGACTATAACAGACCCGCCTTTTTGGAGCCGTGGATAGAAGGTTAAGTTCCATTCGTTCCATATTTTATCTTTGATGGTCTGTGAGCTTGCTTCTTCCGAGTTTTTTACAGGATCATCAATAATTAGCAAGTCTGCTGACATACCTGATGCACCACCTAACATAGATGTAGCCACAAAACTCCCACGATGATCTTTTACCGTAAACTCATTGGCAGTATTCTTGCCTATATCTAATCCAAAAACATGAGCCCATTTGATATACTTACGCCGATTATCTGTAGCAAATTGACCAGATAAGCCGAAAGCGTAAGCTGTCTCCATAACTCTTGCTTCTGGGTGTGTTAGCAAGTAGTAAGCACCAAACGTTTTAGTGATAGATAAGCTCTTTCCGTGCTGTGGTG